>NZ_BAAAQS010000003.1:0-1048512 GCF_039531795.1 Pedococcus bigeumensis | reverse complement strand
ACCTCGACCAGGCAGTTCCGTTGTGCGGGTTCCACCACCGGCGCATCCACCACCCGGGGTTCCACCACCGGATCACCCGGGAGCCCGGCGGACGCAAACGCGTCACCATCCACCGGCGGCCCTAGCTGCTCGGGCGGGCGAGACCCGCTTGCCGACGACTCCGTGGCTCGGAAGACTCCGGGCATGAGCGATGACCAGTGGTTCCGTGAAGCCGTCGTCTACCAGATCTACCCGCGCAGCTTCCAGGACTCCGACGGTGACGGCATCGGCGACGTGCCCGGCATCATCAGCCGGCTGGACTACCTCCAGCAGCTCGGGGTCGACGTGGTCTGGCTGTCGCCGATCTACACCAGCCCGCAGGACGACAACGGCTACGACATCGCCGACTACCAGGACATCGACCCGACCTTCGGCACCCTGGCCGACGTCGACGAGCTGATCGCGAGGGCGCACGACCGCGGCATACGCATCGTCATGGACCTGGTGGTCAACCACACGTCCGACGAGCACCCGTGGTTCGTGGAGTCGCGGTCGAACCAGGACAACCCGAAGCGCGACTGGTACTGGTGGCGGACCGCCCGAGCGGGCCACACCGCCGGCGAGGTGGGCGCCGAGCCGACCAACTGGGAGTCGTTCTTCAGCGGGCCCGCGTGGGAGCTCGACGAGGCGACCGGTGAGTACTACCTCCACCTGTTCAGCCGCAAGCAGCCCGACCTCAACTGGGAGAACCCGGAGGTGCGCGAGGCCGTCTACGCGATGATGCGCTGGTGGCTGGACCGCGGGATCGACGGGTTCCGGATGGACGTCATCAACATGATCTCCAAGGTCACGTCGCTGCCCGACGGTGAGCCGCTGCCCACCACGCCCCAGCTCGGTGACGGCACGCCGCACTTCCTGAACGGGCCCCGCATCCACGAGTTCCTCCAGGAGATGCACGCGGCCGTCTTCGAGGGGCGCACCGAGAAGCTGCTGACCGTCGGCGAGATGCCGGGCGTGACCGTCGAGGACGCGATCCTCTACACCGACCCGCAGCGGCACGAGGTCGACATGGTCTTCCAGTTCGAGCACGTGGGGCTCGACATCGGGGCGCACAAGTGGGACCGGAGCCGGGTCGACCTGCGCGACCTCAAGGCGTCGCTCGGCCGCTGGCAGGACGCGCTGGCCGAGGTCGGCTGGAACTCGCTCTACTGGAACAACCACGATCAGCCGCGGGCGGTGTCGCGGTTCGGGTCCGACGCCCCCGAGCACCGGGTCGCGTCGGCGAAGCTGCTGGGCACCGTGCTCCACCTGCACCGTGGCACGCCGTACGTCTACCAGGGCGAGGAGCTCGGCATGACGAACGTGCCGTTCGCGTCGGCCGACGACTTCCTCGACATCGAGTCGGTCAACTACTACCGGCTGGCGTCCGGCGTGGGCGGTAACGTGGAGGAGATCCTCGCCAACCTCAGGCTCGGCAGCCGCGACAACGCCCGCTCCCCCATGCAGTGGGACGACAGCCCCAACGCCGGTTTCACCAGCGGGAAGCCGTGGGCCCCCGCGAACCCGAACTACCCGGAGATCAACGCGGCGGCGGCGGTGGCCGACCAGGACTCGGTGTTCCACCACTACCGGCGGGTCATCGAGCTGCGCCACACCGAGCCGGCGATCGCGCACGGCGACTTCCACCTGCTCGCGCCCGACCACGAGACGCTCTATGCGTTCACGCGGTCCTACGAGGGGGTCGAGCTGCTGGTGCTGGCGAACTTCTCCTCCGACGATCTCGACCTCTCGGGTCTGGGCCAGGACGGCACCCTCGACCTCGACGGGTGGGACTCGGCTGCGCTCCTGCTCGGCAACCTCGGCGAGCCCGGCTCGCCGACCGCCACGCTGCGCCCGTGGGAGGCCCGGATCCTGAAGCGCTGAGGGCCGGCCCCTTTCGGCTGAGATCTCCCGATTCGGCGGTCCGGACCTGCGCTGCTGTGCCACTATCGCCGCGTGATTCGAGCAGAACTCGGGTTGGGGATCCTTGGGACGGCGTTGTGGATCTACTGCCTCTTCGACGTGATCATGACCGACGAGTCGCGGATCAGGAACCTGCCCAAGGTGACCTGGATCTTCGTGGTGCTCATCACCTCGGTCGTGGGGGCTGTGGCCTGGCTCGTAGCCGGACGCCCGCAGACCCCGCAGCGGAGCCTGCCGTACAAGGGCAACACCGGCGCGGCGTTCCCGGAGTACGAGCGGCCGGGACGGTTCGTGCCGACGAACCCGGACGACGACGCGGAGTTCCTGCGGAAGGTGCGCGAGCGGGCCGAGGCGCAGACCCGGGAGGCGAAGCGCCAGCGGCTCGAGCGGGAGCGGTTGGCGGCCGAGCAGCTCGAGCGGGAGCGCGAACGCCGCCGCGGGAGCAACGCCAACCCCGGCCCGAACGCAACCGGGGCGAACGGGACCGGGGCGAGCGCAGACCCGGGACAGAGCGCAGACCCGGGAACGAACGCAGACCCGGGGAAGGGCGCAGACCCGACCTCCGAGCCGACCGCGGACTGAACGGCTTGCTCTACGCGTCCGGGGTGGCCGCGCGGAGCGTCTCGAGGACCTTGGCGTCGATGCCGTCGGGCGTCATGCGCATCTCGTAGTTCGCCTCGCCCGCCCACGACGACAGGGCGCTGGAGACCTCGCCGGAGAACCCCAGGGAGGACAGCCGCAGGGCCACCTCGTCGGCGAGCTCGCCCTCGAGCGGGCTGACGTCTTCGGGGCCGCCGAAGATCAGGTCGTTCATCCGCAGCAGCCGGGCGAGCTCCTGCGGCGCGTCCTCGTGGTCGTCGACCCGGAGGTCGGCGAGGACCCCGCAGTGGTCGTACCCCGCGCCCGGCTGCACGGCATACAGGGCGGCGCCCTGGCGACCGCGCGAGTCGCCGCCCGCCGCGTCGCCGGCGAGCAGCGCCGCGATGAGACGGTCGGTGAGGGAGCGGCCCGCGCCCGCCAGCCAGGCGGCTTCCATCTCGGAGACCACGTCGGGTCCGGTGAGGATGTTGCCCTGGATGGCGTAGCCGCCGGTCTCGTCGCGGCCGCAGACGCCGCCGGCCCAGTCCAGGCAGGACTCGCCGGTGTAGGTGGCCTGTGAGCCGACGCCGACCACCCCGAGCTGCCGGTGGGCCCGCTCAGGGTCGGGCGTGGTGCAGGCGGTGACCGCCTCGGCGGCGTCGGCGCCACTGGCGAGGGCGTCGAGGGCGACCGCGCGGTAGGCGACTCGCGCCATCGCCTGGGTCGCCACAGCGCCGACCCCGGGGCGCACCTCGGGCACCACGGCACCCACGAACGGGAACTTGCTCGCGACGGCGATGCCGAAGGCGTCACCGACCTGGCCGACGATCGAGAAGGTCATGGGTCGACCGTAGCGAGTCGGGGTGGGCCGCCAAGGATTGGAGGGGTCGGCCGTCCACCTGCGAGAATGCCCCATGGCCGCGAAAACGACCAGCACCCAGTCCAAGAGCACCACTGCGAAGAACGGCTCGACCCAGAAGGCTTCCACGAAGGGTGGCCCCACCAAGAGCCTGCTCACCTGGACCACCCTCGCGCCACTGATAGCCATCGTCGCGCTCCTGCTCACCTGGGGCCGACACCTGGGCACCGTCCCGGTGATCATCGTGGCCGTGGCGCTGGCGGCTGCGGTGCTGGCCGCCGTGCACCACGCGGAGGTCGTCGCACACCGGGTGGGTGAACCGTTCGGGTCGCTGGTGCTGGCCGTCGCGGTGACGATCATCGAGGTGGCGCTCATCGTCACGCTGATGATCAGCGGCGGCAAGGACACCGCGTCGCTGGCCCGGGACACCGTGTTCGCGGCGGTGATGATCACCTGCAACGGGATCGTGGGTCTGTCGCTGTTCGTCGGGGCGGTGAAGTACCGCCTGATCTCGTTCAACGCCGAGGGCACGGGGGCGGCGCTCGCCACGGTCACCACGCTGGCCGTGATGACGATGGTGGTGCCCACCTTCACGACCAGCGCGCCCGGTCCGGAGTTCTCCAGCTCGCAGCTGGCGTTCGCGGCCGTCATCTCGCTGGCCCTCTACGGCATGTTCGTGTCGACCCAGACGCGACGACACCGCGACTTCTTCCTGCCGGTCGCCCACGACGGGGAGCCGCTGGAGGACGAGCACGCCGAGCCCCCCACCGACCGCGAGACCTGGACCAGCCTCGGGCTCCTGCTGGTCTCGCTGGTCGCGGTGGTCGGGCTCGCGAAGGTCGAGTCGCCGGCCATCGAGTCAGGCGTCGCGGCGGCCGGGTTCCCGCAGTCGTTCGTCGGGGTCGTCATCGCGCTGCTCGTGCTGCTGCCGGAGACCCTCGCCGCGGCGCGCGCCGCCCGCGGCAACCGGATCCAGACCAGCCTCAACCTCGCGCTCGGGTCGGCGATGGCCAGCATCGGCCTGACCATCCCCGCGATCGCGATCGCCTCGATCTGGCTCGAAGGTCCGCTGTTGCTGGGGCTCGGGCCGGTGCAGATGGTGCTGCTGGCGCTCACCGTCGTGGTCAGCGTGCTGACCGTGGTGCCCGGGCGTGCGACGCGCCTGCAGGGCGGCGTGCACCTCGTGCTGCTGGCGGCCTTCGTCTTCCTGGCCGTCAACCCCTAGGTATGCCGCCGTGCCCCCGGCGGGCGCGCGGCCTACCGTGGGTGGATGGCCACGATCGAAGCCGTCCTGGGTGACATCACGACGCAAGCCGTCGACGCCATCGTCAACGCCGCGAACTCCGCGCTGCTCGGCGGCGGTGGGGTCGACGGGGCCATCCACGCCGCCGCGGGGCCGCGCCTGCTGGCCGAGTGCAGGGAGCTGCGGCGCACCAGCCTGCCGGACGGGCTGCCCGTCGGGGAGGCGGTGGCCACGGGGGCGGGCGACCTGGCGGCGCGGTGGGTGATCCATACCGTCGGCCCGAACCGGCACCGCGGTGAGACCGACCCCGACCTGCTGGCGTCCTGTTTCCGCCGGTCGCTGCAGGTCGCTCGTGCGGTCGGGGCGTCGAGCGTGGCGTTCCCGGCCGTGAGCGCGGGGATCTACGGCTGGGACCCGGCCGACGTGGCCCGGATCGCCGTCGCTGCCGTGCGGGCGGAGCTGCGCGACCAGGGCGCCGCCGGCGGGATCGAGCTGGTGCGGTTCGTGCTCTTCAGCCACCAGGCGCTGACCGACTTCGAGGCCGCCCTCGCCCCCTGAAGCAACCTTTGCTAGCAGAGGTTCCCGGTTGATGGACACGTTGCAACCTGTCCGCGAACGGGTTTCCTTTGCTAGCAAAGGTTGCGTGCGCAGCGCGGGTCAGAGGGTCAGTCAGGCGCCGGCGCTCATCGACTCGTGGTCGTCGTTGGTCGCCGACTCGATCAGCTGGCCGATCACCTCGGGGCTGTGGGCGCCGGACAGCGCCACCCGGCGGTTGGCCATGAAGAAGGGGACGCCGGTGATGCCGATGTCGGTCGCTGCGGCCTCGTCGGCGCGCACCTGGTCGGCGAACTCGTCGCTGGCCAGGATCGCGGAGACCCGGCGTCCGTCGAGGCCGGCCTCGGCCCCGAGCCGCTGGAGGGTCTCGATGTCGTCGATCGCCTTGCCCTCGGAGAAGTGCGCACTGTAGAACCGCTCGAGGACGGCGGCCTGGAGCGCGGGGCCACCCTGCGCCAGACCCAGGGCGACGAGCCGGTGGGCGTCGAACGAGTTCGCCCGCAGCTGCTTGTCAACGTCGATGTGCACGCCGTCCGGGCGACCCATCACGGCGGGGCGCTCGGCGATCTCGCGGGCGCTGTCGAGGTCGGTGCGGTAGCGCTGGGCCAGCCAGGCCAGCACCGTCTCCCCCGTGCTGTGCGCGGCCTTCGGGTCGAGCTCGTAGGCGTGGTAGGTCACGCTCACCTCGGCCGGGTGCGCACTCTCGGCGATGGCGATCTCGAGCCGTCGCTTGCCGAGGTAGCACCACGGGCAGACCACGTCGGCCCAGACGTCGATCTGCACTGCGTTGCTCGAGGCTGCCGGGTTCGTCGCTTCGTCCACGTTCATCGCCTCGTCCACGTTCATCGCTTCGTCCACGTTCATCGCTTCGTCCACGTTCGTCGCTTCGTCCACGTTCGTCTGTCCACCCAGGTCCATCGCTCCATCCTCACACGACGGCGCACCTGGGGCACGGCGCAACCTGGCGAGCCCACGGCATACCGACACGGCAGACCAACGCCACCCTCAACGCCGCCCTCGACGCCGCAGGCCCCCGGCCGCCGAAGCGGAAGGGGGCCTGCGGTGCGTGGCTCGCGGTCTGGCATCAGCCTGACCGGTCAGCTCGGTCAGGGACGACCGTAGGTGACGTTCGAGGACCAGATCGAGCGGAGGGCGACGGCCTTGCCGCTGCGCGGGGAGTCCCACATCATGCCGTTCCCGGCGTAGATGCCCACGTGGTACGCGGGGCTGCCGAAGAAGACCAGGTCTCCCGGCTGCGGGTTCGACACGCGGGTGGTGGCGTTGCGCTGCTGCTCGGCGGTGCGGGGGAGGCTGATGCCGACCCGGCCGAAGACGTACTGGGTGAAGCCGGAGCAGTCGAAGCCGGTCGACGGGCTGGTGCCGCCGTAGGAGTACATCAGGCCTTCGTACTGGGCCGCGATGGCCAGCACGCCGCCGGCGGCGGGCTTCAGGCTGGTGTAGTCCTTGCGCACGGTGGACCGGCTGGCGACCGCGGTGCTGCGGACGACCGTGTGGACGACGCGCACCACGGGCTTCGGCTTCGGCTTGGGCTTCGGCTTGGCGGTCGCCTTGAAGCCGATGACGCCGAAGGCGCTGGAGGCCGCGGGAGCCGCGGTCTCGGGGGCCCGGACGGCGACCGGCGCGGCGGTGGTGGCGGCCTGGGCGGCCGGGGCCGGAGCGGCACTGGCAGCGGAGGCGGGAAGGGCGAACGAGGCGACGAGACCACCGGAAGCGGCGATGACCGCTGAGGTCTTGACGGCCGGCTGCGCGGCGCTGGCCACGATGCCGGACAGCTCGGAGACGGGGTTGAAACGGCCCGGCGCGCGGTGGCGGCCAGAACTCTGTGAAGCCACGATGGATGAACCTCCAGCGCCTACGAGGTGAGCTGTCGGGTTCGGGTGGAGGTAGATCACCCGGCCTCCACGGTTGTCACCCGACCTTGCGGGCGCGTGCGTGGAGACTTAACCCCAAGGACCTTTTCGTGAAGAGAAGGCCCAAAATTGGGTCCCCCGCTCCTGCCAAGCGGTTTGTACTGAGTGACTCGGGCGTGGTGACAGGACTAGGCGTTTCCACATCGAGCCGATCCCCCCTAGGGGGCGAGGGAATCGGGCCCACCGTACACAAGGCCTCCGCGAAAGTCACGTTGAGGTCACGGAGCGCCCAAGAAACCCCAAGGTGACGTCAGGCACCCGCCAGCCGTCGTGCTCGAAACCGCTGGTCAACGGCTTGCGGCGAGATCCCAGCCGCGCTCAGATGAGCGCCACGTGGGCGACGCGCCGAACAGTGCGCGACACGCCGAAGACCGCCCACCAGTCAGACCGCTGGTCGGGGCGAGGCCTCAGACCAGCGCGCCGAAGACGTGCTGGGCGACCTCGTCGGGCAGGGACACCCCGGTCGACTCGGGGGCACCCTCACGCACGGCCACCACCCGGCCGTCGACCCGGTGCACCCGCACCCGCTCGCCGGGCAGCAGGCGGGCGACGGTGAGCAGGCTGAGCGCCTCGTGGTCGACCTGGACCGGCTCCCCGATCCGGCGGACCAGGACCGTCTCGGGAGACTCGCCGGCCAGCTCGGTGAGGGTCTGCAGACCGGTGCGGAAGCCCTCGGTCGGCTCCTCGTCGCCCAGCTCGTCGAGGCCGGGGATGGGGTTGCCGTAGGGCGAGTCGTGGTGGTCCTTGAGCATGGCGAGGATCTTGCGCTCGACCCGCTCGGACATCACGTGCTCCCAGCGGCAGGCCTCGTCGTGGACGTACTCCCACTCGAGCCCGATGACGTCGACCAGCAGGCGCTCGGCGAGGCGGTGCTTGCGCATGACCCGCGTCGCGAGCAGGCGGCCGTGGTCGGACAGCTCGAGGTGCCGGTCGCCGGCGAGGCTCAGCAGGCCGTCGCGCTCCATCCGGGCCACCGTCTGCGACACGGTCGGGCCGGAGTGGCCCAGCCGCTCGGCGATGCGGGCGCGCAGCGGCGGGATGCCCTCTTCCTCGAGCTCGAAGATCGTCTTGAGGTACATCTCGGTGGTGTCGATCAGGTCGGTCACAGGCCCAAGCCTCTCACCTGCGGCGGTCAGCCCGTCACTGAAGCCCTGCCGAGCTCGTGGCCGTCGCTCGCCGCACCGGGTCGAAGCGCGGCACCCAGTAGGCCAGCCACCCGGTGCCGAGCAGCGCCAGACCGCCCAGCGAGACGCAGGCGACGGCCAACCCGGCCTCGGCGGTGATCAGGCTGATCAGGGCCGGGGAGCCGCTCCCGCCGACGACCGAGACGAACCTCCAGCCGCCGAGGAACTGCGACCGCCCACGCTCCGGGGCGCTGTCGGCCCCGAGGGTCATGACGATGCCCGAGCCCAGGCCGTTGCCCACCGCGGCCACCAGGGCGGCGAACGTCACCGCGAGCGCGCTGTGGGTCAGCGGGAGCGTGAGCATGCCGACGCCGAGCAGGACGACGCAGGGCACCGCGACCCAGATCCGGCCGAACCGGTCCATCACCGAGCCGGCCGGGTAGAACAGCAGCATCTCCACCCCGCCGACGATCCCGAAGATGACCGCGGTCGTGCTCGCCGAGAGCCCGACGTGCTCGGCCCAGAGCGGCAGCAGCACCAGCCGGGCGGACCGGGCCGCGCCGATGACCATGATGCCGAGGCCGAGGGTGAGGTAGGTGCTGCGGTGGTCCCAGAGGACCTTGGCGGTGCTGACCGGCGCGCGTTCGCGCGACTCCGCCCTGGCCTGTGCCTCGTGCGCGGCGGTCAGGTCGGGCCCGAACTGCACCAGGGCGGCGGCGCCCAGCCCCGCCACCACGGCGACGGCGAACCCGGCTCGAGGGCCCCAGAAGTGGATGATGGGGGCCCCCACGAACGGCCCGATGAACATGCCGATCCGGTTGACGCCGCCGAGCGTCGACAGGGCTCTGGCGCGCATCGAGGTCGGCACGGCGTCGATGAGGTAGGCCTGCCGGGCGACGAGGAACACCGACGACGTGAACCCCATCGCGAAGACCGTCGCCATGAGGACGAGGAGCGAGGGTGCGGTCAGCGCCACGAACGCCCCGACCGCGTCGACCGCGCTCGCCCACAGGAGGGCGCGGCGCTCCCCCACCCGCTCGACCAGGGCCCCGGCGGGCACCGCGAAGAACAGCTCGGCGATGAGCCCGAGCCCGACGGTGAGGGCGGCGACCGACTGCGACGCCCCGAGGTCGAGGGCGCTGAGGGCCACGATCGGCACGATCGCCCCGCCACCGATGGCCGCGATGATCGTCGGCCCGTAGGCCGGGACGGCGATGCTGCGCAGGCTGAAGGGCTGCGCCGGGTCGTCGTGGTCCTCGCGCGTGGCTGCGTCTGGTCGTGGCATCACCGCCCATTCTGGCCTGAGCGGCGCCGAGTAGGTTCAGGGACATGGGATTCGTCGTGCCGTCGCGGTTCTGTGGTCCGCCCGAGTCGGGCAACGGAGGTTGGGTCAGCGGGCACCTGGCCGCCCTGCTCGCGCCGGGTCCCGACGAGTCCGTCACCGTGCGGCTGCGCACGCCTCCCCCGCTCGACCGGGAGCTGCAGGTGGTGCACGGCCGGTCCGACGGCCTGCGCACCCTCGAGGTCGCCGACGGCGAGCACCCCGTCGCGCAGGCGACGACCGGTGCCGCCCTGGAGCCGACCGGCATACCGGCGCCGGTGTCCTTCGCGGCAGCCGTGACAGCTGGTGCGGGTTACGAAGGCCTGGCCGACCATCCCTTCCCCACCTGCTTCTCGTGCGGCACCGACCGCGAGCCCGGCGACGGGCTGCGGCTCCGGCCGGGCCGCGTCGCCGGTGGCGCCGGGGAGTATGCCGCGGCGTGGGTCCCTGCCGCGGACGTCACCCTCGAGACGGTCTGGGCCGCCCTGGACTGTCCCGGTGGCTGGGCCTCCGGCATCGCCGGGCGGCCGATGGTGCTCGGCACCATGACGGCGCAGGTCGTGAGCCTCCCCATGGTCGGCGAGGAACACGTCGTGATGGCGTGGCCGCGGGGCGACGGGGGCCGCAAGGCGAGCACCCGGAAGTTCCTCAGTGGGACTGCGTTGTTCAGCTCCGCCGACGGCCGCCTGCTCGCGCAGGCCGAGGCGACGTGGATCGCCATCAACCTCCATGCCTTTCGAGACTCCGGTGCCTTTCGAGACCCCGGTGCAGTTCGAGACCCCGGTGCAGTTCGAGACCCCGGTGCAGTTCGAGACCCCGGTGCAGTTCGAGACCCCGGTGCAGTTCGAGACCCCGGTGCAGTTCGAGACCCCGGTGCAGTTCGAGACCCCAGTGCAGTCCGACCAGCAGGAGGAACGACATGAGCAAGCTCGCCGTGGTGACCGGGGCCAGCAGCGGGATCGGGGAGGCCACCGCGCGTCGCCTCGCCGCCGACGGCTTCGAGGTCATCTGCGCCGCGCGGCGGGCCGACCGGATCGAGGACGTGGCGGCCGAGATCGGTGGCCGGGCCGTCGTGTGCGACGTGACCTCCGCCCAGGACGTCGCGCGACTCGCAGCCGAGGTGGGTGAGCGCCTCGACGTGCTCGTCAACAACGCCGGTGGGGCGCTGGGCCAGGCGCCGGCTGCGGACACCGACGTCGCCGACTGGCGAGGGATGTTCGAGTCCAACGTGATCGGCACCCTCCAGGTGACCCAGGCCCTGCTCCCGGCCCTCGTCGCGTCGGGCGCCGGCACCATCCTCAACGTCGGGTCCATCGCGGGACGGGTCCCCTATGAAGGCGGGTCCGGCTACGTCGCCGCCAAGCACGCCGTGGCCGCGCTGACCGAGACGCTGCGGCTCGAGCTGGTCGACCAGCCGGTGCGGGTCGAGGAGATCGCGCCCGGCATGGTGCGCACCGAGGAGTTCGCGCTGACCCGGTTCGGCGGCGACCGGGAGCGCGCCGACAAGGTCTACGCCGGGGTCTCGGAGCCGTTGGTGGCGCAGGACGTGGCCGACGCGATCGGGTGGATGGTGTCCCGACCGGCGCACGTCAACATCGACCTGCTGGTCATCAAGCCACGCGTCCAGGCCGCCCCGCACAAGGTGCACCGCGACCTCTAGCTGGCGAGGCCGGGCTGCGGGTGGTGGCGCCGGGTGCCTGGGACCCCTCCGGGGAGCCGCCCCAGGCACCTGGCGCGGGTCAGGCGGGGGTCAGGCGGGGGTGACGCGCACCCGGACGCCGGCCGGCGCGGTGACCGTCTGGACGTCGCCGTCGCGGCGGACCGTGGCGCCGGCCGCCACGACGTCGCCCGCACCACGCAGGACGAGCGTCGTCTCGGGGCCCAGCGGCGGCCCGAAGGCCAGGGCGTCGTCCGCGATCGCCGTGAGCTCGGCGTTCGCCCAATCGAGGCGGCCAACCGGGGTGTCGAGCCCGAGCGCGAGGAACGCACTCGTGCGCGGGGGCACGCGCAGCTCGCCGCTGCCCAGCGGCTCGCCGTCGAGGGAGAGCCGCACGCCGTTGTGGTGGCCGGTGATGTTGGTGACGTGCAGCATGCGCTCACCGTCGGCCGTGCTCGAGGTCGTCGCGAAGAGGCCGGGCACCTCGCTCGCCAGCTCCAGGCCGGGGCCGACGCCCAGCCGTCGCAGCGCGCGACCGAACAGCGCGACGTCGGACGGGAGCTCGGCGGTGATCAGGACCGCTCGTCCCGCGCCCACCTCGACGTCGAGGCCGATCACCGCGCCGTCGACGTCGTGCAGGACCGCGTCGCCGCGCTCGTGCTCCAGCGCCTGGAACCAGCCGACCCGGGTCTCGGGCCACGGCGCGGCCCAGCCGTTCGCGACCGCCGAGGGGTAGTAGTGGTCGGTGGCCCAGCGGAGCTCGGCGCCGGACACCCCGAGGGCGTCCGCGAGCACGGTGCAGGGGCGGCCCTCGAGGTCGCGGTCGGGGACCCGCCCCAGCAGCAGCAGACCGCCGCCACGGGTCAGGTGGTCGACCAGGCCCTGCTGCACCTCGGGTGACAGGTGGCGTCCCGAGGCGAGGGCCACGACACCGCTCGGCTCGTCGCGCTGCAGGTGGACCGCTCCGAAGCGGTAGCCCCCGAGGAGCATCGACCGGACCAGGGCACGGCGCGGACCCGCGCCACGGTGCCGGGCGAGGTCCTCGACGACCTCCGTCATCACCGTGCTGTCGGGGTGGTGGTACTCGGTGGCATAGGAGTCGAGCACCAGGCCGAGCTGCACGTCGTCGTGGTCCTCCTCCATCCGCGAGAGCCAGCGCTCGTGCAGCCGCACGGCCTGCACGGTCCTGGCCGTCGCGGCATACGTCATACCCTTCTGGCCCTCGGGGCCGACGGGGGCCGCCGTGCCGTGCCGCTCACCGGTGAAGCTGATCCGGTCGTTGCCGTCGCCGACCTTCTCCTCGAGGGGCGGGTTGATGCCGCCGGCGAAGAGGTAGTAGTTGATCATCCGGTTGCCCTGCGCGAGGGAGCGACGGGTCTTGAGGTCGACCGTGGTCGGGTCGTACTGGTTGTCGACGCCGCCGCCGTAGTCGCCCGAGCCGGCCTCGAACTCCAGCGAGGTGGTGGGCTGCCCGGGGCCGTGCACCGCGGCCATGAAGGCGTTGATGACGTAGAGGTCCGTGGTCGTGTTGAGGGTCATGTCGCCCATGTAGTGGTCGGAGCCGGACAGCACCCCGGGCACTCCGGCATAGGTCTCGACCAGCTGGCTGATGCCGATCGGGAACGGCTCGCCGCTGCCGCCCTCGGTGCCGTGGATGTTGATGAGGAAGGGCACGTCGACCACGTCTTGCGCCTCGGCCATCGCCCGCAGGGCTTCGACGTAGCGACGGAACCGGTCGCGCATGAACACGACGAGGTCCTGTCGCAACGCGCCGGCCCACTGCTCCTGGGGCGAGCGGACCGCCTCTGCGGTGAGGGGGTACGGCACCTCTCCGGCGCGCGCCTCCTGCACCCACGCGCAGAAGTCGGCGACGAGGTGGTCGGTGAGGTCGGGGCTGTTGGTCACCCACGCCAGCATCCCGATCTCGTTGTCGAGCTGGACCGCGATGACGTTGCCGCCGCGCGGCTGGGTGCGTGCGGCGACGATCGGCAGGATCGCGGCGAACCACCGCTCGCACTCCGCCAGGTAGGCCGGCGCGAGGTAGTCGACCGTGCGGCTCGGGGCCGCCTTGCCGTCCCAGCCGGACGGCACGATCTCCGGGTGCTCGGTGTAGAGGCGGTAGGGCAGGCCCTCGTTCTTCAGCTCGGCCATGATGAACGGCCCGGGCCTGGCGATGAACCACAGGTCGTGCTGCGCGCAGAGGTCGATGAACGCCGCGACGTCGCGCTCGGCCCGGGTCGCGCCCGTGACGTCGATGGTGCCGTCCGGCAGCTCGTGCCACAGCCACGGGAGGTAGGAGGCCACGGCGTTGCAGCCGGCCTCCTTGAGCAGCAGGATGCGCTGCTCCCACTCGTCGCGGGCCACCCTGAAGTAGTGGACCTCGCCGGCCATCACCACCCTGGGCTGGCCGTCGATGAGGATCTGCTGGTCCTGGATCTGGATCATGACACTTTCCGTAGGGGGGACGGTCGGGAGGGGAACAGTCCGTGGGGGAACAGTCCGTGGGGACAGTCGGAGGGGTCGGCCGTGGGGGACGGGTCAGGCGTTGACGGTGATGGACAGGCGCGAACCGTGCAGGGCGTCCGGACCGGCCGTCAGGACGATCTCGCCGGGGTCGAGCCGCAGGACGTTGTCGCGCCCGTAGTAGGCGAGCTGGTCGCTGCGCACGGTGAAGGTGGCGGTGCCCTTCTCCCCCGGCTCGAGGTCGAGCGCCACCCAGTCGACCAGCTCCGTCAGCGGGCGGGTGACCTGGGCGACCGGGTCGCGGAACGACAGCTGCACGACCTCGCGGCCGGCCCGGTCACCGGTGTTGGTGACGTCGACCTCGACGACGAGCTCGCCGTCGACCGCGAGCTCGCCCGGCCCGCCCGTCCGCAGCGCGCCGTAGTCGAACGTCGTGTAGGCCAGGCCGTGCCCGAACGGCAGGCGCGGGAACACCCGGTCGTCGAGGTAGCGGCCCTGGCGGTCGTCCTGGTCGAGCGTGATGACCCGGCCGGTGGGTCGCTGGTGGGTGCTGGTCGGGATGTGGCCGGTCGTCCGGGGGAAGGTCATGGGCAGCCGGCCGTGCGGGCTGACGTCGCCGAAGACGACATCGGCCAGGGCCGGCCCGGCCTCGACGCCGGGGTGCCAGACGACGAGGACGGCGTCGGCCAGGTCCAGGACCTCGCCGAGCTCCAGGGGGCGGCCGGTGTAGACGACCACGACGAGCGGCTTGCCGATGCGCGCGAGCTGGCGCACGTAGTCGAGCTGTCCGGCGGGCAGGCCGATGTCGGTGACCGAGTTGGCCTCGCCCGAGCGCCACGGGTGCTCGCCGACCACGGCCACCGTGACGTCGGCGTTGCGGACCTGCTGCACCGCGCGGTCGCTGAACCGCCCGTCGGTGACCAGCAGCCGGTCGCCCAGGCGCTCCGCGAACGCGACGGCCGGCGACACCACGTCCTCCCCCCGCCCGTCGAGGGTCCACGTGCCGAGCAGCTCTTCGCCCGCTTCCGCGTAGGGCCCGGACAGGTGCACGGTGCCGGTCGCGGCAGCGAGCGGGAGCAGGCCGTTGTTCGACACCAGGACGTGGGCGGCGCGCGCGGCTCGGCGGGCGAGCTGCCTCGTCTGCGCGGTCGGGGCGTTGCTGCGGCCGACGTCGCCGACGTAGGGCTTCTCGAAGAGGCCGAGCCGGAACTTGAGGGTCAGCAGCCGTCGCACGGCGTCGTCGACGAGCGCGACGTCCACCTCACCGGACTCGACGAGGTCGGCGAGGTGCGCGGCATACGAGCCCGAGCACATGTCGAGGTCGACGCCGGCCTCGATGGCCTGGCGGGCGGCGTCGCGCAGGTCTGCGGCGACGCCCTGGAGCACCAGCTGGCCGATGCCGTTCCAGTCGGCCACCACCACCCCGTCGAAGCCCCACTCGCCCTTGAGCACGTCGCGCAGGAGGTGGCGATGAGCGTGCATCGGCGTGCCGTCGACGTCGTTGAAGGCCGCCATGACGGTGCCGACCCCGGCTTCCACCGCCTGGTGGAAGGGACGCAGGTGGAGGTTGCGCAGGGTGTTCTCGCCGACGGACACGCTGTCGTAGTCGCGCCCTCCGGCCGAGAGCCCGTAGCCGGCGAAGTGCTTCGCACAGGCCGCGATCCGGTCTGCATCGGAGGGGTCGGCACCTTGGAAGCCCCGCACCATCGCGGCCGCCAGCCGTCCGCTGAGCACCGGCGTCTCGCCGAGCGACTCGGCGACCCGGCCCCAGCGCGGCTCCTCGGACAGGTCGACCATCGGCGCGAAGGTCCAGGCCACGCCGTCGACGACGGCCTCCGCCGCAGCCAGGGCGGCCACCTCCTCGACGAGGGACTCGTCGAAGGATGCCGCGAGCCCCAGCGGGATCGGGCACACGGTGCGGTGGCCGTGGATGACGTCGCGTCCGAACAGCACCGGTATGCCGAGCCGGCTCTCCTCCACCGCGTGCCGCTGCACGGCGTCGATGTTGACGGCGAGGACACCCTCGTCACGCTCGTTGCCACCGGTCGCGCCACTCGCGAAGAGGCTGGAGCCGATGCTCCCCGCGGCCAGCTGCGCGGCATCGTCGTGCGGGTGGATGTTGGCGACCTGGTGGGTCTGGCCGACCTTCTCCTGCAACGTCATCCGGCCCAGCAGGTGCTCGACCCGCTCGGGCACGGGGAGTGCGGCGTCGAGCCACGGCCGATCGGAGGTGTGGTCGCCCATGTCAGGAGAGCTCCACGACCAGCTCGACCTCGTCACCCGAGGCCCGGGCCAGGAGGTCGCCGCGCGTCACGCTGACGCCCGCGGCGCGGTAGGGGTTGACCAGCGGTGCCGTCGTCAGCTCACGGCCACCCGAGGTGACCCGCACCACGCCGAAGCCGGCGCCTCCGACACGGTAGGTCACCCGGAGTCGCTTGTCCCCCAACGGGATCCGTGCAGTGAGTCCGTCGAGGCCGGGGGCGAGGACGGGGTCGAGCTCCACCCGGTCGCCCCGCGACCGGACCCCCAGCAGCGTCTCGGCCAGCAGCCGGAGGTAGAGACCCGGCCCGGAGGAGTAGACCCGCCACCCGCCTTCGAGGTCGACGTCGCCGGCCATCAGCGCGGCATACCGCTCGCTCGCGTCGAGTCGGTCGTCGAAGACCCCGTCGGACGACGAGTAGTACGTCGTGCTCTGGCGCGGCCGGGCCCGCGGCACGCGCTCGGTCACACCGATCGGGTTGGCCTGGCAGAGCGCGGCGAAGAGCCGGTCGGCGTCACCGACCCGCGCCAGGGCCTCGGCGTAGCGCAGGTGCGCGTGCATGTACATGAGCCCGATCTCCCGGCCCCAGAACGTGCTCGCCTCGGCCCGCTGGAAGACGGTCATCGGTCCACCACGGTAGGTGACGGGCCGGTCGAACAACCGCGCACCGTCGGGACCGAGCAGGTGCTCGTCGATCAGGTCGAGGTGGTGCCGCGCCTGCTCGGGGCTGAGCAGGTCGGCCGAGATCGCATGGATCCAGGGCAGCACGCCGTAGGTGAGGCCGGTGCGGGTGTCGCGCGGGTGCACCAGCGGCTCGGACGTGCCGTCGTCGTTCAGCAGGACGTAGCCGGGCAGCACCCCGTCGACGACGAGGTCGTCGGTGATCGCCGTGTGCGCCGCGTCGGCCGCGGTGCGGGCGCGCGTGACGAGGTCGGGCGCTGCACCGCACGACTCCAGCCCGTCGGCGAGCGAGCGCAGCGCGGTCACCAGCAGCACGGTCGTCCAGGTGGACACCAGACGAGCGGCGAGGTGCGGGTCGGCCGGCTGGAGCGAGTCGTTCCAGTCACCGTGGCCGTAGGCCGGCAGCGGCGACCCCGGGACGCGGACCTCCGCGACGCGGTCGAGGGCGCGGCGCAGGTGGTCCTCCACCGACGCGGGGGCAGTCAGCCCGTCGTCGCCGACGAAGGGCAGGCCCTCGCTCAGCAGCGAGGCGTCGCGGGTCGCCTGCAGGTAGTCGCCCACGGCGAGCACGGGCCAGTAGAGGACGTCACCGTGGGCGTCGTGCTGACCGCTCTCCGCGAGCGGCGGGAGGAAGTCGAAGGCCTGCGGCCAGTCGCCCCGGGCGTTCTGGGCACGGAAGATCCGCAGGAGGACGTCGCGCTGCTCGTGGTCTCGACCGAGGGCGGTGAGGAGCCCCACCGGTCCCTGGCAGACGTCGCGCGTGCCCCACGCGCCGCCGGAGAACTGCTCCAGCCCGCGCGGCGAGAGGTAGTGCACGAGGGCGTTCTGGGTGAACCACGGCAGGGCGGTGTCGATGCGCGCCACCTCGGCCGCCAGGCTCGCGTCCGCGGCGCCTGCGGTGAGCCGGAGCGCGCCGGCGACCGTGGCCGGCCACTGCGGGCCGAGGTGCTGGTCGGCGCCCGGCTGCACCTCGAGGTCAGGGGCCTCGCAGGTCACGCCGAGCGTCAGGGCGAAGCGTCCACGTGGCTGGACGTCGAGCGTCACCCACGGGGTGCCGCGGTCCGCACCGTCGGGGAAGAGCGGGCCGTCACCCGCCACGGACACGTCGCCCGCGGCCCACTGGAGGTGGAGGGCTGCGGTGCCGTCCCCCACGTCCACGCCACGCTCGTGCGTGACCACGTCGTAGGCCGCGGCGTCGAGCCCGTCGTCGCCCGACAGGGCGATGTTGAGGGCCACCAGCAGCCGCCGCGGCGCGCCGGACAACCAGCGGACCGACAGCCCGAGCTCGTGCGAGCCCGCCGTGGCGGTGGAGCTGACCTCGAGGGCCAGGTCGTCGCGGGCGTACCACCAGGTGGCGCCGTCGGTGCGCAGCGACCAGGCGCTGGGCAGCTCGAGGAGTGCCCAGCCCCGGGGCGTGGACGGGTCCTCCACGAAGATGCGCAGGCCGTGGGCACGCTGCACCCCGAGGTAGCCGCGCCTGGTCGACAGCAGGCGGCCGCGGCCGACGTGGCCGCGGGTCAGCTGCGAGTGGAACGCCCCGGTCATCCAGAGCGTGGAGGTCAGCGACCCGGTGTCGGGGACGAGGGCGTCGCCGGTGCGCAGCACGTGTCCGTGCGGTCGCAGCACCTGGCGCTCCTTGGCCGCGGTGACGACGTGCGCGCCGTCGCCGCCGAACCACGAGAGCACCGCGCCGTCGGCGTCGGTCTCGAGGTGTCGCGGGTCGGAGTGGCCGGACAGCTCGGCGAGGGTGTCGGTGTCGAGGTCGTCGGCGACCAGGGCGGGTGCCTCGCTGAAGAGGGACCGCTCAGCCGCGGCAGCCGGGTCACCGTCGGCGGACCCCGGCGACCGGGCGCCCACCTGGGCGTCGGCCTCGGGCTGGGCGAGGGCCTGCGTCGCCCACGCGGCGTCGGCATCCGACGTCGCATCCGGGTGGTCGGGGCTGTAGATCCCGTAGAAGCCGGTGTCGTGGCGGCCGCCGGCGGCCAGCTGCACGGGGGCGTCCTGGAGCACGGCGAGGGCGTGCTCGTGCTGGAGCCGGTGGGAAGGGAGGGCGGCGGCGGACAGGGCGTCGGGCACGCCCGGCCGGGTCGCGCCGCGGACGAGCTGGAGGGTGTCCGTGGCCCAGCCGCGTCCCCGGCCGAGCGATCCGAGCAGCAGCCACGGCACCGCCGGCCCAGGCATGTTCTGCCGGACGGCGAGGGCGGTGCCGTGGGCGGTCGTGACGGGCGTCAGGTCGAGGTACTGGCTGACGTAGAACTCGTTGATGCGGATCGCGTCGTACGGCGCCAGGCCCGGGTCGTGGGCGAGCACCACGTCGACCGCCACCTCCGTGTCGCGGGTGTTCTCCACGCTGACGTGCCAGAACCACGCGGGGGCACCCTCGGCGAGGAGGAACCGCGCGGCATACCGCAGACCGTCCCACTCACCGGTGACGACGGGGCCCTGCTCCGCCCACGTCACCACGCTCCGGCTGGACGGCCCGAGCAGCGGCACCCACGCCGCCGCATCACCGTCGAGCCGGCGCAGGTAGAGGTTGGCCGGACCTGCCTCGTGAGCGCTCGCCGGATACATCAGCAGTGACGTGTCAGCGACGTCGAGACGGGCCAGACAGGCGTGTGCGGTGAACACCGCCCGCAGCCCGGAGGCACTGGAGAGCTCGTGGTGGCCACGCGTCATCGCATTCGTCCTGGAAGGCACCCCTCGTGTATAGCAGTCGAGTCACCTTGAAAGACAAGGCGAAATCCCTTGTAAATAAATGAAACTCAATCGCTGAGCACGAACCTGGTCCATGAAAGTACTTTCATGGCAATAACCGTTGACATGCGACGTTCGACCATCTCAGGGTGAAAAGACATTCACCACCGGAGGTCAGTCAATGGCGACGACTATTGCTCGAAAGACTAAAACCGTTGTGGCTCTTGCAGTTTGCGGAGCCCTTGGCATGACGGCATGTGCCGGCGGAGGCGCCTCAGGCAAGAGTGGGGGCGCAGGCGGCGACGGCATGATCGCCCAGCTCACCTTCCCGAGCGACGCGCCCGCGGCCATGGGTGGTCTGGTCGACTACAACCCGTACGCCGTCAACGCGCTGACGAAGACGTGGCTCTACGAGCAGGTGATGATCCGCAACGGCATCACCTGCGAGATCACCCCGTGGCTCGCCACCGACTACAAGTGGGGCGGTGACGCGAGCGAGCTGACCTTCACCATCCGTGAGGGCGTGAAGTGGAGCGACGGCCAGCCGCTGACGGCCAAGGACGTGGCCTTCACATACAACCTGGCGAAGAAGTACCCGGCGATCGACCGGGCGGCGATCTGGAAGCCGACGTTCGGCGCCCCCGCCAAGTCCATCACCGCCGAGGGCAACAAGGTCAAGATCGTCTTCGCGGGCAACGCCGCTCCGAAGTTCGACGAGCTGATCAAGCTCCAGATCCTGCCGGAGCACGTCTACAGCAAGGTCGGCGACGTCACCAAGTACATCGACAAGTCCCCGGCCGGCTCCGGCCCGTTCAAGGTCGGCCAGTACAACGGCCGCCGCCTCGAGCTGGTCCGCCGCCCCGACTACTGGCAGGCCGACAAGGTCAAGGTCCAGAAGCTGGTCCTGGAGGGCAACTACGACGCCTCGCAGGCCGCGCTCAAGCTCCGCTCCGGGCAGCTCGACGCCTACTGGGGTGAGATCCCCAACCCGGAGCGCTCCTTCGTCGGCGCCGACCGGAAGACCAACCACTTCTGGTACGCCCCCAACGGCTCCACGGTGCTGACCCCGAACGTCGAGAAGGCTCCGTTCGACGACCCGAAGTTCCGCGAGGCGCTCGCCCCCGCGCTGAACCGCGACGAGATGTCCCAGAAGGCGACCTACGGGATCATGAAGCCGGCCAGCCAGACCGGGCTCAAGCTCCCGGCGGCGGCCAAGCTGCTGCCCGCGAAGTACGCCGCGAACGGTGGCGCCGACACGGTCATCAAGTTCGACGCCGCCAAGGCCAACCAGATGCTCGACGCCGCGGGCTACACCAAGGGCAGCGACGGCAAGCGGAGGGGCAAGGACGGCAAGCCGCTCAGCATCGCGTTCACCGTCCAGGCCGGCTACATCGACTACCAGTCGATGGCCGAGGTCGTCGTGCGCAACCTCAACTCGGTCGGCGTGACCACCAAGCTGACGGCCACGGCGCCCGAGAGCGTCGACGCCCAGAAGAAGTCCGGCGACTTCCAGCTCATGTTCGAGTACTTCAACGGTGGCTGCGACAACGCCAAGAACTTCGGCGGCAAGCTGGCGTCCGACCAGATCCCCACCAAGACCGAGATCCTGCCCAACGTCGAGCGCTGGAACGACCCCGCCACCGACGCGACGCTGAAGGAGCTCAGCGCCACGACCGACGAGGCGAAGCAGAAGGAGCTCGTCGGGACGCTCGTCGACACGATGATGACGCAGTATCCGGTGACGCCCCTGATCTACGCCCCGGCGCGCATCCTCTATCGCACCGACAAGGCCGTCGGCTGGCCCAGCGAGGCAGACCCCTACGCCCAGCCCGCCGACGACCGGCTGCTCATCCTCACCCACCTGAAGCCGGCGCGATGACCTTGCCGGCCTCCGGGTGCCTGAGCACCCTCTGGACCCGTGGGGGCGTCGACACCGACGCCCCCACGGGCCGGCAGGGGGACAGCCGGAGCGTGGGAGAGGCAGGTCCGCCGTGAGGTACTTCGCGCGCAAGATCGCGTTCTTCCTCGCGACCCTCTGGGCCGCGATCACCCTCAACTTCATCATCCCCAGGCTCCAGCCCGGTGACCCCGCCGAGGTGATGGTCCAGAAGCTGGCGGGCAAGGACGCCCAGATCAACCCGGCCGCCGTCGAGGCCATGCGGGCCATGCTGGGCGCCCCCGACGGGAGCCTGTTCGAGCAGTACCTCGCCTACCTCAAGGCGCTGGCCCACGGCGACTTCGGCATCTCGTACACCTACTACCCCTACCCGGTGACCGAGGTGATCGGCCAGGCCCTCCCCTGGACCCTGGTCCTCGTGGGGGTCACACAGATCCTGGCCTTCGTCATCGGGATCTCCCTCGGTGCGTATGCCGCGTGGCGGCGCAACACCCGCTTCGACAGCATCGTCACCCTCGGCTCCACGTTCCTCGGCACCCTGCCGTCCTTCTGGATCGCGTTGCTGCTGTTGTTCATCTTCGGCTACACGGTGGGCTGGTTCCCGACCGGAGGCGGCTACTCGGCCACGACGCCGGGGCTCAACGGCGCCTTCGTCGCCGACGCGGCATACCACTCCATCCTCCCTGCGCTGTCGCTGCTGATCACCGCCCCGATCGGGTGGATCCTCGGCATGCGCAACACCATGGTCATGAACCTCGGCGAGGACTACATCCGGCTGGCCAAGGCCAAGGGCCTGCCCGACCGCGTCGTGGCACTCCGGTATGCCGCGCGGAACGCTTTGCTGCCCAGCGTCACCGGCTTCGCCATCGCCCTCGGCGGCGTCCTCGGCGGGTCGATCCTGGTCGAGAAGATCTACGACTACCCCGGCATGGGTCGCCTCATGGGTGAGGCCATCGGCAACCGCGACTTCCCGCTGCTGCAGACCCTGCTGCTGTTCATCATCATCGGCGTCCTGCTCGCGAACCTCATCGCGGACCTGCTCTACGGCGTGCTGGACCCGCGAGCCAGGAGGTCGGAGTCATGACCGCAGGTGTGGTGCAGACCGGCGCCGACGAGCGCCCCGGCGACCGCTCGGACGAACGCAGCGCCGGCGACGCCGGCTACACGCAGCAACGCTGGTGGCAGCTCATCTGGGGCAACACCAAGGCCCGGATCGGCGTGCTCCTGCTGCTCGCGTTCATCCTCGTCGCGGCACTGGCCCCGGTCATCGCGCCCTACGACGGGACGCGGTCCGACTTCGAGGCGCTGCTGCCGCCCAGCGGTGAGCACTACCTCGGCACCACGAGCCAGGGCGCCGACATCTTCGCCCAGCTCGTCTACGGCAGCCGCATCTCGCTCGTCGTCGGGCTGTTCGGCGGCCTCGTGTCGACCTCCATCGCCCTCGTCATCGGCATGTGGTCGGGCTACAAGGAGGGCACGATCGTCGACGACGTGCTGTCCTTCATCACCAACGTCGCGATCGTCGTGCCGGTGCTGCCCCTGATGATCGTCCTCATCGCCTACAGCGAGGTGCGCGGCGTCCCGCTCATCGTGTTCGTCATCGGGATCACCTCGTGGGCCGGCCACGCCAGGGCGAAGCGGTCGCAGATCATCACCCTGCGCAACCGCGACTTCGTCACGGCGGCCAAGTTCGCCGGCGAAGGCTCCGGGCGGATCATCTTCCGGGAGATCATGCCCAGCATGACGTCCCTCGTGGCGGCCGGCTTCGTCGGTGCGTCCACCGGCGCGATCGGCGCGGAGGCGGGCCTGTCCTTCCTCGGCCTCGGCGACCCCAACACGATCTCGTGGGGGACGATGCTCTACCAGGCGGACGCCCAGGGCGCGGTCGGCCAGGGACTGTGGGCGTGGGTGCTCGCTCCCGGCCTCGTGCTGGCGCTGCTCATCACCTCGCTGACGTTCATCAACTTCGGGGTCGACCTGCTGTCCAACCCCCACCTCAGGGAGGACTGACATGACCACCACGACAGGTGCAGTGACCGACCCGGCCGCCCCGTTGCTCCGGGTCCGCGACCTCAGCGTCCGGTTCGAGCCCAAGATGTCGCCCGCCCTCACCGCCGTCGACCAGGTCAGCTTCGACCTCATGGACGGCGAGTTCGTCGGCCTGATCGGTGAGTCCGGCAGTGGCAAGTCGACGCTGGCCATGGCCCTGCTCAGTCTGCTCTCCAAGCCGGGCCGGATCAGTGGCGGCTCGATCGAGTTCGACGGGGTCGACCTCACCACCCTGTCCCAGGAGGAGCTGCGGCAGCGCCGGTGGCGTGACATCGCCACGGTGTTCCAGAGCAGCATGAACTCGCTCAACCCCGTGATGCGCGTGGCGGCCCAGTTCCGCGACGCGATCGAGGAGCACAGCGACCTGCGGGGCGACGCCGTGACGGCCCGCATCCGCGAGCTGTTCGAGATGGTCATGATCGACCCCAAGTTCATGACCGCCTACCCGCACGAGCTCTCCGGCGGCATGAAGCAGCGCGTCAACCTCGCGCTGGCCCTGTCGAACCGGCCGCGCTTCGTCCTCCTCGACGAGCCCACCACCGGCCTCGACGTCGTGGTGCAGCGCTCGATCCTCGAGGCGGTGCGCCGGCTCCAGAAGGAGCAGGGCTTCGCGGTGCTGTTCATCAGCCACGACATCGGCACCGTCATGGAGCTGTCCGACCGGATCTTCGTGATGTATGCCGGCCAGCTCGTCGAGGAGCAACCCGCCGCCTCCCTCGTGGAGGACCCGTTGCACCCCTACTCCAAGGGCCTGCTGGGGTCGTACGGCAACCCCCGCGCCGACACGGTCCGGGTCACCTACATCCCGGGCCGGCCGCCGGACCTCACCCGGCCCATCTCGGGGTGCCGCTTCGCCGACCGCTGCCCCGAGGCCATCGAGCGCTGCACGACCGACGACCCGCCGCTGCTCCCCCTGGCCGCCGGCAAGGTGGCCTGCCACGTCGCGCACCTGCAGCGCGGTCCGTCCGCGGACCGTCCGGTCGACCTCCCGGAGCCGACCCGGCGCTTCGCCGGGCCGGAGTTCGTCAAGACCGTCGAGGACAGCGCGCGGGCCCTGCGCGGCGAGGTCTTCCTCCAGGTCGACGGGGTCACCAAGGTCTTCGAGCGCCGTCGGGGCTTCACCCGCCAGCGGCTGACCGCCGTCGACGACGTGTCGTTCCAGCTGCGCAAGGGCGAGGTCACCGCGCTGGTCGGCCAGAGCGGCAGCGGCAAGACGACGCTGGCCCGGATGATCACCGGCGTCGACAAGCCGACGAGCGGCACCATCCACTTCAGCGCGTCCGACGGCGAGATCGCGGTCGAGCGGCTGCGCTCGCGGCAGCTGCGCAGCTACCGCAAGCACGTGCAGATGGTGTTCCAGGACCCCTACAGCTCGCTGAACCCGGCCCTGACGCTCCGCTACACGCTCTCGCGCCCCCTGCGCAACCACCGCGGACTCGGCGCCAAGGAGGCCGATGCGGTCGCCGGCGAGCTGCTCGAGACGGTGGCGCTGACCCCGAGCAACCGGTTCCTCGACCGCTACCCGCACGAGCTCTCGGGAGGACAGCGACAACGCGTCGTCATCGCCCGGGCGCTCGCCGCCAACCCCGAGCTGATCGTGGCCGACGAGCCGATCTCCAGCCTCGACGTGTCGATCCGCGCCGAGATCCTGGAGCTGCTCCAGGAGCTGGTGACCGGCCACGACATCGGCGTCCTCTACATCACCCACGACCTGCTCAGCGCCCGGCTGCTGGCCGACGAGGTCCTCGTGCTGTCGGAGGGCCGGGTCGTCGAGCAGGGCCACGCCCTC
Organism: Pedococcus bigeumensis; assembly: GCF_039531795.1. Taxonomy (NCBI): domain Bacteria; kingdom Bacillati; phylum Actinomycetota; class Actinomycetes; order Micrococcales; family Intrasporangiaceae; genus Pedococcus; species Pedococcus bigeumensis. The sequence goes on along the minus strand of NZ_BAAAQS010000003.1, from coordinate 1,023,469 downwards.
GACGTGATCCGCAACCCCGCGGACGCCTACACGCAGACCCTGCTCGACGCCATCCCCAACCCCTTCGACCGGGCGGCCGCCACGGGCTGAGGCGAGCCCGCGGCATACCGGCGCCTGCGCTGCTCCGGCGCGCCCCGGTGCGGCAAGATGGTCGCCATGGAGCCTGGTCCACCGGTCGCGATCGACGCCGACAGCGACCGCCCGGTGACGATCTACACCGTCGCCGAGCGGGCCGGGGTCAGCATCGCGACCGTCTCGCGGGTGCTGCAGGGCTCGGCCCGGTCGTCGCCGGTCACGCGCCAGAAGGTGCTCCGCGCCGTGGAGGAGCTCGACTACGTGCCGCTGCGGGCGGCCAGGACCATCGACGTGCAGCGGCACGAGGCGCACGGCCTGGTGCTGCCGGGGCTCACCGGCCCCTACTTCGCCGAGCTCCTGGCGGGTTACGAGTCGACGGCGGCGCAGTACGGCCAGTCGGTGGTCGTCGTGCTCACCGCGGGCATCGCCGACCTCGACACGACCTTGCGGACCCTGCTCGCGCGGGTCGACGGCCTCGTCCTCACCCACGGCACGGCCGGCGACGCGATGATCCGCACGCTGGCGCGCAACACCCCCACCGTCGTGCTCGCGCACACCCCCATCGAGGGCTGCGACACGGTCACCGTCGAGAACTGCGAGAGCGCCTCGGCCCTGACCACCCACCTCCTCGAGCACGGCCGCAGGCGGCTGGTCTTCGCGGGCGACCCGGAGACCTCCCACGACATCGCGGCCAGGTATGCCGGGTTCGCGGCTGCTCTGGGCGAGGCCGGGCTGACCGAGGCGCTCCCTCCGCTGCGGGTGTGGTTCGAGGAGTCGTCGGCGCCCGAGATCGTGGCGGCCCTGCTCGACGCCGGCGACGCGGTCGACGGCCTGGTCTGCGCGAACGACGAGCTCGCGCTGGCCACCCTGACCCTGCTGCGACGCCGCGGGGTCGCCGTCCCCGACGACGTGGCCATCGTGGGCTTCGACGACATCATGGCCTCGCGCTACGTCGACCCCGGCCTCACCACGGTGCGCCAGCCCACCCACGAGCTGGGCCGCTGGGCCGCGATCAGACTGCACGAACGCATCCAGGGCCGGACGCGCGACGTGCAGCCCCAGATCCTCCCCACCCGGGTGGTGCTGAGGGGGTCGTGCGGCTGTCCCTGGGACGGTCCGGAGCACTTCGCGGCACCCGCCCCCGCCGTCGCCGTCGGTGGGTCGGCGGGCGGCTGACCTGCTGCTCCGTGGTTGAGGAATGCAACCATGAAGTTGATTGTTCAATCACTCATGACCCAGACCCACGACTCCCTGACCGTGCTCGAGGCCCAGTTCGCCGCTGACCACCTCGAGCTCTCCCCCGAGGCCCAGGACCTGCTGTTCCGCGACGCCCGCACCGCCAACGCGTTCACCGACGAGCCGGTGTCCGAGGAGCAGGTGCGCGCCATCTACGACCTGGTCAAGTGGGCCCCGACGTCGATGAACAACCAGCCGCTGCGGATCGTGCTCGTGCGCACTCCCGAGGCCCGCGGCCGCCTCGTCGAGCAGATGGGCGGCAACAACAAGGCCAAGACCTCCACCGCCCCCCTGGTGGCCGTCCTCGCCGCCGACACCGACTTCCACGACGAGCTCGGCAAGGTCTTCCCGCACTTCGAGGGCGCCCGCGACCTCTTCGCAGGCAACGACGAGATGCGTGAGGGCTCCGCGATGCTCAACGCGACCCTCCAGGTCGCCTACTTCATCCTCGGCGTCCGTGCCGCCGGCCTCGCGGCCGGCCCGATGACCGGGTTCGACGCCGACGGCGTGGACCGCGAGTTCTTCCCCGACGGCGCGCACCGCACCATCGCCGTGGTCAACATCGGTCGTCCCGCCGAGGGCGCCTGGATGGACCGGCTGCCCCGCTTGGACTACGACGAGGTCGTCACCTCGGTCTGACCCCCGGGTCGGAGAAAAGAAAGTTGTTGCACGGGGCGACCTTCCCGAATTAGCGTCGAGCTACACGGAAGGGAGGTGGTCCAAGAAGTGATTTCAATTTGGACGCGTGAGGTGACTGCGCGCTAGCGCACCTCGACTGCTCGAGGTCCGCCATCCGGCGCAATCCCAAGCAGTTCACCGCAGCCCGTGGGCCGCGCAGGTCGTCCCCTGCGCACGCCGAGCCGCTCGAAGGCGGCCCGGCAGGGCCCACGGGCTGTTCCATGCCCGCCACCTGTTGCCGGCAGGCCCGCACCGACCCGGCGCTGGGCCGTCCGGTGCCCACCGGGTGGCAACACGTCGCCCCTCACGCGACGTGTTGCCACCCTGCTCTCAGTGGCGGAGCGCCGCCGCCTCGGCCGCCAGGGCCTCGATGCGCGCCCAGTCGCCCCGGGCCACCGCGTCCTTCGGGGTGAGCCACGAGCCCCCGACGCAGCCGACGTTGGGCAGGGCGAGCCAGGCGGCCGCCGTCTCGGGCGTGATGCCTCCGGTCGGGCAGAACCGCAGCTGCGGGCACGGACCGGAGACCGCCGACAGGTAGGGACGACCGCCGCTGGCCTCGGCCGGGAAGAACTTCATCGCCTCCAGCCCCGCCTCGGCCAGGGTCAGCATCTCGGTCAGCGTGCCGGCCCCGGCGAGCAGGGGGAGCGCGCTGGCCAGCGCCGCCTCGAGCAACCTCGGCGGCGAGCCCGGCGTGACCAGGAACTGCGCGCCGGCGTCCTCGACCTGTCGGACCTGCTCCGGCGTCACCACTGTGCCGGCGCCGACGACCATGCCCTCGACCTGCGAGGCCACCGCCTCGATCGCGCCGAGCCCCGCCGCGCTGCGCAGCGTGATCTCGATGACCGGTATGCCGCCGCGCACCAGCGCACGGGCCAGCGGCACCGCCTGCTCGACCGTGTCGACCACGACGACCGGGATGACCGGCGCCAGGGCGAGGACGTCGGCGCCGTCGCGCAGGAGCGGCCGGCTCCCCGCGGGGTCGCCGGGCGTCAGGTCCCCCGGGGACTCGGTGGTGTGAAGGCTGCTGGTCGTCATCGGGTCTCCTCGTGGCTCAGGAACGGTGCGGCGTCGGCCTTCTCCCACAGCCTTCCGAGGCTGCCGAAGACGTGGGCCCCTTCGTCGGCCCGGCCGACTGCGCCGCGCATGGCGGCGAACAGCTCACGGCCGGTGCCGATGCCTTCCTCGCTGACCCGCGGGGAGGGCACCCGGGCGGCGAACTCCTCGTCGTCCACCAGCACGTCGAGGCGCCCGGTCAACGAGTCGACCCGCACCACGTCGCCGTCCTGGAGCTTCGAGATCGGCCCGGCGTGCACCGACTCGGGGGTCACGTGGATGGCTGCCGGGATCGCGCCCGACGCCCCACTCATGCGGCCGTCGGTCACCAGCGCCACGGCATACCCCCGCTTCTGGAGCACGCCGAGCGACGGGGTGAGGGCGTGCAGCTCGGGCATGCCGTTGGCGGACGGGCCCTGCTCGCGGATGACCACGACGACGTCGCGGTCGAGCTCGCGGCGTGAGAACGCCTGGAGGAAGCCCACCTGGTCGGTGAAGACGCGGGCGGGCGCCTCGACGACCCGGTGCTCCGGCGCCACGGCCGACACCTTGATGACCGCGTGGCCCAGGGTGCCACCCAGGACCCGCAGACCACCGTCGACGCTGAACGGGTCGTCGGCCGCGCGCAACACGGCCGGGTCGCCGGACTCCGTTGCCACGTCGACGAACTCGAGCCGACCGTCGACCAGCACGGGCCGCTGGGTGTAGCGCCGCAGGCCCGGCCCTGCGAGGGTCAGGACGTCCTCGTGCAGGAGTCCGTGGTCGATCAGGGTGCGCACGAGGAAGGCCGTGCCACCGGCCGCGTCGAAGTGGTTCACGTCGGCCGGGCCGTTGGGGTAGATCCGGGCGACGGAGGGGATCGCGGTCGACAGGTCGTCGAAGTCCTCCCACGTCAGGTCGATACCTGCGGCGGCAGCCATCGAGATGAGGTGCATCGTGTGGTTGGTCGAGCCGCCGGTGGCGAGCAGCGCGACGACGCCGTTGACGACCGCCTTCTCGTCGACGACCTGGCCGATGCCGTAGGGCGTGTCGGAGGCGGCGATCTCGGCGACCCGCGCGGTGGTCGCCGCGGTCAGCGCGTCGCGCAGCGGGTCGTCGGGGTGGACGAACGCCGCGCCCGGCAGGTGCAGCCCCATGACGTCCATCAGCATCTGGTTGGAGTTGGCGGTGCCGTAGAAGGTGCACGTGCCCGGCGAGTGGTAGGACGCCACCTCGCTCTCGAGCAGCTCCTCGCGCCCGACCTCACCGGCGGCGAAGGCCTTGCGGGTCTCGGCCTTCTCGGCGTTCGAGCGACCCGACGCCATCGGCCCGGCCGGCACGAGGGCGGTCGGCAGGTGGCCGAAGGCCAGCGCCCCCGCGACCAGCCCCGGCACGATCTTGTCGCAGACGCCCAGCATCAGGACCCCGTCGAACACGTCGTGGCTGAGCGCGATCGCCGCCGACATCGCGATGACGTCGCGGCTGAACAGGCTGAGCTCCATGCCGGCGCGTCCCTGGGTGATGCCGTCGCACATCGCCGGCACCCCGCCGGCCACGCGGGCGACCGCGCCGACCTCGCGCGCGGTCTGCTTCATCGCGGCGGGGTAGTGCTCGAACGGCGCGTGCGCCGAGAGCATGTCGTTGTAGGAGGTGATGATGCCGAGGCTGACGCCGGTGTCGGCGGCCATCACCGTGCGGTCGCTGCCACCGCACGCGGCGACGGCGTGGGCGAGGTTGGAGCAGCCGAGGTCGGTCCGCGCCGGGCGCAGGCTCAGCTCGGAGGCCGCGCGCGAGATCCGCTGCAGGTATGCCGTGCGGCTGGCCCGGCTGCGGTCGGTCACCCGGGCGGTGACGTCGGCCACGACGGGGTGGAGGGCAGGGTGCTGAGGGGTCGGTGGAACGGCGGTGGGGTCGGTGGGCGCCATGAGGCTCCTCGGATTCGGCGGTCGGGACGGGGACCGCGCGAACGGCGACACTGACGCGCGCGTGTGATTCCGTTCACAAGTCTGGGGCCACGGTGGCCGCCCGCTGCCGTCCGTTCCGGGATACGGACGGGTAGGAACGGCCTGTCGGCGGCGGCCGGCTCCCGCTCACCCACTCACACCCCGTCGTTCGGAGGATCCACCCGGTGATGGCGCGGTGGATCCTCCGAACAAGTGGCTTGGGTCAGGGCTGGCGGCGGCTCAGGGCCCAAGCGTCAGCGTCGTCGAGCGAGCCCGCGGCGACCCGGCTGAACACCAGCCGGTCGTGCAACCGGTTGCGACGACCGCCCCAGAACTCGACCTCGTCGCAGACCACCCGGTAGCCGCCCCAGAAGTCGGGGACCGGCACGTCGGTGGGGTCCCCGTGGTCGGGGAACTGCGCGGCATACCTCGCGTAGGCGTCCTCGAGGCCCTGCCGTCCGTCGATGGGCTGGGACTGACGCGAGGCCCATGCGGAGATCCGCGACGCCCACGGACGCGAGCCGAAGTAGCCGGCGACCTCGTCGCGGGAGAGCTGCTCCGCCACGCCCCGGAACCGGATCGCCCGGTACATCGCCGGCCAGGTGAGCGCCGCGGCGATGCCCCCGGTGGCGGCGATCTCGACGCCCTTGGCCGACTCGGTGCCGGTGACGAAGCCCGGGCCCCGCTCGTCGAAGAACCGCATCAGCACGGTGCGCACGTTGGGCCGACCCGCGGCGTCGACGGTGGCGACCGAGAGGGCGTAGGGCTCGGGGACGTCGGCGTGCACCTGCGCGCGCGCGACGGCGTCGTCGACCCAGGCCCGCGCCTGCTGCCACGGGGTGGGCGCGAGCTCGGCCTCGGAGATGCCTTCGCCGACGTAGTCGCGGCGGAGCGGGTCGGGGAGAGACAGGTCACTCATGGTCGAAGACTAGGCGGCCACCGTTTCTGATCTCCTGCTTCGCCCGAACGTTTCCGATCTCCTGCTTCGCCCGGAAGTTAGGGTGGGAGCCGGACCAGTCAGGGAGGCAGCATGCCCAGCAAAGGCAAGGCAGTCGGCAACCTCGTGAAGTGGGGCGTCAAGTACGGCCCCCACGTCGTGGTGCTGGCACAGCAGGCCAAGGAACCGGCAATGAAGGCCGCCCAGACCGCCCTCGACCGGCAGAAGGCTCGCCGTCGGGCGATCGAGCACGCGGCGACGGTGCGCGAGGGGAGCGTGCTCAAGACGTTCGACCCGCGCGCCGACCACAGCGAGCCGGTGTGGGTGGTGTTCTCCGGCGACGACCCCATCGCCGCCCACCCCACCTCCACGACGCCGATCGCCGAGCTGATCGCCAACAGCGACCTGGCCACGCGGGTGCGACCCGCCGACGTCCCGACGCCTGCGGCCCGGCTCAAGGAGCTTCCCCGGCGCCGGGCCAGGCGCTCCCAGTGACCCTGCTCACGCCGATGGCCGACAGCGCCCGCCGCCAGCTCGCGTCGGCCCTGCGGTCCCGCGTCGCCGGCTCCGACGCCCAGGCCAAGGCCGAACGCATCTGGGGCGCCGAGGGCCCGCGCTGGTTCACCCCGGACGACCCGATCTGGCGGGTCCATGCCGACGCCGCGATGTTCCCGGGCGGCATCCGGGCGCTCCTCCTCCAGTCGCTGCACCCGCTCGCGATGGCCGGGGTCGCGGGGCACTCGGGCTACAAGGGCGACCCGTGGGGCCGGCTCCAGCGCACCAGTGAGTTCCTCGCCACCACGACCTTCGGCACGATCGACCACGCACAGGAGCAGATCGGACGCGTCCGCTCGATCCACGAGCGCGTGCGCGGCAAGGCCGCCGACGGGCGCCCTTACTCCGCGAGCGACCCCCACCTCCTGGCCTGGGTGCACGCGACCGAGGCCGACAGCTTCCTGACGGCCTACCAGCGCTACGCGGTGGCACCGCTGAGCGACGCCGAGGCCGACCGCTACGTCGAGCAGGGCGGCATCGTCGCGAGCGCCCTCGGGGTGGTCGACCCGCCCACCACCGTCGCCGCGCTGCGCGCCACGATCGAGGGCTACCGCCCCGAGCTCGAGTCGACCGCCGCGGCGCGCGACGCCGCGCGGTTCCTGCTCGTCCACCCACCGCTGCCGCTGGCGGCCAAGCCGGGGTATGCCGCGCTGGCAGCGGGTGCCGTGGCGATGCTCCCGCGCTGGGCCCGTCAGCCGCTGCGGCTGCCCTGGCTTCCGCTCACGGAGCGGCTCGTCGGTCGTCCGCTCGGCGCCGTGGCCACCTCGATGGTCCGGTGGGCGATGGCCGACGCGACCGACGAGCGGCGCCGGGCTGCCGAGCGTCGCGGCAGCTCCGTCTGACCACAGCAGCGCAGCACCCGTCGTGCTGCGCCGCTAGGGCGTGGGGTGGCGGGAGTCGTAGCGCAGGAACCCCGGTTGCAGCCGGGCCAGGACGAGGATTGCGAGGACGCAGGCGAACCCACCCACGACGGCCGTGCGCGCTTCGCCGATGCCGTTGGACAGGAAGCCGCCGGTCATCTCCCCGAGCCGGGGCCCGCCCGCCACGACGACGATGAACACGCCCTGCAGCCGGCCGCGGAGGTGGTCGGGGGTGGCCGACTGGAGGATGGTGGTGCGGAAGACCGCGCTGACCGAGTCGGACGCACCGGCGACCGCCATGGCGACGAGCCCGAGCCACAGGGCGGCTCCACGTGACATGACGCCACCGGCGGCGAGCATCGCTCCCCCGAAACCCGCGATCGCGAACCCCCAGCCCACGATGGACACCAGGATCGCCAACCCCTGCCGTCGCACGTGGCCGAGCTGGCCGGAGAAGAACATCGCGACGATCCCGCCGACAGCAGCCGCGGCCGACAGTGCGCCGACCGTCTTGGCCCCTCCCCCGAAGATCACCGCGCCGGCAGCGGGGAAGAGCACCCGCGGCTGGGCCAGCAACATGGCGCAGATGTCGGCCACGAAGGTCATCCGCACGTTGGGCCGCGTCGTGAGGAACGCGAACCCGTCGAGCACCGACCGCAGCCCGGGACGCGTGGGGGCGGCACCCTCCTCGGGCTCGGGCGGCAGCGACGGCAGCGTGGCCAGCCCCCACAGCGCGGCGGTCGTGATGAGCGCGTCGGCGGTGTAGGCGGCCTTGAACCCGCCCCAGTCGACGAGCACCCCCGCCAGTAGTGGGCCGACGGTCATCGAGGCATTCATCGCGAAGACCGACAAGGCGTTCGCCGCGGGCAGCAGCTCGCGCTCGAGGATCCGCGGGTAGATCGAGGACCGCGCCGGCGACGACACCGCGAAGGCGCCGTTCCACAACGCCACCAACGTGTAGAGCACCCAGACGTGCGTGTTGCCGACCCAGGCCTGCAGGGCGCACAGGATGCTCGACACGAACGCGACGGCCTGCGCGATGAGCCCGACCTTGCGCCGGTCGAAGTGGTCCACCAGCGTGCCGCCGTAGAGACCCATGAACACCAGCGGCACGAGCGCGCACATCCCCACGATGCCGACCGCCGCCGTCGAGCGCGTGATCTCGTAGACCTGCAACCCGATGGCGACCACCGCCATCTGCGAGCCGACGTTCGAGAGGGTGAACCCCACGTACAGCCGCCGGTACGGTGCGTTGTCCCGCAACGGGGTCAGGTCGAGGAGCAACGGCACGAAGCGACTGTATGCCGCGGCGCGCAGGCCGCGCCGCCGGGTGCCGTAGCGTCGGGGTCATGGACCCCCGCGCCCGGATCGCCCTGCTCATCGACGCCGACAACTCCTCCGCCTCGAAGATCGACCTGATCCTCAACGAGCTCAGCGCCTACGGCGAGACCAGCATCCGCCGGGCCTACGGCAACTGGACCAAGGCCGGGCTGCGGCCGTGGGCCGAGGTCCTGCACCCGCGGGCGATCCGGCCGGTGCAGCAGTTCGACTACAGCCGCGGCAAGAACGCCAGCGACATGGCGATGGTCGTCGACGCGATGGCGCTGCTCTACAACGACCACCCCGACGCGTTCGGGATCGTCTCCTCGGACGCCGACTTCACCCCGCTGGTCATGCACCTGCGCGAGCGGGGCGCCGCGGTCTACGGGTTCGGCGAGCGCAAGACGCCCGAGCCGTTCCGGTCGGCCTGCACGAAGTTCCTCTTCCTGGACCAGCTCGCTGACCCCGACGAGGTGCGGCTGGACGAGGCCGGCCCGCAGGCCGAGGCCGTGTCCGCCATGGCCGAGTCCGGCGAGGCCCCGTCGGGCAGCCCAGCCGCGCGGGGCAAGGCCACCAAGACCGCGAAGAAGGCCGCGACCAAGGCCGCCGCCAAGGCTGCACCCAGGGCGGAGCCGAAGTCGGAGCCCAGCCCGGCCCGCCGGACCACGGCCGAGCTGCGACAGGACAACGGCCTCGTGCGGCTGCTGCGCAACGCCGTCTCCCGCGCAGCGGACGACGACGGCTGGGCCAGCGTCGGCGCGGTCGGCAACAGCATCTCGAACCAGTCCTCGTTCGACTCGCGCAACCACGGCTACGCGTCGCTGAGCAAGCTGCTCAAGGCGACCGAGCTGTTCGAGGTGCGCACGGTCGGCAACACCATGTCGGTGCGCGACAAGCGCCAGGCCCGCAAGGCCTAGTCAGGCACTCAGCTCAGTCGGCGACCTTGAGCCCGAGCTCGGCGGCCAGCGCGGGGCCGAGGTCGATGAGCTGCAGCGCCGACACCGTCGCCCCGCGCAGCCCCGCGACACCGCGCGGGCCGGCGAGGTCGGCACCGGTCAGGTCGACGTCCTTGAAGGTGCCCTTGGTGAAGTCGGGCGACACCAGGCGGCACCCCTCGAACGACACCCTGGTGAGCCTGGCCTCGCCGAAGTCGGCCTCGACGAGCTGGCAGTCGACGAACTCGACGTCGAGCAGGGTTGCGCCACGGAGGTTGAGGAACTCGACCTTGCAGCCCTCGAAGCTCACCCGGGCCAGCTCCGACCCGTAGAGCGCCACCGCGCCCATCCGCGCACCCTGGACGAGGCAGTCGGCCCACGACGACTCGGCGAGGTCGAGGCCTGCCCCGTGCACGGCATACAGGCTGGTCTCGGAGAACCTCGCGCGAGGGGCCCGCAGCTCGCTCAGGTCGCACCGCTGGAAGGTGCACTCGAGGAACCGCGCCCCGCCCGCCGAGGCGCCACTGAGGTCGGCGGTGAAGACCTCTCCGTCGTAGTCCGTCTCGGCCGTGAGCATCGGCCCATAGTGACCCATCGGGCGGACAGTGCAGAATGAACCCGCCAGTAGGTATGCGGGCGCCCCACCGGGCGACCCGCACCAACACCCCCCATGCCGAGAGGACACCGATGTCCGACAGCGACTTCAAGCCGGGCCTCGAGGGCGTCATCGCCTTCGAGTCAGAGATCGCCGAACCCGACAAGGAAGGCGGTGCGCTGCGCTACCGCGGCGTCGACCTCAAGGACCTCGTCGGCAAGGTCAGCTTCGGGCAGGTCTGGGGGCTCCTGGTCGACAACGGGTTCGACCCCGGCCTCCCGCCGGCCGAGCCGTTCCCACTGCCCGTGCACACCGGCGACATCCGCGTCGACGCCCAGTCCGCGATCGCCCAGCTCGCGCCGCTGTGGGGCTTCAAGCCGCTGCTCGACATCTCCCCCGAGCAGGCCCGTGACGACCTCGCCCGCGCGTCGGTGATGATCCTGTCGTTCATCGCCCAGTCCGCGCACGGCCAGCACACCCCGATGGTGCCGCAGTCCCGTGTCGACGAGGGCCGCACGATCGTCGAGCGCTTCATGATCCGCTGGCGTGGCGAGCCCGACCCCAAGCACGTCGAGGCGATCGACTCCTACTTCACCTCGGCTGCCGAGCACGGCATGAACGCCTCGACCTTCACCGCGCGGGTGATCGCCTCGACCGGCGCCGACGTGGCGGCCTGCCTGTCGGGCGCGATCGGCGCCCTGTCCGGCCCGCTGCACGGCGGGGCTCCCTCCCGCGCGCAGCACATGATCGAGGGGGTCGAGCGCAGCGGCGACGCCCGCGCCTACGTCAAGGACGTCCTCGACCGGGGCGAGCGCCTGATGGGGTTCGGGCACCGCGTCTACCGCGCCTACGACCCGCGGGCGGCGGTCCTGCGTGACACCTGCAAGCGGCTCGGCGCCCCGCGCTACGACGTGGCCCTCGAGCTCGAGCAGGCCGCGCTCACCGAGCTGCGCGAACGCCAGCCCGACCGCGTGCTGGAGACGAACGTCGACTACTGGGCGGCCGTGCTGCTCGACTTCGCCGACGTGCCCGGCGACATGATGACGCCACTGTTCGTGTCGGCGCGCACCGCCGGCTGGTCGGCGCACATCCTCGAGCAGAAGAAGACCGGTCGCCTCATCCGCCCGTCGGCGCGCTACATCGGCGAGGGCCCGCGCGGGCTCGACGCGGTGAAGGGCTACAAGGGCTGAGCCCGAGCTCGGTATGCCGCGTGGTCGCGACGGCCACGCGGCATACCCCTCGCGCCTCGTCCAGGCGCCTCGTCCGACCGTCCTCGTTCGCCCCTTCGTTCCGGGTGGTGGACCTCACGTCCCACGCCTCGGGACGGGGTGAGAGACTGACCGCGTGACCGAGACTGCGACGCCCACGATCCCCGCCGACCTGCTGCCCAAGGACGGCCGGTTCGGCTCCGGGCCCTCCAAGGTGCGACCCGAACAGGTCGCCTACCTCGCCAGCCTGGGCACCACCCTGCTCGGCACCTCGCACCGCCAGGCGCCGGTGAAGAACCTCGTCGGCGCGGTCCGCGAGGGCCTGTCCGACCTGTTCAGCCTGCCCGAGGGTTACGAGATCATCCTCGGCAACGGCGGCTCGACGGCCTTCTGGGACATCGCCGCGTTCGGGCTGGTGCGCGAGCGCGCCCAGCACCTGGCCTTCGGCGAGTTCTCCTCGAAGTTCGCCTCGGTGACGCAGAACGCGCCGTTCCTCGGCGACTCCACGGTCATCAAGGCCGACCCGGGCACGCTCGCCGCACCGCGCGCCGAGGCCGGGGTCGACGTCTACGCGTGGCCGCACAACGAGACCTCGACGGGCGTGATGGCTCCGGTCAAGCGCGTCGAGGGGGCCGATGACGGAGCCCTCGTGCTGGTCGACGCCACCTCCGGCGCCGGCGGGCTCCCGGTCGACGTCGCCGAGTCGGACGTCTACTACTTCGGCCCCCAGAAGTGCTTCGCGGCCGACGGTGGCCTGTGGCTGGCCGCCTTCTCCCCTGCCGCGCTGGCCCGGGTCGACGAGATCGCCGCGTCGGGTCGCTGGGTGCCCGACTTCTTCAGCCTGCCGACGGCCGTCACCAACAGCCGCCTCAACCAGACCTACAACACGCCCGCCCTCGGCACGCTCGCGCTGCTGCGCAGCCAGGTGGACTGGATCAACGAGCAGGGTGGGCTCGACTGGGCCGTGAAGCGCACGGCCGACTCCAGCGGACGCCTGTACGACTGGGCCGAGCGCACCGCCTACACGACGCCGTACGTCGCCGACCCGGCCGCACGCTCGCAGGTGGTGGCCACGATCGACTTCGACGACGACGTGGACGCGAGCGCCATCGCCAAGACGCTGCGGGCCAACGGCGTGGTGGACGTCGAGCCCTACCGCAAGCTGGGGCGCAACCAGCTCCGCGTGGCCACCTTCCCCGCCGTGGACCCCGAGGACGTGTCGGCCCTGATTGCGTGCATTGAGCACGTTGTGGGCTGATTTGCGGTCCGTTTTCCGGTCAGCAGACCCGCTCGACGCGTAACCTCGGGCCGAACCACTCGTTGAGCCTCGTGTAACCCGGGGTGGACACCGTGGAAGCCCCGCGGTGAGACAACGACGTCGAGGAGCCGGACGATGACACGCACGATGCGACTGCCGTGGCGGACTGCCGCCGGAGCCGTGCCGGCCATCGTGCTGGTCGCGAGCGGGATCGCCCTCGCCGCGACCGGGGGCAACCCCGCGACCGACATCGTCGCCGACTCCGCGCCCTTGGTGACCGTGCCCGACACCGCTCTCGACCGGCTCGACGCGCCCGTGCTGCCGTCGCTGCCCGAGCTCCCGGCGCCCTCCGAGGCGCAGCCCACCCCGCTCTCCGAGTCGGCCGGGCTGCCCTCGTCGATGAGCGCCAACGGCATCCCTGCCGCTGCCCTCGAGGCCTACCGCCGGGCCGCCACGATCGTCGACGCCGCCGACGCGCAGTGCCGGATCGACTGGGCCCTGATCGCCGCCATCGGCAAGGTCGAGTCGAACCACGGCCGCTACGGCGGCAACGGCATCGACCGCGACGGCACGGTCCGTCCCGGCATCTACGGCATACCGCTGAACGGCAGCAACGACACCGCCACGATCCGCGACACCGACGGCGGCGCATACGACCGCGACCTCACCTGGGACCGCGCGGTCGGGCCGATGCAGTTCATCCCCGGCACCTGGCGCGTGGTGGGCGTGGACGCCAACGGCGACGGTCGCAAGGACCCGCAGAACATGGCCGACGCCGCGACGGCCACCGCCGTCTACCTCTGCTCGGGCCCCGGCGACCTCAGCACCGAGCCCGGCGCGCGCTCCGCCGTGCTGCGCTACAACCACAGCGATGCCTACGCCGACCAGGTGCTGGCGATTGCCGCCGGCTACCGCGGCGGCTACACCGTCGTGCCCGGGTCGGACCTCAGCGAGGCGCAGCGCAACGGCTCCCCCTTCCTCCCCGCGGGTGAGCCGCGGCCGATGGCGAGCTACGACCCCGTGAGGGCCTCCCAGCCCGCGGCCGGGCCCGGGGTCACGCCCGGCGCCACGCCCGGCAAGGGTGGCTCGACGGGCAAGCCGGGCAGTGATGGCACCAGCGCTGGGACCGGCTCGACCAGTCCGACGCCCAGTCCTTCGTCCACCAGCGGCGGCACCGTGACCGACGTCGTCGGCGGCGTCGTGGGTGGCGTCGTCGGCGGCATCACGGGGAGCACCACCACCCCGACCCCGACGCCCACCCCCACGCCCAGCAGCTCGACCGCCACCCCGACCACGGCGCCGCTCCCGCTCACGGTGTTCCCGGTCGGTGGCAAGTGCCCGGCCGGCTACGATCCGGGCCTCAACGCCCTGGGCATCGTCATCATCTGCAACCTGCACCAGTAACCAGCGCGCGAGCCAGCGCCCGCGAAATAGCGCCCGAACCGGCGCCCGCAAACCGTCGCCCGCGAACCGGCGTGCTCGGACCAGCGCGCGCTCGCGGCGCCCGCGCGAGACCGGGTCAGCGCAGGAAGCTGGCGACCACCGCGGCGGCGACCACGATGACGAGCACCGCGATCGTCACGCGGCGCCGGAAGACCGGCGTCACCGCGCCGCCTCGGGCACCGGCTCGGAGACCTGGGGTTGCGGGAGGGTGCGGATCCGGATGCGGGGCCGCCGCTGGGACTCGTAGGTCACCTGGACATTCTCGTGCCTGGCCATCCAGACCGACACCACCACGAGGGTGATAGCGATCGCGATCGTGCCGATGCCGATCGTCCAGCGTGGACCCCAGACGTCACCGATCCAGCCGATCAAGGGCGCGCCGAGCGGGGTGCCACCCATGAAGATCGCCATGTAGAGGGCCATCACGCGACCGCGCATCGCCGGGTCGACGCTGATCTGGACCATCGCGTTCGCGGTGGTCAGCGCGGTGAGCGCGGTGAGGCCCACCGGCACCAGGGCCAGGGCGAAGAGCAGGTAGCTGGGCGCCATCGCGGCCAGCCCGCTCGCGATGGTGAAGCCGACCAGGGCGAGGAGCAGGATCCGCAGTCGCGGTCTGGCTCGACGAGCCGACAGGAGGGCGGCGGTGAGCGACCCGATGGCCATGATCGAGCCGAGCAGGCCGTACTCCTGGGGCCCCTTGCCGAACTCCTTGGTGGCCATCAGGGCGGTGGTGATCTGGAAGTTCATGCCGAACGTGCCCAGCACGAAGACCAGCACCATGACCAGCTGGATGTCAGGGCGGCTGCGCACGTAGGCGACCCCCTCGCGGATGGCGCCCCTGCCGCGGGCCAGCGCCGGGGCCGGCCGCAGCTCGCTGGGCCGCATCGACGCGAGCGCCAGCAGCACCGCCACGAAGGTCAGCGTGTTGAGCATCAGGGTCCAGCCGGTGCCGAACGCCGCGATCGTCAGCCCCGCGACACCGGGGCCGACGAGGCGGCCGGCGTTGAACGACGCGCTGTTGAGCGACACGGCGTTGGCGAGGCGGTCGCGCGGCACCATCTCGGAGACGAAGGTCTGGCGGGCCGGGTTGTCCACGGCGGTGGCGACACCGGTGAACAACGCGATGCCGTAGACCATCCACAGCTCAGCGGCGCCGCTGACCACCAGCACGCCGAGGGCGAGGGACGACAGTGCGAGCGAGGTCTGGGTGATGGCCAGGATCCGCCGCTTGGGGTAGCGGTCGGCGATCATCCCGGCCCACGGGGCGAGCAGCAGGAACGGGAGGAACTGCAGACCCGTGACGATGCCGAGGGCCGAGGACGAGTGGTTGGTCAGCTCGGTGAGCACCAGCCAGTCCTGGGCGACCCGGCCCATCCACGTGCCGATGTTCGAGATGAACGCACCAGCGGCGTAGATGCGGTAGTTGCGGATGTCGAGCGAGGAGAAGGTCGGGCTCACTCGTTGGCCACCCGGGTCAGGATGGCCGAGGCCTGGCGCAGGACCTCCTGCTCCTCGGCGGTGAGGTGACCGACGCGGACGGACATCCAGGCGTCGCGCTTGCGGCGGATGTCGCGCAGCAGGGTCGTCGCGTCCTGGCTCAGCGACAGGATGACCTGGCGGCGGTCAGCGGGGTCGGCGGTGCGCTCGACGAGCCCGCGCTCGACCAGGGCGGCGACGGTGCGGGTCATGCTGGGCGCGCTCACCTTCTCGATCTCCGCGAGCTCGCTCGGGGTGCGCGGCGCTTCCTCGAGGCGGCAGAGCACCGAGAACTGGTGCGGCGCAACGACATGCGTGCTTTCGAACCGCACCCGGCGGCTGATGCGCATGCAGGCGAGTCGGAGCTCACCGGCGAGGGCGGAGACGGCAGAGGGCGAGAGACCAGCGTCGGCAGCACGGCGCGTGCGTGCGGGGGGTGGTGTCATGGCTTCTCTCCTTGTCGGTACTTAGCATAACTCATTACCTGTGCTAAGTATTTCTGGGAAGCCGGCCCCGAGACGGGTATGCCGCGTGGCCCCCTCACTGGGCCACGCGGCATACCTGCCTCTTCTGGTCTGGGGCGGCGGTCAGCCGACGCCCAGGACCTCCTTGATCGGGGTGATCGCGAAGTAGATGACGAACAACGCCGACACGGCCCACAGCAGCGGGTGGATGACCGAGGCCTTGCCGCGCACCACCTTGATCAGGGTGTACACCACGAAGCCGGCGCCGATGCCCACGGTGATGGAGTAGGTGAACGGCATCAGGACGATCGTCAGGAAGGCGGGGATCGCGATGTCGAGGTCGTCCCAGTCGATGCCCCGGACCTGCTGCATCATCAGGAAGCCGACCACGACCAGCGCCGGGGTGGCCGCCTCGTAGGGCACCACCTTGACCAGCGGGGCGAGGAACGTGGCGAGCAGGAACATCACGCCGGTCACGACCGAGGCCAGCCCGGTGCGGGCGCCCTCGCCGACTCCGGCGGCCGACTCGATGTAGGACGTGTTCGACGAGACCGAGCCGGCACCACCGGCGATCGCGGCGACCGAGTCGACGAGCAGGATCTTGTCGGAGTTCGGAGGGTTGCCGTGCTCGTCGAGAAGGCCCCCCTCGGCGCCGACCGCGACCATCGTGCCCATCGTGTCGAAGAAGTCGGCGAGCAGGAGGGTGAAGACCAGCAGCAGGGCCGCGACGAAACCGAGCTTGTCGAACGACCCGAGCAGGTTGAAGTTGCCGATCAGCGAGAAGTCGGGGACGTCGAGGACCTTGTCGGGGAGCGCCGGGACGTTGAGGCCCCAGCCGGCCGGGTTGACGAACTTGCCGGTGGCGTCGAACTGGCCGCCGATGTTGCCGATCGCCTCGACGATGACCGCGAGCACCGTGCCGCCGAGGATGCCGTAGAGGATGGCGGCCTTCACCTTGCGGACCATCATGATCACGATCGCCAGGAACCCGAGGACGAAGATGAGCAGCGGCCAGCCGTTGAGGGTGCCGCCGATGCCGAGCTCCACCGGGACCGGCCCGGTGCCCGTGCGGCGCACGAAGCCGGCGTCGACCAGGCCGATGATCGTGATGAACAGGCCGATGCCCACCGAGATGGCGGTCTTGAGCTGTCCGGGGATCGCCTTGAACACCGCCTGCCGGAAGCCGGTCAGCACGAGCACGAGGATGATCACGCCCTCGATGACGATCAGGCCCATGGCGTCGGCCCAGGTCATCTCGGGCAGCTTGGCGATGCCGAACGTGACGAAGGCGTTGAGGCCAAGGCCGGTGGCGAGCGCGAGCGGGTAGTTCGCGACGACGCCCATCAGCAGCGTCATCACGCCGGCGACGAGCGCCGTGCCGGCCGCGACGAGGGTCTGGGCCTTGACGATGTCGCCCCCGCCGAGGAACTGACCGACGCCGTCCTGCTGCGTGCCGATGATCAGCGGGTTGAGCACCACGATGTAGGCCATCGTGAAGAACGTGACCAACCCACCGCGGACCTCGCGGCTGAGGGTCGAGCCACGCTCGGTGATCCGGAAGAAGCCGTCGAGTCCGCCGGACCTGGCCGGGGAGGGACGGTGCGCCGCCGTGGGCGGGGATGAGGGCTTGGCCATGGGCAGCAGGGTAGGGCCTGCGTGATTGCGAATCGTGAAGGCTACGCTGCCCGCATGAGCGAGTCGCGGGGTCGGGCCCGACCGGACACGGACGAGGAGCTGCAACCCCTCGCCGTCAGCACCGCCCGCGTCGTGCTCTGGGGCGAGCTCGCCTGGGTCGTGGCGCTGGTAGTCATCCTCGCCGTGCCGGCACTGCACGAGGGCGAGCGCGACTGGTGGCCGTGGGTCCCGGTGGCCGGGATCGTGCTGGGCCTGATCGGGTTCTCCTACGTGCGCCGCGGTCGCGGCAACGCCGCCGGCGCCCAGTAAGGCCTTCCCCGGACCCTGACTCGCGCCCGCCCCCCGACCTTCCCCCCGACCTTCCCGCCGACCTTCTCCCGCAAAACGGTGGTTGCTCGATGAAACGGGCTCCACAGATGACGTTTTGTCGAGCAACCACCGTTTTGCGGGGCTTGAAACGAGGACCCGGCGACCGGTCACGCTGCCCTGGTGCGACCGAGCGCCGCCCGGATCCGGGCCAGGATCCGCTCCGGATGGGCGAGCTCGTCCCAGGTGAGCCGGACCACCTCGTATCCCAGCTCCCTGAGGCGGTCCTCACGCAGCTTCTCGGCCAGGACGACTGCCGGGCCGTCGTCGCCGCGGTACTTCAGGGCGCCGTCGAACTCCACGACCACGCGGCCCGCGACCAGGAAGTCGACTCGACCCACCAGCTCGCCGCGCTCGTCGCGCACGGAGGCTTGGGACTGGAGGGGCAGGCCCAGGGCTTGGAGCACCAGCCGGGTCCTGCTCTCGCCGGGTGACTCCGCAGCCGGGTCGAGGCTCGCCAGGGCCCGGCGGAGGCGGGCAGTCCCGCGCAGGCCCCGACGGAGTCGCCGGGCCGCGGCCTGCAGGTCGCCCAGGCTGCATCGGCCGTCGTGCAGGGCCGCGTCACCGGCGACGACGCCTGCCTCGACACTGACCGAGGAGCTCGTGACGATGGCATCGGCGACCGCGAGCGTGTTCAGCCCGTCGAGCTCCACGCGAGCCACGAGCGCACGCAACGGCATGACCCGCAGCCCCGATGTCGTGGTGGTCTCCTGCACATCGGCCATCAGCACGACGAGGCCGCGGTCGACGTGCCACAGGGGCAGACCGTGCAGGGCGAGCGCCGAGTGGTGGGTGGCCACCTCCGACCTGCTCCTCGAGCGCATCGTCGCCGCGACGCTGAGCCGGTAGCGCTCGTCGCGGCCGGCTACGGTCCAGACGGACGCGTCGGCATACGCCCCTCGCCTCACCCGCACCAGCTCGCCGCGGTCGACCCAACGCCCCACCTCGTCGGCCGAGATCCCGAGCGCGGTCAGCTGCACCGCACCGATGACGCCCTGCTGTGCGGTCAGCAGTGCCTGCGACTGGGAGTCCATGTCGCGAGGGTCGCGCTCACCAGCTCGGTGCGGCCGCTGCCACCGACGGCCCTGTGGAAGGACGTGTCCGGAGGCGGCGGCCTGTGGAGAGCCTCAGCGCAAAACCGGTGGTTGCTCGACGAAACGGCCTCCATGGGGCCCGTTTCGTCGAGCAACCGCCGTTTTGCGGGCGACCGGGGGCGGGAAGAGCGGGTCAGACGAGGTCGTAGGCGATCTCGTCGACGATGGGCTGACCGACCGGCATCGGCTCGGCGGGCTCGGCGTCGACCTCGGAGTGGGCGCCGCAGCCGTGGTCAAGACTCACGACGCGACCGTCGGAAGGTGACCAGGCGTTGGCGCACACGCCGAAAAAAGAGCGAAGTGCACCTGCCATCGGGAGGAAGTACCCGCACGACGAGCAGGGAGCCGGGGCCTTCTCGGCGACCTCGGCGTGCGGACCGTTCTCGCCCTCGTACCACCGTTGCGCCGCAGCCTCACGGCCCTCGGCCGACAGCACGCGCTTGCGGCCCAGACCCAGCTCGTAGGCGGCCAGCTCGTCGACCTCCTCGTCGCCGGTGGCCTCGAAGCCGGGCTCGAGCAGCGGGTCGTCCTCCTTGTAGGGGAGCACGTCGCCGGCGCCGAGGTCGCCGGGAGCCAGCCGCTCGGCATACGGGAGCCACTCGGGCGACAGCAACGCGCCGTCACCGGGGACGAGGTTGGTCTCGCAGACGGTCGCGGTCTTGCCCCGCGGCACGCGGGCGATGGTGATCGCCCACCGCCAACCCGGGTAGGAGCTCGCGGTGCACGCGAAGTAGTGCGTGCCCAGCCGCTCGTCGTCCATCTCCATGCCGAGGTGGTCGCCGACCGTGCCGCGCTCCGCGATCGACTCGGCCGCCTCACGGGCCAGGTCGACGGCGGCGGCGAGGACGGCATCCGGCTTCGCCGAAGCCGAACCGGGACGCTGCTGGGCGGCCATCACGGGTCGATCTGGTCGGCGAGGAAGCGCAGGACGGCGGCGAGCTTGGTGGCGTGGTCCTTCTCGGGACGGCGGCCACGCCGCAGCGCGTTGGACGCGTTGTCGAGCAGCTTGATGGCGTCCTCGACGAGGGGGGCGAGGTCCTCAGGGGACTTGCGTGACGCCTCGCGCTTGCCCGCCGTGACGGTCGGGGCCGCCTCCAGCAGGGTCACCTGCAACGCCTGCGTGCCGCGACGGCCCTCCGCCACGCTGAACTCCACGCGGGTGCCGCCCTTGAGCGTCGCGACGCCCTCGGGGAGAGCGTTCGCGTGCAGGAACACGTCGCTTCCGTCGTCGTCGGAGATGAAGCCGAAGCCCTTCTCCGCGTCGTACCACTTGACCTTGCCAGTAGGCACTTGACTTCCTCTTGCCTCGAAAAAAGTGTGTGGCGCGCCGATGCGCACTCGCAAGGTTATCGGGTGGGTCCAAATCCTTTTGAGGGTTGTCGGCGCCGTGCGGGAGGATTCCCCGGTGAGCGAGCAGTCGACGTCAGGCCACAGCATCCGCGAGTTCTGGGGAGAGCTCCCTCCGGCGGGGCGCTGGCTGCTGTCCACCGTGGCCGTGCAGACCCTGGGTCGGGGCCTCACGCTGCCCTTCACGGTGATCTACCTCCACGAGGTGCGCGGCATCTCACTCGACCTCGCGGGGCTCCTGATGGCCTTCATCGCCGTCGTCGCGCTCGCGGTCACCGGCCCGGCCGGAGCCCTGACCGACCGGCTCGGGGCCCGCACCATGCTGCTCTGGGCCACCTCCGCGCAGCTGGTGGGGTGTGTCGTGCTCGCGTTCGCCACCACGCCGCTGGTCTTCGCGGTCGGCTTCCTGTTCCTCGGCTTCAACTTCGGGGTCTCGTGGCCGGCCTTCAACGCCCTCGTCGCGGCGGTGGTCACCGGGCCGGCGCGGCAGCAGTACTTCGGCATCAACTTCGCGCTGGTCAACCTCGGCATCGGTCTGGGCGGGGTGATCGGCGGCCTCTACGCCGACGTCGACAACCCCACTTC
Source organism: Pedococcus bigeumensis (assembly GCF_039531795.1). Taxonomy (NCBI): domain Bacteria; kingdom Bacillati; phylum Actinomycetota; class Actinomycetes; order Micrococcales; family Intrasporangiaceae; genus Pedococcus; species Pedococcus bigeumensis. Next base: position 1,002,427 of record NZ_BAAAQS010000003.1, on the reverse strand, counting down.
CTTCACCGTGATCTTCCTCGCCGATGCCGCGAGCATGCTGGTGCCGATCGGGCTCCTGCTCGGCCCGTTGCGGCACGTGCACGGCCGGGCCGAGAAGCCGGCGGACGCCGAGGTGGGCGAGGGCTCCTACCTCACGATCCTGCGCAAGCCGGCCGTCGTGTGGCTGACCCTGATGACGTTCCTCGGCGTGTTCGTCGGCTACGGCCAGATGGAGGCCGGCTTTCCGGCCTTCGCGCGCCAGGTCAGCGGGGTCTCGACGGGGGTCATCGGGTTCGCGTTCGCGGTCAACACCGCGGTGATCGTCGGCCTGCAGTTCTTCGTGCTCCGACGGATCAGCGGCAAGCGGCGCACCAGGGTGCTGATCGTCATGGTCGCGCTCTGGTCGGTGGCCTGGGTCGTGCTCGGCCTGACCGGGCTGGTGAGCGGCACGGTGGCGGCATCCGCCGGGGTGCTGCTGTTCCACGCGTTGTTCGCCCTCGGCGAGACGCTGCTCCAACCGACCATCCCGGCGATCACCAACGACATGGCTCCCGACCACCTCCGGGGCCGCTACAACGCGGTCAACGCCGGGGCGTTCCAAGCCGGGACGATCCTGGGCCCGGTCGTGGCCGGGTTCATGCTCAACCACCAGTGGTCGACCGGGTTCGTGGCGATGATCGTGGTCGGGTGCGGCGTGATGGCGGTGCTGTCCCTGAGCCTGGAGCGTCGCATCACCCCGTTCGTCAACGGTCTCCAGGGCGAGGTGACCCGTTCGCCGGGCACCGACGCGCCCGTGCTCGACCCCGGCGTCGACTCCACGGCGCACGACGCCACCGGGCTCGACTCCACCGGGCTCGACTCCACCAGGCTCGAGCCCACCGGGCTCGAGGCGCGCCCGCGCGTCAGCTGAGCGCCGCCGGCTCGATCCCCCACCGGGCCGACCACGAGTCGCCGGGTGCCAGCACGACAAGGCCTTCGCCGGTGTTGAAGGCGTTGGCGGGGCACGACATCGGCTCGACCGCGATGCCGCGGACTCCGTCGACCCCGGTGTCCTTGCCCTTCGCAGTGAAGACCTGCGCCCAGTCGAGCGACCCGTCGCCCCACACGCTGACATCACCGGTCCCGAGGCCGCCCACGACCACCTCCCACCCGCCATCAGCTCGAGTGCGGGTGAGGCCTGTGTATGCCGTGTCGAGCGCCGTGGAGCCGAGCCGTCGCCGGGTGCGGAAGTCGACCTCGGGTCGCACGGCTGCGGTCCCGGTCGGGACCAGCTGCTCGTCCACGATCACCTCGAGCCAAGCCGGGATGGAGAGCTCGACCTCCGCCAGCGGAGTGTCCCCGAGGGCGACGTAGGGGTGCGCTCCGAAGCCGAACGGCGCCGCGGTGTCGCCGACATTCGAGGCGTGCACGCTGACGACCAGCCCGTGCGGCTCGAGGACGTAGTTGACGCTGAGGTCGAGGGTCGCGGTCCAGCCGGGCTGGGGGTGCAGCCGGGTGCGCACGGTCAGCGCCGACCAGTCGTCGGCGTGCCAGTGCAACAGCCAGGTCGCCCACCGCACCAGGCCGTGGCTGGCGTTGTGCAGGGCCGGCTCGCTGAGGCCGAGCTGATGCTCCGCCCCCTCGAAGGTGTACTTCCCGTCCCGGATCCGGTTGGGCCAGGGCATCAGCACCTGTCCGCGACCTGCGCGGCACATCTCGTCGACGGCGTAGCCGGCCACCACGTCGGTGCCGTCGACCCGGTAGGTGCGCAGGCCGCCGCCCACCTCGACGACGGTGGCCTCCTGGCGTCCGTCCCGAAGGGTCCACTGCTCGCCGCTGGGAGAGGTCGTCACGCCGCTCACGCTAGTGCGGCCGTCAACGAGCCGCCCGAGGTCGGAGTGCGGCCGTCAACCATAGGCAAGGTCAGCCGGTGCGGGTCGCCGTGATGAGGACCGCCTTCGCACCGGACTTCTCCGCGACCACGAGCACCGAGTCACCGACGGCCGGGGCACCGGCCCGGGTGCGGGTGTCGCTGCCGATGACGTAGGTCGCGGTGAAGCCGTCGTCGCTCTTGACCGAGACGGAGGTGCTGCTGGCCTTGGTGACCGTCCCGCGCTGGAGGGTCATCACGACCGACTTGCCGTTCTGCTGCACGGTGAACTCGCCGTGCTGGACGTTGCCGAGCCCCATGGCTCCCCGCATGAGCCCACCCATGCCGCGCCCCATGCCGCCCATGCCATCGCCGTCGAGGCCGTTGCCGTCCTCGTCACCGAGCCCGCCGCCCTGGCGACCGGGCGCCCCAGGCGCTTCTGGCCCCTGCGGCATCCGGTCCAGCTTGCGCTGCTGTCCTGGCGGGAGTCCCTGTCGGCCGTCCTCGCGGACGCGTTCGATCCGGTCGGCGCCATCGCGGTGCGCCGCCCGCACGGCCACGAGGCCGACCGTCGCGACGACACCGAGCACGAGCAGGGCCGCGAGCGCGCCGGCGACGACCACGGCGATCAGGCCGCCCGTCGTCGAGGTCGCCTGGCGCCAGAGGCCCGGACGCTTGGGCGATGGCCCACCCGGACCACCGGTGGCGGGCCCGAACGGTCCACCGGGAGGGCCGACCGGCGGCGGACCGCTGGGCGGGCCGACCCGAGCAGGGCCGGCGGGGGCTGCCTCCGAGGAGGCGGGCACCGAGCCTGCCGCTGCGGGCATGGGCTGCGTGGCGGACGGTATGGCGCCGGTGGCGGCCTCCGGCGCACCTGACCCCTGCGCGGGGTCGGCAGCGGCGGGCTGGGCGGGTGGCGCAGTGGAGGGCGGCGCGGTCGACTGCGGGTCGGCGGCCTGGGGATCCCCGGCCGGCACGTCCTGGTTCGCCTTCGCCGACCCCTTGCTGCTGCGGGGCGTGGCGGGTCCGGTGGGCTCCGACATGGCGCCTCCTCTCGTTGCCACCAGTGTGGGTGACGAGGCTGTGCGTGGCATGGGAAACGGCTGAGAGTCTGACCGCCCGGCTGAGGCGACTACCGTGGTGCAGTGGCCGCCATCTCCTCCCCCCGTCGCACGACCGGTTCCGTGACGGGCTCGGGGGCCTCCGCCTCGCGGTCCGCCCGGCCCGAGGTGACGACCTCGACAGCCCGTTCCATGGCCGACGACGTGCGGGAGCGCAGCGACGAGCAGCTCGCCGACCTGCTGCGCCGACGCCAGGACCTGGCCCGACCAGCGCCCGCCGACCTGTCGTCGCTCGCGGCGAGGGCGGGCACCCGGGCCAGCGTCCAGCGAGCCGTCGACTCACTCGACCTGGCTCACCTGCAGGTCCTCGAGGCAGCGCTGGCCACCCCTTCGCCGGTCGAGACCGCGGCGGTCGGTGCCCTGCTGGGGGTCGACGCGACCGAGGTCGGACCGCTGCTCGACGACCTGTGGACCCTGGCCCTCCTGTGGCGCAGCCCCGAGGGCCTGCGGGTCGCCCGCACCGTCTCCGAGGTCCTTCCCCACCCCGCCGGCCTCGGTCCCCGCGCGGCCGACACCTTCGTCGAGGTGCCGCCGACGGAGTCGGTGGCAGACCTGCTCGGCGAGGCGCCGCCGGCGGCGCGCGCCATCCTGGACCGCCTGACCTGGGGTCCGCCGCTGGCCGTCCTGCCGCCCGGCACCCCCGACCGCGTCGCCGCCGGGGCGCGCTGGTTGCTCGAACAGCACCTTGTCTTCGCCCCGGCGGCCGACCAGCTCGTGCTCCCCCGCGAGGTGGCCCTCGCGCTGCGGCACGGCCGCAGCCACGCCTCGCCGGCCCTGCAACCGCCAGCCCTGGAGGGCACACCGCGTCAGGACGCCGAGGTCGACGCGGCGGCCGGACAGCAGGTCACCGACCTGCTCGCGCTGGTCGACGAGCTCGCCGCCGAGTGGGGCCTGCGCCCTCCGCGCGTGCTGCGCTCCGGGGGACTCGCCGTCCGCGACCTCAAGCGGCTCGCCTCGGTGCTCGACGTCGACGAGGCCCGCGCGGCCTTCGTCGCCGAGCTCACGTATGCCGCGGGCCTCCTGGCCGACGACGGCTCGCTCGACCCGTCGTGGGCGCCGACACCGGCCTACGACGAGTGGCAGCAGCAGCCCGGCCACCAGCGCTGGGCCGTGCTCGCCCGGGCCTGGCTGCTCACCACCCGCGCCCCGCACCTCGTCGGCACCACGCCGGCGGGCGCGTCCGGCACGGTCAACGCCCTCGGCCCCGACGCGCACTGGCCGCCCGCGCGCGGCTTGCGCAAGGACGTCATCGACCAGCTGGCTGCGGCTGCACCGGGCCTGTCCCCCGACCGCGAGAGCGTCGTGACGGCCGTCGGCTGGCGCCGGCCGCGGCGCGTGCCCGCCGGCCTCGAGGTCGTCGTGGCCGCCGTGCTCGGCGAGGCGGAGTGGCTGGGGGTCACGGGTCGGGGCGCGATCTCGAGTGCCGGCCGGGCCCTGCTCGACGGCCGGTCCGACACCGACCTCGCCGCGGCCATGCAGCCGCACCTCCCCGAGCCCGTGGAGCACGTGCTGCTCCAGGCCGACCTGACCGCCATCGCCCCCGGCCCGCTGGCCGGCGGCCTGGCCACCTTCATGCGCCTGGTGGCCGACGTGGAGTCGCGGGGCGGGGCCACCGTCTACCGGTTCAACCAGGACTCCGTCCGTCGGGGCCTGGACGCCGGGTGGTCGGTCGACCAGGTCCTTGGCGCGCTGGGCGACGCCAGCCACACCCCCATCCCCCAGCCCCTCGACTACCTGATCCGCGATGTCGCGCGTCGACACGGCCAGGCTCGGGTCGGGGCGATGCGGGCCTACATCCGGTGCGACGACGAGGCCACCTTGGGCGCGATGGTCGCTGACCGCGAGCTGTCGCCGCTCCAGCTGCGCAGCATCGCCCCGACGATCCTGGTCTCACCCGTCGCGGCCGAGACCGTGCTGGAGTTCTTGCGCGAGAACGGTTTCGCGCCGGCCGCCGAGACCCCGGACGGCGGCATCATCGTGCCGACCACCGGCGCCCACCGCACCCCCCTCCAGCGCCGACCCACCCCCGTGACGGCGCAGAAGGTCGACGACGAGCTCGTGACGACGATGGTCGGTGCGCTGCGCGCCGGCGAGGAGGCCGCGGCATACCAGCGGGAGCAGGTGGCGAGCCGACCCGGGCCCACGCTCCCGAGCACCGACCCGACCACGACCCTCGCGGTGCTGCGGGACGCGGCGGCGGACCGGCAGGCAGTCTGGATCGGCTACTCCGACGCCGACGGTCGCACCCAGCGGATCCTCTTCTACCCCGACCGGGTGGTGGGTGGCCGGGTGCACGGCACGGCCGACGGAGCCGCGCGGACGCTGTCGATCCACCGCGTGACCGGCGCAGTCCAGGGCTGAGCCGACCGACGGACGGGCAACGGGTCAGCCGCCGCCGGCGAGGGCACGCACGACGCCCGAGGGCGAGGGGCGGCCCAGGTGGCCGGCCATCCACACGCTGGTCTGCACGAGCTGGGCCAGGTCGACGCCGGTCTCCACGCCCGCGCCGTCGAGCGCCCAGACGAGGTCTTCCGTGGCCAGGTTGCCGGTGGCGCTCTTCGCATAGGGGCACCCGCCCAGCCCGCCGGTGGACGCGTCGACCACCGTGACGCCATGCCGCAGCGCGGTCATGGTGTTGGCGAGTGCCTGGCCGTAGGTGTCGTGGAAGTGCACGCCGATGCGGTCGACGCCGATGCCGCCCGCGTCGAGGGCGTCCAGCAGCCGCCGCACGTGACCGGTGGTGCCCGTGCCGATGGTGTCGCCGAGCGAGAGCTGGTCGGCGCCGAGGTCCATCAGCCGCTGCGACACCGAGACGACCTGGTCGACCGGCACCGGACCCTCCCACGGGTCGCCGAAGCACATCGAGACGTAAGCCCGCACCCACAGGCCGGCCTCCTTCGCGCGCGCCACGACGGGGGCGAACATCTGGACCGACTCGTCGACCGTGCGGTTGAGGTTCTTCCGGGCGAAGGTCTCGGTCGCGCTGCCGAAGATGGCGATCGCGCCCACGCCGGCCGCGAGCGCGTCGTCGAGGCCGCGCTCGTTGGGCACGAGCACCGGTCGCTGCGGTCCGCGGCCGAGCTCGCCGAGGTCGTCGAGCACCGCACGGGCGTCGGCCAGCTGAGGCACCCAGGTCGGCGGGACGAAGGAGGTGGTCTCGATCGTCTCCAGCCCCGCAGCCGCCAGCCGGCGGATGAACTCCGCCTTCACGGCGGCCGGGACGACGGACTTCTCGTTCTGGAGGCCGTCGCGCGGACCCACCTCGTAGATGGTCACCCGGTCCGGCAGCTCCGGGTCGGGCTCGCGCTGGGGCAGTCCGATGCTCATCTGGGCCCCCGCAAAGTATCGGAGCGACGAAGGAGCGCAGAACTTTGTGGGGTGAGGTTCACCCCCCGATCCTGCCATTCCCGGGCTGCGGTCTTCACCCGTGCTCCGGGGGGTTAGATTTGCAGCGGACCGCACGACGCCCGAAGGGACGAACGATGAGCGACACACCTCGCAACGACGACAACCCGGAGTTCCGCGACCCCACGGCGCCCAGCGACCCGACGGCGCCGAGCGACGAGGGGTCCTCGGACTACGGCGCCTCCTTCGACCAGACCGCCGCCATCGACACCGACAAGACGCAGGCCGTCCCGCCGGTGCCGCCGGGCCAGACCGGACCTCCTCCGGCGGCGGAGAACGACCCCGGCGCTGAGTCCGGCCAGCCGTCCTACGGCCCGCCGTCCTACGGCCCGCCGGCCGGTGGCGTCCCGCAGAACCCGTACGGCGCGCCCACCGGGGCCGGCGCACCCCCGCCGCCCCCGCCGCAGAACCCCTACGGCAGCGCCCCCGGCGCGGCCCCCCAGAACCCGTATGGCGCGCAGCCGGCGTACCCCACCCAGAGCCAGGTCCAGCAGGGCTACGGCGCGCCGGGTCAGGGTGCTCCCGCCCAGGGCGCGCCGGGCTACGGCGCTGCGCCGGGCTACGGCGGCCCCGTCTACGGCGCTCCCGGATACGGGCAGCCGGGCTACGCGCCCCAGTCGATCAGCGGCAACACGATCGCGCTGCTGGTCGTCTCCGGCCTGACCACCCTCGGCTGCGGCTTCGGCATCGTCGCCCTGGTCTTCGCGATCATGGCGGCCACCAAGAAGGACCAGCCGGCCGAGTCGGCGAAGTTCACCCGCTGGGGCTGGATCGCGCTCGTGGCCGGCCTGGTGCTCGTCATCATCGTGGTCGTGGCGATCATCGCGATCGCCGCGACGAGCAGCACCTCGACGTCGTTCGACTCCGGGTACTAGCCGGTGCCAGACGGCCCGCTGATCGTCCAGAGCGACAAGACGCTGCTGCTGGAGGTCGACCACCCGAACGCCGAGGAGGCGCGCAGGGCGATCGCACCGTTCGCCGAGCTCGAGCGTGCCCCCGAGCACATCCACACCTACCGGGTGACGCCGCTGGGCCTGTGGAACGCACGAGCTGCGGGCCACGACGCGGAGCAGGTGGTCAACGCGCTCATCACCTACAGCCGGTATGCCGTCCCGCACGCCCTGCTCGTCGACGTCGCCGACACCATGGACCGCTACGGTCGGCTGACCCTGGAGAAGGACCCCGAGCGCGGCCTGGTCCTGCGCACCACCGATCGTCCGGTGCTCGAGGAAGTGTTGCGGCACAAGAAGATCAAGCCGCTCATCGGCGAGCGGATCGACGACGACCGCGTGGCGGTGCACCCGTCCGAGCGAGGCCACCTCAAGCAGGAGCTGCTCAAGGTCGGCTGGCCCGCCGAGGACGAGGCGGGCTACGTCGACGGAGAGGCCCACCCCATCGGCCTCGACAACGCCGACTGGTCGCTGCGCCCCTACCAGCAGCAGGCCGTCGACGGGTTCTGGCACGGCGGTTCCGGGGTGGTCGTGCTGCCCTGCGGCGCCGGCAAGACCCTGGTCGGCGCAGGGGCCATGGCGGTGGCCAAGGCGACGACGCTGATCCTCGTCACCAACACCGTGTCGGCCCGGCAGTGGCGCGACGAGCTGCTCAAGCGCACCAGCCTCACCGACGACGAGATCGGCGAGTACTCCGGTGCCCGCAAGGAGATCCGGCCGGTCACCATCGCGACCTACCAGGTGCTGACGACCCGCCGGAAGGGCGTCTACACCCACCTCGACCTGCTCGACGCCCGCGACTGGGGACTCATCATCTACGACGAGGTGCACCTGCTCCCCGCCCCGATCTTCCGGATGACCGCCGACCTGCAGGCCCGGCGACGGCTCGGCCTCACCGCGACCCTGGTGCGCGAGGACGGCCGCGAGGCCGACGTGTTCTCGCTGATCGGCCCGAAGCGCTACGACGCGCCGTGGAAGGACATCGAGGCGCAGGGCTACATCGCCCCCGCCGACTGCGTCGAGGTGCGGGTCACGCTCCCCGACAGCGAGCGCCTCGCGTATGCCGTGGCCGAGCCGGAGGACCGCTACCGGCTGTCGTCCTGCAGCCCGGTCAAGAACCCCGTCGTGGAACGGATCGTGGCCCAGCACCGGGGCGAGCCCACGCTCGTCATCGGCCAGTACCTCGACCAGCTCGCCGAGCTGTCCGAGCGGCTGGGCGCCGACGTCATCACCGGCGAGACGCCGGTCTCCCAGCGGCAGAAGCTGTTCCAGGCGTTCCGGGTCGGCGAGATCAACCTGCTCGTCGTGTCGAAGGTCGCCAACTTCTCGATCGACCTGCCGGAGGCGAGCGTCGCGATCCAGGTCTCGGGCACCTTCGGCTCGAGGCAGGAGGAGGCGCAGCGGCTCGGCCGGGTGCTACGACCCAAGGGCGACGGCCGCACCGCGCACTTCTACACGGTCGTGTCCCGCGACACCGTCGACGCCGAGTTCGCCGCGCACCGACAGCGGTTCCTCGCCGAGCAGGGCTACTCCTACCGCATCGTCGACGCCGACGACGTGGACGCCACCGCCTGAGGTCCGCACACAGGCGGCATACAGACAACTCCCAGACTCAGGCCCGAGACTGGGTGCCGTGACCACTGCGCAGCCCGAGGCCCGCCTCCTCGTCGTCGAGGACGAGCCGAACATCCGTGAGCTCCTCGCCACCTCCCTGCGGTTCGCCGGCTTCGAGGTGCACGTCGCCGCCGACGGCGCCACCGCCCTCCACCTGGCCACCACGCACGAGCCCGACCTCGTCGTCCTCGACGTGATGCTCCCCGACATGGACGGCTTCACCGTGACGCGCAAGCTGCGCGACACCGGGCGCCAGCTGCCCATCGTGTTCGTGACTGCGCGCGACTCGGTCGACGACAAGATCAAGGGGCTGACCGTGGGTGGTGACGACTACGTCACCAAGCCGTTCAGTCTCGAAGAGGTCGTGGCGCGCATCCGCGCGGTCCTGCGCCGCACCAGGGGCGAGCTCGACGACGCGAGCTCGCTGCGGTTCGAGGACCTCGAGCTCGACGAGGACTCGCACGAGGTGAGTCGCGGCGGACGCTCGATCGACGTGTCCCCCACTGAGTTCAAGCTGCTGCGCTACCTCATGCTCAACCCCAACCGCGTGCTCTCGAAGGCACAGATCCTCGACCACGTGTGGGATTACGACTTCCGCGGCGAGAGCGGCATCGTGGAGTCCTACATCTCCTACCTGCGGCGCAAGATCGACGTCGACGGGGTGCCGCCACTCATCCACACCAAGCGCGGCGTCGGCTACGTGCTGCGCAAGCCACCGGAGGCGTAGATGTCGGCTCCGACGAGCCCGGCGCCGATCGGCACTCCGACACCTCCCCCGCCGGCTCCGGCCGGGTCGGGCCGGCCGGGTCGGTCGGTCGGCACCGAGGTCAAGCGACACCTCGAGGCGCTGCCCCTGCGGGTGCGCCTGGTCGCCGTCATGCTGGCCCTGCTGCTCCTCGCGCTCACGCTCACTGCCGCTGCCACGGCGGCCCTGATGCGCCGAGACCTGATGGGTCGCGTGGACGACGACCTGCAGCGCGCCTACCCGACCGTGGCGCAGCAGGCCCTCGACTCGTTGCGCGCGCCGACCCGCAACCGCCTGCCCAGCGGCTATGCCGTCGTCTTCTACCCGACGGACGGCACTCCCGCCGTCGAGATCGACCCGACCGGCGCGAGCGCGCGCCCCGGCGTCCCCGACTCCCTGTCGATCAGCGACCCGCGGGTCAGCTCCCCCGACGCCTTCACCATCGGCACCAAGGACGGCTCCGGGCAGTGGCGGGCCGTCGCGGGCAGGCTGCGCGACAACTCCGCCACCTTCATCGTCGCCGTCCCCCTGTCCAGCGTCAGCCACACCGTGCGTCGGCTCGTCCTCGTCGAGTTGCTCATCGGCCTGGCCGTCCTCCTCGCCTGCGGCATCGGCGGTTGGTATGCCGTGCAGCGCGCCTTCCGTCCGCTGCGCCAGATCGAGGACACCGCGGCCGCCATCGCCGACGGTGACCTCGGACGACGCATCCCGACCCGCACCGCCAAGGACGAGGTCACCTCGCTGTCGCGGTCGCTCAACGTGATGCTCGCCCAGATCGAGCAGTCGTTCGCCGCCCGGGAGGCCTCGGAGGAGCGGATGCGCCAGTTCGTAGCCGACGCGTCCCACGAGCTGCGTACCCCGCTGGCCGCGGTGCGGGGCTACGCGGAGCTCTACCGCCAGGGAGCGGTCCGGGAGCCGGCCGACGTCGCGAGCGCCATGACCCGCATCGAGGGCGAGGCGACCCGGATGGGCGGCCTGGTCGAGGACCTCCTCATGCTGGCGCGGCTCGACGACCAGCGACCGATGCGCATCGCCCCCGTCGACCTGACCGTGCTGGCTGCCGACGCGGCGCAGGACGCCCGAGCCATCGACCCGGACCGGCAGATCACCGTCTCCGGCTTGACCGGTCCACTCGGACCCACCGTGGTCCCCGGCGATGACGCCAAGCTGCGACAGCTGCTGGCCAACCTGGTGTCCAACGCCCTGAACCACACGCCGATGGGGTCACCTCTCGAAATCGCCGTCGGCACAAGGGAGTCCGACCACCACGTGGTGCTCGAAGTGCGCGACCACGGCCCTGGCGTCGACCCGGACAAGGCCCGCAAGGTGTTCGAGCGCTTCTACCGCGCCGACCCGTCGCGGGTCCGCGGTGCCGGTGGTGGGAACGGGCTGGGCCTGGCCATCGCGGCCGCCATCGTCAACGCCCACCGGGGCCGGATCGGGGTCTCGCAGACCGTCGGCGGTGGCGCGACCTTCATCGTCGAGCTGCCCACAGACAACTCTCAGGCAGCGCCCAGCACCCCTTGACGTTGGAGCGGTTGACTGACGTCACCAAGCCACACCAAGGAGCGCACCACCATGACCCAGATCCACCCGGACACCCGACCGGACAGCACCGGTGACAGTGGTCAGCCGCAGCCCCAGCAGCAGCCCTCGGTGGCCCCGGCTCCCACGAACGCCTCCCCGGACCCGTGGTCGCAGCAGGGCGAGCCGACGACCCCGGTCTGGTTCGGCCAGACCTCCGAGATCCCGCGTGACCACGCAGCCTTCGGACTCCCCGCGGCAGGTGCCTCCACGGCATACCCGCCGCTCACCACTCCTCCGGCTGGGCCGCCCCCTTCCTTTCCCACTCGGGACGGGGCAGAGCCTGCCCAGCCGGGCAAGCGGCGCCGACTGACGGAACTCACCGCCGTCGCGGCGCTCGCCGCCCTCCTCGCGAGCGGCGGCACCTACGCCGCGACCCAGCTCGATGACGGCCCGCAGGCCTCCTCCCCTGCCAGCTCGTCGTCGCTGGGTCGCGGCGCGGACACCGGGCCCGTGGTCCAGGCCGACGCCACCAACCCGAACTGGACTGCCACCGCTGCGGCCGTGGCGCCGAGCGTCGTGTCGATCACGGTGAAGTCCGGCCAGAGCGAGGCGCAGGGCTCCGGCGTCATCATCGACGCCAAGGGCCACGTCCTCACCAACAACCACGTCGTGGGCGGCGCCAGCGCCGGCGCCGCGATCACCGTGACGCTCAACGACGGACGCACCTACAAGGCCACCGTGGCCGGCACCGACCCGAGCACCGACCTCGCTGTGATCACCCTGTCGAACGCCCCGAACGACCTCAAGGCGATCGCGATCGGCAACTCCGACGACCTGAAGGTGGGCGACCCGGTCATGGCGATCGGCAACCCCCTCGGGCTCGCGGGCACCGTCACGACCGGCATCGTCAGCGCCCTGAACCGCCCGGTGACGACCGCTGCCGAGGACAACAGCCAGCCGCAGGACCAGAACCCGTTCGGCCAGGGCCTGCCGGGGCTGGGCCAGCCCTCGACCGGCAGTAGCGGTGAGGACGTCGTGACCAATGCCATCCAGACCTCAGCCGCGATCAACCCCGGCAACTCCGGCGGCGCGCTCGTCAACGCCTCCGGTCAGCTGGTCGGCATCAACTCCTCGATCGCCAGCCTGGGCTCGTCGAGCGGCGGGCAGAGTGGCAGCATCGGCATCGGCTTCGCGATCCCGGCCAACGAGGCCAAGAGCATCGCCTCGCAGCTGATCTCGTCGGGCCAGGCCGAGCACGCCTTCCTCGGCGTCAGCCTCGGCGACGGCACGGCGTCCGACGGCACCAGCCAGCGGGCCGGCGCGCAGATCACCCAGATCTCGGCCAACACCCCGGCCGCCAACGCGGGCCTGCAGAAGGGTGACGTGGTGATCGCGGTCGACGGCGAGCGCGTCGACTCGGCCCTGTCACTGGTCGCGAACATCCGCGAACGCGGCGTCGGCGACAAGGTCACCCTGAGCGTGCTGCGCGACGGCAAGAAGATCGACCTGACCGCCACCTTGGTCGCCAAGGCAGCCGCGACCAACTGATCCACCACCGAGCCGGTCGGCGCCTCCGGGCGCCGACCACCAGCCACCGGTCGGGCCGAACTCGCGTCGACCGGTGACCCGGTCCGCTGATCGTGCGGACAGCGGACCAGCAAGTCCGGGCCGGGCCCTCGCGATCGAGACCGCGAGTGGACCCGGCCCGGCCACGTGCCGCCCGGCTAGAGGCGTCCCCTCATGGGCGGAACACGTGGTCCAGTCGATCCCAGCCCGCACGGGTGCAGTAGACCGGGACCTCGTCGATGGGCATCTCACGGTGGACGACCTGGACGCCCTGGTGGCTCTCGCCGGTCCACACGTCGACCCACTCGCCCGCCGGCAGGTAGGTGGACCACGTCTGGGCACCCTCCTCGGTGACCGGGTTGACCAGGAGGTCGACGCCGAGCATCCACTGCCGAGGGTGCTGCCAGACCGCAGCGTCGCCGGGGTGGTCGAAGAAGAGCGCGCGCATCAGCGGCCGGTCCGTGCGCACCGTCTCGGCCGCCTCCTCGGCCAGGTAGCCCACGAGTCGCTCGCGCAGCTGCGCGAAGCGGCGGAACACCGGGACAACCCGCTCGTCACCGGTCACCTCCTCGACGTACCACGGGGTCCGATCCCGCAGCGGGAGCTGGTGGTGGTTGAACTCGGAGTGGTACTGCATGACCGGCATGAACGTCGACGCCCCCGCGGCGCGCAGGTAGAGCTCGGCGTCCGGGACCGGCCCGGAGAAGCCGGCCAGGTCCCAGCCCCAATAGACGATGCCGCACGCCGACGCGGTCAGGCCCGCGGTGACGCTGTTGCGGAACGCCTCCCAAGTGGAGTCCTCGTCGCCGGCCCAGAAGACGCCGTGCGCCTGCGACCCGGTGAAACCGCTGCGGGAGAACGTGATCGGCGCCTTGCCGTGCTTGCGCAGGAGGTCGCCGAATGCCTTGGCGTAGTGCACCGGGTAGAGGTTGTTGCCCTCGTCGCCGCGCCGGCCGTCGGCATACTGCAGGTCGTGCCCCCAGGCGTGCTCGCCGCCGTCGGTCTTGAAGCCGTCGACGCCCAGGTCGCGCACCAGGTAGTCCCGCTTGGCCGTCCACCAGTCGCGGGTCCGTTGCGAGGAGAGGTCGGGCATGAGGGACTTCGGGAACCACCACCCACGGTTGAGGTATGCCGTGCCGTCCGCCTCGCGGACCGCGTGGCCTTCGTGGACCATCGCCTCCCCCTCGGCCAGCACCTGCTCGTGCAGCCCGTCCTCGGACTGCGCGGTCTTGAGCAGTGGGATCTGCCAGAGGATGACCTTGATCCCCCGGGAGTGCAGGTCGTCGACCATCGCCTTGGGGTCCGGCCATGCGCCATCGGCAGGGAACTCGAAATCCGCTGCGGAGAAGGGCGATCCGTCGGGTCGGGGCGCGTAGGAGGCGTCCCGGAAGAGCATGATCCCCTCCTCGTCGCTCCAGGCCTCGATCACGACGACACCCACGGGGATGTCCAGCTCCCGATGGCTGTCCATGCGTTCGGTCACCAGTGCCTGGGTGTTCCACTCGTTGCCGGACGCCCACAACCGGAAGACCCAGGACGGGAGCTCCTCCGCGCGACCGACCTCGTCGAGGAAGGAGTGCAGCACCGCGGTCGGGTCACCGTCGTACAGACGCACGTCGAGCGACTCGTGCGCAGTGCCGCCGAGGGCGACCTCCACCGTGAGACGGTCGGTTTCCGAAGCGCCGACGTCGTACCAGGACCGGCGGGACGTGCGGACGTGGAATCCCCAGGCGCTGCCATCCGCGCCGACCACGTGCGCAAAAGGCATCGGCAGGTAGGTGCGGCCGTGCGCCCCCTGTGACTTGTACTGCTCGAAGACCACGGCGTCGAGGCGACGCCCGCCCTGGTCGAGGTGGTCGAACCGCTCGCCGAAACCGACCACGTGGTCGCCTTCAGCGATGCCGAGGGCGAACCTCACCCGGTGCACTGCGTCGTCCGTGACCAGCCACTCGAGGGACCCGGCAACCAGTCGCTCGTCCGCCCCGGTGAGCTGGGCGGCGAGTCCGCTGGGGAGGTCGGCGACCCACCGGGCCGGCGCCACGGAATACCAGTCCGTCGTCTGGGTCGCGCCGTCGCTGGCGGTCGCATGGAACCGGTAGCGGTAGCCCGTGGAGTCGGCGACCGGCGGGGTCTGCACGGCCCAGCCGCCTTCTCCACCGAGGGAAGCCGCCTGGGCCGCGGCGAGGTGGCCCTCGCCACCGGCGAGCGCCGCGGCGTCCGCCGCGTCCGCCACCCGAGGCGCCATCGCCAGCACGGTCGGGTCACCTGAGACCGGCGCCCACTCACAGGTCACCGACTCCAGGTCGGCGAGCGCCTGCACGCCGAGGAGCACCGGCTCACCGGTCAGCGGGAGCACGGGGATGCGCTGGTCGAGCGACGTCGCGTAGGGGTGCTCGATGCCGTGCGGCCGGTGCACGAGCAGGCCGGTGCTCATGCGCCCGGCCCGTCGAGCAGGCCCAGCTCGTCGGCCAGGATCAGGTACATGCCGTGTGACCAGAGCAGCGGCGTGGCCACCTCGCCCCATCGTTCGACCCACTCAGCCCGGGCGTCCGGATGGAGGAGGTGGTCGGGGACCTGCTCGGGCAGCTCACCCGTCGAGGTCGCGTGGTCGGCGACCCACTGCAGGTGGCGCATCGCGCCGTCCCGGTCACCGGCCGCCACGAGGTTCCACCCCAACAGGGCTGACAGGAGGAGCCACTGGCCACCTCCGTAGAACACGTCTGCTCGGAAGCGGTGCACCCCACCGTCGACATCGAGGTCGGCTGCGACCTTCGCCAGCGTGGCCGTCGCGAGAGGGCTTCCGGGCTCGGCGAGCCGGAAGGGCACGACACAGGACGGGAGCGAGCCGTCGACCGCGTCGCTGCCGAGCCACTTCACCAGGTGCCCGTCCGTCACGCCGTCGCGAAGAGCGAGCGCGGCTGCGCCCGTCGACGCGGCGCGAGCCCGCGTGGCCCGCTCCTCGTCGAGCAGCCCCGACGCCGCGATCTCACGCAGCCCCCCGGCCACGGCTCCGAGGGTCGAGACGTGCCGGTGCTCGACGTGCTCCTCCCACCAGTCGTAGCAGGGGAGGTCCCAGAAGGCGCTGATGAAGTCGACGGCCACCTCGATGCCCGGAAGCCACCGGGGGAGGTCACGCTCGTGGCGCTTCGCGTGGGCGACCAGGGACCAGAGCCAGGTGCCGTAGCCGTCGGTCTGGAAGTCCCACCACGGGTCCGAGCCATCGAGGCCATCGAAGGTGAACCGCGTCGGCAGCATGCGGTCCAGGGGCACCTCGACCCCGCGGGCAACGTCCGCCAGCAAGGCATCGACCTGGGCACGCCTGGCGCCCAGTACCCGGCTCACCCAGTCGTGGTAGCGGTCGGCCGACTCCACGTCGCCGTACCTGGAGATGCCCTCGGCCGTGAAGGAGCCGTCCCGCAACCACGCATAGCCCCGGTAGGCGGAGAACGTGGGCGAAGCCGGGTAGGCGCCGTCCACGTGCTGGTGCTCGGTGATCACGGCGTGGCTGCGGTGCGCGAGCTCGACCAGCTGCTGAGGAGTCAGGTCACGGCCGGCCGAGCTCGACTCGGTGAGGCGGAGGGAAGTCATGGCGTCCAATGCATCGGGTTGAGGGCGGTTGCCGGGCCGACCAGGGGTCACGGCCCGGCAACCGCGATGAGGGAAGGTGGTCCGGTCGGCGGCTGCTGCCGGCCGGACCACCCTCGGTCCAGCTGGGTACTACTTGAGGAGCGCGTTGACCGCATTCTCGGCGTCGGTCAATGCAGCGGCGACGGACTTGCGGCCCGCAGCAGCGGACGTGAGCTCCTTGCTGACCGCGTCCTGCATCTCCTGCTGCCGGGCGATGACCGGGGGCAGCACCGTGGCGTCGAGCGACGCGAACACGGCCTTGCGGTTCGCCGGCTTGCCTGCGTCGAGGTACGACGACAGCTTCGCTTCGTCGGCGACGGGCGGCAGCTCCCAGCTGGTCTCGAGCCGCTTCTGCACCATCTCGTCCGAGGACGTCAGGAAGGTGACCCACTTCTGGGCGGCGGCCTGGTTCTTGCTCTGCGCGGAGACGACGGCGCCATTGGTGAACATCGCCGAGGCCTTCGTCGTGTTACCCGGCTCGACCGCGATGTCCCAGGCGAACTTGGCGTCAGCCATGCCCGAGAACATCCAGATCCCCGTGTGCCACATGGCCAGCTTGCCGTCCTTGAAGAGCTTCGAGTCGAAGTCGGGAGTGCCCGCACCCTGCGCCTCGGTCGGCATCGTCTTGCCGGACTTGGAGACGAGGAACTCGGCCGCGGCCCGGCCGGCGTCGGAGTTGAACGTCGCGCTCTTCTTGTCCGGGCTCAGGAACTGCCCACCGGACTGGCCGAGCGCCTTGTAGAACTCGAAGAACGAGATCGGCTGGTAGTCGCCCCAGACCTTCTTCGACTTGTCGGTCAGCTTCGCCGCCGCAGCCTGCTCGTCCTTCCACGTCCAGTCGGCGGTGGGCTCGGCGACCCCGGCCGCCTTGAAGAGGTCCTTGTTGTAGAAGAGGACGACGTTGGAGAAGGACTCGGGCAGGCCGTACTGCTTGCCGTCCGCCCCGAAGGCCTGGAGCAGGGATGGCTTGTACTTGGACCCGTCGACGTTCTTGAGCTCGGCGAGGGACCCGTTGGACGCGTAGGTCACGAAGTTCTCGTAGTTGAGCTCGAAGGCGTCGCCAGCAGTGCCACCGGCCACCGCAGTCTGGAGCTTGGTGAAGTAGGAGTCGTAGGGGGTGGTCTCGATCTGGACCGTGATGGTGGGGTTGGCCTTCTCGAAGGCAGCCTTGATCGTGTCGAGGTCCTTCTCGTGCCCGCCGTTGGCGGAGAAGTTCATGTAGCGGATCGTGGTCTTGCCCCCCGACGACGCGGCGTCGGAGGACTTGGTAGCAGACCCCTGGGCGCAGGCGCCGAGCGCCAGTGCCAGACCGGCGGCGATGACAGGCGCGACGCTGCGCCTGGCGATGTTGATCATTGATGTTCCTTTCGGGGCCTGCCGCGTTCCGGGTGGCGCGCGGTCGGGACTGGTGCGGGTGAAACCTGTTACTTGATGCCGGTGTGTGCGACGCCGGCGATGATGTGGCGCTGGGCAAGGAGGTAGACGACGGCGATGGGCAGGATCGAGAAGACCGACCCGGCCATCACGACGTCCCACTCGGTGGTGAACTGGCCCTGGAGGGTGGCGAGCCCCAGGGGAAGGGTCATGAACTCGGGTGAGCGGATGACGACCAGCGGCCACAGGAAGCTGTTCCAGCTGCCCATGAACGCGAAGACGGCGACCGTCGCGAGGGCCGGTCGGATGAGGGGCACGATGATCGTGACGAAGATCCGCAGGTGGCCGGCGCCGTCGATGGTCGCGGCCTCGTCGAGCTCCTTCGGCACGGACTCGACCGCTTGGCGAAGCAGGAAGACGCCGAACGCCGAGGCGATCGAGGGGGCCAGGAGCGCCATGTAGGTGTCCTGCAGGTTGAGCGACTTCATCTCGATGAAGAGCGGGACGACCAGCACCTGCATCGGCACCATGAGGGTGGCGAGGTAGAGCGCGAAGACGACGTTCTTGCCCTTGAACGGTAGACGCGCGAAGCCGTAGGCGGCCATCGATCCCGTGAGCAGCTGCAGCAGGGTGGCCGCCACCGCGACCCACAGGGAGTTCAGGACGATGCGCCACATCGGGAGCGTGTCGAGCAGCGTCCGGTAGGCCGCGAGCGTCGGGTCCTTGACGATCAGCGTGGGACCGCCCGCGAGGCTGCCGCCGGGAGTGATCGAGGTGATGACCGTCCACAGGAACGGGAAGAGCATCACGGCCGCGCCGGCCAGCACCGCGGCATACCGCAGGATGTTGAGCGGCCGGAACGGGCGACGGTTGGCGCGCTCGCCCGAGGCCCGACCGGGGACCGCGGCGGGAGGTGCGACGGGCACGAGCGTGTCAGGCATAGTGCACCCACCGACGCTGGCCGCGGATCTGCACCGCAGTGATGACGAGGATGACCGCGAAGAGGATCCACGACAGCGCACTGGCTTCCCCGGCCCGGCCGTAGCGGAAGGTGAGGTCGTAGATCTGGCCGACCACGACCTGGCTCGAACCCGACGGTCCGCCACCGGTCATGACGTAGACCTGGTCGAAGACCTGGAATCCGTTGATGAGGGAGATGATGACCACGAAGAAGGTCGACGGCGAGAGGAGCGGGAGGGTGATCCGCCAGAACCGCTGCCAGCCGTTCGCCCCGTCAGCCCAGGCCGCCTCGAGGACGTCCTGCGGGATCGCCTGGAGACCGGCCAGCATGATGACCATGACGAAGCCGAGGTCCTTCCAGGCCGACGACAGGATCACCGCGGGCAGAGCCCAGTTCGGGTCGGTCCACCATCCCGGCTGCGGGGCTCCGACCGCCCCCAGGAGCGTGTTGACGAGGCCGTTGGTGGGGTTGAGGAGCCACTTCCACACCAAGGCGACGACGACCCAGCTGGTGACCACGGGCAGGAAGTAGGCCGCCCGGAAGAACGACCGACCGGCGAGCTTCTGGTTGAGGGCCAGGGCCAGGCCCAGGCCGCCCGCGAAGACCAGGGGGAGGTACCCGGCGCAGTAGATGAGGGTGTGCAGAAAGACGGTGCGCGTGCCGGGGTCGCCCAGGAGGCTGCGGTAGTTATCGAGCCCCACCCATTTCATCGGCGAGATGAGGTTCCACTCATGCAGGCTCACCCATACCGAGCTGACCATCGGCGCCACGGTGAACAGCAGGAGCGGAACGGCGCTCGGCGCCAGGAAGAACAGCACCCAGCCGAGCTTGCGCCAGCGCGCGCCGGTCGTCATCGGGAGCCCGCGGCGGTGACGTCCTGCAACCGAGCCCGCACCAGCTCACCCTGGGCGCCAGCGGTGTCCGCGTCGAACGGCGACGCGAGGACGAGGCAGGCAGCGCCGACGGCCCACTGGCTCTCGGTCCAGGACTCGGTGACGTAGGGGATGTTGCGGCGGGCCGGCATCAGGTGACGGCGGAAGGACTCCTCGAAGCCGGCCTGCCAGAAGGCCCACTCGGTCATGCCCTCACCCATGAGCACGATCAGCTCCGGGTCGACCATGTGGACGACGCCGGAGAGGCCACGGCCGAGCATGTGACCCGCCTCGGCATACACGGCGCGGGCCCGCTCGTCCCCGGCATGCGCGGCAGCGGCCAGGTCGGCCACCGTGCCCTTCTCGTCAAGCACTCGAGCGGCAATCGCCGACGCGAGGAGGCCGCTCTCGCCGATGTGCGCTTCCAGGCAACCGGTGTTGCCGCAGCCACAGGGCGGGCCGTCGATCGACACCGGGATGTGCCCGATCTCGCCGGCGCCGCCGTGGGCGCCGCGACTCACCGAGCCGTTCTGGACGATGCCACAGCCGATGCCCAGTCCGATCGTCACGACGAGGTAGGACGAGTGCTGACGGCCGATGCCGTAGACGCTCTCGGCGGCGGCGAGGGTGTTGACGTCGTTGTCGACCAGCACCGGCACTCCGAGTGCGGCCCGCAGGGTGGGCCCGACCGGGGCACGGTCCCAGCCGAGGGTGGGCGCATCGACGATCCCGGACGCCTGCGAGTCCACGGCACCCGGAAGGCCCACCCCGACCCCGAGCAGGTGGCCCTCGTGGTCGGCCACGGCGGAGCGCAGGATGTCGCTGAGGGTGTCCAGGGCCGAGGGATGGCCAGCGTCGAACGGCACGGCACGGGAGGAGCGGACCGTCCCGTCGAGGTCGACCGAGACGAGCGCGACGTGGTTGGGAGTGACCTTGGCGCCGATGGCTCCCCCTGCCGTGCGCACCAAGCCGAGCAGTCGAGCGGGACGGCCTCCCTGGCTCGGCACCGATTCGAGCTCGATGACGAGCTCCCGGGCCAGCAGCTCCTTGGTGGTCTGCGTGACGGTCGCCGGGCTGACTCCGAGGGAGCGGGCGATGTCGGCGCGCGAGCTCGGGCCACGGGTGCCCAACAGCCCCAACACCGCGGCGCGCACGAGGTCACCCCGCGTGGTCACCGGTCCGTTCAGAGACATCCTCGGCTCGTCCTTTGTTCGGTCCTAAATTTAGTAGGAACATAAGCCTCTGGGGCGGCGGCGTCAAGGACTTCCCCGGATGTGGTTCCCGAGCGAGTCCGGACCGTTACTGGGTCGAGGCGGTGCCTCCCGGGGACCGTCAGGTGGCGCGAATCGGTTTAAGACAGGATGACTTTCGATCAGATCACGTCACGCTCCGCCGCCCGCCGGACGAAAACCGTTCGACGCGGTGCTGACGCGGTGGCAAGGTAGACCCTTGTGTCTGCTACCGCCCCCACTCCGGAACTGAAGCGAGAGCAGGACTACCTCGGCGCCGCCCGTGAGGCGCTCGCCGCGATGCGGGAGCAGACCCTCTCGCTCAAGGTCCAAGCCCACGACCCGATCTCGGCCGAGCACCTCGCCCGCACCCTCCACCTGCGGGCCGCCTCCCTGCAGGACGACCCCTCGACCACCCTCTTCTTCGGTCGGATCGACACCGACACGGACGAGCGCTGGTACATCGGCCGACGCCACGTCGCCGACACCGCCGGCGACCCGCTCGTCATCGACTGGCGGGCGGGCATGTCGACCGCGTTCTACCGGGCGTCCCGCACCGAGCCGATGGGTGTGGTCCTACGTCGACGGTTCGGGCTCGACCGCGGGGCGATCACGGCCTACGAGGACGAGCACCTCCAGGACCGCGCCGAGCACGACGTCCGCAGCCAGATCCTCGCCGAGGAGATCGAGCGACCGCGCGTGGGGCCGATGCGCGACATCGTGGCCACCATCCAGCCCGAGCAGGACGAGATCGTCCGGGCCGGCGCCGAGCAGACCATCTGCGTCCAGGGCGCCCCCGGCACGGGCAAGACCGCTGTCGGCCTCCACCGTGCAGCCTGGCTGCTCTATGCGTTCCGCGACCGCCTGGCCCGCTCCGGCGTCCTCGTCATCGGCCCCAACCGGGCCTTTCTCGAGCACATCGGGGCGGTCCTCCCCGCCCTCGGCGAGGTCGCCGTCGGCCACACCACCATCGAGGAGCTGGTCGCCTCCGTGCCGGTCCGCGGCACCGACCCCACCGAGACCGCGGTCCTCAAGGGCGACGCGCGCCTCGCCGAGGTGCTCCGGTATGCCGTGTGGTCGGCCGTGCAGCCTGCGACCGAGCCGCTCGTGGTGCCGCGTGGGGTGCGCAAGTGGCGCGTGCCGGCATACGAGGTCAACGAGATCCTCGACGAGCTGCGCTCCCGCGGCGTGCGCTACGACGCGGCGCGGCAGATGCTCCCGCAGCGCCTCGCCCACGCGGTCCTCCTGAAGATGGAGGGGTCCGGCGACTCTCCCGACGACCGCGTCCAGGACCAGGTCGCCCGCTCCGCGGTGGTGAAGAAGTACGTCACGGCACTCTGGCCGGCGCTCGACGCCAAGGCGGTGCTGTTCTCCCTCCTGTCCGATCCCGACGAGCTGGCGCGTCACTCCCACGACCTGCTCAGCGACGAGGAGCGGCGGATCCTGTTGTGGGACAGCCCGCCTCGCTCCAAGGGCACCGCCAAGTGGTCGCGCGCCGACACCGTGCTGCTCGACGAGCTGGGCGACCACATCGCCCGCACTCCTTCGCTCGGCCACGTCGTGCTGGACGAGGCACAGGACCTCTCCCCGATGCAGCTGCGGGCCGTCGGCCGGCGGTGTTCCACCGGCGCCGCCACGGTGCTGGGTGACATCGCGCAGGGCACCACGCCGTGGGCGACCGACTCGTGGGAGTCCTCACTGCACCACCTGGGCAAGCCGGGCAGCCACGTCGAGGTCCTCGACCGGGGTTTCCGCGTGCCCGCGAGTGTCATCGAGTACGCGGCCCAGCTGCTCCCGCACATGGCACCCGGGCTCGGCTCCCCCGTCTCGGTGCGAGACAACCCCGGCCGTCTCGACCTCGTGCCGACCGACGCCGCCAGCCTCCACGAACAGGTGGGTGTCGTGGTCGCGACCGAGCTCGAGGAGCCCGGCTCCATCGGGGTCATCGCTCCCGACGCAATGGTCGAGGAGCTGTCAGCGTCGTTGCAGCGCAACGGGATCGACCACGGCGTGCTGGGCCAGGACCATGGCGACATCGACCACCAGGTCGACGTGGTCCCCGCCACCGTGGCCAAGGGGCTGGAGTTCGACCGGGTCATCGTGGTCGAGCCCGCCGCCATCGCTGCGGCGGAGCCTGACGAGCGCACCGGGCTGCGTCGGCTCTACGTCGTGCTGACCCGTGCGGTCTCGGCGCTGACCGTCGTGCACGCCGAACCGCTGCCGACCCAGCTGGGTCCCGCCTGACCGCGTCGATCTCTGCCAGAATCCCCCTCGTGCCGGCACTGATCACGTGGTGGACGCTCGACGTCGCCGACCTCGCTCCCGGAGCACACTCCGATGCCGTCCGGGCCGTCGGGGAGGACCTCCTGCGCCGGCTCGGCGAGGAACACCGCAGGTACCACACGGCCCGCCACGTCGTGGAGATGTTCTGGGCGCTGGAGGACCTCGAGCACGCCGGCGTGCTGACCGCGCGCGAGAGCGCGCTGGCCCGCGTCGCCGCGTGGTTCCACGACGCCGTCTACGACACCACGACCTCCGGCGCCGAGAACGAGGTCGACAGCGCCACCCTCGCGGTGCGCGACCTGACGGCGCTGGGCTTCGCGACGGAGGACGTCGAGACCGTGCGCGACCTCGTGCTCTCCACCCACGACCACGACCTCACCGGCACGCCCCTGGCGGGGGCCTTCCACGACGCCGACCTGTGGATCCTCAGCTCGCCGCCCGGTCGCTACGACGAGTACACCCTCCAGGTGCGCGCCGAGTACGCCGCCGTGCCCGACGACGTGTTCCGCGCCGCCAGGGCGTCGATCCTGCGACCGTTCCTCGACCGCGAGACCATCTACGCCACCGGCTTCGCCCGCGAGTCGTGGGAGGACGCGGCGCGCGCGAACCTCGCCGTCGAGCTGGGGCTCCTGAGCGGCTGACTCCCTAGCGCTCCGGGGTCATCGCCGCTGCCACCAGCGGCCACCAGAACTGCCCACCCGACAGGGTCTCGAACTCCTGGGCGGTGACCCACCTGGGGTCGACGGCGTCCGGCTCGGCGGCGACGAGCTCGCCCCCTGCGACGTGCACCCTGCACCGGAACAGCTGCATCGACCCACCGCGCTCGGGCCACCGACCGTGCGCCGACACGGGGGCGAAGCTCTCGTGGCCGAAGACGCGCAGGCCCTCGGGGTCGAGCCGCAGCCCGGTCTCCTCCCAGACCTCGCGGACCGCGCACTCGACGGCCGACTCCCCGGGCTCGCGCCAGCCACCGGGGATGCCCCACTCGCGTCGACGGGGACTGTAGACGGCGGCATACCGTCCGGTCGCGTCGGTCACCACCACCATGGCGGCGAAGACGGCATCGTCGGCCACCGGCTCGGACGACGCCCACAGCTCGACGTCGGCCACCGAGCCGTCGGCGAACGTCGCGCCCGGGACCGAGGCGATCAGGTGGCTCACCGATCCACCCGCTCGACGTGTTCCAGGAGCGGCCACCAGTGCCGCTCGGTCAGGGCGTCCGTCGCCTCCGCGAGAGGCCGCCACGTCCCCGGGCGGGCGTCGTCTCGCCCACCCAGGCGATGGGCGAACACGGCGAAGCAGGCCTTGGGCGCCGGCCAGGGATAGTCGCCGGTCGGCGCTGGCACCGTGTTGCGGACGTAGCCGAGGAGGGTGGGGGCGATCCAGCCCGACCCTCCCAGCAGGTCACGGGCCAGCTCGCCCACCGCCCCTGCGGGGGTGTCCGCACCCACGTGCCGGGATGGCAGGTCCCACCCTCCGTCAGGTCGCACCACGAGGAGCAGGTCGGCCCTGGACAGCACGGCCAGCCGCACCACCACGGTGTTGGCCGGGGCCTCGTCCTGGCGCGAGGCGATCACGTCGGCCCGGGACCCCGGTGGCAGCCACGGCGCACCCGGGACGGCATGGACGACCCGCTCATGGCGACGCTTCTGGATCCGCAGACCGCTGCGCTGGAGGATCCGCACGACCTCTCGACCGTCGACCGGCGTGGCCCCCGCGGCGACCAGCGCGACATACCGCTCCTCGGGCACGTCGTAGTGGTCACCCTCGAAGCCGCGGCGCGGAATCCCTTGTGCTGCAGCGAAGACGTGCAGCTCCTCGTAGGACGTGTCGCTCACGAGATGTGACCACAACCGCCCGTGGGCCGGCCAGGCCGGCGGGTCGATCCAGATGGTCACCCGGCTGACGCTACCCGCCCCGGGCAGCCCTGTGGACAACCGGGCGGGCCGGCTGGTCGCGGCCCCTAGCCTCGCTCCAGGCGGAAGCCACGGGGGCGCCGCACTCGTCAGGAGGACAACCATGTCGGCACAGTTCACGGTGGACACCGAGCGCATCCAGGCCGCGTCGGGCGACATCGCCCGCATCTCGACCGAGATCGACAGCCAGGTCACGGCCATGATGGCCCGCCTGACCGGGCTCCAGGGCGCGTGGACCGGATCGGCCTCCGCCCGGTTCCAGTCGTTGGTGGGCGAGTGGCAGGGCACCCAGAAGCAGGTGCGCGCCTCGCTCGACTCGATCGGCGGGGTCCTCGCCGCGGCGGGCACGCACTACGCGGAGACCGAGGCCCAGACGCTGCGCATGTTCAGCTGAGCCGACCCGACGCTGCCCCGACCGTGGTGGTCGGGGCAGCGTCCTCGGTATGCGGTGGCGTGCCTTCCAGCGCCTTCCAGCGCCTCCCGGCACTTCCGAGCGCCGCCCAGCGCGTCGCCCCTACTCGGTCGTGATGGCCTTGAGGACGTCGAGCCGGGCGGCCCGTCGCCCGGGCCACAGCGCCGCGAGCACGCCCACGATCCCTGCCAGCACCACGAAGACCGCCAGCTGGCCACCCGGGATCGACAGCACGTCGATCCCGTCGTCGGCGAGGCTGCGCTGCAGCGCCCAGCCGGAGGCCAGGCCGAGCGCGACCCCGAGCACCGCACCGAGCAGCGCGATCGCCACGGACTCCAGCCGCAGCATCGTGCGCAGCTGTCGCCGGCTCAGCCCCACCGCCCTGAGCAGCCCGATCTCCCGGGTCCGCTCGATCACCGACAGCGCGAGGGTGTTGATGATGCCGAGGACGGCGATCACCACGGCCAGCCCGAGGAGCGCGTAGATGATGTAGAGCAGCTGGTCGATCGGAGCCCGCTGCTCGGCGGCGAACTCGTCCTGGTTCTTGAGCGTGACCGAGGGCAGGTCGGCGATGACCTTCTCGATGCCCGCCTCGACCGCCTTGGGGTCGGCCCCCGGGGCGCGGACGACGAACGTGGCGCTGTCCTGCTTCGGCACGCCTGCAGCATCGGCGTCGGCCAGCGTGATGATGATCGAGTTGGGCAGGGCCGCCGTGCTCTTGAAGATCCCCACCACCGTGGCGCTCCCCTTGGTGCCCGAGATGTCGGTGGCGACCTTGCTGCCGACCGACACACCCTCCTTGGTGGCCCGGTCCTCGGAGAGCAGCAGCGTGCCCGGCTTGAGTGCGGCCAGGGAGCCGCTGGTGAAGTCGACCGGGACAGCCTTGCCGAGGGCGACGGGGTCGACGGCGGCCGCGAAGCCCCTGTCGTCGTTGACCGAGACGCCGAGGTAGCGCATCGGGCTGACCACCGCGACGCCGGGGACTGCCGCCACGTCACGGGTGACGGTCGTCGAGAACGGCTGGCCGATCGCGTTGGAGACCACGTAGTCGGCGGCGAAGTTCTCGTTGATCGACTTGTCGACGCTGGCCTTCGCCGAGGCGCCGAACACCGACATCATCGCCACGAGGGTGAGCCCGATCATCAGGGCGGAAGCCGTGGCCGCGGTGCGACGCGGGTTGCGGGTGGCGTTCTGCTCCGCCATCAGCCCCACCGCCCCGAACATCCGGCGGTAGACCAGGCCGAGCAGGTGGATGACCGGCCGGCCCACGACGGGGCTGGTGAGGATCGCGGCCATGACCAGGGCGAAGACGCCCGTGCCCACCCAGTAGGAGGAGTGGTCGATCGGCGTGAACGCCCCGAGGAAGGTGTTCCAGAGCCCGATGACGAACAGGACCGAGCCGATCCAGATGCGCCGGTGCAGGGTCGCCTCCGGGAGGGCGATGTCGTCGCGCATGGCCGCCACCGGGGGCATCTTGCCTGCGCGCCGAGCGGGCAGGTAGGCCGCGAGCATCGTCACGACCATGCCCACGGCATACGCGATGAGGGCGGTGCTCGGCTGGAAGACGAGCGGCGAACCGCTGAGGTCGAGGCCGAAGCGCGCGAAGAGCGCCTGGATGCCGAGGGCGAGCAGGAACCCCGCGCCCAGGCCGATGGTCGACCCGACCAGCCCGACGACGAAGGCCTCGAACAGCACCGACCGGGTCACCTGGCGCCGCCCCGCGCCGAGGGCACGCAGCATCGCGAGCTCACGGCTGCGCTGCGCCACGAGGATCGAGAAGGTGTTGATGATGAGGAAGGACCCCACGAACAGGGCGATCCCGGCGAAGATCAACAGGAAGATGTTGATGAAGGAGAGCGCCTTGTTGATGCCGGTCGCCTGCTCCTTGGCCACGGACGCGCCCGTCACGGCCTCGAAACCCTTCGGCAGCGAGGACTGGATGGACGCGGCGAGGTCCTCGGGACTGGTGCCGTCCTTGGCCGTCACCCACACGTCCGAGAACTCGTCCTTGCCGCCGTAGTAGAGGTCCTGGGCGGTCCTGGTGTCGAAGAAGGCCAGCGTCGCACCGACCGTGCCGCCCTTGAACTCGGCGAGTCCGACGAGGGTGGCGGTGACCTTCGGCTTGGCGCCGCTGGTCACCAGCGTGACGGTGTCGCCCACGGAGTAGTCGGCCCGGCGAGCAGTGCCGGAGTCGAGCACGACCTCACCCGACCTGGTCGGCCAGCGCCCTGTGGAGATCGTGGCCGGCGGCTCGCCGCCGGTGGTGGGTGCGTCGTTCCACGAGAGTCCGAGGCCGGGCGGGCCGCCGCCCCCGATCAGCTTGCCCTTCTTGGACACGACGAAGGTGGTGGGGTCGGTGACGTTGCCGTCGGCACGGGCCACGTCGGGCAGCCCGGCGAGGGTCTGCACGAGGCTGCCGGGCACGGTCTTGGACGTCGGACCGGAGTCGAAGTCACTGCTCGCGGAGTCGGGCCGGACGACGACCTCGCCCACGGTGTTGACGATGCCGTCGAACGCGCGGCTCAGGGTGTCGGTGAAGATGAACGACCCCGACACGAACGAGACGCCGAGGATGATGGCGAAAGCGCTCATGAACAGCCGCAGCTTGCGGCCGAGCAGGCTCTTCCAGCTGGCGCGCAACATGGTCAGGCACCTGCCGGGTCCGGGTGCAGGCGCACGTCGAGGCGCTTCATCCGCTCGAGGATCTTGTCGGCGGTGGGCTCGCGCATCTCGTCGACGACGTGACCATCGGCCAGGAAGACCACGCGGTCGGTGTGCGCCGCGGCGACGGGGTCGTGCGTGACCATGACGATGGTCTGCCCGAACTCGTCGACGCTGCGCCGAAGGAAGCCGAGGACCTCCGCCCCCGACGTGGAGTCGAGGTTGCCCGTGGGCTCGTCGGCGAAGACGATCTCGGGCTTGCTGACGAGGGCGCGCGCGCAGGCGACGCGCTGCTGCTGACCGCCCGAGAGCTCGCTCGGGCGGTGGCTGAGCCGGTCGCGCAGGCCGACGGTGTCGATGACGGTGTCGAACCACGCCGCGTCGGCCTTCCGCCCGGCGATCGCCAGGGGCAGGAGGATGTTCTCCTCCGCGTTGAGCGTCGGGATGAGGTTGAACGACTGGAAGACGAACCCGATCCGGTCGCGGCGCAGGGTGGTCAGGGCCTTGTCCTTGAGACGGGTGATGTCGACGTCGCCGATGTAGACCTCACCGCTGGTCACGGCATCGAGGCCGGCGGCGCAGTGCATCATCGTCGACTTGCCGGAGCCTGACGGACCCATGATCGCGGTGAACTCACTGCGCGCCAGGTCCACGCTGACCCCGTCGAGGGCACGGACCTCGGCCTCACCCTTGCCGTAGACCTTGTGCAGGTTGACGACACGCGCGGCGGCCGCGCGGGTGGTGGACGCCGTGGGGGCGTCGGTGGTCAGGGGTGTCGCAGTCATCTCAGGCTCCCGGCTCATGGTGGATTCCGTTCTCCTCAAAAGTAGGGACGCTGCACCTGCGACGCATTCAGGTTCGACCCTGAGCCCACCCTGAGTGAACCCCCAGTCCACCTACCGACTGTCCACCAAACGGTGGACGACTCGTGAACGTGCCCCGACGCACGAGCGGTGGTTCGGAAGATCCGCGGCGTCAGGGCCCGGCGGATCCTCCGAACGACGGGGCGGTGCGCTCAGCTGATCGCGACGCGTGCCACCTGCCGCAGCTCGGGGTCGTCGTAGCGGTCTCCCCGCACCTCGCCGGCCTCCCAGCGCATCACCAGCCCACGCCCGCGGACCTCGAGGGTGGCGAGGTTGTTGTCGAACCACGGGCCGTGCGTCACGACCCACCGGTATGGCGCGCTGGGCACCTTCTCGGTGCGGCTCACGAGGAACTCCAGGGGCCGGGCCAGCCCCTTGCCGAGGAAGGCCTGCGCGATGCGGACCTGGCGCGGCAGGGGGTTGCGGATGGGCGAGCAGACCGCCTGGAGGATCGTGCTGCTGCCGCCGCCGAGCTGGTCGGGGCCGATCTCGGTGATGTAGGAGTTGTGCACGTCGCCCGACAGGAAGGTGATCGTCCCGGGTGCCTTCCCGCGCTCGCCGTGGGCGACCTGCACCACCATGTCGAGCACCGCGGCGAAGCCCTCCTGGAAGGCGGCCCAGTGCTCGAGGTCGAGGGCGCGCCGCATCTTCTCGCCCCACTTCGCCACCCGCGGGCCCCAGGCCCCGGTGGCCATCGCCTCGTTGATGGCCTCGAGGTCGTGGATGCCCTGCGCGATGAAGAACGGCAGGGAGGTGCCGATGAACAGGTGGTCGACGTCGCCGCGCAGCTGGCCGTCGAGCCAGGCGAGCTCGTCGTCGTCGAGGATCGAGCGCCGCTCCGGCTCCAGGACCCGCGCGGCGCGTGAGTCCACCACGACGAGCCTGGACTCCCCCAGGTCGCGGGCATAGCTCCACCGGTAGGTCTCCGGCTTGGCGTCCACCCGCTCGGCGAGCTCGTCGAGCACCTGCGTCAGGTCGAGCTCACCGCTGGCCCCGGACTCGGCGTGGGCCGCGATCCGCTGCCACACCTCGTCGTCGGCCAGCTCCTCGGGCGAGAGGTTGCCGACGTGCTGGTAGACCCAGTAGGAGGCCAGGCCGCCCACGATCCGCTCGTGCCACCAAGACGTCTGGTTGATCTCACGGTGCCAGCTCTGCGAGGTGTTCCAGTCGTCACGGATGTCGTGGTCGTCGAAGATCATCGCGCTCGGCAGCGTCGACAGCAGCCACCGGTTGAGCGGGTCGGTCCACGCGAGCCAGTAGAGGTGGGAGTACTCCGCGAAGTCCTTGAGCTCCTCGCCCGGCGGCTCGTCGAGGCTGCGACGGGACGCGATGTAGTCACGCATCTGCTCGCTGGTCTCGTCGGCGTAGACCTGGTCCCCGAGGAAGCACAGCAGGTGTGGCCAGTCGCCCTCCTGGCGCTCGGGCCGGCTCAGGTGGTGGGCGTACGCGCGCAGGGCGTCCACGCCGTTGCTCGCGTTGCCCTCGGCGTCGTGCGGCACGCTCGTGCGGCACGAGCCGAAGGCCAGCCGGGTGGGCTCGCTGTGCAGCAGGGTCCTGATCCGGCTGGGCGGCAGGTCGGTGCGCTCGGGCACCGGCTCGGGCCAGACCCGCTCGTCGTCGATGTCCACCTGGTAGGCACTGGCCGACCCCGGCTCGAGGCCGTCGAGCACCACCAGTGCGTAGTGCCGGTCGTGGGCCGCGAAGGTCGGCGCCGACCACTCGCGGTCGAACGCCCGGACCCGGACCACGGCGGCGTCGCGGGTCTGGACCCAGATCGTGGCCGACCGCTCGCCGATGTAGCGGAGCAGCGGCCCCAGGACGAGGGGACCGGGGGGCGGGGAAGTCGGCACGAGGAAGTTCTACACGGCCCACCCCCTGCTTGGGTAACGCCGCTGGGCAGCCGATCCGTTCGGGGGATGGCCGAAGGGCGGCCCACCTCTCGGTGGACCGCCCTTCGGCGTGTGGCGTATGCCGTGCGGCTGGGCTAGAAGCCCATGCCGCCCATCTCGTCGCCACCGGGGGCCATCGGCGCAGCCTTCTCGGGCTTGTCGGCGATGACGGCCTCGGTGGTGAGGAACAGCGCGGCGATCGACGCGGCGTTCTGGAGCGCGGAACGCGTCACCTTGGCCGGGTCGATGATGCCCGCGGCGATGAGGTCGACGTACTCGCCGGTGGCGGCGTTGAGGCCCCACCCGGCATCGAGCGTGCTGACCTTCTCCGTCACGACGCCACCCTCGAGACCGGCGTTGATCGCGATCTGCTTGAGCGGAGCGGAGGCTGCGACGCGAACGATGTTCGCACCGGTGGCCTCGTCACCCTCGAGCTCGAGCTTCTCGAACGCGGCCTTGGTCGCCTGGAGCAGGGCCACGCCACCACCGGCGACGATTCCCTCCTCGACGGCTGCCTTGGCGTTGCGCACGGCGTCCTCGATGCGGTGCTTGCGCTCCTTGAGCTCGACCTCGGTCGCGGCACCGGCCTTGATGACCGCAACGCCGCCGGCCAGCTTGGCCAGGCGCTCCTGCAGCTTCTCGCGGTCGTAGTCGCTGTCCGACTTGTCGATCTCGGCGCGGATCTGGTTGACGCGACCCTGGATCTGGTCGGCGTCGCCAGCACCCTCGACGATGGTCGTCTCGTCCTTGGTGACGACGACCTTGCGGGCCCGGCCGAGCAGGTCGAGCTCAGCCGTGTCGAGCTTCAGGCCGACCTCCTCGGAGATGACCTGGCCACCGGTGAGGATGGCGATGTCGGCCAGCATGGCCTTGCGACGGTCACCGAAGCCGGGGGCCTTGACGGCGACCGACTTGAAGGT
Organism: Pedococcus bigeumensis; assembly: GCF_039531795.1. Classification (NCBI taxonomy): domain Bacteria; kingdom Bacillati; phylum Actinomycetota; class Actinomycetes; order Micrococcales; family Intrasporangiaceae; genus Pedococcus; species Pedococcus bigeumensis. The sequence goes on along the minus strand of NZ_BAAAQS010000003.1, from coordinate 970,664 downwards.
GCCGCGGATCTTGTTGACCACGAGCGTCGACAGGGCCTCGCCGTCCACGTCCTCCGAGATGATCAGCAGCGGCTTGCCGGACTGCATGACCTTCTCGAGGAGGGGCAGCAGGTCCTTGATGCCGGAGATCTTGGAGTTGACCACGAGGACGTAGGGGTCCTCGAGGACGGCTTCCATGCGCTCGGTGTCCGTGACGAAGTAGTGACTGATGTAGCCCTTGTCGAAGCGCATGCCCTCGGTGAGCTCGAGCTCGAGGCCGAAGGTGTTGGACTCCTCGACGGTGATGACGCCTTCCTTGCCGACCTTGTCCATGGCCTCGGCGATCATCTCGCCGATCTGGGGGTCAGCAGCGGAGATCGAGGCCGTCGAAGCAATCTGCTCCTTGGTCTCGACGTCCTTGGCCATCTCGAGCAGCTGGGCGGAGACGGCCTCGACGGCCTTCTCGATGCCACGCTTGAGGGCCATCGGGTTGGCGCCTGCGGCGACGTTGCGCAGGCCCTCCTTGACGAGGGCCTGGGCCAGGACGGTGGCGGTGGTCGTGCCGTCGCCGGCGACGTCATCCGTCTTCTTGGCAACTTCCTTGACCAGCTCTGCGCCGATCTTCTCGTACGGGTCGTCGAGCTCGATCTCCTTGGCGATGGACACACCATCGTTGGTGATCGTGGGGGCTCCCCACTTCTTCTCGAGGACGACGTTGCGGCCCTTCGGACCGAGGGTGACGCGCACGGCGTCGGCGAGGATGTTCATTCCCCGCTCGAGACCGCGGCGAGCCTCTTCATCGAAAGCGATGATCTTGGCCATTCGGGTGGTTCCTCCCACGCGAAACGTAAGCGGTGGCCAGCGGGTGCCCGCGACGGACGGCCCGGCTCGCGCGGCTCACGTCGCCGCGTTCCCCGGACCTCACCCAGACTGGCCTGGATTGTCACTCTCAGGGTGAGAGTGCTAACGCCATTATTGGCACTCTCCCCGGGAGAGTGCAAACGTGTCCGCGCCAGGCGAACGGCGATGATCTCCGCGCCGGGGCTCACCGTGACCTCGTCATCGAGCCGGTCGGGCTCGCCTTCGACTCGATGGACCTCGAGGTCCAGCCACCCTGATGCAGCCGCCCGTCACAGGAGCGTGCGCAGCGTGGCGTCGGCCTCCGACTCCACCGGGTCGTCCAGGTCGGCGACGAAGACGGCGTACGCCGTGCGGGCCGGGTTGGCGTCGAGCCCGGCGAGGACCGTGCGCCAGGCCGCGAGGTTGGGGTGGTCGAGGGTGGTGCAGGCCTCGGCGGGGCGCAACGTCTCCACGGCGGCCTCGAGCTGCTGGCGGGACAGGTCGTAGGTCTGCGACCCGTTCGCGTGACCGAGCAGCTTGGCCAGCACCACCGCGGGCAGGGCGTGCCGCCCTCCCGGGGCGTTGACGTGGGGGAACTCCAGCTCAGGTGACGACGACGCCGAGCTGATCCCCACGGCATACGCGACCGGTGGCTCCCACCCGTCGATGGTGGACGCCAGCGCGTCCTTGATCGCAGCGAGTCCTTCGGGCGTGCTCCAGTCGGGCTCCATCACCCCATCCTGACAGCCGACGGGAACGCGTCGCGGTACGACCGCAGGTCGACGGTGCCGTTGGCGACCGACTCGGCAGCCAGCGCCGCGTGGCCCACGGCCCTGGTCACGCAGTCGCCCGCGGCCACCATCAGGGCGTGCAGGGCAGGCAGCTCGGGCGCCGGCCGCTCGCCGGTCGCGAGGGTGAACAGCGTGTCGCCGTCGAGCAGCGTGTGCACCGGGTGGATCGCCCGCGCCAGCCCGTCGTGGCCCAGGCCGCTTACCTTCTGGCACTGCGCCTTGCTGAGGGTGGCGTCCGTGGCGATGACACCGATCACCGTCGCCATCCCCGGGCGCACCGGCTGCCCCTCGTATGCCGCGTCGGCCCGGGCGCGCGCCGCGTCCAGCTCGTCGGCGCTCGGCAGCCCGACGTGGGCGAACTCGTCGCCGAGGCCGTACCGGGCGGCCAGCAGCTCGCCGGTGCGCTCGTCGTGCGGTGCCCCGAACGAGTTGAGGGCCACCAGTGCCGCGACGGTCGTGCCGTCGTCGAGCACCGCACTGGCCGACCCGATCGCCCCCTTGAGCCCGCCGGCCCGTGCGCCCGTGCCGGCGCCCACGCACCCCTGGAGCACGGCGTCGGCGGAGGCCACGGCGAAGGCGTCCACACCGTCTGCGCCGGTCGGGGCGTGCGCGAACTCGCCGCCTCGTCCGAGGTCGAAGAGCACCGCCGCCGGCACGATCGGGACCACCTGCCCGGGCTCCCCCATCGGCCAACCCAGCCCCGCGGCATACAGCTGCTGGACCACGCCGTCGGCGACGGCGAGCCCGAACGCGCTCCCGCCGGTCAGCACCACGGCGTTGACCCGGTCGACGAGGTTGCGGGGGTCGAGCAGGTCGGTCTCGCGCGTGCCGGGTGCGCCGCCCCTGACGTCCACCCCGGCCACGGCGCCTGCGTCGGGAGCCACCACCACGGTGCACCCGGTCAGCCAGCCCTCCTCGCGACGGGTGGCGTGGCCGACCCGCAACCCGTGGACATCGGTCAGGGAGTTCGTCGAGCCGGGACGCATCACTCTGGACGGGCGTCGATGACGCAGAACCGGTTGCCCTCTGGGTCCTCGAGCACCTCGAAGTCGCGCTCACCCTCGGGGTACTGCCAGTCCTGGACACGCTGGGCACCCAACCCCACGAGCCGTTCGATCTCGGCCTCCTGGTCGTGGGCGTAGAGGTCGAGGTGGATGTGGGGGTGCAGCAGCGGTCGGGTGTCGCCCAGGTTGAGGGAGAGGTTGGGCCCGACGCCGTCGCGGGGGCTCAGGATCACCCAGTCGGGCTCGGGCTCGTAGCGCGGCTGGTAGTCGAGGGCGGCCGCCCAGAAGGCCATCGCGCGGGGGACGTCGCGGACGTTGACGACGATCGACCCGATCTTGAACCCGGCTCCCATCACAGCTCCATCCGGTAGGCGCGGGCGTCGGCGACGAAACCGACCCGCTCGACCATCGCCGTCGTGTGGGTGCCCGCCGAGATCGTGACCGCCCGCAGCCCGGAGTCGCGGGCCCAGCCGACGGCTGCGGCGAGCAGCACCTCCCCGGCACCGATGCCACGGTGCTCCGGGCGGACGAAGAAGGTGTCGACCACCAGCTCGGCGCCGGCTCCGGGGACCCGGCCCGGCCAGGGCAACGGCTCGACCACCAGGCCCTGGAGGTAGCCGGCGTGGTCGTCGCCGGCCTCGGCGATCCAGACCGGGCGGACCTTCTGGCTCGCCGACCACGCACGGGCGAACCGGTCGAGGAAGCCGACCTCGCCCTGGCCCCCGCGGTGACGGGCGCACTGCAGCGTCAGGGCCGCCACGACGAGCGCGTCATCGGGACCAGCCAACCGGGTTCGCACTCCGCCCACGCCAGAAGTGAACCACGCGGGAGCAGGGCAGGACACCGGATCGGAGCCGTGGGCCCCCGGGTGGGGCTCCGCGGGCGCCCGGGTGGACACCGCGGGTCCCGGACCCCGTGGGCTCCTTGAGTGGGCCGCGCCCGGACGCAACAACGCCCGTACAGTCGCTTCTGCACGGGCGTTGGTGAACCAGGGGGCTCGGTCAGAGCTGGATGCCCAACCGGCGGGCACTGCGGGCGCGCTGGCGCGAGGCGCGCAGCCGGCGGAGGCGCTTGATGAGCATCGGGTCGGCCTCGAGGGCGGCCTGCGAGTCGATGAGCGCGTTGAGCACCTGGTAGTAGCGGGTGGCGCTCATGTCGAACAGCTCGCGGATCGCCTGCTCCTTGGCACCGGCGTACTTCCACCACTGGCGCTCGAAGGCGATGATCTCGCGGTCACGATCGCTCAGCTCCGTGGTGACGCTGACCTGACCCTGCTCGTGTGCGAAGTTCAACTCTCGACCATTCCTTGGATGAGACACAGGCGTGCCTGCTGTGCAGACGTGACGAGCGGACGTGTCGTCCGTGCGTGCAAGGGCAACTATACGGAGCGAATCACACGCTTGTCATTCCACTCGCGAACTCTGCGGCGACGGGTCTCGACGGGTTTGGTCACACCCGTCCCACTCGCCCCACCAGGCGATTCGCGCCTCAGGCCATGGTGTCGAGGATGGCCGTGATGTCGTCCTCGGAGGTCCGCGGGTTGACGATCGCGAACCGCGTCAGGGTCTCGCCGAGGTGGGAGGTGGGGACGACGAACGCGAACTGGTCGGCGAGCATCCGGTCGGACCACTCCTGGTACTCGGCGGCGGTCCAGCCGACCCGGCGGAAGACCACCACCGACAGGTCGGGCTCGCGGACCACCTCGAGGTAGTCGCGGCGGGCGATCTCCTCGGCGGCGAACCGGGTGACCTCGAGCGTCCGCTCGACGGCGTCGCGGTAGGCGCCCGTGCCGTGGGTGGCCAGCGAGAACCAGAACGGCAGGCCACGGGCTCGGCGGGTCAGCCCCACCGAGTAGTCAGTGGGGTTCCAGTCGGGCTTGTCGGTCAGCACGTCGAGGTAGGAGGCGTGCTGGGTGTGCGCGGCACGGGCCAGCGCCGGCTCACGGTAGATCAGCGCGCAGCAGTCGAACGGCGCGAACAGCCACTTGTGCGGGTCGACGATGAACGAGTCGCAGTGCTCGATGCCGGCGTAGAGGTGCCGCACCGACGGAGCCGCCAGACCAGCGCCGCCGTAGGCACCGTCGACGTGGAACCAGATCCCGAACTCACGGCAGACCTCGGCCACCGAGGCGAGGTCGTCGACGATCCCGAAGTTGGTGGTGCCGCTGGTCGCCGCCACGGCGAAGAACGTCTCGGGGCCGTGCGCCAGCAGGACCTCGCGCAGGGCCGCACCGCTGAGCCGGCCGCGGTCGTCGACCTCGACACCGACCAGCTCGGCGTCCATGACGTCACAGGCCGACTGGATCGAGGAGTGTGCGCCGTGCGTGGCGGCGACCCGCCAGGGCCGCGCACCGGTCCCGGTGCGCGACTCGTGCGCGGCCTTCATGCGGGCCGTGTGGCGGGCCGCGACGAGGGCGGAGAGGTTGCCGATCGTGCCGCCGGGCACGAAGACGCCGCCGGCCTCGGGGGGCAGGCCGACCAGGTCGGCGATCCAGCGCAGGGCCTGGTTCTCGGCGAACACCGCGCCGGCACCCTCGAGCCACGAGCCGCCGTAGATCGACGACGCCCCGACCACGAGGTCGAACATCGCCGCGGCCTCGGTCGGGGCGCACGGGATGAAGGAGAGGTAACGCGGGTGGTCGGTGGAGATGCAGGCCTGGGCGAGGTGCTCCTCGAAGAGCTTGAGCGCCTCGAGGCCGCCGATGCCGTCGACCGTGATGGTCTGGCCGGCCTTCGCGTCGAGCTCGGCGAGCGTCTGCGGCCCGTCGAGCGGGACCGGGTCGAGCTTCAGGCGGTCGGCGGAGTAGGCGAGGATCGCGTCGCCGAGGGCCTCGAGGTTTGCGTCGCTGTAGCCGTGCACGCGGCGAGTCTAGGGGCGCAACCTGCTGCCGGGTGCAAGCCTCAGCCGGCCGCCGGCCCGAACAGTGCCGTGCGCAACGCGTCGACGTCTGCGACGAGGGCATCCGGACCCGTCGCGGCCAGGGCGGGCTGGAGACCGGCACCCCAGGTGACGGCCACCGCGCTCATGCCCGCCGCGCGGGCGGCTTCGACGTCGACGGTCGCGTCACCGACGTAGACGCAGTGGTGCGGCGGGGCACCGAGCTGCTCCGCGGCATACAGGAGCGGCGCGGGGTGCGGCTTGTGGAGGGTGGTCTCCTCCTGCCCGGCCAGGACGTCGATGCGGGCCTCGAGCCCGACGGCGCGCAACCCGAGGCGCACGGTCTCGCCCTTCTTGCTCGAGACCACACCGGTGCGCGCGCCCGCGGCGTGCAGGTCGTCGAGCAGCTGGGGCACCCCGTCGACGGTGCGGATCAGCTCGTCGTGGTTGGCGAGGTTCCACGTGCGGTAGACGTGGGTGAGCTCCGCGCCGCGACCGGGGTAGCGCTCCTCGAGCACGGGCTGCAGGGGGCGGCCGATCCACGAGCGGACCTCGTCCTCGGGCGCCACCTCACCCAGGACCGAGCCGAGCGCGTGGTGGTACGACGCGACGATGAGGGGGATGGTGTCGGCGAGGGTGCCGTCGAAGTCGAACAGGACGACGGGCCAGCGTGGAGTCACCACTCGAGGCTAACGACTGCTCCCGCCGTGGACGGCGGCGGTCAGGCCCGCGGTGTCACGCCCAGCTCGCGGAGCAGGACCTCGACGCGCGCGCGGATCTCGTCCCTGATCGGGCGGACCGCCTCGACACCCTGACCGGCCGGGTCGTCGAGCACCCAGTCCTCGTAGCGCTTGCCGGGGAAGTAGGGACAGGTGTCGCCACACCCCATCGTGACGACCACGTCGGAGGACTCGACCGCTTCGGTGGTGAGCACCTTCGGGGTCTCGGCGGCGATGTCGATGCCCTCCTCGGCCATCGCGGCGACGGCTGCCGGGTTGACCTCGTCGGCCGGCTGGCTCCCGGCGGACCGCACCTCCACGGCGCCCCCGCCGAGGTGTGCGAGGTATGCCGCGGCCATCTGCGAGCGCCCGGCGTTGTGGACACAGACGAACAGGACGGAAGGCTTGTCGCTCATGGGTTCTCGCTTTCGAGGGTGGGGAAGTGGGAACGCAGCGCGAGGCTGACGTAGACCAGCGCGACCAGGACCGGGACCTCGATCAGCGGGCCGACGACCCCCGCGAGGGCCTGCCCCGAGGTGGCACCGAAGGTGGCGATGGCGACCGCGATGGCCAGCTCGAAGTTGTTGCCGGCCGCTGTGAAGGCGAGGGTCGTGGTGCGCGCGTAGGACATGCCCAGGACGCGACCGAGGACGAAGCCGGCGCCCCACATCAGCGCGAAGTACGCGAGCAGGGGAAGGGCGATCCTGGCCACGTCGAGGGGTCGGCTGGTGATCTGCCTCCCCTGCAGCGCGAACAGGATGACGATCGTGAAGAGCAGGCCGTAGAGCGCCCAGGGGCCCACTCGTGGCAGGAAGCGCTGCTCATACCAGTCCCGCCCGCGCCGGGACTCACCGACACGTCGCGACAGGTAGCCGAGCAGCAGGGGGACGCCGAGGAACACCACGACCGAGGTGGCGATCTGCCACGGCGAGACGTCGAGCCCGGACTGCTGGAGGCCGAGCCACCCCGGCAGGACGGACAGGTAGAACCAGCCGAGGCCGGCGAAGGCGACGACCTGGAAGGCCGAGTTGAGCGCAACGAGCACTGCGGCCGCCTCGCGGTCACCGCAGGCGAGGTCGTTCCAGATGATCACCATGGCGATGCAGCGGGCCAGCCCCACGATGATCAGGCCGGTCCGGTAGGCGGGGAGGTCGGGCAGCAGGAGCCAGGCCAGGGTGAACATCAGGGCCGGGCCGACGAGCCAGTTGAGGACCAGGCTCGAGACGAGCATCCGCCGGTCTCCGGTCACCGTGTCGAGGCGGTCGTAACGGACCTTGGCCAGGACCGGGTACATCATCACGAGCAGCCCGACGGCGATGGGCAGGGAGACTCCGTCGACCTCGACGGAGGACAGCACCTCGCCCAGTCCGGGCACTAGCCGCCCCAGCAGCAGGCCGGCCACCATGGCCAGACCGATCCAGGCCGGGAGGAACCGGTCGAGGGTCGACAGCTTCGCGACGACGTGCGGCGGTGCCGTGGTCGGGTGGCTGGGGAGCGTCACGCGCAGCAGGGCTCCTGCTGGGCGGGCGCGGCCGCAGGCTCGTCGGCGCGATCGGCCGACGACGCGCCGGCGGGGGCAGTCGTGCAGCAGCCGCCGTCGTTCGTGCCTGCCACGAGCGGGAGGCTGGCGGTGGCCGGCCGTCCGTCGGCGGGGTCGTCGTCCTTGACGGTGTAGACCTCCCAGGGCGCACCAGCCGGGTCGTGCACCCAGACCTTGTCCTGCAGGGCGTAGCAGCAGGTCGTGTCCCGCTCGTCGAACGCGGCCAGCCCGGCCTCGCGGAGCCGGGCTGCCCCGGCGTCCACGTCGGCGCTGCTGTCCACCTCGATGCCGAGGTGGTTGAGCGCCTGGGCCGTGCCCTCGCCGCGCTGGTCGGCTGGGACCTCGATGAGCACCAGCTTCAGCGGCGGCTCCGCGATGGCGAAGTTGGCGTAGCCGGGCCGGCGCTTGTGCGGCGGAGTGCCGAACAGGGTCGAGTAGAACTCGACCGAGCGCTCGAGGTCGGCGACGTTGAGTGCGAGCTGGACACGCGACATGGTGCTCTCCCTGGGTTGCCTCTGACCGGTTCCTCGTCGACGAGTGCATCGACTATGGTCTATGCAGGAAGTGAACCGGCTGCATCGACGTTTGTCAATATTGAGTAGCCCTCTGTCCATGCGCACCCCAGGAGGACCCGTGCCCCAGCTGATCGCCACCCTGCGCGACACCCCCGCGGCCGACGGCGGGGTCTGCTGCGGCACGCTGACGACCGACGAGGCGATGGGTCGCGAGCAGGCCGAGGCGACCGCCCAGCTGCTCAAGGCGGTCGCCGACCCCGTGCGGCTCCAGCTGTTGTCGCTGATCCGGTCGTCGAAGGGCCACGAGGCCTGCGTCTGCGACCTCACCCCGGCAGTCGGGCTCAGCCAGCCGACCGTGAGCCACCACCTCAAGGTGCTGACCGAGGCGGGACTGCTGACCCGGGAGCGACGCGGCACCTGGGCGTGGTTCCAGCTGGTGCCCGCCCGGCTCGACGACCTGGCCGCGATCTTCCGCTGAGCCGTGGCGCGGACGTCGCCCGCGGGGCCCGCTGAGCCCGGGCGCCTGCGCCGGGCTAGTTTCTGGGTATGCCGCCCACTGCCCTGACCGAGCTCGTCCACCCCTCGTGGGCGGCCGCCTTGGCACCGGTGGCCGACACCGTCGCGCAGCTCGGCGAGTTCCTGCGCGGGGAGGTCGCCGCCGGACGTGGCTACCTGCCCGCAGGCAGGCACGTGCTGCGGGCGTTCGAGCGCCCGCTCGACGACGTGCGGGTGCTGATCGTCGGACAGGACCCCTACCCCACCCCCGGCCACGCCGTCGGGTTGTCCTTCTCCGTGGCACCCGACGTGCGGCCCGTCCCCCGGTCGCTGGTCAACATCTACACCGAGCTCGAGAGCGACCTCGGGCTTCCCCGCCCCGCCTCGGGCGACCTGTCCCCCTGGGCCGACCAGGGCGTGCTGTTGCTCAACCGGGTGCTCACCGTCGCCCCCGGCAAGCCCGCCAGCCATCGCGGCAAGGGGTGGGAGTCCGTCACGGCGGCCGCCATCACGGCCCTGGTCGAGCGCGGCGGGCCGCTCGTGGCGATCCTGTGGGGCAGGGACGCGAGGAACCTCGTGCCCCACCTGCCCGGCATACCGGCCGTCGAGAGCGCACACCCCTCCCCCCTGTCGGCGCACTCGGGCTTCTTCGGGAGCAAGCCGTTCAGCCGCGCCAACGACCTCCTCGCCCAGCAGGGCGCCGCACCGATCGACTGGAGCCTGCCGTGACCGACACCCCCGAAGCCGTGCCCGCGGACGACAACCAGACCCACCTACCCGAGCGCGGGAAGGTCTGGCACCGCTACGTCGCGATCGGCGACTCGTTCACGGAGGGGATGTCCGACCCCGACCCGACCCGCGCCAACTCCTACGTCGGCTGGGCCGACCGGCTCGCCTCCCACCTCGCGACGATCGCCCACCGTGAGGGCGGCGACTTCGCCTACGCCAACCTCGCCGTGCGTGGCCGCCTGCTCGCCGACGTGATCGGCCCCCAGCTCGACGCCGCGATCGAGCTCGGCCCCGACCTCGTCTCAATGGTCGGCGGCGGCAACGACATCCTGCGACCGAAGGCGGACCTCGACGCCATCGCCGCCCGGCTCGAGGCGGCCGTCGCGCGGCTGCGCGAGTCGGGGGCGGATGTACTCCTCGCGACACCGACCGACCCCGTCGGGGCGCCCCTGCTCAAGCACCTGCGGGGCCGGCACGCGATCCACTCGGCCAACATCTTCAGCATCGCCCAGCAGCACGGCGCCTACGTCATCAACCAGTGGGGCATGAAGGCCCTGCAGGACTTCCGCCTGTGGGCCGACGACCGGATCCACATGACCACCGAGGGTCACCGCCGGGTCGCCCTCAACGCGTTGTCGGCGCTGGGCCACGACACCGACCGGGCGGACTGGTCGACCCCCCTCCCGCCGCAGCCTCCCCAGGCGCGGCGCGAGTCGGCCGCCGCGAACGCCGAGTGGGCCAGGACCCACCTGGCCCCGTGGGTGCAGCGGCGGCTCCGAGGCGAGTCGTCCGGCGACACCGTGCAGGCCAAGCGCCCCGAGCTCACCCCCGTCGACCCCGCCTGACCTGCGGGATTCAAGTACTAGGACGTCCTACTACTACCATCGGGGCATGCCTGTGACCCGTCTGATGCCCACCGAGGAGGGCCAGGACCTCATCGACCTCACGCGCGAGATCTGCCAGAAGGAGCTGCTCCCGCAGGTCTCCGACGCGGAGCGTCGGGCGGCCACGACCCCCGAGCTCCCGAGGGACGCGTTCCGGGTGCTGGGGCGGGCCGGGCTGCTCTCGCTCCCCTACCCCGAGGAGTTCGGCGGCGGCGGCCAGCCGTACGAGGTCTACCTGCAGGTCGTCGAGGAGATCGCCTCGGTGTGGATGTCGGTCGCCGTCGGCGTCTCGGTCCACTCCCTCACCTGCTACCCCGTCGCCACGTTCGGCTCGAGGGCCCAGCAGGAGGCGCTGCTCCCCGGCATGCTCTCCGGCGACCAGCTCGGCGCCTACTGCCTGTCCGAGCGCGGCTCTGGATCCGACGTCGCCTCGATGAGCACCAGGGCGACCGCCGACGACGAGGCCGACCCCACGGCATACACGCTCAAGGGCACCAAGGCCTGGATCAGCCACGCCGGCCACGCGGACTTCTACACCTCCTTCGTCCGCACGTCCGACGACGGCGGCCGCGGGCTGTCGTGCATCGTCGTGCCCGGTGACGCCGAGGGTCTCGCGTTCGGCTCCCCGGAGAAGAAGATGGGGCTGCACTGCGACACCGTGAGCGAGGTGCACTTCGAGGGCGTCCAGGTCCCTGCCGACCGGCTGGTCGGCGCGCCCGGCCAGGGCATGGCCATCGCGCTGTCAGCCCTCGACTCCGGACGTCTCGGGATCGCTGCTGCGGCAACGGGATTGGCGCAGGCCGCCCTCGACCACGCGGTCGCGTACGCCAAGGAGCGCGAGCAGTTCGGTCGCCCCATCGGCGACAACCAGGGGCTCGCGTTCCTGCTCGCCGACATGGAGGCAGCCGTCACGAGCGCCCGGGCGTCCTACCTGCACGCCGCGCGACTGCACGACGCCGGTCGCCCGTTCACCAAGGAGGCCGCCGTCGCCAAGCTCGTGTGCACCGACAACGCGATGCGTGTCACCACCGACGCGGTCCAGGTGCTCGGAGGCGCCGGCTACACCCAGGACTTCCCCCTGGAGCGCTTCATGCGCGAGGCCAAGGTGACCCAGATCTTCGAGGGCACCAACCAGATCCAGCGGCTCGTCATCAGCCGTCAGCTCCTGAAGCACTCGACCAGCTCGTCCAAGAGAGGCTGAGAAACCTTGCAGATCAACGAATCCACCGTCGCCCTCGTCACCGGCGGCGCCAGCGGCCTCGGCGGTGCCACCGTCCGTCGCCTGCATGCCGACGGTGCAGCTGTCGTGATCCTCGACCTCCCCTCGTCGCCCGGCGAGGCCCTGGCCGCCGAGCTCGGCGAGCGCGCGCGGTTCGTGGCGACGGACGTGCGCGACGAGGCCCAGGTGCAGGCGGCCATCGAGGTGGCCCGCGAGCTCGGCACGCTGCGGATCGTGGTCAACTGCGCGGGAGTCGGCACCCCCGGTCGGGTCGTCGGCAAGCGCGGGCCCCTGCCGCTCGAGGACTTCACCAACGTCGTCACGATCAACCTGATCGGCACGTTCAACGTCCTGCGCCTCACCGCTGCCGCGATGCTCGACAACGAGCCCCTCGACGGCGACCGTGGCGTCGTCGTCATGACCGCGTCCATCGCCGCCTACGACGGCCAGGTCGGACAAGCCGCGTATGCCGCGAGCAAGGGTGGCGTCGTCGGCCTCACCCTCAGCGCAGCGCGAGACCTGGCGGACAAGGGAATTCGCGTCATGACGATCGCTCCGGGGACGTTCGAGACGCCCATGCTCAGTGGGCTCCCCGGCGACGTCAAGGCCGTCCTCGAGGCTCAGGTGCCGCACCCGTCGCGGCTCGGCCACCCCGACGAGTACGCCAACCTGGTGCGCCACGTCGTCGACAACGCCATGCTCAACGGCGAGGTCATCCGGCTCGACGGCGCGCTCCGGATGCCCCCTCGCTGACGCGCTGGCCCGAGACCCGTTCGTACTCCAACAGCACGGGGTGCGGGACGAACGTCTCGAGCTTCTCGCGACCTGTGGGGCGCCACCCCAGTCGTTCGTAGAACCGCCGCGCGCGGTGGTTCTCGGCCAGGCACCAGAGGCGTCGGCTGGGGACGGCATCCACCAGCAGCACGGCCAGACCCGAGCCCCAGTGGTCGGGCCGGACCGCGAGGTGGAGCAGGGTGGTCGCGTCGAAGGCGGCGAAGGCCGTCAGCCCCTGGTCGTCCTCGCCCACCAGGGTCGTGGTCGCCGGGTCGGCGAGCACCTCGCGCCACCGGTCGAGCACGACCTGGTCCGGGTACGGATGGGTCTCGGGCGGGAAGACGTGCGCGAGCGCGACGAGGTTGGCGGCCCTCTCGAGGTCGCGCAGCGCCACCGCGTCGCGGCCGGTCGCATGCCTGAACATGCCCGCCATGCTGCCACGCGGCATACCCCGGGTCGTGCAGCGCGGAAAGTGGTCGCTGTCACCCTCTTGCGCGAGGCGGCCGGGATGAGCCACGATCAGCGGACCTCCTTCGGGAGGCCAGTCTCCTTCGGGAGACACGAGACCCGGCCAACTCATACTTGGCCGGGTCTCACCTTTTCTAACAGGGGAACCAGACCCGGCCGGTGACCGACACGCAACGGCCAGGTAAACAGTGGCCGGCCGCACGGTCGTGGCTGGGTGCTCACGACTGCGGTCGAGAGTGGACGACACGCTGGCGGCAATGGCCTCAGCCCAGCGTGTCGCGCACTCCCGACGACGGTGTCAGACGGACTCGGCGAACGCTTCCTCGAGGATGTCGAGCCCCTCCGAGAGCAGGTCGTCGCCGGCCGACAGCGGCGGCAGGAACCGGAAGACGTTGCCGAAGGTGCCGCAGGTGAGCGTGACCAGGCCGCGCGCGTGGCAGGCCTTGTTGACCCGTCCGGTGAGGTCGGCGTCGGGGGTCTTGTGCTCGAGGTCGCTGACCAGCTCGACCGCGAGCATCGCCCCGCGACCGCGGATGTCGCCGATGACGCCGTACTTGTCGGCGAGGGCCTCGAGCCGCGGGCGGAACAGCGCCTCGACCGCGCGAGCGCGTCCGGCCAGGTCGTCGACCTTCATCGTCTCGATCGCGGCCAGGGCGCTGGCGCACGCGACCGGGTTGCCGCCGTAGGTGCCCCCGAGGCCGCCGACGTGGATCTCGTCCATCACGTCGGCGCGACCCGTGAGCGCGGCCAGCGGCATGCCACCGGCGATGCCCTTGGCCGTGGTGATCAGGTCGGGCACGACGTCCTCGTGCTCGGAGGCGAACCAGTCGCCGGTGCGGCAGAACCCGGTCTGGACCTCGTCGGCGATGAACAGGATCCCCTGCTCGGTGCACCAGTCCGCGACCTTCTTCATGAACCCCGGGGCCGGCACGATGAACCCGCCCTCGCCCTGGATCGGCTCGAGGATGACGGCCGCCGTGTTGTCCTCCCCCACCTGCGCGTGCACGAGGTCGACGAACTCGGCGAAAGCCTCGTCGGCACACGCCTCCGGGCCGGTCGGCCAGCGGTAGGGGTAGGCCATCGGCACGCGGTAGATCTCGCTCGCGAACGGGCCGAAGCGGTGCTTGTAGGGCATGTTCTTCGCAGTCAGGCCCATGGTCAGGTTGGTGCGGCCGTGGTACGCGTGGTCGAACGCGACGATGCCCTGCCGCCCGGTGAAGTGACGCGCCACCTTGACGGCGTTCTCGACGGCCTCGGAGCCGGAGTTGAAGAGCGCGGAACGCTTCTCGTGGGTCCCGGGCGTGACCTCGGCCAGCACCTCGGCCACCTCGAGGTACTCCTCGTAGGGAGTGACCATGAAGCAGGTGTGGGTGAAGTCGTTGATCTGCGCGGTGACGGCGTCGATGACCCGCTGGTTGCCGTTGCCCACGGTCGTCACGGCGATCCCCGAACCGAAGTCGATCAGCTGGTTGCCGTCGACGTCGCGCAGGATGCCACCGGCCGCCTTCTCGATGTAGACGGGGAGACCGGTGCCCACGCCGGCGGACACGGCGGCGAGCTTGCGCTGCTGGAGGGCCTGGCTCTTGGGGCCGGGGATGCTGGTCGCGAGGATGCGCTTCTGTTCGAGCATGCGCCGAGCATACGACCGCCTCACCTCACCTGAGGTATGCCGCGGGAGTGCGCAGGCGGCATACCGACCCCTAGCGTGGGGGCATGGCAGCCAAGGCGAGCTCACCCGCGGTCGAGGTGGAGGTCGGCGAGCGCGAGGTGCGCATCACCAACCCCGACCGCGTCTACTTCCCGGCCCGCGGTGAGACCAAGCTCGACCTGGTCAGGTACTACCTCGCGGTCGGGGACGGGATCGTCAACTCCCTGCGGGAGCGGCCGTGCATGCTGCACCGGTTCCCCGAGGGCGTCTCCGGCGAGAAGGTGCACCAGAAGCGGGTCCCCCACGGAGCCCCGCCGTGGCTCGAGACGGTGCGAGTGACCTTCCCCCGCTGGAACCGCACGGCCGACGAGCTGTGCGTCACCGAGCTCGCGCACGTCATCTGGGCGGTGCAGATGTCGACGGTCGAGTTCCACCCCTGGAACAGCCGCCGGGCCGATGTCGAGAAGCCCGACGAGTGGCGGATCGACCTCGACCCCGGGCCCGACTGCCCCTGGGACCGCGTGCAGCGGGTGGCCCACGTGGCCCACGAGGTGCTCGACGAGCTGGGTGCCGTCGGGTGGCCGAAGACCAGCGGCGGGTCGGGCATGCACATCTACGTGCGGATCAAGCCCGAGTGGGGCTTCAAGGACGTGCGGCGTGGCGCGTTGGCGTTCGCCCGCGAGGTGGAGCGGCGGATGCCCGACGACGTCACCACGACCTGGTGGCGCAAGGACCGCGACCCCGCCGACCTCTTCGTCGACTACAACCAGAACGCGCGCGACCACACCATCGCCGCGGCCTACTCGGTGCGCGGCAACCCGATCGGCACGGTGTCGGCCCCGATCCGCTGGGACGAGGTGGACGACGTGGTCCCTGACGACTTCACCATCGCGACCATGCCGGCCCGCTACGCCGAGCTGGGCGACCTGCACGCCGGGATCGACGACGCGGTCTTCGAGATCGACCAGCTCATCGAGTGGGCGGACCGCGACGAGCGCGATGGCGCTGCCGAGCCGCCGGAGCCCGACACCGGCTGATCCGAGCAGCCGTTGCTGCGGTCCAAACTCGGCTCCACATCCGCAGGTGCGGAGGTAGAGTGCGGAACATGCCGCTGATGAGGATCAAGGATGCCGCGTCGTTCCTCGGCGTGAGCGACGACACCGTGCGTCGGTGGGTCGACAGCGGCGCCCTCGAAGCCGGCTCCGACGAAGCGGGGCGGATGGTCGTGGACGGTTACCGAGTGGCCCTGCTCGCCCGCGACCAGGCCCATGCGGTCGCCGACCCGAGCGGGGTCGGGCGCTCGGCCCGCAACCGGTTCGTGGGACTGGTCACCGACATCAAGCGCGACACCGTCATGGCCCAGGTCGAGATGCAGTGCGGTCCGTTCCGCGTCGTCTCGCTGATGAGCTCCGAGGCGGTCGACGACCTCGCGCTCGAGCTCGGGTCGGTCGCCATCGCCGTCGTGAAGTCCACCACCGTGATCGTCGAGACTCCCCAGGGAGCGTCATGACCACCCTGCGTCGCCGCCCCCTGCTCGCGCTGGCCACCGCCGGACTCCTGGCGACCGCCGCCTGCGCGTCGGGCTCCGCGACGGACGACGCGCGGCAGGGGGGCGGCTCCTCGTCGACCGCATCCGGCTCGGGCAGGCTGACGGGCACCGTCACGGTCTTCGCCGCCGCCTCGTTGACGAAGACGTTCACCGAGATCGGGGCCGAGTTCGAGAAGGCACACCCCGGCGTGCAGGTGAGGTTCAACTTCGCTGGCTCCTCCGACCTCGTCGCCCAGCTCCAGCAGGGCGCGCCGGCCGACGTCTTCGCCTCGGCCGACACCACGAACATGGCCAAGGCGACCGGCGACTCGCTGACGGCCGCGGCGCCGGTCGACTTCGCCTCCAACACCCTGGAGATCGCGGTGCCGCCCGGCAACCCGGCCGGGATCGCGAGCCTCGCCGACCTGGCCGCGCCCGGGGTGAAGGTGGTGCTCTGCGCGCCGGCGGTGCCGTGCGGGGCAGCCGCGGCCAAGGTCGAGGCGGCCGGGAAGGTCGACCTCAAGCCGGTCAGTGAGGAGCAGTCGGTCACCGACGTCCTCGGCAAGGTCACGTCCCAGGAGGCCGACGCGGGTCTGGTCTACGTCACCGACGTCAAGGCTGCGGGCGACGCCGTCGAGGGCGTCGAGCTCGCCGAGTCGGCAGCGGCCGTGAACACCTACCCGATCGCGACCCTCCGGGCCAGCAAGAACCCCGCGGCAGCCCAGGCCTTCCTCGAGGCCGTCACCGGCGAGCCCGGACGGCGCATCCTCGCAGCCGCCGGCTTCGCCCGGCCGTAGCGTGCGCGTCGCGCCCCAGGTGCCAGCCACGCCGCGAGGTCGACCGCGGCTGGGACTGCCCGGCTGGGTCTTCCTCCCCGCCGCGGTCGGCGGGGCGTTCGTCGTCCTGCCGCTGGTGGCGATGCTCACCCGGGTCGAGTGGGGCAGCTTCGGGTCGCTGGTCACCTCCGAGTCCTCGCGGGCCGCCCTGGCACTGAGCCTGCGCACCTCGCTGGCGAGCACCGTGCTGTGCATCCTGTTCGGCGTGCCGATGGCGTTGGTCCTCGCGCGTACCGAGTTCAGCGGACAGTCGATCGCCCGCTCGCTCGTGCTGCTGCCGCTCGTGCTTCCCCCTGTCGTCGGGGGCATAGCCCTGCTCTACACGTTCGGTCGCCGGGGTCTGCTCGGGCACACCATGGAGGTGCTGGGTCTGCAGATCGCGTTCTCCACCACCGCGGTCGTGATGGCCCAGACGTTCGTGGCGCTGCCCTTCCTCGTCGTCAGCCTCGAAGGTGCCCTGCGCACCGGCGGCCAGCGGTACGAGGAGGTGGCCGCGACGCTCGGCGCCCGACCCACCACGGTGTTCCTGCGCGTCACCCTCCCGCTCGTCCTGCCGGGACTCGCTTCCGGTGCGGTGCTGGCGTTCGCCCGGGCCCTCGGCGAGTTCGGCGCCACGATCACCTTCGCCGGCAGCCTGCAGGGAGTCACCCGCACGCTGCCGCTCGAGATCTACCTCCAGCGCGAGACCGATCCCCAGGCGGCCGTCGCCCTGTCACTGGTGCTCGTCGTCGTCGCCACGGTCGTGATCGCCCTCACCCGACGGTCGAGGACCGCGCTGTGACCTGGACGGCATCGTGAAGCTGGCGGCCCGCCTGGGCTTTCCCGAGCGCGACATCGACCTCGCGATCGACGTCGGGGCCGGGCGCACCCTTGCGCTGCTCGGTCCCAACGGCGCAGGCAAGTCCACGGCACTCGCCTCGATCGCGGGCCTCCTGCGTCCCGGGTCGGGGCACATCACCCTCGATGACCGGATCCTGTTCTCCCACAATGGCGATGGCGACCCCACGTGGGTCCCACCACACGCACGTGGAGTGGCGCTGCTCGCGCAGGAAGCCCGCCTGTTCCCTCACCTGTCGGTGCTCGACAACGTGGCCTTCGGCCCACGCAGCTCCGGTATGCCGCGTGGCCGGGCTCGCGAGCTGGCTCGCCACTGGCTGGCGCAGGTGGACGCGGAGGCGTTCGCCGACCGCCGGCCCGCGGCGCTCTCGGGCGGACAGGCCCAGCGGGTGGCCATCGCCCGTGCGCTGGCCACCGAGCCCCACCTGCTGCTGCTCGACGAGCCCCTGTCGGCGCTCGACGTCGACTCGGCCCCGGCCATCCGCCAGCTGCTGCGCCGGGTGCTCGAAGGTCGCACGACCATCGTGGTCACGCACGACATCCTCGACGCCGTGCTGCTGGCGGACGACGTCGCCGTGCTCGAGGGCGGACGGGTCGTCGAGGAGGGCCCGACCTCCCGGGTGCTGACCCGGCCCACCAGCCGGTTCGCAGCGCGCATCGCCGGCCTCAACCTCGTGCGCGGCACGGCCCACGGCACGACGGTCACCACGCCGGAGGGGCTGCACGTCGAGGGGCTGTCGGACGACGACCTGGCCGAGGGCTCGGCAGCCGTGGCGGTGTTCAGCCCGAGCGCGGTGGGCGTCTACCGGGTGGCACCATCGGGCAGCCCACGCAACGTCGTGCACGCGACCGTCACCGAGCTGGAGCCGCACGGACACCAGGTGCGCGTCCACACGGCACACCTCTCGGCAGACATCACCCCCGCGGCGCTGGCCGACCTCGCCCTGGCACCCGGCGCGGAGGTCGTGCTGACCGTCAAGGCGAGCGAAGTGGCCGTCTACCCGGCGTGAAGCTCGGCGGTCGTCCGGCCGGTGGGCAACGGCCCCCAGACCCGCAGACCCGCAGACCGCAGACCGCGTGACGGTCCCCGTCGTACTAGAACTTCTGCGCCATGACCGGCCGGATCGAGCGCGGGACGGTGGTCGATGGGCACACCGCGCCCGCTGACCAGGGAGGAAGCGTCATGCGAAGACTGCCGTTCATCACCACCGGGGCTCTGATCCTGAGCCTCGGACTCGCCTCGACCGCCTCGGCACAGGAGCCGGACCCGTGCCTGCTCGTCTTCGGTGTCGATGCCGCGACGATCGTCGGGACGGCTGGCCCCGACCGCATCCTCGGCACTCCTGGCCCGGACGTGATCCTCGCGGGAGCGGGTGACGACGTCGTCAACGGCGGCGGGGGTGACGACCTGATCTGCGGCGGCCCCGGCAATGACCGCCTCGACGGTGGCGACGGGAGCGACTTCATCCTCGGCGACACCGGGGAGACCTTCCTGCTGGGCAACCCGGCAGGGATGAACGTCCCCGGGGGTGACGACCAGCTGGTCGGAGGCGCCGGCGACGACCAGCTCGCCGGGGAGGGCGGGGCCGACCTGCTCCGAGCCGGTGACGGCAACGACTTCGCCACCGGGCAGATGGGTCCTGACGTCGTCATGGGTGACACGGGCGACGACGAGCTCTTCGGCGGCCCGGCCGACGACGTCGTCAACGGTGGCGCAGGCAATGACATCGTGGTCGGCAACTACGGGAGCGACACGCTGCTCGGCGGCACCGGGGACGACCTGATGACCGGCGACAACCCGGCACCCGTCCCGCCGGGCCCCAACTTCGACGTGTGCAACGGCCAACAGGGCAACGACTTCGCCGTCGAGGGGTCGTGCGAGCAGCTGAACCAGGTGGAGGCGACGGGTCCGCTTCCGGAGTGACCGCGGGCCACGCCGCAGGCGCAGCGTCGCCGGCGGCGTGGCTGCGCCTGACTCGCCGTCCCCCCACCCCGGGGGCTCGTCCACCATGATCTGCACATGGGGCACGGCGGAGACGGGGCAGACGGCGGAACCGGGGCAGACGGCGGAACCGGGGCAGACGGCGGAGACGGTGCAGAGGCGCGGAGCCGCGCCGGCTGGTGGGCGCCGGCGGCCGTCCTGGCGCTGACCGTCGCGCAGCTCGGCGTGGGCACGTTCGCGAGCAGCCTCCAGCAGTTCGAGGGCAAGGCCTTCGGGGCCCGGTTGGTCGCGTACCCCGTGATGATGCTGGTGGTGCCGGCGGCCTGGTGGCTGGTCCACCGCGGGCGCCGCGTCAGGGTGCCGTGGGCTGCCTTCGCCCTCGTCATGGCGCCGTTCCTGATCGACGTCACCGGCAACACCCTCGACCTCTACGACTCCGTGGCCTGGTGGGACGACGCCAACCACTTCGTCAACTGGGTCCTGCTCTGCGCTGGTCTCGGCGTGCTACTGCTGCATGGGATCCGGACACCGTGGACCCGGGTCCTGCTGGTCACCGGACTCGGTGCGGTGCTGGCCATCGGGTGGGAGCTCGGCGAGTGGTACACCTTCATCCGCCACGGCACCGAGCTCGACACGGCATACCAGGACACCTTGGGTGACGAGGCGCTCGGCACCCTCGGCGCGCTGGTGGCCGGGCTGGTCCTGCGCCGGCCAATGGCGCCGAGGGCGACGGAGCGCTCCGCCACCTAGGTGGCGGAGCCGGACGCTGCCGCCTCGCGCGCCGCGAGCCCGGCCGCGTAGTCGGGCAGCTCCTGGAGGGCGAAGTGGTTGCTGTCGGGGTCCTCGAAGTGGGTGAACCGACCCCACGGCAGGTCCTCCACCTCGGACACCTCGACGCCACGACCCTTGAGCTCCGCGTGAGCAGCGTCGGCGTCGGCGACCACGACCTGGATGTACTGCTTCATGCCCTCGCCCAGCATCGTCATCCCCGTGACGAAGCAGAAGGAGCAGGCCGAGCCGGGTGGCGTGATCTGGACGAAGCGCAGGCCCGCCTCCTCCACCACCTGGTCCTGGTCCGCCGGCCACCCCACGACGTCCTCGTAGAACGCCTTCGTGCGGTCGATGTCCGTGACGGAGATGGGGATGAGCTCGATCTTGTAGTCCATGGCCGGTCCTCTCGTCGCAACCTCTCCCTCGGAGGTTCTACCACCAGCCTAGGAAGACTTCCGGTCACTTCCTGACCGCAGGCGGATCGGCTCTTCCGGTCAGCTCGGTGACGTCGACTCGGGGCAGCGCCGGTGGAGCTCGTCGATGATCTCCTGCTCGCGGGCCAGGGCCGCCAGCCGCTCGCGACGCTTCGCACTCGGCTCCCGGGTGGCGTCCTCGAGGGCCGCGAGCTCGGTAAGCAGCTCGCGCACCGACGCAGCGGACCCGCCCTCGAGTGCCGTGCCGACCGGTGCGGCGTCGCTGTCTGCGACGGGCTTCATCAACTCGGTCATCAGGGCCTCCGGGGACGTCGTAGGAGATGCCCCGGCTGCTTGAAGCCCTGTGATCATCTTCCGAAATATCCCGTTCTGTCAACGCTTGACGCCATTCCGGAGGCGCTCCTGACGTGCCCAGACCGCTCCCGCCGACCGGGTCGGGGCACCCGGACGGACGATTTGCCGGGCCGCGCGCGCTCGGTGTCCTATGATGACGCCGGGTTAAAGAGCAGCCCTCTCGTTTCACTTCCGCTTTGTGAGCGGACACCTGTCACGGAGGACCCATGTCGGCGCCCGAGCCGAGCCCTGCCACCGATGGCTGCACGCAGGACCACCAGGTCGGTGGTGCGCCGCAGCCGACGCCATCGTCCACCCTCGGACGCTTCCGCTACGACACCCTCACCGACACCTGGTGGTGGTCCGCGGAGATGTTCGCCATCCACGGCCTGCGCGAGAGCGAGGCGCAGCCGACCACCGAGCTGATCCTCTCCTTCAAGCATCCCGACGACCACGCCGAGACCTCCGCGACGCTGCACCGCGCGCTGGCGACCGGGAAGCCCTTCACCCAGCCGCACCGGGTGGTGACCGCCGACGGCGCGGTGCGCCAGGTCATCTCGGTGGGCGAGGGGATCGTCCTGGGCGGACGCGTCGTCGCCCTGCACGGCTACCTGGTGGATGTCACCCAGGCCCTCGAACGCCAGGTGAAGCTCGACGTCTGGCAGGAGGCCTCCCAGGTGATCGAGCACCGCGCCGTGATCGAGCGCGCCAAGGGTGCCCTGATGGTGCGCTACGGCATCGACGCCGACGCCGCGTTCGAGCTGCTCAAGAGCTGGTCCAGCACCCGCAACGAGAAGCTCCGGGACGTGGCGCGTCAGGTGGTCGACAGCCTCTGAGCCCGCGCGGCCGGCTCAGTGGTTCCGCAGGGCCGTGATCAGCTCGGCCTTCGACATCGAGGACCGGCCCTCGATCCCGATCTCGCGGGCCCGCTTCATGAGGTCCTGCTTGGTCCAGTCGTCGTAGTCACCGCTGCGACCGCCCTTGGCCCCCACCGAACGCCGCGAGGTGTTCGCTGCGGCGTTGGAGATGCGGGCCGCCTTCTCCTTGCTGGCGCCGTCGTCGCGCAGCGCCTCGTACATCTCGGGGTCCTTCACGGACGGGCCGGGTTTGCGTGCAGGCATGGTGACCTCCTGTGCACTCGCTGCGGAGCGGTATGCCGGTGACGTGAGCGAGCGGGGCGCGCCACCACTGCTGGACCTACCCGACTCCACGGACGCCAAACGCGGGGGTTTGGGCCGCTGCAATCGGGGGCACGATGGAGGGAGCAAGTTCGACGGCCCGGTGGCACGGGCGCTGGGGAGGCACCATGTCAGACAGCCTGACGCGAGCGAGCGGGATCGTCTTCGACCTGGACGGCACCTTGGTCGACTCGACCTACGTGCACACGCTCTGCTGGTGGGAGGCCCTGCAGCAGTTCGGTCACGCCCGACCCATGGCCGCCGTGCACCACACCGTCGGGATGGGGGCCGACCACCTCCTCCACCACCTGCTGGGCGACGGGCGGGACCGGAGCCAGGACGGCGCGATCACGTCGGCCCACGACACCCTCTTCGGCACGTGGCACGAGCGGCTCCATCCCCTCCCCGCGGCCAGGGCGCTGTTGAACTGGTGCCGCGACGCCGGGCTGACCGTGGGCCTGGCCTCGTCCGGAGGCGGGCGTGACCTGTGGGCGATGCTGGAGGTGCTCGACCACCCCGACTTCGATGTCGTCGTCACCGCCGACGACGTGGACCCCGCCCGGCCCGACCCGGACGTGCTCGGCACCGTCCTGCTCCGCGCGGGGCTGGACGCCGAGGACGTGATGGTCGTGGGCGACTCGGTCTGGGACATGGTGGCCGCCACCAGGGTCGGCGCGGTGGCGATCGGCGTCGCGACCGGTGGGACGAGTGCGCCCGAGCTCGAGCACGCCGGCGCCGAGCTGACCTTCCAGGACCTCGCGGCCCTGCTCGACGCGCTCCAGGACGCCAGGCCGGCGCCGGTGCCGGGCATCTGGGAGCCCCACCCCTGAAAGCGGCCCCGACCTGGCCAGAGAGCGAGGTCGACGCCGGCTCCCCAGCTCGACAGCTCAGCGCACCTGGGGCAGGACGTGCTCCCCGTAGAACTCGATCATCTCGCGCCAGTGGGGTCCCATGTTGGCGACGAAGACCTCGTCGAACCCCGCCTCCGCATACGGCGCGAAGGCGTCCCGATGCTCCTGCGCGTCATTGCCGCAGACGACGGACTCGCCGGTGGCCTCCTTCGTGACCAGCGTCGAGGCCTGCTCGAAGTGCTTCGGGGACGGGAGCACCTGCGCGAGCTCGCCGGGCAGCCCGGAGTTCGCCCACAGGCGGTGGGCATGGTCGCGTCCCTCCTCGGCACTGTCGGCGAAGGCCACCTTGAGGCCGGCCATCGCCGGCGCCCGGTCGTCTCCCTTCAGCCGCCGGAACTCCGCGACCGACTCGCCGTCAGGCTGGGTGGTGATGAAGCCGTCCCCGATGCGGGCTGCGACCTCGAGGGCCTTCGGCCCGAACGCCGACACGTAGACCGGGGGCGGTTGGTCCGGGAGCGTGTAGATCCGGGCCGTGTCCACCGTGTAGTGCTCACCGGAGTGCGAGACCACCTTGCCGGTCCAGAGCTCACGCATCAGCCCCACGGCCTCCTCCAGCATCTCGAGGCGGCGTTCGGCGTGCGGCCACGGACCGCCGAGGATGTGCTCGTTGAGGGCCTCGCCGCTGCCGACGCCCAGGACGAACTTGCCGCCGAGCAGCGTCGCCGAGGTCGCGGCGGCCTGCGCCACGACGGCTGGGTGCAGGCGCACGGTCGGGCAGGTCACAGCCGTGGTCACGGGCAACGAGCACACCTGCGAGACTGCGCCGATCACCGACCACACGAACGGGCTCTGGCCCTGCTCGTCGTTCCACGGGTGGTAGTGGTCGCTGATCCACAGCCCGGAGAAGCCGGCCCGCTCGGCAAGGACCGCCTGCTCGACGAGGTCGTCGGGGCCGTACTCCTCGCAGGACAGGAAGTACCCGAGCTTCATGCCTGCACTCCTTCGACCTCGAGGCCCATGGCCGCGCGCAACCGTCGCACGATCGAGGCCAGCAGCCGTGACACCTGCATCTGGCTGACGCCGAGCACCTCGGCGATCTCCGACTGGGTCTGCTCCTCGACGAACCGGAGCCGGACGATCAGCAGGTCACGTTCTCCCAAGCCCACCAACGCATCCCGGAGCGCGTCACGGGCCACCACCACGTCGTCGAACCATCGCTCGTCGTCGGACGGCCGCGGGGCGTCGAGGGCGTCCAAGGGCATGGCGTGGTAGGCCATCGAGCACGAGCGCACCTCGCGGATCTCCTCGGTGGCCACGTCCAGCGCCCGGGCCAGCTCGAAGTCGGTGGGCTCCCGGAGCAGCACCTGGCGGAGCCTTTCCTGCTCCCCGGCCACCTCGGCGCGAAGCTCCTGCAGGCGTCGCGGTGGCCGCACCAGCCAGCCCTGGTCGCGGAAGTGCCGCTTGATCTCGCCGGAGATGGTCGGCACCGCGTATGCCGCGAAGCTCCTGCCCCGTCCGCAACGGTAGCCGTTCGCCGCCTTCACGAGGGCCATCCGGCCCACCTGGACGAGGTCGTCGGGCTCCATGCCGCGCCCCTGGTATCGCCGTGCCACTCCGTCGGCGAGGTCGAGGGTGAGGACGACCGCCTCACGGACCAGCTCACCCCGGCGCCATCGGTCGTGGCACGTCTCCACCTCGGCGAGGAGCTCCTCGGCCCGGGCGTGGTCCGGTGAGTCCGGTCCGGCGTGGTCGTGGCGCGCCGCAGGGAGTGCGGTGGTCGGGAGCGGTGTCGCGAGGGCCATGGCGGGCATCCCTTCGAGTGATGGGACACGGCACCGCTTTTGGACCGATGTGTCTGCCTTCACACAACCACCAGGTCCGCACCGGCGCAAGGGCAGACAGCGCTGGTCTGGTTGCCGGGAGCGAATCGGGGTAGACGTGGGCCATGGACCACGACGCCGACACGGCCAGCGCCCACGACGGCCGCGACGAGACCCCGCTCGAGCGGCTCGACCGCAACTGGGACGAGCTGCTCCAGGAGCTGCGCGTCGTGCAGACGGGTGTGCAGATCCTCGCCGGCTTCCTGCTCACCCTGCCGTTCCAGCAGCGGTTCACCCAGATCGAGGACCTCAACCGGGTGGTCTTCCTCGGCGCCTTCGCCCTCGCCGTGGTCGCGACCGCCTTCCTGGTCGCTCCCGTGAGCGCTCACCGACTGCTGTTCCGCAAGGGCGAGAAGGCAGCGCTCGTGGACCTTGCCAACCGGTGCGCCCGGGTCGGTCTGGTGGCCCTGGCGCTGGCCGTCTCGGCCGTCGCCTTCGTCATCTTCGACGTCGTGACCGACACCCCAGTGGCCCTCGCTGCCGCGGGCGCCGCCCTGGTGCTCTTCACCATCAACTGGCTGGTGCTGCCGCTGGGAATCCTGCGCCGGGACAAGGGCTGACCCGCGCGAGTGCGGTCCGCGCGGGTCAGTCCCTGTGGTCGGTCAGTCGTCCTGGTCCGCCTTCTCGGGGACCCCGCCGCTGGCGGCGTCGTCCTCCGCGCCGCCGGTGCCGGCCTCGGTGTGCGAACCGGGGCCGCCGTCCTGCTGCTCCTCGTCCTGGCCGATGGCGGGTGCTCCAGTGTCCTGCCTCGACGTGTTCGGGTCGTCGTTGGGCGTCGCGTTCTCGGTCATGGGTCTGGCTCCTCGCTCGTTGCCGGCTGTTGCCTTGGTGTCCTACCCGCCCCACCGGCCGGCAAACGGCTGCTGACGCCGGTCCAGGCTGGTGGGAGTCGCCTCAGTGGACGCTGATCGTCTCGTCCCCCGTCGCGCCGTCACTAAGCGCCGGTCGGCGGGGCGACACCCGAGCAGGCCCGCTCACGGCCTGGCCGTGGGCGAGCTCGGCGGCCAGCTCGTAGCCATACGCGTTGCGCCACAACACATCTGACCAGTCGAAGGCCGGCGGGTGCCTCGCGCTGTGCGTGCGCAGGTCAGCGAGCAGGCCAGGGTCGGTGCAGAGCCGCACGAGGGCGGATGCCAGCTCGGCGCTCGTCCCGGCGACCAGGCCGTCCTGCTCGTGGGTCACGAAGTCGCTGACCCCGGTGCCGGCGCGGGTGACGACAGCAAGACCCGCCGCCCGCGCTTCCAGGGCAGCGATCCCGAACGACTCCAAGGTGGCCGGGGCCAC
Source organism: Pedococcus bigeumensis (assembly GCF_039531795.1). Taxonomy (NCBI): domain Bacteria; kingdom Bacillati; phylum Actinomycetota; class Actinomycetes; order Micrococcales; family Intrasporangiaceae; genus Pedococcus; species Pedococcus bigeumensis. The sequence continues at coordinate 944,308 of NZ_BAAAQS010000003.1, read as the reverse complement.
GAACACGTCGGCGCTGCGGTACACGTCCCTGATCGCCTCGTGGTCCATGGAGCCCGGCACGGACACCCAGCCGTCCATCCCGTGACGCGCCACGGCGTTCAGGACCGAAGGACGCTGCGGGCCGTCCCCCACCAGGACCGCCCGGATGCGCACGTCAGGGGGAAGCTGGTGTCGGAGGCGGCGAAGCGTCTCGACCAGGGCAAGGGGGCGTTTGCGCCGCACCATGCGCATGACCGAGACGATGGTGAGGACGTGAGGGCCTGCCGGCCGGGCGTCCGTCGCCCAGGCGGCGACGTCGACGGCGTTCGGGAGGATGATGACCCGGCGGCCGGGCAGTGCTCGTCGCACCGGACCGGCGGCCGCCTCGCTGACGGCTGCCCACTGGATGGGACTGCCCAACCAGCCGCGGGCCCCGGCGACCGCACGAACCAGCGGCCACCCGCTGCCCCACATCGAGTGGACCGCTGCGACCGCCGGCACGCCCGCTGCGGCCGCCGTCTCCGCGGCGCGCAGCGCCAGCGGGGAGTAGGCGGACACGTGCGCGTGCACGACGTCGCTCCTTCGCACCAGGTCAGCCAGCAGGCTGGGGTCCCGGCTCACCGTCACCGTCACGTCGGACGAGGCCGGCCCGGGGGTCCGCGTGAGGACGGTGACCTCGTGGCCCTCGGCGGCCTGCCGCGCTGCCAGGTCTCGCACCATCACCTCGATCCCCCCGAGCGTCGGGCCGAAGGTGTCGGTGGCGTGCAGGATCCTCATGCTGCCTGCCGCCCGGCTCGCGCTCGGGCGACCACCCAACCACCGAGCCACACGGCCCCGACGGGGATCTCGAGGAGGAACGTGAAGCCCCGGTAGAGCAGGATTCCCGCGGCCGCCAGGAGCGGGTCGACCCCGAACGCCACCAACACCCCGGCCGTCCCTGTCTCCACCAGGCCCGCGCCGCCGGGCGTGATCACCGCCAGCGTGAGGAGCCGCTCGACGGCGAACCCGGCGACCACGACGCTCAGCGGGGGCGTCGCGCCGACGGCACGCAGGCAGGCCCACAGGAGGGCGCCCTGGAGCGTCAGGTAGGCCAAGGTCCCGAGGGTCAGCTGGGGCCAGGTCCGCGCCATCACCCCAGCCACTCGGGCCCGGGTGTCCAGCAACGCCGCCTCGAAGCCCTCCGCCCGAGCGGCGAGCCCGCGGGGGCCGACCCGTCCGAGGAGTGCGGCACCGCCCCGGCCGACGCCTCGGGCGACGCGGTCGCTGCGAAGCACGAGCACGACCGTCGACAGCAGCGCCCCCAGCACCACACCCGTCGTGAGCGCCGCTGCCTCGAGGGTGCCGGTGGGCAGGTCGCGGCCGCCGAGGACGGCGACGAGGGCCACCAGGGGCAGGACCAGCTTGCCCATGACGTCCCAGATGTTCGTCACGACCGTGAATGCCGCGAAGGCGGCGGGGCGGAACTGCCACGCTCGCACCATCATCAGGTTGGTGCCCACCCCCAGCGCCCCGCCCATCGGGGTCACGTTGGAGACGGCGCTCCCGGTGAGGTTGAGGGTGAGCGCCCGGCGACGACTCAGCCCCGGCAGGGCGCCGGTCAGGACGTACGAGTAGGCCAGGAGCCCCGCCGCCCAGACCACCGTGAGCAGGACCAGCTCGAGAGGTCGGACGCCCGCCAGGACTGGCGCGATACCCGACCACGAGGCGCCGGTGGCCCGGGGCAGGACCCACCCGAGCACGGCGACCGCCACGACGGCGGCGCCTGCCGCCCGGAGATGCGCCCACCCCCGCGCGCGGGGTGCTGGCGCCTCCGGCCACGGCTCAGCGGTCGGTGCATGGACTGGCAAGGGCATGACCTGCTCCTGGTGGGCGGTGCCCTCGTGGGCTGGCCCCACCATCGCGTCCGGCGCCTGAACCGTTCCTGAGTGCGCGCGCAGGAACCAGTGGCGACCCGACCCGCGTCTCAGGAAGCCTTCAGCGAGGAGCACGCACAGTGGGCGGACCACACTGCAGGAGGACCCACGTGTCTCACCCGACGGCGCAGCCCGCGCCGCCCCGACCGCACGCGAGCCGGCTCGACCGGCTGCGCGGCCTACCCGGCGTCGCCCTGGTCTTGGTCGTCGCCCTCAGCATCACGATCACCGTCCTGCTCGCCGACGGAGCGGCCGAACGCGGCGACCTCGCTGCCGACGACCCCGCCGTCACCACGTGGCTGGTGCACTCCCGGACTCCGCTGCTGAGCGGGGCGGCCCAGCTCGTCACGACGATCGGCAGCGAGCCCGCCATGGCCATCCTGACCGTGCTGGTCCTGGCCTGGCTGGTGATCGCCAAGCGGGCCCGGGCGAGTGCCGTGCTCTTCGCCGCCAGCATGGGCACCGCCGGCGCCCTGAGCATCGGCCTCAAGCACCTGATGGCGAGGCAGCGGCCGCCCGCCGCCGACGTCCTCGGCCCGCTCGACAGCAGCTTCTCCTTCCCGTCCGGGCACACGCTCTTCTCCACGGTGTTCTTCGGACTCGTCGCGGGACTCCTCCTCACCCGGACCACGGGCCGCACGAGTCGGGTCCTCGTGGTGTCGGGGTGGGTGGTCGCGAGCGCGCTCGTCGGCGTCACCCGCCTCTACCTGGGCTACCACTGGCTCACCGACGTGGTGGCGTCGTGGGCCCTCGCGGTCGCCGTGCTCGCCTGCGCCGCGGCCGCGTGGGCGGTGTTCCGCCAGCACCCGGTGCAGGTGGCGACAGCGCCTCGGCACAGGGGAGGACTGGACGACCGGCCGGTCGCGCGGGCAGGGTCCTGACCATGCGGGTGCTGCTGGTGGAGGACGAGAAGGCGTTGGCGGAGACGATCCGTCGCGGGCTCGTCAACGAGGGCTTCGTGGTGGACGTCGCCCACGACGGCGTCACGGGGCAGTGGCTCGCGACCGAGAGCCCCTACGACGTGATCGTCCTCGACATCATGCTCCCGGGCCGCAACGGCTACGACGTGCTGCGCAACATCAGGGGCCTGGAGATCTGGGCACCCACCCTGATGCTCACGGCCAAGGACGGCGAGTACGACCAGACCGACGCCTTCGAGCTCGGCGCGGACGACTACCTCACCAAGCCGTTCAGCTTCATCGTGCTGGTCGCCCGCCTCCGGGCACTGGTGCGTCGCGGCGCCCCCGCACGGCCCGTCAGCCTGACCGTCGGCAGCCTCCACCTCGACCCGAACAAGCGCGTCGTCACCCGCCAGGGTCACCGGATCTCCTTGACTGCCAAGGAGTTCGCCGTCCTCCAGTTCATGATGCGACACCCCGAGGTGGTCCTGTCCAAGGCCGAGATCCTGGACAACGTCTGGGACCCGAACTTCGACGGGAGCGACAACATCGTCGAGGTCTACATCGGGTACCTGCGGCGCAAGATCGACGCAGCGTTCGGCGTCACCTCCCTCGAGACGGTCCGCGGCATGGGCTACCGGCTCATGCCCGTGTCCGGTGGCACACCGCAGGGTGACGTCGCGGGCTAGCCAGCCGCACTACCTCGGCCAGCCGGGAGCCTGACCTCGAAACGGCAGCTGCCCCCCGGCGTCTGCGTCGCGACCGCGGTGCCACCGTGCGCGACGGCCACGGTCCGCACGATGGCCAGGCCCAGCCCGCTTCTCCCGGTGTCACGCTGCCGCGACTCCTGGAGCCGGGCAAAGCGTTCGAAGACGGAGTCCCGGTCGGCCACCGGGATCGGTGGTCCGTCGTTGTCGACCCGCACCACCACCTCGGCGCCCTCGGTGCCCACCGACAGGGCCACCGCCCCGGAGGTGTGGCGGACCGCGTTGTCCACCAGGTTGCGCACCATCTGCTCGAGCCGGACCGGGTCACCGAGCACCCGGGCCGCCGCGATGTGCGCCTCCACGTCCACCCCCGTGGCGCGCACGCGACGCGCTTCACCGTCCACGATGTCGTCGAGGTCGACGTCCTCCTTCAGCATGGGCGCGCCGTCGTCGGCCTTGGCCAGCGTCAACAGGTCGTCCACGAGCCCCTGCATGCGCAGCGCCTCCGCGTGGATGACGGCGTCCCGCTCGTCGGGGGCCGCGCCGGCCGCCCCCGAGACCTCGACCGCGGCCCGGATGGTCGCGAGCGGGCTCCGCAGCTCGTGCGACGCGTCCGAGACGAACCGCCGGGTCGAGGCGTCGGCCCGTTCCAGCCGGGTCAGCATGTCGTTCATGGTCTCGGCCAGCCGGGCGATCTCGTCACCCGTCGGCGGCACGTCGATGGTGCCCCGCCCGCGCACCTGGCTGATCTGTGACACCTGGCTGCGAATGCGCTCCACCGGGGCCAGCGCCTGCTGCAGCACCCGTCGGATGAGGAAGAGCAGCAGGACCAGCAGGGTCGCGGCTCCCACCGCGAGCAGGAGGGTGGCCGTCTGCACGGTGTCGGTCTCGATGTTCAGGGGTGACCCCACCACGACGATGTATGCCGTGCCGCTGGGGTCGGCGACGCCCTGCGCCACGATCGCGTAGGGCTCACCGAGCTCACCCGGGATCGAGGTGACCTGGGCGACGTCCACCTGGTCCACCACCGGCCGCAGGCTGCTGATCGACCTTGCCTCCAGCCTGCGCTCGGACGCCGCCACGACCCGCCCGTCACGGTCGAGCACCTGGAGCAGCGCACCCCGGACCCGCACCTGGGTCAGCGCCTCTTCGGCCGGGGCCCGGCCGCTGCTCACGAGCTGTGCCACCTGGGTGGCCTGCGTCCGCGCCGAGTCGAGCGAGGCGCTGTAGAGGATCCGGTCGAGGGTGACCGCGAAGGCAGCCACGCCGATGACGATCATCACCGTCACCACGACACCGGACGTCACGAGCACGCGTCGCTGAAGGGACCACGAGTACCAGCGCTGCATCGACCTCGTCCGCTCCCTCATCGGTGACGTCGAGCAGGCTAGCAACGCCGTCCCTGAAGCCTCCCTGAGCGCCCGGGCACGTCCGGCGTCCCTACTCAGGAGAGGCTCAGCGCCGGCTGCGTAGGTTTCCGGCCATGGACGGAACTGCGTCTCCGGCCACTGCCACAGGTCAGGCGGCAGTATCGCCGGGGAGGATGGCGCACGCGCACCGCGTGCTGCTCGTCGGCGGGCCGTCGGAGATCGGCCTGGTGGTCGTCGGTCGGCTGGCGGGCGCCGACGACACGGTGATCACCCTGGCCGCCCGCACCAGTGCGGAGCTGCGCGCCGCGGAGGCGGCGCTCTGCGAGGACGGCTTCGGAACACACGTGCTGGCCTACGAGGCCGCCTGGGGCACCGCTGCGATCAGCATGCTCCTGGCCGAGGCGCGGCGGCGCATGGGCGGCCTCGACCTCGTGGTCGTGGGTGTCAGCTCACCGGCAGAGTCGTCGCAGGCTCCTGACGCCGGCGCTGACCACCCGGGTGAGCCGGGCCTCCAGGCGGTGTTGCTGACCAACCTCACGGGGCCGGCCCTGGTGGCCAACGTCGCGGTCGATGTCCTTGCGGCGCAAGGCCACGGCACGGTCGTGGTCGCCTTGCCCGGGGCGTCGGCGCCCGGCGGGTCGCCCACCCTCGGTCGTCGCGTCGCCGAGAGCGGGCTCGACGAGCTGGTCCGCGGTCTGGCAGTGCGGGCCCGCCACTTCGGGGTGGAGTGCCTCGTGGTCCGTCCGGGGCAGGCTGTCGCCCGCGCGTCCGCGTCCGGGAACGCCGCCCGCCTCCCGGAAGGAACTGCCAGCCCGAGCCCAGCGCATCGATAGGTTGCTGACAGCCGCGCTCCCCAGAGTCGGGACATCGCCTGGCCTCCGTCCGGCGTCCTGGGAGCAAAGGACCTACTCGTCATGATCAACACCCGCATCGTCACCGCCGCGTCCGGCCTGGTGGCCGCCACGGGCATCGTCATCGGTGCCGCGGCATTCTCCGGTGCCGCCAGCCCGGCAGCCAGCACCACCGCCTACTCGACCCCCGGAGGTGAGTCCCCCGCCGGCCAGCGGGGTTCGAACGACACCCCGGTCACGGGCACGGCCCTCGCCACGGTGACCGCCGCGGTCAAGGCCAAGGACTCCGCCGTGACCGTCAGCTCCGTCCGCATGGACCCCGACGGCTCCTACGACGTCTTCGGCACCAAGGCCGGCGCCAACGTCATGCTCGAGGTCAGCAAGGACCTCAAGACCATCACCACCCACACCGGTGGCGGCCCGGGCGGTCCTGGGGGTCACGGGGGTGCCGGCGGTGGCAGCAACGACACCCCCGTCACGGGCGCCGCCCTCGCCACGGTGACCGCCGCCGTCAAGGCCAAGGACTCCGCCGTGACCGTCGGCTCCGTCCGCATGGACCCCGACGGCTCCTACGACGTCTTCGGCACCAAGGCCGGCGCCAACGTCATGCTCGAGGTCAGCAAGGATCTCAAGACCATCACCACCCACACCGGTGGCGGCCCCGGCCCCGGCAGCGCCGGCGGCCCGGGCCGACCTGCCTGACCCGACCCGAGCCCCCGGCACGGAGCACGACAACGGCTGTCTCAGGATCCACTCAGGAAGGGCCGGAGACACTGGCACCCGGCGCGCCCGCGGCCGGCCGGTCCTTCCCCTGGCGACCGGGGCCCGGCCCGCCCGTCCAGCCCGGTCGCCCTGCCCCCTCACGGCGATCGGGCTGGATCCCCGTTGCGCCCCTGGGGACGACAAACGGGGGTCAGCCGACGGCTCAGGGCTGAACGTCGCGGTCCCAGTGGCGCAGCGACGAGCACCGCCGGACGAACTTGGCCGCCCCCGACCTGGTCAGCTTGAGGCAGCCGTCGTCGAGGAGGGCGGCGACCCCCGCCGCCTCGAGCAGCGGGGTCGAGGCGACGTTGTAGCCGATGAACTTGTGGTGGGCGAAGGCATCGGAGACGAAGTCCTTCGCCGTGCTGCGGGCTGCCAGCGCGCCCACCGCCTTGGCCCCCGGAAGGAGGACCACTGCGTCGTAGAGCACCGACGGTCCGCCGTCGACCATCTGGTCGGCCGCGAGCACCGAGCCGTCACTCAGGGTGACCCCGCCGACGACCGGTGCGATGGTCTCGAGCACCGCACCCACGTCGGCGACCGCGGTCCGGAGGGCCGCCAGCACCGCGGCGTCCGTGCCGTCGGTGACCAGCACCCCGAGCTTGCGGCCGGCGAAGCTGGCCGGTCCGTTCTTCAGGATGCTCAGGGCATCCGAGGGCGGCAGGTCGGTGCGCGGTTCCACCGCCGGTGTCGCCGCCTCGGGCAGCGACATGCCGAGCCCCTCGGCGACAGCGGTCGCGAGGTCGGCGTGCACGTTGCGCAGGTGCGCGAGCATCCGCGTGCGCACCTCCGGGGTCTCGCACTTGCTCAGCTCGAAGGTGTAGGCCTTCACGATGTGGTCCTGCTCGACCGGGGTCTGGCTGATGAAGAACTGGCGGGCCTGGCTGTAGTGGTCGGCGAACGTCTCCGACCGCACTCGCGCCTTCGCGCCCTCCAACGGCGCGGCATACGAGGCGAACCCGCCGTCCACGTCAGCGCGCGGGCCGCGGTCGGCACCCTGGAAACCGTTGGGCTCGTAGTTGACCGGGCCCGTCGGCACCGCCGTCTGCATGTGGCCGTCACGCTGGAAGTGGGCCACCGGGCAGCGGGGAGCGTTGACCGGCAGCTGGGTGAAGTTGGTGCTGCCGAGCCGAGACAGCTGGGTGTCGAGGTAGGAGAAGTTCCGTCCCTGGAGCAGCGGGTCCTCGGAGAAGTCGATGCCCGGCGGCACGTTCATGGTGCCGAACGCGACCTGCTCGGTCTCGGCGAAGTCGTTGTCCACGACCCGGTCGAGGGTGAGGCGGCCGACGACCTGAAGCGGCACCAGCTCCTCGGGGATGAGCTTGGTGGCGTCGAGCACGTCGAAGTCGAACGCGTCGGCGAACTCGTCGTCGAACACCTGCACCGCGAGGTCCCACTGCGGGAGGTCGCCGGTGGTGATCGCGTCCCAGAGGTCGCGACGGTGGAAGTCGGGGTCGGCGCCGTTGATCTTGACGGCCTCGTTCCACAGCACCGACTGCAGGCCCTGCAACGGCCGCCAGTGGAACTTCACGAACCGTGCCTCACCGGCCTCGTTGACGAATCGGAAGGTGTGGACCCCGAAGCCCTCCATGAACCGGAACGACCGGGGGATCGCCCGGTCTGACATCTGCCACAGCGTCATGTGGATCGCCTCGGGGGTGAAGGAGACGAAGTCCCAGAAGCTGTCGTGGGCCGACTGCGCCTGGGGGAACGCGCGGTCGGGCGACTCCTTGACGGCATGCACGAGGTCGGGGAACTTGATGGCGTCCTGGATGAAGAACACCGGGATGTTGTTGCCCACGATGTCCCAGTTGCCCTCGGTCGTGTAGAGCTTCACCGCGAAGCCACGCACGTCGCGCGCGAGGTCGAACGATCCCTTGGCACCCGCGACGGTGGAGAAGCGCACGAAGGCCTCGGTCCTGGTCCCCGGCTTCGCGAAGATCGCGGCCCGGGTGATGGCGGACAGGTCGGCGGTCGTCTCGAAGGTGCCATGCGCGCCGTAGCCGCGGGCATGGACCACGCGCTCCGGGATCCGCTCGTGGTCGAAGTGGAAGATCTTCTCGCGCATGGCGAAGTCCTCCAGCAGGGTCGGGCCGCGCTGCCCGGCCCGAAGGCTGTTCTGGTCGTCCGACAGCGGCGCTCCCATCGCCGTGGTCAGGACGGCGCCGCCCGCGACGCCCTGGTGCACCTCGCCGCCCGCGCCGACCACGTCCACGGCAGGCTTCGACGAACGCTTGCTGTTGCTGGCCTTCTTCGGCATGACACCCTCTCGTCAGCGGGACCCACGATCTCGGGTATGCCGTGCCCAGCCCGGCGTGCTTCAAACCCACCCGAGCGGCCCGCGAGCCGAGCGAAGGCCACCACCAGGGTGGTTCGGGTGTCCGGCAGGCGGTTTGGCCCAGCGGCGAACGGGTAGACCGTGCGCATACTGGACGCACGCATCGTCCTGGAGGAGGTCGCATGTCGAACCACGAGTGCCCACGCTGCGGGTCCCCGAAGGCCACGAGCATCATGCTGCCGCCGGCCAGGGGCTCCCAGGACGCGCGCCCCCACCCGGCGTTCCGGTGCATGGCCTGCGACACGCAGTGGTCCGACGAGGAGGAGTGGGCGCGCATCCACGCCGACCAGGGGGCCGCTCAGGGCGCCGACCAGGGCGCCGACCAGGGCGCCGACCAGGGTGCCGGACCGGCTGCGGGACGAGTCCCGGAGACCGACTGACCGCGCACCTTCCACTCCGGCAGATCGGGGCGTAGGGTGGTCTTGCTGCCCCAGACCTCGGTCGCAACCCGGTGAACCGTCTGGGGTTTTGCGTACCCCCAGATCTCAGGTTCTGCGTCCGTGGGCAGGTCATGCGCGCCCCTCCCTTCCAGTCCCCCCAGGTCGAGGGGCGCGCTCCTTGCCCGACGTGCCTGCCTGGCGCCGGCGGACTAGTCGTGACGGGCCAGCGTCTCCTCCGGGTCGAGGAGGTCGAAGACGCGACTGACCACGCCGTGGCCGCCCACGAGCACCATCGTGCTGCTGCACGGGTTGCTGTTGGCCTCGAGCACCGCGTCCACCGACCACGAGTCGCAGAACTCGAGCCCCGAGACGTCGACGGCCACCACACCCCGGTTCATCGCCAGCGCACTGGCCAACCCGCGGACCAGGACGTCGCGGGTGCTGAGGTCGGCCTCCCCGGCCAGCGCCAGGACCCAGAGTGCGCCTTGGTCGTCATGGGTCACGATCAGGGAGTCGGACGGCTCGGGTGCCGCGAACAACGCGGCGCGAGCAGCTCGGGCTCCCGACGCGGCGCGGGGCCGCGACCTCCGCTCGTCCGCTGCGCCGGTCGCGGGGACCGGCGGCGGGACCAGGTGCAGAGCCGGCCTGTCGTCGGAAGTCTGTGTCTTCATGGTGGGCTCCGCCGATAGCAGTCTCGCCACCGGGGTCCGGGGTAGCCTCGGCCAACACGCTACGCCTGGGCGCGCCCGGGCGAAACCACCAGCGCGGGGTCTAGTCTGGTTTCGTGGCACACCTGAGGCGGTCGCCCGCCGGCGAACGTCCGGCTCGCTGAGATGCCGCCGGAGACCGACGCACGGGTAGCACGCGCGAACCAGCTGATCGACGACGAGCCGACAGCAGCGCACCCCCGCGGCCCGTTCGGCCGCATGGAGCAGCTCTGCTCGGCCCTGTCGCGCCACCTCCCGGCCCGAGGAGTGGGCGTCAGCGTGCTGACCGAGGACACCTACAGTGGCGGCACCGTCGCGGCCTCCGACGCCGTGAGCCGGCGGCTCGACGAGCTGCAGTTCACGCTGGGCGAGGGTCCGTGCATCGACGCCTACGCGACCCGTCGCCCCGTCTTCGAGCCGGACCTGTTCGGTCACGGCAGCAGCCGCTGGCCGGGGTATGCCGCGGCGGCGCAGGACGAGGGGGTCCGTGCAGTCTTCGCCTTCCCCCTGACGATCGGCACGGCGCGGGCCGGCGCCCTGGATGTCTACCGCACCCAGCCCGGCCCGCTCACCAAGGGCGCGGTGTCCCAGGCCATGACGTTCGCAGAGATCGCCATGGGGTTGCTGCTCGACACCCAGGCCGAGAGCACGACGGGCTCCGAGAGGAGTGCCGACCTCGACGACGCGCTCGCCTACCGGCTGGAGGTCTACCAGGCCCAGGGCATGGTCATGGTCGACCTGGGGGTGAGCCTCGACGAGGCGATGGTCCGGCTGCGAGCGCACGCCTACGCGAACGACCGCAGTCTCGCCGATGTGGCTCGGGACGTCGTGCAAGGTAGCCTGAGGATGAGCCAGGACAATCCGTGAACCTGTTTGAACGGACCGGCCTTGTCCGGGCGGGAAGGGCTGGAGAGGCATGATCTCCACTGAACGGCTGGCCGAGATCTTCGTCGACGCCGCTGACACCCTCGTCGACGACTTCGACGTCATCGAGTTCCTCGAGACGCTCACCAACAACACCGCGAAGGTCAGCAGCGCCAACTCGGCCGGGCTGCTCCTCACCAACCCCCAGGGCCAGCTCCAGTACGTGGCCTCGTCGTCCGAGTCGATCAAGCTCCTGGAGCTCTTCCAGCTGCAGTACCGCGAGGGCCCGTGCCTCGACTGCTTCCACAGTGGCGAGGCCGTCGTCAACGCCGACCTCGGCGATGCAGAAGACCGCTGGCCCAACTTCGCTCCCCGAGCCGTTGCAGCGGGCTTCCGGTCGGTGCACGCCTTCCCCCTGCGCCACCAGCGCAAGGTGATCGGTGCGATGAACCTCTTCAGCACCGACACCGGCGGCCTCGAGGCGCAGGACGCCCGGGTCGTGCAGTCGCTGGCCGACATCGCGACGATCGCGCTGCTGCAGGAACGCACCATCCGCAGCGGCGAGATCCTCGCCGAACAGCTACAGAAAGCGCTGAACAGCCGGATCATGATCGAGCAGGCCAAGGGCGCCCTCGCCCGGATCCACGGCGTCGACGTGAACCTCGCGTTCGAGCTGATGCGTCGCTATGCCCGCACCAACCACCTGCGGCTGGTCGAGGTCGCCCAAGGCGTGCTCGACGACCCGGACAAGCACCCCGAGCTCACCAGGCCGTCGAAGGGCTAGCCGGCTCGACGGGTCACGCGTGCTGACCCGACAGGTCGACCTCCTCGTTGTCACCGTCGTACCGCTGACCGGTGACCTTGGCCTTCACGAGGTTCATCACCTGGATGACCTTGCTACCCGGGCCGTCCCAGTACTCGGCACTCTTCCCGTCGACCTCGATGAGGACGTTGTTGGGGTTGTCGGGGCCACCCTCGAGCCACGCGTCGGTGAAGGTGTCCCAGTACTTCTCGAGCTCGGCCGGGTCGGACACGACGCGGGCGGTGCCGCTGAGCGACACCCAGCTGCCCGAACCGGAGAAGGCGACGTTCACCTGGGGGTTCGCCTCGAGGTTCGACACCTTCTGCGACGCTCGCTCGGCGATGAAGCGGACGGTGCCGTCGAACTCGGTGTCCTGGGTGGCCATCGGGTGGCTCATCAGGCGGCCGTCCGGAGCGACGGTGGTCAGCATGGCGATCCTGATGTCACTGATGAGCTCGGCGACCTTGGCCTGGGCATCGGACACGAGATGTCTCCTTCGTCGTGGGTTGACTGCTCCTGGTGCTTCTCCCGAGCCTCTACCCACTCCCGCCCGGTTCACTCGGCCCCCTGACGCCGACTGTCATCGGGTGGGTGCCATCAGGTGGGTGCCATCAGGTGGGTGCCATCAGGTGGGCGGAAGCGGATGGGGCAGGCGGAGGTCGTCAGGTGGCTCGGGCCAGGTCCACGGCCAAGGCGGTCAGGTAGTCCGCGAAGCCACCGCGCACTCGGCTCGACCGGCGCGCCGACGTCCGCACGGGGTCGTCACCGGTCGACACCACCGCGAGGCCGGCCGCGCGAATCCGCTGCACGAGGTCGACGTCCTCACCGCAGGCGAGCGGAGCGAAGCCTCCGACGTGCTCGTAGGCCGCCAGGCTGAAGCCGAGGTTGGCGCCGTAGACGTGAGGATGGCCCTCGGCGTGCGAGTGCCGGGCGAGCCAGCCGAGGTGGAGCAGGCGCTCGGCCGGTCCGAGCTCGGGGTGCACGGCACCGACCCGGCACACCGCGCCCTGCTCGGCAGCCAGCACCTGACCGACCAGCCACTCGGCCGGCACCACGCTGTCGGCGTCGGTGCACGCCACCCACGTGCGTCCCCGGTCGAGGTCGGGCTCGAGGTCACGGGCCCTGGCCACCCCGGCAGCGCGGGCGCCACCGGCGGAGAGCTCGGTGACGTGCACGGCGTCCACACCCGGCGCCCGACGCACGACGGCGGCGGTGCCGTCGACGCACCCGTCGAGGACGACCGTGACCCGCACCGCGAGGGTCGGCCGCTCGGCCAGGAGCAGCGCCCTGGAGGTCGCCAGCGCGTCGAGACAGCGACCGATGAGCCGCTCCTCGTTGCGCGCGGGCACGACCACGTGGACCGTGGCGAGCGCGCTCACTGGAGCGGGTCCGGCCACTGGTCGGGTGACGCGTGGATGACGATCTCGACGTCGCGGTCACGGTAGGTCGCAGACCGCGCAGGGACTCCCGAAGCCTCCACGGCCCGCTCGAAGGCTCGGTGGACGTCTGCTCCGTCGAGCGGCCATCCCCGCACGGGATGCCGCCAGTGGCACAGGACCAGCACGCCACCGGCGGCGAGCGAGCCGGCTACCTGACGCACCAGTCCGTCGAGTGCGGCCGGGCTCAGGAAGTAGCCGACCTCGGACAGCACCACGAGGTCGAACGACCCCTCGGGCCACTCGTGGGGCGCGGTCATGAGCCGCAGGTCGGCCCGACCGCGGAGGCGGTCGCGCGCGAGGTCGAGCGCCGTCGGCGAGCTGTCCGTGGCGACGACGGCGGCAGCCCGGTCCAGGAGCGACTCGGTGAGCACGCCTGTCGAGCAGCCCACCTCGAGCGCCCGGTCGAAGCGGGGCCGCGGGAGGGTCGCGAGGAGCAGCGATCGCTTGCGCTGCTCGTACCACCTCGACTCGGCGCCCCAGGGGTCCTCGTCGCCGGCGTGGAGCCGGTCGAGGCGGTCGTCCGGCACTGCCTCGGGAGACGTGAGGACGAACAGCTCCTCGTCACCGGCGAAGTGCTCGAGCAGGCTCGCCGAGAGCAGCACCTCGTCACCCGGCTGGTCCGAGAGCGCGCGAACTTGACTGCGGTGACTGGCAATTGCCGCCTGTTTCGCTGCGCGGGCTTGCTGAGTCAAGGGGAACCGCACCATCGACCCCAGCGGGAGATCGGCTCGCTCCCCCGCGTGCCAGAGCCAGATCGGGTACTCGGCCAGCGTGGCACCCGTGCGGTGGGCCGCGGCCGCCGCGCACCGGCCCATCGCCTCGTGGTCCGGGTGGCCGTCCGCCCGGTATGGCGCGACGACCAGGCAGCCTCGACCGTCACCCACCAGGTCGACGATGGCTGCGATGACGTCGTCCACGTGGTCGCCGACCCGCCCGTCGGGCAGCGCCAACGACGTCACCGTCGACTCGTCGAGGCCGAGCGCCTCCGCGGCCCGGGCCAGCTCCCCACGCCGGATTCGCGCCAGGGCCTCGGGGCTGTGGGTGGGCGAGGCCGGGTGCGACGCCTCCCCGTCGGTGGCGACGAGCAGCGCGGTCGGCAGTCGATCGGCTCGCGCCGCGGCGACGAGTCCTCCGGCGCCCAGGCTCTCGTCGTCAGGATGAGCAGCCACCACCACGAGCCGGTGCAGGCCGGAGAGGTCCAGTCGCGGCAGGTTGGCGGCACCGACCAGGTCGACCCACTCCTCGCGACGGGATCCGCGGTCGTCGTGGGCGAAGATCCTCACCAGGGTGATCCCGGCCCCGCGGCCAGGAGCTGTCGTCCGAGGCTCGCCACGTCCCGCTCGGCGTGGTGCTGCCGCACGTAGAGCCGCAGGTCGCTGACCCGCTGCACGTGCTCGGGATCGGTCGCCAGCGGCCCGGGGCCCATGGCGTGGTCGGCGACGGTGAGCACCTTCTCGACCGACTCGGCCACCACGCTGCGGGTGCGTGCCGCCACCAGCCCGGGTGGCTCCTGGGTCGCCGCATCCGCTGCGTCGTCCGCGTCCCTGGCGGCGACCGCGAGCGCTTCGCGGGCCACCGACACGGCGAGGTCAAGCTGTCCGATGTGCAGCTGCGCGACCTGGTCGGCGGGACGTAGCTCCACGTGCTGTCCGACCCGCCTGGCCAGCGCCACCGCCGCGCCGAACCACACAGCCGCGACGCCGACCCCGCCCCACGCGAAACCGGGCCGCTCGAGGTACCACCCCGCGGCCCCGACCGCTCGCGCGGGGACCCGCGCCACGTCCATACCGCAGCTGGTGACCTCGGGCAGGCCGTGACTGACCCATTCCCCCTCCGGCGCCACCGGCTGCACCCCGCTCTGGCGCAGGTCGAGGGCGAAGAGGCCGCGCGTGGTGTCGTCGACCCAGGCCGTGACCAGCGCGTGGCTCACGCGGTCGGCCAGCGAGCACCAGGGCTTGTGCCCGTCGATGACCCACCGCGAGCCCATCTGCGCGGCGGTCAGGCGCACGCCCGGGCCCTCGGCGGCATACACGCCCCACGTCGCCGCGCGCGGGAAGGCGGCGTCACCCAGGCCGGCCTCGTCGAGGATGGCCAACGCGTCGAGGTGCGGCTCCATGACCCGCGCGACCGTCAGGTCGACGGAGCCGAGGGTGGCCAGCACCGACCAGAGGTCAGCCGTCCGACCCCCACCGGGCCGGGGGAGCTTCGGACCCCAGGCCGCGGCGAGCCGCAAGGCCTCCCCCACGGTGTCGGGCGACGAGGCTGCCCGGCCGGCCTCGTAGCCCGTGCAGGCGATGGTCCTGGCCACCTCCGGGTCGACGTTCCGGTCGACCAGCACGAGTGGCCCCTTGGCTGGTTGGCTCACGGTCGACCCCCTACCCGCAGGGATCGACCCCAAACACCAGGCCCGCGACGCCCGCCCGGTGACCGGGCGAGCTACCCCTCGATGCCGGTGGCGGTGTGCGGGGTGCCGACGGGCTTGGACTCGGGCGAACCGCGCTCGCGCAGGTAGATGCTGAACACCACCATGCTCCCCACGGCGAGGAACTCGGACTGCCAGTTCTGGAACGTGCGGTTCCAGAAGTCGGTCGCCTGGAGGTACTGCGCCCACCCCAGCGGGTCCTGCAGGTCCTGCAGCTGGTCGGCGTTGTACGCGCTGCGGCCGGCGACGAACTGGGCGCTCCACGACCCCAGGAAGACCAGGCCCATGGTGAGGCCGAGGGAGCGCGAGTACAGCGGCGTCCGCCAGCCGCCGACCTTCGCCCAGGTGGGCGAGCCTGCCTCGGCGTGGGGCCCGATCTTCTGCTCCTGGTCCGACTCGCGGCCGGCCTGGTCGAGCGGCTTGGACTCCGGCGACCCCTTCTGGAGCAGCCAGACGGTGAACAGGATGTAGAGCAGGAACTGCAGGTACTCCGACTGCCAGTTCTCCGCGACGTCCACGGCGAACTGCGAGGACGTGACGTACTCGGCCAGGCTCAGCAGCGGCAGCCCGGCGTCCAGTGCCGACTCGTTGTACGAGGCGCGTCCGGTGACGGCCTGGCCCGCGAGCGCAGCCAGCAGCAGCACCGTGAAGGCCAGCGTCAGGCTGTTCTCCTTCACCCAGCGCTTCACCGGTGCGTCACCGCCATCGCGAAGCAGAAGACGAGGCCTAGCCCGATGAACAGCAGGTAGCCGATGAAGAGGGCGCGCACGTCAGTCTCCCTTGACCTTGCAGTCGTACGGGCGGCCGATCTCCGGGCGCGAGCACCCGGCTGCCGTCACCCGCCAACCATCGCGGAACCGAGCCAGGAAGACCGTGTCCGACGACAGGTGCACGATGGCGTCCTTCCCGTAGACCTGCGTCGACTCCACCGGTCCGGGTGCTGACCCCAGCTCGTCCGGGAGCGCGCGGGCGCAGGGGCCGTCGCGGTCCTCGAGCTCCTTGAGCGTCTGGGGTGCGAGCAGGCCGCAGGACCGGTCGGTCGCACCGGCGACGCCCTGGCTGAACGACAGCGCCGCCGCCCGCGCGTTGCCGGCCTCCGCGTTCCCCTGGCCCGCACACCCGCTCAGCACCAGGGTGACGAGGGCGCCAGCCACGAGCGCGCCGAGGGCGCGAGGCACGGGGTGCAGGGTCACGAGGGGGAATGTAACCCCGCCGCGTCCGAAGACGCCCGCAGACTCACCGGAGCCGGCCACCCGCCCATCACCACCCGCCCATCACCACCGACCCTTGACCGCCCGCCCCTTCAACACCGACCCTTCACCTGGGTTTCCGGGACCGCAGAGGCGACCGCCGCTGCCATGGAGGAGGATGACGCCGTGGCGAGACCGACGTTGCAGTTCCTCAAGCGCAAAGGTCACAACCTCACGCTCACCGACGAGGCCGGCCAGAAGCACCGCGCCACCATCACGCAGGTGGAGGCTGAGTCCGTCGCGGTCCGCGAAGAGGGTTCCTTCACCTTCGGGTACTGCAAGAGCTGCAACTGGGTCGGTGCAGCCCGCCGAGCCCGAGGGAAGGCGCGGCGCGACGCCGAGGAGCACCTGCCCGACTGCAGCGGGAACGGCAAGGTGCGGATCGGCACCACCAACGAGTGAAGCCGGGCCCCGCACGAGCCACGAGCCCGGCAGCCGGCCCACTGAGCCCGACCCACCACCACGGAAGAGGACCGCATGGCGACCACGCACTTCACTGTCCACACGAGCCTGTCGCCGACTGAGGTGATGGCCGTCGTCACGGACTTCGGACCCGACCGCGCGCGCTGGTGGCCCAACGTCGATGACGCCCACTTCACCGTCCACGACCAGGGCCGCGAATGGGCCGAGGTGACCGAGGGCACGGGCATGGGCTGGGAGCGCGAGCGGTACTCGTGGGATGCTGCCGCCGGCACCGTCACCATCGACACCCTCGAGTCGAACCTGTGGGCACCGGGCAGCGGCTGGCGCTACGAGCTCCTCCCGGCCGCCGACGGCACCGACCTGCGCGTGACCCTGACCCGGAAGCCGAGCTCGTTCAAGGGCCGGCTCGTCGCCGGGTTGATCCCCCTCGTGGGTGCCCGCACCTTGGCCAGGCAGTTCGAGACGGTCCTGCGCCGCGCCGAGCACCGCTGAGGCCCGCAGCGCGAGCGAGCCCGGCCCGCTCAGCCGCCGAACCTCAGCCGCCGAACCACAGCCGCCGAACCACAGAGAGCCGACGAGGGGACTTGAACCCCTAACCCCTTGTTTACAAGACAAGTGCGCTGCCAATTGCGCCACGCCGGCCTGCCNGGCCCGGCACCGTGAGGTGTCGGCCCACCGTCGGTGCGGAGCGGGTCAGCGGGCGTTCAGGTAGGTCTGCAGGGTGCGCACGGTGGCGCGGTCCAGGTAGCGGGCGCCGTTCTTGCGGGCGCCGATCTTGGTCTGCAGGGCGCGCACGGTCTTCGGGCCGATGACACCGTCGGGGGCCGAGCCGACCTTGCGCTGCAGGGCCTTCACGTCGGTGCGGGACAGCGTGCCGTCGACCGACCCGCCGACCCAGCGCTCGATGGCGGCGTTGGTCCTGGGGCCGCGGATCCCGTCGACGACGAGCTTGCCGGTCCGGGTCGGGTGGGCGACGGGCGCCTTGCGGGTGGTGGAGCGTGAGGCCCGGCTGGTCGTCGAGCCGGCGTCCGCACCACCGTTGGAGCGGGTGAGCCCGGCGCGGGCACCGCAGGTCGGCCAGGCGCCGGGGCCCTGGGCGGAGAGCACCTTCTGGGCGATGGTGATCTGCTGGGCCTTGCTGGCGCGGTTCGCGGTGGCGGCGTAGCGCTCCCCGCCGAAGGCGTCCCAGGTGCGGTCGGAGAACTGCAGGCCGCCGTAGTAGCCGTTGCCCGTGTTGATCGACCAGTTGCCACCGCTCTCACAGGAGGCGACGCGGTCCCAGACCGTCGAGGCCTGTGCGCTGGTGGCCGTGGCCATCCCGCCGGCGACCGTGGCGACACCGGCCACGGCAACACCGGTCATGCGACGTCGAACGGGGTTGGCCTTCCGAGCAGAGTGCTTCGGGGCATAGAACATGGGGTGGGGGTCCTCTCCTGACCTGCGCCTTCGGGGTTAGCTGTCGGGTTCGGGCTGTCAGGTGCCCGGCCGGCGCGAGCCGGCTTCACCCCGAGGCCACCGTGGTGGCCGAAGTGGGTCCCCCGTCCTCGTCTGCCCGGAGATCTTCCGGTGAAACCCCCACCTGACGAGGCTCGGCGCGGTGGGGGTGCATGGCTGATTGGGTATGCCGTGTGCAGTTGTGACCGCGCGTTGGCGCAGGTGAGACACGGTAGGGGGCATTCGTCAGGGCGACAACCGCTTGGCGACTATTCGCCACATTTCGTTCCGCGACAGCCCCCTGCCATCAGCGCCGGCGAGCGCGGCGCTTCTGCACCATCCGGTGGTCGAACGGCGCGGCCAGGAACTCCCCGAGCACGCTGCCCGCGGCGATCGCCAGGAGCACGGCCATCGCCCCCAGCAGCGTCGTCAGCCCGCCCTGCAGCGACAGCGTCCCGGAGTCGGCCGACGACCCGTTCACCATCTCGTAGAGGCCCCGGAAGATCGCCAGACCCGGGAGCAGGCCGTAGGAGGCGGGCACGACCAGCACCATCGCCGGCGCGCCCATCCGCAGGGCCAGCAGGCGTCCGGCACACCCCAGCACGATCGCGGCCAAGCCGGCGGCCGACAGCTGGCCCAGCCCCTCGACCCTCGAGACGGCCAGCGAGACCCCCACGCCCACGGCGCACAGCACCCCCGTGGGCAGCACCAGCAACCGCCGGCTGCGCAGCGACACGGCACCGGCCAGCCCGACCACGAAGGCGCCCACCACGGCCAGCAGCACCGGGGCGTTGAGCGCCTGGGTCGAGACGATCGAGGGCGAGGCGAGGCTCAGGTCGAAGGCACTGGTGAGGGCGAGGGTCAGCTGCAGCCCGGTCGCCACCCCGAGGATGATCCCGGCCGTCGTGAGGAACACCGCGAACATCCGGCCGGCTCCGGTCACGGAGTAGCCGGAGATGGCGTCCTCGAAGGCCGAGGCGACCGTGCGACCGGGCAGGAGCACGGTGATCCCGCCCGCGACGATGAACGCGAACTCCGACGACGAGACCGGCAGCCACCCAGCCGCTCCGAGACTGAAGGCTCCCCAGGCGATCACGGTCGCGAGGAACCCGCCGATGGCGCACTGGTAGAAGTCCGGGAGGCCGCCCTTCCCGAGGGCCCGCGCGGCATACCCGACCAGGAGCGCCGACACCCCGGCGACGAGAGCCGCCACCGGACCGGCACCGAGCATGACCGCGATGGCGGCAGCCAGCAGGCCGAGCGCACCGCGCACGGTCCACTTCGGCCAGAACCGCGGGGCGCGGCGGATCTCGCGGAGCTGGGCGGCCGCGGCCTCGCGGTCGTAGGACCCGGCCACGAGGTTCTCGACGAACTCGTGCACCGCCGTCAGTCGGGCGAAGTCACGCGTCGACGAGCGCACCACACGCAGCATCGTGATGGGCGTCCCGGAGCCGGTCGTGCACTGGATCAGCAACGACTGCAACGTGATGTCGACCTCGAGGTTGTCGAGACCGGCCGCCGCGGCGACGGCGACGACCGACGACTCGACCTGGGGTGCGCCGGCACCGCAGCGCAGCATCAGCTCGCCGACCCGCAGCGCGAGGTCGAGCGAGGCCCGTGCCTCGCGCTCCTCGGCCGCCGCCTGTCGCACCCGGGGGTTGCGGTAGGGCGTGTGCCGCAGCGACTCGACCATCGGCAGGGTCTCGGTCAGCTCCTCGCCGCGCCAGATCCGGCTGTGCCGCAAGACGGGTCGACGTCTCGCGGGCGGTCGGACGGGTCGGTCCGGGGCGCCTTCGCTCATCCCGTCAGGCCCACGCCCGGCAGCACGGCCGAGGGCGGGTCGTTGGGCCACCACTGCGGGACCCAGCCGTTCTGCGCGAGCACCACGACCGCCCCGGCCGCCACGAGCAGGGCGAGCGCCACGACGATCCGCGTGCCCCGCGGACCCGGGCTGACGCCGCGGACGATGCTCCTGGTGCCCCGGCGCAGGCCCGAGCCGCCCGGCCCCCACCACGCCATGAGGGCCGCGACTGCTGCGCCCACCGCGAGCGGGCCGGGCGAGTTGGGGTGTGGCTGGCCGCCGTAGACCGCGACCGCGCCCAGGGCCGTGCTGAAGACGGCGCAGACGCCCACGACCAGCGGGAGGATCGCGCTCACGACGGTGGCGAGCGCGCCCACGACCAGGTGCCAGGGACTCGCGACGACCGCCACCGGCACGTCCGAGCGCCGCGGTCCGCGGGTGTGGCGGCGCAGGACCAGGGAGGTGACCGAACGGTCGGCGGTGCGGGCCGCCCACGACCACAGCAGGGCGAAGGCCGCAGCCACCACCGGGAAGCCGGCGACGCCCGCCACGACGGCGACGAGCAGTGCCAGCAGGGTGCCGGTGCGGGCCGGCCGGCCGATGCGCGGGTCGGGCTGGCCCGCGCCGCCCTCCCAGGCCGCCTGCCACTCCGACACCTCGCCCTCCGGCTCGTCCCAGGGGACCAGCGCGTCCTCGGGTTCGGGAGACCAGACGGGTTCGGCGACCTGCGGCGGCTCCACCCGTGGGGCGACCGGGGCCGGCGCGACCGCGGGCCGGTCCCAGCGGGCGGTGGGCCGGTGCCCGAGGGCCTGGGTATGCCGCGAAGGCGCCGTGAGCGCCTCGGTCACCGGCTGGCCGGTGGCGTAGCGCTCCAGCGCGTCGACGACCTCGTCGGCGTCGGGGCGCTCGCGCGGCACGGGCGACAGCGCGGCATACAGCAGCGGCGCCAAGCGCGGGTCGACGCCGGTGAGGTCGGCCTCGCCCCGGCTGACCCGCGACAGGACGACGTCCATCGGGCCACGGCCGAACGGCGGGGCGCCGCTGGCGGCGAAGGCGAGCGTCGCCGCCCAGCCCCACCAGTCGGTGGCCTCGGTGACCGGCGCACCCTCGACCACCTCGGGCGAGAGGTAACCGGGGGTGCCCATCACCAGCCCGGTCATGGTGATCCGCACGTCGTCGGCCACGTGGGCGATGCCGAAGTCGATGAGCACCGGGTCGCCGTCGAGCAGGAGGACGTTGCCGGGCTTGAGGTCGCGGTGGATCACCTCGGCCGCGTGGATGACGTCGAGCGCCTCGGCCAGCCCGCGGCCCAGCCGCAGCAGCTCCTCGCCCCGGACGGGGCCCGACTCCTTGACGACGTCGTCGAGCGCCGGACCGGGGACGTAGCGCGTCACGAGGTAGGGACGGTCGCCGTCGAGGTCGGCGTCGATGACCGCCGCCACCCGGTCGTCGCGGATCCGGCTCAGCACCTGTACCTCGCGGGCCAGGCGGGTGCGGGCGTCGCGGTCGTGCGCGACGTGGGGGCGCAGCAGCTTCAGGGCCACCGCCCGACCGCTCGGGTCGAGGGCCAGGTGCACGACCCCCATGCCGCCCTCACCGAGCTGCTGGATGAGCCGGTAGGGCCCGATCCGGGGGCTCTCGGGCACGGCCGAGCGCCCGTCGCTCCCCTCGATCGCCTCCGTGGTCACGCCTCTACGGTACGTGGGGGCCCGGGTGAAACGGGTGAGGCTACTGCTGGATGTAGCCCACGAGTTGGTCACGCTCGGACTGGAGCTCGTCGATCCGGTGCTTGACGATGTCGCCGATGCTGACGATCGCGTGCAGCTTGCCGTCGACCACCACGGGCACGTGACGGATCCGCATCTCCGTCATCGTGCGAGCCAGCTCCTCGATCGGCACGTCGAGCCCGGACGTCTCCACGTCGGCCGTCATGATCGTGCCCACGGGCGCCAGCAGGACGGCCGCCCCGTCCTTCTGGAGGTGGCGCACGACGTCGCGCTCGCTGACGATCCCCGTCACCGACTCGCCGTCGTCGCTGACCACGAGGGCACCGATGCGGTGCTCCGCGAGCAGGTCGAGCAGCCGTTCCACGGTCTCCTCGGAGCGGATCGTGACCACTTGGCCACCCTTGCGTCGCACGACATCCGAGATCCTCATGTTCAGACGGTAGACCGCGCGGAGGGCCACCGCTAGGGGAGCAGCGTCCGGTGGACACCGCCCAGCGGGGTTCGCGACGAGACCTGCGGGTATGCCGACGGGTGGGCCGCCGACATAGGGTTGCCTTCGCAACGAAACCGTGGAGTTGATTACCTGTGCCTCGCAGCCAGCAGCAGTTCGACCTCGTCATCGCCGCCAACCGACTGCCTGTCGACCGGGTCGTGGGCCCCGACGGTGAGGAGTCGTGGCGGACCAGCCCGGGTGGCCTGGTCACGGCGATGGAGTCGGTCATGCGGGGGCGCGAGGGCGCGTGGGTGGGCTGGGCCGGGGAGGCCGGAGAGGCGCCGGCCCCGTTCGTCGAGGACGACATGTACCTGCGCCCGGTGCCGCTCTCGGAGGACGAGGTCGCGCACTACTACGAGGGCTTCAGCAACGACACCCTGTGGCCGATCTACCACGACGTCATCGTCCCGGCGACCTTCCACCGGTTCTGGTTCACCGCCTACGAGGCGGTGAACCGCCGGTTCGCGGAGGCGGTCTGCGAGGTCGCGGCCGAAGGAGCCACCGTCTGGGTGCACGACTACCAGCTCCAGCTCGTGCCGGCGATGGTGCGCGAGCTGCGCCCCGACGTGCGGATCGGCTGGTTCGACCACATCCCCTTCCCGCCGGTGGAGCTCTTCGCCCAGCTGCCGTGGCGCCGTGCCGTGCTCGAGGGACTGCTGGGCGCCGACTACCTCGGCTTCCAGCGGGTCGCGGACGCGCAGAACTTCGTGCGCGCCTGCCGCCAGCTGCTGGGTCTGCCCACCAAGGGCGACACCGTCTCGGTGTCCCGCGCCGAGGACAGCCGGCGGGTGCGGGCCAGCGCCATCCCGATCTCGATCGACTATGCCGGGCTCGAGGCGGTCGCCAAGCTGCCCGAGACGATGCAGCGCGCCCAGGAGATCCGCGAGTCGCTCGGCAACCCGCGCACCCTCCTGCTGGGCGTCGACCGGCTCGACTACACGAAGGGGATCGGCCACCGCATCAAGGCCTACGGCGAGCTGCTCGCCGAGGACCGGGTCTCGCCGCCGAACGAGGTGTTCGTCCAGGTCGCCACGCCGAGCCGCGAGCGGGTCGCCGCCTACCGCGAGCTCCGGCAGGACATCGAGGGGGAGGTGGGCCGGCTCAACGGCGAGCACGGCCACATCGGGTCGCCCGCCGTGCACTACCTGCACCACTCCTACCCGCGCCACGAGATGGCCGCGCTCTTCCTCGCCGCCGACGTCGTGCTGGTGACCCCGCTGCGCGACGGCATGAACTTGGTCGCCAAGGAGTACGTCACCTGTCGGCACGACGAGGGCGGTGCGCTGGTCCTGTCGGAGTTCACCGGCGCGTTCCACGAGCTGCACCAGGCCTTCGTCTGCAACCCCCACGACATCGAGGGCCTGAAGCAGACGATCATGCGCGCCATCGAGACCCCGCCCAAGGAGAAGCAGCGCCTCATGCGGGCGATGCGGCGGCGGGTCGCCGACCACGACGTGCAGCGCTGGGCCTCGCGGTTCCTCGAGGCCCTGGAGGTCGCCCCCGAGCGTCCCGAGCGATCGACCCGCGAGCAGAAGGCCGACGACGAGCACGCGCAGGCCGACCGCAGGGCCCGCGAGCTCCACCACGCCGCCGCAGCCAAGGCGGCCAAGGCGAACCCCCGATGACCCTGCCCCCCGACCTGGTGGCAGCCCTCGACCGGCTGGCCGCTGCGCCGCGGGTGCTGGTGGCGTCCGACTTCGACGGCGTGCTCGCCCCGCTCGTCCCCGACCCCTCGCAGTCCCGGGCCCTCCCCGGCACGATCGAGGCCCTCGAGGGCCTCGCCGCCCTGCCCGACACCCATGCCGCGGTCGTGTCCGGCCGCGACCTGGACACCCTCACCTCGCTCACCGGGCTCGCCGGCAGCGCCGTGACCCGGATCGGCACCCACGGAGCCGAGACCAGCCGCGCCACCGCGGCCGACCTCACCCCCGAGCAGCAGCAGACCCTCGACGAGGTGACGCGCGACCTGGAGGCGGTCTGCGAAGGTCGGCCTGAGGGCGTCCACCTGGAGTCCAAGCCCAGCGCGGTCGTCCTGCACACCCGCCGGATGACCGACCGCGCGACCGCCGACGCCGTGGAGGCCGCCGCGCTCGAGGTGACCTCGCGGCATACCGGCTTGCACGTCCTGCACGGCAAGCAGGTGGTGGAGGTCGGCGTGGTCCGCGCCGACAAGGGCACCGCCCTGGTCGCCCTGCGCGACGAGGTGGGTGCCGACCAGGTCGCCTACTTCGGCGACGACGTCACCGACGAGGACGCCTTCCGGGCGCTCGGCGCCGACGACGTGACGGTCAAGGTCGGCGACGGCGAGACGGCGGCGAGGTTCCGGGTCGAGCACCCCGAGGACGCCGCCGAGGCCCTGATCCGCCTCTTCCGCTCCCGCTCCCGCTAGCGGGTCGGGGCAGCTCCGGTCGAGGCCCGCACGAAGTCCCGCCGCGCTCCGACTTGGTGCCCACAGATCCCCACCGACACCGAGATCCCAGGCCCCGGTGAAGACCAGATCGCACCAAGTGGGGGATGACGCCCTCAGCGGGTCGGGGCAGCTCCGGTCGAGGCCCGCACCACGAGCTCGGGACGGAAGACGTACTCGGCGCGTGGCGAGGGTTCTCCGGCGATCTCGTCGAGCAGCGCACGCACGGCCGCCTCGGCCATCGCCTGGACGCTCTGTCGCACGGTGGTCAGGGGCGGGTCGGTGAAGGCGATCAGCGGTGAGTCGTCGTAGCCGACCACCGAGAAGTCGGCCGGCACCTGCTTGCCGGCTCGGCGGGCCGCCCGGATCGCCCCGAGGGCCATCAGGTCGGAGCCGCAGACCACGGCCGTGCACCCCTTCTCGATGAGTCGCGCGGCCGCCGTGTCGCCCCCCTCGACCGAGAACATCGTCCGCTCGATCAGCTCCTCGACGTCGTCGCGGCCGAGCAGGGCGCGCATCGAGGCACGGAAGCCGTCGATCTTGCGGATCACCGGCACGAACCGCTCCGGGCCGACCGCCAGCCCGATCTGGGTGTGGCCGAGCTGCACCAGGTGGGTCAGCGCGAGCTCCATGGACGCGACGTCGTCGTTGGAGATGAAGGGCGCGTCGATGCCCTCCTGGTAGCCGTTGACGAGCACGATCGGCAGCTCTCGCTCGCGCAGGCTGGTGTAGCGCTCGGGGTCGGTCGTGACGTCGGCGTGCTGGCCGGAGACGTAGATGATCCCTGCTACGCCGCGGTCGAGCAGCATCTGGACGTACTCGTCCTCGTGCACTCCCCCGGGGGTCTGGGTGCACAGCACCGGCGTGAACTGGTGCCGTGCCAGCGCCGTCTCGATGATCTGCGCGAAGGCCGGGAAGATCGGGTTGGTCAGCTCCGGCACGATCAGCCCGACGAGGTCGGCGGTCTTGCGCCGCAGCCGCGACGGCCGGTCGTAGCCGAGGATGTCCAGCGACGTCAGCACGGCCTCGCGGGTCGCCTCCGCCACCCCGGGCTTGCCGTTGAGCACCCTGCTGACGGTGGCCTCGCTGACGTCGGCGTGCGCGGCGATGTCAGCCAGTCTCGCCTTCATGGCGGTGACGGTAGCAAGAACTTGCAGGCCCAACCGACCACACGCTGCAAGATATTTCAGGTATGCCGCGGCTCACCTCGTGCGCAAACGTTTTCATCCTGGCCTCCGAACACCCATGCCCGCAGTCCCACCAGCACGGCCCAGCACTGGCGCAACGACCCGCGCTGGGCCAGACTGAGCCCACCGCGGACACCGATGTCGGCGGGAGCAGCACCCTTTACAACGGATCGTCCGGCACGTTCCTGCCGGTGAAGGAAAGGCAACGAAGCCATGGCAACTGTGAAGTTCGACGAGGCCACCCGCCTCTACCCGGGCAACGACAAGCCCTCTGTCGACCGGCTCAACATCGACATCGAGGACGGCGAGTTCCTCGTCCTGGTCGGCCCCTCCGGATGTGGCAAGTCCACCTCCCTGCGCATGCTGGCGGGCCTCGAAGAGGTCAACGCGGGCAAGATCTGGATCGGTGACCGCGACGTCACCAACCTGTCCCCCAAGGACCGCGACGTCGCGATGGTCTTCCAGAACTACGCGCTCTACCCCCACATGACGGTGGCCGACAACATGGGCTTCGCGCTCAAGATCGCCGGCGTCGACAAGGGCGAGATCCGCAAGCGCGTCGAGGAGGCTGCCAAGATCCTCGACCTCGAGGCCTATCTCGAGCGCAAGCCGAAGGCCCTCTCCGGTGGCCAGCGCCAGCGCGTCGCCATGGGTCGCGCGATCGTGCGCTCCCCCCAGGTGTTCCTCATGGACGAGCCGCTGTCGAACCTCGACGCCAAGCTCCGCGTCCAGACCCGCACGCAGATCGCCTCGCTGCAGCGTCGCCTCGGCGTCACCACCGTCTACGTCACCCACGACCAGGTCGAGGCCATGACGATGGGTGACCGCGTCGCGGTCCTCAAGGACGGCATCCTCATGCAGTGCGACAGCCCGCGCCGCATGTACGACCACCCGAACAACGTCTTCGTCGCCGGCTTCATCGGCTCCCCCGCCATGAACCTGCTCGACGTCGACGTGGCCGACGGCGGCGTGAAGGTGGGCGGCTCGACGGTGCCCGTGGAGCGGGCCATCCTCGACGCCTCCTCCGGCAAGAACATCACGCTGGGTGTCCGCCCCGAGGACCTCGAGCTCACCACCGAGGGCCAAGGCATCCCGGTCACCGTGGACGTCGTCGAGGAGCTCGGCGCCGACGCCTACATCTACGGCTCGACCAAGGCCCACCAGCACGTCGAAGCCGACGAGGACAGCGACGCGCCGGAGCGCCCGTTCATCGCGCGCGTCGACGGCCGCACGCCCCCGAAGAAGGGCGAGACCGTCTACCTCGCCCCGAAGTCCGGGCACGTGCACGCCTTCGACGCCACCTCGGGCCAGCGCCTCGGCGACTGACCGACAGCACCGTATGCCGTGTGGCCGGCTTCCCGTCGTGGGAGCCGGCCACACCGGCTTTCCGTTGAAGTCGTGGACATCGAGGTCGTGGACGTCGTGGACGTCGTGGACGTCGTGGACATCGAGGTCCTGGACGTCGAGGTCGTGGACGCCCGACCCGGACCGGGCGACACCGGTCGAGGCGTCGCTGGGAGGATGAAGCGTGGCACTCGAGATCACTGCGGCACGACCCGACCCGGCGATGCTCGACCTGCCGTGGGAGCTACCGCTGGAGACCTGGCCGGAGGAACACCTGGCCGCCCTGCCGCGCGGCATCTCGCGCCACGTCGTGCGGTTCGTCAAGCTCTCCGGGCGGGTGCTCGCGGTCAAGGAGATCAAGGCCGACATCGCGACCCGCGAGTTCCAGCTCCTGCGGATGCTCAACCGGCTCGACCTGCCGTGCGTCGAGCCGTTCGGGGTGGTCAGCGGTCGCACCTCAGCCGACGGGACCCCCCTCGACGCCTGCCTGATCACCCGGCACCTGCAGTTCTCGCTGCCGTACCGCGCGCTGTTCAGCCAGTCACTGCGACCGGACACCACCGCCCGGCTGATCGACGCCCTCGCCGTCCTCCTGGTGCGCGTCCACCTGGTCGGCTTCTGGTGGGGGGACGTGTCGCTGTCGAACACCCTGTTCCGGCGCGACGCCGGCGCGTTCGCGGCATACCTCGTGGACGCGGAGACCGGTGAGCTGCACCAGACCCTGACCGCCGGCCAGCGCGAGCACGACCTCGACATCGCCCGCGTCAACATCGCCGGTGAGCTGATGGACCTGGAAGCCGGCGGCTTCCTCGAGGCGGGCGTCGACGCCGTCGACACGTCGAACCGGATCGTCGAGCGCTACACCGAGCTGTGGGAGGAGCTGACCGGCCTCGAGCGGTTCGAGCGCGGCGACCGCTGGCGCGTCGACGAGCGGATCCGGCGGCTCAACGAGCTCGGCTTCGACGTCGACGAGCTGGCCATCTCCACCGACATCGGCGGCACCACCATCCAGATCCAGCCCAAGGTCGTCGACGCCGGGCACCACTCGCGGCGACTCCTGCGCCTCACCGGGCTCGACGTGGAGGAGAACCAGGCGCGCCGGCTGCTCAACGACCTCGACTCCTACCGGGCCGGCACCGACCGCCAGAACGACGACGAGGAGATCGTCGCCCACGACTGGCTCCAGCGGATCTACGAACCCATCACCCGCACGGTCCCGCGCGAGCTGGCCGGCAAGCTCGAACCGGCCGAGCTCTTCCACGAGGTGCTCGAGCACCGCTGGTACCTCTCCGAGCGGGCTGGCCACGACATGCCGATCGAGGACGCCATCGCCGACTACGTGAAGACGGTGCTGCCGAGCAAGCCCGACGAGGCCACCGTGGTCGGCGTCGACACGGTGGAGATGCCGGTCGTCGCGCTGTTCGACGACGACTGAGCCGGACCGGCGGCATCAGCCACTCGGACGATATCGGCCCCAAACGGCACCTATGCGACGCCAGCCGCCCACTACGGTGGCGACGACAACCGCAGCACCGCCTCCAGGGGAAACTTCATGAGTCAGGCTCAGGCCACCGCCACCGCCCACCACCAGGACTTCGGGCGGGGGACGTGGACCCCGCCCGCCGGCTGGTCGACCCGGGTCGCGGCGCGGCTCATCGACGAGCTGGTCCAGCTGGTCGGCAGCCTCCCCTACGTCACGGGCCTGGTCATGCTGCTCGGCCTGCAGAGCTCCGGCGCGACGATCTACCAGTCCGTCGACCCGGCCCGGCAGACCGACCACGTCACCGTCATCGCAGGCCTCGGGCTGATGAGCCTGGGCGGCATCCTCAGCCTGGTCATCTGGATCTGGAACCGCGTGGTCCACCAGGGCCGCACCGGTCAGACGATCGGCAAGGCGGCCATGAAGATCGTCCTGGTCTCGGCCACCACCGGGAAGCCGATCGGCTCGGCCTCCGCGCTCGCCCGCGAGATCGCGCACCTGGTGGACGGCATCTTCTTCATCGGTTACCTACGCCCGCTGTGGGACGCCCGCAGGCAGACGCTGGCCGACAAGGTCGTCGGGACCGTCGTCGCCCAGGGCGTCCTGCGGGCCCAGAGCGACGAGCCGACCTGGACCCAGCGCGCCCTGGGCTGACGACCGCCCACCCCTGCTAGTTTGCGGGCGACGCAAGGGGACCCATGACACAGCAGCCACCGCTCCACCCGTTCACCCAACCGACCGCGCCCGGCACCGGCGCGCCCGGAGCGTATGCCGGCCCGCCGGCCCGCGGGGTCGGCGGACCCTGGGGGCCGTTGGCCGACTGGGTCACCCGGGTGGCCGCCATGCTGATCGACAGCCTGGTGCAGCTCGTCGGCATGGTGCCCTACGTCATCGGGATCGTGCTCTTCGTCGTCGGCGCCCCCGACTCCGGTTCGGACGTCGCCCTCTCGGACTCCGAGTACCTGCCGCCCGACACCGGGAACGCCGGGCTGATGATCCTCGGCGGCGTCCTCGTCGGCCTCGGCCTCCTGCTGATGCTCGCCATCCAGGTCTGGAACCGCGCGTTCAGGCAGGGCCGGACCGGTCAGAGCATCGGCAAGAAGGTGATGGGGATCCGCCTCGTCGACGAGCACACCGGCCAGCCGATCGGGGCCGGGATGGCCTTCGTCCGCGACCTCGCCCACGTCCTCGACGGCTTCGCCTACATCGGCTACCTCTGGCCGCTGTGGGACGACAAGCGCCAGACCTTCGCCGACAAGGTCCTCAACACGGTCGTGGTCGAGCTGCCGAAGTCCCCGGCGGGTCAGTAGCCGTTGCTCATCGAGCTCTGGCCGAACGAGCCGAGCGCGACCACGAAGATCAGCCAGAGGAGTGCGCCGGCCACCCCGGCGATGGCCGACCACATGGCGAAGTTCTTCGCCTTGTTGGAGGCGTCGCGCGCGCCGGCGATGTCGCCCGCATACCACTTGCTGTTGACCTGGGCCGCGAAGACGATCGACACGACCCCGAGCGGCAGGCAGCACAGGACGGTCGACAGGATCGCCCAGACCAGGTAGTTCTGCGGCGGGGCGCCACCCGCGCCCGACGCGTAGTAGCCGGACGAGTACGGCGGAGGCGGCGGCGGCGGGGTGCCGTAGTCAGACATGCGGGGTCCCTTCGGAAGTCGCGCGCCGCTCCCCCCGTGGGCGCGGCAGGGCGAAACGCTAGCGGACGCAACCCCTCTCGCGCCGGGACTCACGCAGGGTGCGGCCGAACGGACGGGTCGGCGGCAGACCACCGGTGGGCCCAGCCAGGACGCCGGGCTCCAGTCGGAGGTCAGGCCGGTGACAGCCAGGTCCAGCCGGGCACGTTGCGCAGCACCCAGAAGGCCAGCACCAGGGTGAGCAACCCGTACAGCAGCGCAGGAGGAGCCGCCCAGGTGCGGGGCAGGCCCCTCCAGAGGCGCCGCGTCCAGAGCACGAAGGCGACGAGGAGACCGCCGGCGGCAAGCACCATCAGCGGGTTGCGGGCCACCGCGCCGGCCAGGTCGCCGTGGGCGAGGTCGTGCAGGGCGCGCAACGAACCGCACCCCGGGCAGTAGTAGCCGGTCACCGCGAGGAACGGGCAGGTCGGGTAGTGACCCGGCTCGTTGGGGTCGACCGCGGCAACCACGGTCGTGACGGCCACCGTCGCGGCCAGGACGAGCCCGGGCACGCGCAACGCCCCGTACCCCCGTGCGGCGACGGGTGGTGCGGGGCGCTGCGGTGCCACTGCGGTCATGGCGGGCTCGGAGTCCGAGACCTACTTGTTGAGGTTCGGCAGGACGAACGCGAAGTAGATGCCGTTGACGACGACGCCGACGATGGCGGCGATGATCGCGAAACGCTTCGCCTTCTCCGACGAGGCCTGCGCCCCCGCGACGTCACCCGAGGCGTACTTGCCGTTGACCTGGGCCGCGAACACGATCGACGCGATGCCGAACGGGAGGCAGCAGAAGATCGTCGACAGGATCGCCCACACGAGGTAGTTCGGCGGCGGGGTGCCACCGGCCGTCGGCTGGTTGTAGCCGGGAGCCGGGGGCGGAGGCGGCGGGGTGCCGTAGTCAGACATGCGGGAAATCCCTTCGAGGTTGCGGGGCCGCTCCCCCTTGGGGCGGCTCCGCGAAACGGTATCGGATCAGCGCAGGTGAGGGGGGCAAAACGGACGTCACATCGCGCGTCGCCTGGCCACCTCGTAGAGGGCCACCCCGGTGGCGATGCCGGCGTTGAGGGACTCGACCGCCGACGACATCGGGATCGACACGATCTGGTCGCAGGTCTCCCGCACCAGCCGCGAGAGCCCCTTCCCCTCGGAGCCCGTGACGATGACGATCGGTTCGGTGGCCAGGGCCAGGTCGGGCAGCTGGACGTCGCCGTCCATGTCGAGGCCGAGGACGAAGAACCCCGCCTTGCGGTACTCCTCCAGGGCGCGCGTCAGGTTCGCGGCCAAGGCGACCGGCACCCGGGCCGCGGCACCCGCCGACGTCTTCCAGGCGCTGGCGGTCATCCCGACCGACCGGCGCTCGGGGACGACCACACCGTGCCCGCCGAACGCGGCGACGGAACGGATGATGGCACCGAGGTTGCGCGGGTCGGTGATCCCGTCGAGCGCGACCACCAGCGGTATGCCAGGTGCCTGCGGGTCGATGAAGTCGCTGGGGTGGGCGTACTCGTAGGGCGGCACCTGCAGGGCCAGGCCCTGGTGGACCGCCCCGTCGGTGAGCCGGTCGAGCTCGCCCCTCGGGGTCTCGAGGATCGCGATGCCCTTGGCGGTCGCGGTCTTGAGCGCCTCGCGGACCCGGTCGTCGGAGTCGATCCGGCCGGCGACGTACATCGTCGTGACCGGCACGTCGGCGCGCAGCGCCTCGACGACGGAGTTGCGCCCTGCGACGATCTCGCTCGACTGCTTGCCGCGACGGGAACCACCACGGCTCGCACTGGGTCGGGCGCCGGGCTTGGACCCGCCCGCCGCGCGCTTCTCCGCGGCACCGGCCATCCGGTTGGCCTTGTGCTTCGGGCGGTCCTCGGCCTTCGGGGTCGGACCCCTGCCCTCGAGACCGCGACGGCGCTGCCCGCCGGACCCGACGGTGGCGCCCTTCTTCGACGCGCCCTTGCGGATGGCGCCACGTCGCTGGGAGTTGCCAGCCATGGGTGTTCCTCTCAGCTCTCGCGGCGAGCGAGCGACCAGTTCGCTCCCGACGCCGTGTCTTCGATGACGATGCCGGCCGCGCCCAGCTGGTCGCGGATGGCATCGGCCGTCGCGAAGTCTCGGGCGGCGCGGGCGGCTGCCCGGGCCTCCAGCTGCACCTGGACGAGGGCGTCGAGCGCGGCCTGGGCGTCGCCCGAACCGTTGTCGCTGCCGTCGCCCCAGTGCGGGTCGAGCGGGTTCACTCCGAGCAGGTCGGTCATCGCCACGACCGCGGCGAACGCCGTGGCCAGACCCTCGTCGTCGCCGTCGTCGAGCGCCGTGTTGCCCGCCCGGACCGTGTCGTGGAGGACCGCGAGCGCTCCCGACACGTTGAGGTCGTCGTCCATCGCCGCGGCATACGCCTCCGGCAGGGCGGTGTGGTCCGGGGAGGTGGACGTGCCCTCGGGCAGGGCGCGCAGCGCACGCGTGAGGAAGCCCTCGATCCGCTCCACGGTCGCCTCGGCCTCGCGCAGCGAGCCCTCGTGGTACTCGATCGTCGAGCGGTAGTGCGCCGCCGTCAGGTAGTAGCGGACGGCGAGCGGGCGAGCCACCTTGGTGACCTCGGAGACGACCAGGCTGTTACCGAGCGACTTGCTCATCTTCTCGCCACCCACGGTCACCCAGGCGTTGTGCAGCCAGTAGGTCGCGAAGCCGAGCCCGGCCGCGTGCGACTGCGCCTGCTCGTTCTCGTGGTGGGGGAAGCGCAGGTCGACGCCGCCGCCGTGGATGTCGAAGGCGTCGCCGAGGTACTTACGCGCCATGGCCGAGCACTCCAGGTGCCAGCCGGGACGGCCGACCCCGAACGGCGTGGCCCACGACGCGGTGGCCGGCTCCGACTCCTTGCGCCCCTTCCAGAGCGCGAAGTCACGAGGGTCGCGCTTGCCGCGCGGGTCGGCGTCCTGCGCCGCCTCCATGTCCTCGATCTTCTGGTGGGTGAGCGAGCCGTACTCGGGGAAGCTCTTCACGTCGAAGTACACGTCACCGCTGCCGTCGGTGGCAGCGTAGGCGTGGCCCTTGTCGACGAGGGTCTCCATCAGCGCGACCATCTCGGGGATGTGCCCGGTGGCGCGGGGCTCGTAGGTGGGGGGCAGCACCGCCAGGGAGTCCAGGGCCGCGGCCGTGGCGACCTCGTTGCGGTAGGACAGCGCGAACCACTCCTCGCCGGCGTCGGCCGACTTCGCGAGGATCTTGTCGTCGATGTCGGTGACGTTGCGCACCAGCGTCACGTCGTAGCCGTGGCGGCCCTCGAGCCACCGGCGCAGGACGTCGAATGCCACCGCGAAGCGGACGTGCCCGATGTGGGGCGCGCCCTGGGTCGTGAGCCCACAGATGTAGATGCCCACCCGCCCGGGAACCAGGGGGGTGAAGTCGCGCAGCTCACGCGCGGCGGTGTCGTACAGGCGAAGACTCACGGCGCAAGGCTACCGGCGCGGGGCGGCCAGCCCNGGTTGCTCGACGATACGGGCCCCATGGAGGCCGTTTCGTCGAGCAACCACCGTTTTGCGGGGGTGGGGGGAGGGGTCAGTGGCCGCGGTCGAGCCACTCCTGGAGGTGCGGCGCCTCGGCCCCGATGACCGTCGGGTCGCCGTGGCCGGTCAGCACGACGGTCTCGTCGGGCAGCGTGAGCAGCCGGTCGCGGATCGACGCCACGATGGTCGGGAAGTCGCTGTACGACCGCCCGGTCGCACCCGGGCCGCCCTTGAACAGGGTGTCGCCCGTGAAGACGGCGTCGAGCGCCGGCGCGTAGAGGCTGCACGAGCCCGGGGTGTGGCCGGGCGTGTGGATGACGTGCAGGTCCACGTCACCGACGGTGATGACCTGGCCGTCGGCCAGCTCGCGGTCCGGGGTCACGGGGTACAGCTCGTCCCAGAGCATCCGGTCCGCGGGGTGCAGGTATGCCGGGGCGCGCGTGCCGTCGCAGACCTCACCGACCGCGTTGATGTGGTCGTTGTGGGCGTGGGTCGAGATGACCGCGACCACCCGCCGCTCGAGGTCGATCGACTTCACGATCTTCCTGCCGTCGTGGGCGGCGTCGATGATGACGCACTCCTTGTCGTCACCCACGACCCAGACGTTGTTGTCGACCTCCCAGCTGCCGCCGTCGAGCTCGAACGTCCCCGACGTGACCACGCGGTCGACCCGCACGCCACCCGCGGACGGTGCGACGACCGGCACCGCGCCGTTGTCCTCTGCTTCGCCCATCAGAGCACCACGACCGATCGCAGGACCTCGCCGCGCTCCATCTTCTCGAACGCGGCTTCGATGTCACCCAGACCGATCCGCTCGGAGACGAACGCGTCGAGGTCGAACCGTCCCTGGCGGTAGAGGTCGACCAGCATCGGGAAGTCGCGGCTGGGCAGGCAGTCGCCGTACCAGCTCGACTTCAGGGCGCCGCCACGACCGAAGATCTCGATCAGCGGCAGCGTGACCTGCTGGTCGGGGGTCGGGACCCCGACCAGGACGACCGTCCCGGCGAGGTCACGCGCGTAGAACGCCTGCTCGTAGGTCTCGGGCCGGCCGACCGCCTCGACCACGACGTCGGCACCGAAGCCGCCGGTGAGCTCGCGGATCCGCTCCACGACGTCCTCGTCCCTGCCGTTGACGGTGTGGGTGGCGCCGAAGGACCTGGCCGTCTCGAGCTTCCGGTCGTCGACGTCGACGGCGATGATCGTCGTCGCGCCGGCCACGGTGGCCCCGGCGATGGCGGCGTTGCCGACCCCTCCGCACCCGATGACGGCGATCGAGTCGCCCCGGCCCACACCCCCGGTGTTGACGGCGGCGCCGAAGCCGGCCATCACCCCGCAGCCGAGCAGGCCCACGGCGGCGGCGTCGGCATCGGCGTCGACCTTGGTGCACTGGCCGGCCGCGACGAGGGTCTTCTCGACGAACGCCCCGATGCCCAGCGCCGGGCTCAGCTCCGTGCCGTCGGTGAGGGTCATCTTCTGCTTGGCGTTGTGGGTGTTGAAGCAGTACCAGGGCTTGCCCTTGGCACAGGCACGGCACTGGCCGCAGACCGCCCGCCAGTTGAGGATGACGAAGTCACCCGGTGCCACGTCCGTCACGCCCTCACCGACTGCCTCGACGACGCCGGCGGCCTCGTGCCCGAGCAGGAACGGGAACTCGTCGTTGATGCCACCATCGCGGTAGTGCAGGTCGGTGTGGCAGACGCCGCACGACTGGACCTGCACCACGGCCTCACCCGGTCCGGGGTCGGGCACGACGACGTCGACCAGCTCGACGTCGGCTCCCTTGGTGCGGGCGATGACTCCCTTGACGGTCTGGGGCATGAGTCCTCCTGAGGGCTTCCCGCTGAACGGATGCCGTCACCCTACGGGGCCGCCCCCCGCGTCGACCGTCGTGGTCCGGGTGTGGGCTGGCCGTGGTCCGGGTGTGGTCCGAGGGTGGCCCACCGCAGGAGGAGGACCTTCGACTCTCCCATCAGGGCCGCGAGCGGGCGAGGCTGGTGGTGTGGAAGGAGGTGGAATGATGAGACTGACCATTCGAGATGCCATCGCCACTGTCCTGGTCCTGGCCATCGGTGTGCCCTACGTCGGCTACCTGGTGAACGGCGAGATGCCCTTCGTCAAGGATCCTCGCGGCATGTCCGCAGTGGGCCTGGTCCTCGGCGCGGTTGCCTGGCTGGTCCTGCGGACCGGCAACGCGAGGGATCGCGTCGGGCGGGGCGAAGCGGTGGGGGCGACCGTGTCCATGGTCCTCGGTCTGAGCGCACTGGTGTTCGCCGAGGCAGCGGCAGCCGACGTGCTGCTCGCCGTGTTCATGGCCTCGATCCTGCTCGTGTTCGCGTTCGAGGTCGCTGACCACGCTGGTCTGGTGCGTGCGCACGCGGGTCCCGGGGTGCACGGCTGATCCCGACCGAGAGGGTCGCACCCGTGGGTGCGGCCCTCTTCCGCGTGCGCCGTGCGCCGGACCGGCGGCTCCCTCGGGGGCCGACGGCGCCCGCATCGTCAGGTCGTGGTGAGGACCAGCGCGGTCGCGATGGCCGCGATGCCCTCGCCGCGTCCGGTCAGGCCCAGTCCGTCGGTGGTGGTCCCGCTCAGTGAGACGGGGGCGTCGACGGCGGCGGACATGACCTGCTCGGCCAGGTGGCGCTGTGGGCCGATCTTGGGTCGGTTGCCGATCACCTGGACGGCGACGTTGCCGATCTCGAACCCGGCCTCGCGCACGAGGCGAGCCGCCTCGGCGAGCAGGGCGCGGCCGGAAGCGCCGGCGAGTTCGGGCCGGTCCGTCCCGAAGTGCAGGCCCAGGTCGCCGAGTCCCGCCGCCGAGAACAGCGCGTCGCAGGCGGCGTGGCAGGCGACGTCGGCGTCGGAGTGTCCCTCGAGTCCGACCTCCCCCGGCCACAGCAGCCCGGCCAGCCACAGCTCGCGGTGGTCGTCGGCGGCGAAGGCGTGGACGTCGACGCCGACTCCCGTGCGCGGCATACCGGCAAGGTCCATGGGCCCCATCCAACCATCCGCGCCGCGGGTAAACGGGGTGAGCCGGGCGCCCCCGAGCCGTTAGCGTTGCCGCACATGAGCGAAACGACACAGGCACTGGCCATCCCCGTCCTGGTGGGTGACCTGGTGACCCTCCGTCCGCACACCCTCGCCGACGCCGACGCCGTCCACGAGCGGGCCGTGGACCCGCTCGCCCGGCGCTTCACCACGGTCCCGCTGGAGTACACCCGCGAGATGGCGGTCGAGTACGTCACCGAGTTCACCGCACCCTCGGCCGCCCAGGTCTCGTGGGCGATCGAGCTCGAGGGTCGGTATGCCGGGACGATCGACCTGCGTGCGCTGCCCGTCGACGCCGGGGCCGGGTCCCTGGGGTTCGCGACCCACCAGGACTTCCGGGGCCGCGGCGTCATGTCCGAGGCGGTGCGGCTCGTGGTCGCCCATGCCTTCGACACGCTGGGGTGGCGGACCGTCCGCTGGGAGGCGCATGCCGGCAACTGGGGCAGCGCGAAGGCGGTCTGGCGGGCGGGGTTCCCGGTGCCGGTCTTCGTGCCCGACCTGCTGGTCGAGCGCGGGCGGCTCGTCGACGGGTGGATCAGCACCCTGCACGCGGACGCCGACCGGCAGCCGGTCGCCCCCTGGGACGACGTCGTCGCGGCCCTGACCCGCTAGACGTCGCGGTCTGACAGGTGCCGCTCGGCGGTGGCCAGGTCGTCCGGTGTCGTGATCTTGAAGGCCATCCGGTCACCGTCGACCACCCGCACGTGGCCGCCGATCCGCTCGACCAGCGCCGCGTCGTCGGTGGCCCGCTCACCCGAGGAGTGGGCGTGCTGGAGCACCTCGCGCAGGAAAGCCTGCGGGGTCTGGATCGCCCGCAGCGTCGAGCGGTCGGGGGTGCCGGTCACGCGCCCGCGCGCGTCGACCACCTTGACCGTGTCGGTGACCGGTAGGCCGGGCACGACGGCCGGGTGGCCCGACCGCACCTCGCGCACCAGGCGCGAGAACAGGCTGGCCGGGGCGAGCGCCCTGGCCGCGTCGTGCACCAGCACGATGCCGTCGTCGGGGCGCAGGGCCGCGAGGCCGGCTGCGACGGAGTCGGTGCGCTCGGCGCCACCGGCGACCACGTCCACGTCGTCGGGCCGACTGCTCCGGGACGCGATCGCGCCCGCCTCCCTCAGGTGGGAGGCGGGCGCGACCACGATGACGTGCGAGACCTCGGGTGCCGCCAAAGCGTGCCGGACGGCGTGCTCGAGCAACGGCGCACCCGCCAGGACCACGAAGGCCTTGGGCTGGGCGGCGCCGAGCCGAGCGCCTTGTCCTCCAGCAACGAGGACGACGGCAACGCTCAGGAGGCGAGCACCTCGTCGAGGATGGCCTCGGCCTTGTCCTCGTTCGTCTTCTCGGCGAGCGCGAGCTCGGAGACGAGGATCTGGCGAGCCTTGGCGAGCATGCGCTTCTCGCCGGCCGACAGGCCACGGTCCTTGTCACGACGCCACAGGTCGCGGACGACCTCGGCCACCTTGATGACATCGCCGGAGGCGAGCTTCTCGAGGTTGGCCTTGTAGCGGCGCGACCAGTTGGTCGGCTCCTCGGTGTGGGGGGCGCGAAGGACTGCGAAGACCTTGTCGAGGCCCTCCTGTCCGACGACGTCCCGGACACCGATGTCCTCGCAGTTGTCTGCAGGAACCTCGATCGTCAGGTCGCCTTGGGCCACCTTGAGCTTGAGGTAGATCTTCTCCTCGCCCTTGATCGTGCGGGTATTGATTTCTTCGATCAGTGCAGCCCCGTGGTGGGGGTACACGACCGTCTCGCCGACCTTGAAAACCATGTGCTGTTTTCCCCTTTCGCGACCCTCAGAATATCACGACACGCCGACGTCGGGAAAGCCGAGCCGATTGCGTTTGCGCAGGTCAGCGGCCCGGAAACGCATTGTGGGGCAACGAATTCGGTCTTGACAGAATGGCCATTTCCGTGCAACGCGTGCGGGTGCGCGCTCCGACCGAGGTGGCCGGTAGTCTGTCCCCCGTGACCCGCCGAACCCCGCTGGCCCCGCGCTCCGGAGGCCGATCCACCAGCCCGCGAGCGTCCCTGCGACGTCTCCTCCCCCTGGCCGTGGCCGGCGCAGCGCTGGCGCTGTCCGCCTGCCAGACGCAGTCACCCATCCAGACCGACGTGGCCTACGTCGCGGCCGACGGCGTGCCGGTCGACCTGGGGTCGGTCCAGCTGCGTGACCTGGTGGTCATCAGCGGCGGCAAGGACAAGCCCGGCGTGCTCTCCGCAGCGGTCAGCAACACCAGTGGTGACGCACAGCGCATCTCCTTCTCGCTGCCCCAGGGGCAGCCGGTGTATGCCGAGGCGCCGGCCTACTCCGAGCGGCGCCTCTCCGACGCGAGCCAGGTCCAGCTGCCCGGGGTGCCGGTCAGCGCGGGCGACGTGGTGACGCTCAGCATCCAGTCGCCCAGTGCCCCCGCCGTCGTGGTCGTCGTCCCCGTGCTCAAGGCCTCCGGCTACTACGCGTCGCTGGCCCCGACCAACGCCCCGACGGGCACCGCCACCCCCTGACGACGGCGGCGCAGGACGGCTCCGGCCGGGTGGTCCCGGCTCAGTCGGACTCGAACTTGTAGCCCAGGCCCCGCACGGTCACGATGTGGCGCGGGTCGGCCGGGTCGGGTTCGATCTTGGCCCGCAGCCGCTTGACGTGGACGTCGAGCGTCTTGGTGTCGCCGACGTAGTCGCTGCCCCAGACCCGGTCGATGAGCTGCATGCGCGTCAGCACCCGGCCGGTGTTGCGCAGCAGCATCTCGAGCAGCTCGAACTCCTTGAGCGGCAGGGCGGTGGGCTGACCCGACACGGTGACGATGTGGCGCTCGACGTCCATCCGCACCGGCCCGGCCTCGATGGTCGCGGGCAGGAGGTCCTCGGGCTCGGCCAGCCGGCGCAGCACGGCCTTGATCCGGGCCAGCAGCTCACGCGAGGAGTAGGGCTTGGTGACGTAGTCGTCGGCGCCGATCTCCAACCCGACGACCTTGTCGATCTCGCTGTCCTTGGCGGTCAGCATGATGACCGGCACGTTGGACCGCGCGCGGATCGCCCGGCACACCTCGGTGCCGGACAGGCCGGGGAGCATGAGGTCGAGCAGCACGAGGTCGGCGCCGGAGCGGTCGAAGTCCTCCAGCGCCTCGGGGCCGGTCTCGGCCACGGCTACCTCGTAGCCCTCCTTGCGCAACAGGTAGGACAGCGGGTCCGAGAACGAGATCTCGTCCTCGACGACGAGGATGCGGGTCATGCGCTGGGTTCTCTCTTCCGGGAGGGCACGGCGTGCGCGGGCGGTGTCTCGGAGGCACGCTGCGGCGTGCGGTCGGAGGCGGCCGGCAGGCGGATGGTGAACGTCGACCCGCGCCCCTCCTCGCTCCACACGTCGACGTCGCCGCCGTGGTTGGCACAGATGTGCTTGACGATGGCGAGCCCGAGCCCGGTGCCACCGGTGGCGCGCGACCGCGCGTCGTCGACCCGGTAGAACCGCTCGAAGATCCGCCCTTGCTCGGCCGCGGGGATGCCCTGGCCCTGGTCGGCGACGGTGATCTCCACCATCTCGTCGGCGAGCCGTCCGCCGACCGCCACGCGCGTGCCGGGGTCGGAGTAGGCGACGGCGTTGCCGATCAGGTTGCGCACGGCGGTCACGAGCAGGTCCTCGTCACCGAAGACCTTGAGGTCGGGGGCGCAGGCCTCGGCGATCTCGATCTGCTTGGCGTCGGCGCCCACCCGCGAGTAGTCGATCGCCTCGCGGACGGCCGCGGTCACGTCCACCAGCCGGGGCTCGTGGAGGGTGTCGGCCACCTGCAGCCTCGACAGGTCGACGATCTCCTTGACCAGCTGGGCGAGGCGGTGGCTCTCGACCTGCATGCGCGAGGCGAAGCGCTCGACGGCCTCGGGGTCGTCCTTGGCGTCCTGGATGGCCTCGGCGAGCAGGCCGAGACCTCCCACCGGGGTCTTCAGCTCGTGGCTGACGTTGGCCACGAAGTCGCGCCGGACCTCTTCGACCCGCCGGGCCTGGGTGTGGTCCTCGACGAGCAGCAGGACGTGGCTGCTCCCGAGCGGGGCGACCCGCGCCTGCATGATCGAGCGGCCCTGGCCGAGCGGGCCGCGGGCCAGCTCGAGCTGGGACTCGCGGATCACGCCGTCGCGACGCACCTGCCGGGCGAGGTGACGCAGCTCGCCGTGCACCAGCTCCCGGCCCTTGACCAGCCCGTACGCCGTCGCCGACGGTGAGTTGTTGATGACCTCGTCGGCCGAGTCGACGACGATCGCGCTCGAGCGGAGCACGGCGAGGACGTCGGCCACCCCGGACGGGAGGGGCGTGACCGGCGTGGTCGGGGGCATCCGCGTCTGCTGGCGCTCGGAGTAGCGCACGGCAACCACCGCCAAGGCGCCGGTCAGCAGCCCGGCGAACCCGGCCAGGAGTGCCGCACTGGTCGCATCCACACCATCAATGTACGGTGCGCGGAGGACCGGTCAGCGCACGGAAGTGGTGCTTCGAGCACGGTGTCTCCAGATGTTCACCTGAGGTCACCCGACCGTTCACTGCCTCGTGGGAGCCTCGGCTCGCACGCACCACCGCACCCACCCGTGCCATACCCATAGGGAAGCAATGCGCGACGCCTTTCACGAGGACCTGGACACCATCTCCGACCAGCTGGTCGAGATGACCCGGCTGGCCGGGTCCGCCATGTCCCGGGCCACCACGGCCCTGCTCGACGCCGACATCAAGCTCGCCGAGTCGGTGATCGAGGCCGACAAGGAGCTCGACCGCCTCCGCGAGGACCTCGACGCGCTGTCGATCGACCTGCTGGCCCGCCAGCAGCCGGTCGCCACCGACCTGCGCATGGTCGTCACCGGCATGCGGATGAGCGCCGACCTCGAGCGGATGGGCGACCTCGCGCGCCACGTCGCCAAGGTGGCCCGGCTCCGTTACCCCGACTCGGCCGTGCCGGCCGACGTCCGCGCGACGATCCTGCAGATGGGCCAGGTCGCCGAGCGGATCGTCGCCAAGTGCGGCCAGGTCATCGCCGCCAAGGACGTCGAGGCCGCCAAGACCCTCGAGCGTGACGACGACGCGATGGACGAGCTGCACCGCGAGCTCTTCGCCCACCTCATCGACGGCTCGTGGCAGCACGGCACCGAGGCGGCGGTCGACATGACCCTCGTCGGCCGCTACTACGAGCGGTTCGCCGACCACGCCGTGTCGGTCGCCCACCGGGTCGTCTACCTGGTCACGGGCGAGTGGGACGTCGCCGAGGACCACGAGGAGCAGGAGGACCGCGCCACCGAGCGGCGGTGACCTCTGCTCCCCGGCGCGAAAGGCCACGAAACCTCTCAACCTCGGGCACACTGACGCGCGTCTAGGGGGCATGAGCGTCATCAGCCTGGAGGGGAGGGTCGCCGTGGAGGCCACGGAGGAGGAGTTCGCGCGCTTCGTGCAGGCCCGGTGGGGCCAGCTGGTCCGCACGGCATACCTGTTGACCGGCGACCGGGGTCGCGCCGAGGACCTCGTGCAGACCACCCTGGTCAAGGTGCACCGTCGCTGGGGCCACATCGCCTCGGTCGAGTCGCCCTACGCCTACACCCGTGCGGCGCTGGCCAACGAGTCCGCCTCGTGGTGGCGCCGGCGGCGCGTGGCCGAGACGCTCGGCGACGTCCCGGTGCACGCGGACCGCGCCCCCGGAGACGCGTATGCCGCGTACGACACCCGCGACGAGCTGGCCCGGGCGGTGCTCGGGCTGCCGCCACGGATGCGGGCGGTCGTGGTGCTCAGGTACTTCGACGACCTGTCCGAGGCCGACACCGCCGCGGCGCTCGGGATGTCGGTCGGCTCGGTGAAGAGCCAGGCCTCCCGGGGGCTCGAGCGGCTGCGTTCGGTCCTGCAGCCCACCCCACAGACCAACGGCACCGGCGAGAGGAGCCTGGCATGACCATCGAGTCCCAGCTGCGCGAGGCACTCTCCGCCCGCGCCGACGAAATGGGCGGGTCGGTCGCCGACCCGTACGCACGAGTGTCCGGCGCCATCGCCACGGACCGCCGGCGCCGCCGTACCGCGGCCCTGGCCGGCGTCGCCGCAGTGGCCGCCCTCGCCGTCGCGATCCCCAGCCTGTCCAGCGGCCTCGGCGCCGACCGCACCTCGCCGGCCAAGCGGACCGGGGTTATCGTCCCCGGACCGCAGGACCCGCGCTGGGCCTCGGTCTACACCTGGCCGACCCGCGGCTCGCTGGCGGACGACGCCGACTTCCTGAGGTCCTTCCGTGAGGTCATGGGCAACGGCGCCGTGGTCTTCGCCGGCGACATCGAGGGCGACCGGGTCGTGGTCGCGTGGAGCCGCGCGGAGGACGG
Organism: Pedococcus bigeumensis; assembly: GCF_039531795.1. NCBI lineage: Bacteria > Bacillati > Actinomycetota > Actinomycetes > Micrococcales > Intrasporangiaceae > Pedococcus > Pedococcus bigeumensis. The sequence goes on along the minus strand of NZ_BAAAQS010000003.1, from coordinate 900,786 downwards.
CACCGAGACGGCGAAGGTCTGGGCAGGCGACCGCGGCGCCGCCGCGACCACGCTGCAGAGCGTCAGCTCGGCCTCGCAGAGCGACTCGTCGGCCATCATCGTGCGCCGTGACCCGACGCCCAGCGCGTGGATGCTGGTCCTCGCCAGGGCCGGCGTCAGGACTGCGGAGGTGTCCCCCTCTGCGGTCCTCGCCCTTGACGGGACGGTGTCCCGGACCTGGCAGACCGTCAAGCTCGAGGACGGTGCGGCGGTGGTCGACCTGCACGACGCCCCGATCTCGCTCACCCGCGTCCGGGTCGGCCGGTTCGACGGTGGGATGTACCTGCCGGCCCGGCTGGGACCCGTCCAGACCACCACGCCGGACGGCTTCTGCGGCAACTGCACCGGGCAGGACTTCCTCGACCACGCCCAGGCAGGGACGAGCGACGGGGTGGCCAACATCTTCGGGGTGGACCCCGGCACGGTCACGACCACGACGCTGGTCAACAGTGCGGTCGATTCCTCGGTCCTCGCCGTCACGGGGCTCGGCGACGAGAAGAGGTCGGGCACCACGGGACGGATCTACGTCGGGCTGACCCGGCTGCCTGGCGGTCAGGTGGTCCGCACCGTCAACCTCGGTGTCGAGCAGAAGGAGGGCGGCGGCGCTTCGACCGGACTCGAGGAGGGTGTGCCGCTCGACGCTGCGACCGCCGAGCAACGACCGGTGGTCCTGCACGGCTCGAAGCCCGGTTCGGGGGTCACCCGCTACCAGGTGTTCGCGCCGGGGGCTGCCCGGGTCCAGCTCGTCTCCGACGTCCCGAGCCTCTACCCGACCTCGGGGAAGGTGGCGGTCGTCGATGGCAGCGCGGTGCTCAGCACGCCTTCCTGGGCCGACGGGACCGCCACGCCCTACCGCGTGGCCACCTTCGACGCGGCCGGCAACCAGCTCGACACCTGGCCGCTCGACCTGCCCGGCCTCGATGACCCCTACGACCTGCGGCCCTAGCGGCCCTGGGTGGCCACCGCGGCCGCAGCCTCGGCAGCGGCCTCCGGGTCGAGGTACTGCGCCGGCTGGGTGGGCATGAAGTCGTCACCCAGCGTGTAGACCAGGGGCTGGCCGGTGGGGATGTTGAGCGCGGCGATGTCCTCGTCGCTGATGCCGTCGAGGTGCTTGACCAGGGCGCGCAGGCTGTTGCCGTGGGCCGTGACCAGCACCGTCTCACCGGCCACGAGGTCATCCTGGATGGCGCCCTCCCAGTAGGGCATCATGCGGGCGATGACGTCCTTGAGGCACTCGGTGCGCGGGACCTCGATCCCCGCGTAGCGCGGGTCGCCGCTCTGGTCGTACTCCGACCCCAGCTCGATGGGCGGGGGCGGGGTGTCGAAGGAGCGGCGCCACAGCATGAACTGCTCGTCGCCGTACTTCTCCCGCGTCGCGGCCTTGTCCAGCCCCTGCAGCGCTCCGTAGTGGCGCTCGTTGAGCCGCCAGTCGCGACGCACCGGGATCCAGTGCCGGTCGGCGGCGTCGAGCGCCAGGTTGGCGGTCGTGATCGCGCGGCGGAGGACCGAGGTGTGCACGACCGTCGGCAGGAGTCCCTTGTCCCGCAACAGCTTCCCGCCGCTGACGGCTTCCTCCCGCCCTTGGTCGTTGAGGTCGACGTCGACCCAGCCGGTGAAGAGGTTCCTGGCGTTCCATTCGGAGTGCCCGTGACGGAGCAGGATCAGCGTGTAGGCCATGCCGCCAGCCTAGCGAGGGGGCGGAGCCGTTTCCGCAAACGGTTCGGTCAGGAGGTCTGGCCGGGCGCGGGGTCGCCGTCGCGCTGGAGGATCGGGCGGAACGCCTCCAGGTTGCGCAGTGACTCCCCGCGCGACACCCGCCACTCCCACTCCTTCTTCATGCTCGCCAGGAACCCGATCGCCAGCAGCTCGTTGAAGTGCGAGTCCGCGGCCTCCAGGACCACTCCCAGCACCTGGTCGAGGTAGGCCGCGTCGACCGCGGCCGCGGGCACCCGTCCGGTCACGTAGACGTCGCCGGCCCGGTCGACCGAGTAGGCCAGGCCGGGTAGGCGCAGGTTCTTGCGCAGCAGGTAGCGGTAGAAGGTCTCGTGGTTCTCGTCGGGGTTGCGCATGACGAACGCCGACACCGACAGCGCGTCGGCCCCGGCGACGAGCGACACGACCGTCTTGAGCTTCTTCTCCCCGGGGAGGGTCACCACGAACTCGCCCTCACGGGCTCCGGCCTCCCACTCGATCCCCGCCTCGGTGAGGAACTCCTCGATGACCTCGGCCAGCCCGTTCCGCGCGCTCACGGGACCACCGCGGCGGGGATGCCGGCCAACGAGCCGTTGGGCGACGGGGCGTCCCTGGTGAGGACCCGGGAGCGGCAGGCCTCGACGTAGACCTCGTAGAGGCGCTCGGTCGTGCGGTCCCACCCGAAGAGGGCAGCATGCTCGATCGCCTTGCGGCTCAAGGCTTCTCGCCGTTGCGGGTCGACCAGCAGCGCCTCGAGGGCCAGGGACCAGACGTGGGGGTCGTGGCCGTCGACGAGCACGCCGGCCTCACCGACCGCGGTGGGCAGTCCACCCACGTCGGCGGCGACCACCGGGGTGCCACAGGCCTGCGCCTCGACGGCGACCAGCCCGAACGACTCGGAGTGCGAGGGCACGGCGACGACATCGGCCGCGCGGTACCAGTCGGCGAGCTCGGCCCGCGGGACCGGCGGCACGAACCTGACCTGCGCGCTGATGCCGAGGGCCTCCGCGAGCTCCTCGACCCCCCGCGGGTGGGCCAGGCCCGACCCCGACGGGCCACCGATCACCGCGACGACGAGCTCGCCGGCCCAGTGCGGGTGCCGGCCGAGCAGCTCCGCGGCCGCCTTGACCAGCACCTCGGGCGCCTTGAGCGGCTGGATCCGTCCGACGAAGAGCAGGACCTTGGCGTCCTGGGGCAGCCCGACCGCCGCGCGGGCGGCGCGCCGGTCCCCGGGGGAGAACAGCGACAGGTCCACACCGGGAGGCACCACGACCACCTTCTCGGGCTCCGCGGCATACAGGTCGATCAGCTCGTTGCGCTCACCCAGGGTGTTCGCGATGAGGCGGTCGGCCGCCTCCACCACCTGCACCTCACCGATCTCGCGGCCGGGGGGCTCAGGGGTGTCGCCCTCGGCGAGGTGCTGGTTCTTCACCCGCGCCATCGTGTGCATCGTGTGCACGAGGGGCACCTGCCAGCGGTCGGCAGCGAGCCAGCCCACCTGGCCGGACAGCCAGTAGTGCGAGTGGACGAGGCTGTAGTGACCCTCGGGCTCGTGCGCCCCGGTGCGCATCACCCCCGCGGCGAACGCGCAGAGCTGGCCGGGCAGGTCGTCCTTGCCGAGGCCTTCGTACGGCCCCGCGGTCACGTGGCGCACCGTGACCCCGGGCTCCATCTCGACCGTCGGCGGGAGGTCGGCGGTCGTGGTGCGGGTGAAGATCTCGACCTCGACCCCGCGCTTGGCCAGCTGGTGGGCGACCTCGACGACGTAGACGTTCATGCCGCCCGCGTCACCGGTGCCCGGCTGCTCCAGGGGGGAGGTGTGGACACTGAGCATCGCGACGCGGTCGATGCGTTCGCAGCAGCCCATGTCGCGAGTCTGCCACGCGCCCCCGCGGCGCTACGACGTGGAGGTCGGTGCGGGGCGTGCCTGCGAGGAGACGGTGAGGAAGCACGCGCCGGTCCAGACGTGGATGTCGGTGCGCCCCTCCTGGCGGATGTCGACACCACGCGGGACCTTCTGCGGGCCGACGCCCACATCGGTGCCGAGCACGGTGGAGAAGACCGCGCGACCCTCGACGGTGCCGGGGTCCACCCAGTTGGCGGTCTTGCGCAGGTTCACGCCCGGCAGGCCCGGGCGGATGCCGACCGTCAGCGGCTCACGGTTGAGGTGCCAGACGACGCCGTCGGCCCCGACGACGGACGCACCGATCCGGATGACGCCACCCCCGGCCTCGATGCGCAGGGTCAGCGGCAGGGTGCGCGACCCGTCGCCGACGGTGCCGAAGTAGGTGGCGCGACCGGGCAGGAAGACGAGCTCGGTGATGGTCACGTTGTCGAACCGGTGGGTCACGCGTTCCTGGGTGTGGCCGTCCGCGCCGGTCGTGGCACTCCCCTTGACAGCCGAGAGCATGGAGCCCCCGATGACCGTCTGCAGCAGGATCGAGCTGTCGCGCCCGACCCGCATGCCGTCGGAGTAGAGCGACACGGTGACCCCACCGCCCAGCGTCGCGACCCCCTTGGCGTCGTCCTCGACCTTGAGCAGGCCGGGGGGCACGTCGACGAAGCCCTCCCCTCGGCCGATCCACCCGGGGAGGCTCGTGGCGAGGCCCAGCAGGGCGAGGGCGGTCAGCGAGGCCACCAGCGCGACCATGCTGCGGCTGATGTCGCGCTCGCGCATCCGCAGCACCGACCGACCCAGCTCCGACCCGCTCGGCTTCGACCCGCTCGCTTCCGACCGCGTCACGGCGCGTCCACCTGCGCGGCGAAGCCCTCGAGGAGCCGGTCCACCGACCAGCGCAGCTGCGTCTCCCCCACCCAGGCCGCCGCGGTGTCGCGGGTGGCAGCGGTCAGCGGGTGCGTGTCGGCCGGCACGTGCTCCAGGGCCGCGCGCCGAGCGGCGACCCGCTCGGCCTCCGGCGTCAGTGGCACGGTCCCGTCGGTCTCGGCCATGGCCAGGGCCGAGAAGCCGATCACCTGGACGATCAGGGTGTATGCCGCGCGGCTGGCCTGCGTCGGCGACAGGCCGGCCCTCGTCAGCTCGCGCAGCAGCCCTTCGCCCAGCCCCATCGCCTGCGGCCCGTCCATCGGGGCGTTCATGAACAGCTGGGCGGCACCCGGGTGCCGCACCAGGGCTGCGTGCACGTCGAGGCACAGGCCCCGGATCCGCGACTGCCAGGTGCCGCGGTTGGACCGGGGCGGGACCTCGGCCAGGACTGACTCGACGACCAGGCGCTCGAGGTCCTCGCGGCTGCGCACGTACGTGTACAGCGCATTGGGGTTGATGCCCAGCTCGGTGGCGACGGCACGGACGGACAGGCCGGCCGCGCCGCGCTCGTCGAGCACCCTCAGCGCCGTCTCGGCCACCTGCTCGGTGCTGAAGCCGCGACGCGTCGAAGGCTTCTTCGGCGCAGGGGGTGACATGCGGCCACTGTACACCGTACAGTTCGCTGTACGCCGTACAGAGAAAGGTGGATGCCATGTCCCACCCGTCAGCCCCCTCCATCCCCTCCGTCCCGGGCTCCCTTCCGCCCGTCCCCGCCGGGTCGCAGGCGGCCTCCGCTGCCGCCGTCGCCGGGTCGCCGGCCGCGCCGCGTCGTCGTACCGCGGTCCTCGTCGTGGCCGCGACCGTCACGCTCAACGCCGCCTTCACCGCCCTGGCCAGCGTCCCGGGTTACCCCGACGTGCTGGCCGAGCCGGCCGCCGACGTGCTGACGCTGGTCGACGCGCACCGTGCCCAGGTGGTCACGTGGTTCGCGCTGCTGACCGCGGGCGCGCTCCTCATCGCCCCGATCGCCGTCGGACTCGCGCCGGCAGTCGACCACCGCTGGCGACGCGTCAGCGCGGCCCTGGGTGTCGCGGCGGCCATCGCACAGGCGATCGGCCTGAGCCGGTGGGTGTGGCTGGTGCCGTTCCTGGCCGACCACCCGACGGCCGGCGACGAGCAGACCTACCGGCTCGCGGCGACCGTGCTCGGCACCGGGCTGGGCGAGACCACCGGCTACCTCCTCACGGCGGCCTGGACCGTCACGCTCTGCCTCGGCGCCCGTCGGCTGCTGCCGGCCGCCCTGCGCTGGGCCGGGCTGGCGTGCGCCGCCGCCATCGCCACGGGCGCCCTCGTCCCGCTCGACGTGCCGGGTGCCGACACCGTCAACTTCCTGGGCTACGTCGCCTGGTCGGTCTGGCTGCTCGTCCTCGCCGCCCGGATCCTGTGGCTGCGGCGCGGCCACGGCGCCTGACGGGCCTAGGCTTCGGCCGTGGCTCGGCAGCGCCCGGTGGGCACCATCACCCGCGGCACCACCAACCCCAACCGCCTGCGTCGGGTCGACCGCTGGCTCGCCGGCCCGCAGGCGTGGCGCCTCCGGAGGCCGGGCGCGGCGCCGGTCGTGGTCGACCTCGGGTACGGCGCGTCGCCCGTGACGGCGGTCGAGCTGCACGACCGGCTCAGGCGGGTCCGCCGCGACGTCGAGGTGGTGGGCATCGAGATCGAGCCCGACCGGGTCGCGCTCGGGCGGGCACTCGAACGGCCCGGCCTGTCCTTCCGGCTCGGCGGCTTCGAGGTGCCGCTGGACGGGCGACAGGCCACCGTGGTGCGGGCCTTCAACGTGCTGAGGCAGTACGACGAGTCGCAGGTGGCTGCGGCCTGGGCCGCCGTGCAGGAGCGGTTGACCCCTGACGGCCTCCTCGTCGACGGCACCTGCGACGAGCTCGGTCGGCGCAGCGCCTGGATCGCGGTGGAGCGCTCCGGCCCGGTCTCGCTCAGCCTGTCCTGGCGGCTGCGCGGGCTGGACCGACCGTCCGACATCGCCGAGCGCCTGCCCAAGTCGCTGATCCACCGCAACGTCGAGGGCGAGGCGGTCCACGACTGGCTGGGCGCGCTCGACGAGGCGTGGCTCCGGGCCGCGCACCAGGCCAGCTTCGGCGTGCGCCAGCGCTTCCTGGCCGCCGTCGAGACCGTGTGCGCCGAGGGCTGGCCGGTCGTCGACGGGCCGGCCCGGTGGCGGCTGGGTGAGGTCACCGTCGACTGGACGGCCGTCGCCCCGGCCTCGGCCCGGCCCACCTCCACCGCGCCCTGACCCCCCGCGTCATGGGACGTCGCGGGGGCCGCGAGGTGTAGTTCAGACGGCGAGGTGCGGGTCAGGCGTCGCGGGCGTAGTCGTCCTCGAGGCGCACGATGTCGGCCTCGTCGAAGTCGCCGTAGGCGATCTCCAGGAGCCGACCGGCCTGGTCGCCCTGGTTGGCCATCCGGTGCACCGCGTGGCAGGGCACCCAGACGGCCTCTCCGGGCTGCGCGGTCCAGGTGCGGTCCCCCACCGTCACCACGATCGGCCCGTCGAGCACCTGCCAGAACTCGCCCCGGTGGTCGTGGGTCTGCAGCGACAGGCGGTGCCCCGGCTCGACGGTGATGATCTTGACGGTCACCCGCTCGTTGGAGACGAACTGCTGGAACTGCCCCCAGGGCCGCTGCTGGGTGAAGATCCCGTCGCGCGGGTCGTCCATCTCGGACACGTGCGTCCCCTCCGTCATGCTTCCCCCTCGGTCATGCCTTGCCCTCCGCCTTGCATCCCACGCTGTCCTGACCGTCCGCTGTCCGGTCGGCGTCGCGACCCCCGGTCACCACGGCCCGTACGGTCCCATGTGCTGGCCCCCACCGCGGCCACCGCTGACCTGCCGGAGAGCCGGCCGCACGTCGGCGAGGTAGATGCCGGCGGCGACGACCGCGATCAGGCCGATGGAGAAGGTCAGCTGGCTCCCGACGGACACGAAGCCGAGCAGGACGGCGATCCCGAGCACGATCGACCAGAACTGCTTGGTGCGCTTGCCTGCTGCGACGAACGCGTCCGGACGGTGCCGCACGCAGTCGACGAGCGCGAACACCTCGGCTGCGAAGGCGGCGAGCCCCAGCAGCAGGGTGACGATGCCCTGGGCGGTGAACAGTCCGTTGAACATGGGAACAGCCTAAGGGTCAGGCGACCCCGAGGAGGTCAGACCTCGACGACCAGCGTGACCGGACCGTCGTTGACGAGCGTGACCTCCATCATGGCCCCGAACCGACCCGTCGCCACCTCGATCCCGCGAGCACGCAGGGCGGCCACGACCGCGTCGACCAGCGGCTCGGCGACCGGGCCGGGTGCCGCCGCGCCCCACGACGGCCGCCTGCCCTTGCGGGTGTCCGCGTACAGCGTGAACTGGCTGACCACCAGCACGGGAGCACCCTCGTCGACCACGGAGCGCTCGTCACGCAGGATCCGCAGGTCGCCGATCTTGCGAGCCAGCGCCTCGACCTGGACGGGCCCGTCGTCGTGGGTCACCCCGACGAGGACCAGCAGCCCGGGGCGGTCGATCGACCCGACCACCGCACCGTCGACGGTGACCGCGGCACTGGTCACGCGTTGCAGGACCGCACGCACGACGGGTCAGAGGTTGACGGCGACGATGGCACCGACGGGTTCGCCGTGGCCCAGCACCGGGGAGTGCTCGAGCTGCTCCAGCGCGGACGACTCGACCCCGAGGCGCCGCAGCGCGGCCGCGAGGATGACCGGCTTGGCGCGCGGGTAGCCGTCCGCGACCTTGAGGGCGACGCCGCGCCCATCGGCCAGCCCCACGGCATACACCGACTCGGCGCCGTCCTTGGCGATCAGCCCGGGCGTCGCCTCGACGAGCGCCGTGACGTCGCGGCCGGTGCCGCCGAGGTATGCCGGGTTGCCGCGGATGGCGTCGGCGACCTCCGCCTCGTGCGTGCCCGGCTCCGCAGACGCCAGCCGGCCGAAGGCGCGGGCGAGGCCGGCCAGGGTGACCGCCATGACGGGCGCGCCACAGCCGTCGACCGCGACCGCAGTGATCTCGTCGCCGGTCAGCTCGGCCAGGGTCTCGGAGATGGCCTGCTGGAGCGGGTGGGCCGGGTCTCGGTAGGTCTCGGTGTCCCAGCCGTTCACGACGCAGGTCGCCAGCATGGCCGCGTGCTTGCCGGAGCAGTTCTGGGTGATCGGGAGCTTGCTGCCGCCGGCGCGCAGCACGGCCTCGCGGGCCTCCTCGTTCACGGGGTAGTCGGGGGTGTTCTGGAGCGCAGCCTCGGTGAGGCCGACGGAGGCGAGCATCTCGCGCACCGCGGCCAGGTGGAAGTCCTCACCCGAGTGGCTGGCCGACGCGATCGCGAGGTGGGCGGGCGGCATCCGCAGTCCTGCGCGCACCATCGCCAGGGTCTGGACCGGCTTGTTGGACGACCTCGGGAAGATCGGGTCGTCGACGGCACCCAGCGCGAGCAGGTGGCTCCCGTCGGGCGCGGTGGCGACCACGGAGGCGCGGTGGGCCGACTCCACGAAGCCACCACGCACGTAGTGCGCGAGGACCGGGGCCCGGTCGAGGGCGGGCGGGGTCGGGGTCTGCGGCGTGGTGTGGGTATGCGGCGTGCTCACCGTCCGAGCCTAGCCACCCCTGCACTGGAGGCCGCGGGGGGACGCAAACGACCCCCTCCCGGTGCACGGGAGAGGGCCGCGTGGCTGGGGGCGAAGGCTCAGGCGCCGACCTTCTTGGCAGCAGCGGTGCTGGCCTTCTTGGTGGCGGACGCGGTCTTCTTCGCGCTGGTCGTCGCGCCCTTGGTGGCGGACTTGGTCGCGGCGGCCGACTTCTTGGTGGTCGTCGCGGTGCGCTTGGCGGCCGTGCGAGTCGCGGTGGCGGCCTGGGTGACGGCGGTCGTGGCCTCGGTGGCCTCCACGGCGACGGAGTCGACGATCGCGTCGGCAGCGACGGCGGCCTGCTTGCGACCGGTGGTCAGCGTGGCCTTGGCGGAGCGCTGGATCTCGTTGGCGGACTTGCGCACCGTGGTGACGGCACCCTTGCCCAGGGCGAAGGTGGCCTCGGCCTGCGCAAGCAGGTCCTTGGTCGACTTCTGGGTGCGGACCCGCTTCACGAGCTTCTCGCCACGGGCGGCGACGGACTCGTAGGTCTCCTGCGCCTTGCCGGCGATCTCGAGGCCGCGGTTGAGGGCGAGGGCCGGGAGCTCCTGGGCCTGCTCGGCAGCCTCGGTCACGCGCGCCTGGGCCTTGGCCTGGAGCTTGGTGGCGTCGAGGTCGATGCGGACCGCGGTGGCCTTGACGCGGGCGTCGCGGACCTTCTCCACGGCGAGGTCGGTCAGGCCGACGGCGGCGAAGACGGGGGTGGTGTCGATGACGTTCTTGCGGATGTCGGCAACGATGGCCATGTCATGCTCCTTGTTTGCGAGGGGTCTGCTTGGTTCGTGACGGTGCGGTGGTCGAGCGCTTGCGGGTCGGCGGCTTCTCGGCGCCCACGAACGAGTCGTAGATGTCGAGGAGCGCCGCCTTCTGGCGGTCGGTGAGCTGCGGGTCGGCGCCGATGACGGCCCTGGTGTCGGACGCTGCACCGGGCGACGCAGGTGCGTCGGAGTGGCGCTCGTCGAGGATCCCGGCCCGGACGTAGAGCGACTCGGCCGATACCTCGAGGCCCTTGGCGAGCTGCTGGAGGATCTCGGCGCTGGGCTTCTTCAGGCCCCGCTCGATCTGGGACAGGTAGGGGTTGGACACACCGGCGAGCTCGGAGAGCTGGCGCAGCGAGAGCCGGGCGGACTGACGCTGCTCGCGCAGGTAGTCACCCAGGTGGTTGCCGCCAAGCGGCCCCAGCGGAATTCGGCTCATGCCCCCAGTGTGCTTGCTCTAGTTAGCAGAATGCAAACTGGAGGCAGCGTGAGGGTGGTCACACGGCATACAGCAGCCGCATGGTCTCCCACCCGGAACGGCCCCGCGCCTCACCTTTCTGCCTCACCTTCATGCCGCACCTTTCTGCCTCACCTTTATCCGGTGACCCGATAGAGGTGGGGCGGGTGGGGAAGGGTCAGCCGCGGTCCTTGACGCCGAGCAGGACGCGCGCGTCGGCAGTCGACATCGCCGGGCGCTGCATCACCTCGGCCAGGTGGGCGGCGCGCTCGACGAGCTGGGAGTTGTGCTCGACCGGCACACCCCGGGCGTAGACGACGTTGTCCTCCATGCCGACCCGCAGGTGTCCGCCCGCAGCGAGCGCGGCGGCGGCCACGGGGAGGTGGCTGCGGCCGATGCCAGTCGCCGACCACGAGGTGACCTCTGCCGGCAGCATCGCGACGCCGGCCAGCAGCGCGGCGGGCGTCCCCGGCATACCTCCGGGCACGCCGGTCACGAAGTCGACGTGCACCTTGCCCCCGAACGGCAGGCCGTGGGTGTCGATGAGGCGGGCCAGCGAGGCCGCGTGCCCGAGGTCGAAGAGCTCGAACTCCGGCACCACCTCACGCTCCTGGGCCTGCACGTAGAGGTCGGACATGAACCCGTAGGGGTTGAGGAAGACGTCGTCCCCGAAGTTGGTCGTGCCGCACGTGAGGCTGCACGAGTCGGGCTCGGCATCCAGCACGGTCAGCCGCTGGTCGAGCGGGTCGTGCACGCTGCCGCCGGTGGAGAGCTGGATGACGAGCGAGGTCTGCTCGCGCAACGCGTCGACAGCGGCCTTGAGGTGGCCGTGGTCGAGCGTCGGACGGTGCTCACCGTCACGGATGTGCAGGTGGATCATCGCGGCGCCTGCGGCCTCACAGGCGACGGCGGTCTCGACCAGCTCCTCGAGGGTGGTCGGCAGCTGCGGGAAGTCCGCCTTGGCCAGCTCGGCACCCGTGGGCGCGACGGTGATGAGGGTGGCGGTGGGGGCAGAGCCTTGCGTAGGAGCCATGGCCGACATCATGGCAGCCGCGCGCGGGCGGCCGGAGCGGGACCTGACCGGCTAGGGAGCGACGACCACGACCTGGCTCGCACTCACGCCGGCGACGACGAGGACCTCGTCGACGGGGGTGTTGCGCTTGACCAGTGCCAGGCCGATCGGGCCGTCCTCGAAGTGCCGGGCCACGGAGGTCAGGTGGCCCACCTGGCGTTCGCCGGCCAGCACGGCCGACCCGCGATCGGGGAGCGTGTGCCCCGATCCGTCGAGGTGCAGGAACACGAGCCGCCGCGGTGGACGGCCGAGGTTGTGCACCCGTGCCACGGTCTCCTGACCGCGGTAGCAGCCCTTGTGCAGGTGCACGGCGGTGCGGAGCCAGTCGACCTCGTGGGCGATGGTGCGGTGGTCGGTCTCGAACCCGAGCCGTGGACGCCAGGCCTCGACGCGCAACGCCTCGCTCGCCCACGTGCCGGCCAGGTCGCGGTCACCGACTGCCTCGGCGAGGCCGGGGCGCGGGACGAGCACCTCACGCCAGGCCCGCCCGAGCGCCGGGTGCCCTTCGACCGGTCCGTATGCCGCGGTGTCACCGACCAGGTCGGGCCACGGGTCGCGCCACGCGAGCGGCTCCCCCGGCTGGGACTCGGCTGAGGAGGGCTCACCGAGGACGGCCCAGTCGGCCGTCACGTCGCGGACCTCGACCCGGAGCATGAACCGCATCGAGTCGAGCCAGGCCGTGAGCGCGCCGGACCGGCCGGGCTCGGTGGTGATCCAGGTCGTCTCGCCGTCGTCGACGAGGTGCAGGTCGTGCTCGACGTGGCCCTTGGGCGTGAGCACGAGGGCCTCGCGAGACTCTCGCGGGGGAAGTCCGGTCAGCTGCTGGCTGGTGATCGAGTGCAACCACGAGAGCCGGTCGGGTCCGGTGACCGTGACGACTCCCCGGTGGGAGAGGTCGACGACCGCGAGGCCCTCGGTGATGAGGCGCTGCTCCCGCAGCGGGTCGCCGTAGTGTGCGGCGACGCCGGCGTCCGGGCCGTCGCCCTCGACGGCGCCCGACCGGTCGAGCAGCACGGACCGGACGACCTCTGGCGCGCCCGGGTCGGTGGTCGTGCTCAGCGCGTCGCGCATGTGCTGCACTCTCCGTGGATCGCCATGTGTGTCACGTCAGCAACAAAGCCCGAGCCAGCCAGAACATTCCCCGCGAAGCCCTCGGCGTATTCCTTCGGGCACTCCTGGACCCTGCCGCAGGTCCGGCACACGAGGTGGATGTGGTTGGCGTGGTCGGCGAGGTGGTAGCTCGGCGCGCGGTGGTCGAGATGGGTGTGACCGACGATGCCGAGCGACTCGAGCGCCTCGAGCGCGCGGTAGACCGTCGAGGGGGCCAGCGCCTGTCCGCCGTCGTCGGCGACCCCCTCCACGACGTCCTCAGGGGTCGCGTGGCCCAGCCGCGCCACGGTGTCGAGGACACGCTGGCGCTGGGGCGTCATCCGCCGCCCCTCTGCCCGCAACCGCTCGCCGACGTCCTGCACCACACCAGAGTACGGTCCTGCGCCGAACGCACATCGGCCTTACCTACACTGTCCGCGTGCCAGACCAACTCCCAGTGACCGACCACGTCGCCCACGACCAGCCGAAGAAGCGGTCCCGGCTGCGCCGCGCCCTGGCGGTCACCGTGGCGCTGGTGCTGCTGCTCGTGGTCGGGGGCGCTGCGGCCTACGTGCTCTTCCTGAACCACACGGTCACCAAGAACGTGAAGCACGACGCCCTGCTCCCCACGCCCGGCGTGGACGGGGCGGCGAGTGCGCCGACCAGGAAGCCGGCGGCCAAGGACGCCCAGAACATCCTGGTCATCGGCTCCGACGCACGCTCGGGGCTGGCCGGGGCCCGGTCCGACGTCATCGTCCTCATGCACGTCGCCGACGACCGCAAGACCGTGACGCTGGTGCACTTCCCTCGTGACCTCTGGGTCTCGGTGCCCGGGCACGGCAAGGACAAGATCAACGCGGCGTTCGCCTACGGCGGCTCGCCGCTGCTGGTCCGGACCCTGCAGGACCTCGTCGGGGTGCCGATCGACCACGTCGCGCTGGTCGACTTCGAGGGCTTCAAGAACATGACCGACGCGGTCGGCGGCGTGAACGTGTATGCCGAGGAGCCCAGCACCAGCCGGGGCTACACCTTCCACAAGGGCTTCAACCAGATGGATGGCGCGGCGGCCCTGGCGTTCGTCCGCGAGCGCAAGCAGCTGAGCGAGGGTGACATCTCGCGCGGTCGCCGCCAGCAGGCCTTCATCAAGGCGCTGATGCTCAAGTCGCTGAGCAAGGACGTGCTGACCAACCCGGTGAAGCTGGCGCAGTTCGTCGACGCCGGCACCGCGAACCTCACCGTCGACAACGGGTTCAGTGTGGCCGACATGCGCAGCGAGGCCTTCTCCATGCGCAGCCTGCGCGGCAAGGACATCGCCTTCGTCACGGCCCCTTTCACCGGGTTCGGCACGTCGCCCGGCGGAGCGTCCATCGACATCGTCGACGAGGCGGGGATGAAGACGCTGGGCGAGGCCCTGCAGACGGACGCCATGGACACCTACAAGGACAAGACGAACACGCCGTAGCCGTCGGGCCGTGGGCCCGGGCCCTCGGCGTCGGGCCTCAGGGCCTGGCGAGTGCGCGCACCACGGCCGGCAGCGAGCCCATGATCTGACCGGTCATCTCCTGGAAGACCTCGACGGGTCGGCGGTAGGGATCCACCACGTCGGCCTCGGTGTCGACCAGCGGCGCACGCACGCCCCGTTGCCCGGCGGCCAGGGACACCACCCTGGCCACGTGCTCCCGGGGCTGGTCGGCCTCGCCGGGTGCGCCCCTCAGCTCCTCGTCCGTCAGCCCGGACGCGAGGTGGGCGAATTCCCGGAAGGTGAACGTGTAGCGGACCGCCTTGGGGTGCAACGTCATCACCTTGCCGCGGTGCGCACGGGTGGCGGTGAGCACCAGGTCGGCGTCGGCGACCATCGCGGTGGTGAGGTCGCGCGCCACGAAGCCGTCGGCGGCATACCCCTGCGCCTCCAGGAGGGCTCGGGCCTGACCCTCCATGGGATGGCCCGCCAGGGCCCCGGTGCCGCCGCTGGAGACCTCGATCCCGCCGCGGCCCCACGAGCGGTCGAGCTCGGCCTGCAGCGCGCGCTCGAGGAACGGCGAGCGGCAGATGTTGCCGGTGCACACCGTCAGGACCCGCCCCGGGGTCGGCGCCATGGGACCGGCCCTAGCCGACGCGCTTGAGCTCGGCCGAGAGGTGGCTCTGCAGGGGCTGACCGACGGCGGCCATGTCCATGGCCCACATCAGGTTGGAGTTGACCAGGCCGTAGAGGCGGCTCGCGGCGTTGTACTCCTTGGCGTGCGGGCTGCGCAGGACGCCGTCGGTGCGCAGCTCGATCTTGGCCGGCTCCGCCTTGCCGTAGTAGAGCTCCACGATCCCGGTCGGGTGGGTGAGCAGCAGCTCGACCTCGCCGTCCTCGAACGGCCGCCAGAAGCCGAGCTCGGTCGCCAGGGGCCGCACCTTCTCGCCGGCGTCGTCGAGCAGCCAGGTGCGGCTGTGCCACTCCAGGAACGGACGCCCGTCGTGGGACACCACGAGCTCCTGACCGAAGTTGGCCGACTCGATGGTGGGGTAGCCGACCACGCCGGCGCCCTCCCAGCGGCCGATCAGCCAGGCCAGGGGGGCGAGCGCGCGGGGGAGGTCGGGGTCGAGGGTGAACTGCATCAGCGGGGCGTCTTGACCAGGCGGTAGACGACGAATCCCGCGAACCAGGTGATCACCACGGCTGTCAGGGCGAGCAGGGCGATGTAGAACGTGTGCACCCGCCAGATCGTAGCCTGTGCGACATGACTGCCTCCCGCGCGCTCGTCGTCAAGGTCACCTGCGGCACCGAGTCGCTCGAACGACTCAACCAGGCCTTCACCGTCGCAGCGACCGCCGTGGCGAGCGGCGTGCCGGTCAGCCTGTGGCTCACCGGCGACGCATCGTGGATGGCAGTGCCGGGTCGGGCCGAGGAGGTCGAGCTCGCGCACGCCGCCGACCTGGCCGACCTGCGCGACGCGGTCCTCGCCGGGGGCACGGTGACGGTGTGCGGGCAGTGCGCGGCCCGCCGGGACCTCATCGGAGCCGACCTCGTGGACGGGGTGGTCATCCGCGGCGCGGCGGCCTTCGTCGAGGAGGTCACCGCCGCGGGCGCCCAGGCCCTCGTCTACTGAGCCGAGCAGCGGTCAGGGGGTGAACCACGGGGAGGTCACCACGGCATAGGCCACCACGCCGATCAGCAGTGACGAGGTGGCGGCGGCCGCCAGCTGCGCTCGCGGCATCGCGGTCGCGGGCAGGGGGGCCAGCACCCTTCGAGCCGCGTGCGAGATCGCGGCCGCGAGCAGGCCGAGCAGGGCGGCCGGGCCGGCCAAGAGGTCACCGGCCACCAGCGCGACGACGACGGCGGCCCCTCCGCCGAGGAGCATCGCGATGAACAGTGCCCACTGCCGCAGGCGGGGGATCGAGACGCAGGGGTCGGCCAGGGCGCCCACGCCCAGCCCGGCCATCGTGGCAGCCAGGGCGTGCTCACCGTGCAGGGCGTGGGGGATCGGGGCGAGCGCCGTGCCGGCCGAGATGATCGCCAGGGCCGACGTCACCGCGGCGACCGACTCGGTCAGGCGCGGCCGGCCGTCACGACGCATCAGCTGGTGCAGGAAGCCCACGATCACGCTCACCGCGAGCGCAGCGGGCATCCACTCGAGGTAGGGGTCGTCGCGGGTCAGCAGGGCGGTGCCGGTCATCAGCACGGTGCCGATCGCGAGGACCGCGGTGGTCCCGCGCGGGCTGGGCAGGCTCAGCAGGAGCGGCCATCCCCACGCCAGCACGAACCCGGCCAGCGCGACGGCCAGCGCGACGAACTGCGGGCTGGCGTAACCGGTCAGCGCCACCAGTGCCGCGAACGCGACGGTCGCCGCGATCGAGAGCGGGCGCGCCACCAAGGCGCGGCGCGGGAGGGCCGGCCGAGCCTTCTGCGCATGGGCTCGGCGCTCGCGCCGGGTCAGCGGGACGGCAGGGTTGGGAGCCTGCTCGGGGACGTCGGACACAAGGGGCATCCTCGCATCACCCCCCGGCGAAGGGAGGCAGGACCTCCAGCACCGACCCGTCGGGGAGGTCGTGGTCGCGGTGCGTCGCGCGCCCGTCGAGGAGCAGGGTGCTGACCGCAGTGACCGCGGCCAGGCCGGGGTGCAGGGTGGCGACGCTGGCCACGGCATCCGCCACGGTCCGGCACCCGGTGACCACGTCGGAGTCCACACCGGCGGCGGCCCGGGCACCCGCCCAGTAGCGGACGGTGACCGAGGCGGCCTCGTGCTCACGCGGCATACCCAAGGCTCCTGTCGTGCGGCGGCTCTCTGCTGGTGGGGCCCCACCTTTGAGACAAGGGTCTCACCATGTGTTCGCCCGGACCGAAGGGGCCCGGCACCCGTATCCTTTCAAGGCATGGCCCGTCTGCTGCTGCTGACCAACGCCTTGGCGCCCAGCGCCGAGGTGCTGCCGGCACTGGGCCTCCTGACCCACCACGTGCGGATCATCCCCGCAGAGCCGACCGCGCTGGTCGACGCGCCCCCGTGTGACGCGGTCCTGCTGGACGCCCGTCGCGACCTCGCCGTGGCGCGTTCGCTGTGTCGGGTGCTCCGGGCGACGGGCATGTCGGTGCCCCTCATCGCGATCCTCACCGAGGGCGGCCTGGCCGGCATCACGGCCGAGTGGGGCGTCGACGAGGTGCTGCTCGAGTCCGCGGGCCCTGCGGAGGTCGAGGCCCGGTTGCGGCTCGCGGCCGGCCGGCTCCAGGACAACCAGGAGCCCGAGGACGTCCAGATCACCTCGGGTGAGGTCACGATCGACGAGGCGACCTACTCCGCCCGCGTCCGTGGCCGGCTGCTCGACCTGACCTACAAGGAGTTCGAGCTCCTCAAGTACCTCGCCCAGCACCCGGGCCGCGTGTTCAGCCGCGCCCAGCTCCTCCAGGAGGTCTGGGGCTACGACTACTACGGCGGCACCCGCACCGTCGACGTCCACGTGCGGCGGCTGCGGGCCAAGCTGGGCTCCGAGCACGAGGTGCTGATCGGCACCGTGCGCAACGTCGGCTACCGCTTCGTCCCCGCCGAGGACGTCCGCACCGACGAGCTGGGCGCCAACGCCTGAAGGTCGCTGCGCGCCAGGGCCCGTGCGCGTCAGGATCCTGCACTCCCTCGCGTGCTGGCACATCCGCCACACCAAGAGCCGCCCCTCCCGTCTCCGGGAGGGGCGGCTCTGAGTGTGCTTGCGATGTGCCGGGTGGCTCGGCCAGGACGACCGAGCCACCCTGCGCGACCGGACGCGGTGGGTCAGTTCTTGGTGATCCGCGTCTCGGCCACCGGGCTGTACGGCGAGTTCGCCTGCAGGTAGTTGGCGAAGGCGTCGATGTCGAGCCCACCGAAGAACCGGCCGGTGCCGTCCCGGAAGCCGGGGAGGCCGTCGCCACCGTCCGCGACGAAGTTGTTCGTCACGATCCGGTAGCTCGCCGTGTCACTGATCGGGTTGCCGTTCAGCGTGACCGGGCCGAGGACCCGGCTGCCGGTGGCGTCGCTGTAGCTGTAGGCGAAGCCCTTGGACACCTGGAGGATGACCGGCCGAGCGGTCGAGTTGGGCGACGACTTGACGCCACCGTTCCACTGCTCCTTCAGGATCTCCTTGATCTGGGCCCCGGTCAGCGTCATCGAGACGAGGTAGTTGTTGAACGGCTGAACCGTGAACGCCTCCTCGTAGGTCACCGCACCGGGCGCCTCACCCCACGGGGAGTTGGCGTAGGTCAGGTTGGTGCGGATGCCGCCCGGGTTCATGAAGGCGATCGTCGGGACGTCACCGTTGGTCACCACCGACGGGTCGGCGAGCTGAGCGTCGGCGATGAGGTCGCCGAGCTTGGACTCGCCACCGGCGTTGGACGACGTGGTGATGTCGCCGGTGATGGTGCCGAGGATCCGGCTCGCGACCGGGGCGATGAGCTGCTTGTAGTCCGTGATGATCTTGGTCTGGGCCGCGTCCTTGAACTGCGGCTCACGGGTCACGACGACGTTGCTGCCCGCGACCGAGCTGCGCACGATGTCCTGCGTGCGACGGTCGAAGGTCAGGTTGGTCTCGGTGACGAGGCGCCCGAACGACGAGGCCGAGGTGACCAGGCGCGGCTGGCCGGCCGGGTCGGGGATGCTGCACACGTAGGGGGTGTGCGTGTGCCCGCTGACGATCACGTCGATCTGCGGCGAGAGCCGCTCCGCGATCGGGATGATCGGGCTGGCCGCCGCGTTCAGGCCGTTGCTGGTGCCGGCGGGGCACGCGGAGTCGTACTTGTTCTCCAAGCCGGTTGCCGGCTTGGTGTTGGGGCCGCCCGGGTAGGTGGCGGTGCGCGCGGGCACGCCACCCTGGTGGATCAGGACGACGATGGCCTTCACGCCCTGTGCCTCGAGCCCCGGCACGAGGGCGTTCGCGGTCTCGACCTCGTCGGTGAACTCCAGGCCCTCGATGCCGGACGCGGTGACGATGTTCGGGGTGTCCTTGAGCGTCATGCCGATGAAGCCGACCTTGGCGCCCTTGAAGTTCTTGACCCAGGTGGCCGGGAGGATGGTCTGGCCGGTCGCCTTGTACTTCACGTTGGCGGCCAGGATCGGGAAGTTCGCGCCCGTGAAGGTCTTGCCACCGGGGCAGGAGTCCTGGTTGGCCGCGCCGTTGCCGTCGGGCAGGCAGCCGCCGTCGGCCAGCCGCTGGAGCTCCTTGTAGCCCTCGTCGAACTCGTGGTTGCCCACGGCCGTGACGTCGAGGCCGAGGCTGTTCATCGCCTCGATGCTGGGCTCGTCGTGGAACGCGGCCGACAGCAGCGGGGACGCACCCACGATGTCGCCGGCGGCGACGGTCGCGGTGTAGGGGTGACCGGCGCGCAGCGCCTTGAGGTGCCCGGCGAGGTACTCCACGCCACCGGCGTTGACCGTCTGCGGCGTCGCCGCGTACGTGGTCACTCCCGTGTTCGGGTTGGTCGTCCCGACCTCGGTGTAGGTGTCCGAGGTGATGATCCGACCGCTCGATCCGGCCGGCGGCTCGAGGTTGCCGTGGAAGTCGTTGAACGACAGGAGCTGGATGTCGATCGTGGGTCCGTTGGGGGCGGCCGATGAGGTACCACCGGTGAACGCTGCGCCGGTGGCTGCCAGAGCGGCCACCGCCACGACGCTGGAGATGCGTCGAGTGCGGGAAGAGGTCATGGATGCGTCCTTGTGCGGGAGGAAAAACCGGCGGTAGCCGGATCCGTGCACGCTAACCGCGGATCGGCCGCGAGGGAAGATGCATGGTCCAATGCTTTTCGTGCCGTTATCTGCCGTCCGTCTCTCCGACACCCTGACGTCGACCGAGGCCGCCCGCGTCCGCGGGATCCAGGCCGCGGCGACCGCCGCCGACGGGGTCAGCCCGCTGTCCGAGCAGCCCCTCCTCTCGCTGAGCGCACCGAGCGGTCGGGTCCGCCACCTGCTCGGGTATGCCGCGGAGCGGCTCACGGGCTACGCGCAGCTCGACGGCGCAACCGACGCCGACGCCTCGGTCGAGCTCGTCGTCGACCCAGCCGACCGCCGGCAGGGCACCGGGCGGGCCCTGCTCGACGCCGTGCTCGAGGCCGCGCCGGGAGCGCGGGTCTGGGCGCACGGCCGCCTGCCGGCGGCTCAGGCCCTCGCGGCGAGCGCCGGGCTGGAGGCGGTGCGCGAGCTGCACAAGATGGCCCGCCCGCTCGGCGCGGCCGACCTCGACCCGGGGGCCTCCGCGCTGCCCCCGGGCTTCACCGCCCGCGCCTTCGAGCCCGGCCGCGACGAGGAGGCCTGGCTCGCGACCAATGCGGCCGCCTTCGCCCACCACCCGGAGCAGGGCCGGATGACGCTGGCCGACCTCGAGGAGCGGATGACCCAGCCGTGGTTCGACCCGGCCGGCTTCATCCTCGTGGAGGCGGACGGCGCTCCCGGTGAGGTCGCGGCCTTCCACTGGACCAAGGTCGACCCCGAGCAGCGCTCATCCCTCGACCCCGGGGAGCCAGCCGGACGGGGGCACGGCGGGGCGGGTCGCGAAGCAGGCCTGCCTGCCGGGGAGGTGTACGTGGTCGGCGTGCACCCGGCATACCAGGGGCGCGGTCTGGGGCGACCGGTGACGGGGCTCGGGCTGGCGCACCTGGCCGGGCTCGGGCTGCCCGAGGTCGTCCTCTACGTCGACGGCGACAACCAGGCAGCGATACGCACCTACACGGGACTCGGTTTCCACAGCATCATGGTGGATGTGATGTATTCGCGCGCTGTTCACCGAGCACTGTCAGGATGACGCCATGAGCGTGACGACCCGTCCCACGGACGACAGCGAGATCTTCGACGGCGACGACGCCGGCCACGAGATCTCGATCGCGAGCGCCCAGCCGCGAGCCTCCAACGGGCGCTTCATGCGCATCGTCCACGCCGCCGGCGGTCAGGACGACAGCGGTCTCCCGGCAGACCGGTTCCTCGACCGCGAGATCTCGTGGTTGCAGTTCAACGAACGCGTGCTGCAGCTGGCTGCCGACGAGGCCGTGCCGCTGCTGGAGCGGGCGCGCTTCCTGGCGATCTTCACGTCCAACCTCGACGAGTTCTTCATGGTCCGGGTCGCGGGGCTCAAGCGCCGCATCGCCACGGGTCTCGCGGTCCGCTCGGCCTCCGGTCTGGAGCCGAGGGAGGTGCTCGAGCAGATCTCGCTGGTCGCCCACGAGCTGCAGGCGATGCAGACCGCCGTCTACAAGGACCGGGTGCAGCCCGCGCTGGAGGACGAGGGCATCTCCATCGTCCGCTGGGACGAGCTGAGCGACGCCGAACGCGCCCTGCAGTCCGAGCTCTTCGCCGACCGCGTGTTTCCGGTGCTCACCCCGCTGGCCGTCGACCCGGCGCACCCCTTTCCCTACATCTCCGGCCTGTCGCTCAACCTCGCCGTGGTCCTGGTCAACCCGAAGACCGGCAAGGAGCACTTCGCCCGCGTCAAGGTGCCGCCGCTGCTGCCGCGCCTGCTCCACATCGAGCCCGAGAACGGCGAGCCGTCGACCGCCGACCTGTTCAACACCCGGTTCGTCCCGCTCGAGGACGTCATCGCGTCCCACCTCGACATGCTCTTCCCCGGCATGGAGGTGCAGGAGCACTTCACCTTCCGGGTCACCCGCAACGAGGACCTGGAGGTCGAGGAGGACGACGCCGAGAACCTCCTCACCGCCCTGGAGAAGGAGCTGACCCGACGCAGGTTCGGCCCGCCCGTGCGCCTCGAGGTGGACGAGACGATCGACGACCACGTGCTCGACATGCTGGTGCGCGAGCTCGGCGTCAACGACAGCGAGGTCTACCGGCTGCCCGCCCCGCTCGACCTGCGCGGCCTCAACCTCGTCGCCGACCTCGAGCGCTCCGACCTGAGGTACCCGCCGTTCCGCGGCCAGATGCACCCCGACCTCGCGCCGGCGGAGAGCTCCAAGCCCTCGGAGATCCTGCCGATCGTCCGCGACAAGGACGTGCTGCTCCAGCACCCCTACGACTCGTTCTCGACGTCGGTCCAGGCGTTCATCGAGCAGGCGGCGGCCGACCCCAACGTGCTCGCCATCAAGCAGACCCTCTACCGCACCAGCGGCGACTCCCCCATCATCGACGCCCTCATCGACGCCGCCGAGTCGGGGAAGCAGGTGCTGGCGATCGTCGAGATCAAGGCGCGGTTCGACGAGAAGAACAACATCTCGTGGGCCCGCAAGCTGGAGCATGCGGGAGTGCACGTCGTCTACGGCATCGTCGGGCTGAAGACCCACGCCAAGCTCTGCATGGTGGTCCGCGAGGAGCAGGACGGCACCCTGCGCCGCTACTGCCACATCGGCACCGGCAACTACAACGGCAAGACCGCCCGCCTCTACGAGGACTTCGGCCTGCTGACCTCAGACCCCCAGGTCGGCGACGACCTCGCGCGTCTGTTCAACCAGCTCTCCGGGTTCGCACCCCGCCAGAAGTACAAGCGCCTGCTCGTCGCCCCCCGCACGGTCCGCTCCGGGCTCCTCGAGCGGATCGCGTTGGAGATCGACCACGCCGAGGCGGGTCGCGGCGGGCTCGTCCAGCTCAAGCTCAACTCGATCGTCGACGAGCAGCTCATCGACGCCCTCTACCGCGCCTCGCAGGCCGGGGTGCACGTGGACATCTGGGTCCGCGGCATCTGCGCCCTGCGCCCGGGCGTGGAGGGGCTGTCCGACAACATCGAGGTCCACTCGGTGCTGGGCCGGTTCCTCGAGCACTCGCGCGTGTTCCTGTTCGGCGGCGGTGGCGAGCCCGAGGTGTTCATCGGGAGCGCCGACATGATGCACCGAAACCTCGACCGTCGTGTCGAGGCCCTGGTGCGGCTCGCCGACCCGAAGCACATCGCCGACCTCCGGGCCGTGCTGGCCCGCGGGATGAGCGACGAGTACGCGCACTGGCGGCTGACCGGCGACGGCCGCTGGACCCGCGTGCACCTCGACGACGCAGGCGAGCCGCTCACCGACCTCCAGAGCGCCATGATCGACATGCACGCAAGGCGCCGGCGGAAGGCCCGCCGCCGTTGACGGCCCCGATCCCCGCCGCGGGCACAATCCCGTGGCGCCGGCGGCGCGGCCAGCTCGAGGTCGCGCTGGTGCACCGGCCCAAGTACGACGACTGGTCGTGGGCGAAGGGGAAGCTCGACCCGGGTGAGGACTGGCCGGTGGCCGCCGTGCGCGAGACGCTCGAGGAGACCTCCCTCGCCGTCGGCCTGGGTCGCCCGCTCCCCGGGGCGGAGTACACCGTGCTCGACGCCACCGGCCAGCCGGCCACCAAGGAGGTCCGCTACTGGGCCGCCGAGGCCACCAGCCCGGCCGGGCCGCTCCAGAACGAGATCGACGAGGTCCGCTGGCTCGACGTGGTCGCCGCGTCCGACCGCCTCGACTACGCGCGCGACCGCGACCAGCTCCGCGCGCTCGTGCGGGCCGACAAGGCCGGCACCCTCACCACCTGGCCACTCGCCCTCGTGCGGCACGCCCGCGCAGTGGGGCGGGGGGCGTGGGAGGCCGACGACCGGGACCGTCCCCTCGACGACGTCGGCCGCGACCGGGCCACCGCCATCGCCGCCCTGCTCGCGGCCTACGGCGTCCGGCGGCTGGTGACCTCACCGTCGCTGCGCTGCGCCGACACCCTGCGGCCCTACGCGGCGCAGCTCGGCGCTCCGCTGCGGACCAAGGAGGGCCTGAGCGAGGAGGGGTATGCCGCGGAGCCGGCTCGGGCCGGACGCCACCTCGCCCGCCTGGTCGAGCGGGGCACCCCGGCGGCGCTGTGCAGCCACGGTCCGGTCGTGCCCGAGCTGCTCATGACCCTGCTCGCCCTCGTCGACCCGGACGAGCCCGAGGCCGACCTCGCGGGGGCCGCGCTGCGGGCCGCCGCGGGCGACAAGATGGGCAAGGGCGAGGTGCTCGTGGCCCACCTCGCCGGCAGCGGCGCGCAGGCCAAGGTGGTCGCCGTCGAGCGCCACCTACCGCCCTCCTGACCCGCGCCTGACCAGTCGTTCACCCACTGCATCCCGGGGGGTCGGTGCGGCGACGTCGAATGTCTGACTGGTGTTCACCGCCCGTTCACCCTCCACGGGCCGCTGCGTCACTCTCCCTGCCTACCTTCGGTGACGTCGGGTACTGACGCCCGCCCCAGATTTCACCCTGATCCCCTGTTTCACCCCCTGATTCCCTGTGGAGAGGTTCACACCGTGAAGATCCAGCGCATCGGCCTCCTGGCCAGCGTGGCCCTGGTCGGCTCCCTCGCACTCACCGCGTGCGGCTCCGACAACAACAGCGGCTCCGGCGACTCGGCCAGCTCGAGCTCCTCGAGCGGCTCCACCGCCTGCCCCGAGGGTGGTGGCACCCTGAACGCCGAGGGCTCCTCCGCCCAGAAGAACGCCATCGAAGAGGCCATCGCGTCGTTCCAGGACGCCTGTGAGGGCACCACCGTCAACTACAACCCGACTGGTTCGGGCGCCGGTATCAAGCAGTTCATCGCCGGCCAGGTCGACTTCGCCGGGTCCGACTCGGCGCTCAAGACCACCGAGAAGGACGGCAAGGTCGAGGTCGACGAGGCCGCCGCGTACTGCGGCTCCCCGGCGTGGAACCTGCCGATGGTCACCGGCCCGATCGCCGTCGCCTACAACGTCAAGGGCGTCGACAAGCTCGTCCTGACCCCCGAGGTCGCCGCCAACATCTTCAACGGCAAGGTGACCACCTGGAACGACAAGTCGATCGCTGCGCTGAACGCCGGCGTGACCCTCCCGTCCGAGCCGATCAAGGTCTTCTTCCGCTCCGACGAGTCCGGCACCACCGAGAACTTCACCAAGTACCTCAAGGCTGCCGCCCCGGCCGCCTGGACCGCCGAGCCGGGCAAGGCCTGGACCGGCAAGGGGGAGGGCAAGCAGAAGACCGATGGTGTCGCCGGTGCCGTGAAGTCCACCGAGGGTGGCATCACCTACGCCGAGTGGTCCTACGCCAAGGACAACAAGCTGGGGATCGCCCAGATCGACAACGGCTCCGGCCCGGTCGAGCTCACCGCCGAGTCGGTCGGCAAGGCCGTGACGGCCGCCAAGTCCGACGGCCAGGGCAACGACCTGCGCCTCAAGCTCGACTACGCCACCAAGGAGGCCGGCGCCTACCCGATCCTCCTGGTCACCTACGAGATCGTCTGCTCCAAGGCCAAGGACGCCAAGAAGGCAGCCCTGACCAAGGCGTTCCTCACGCACTTCGCCTCCGCCGAGACCCAGAAGAGCCTCGAGGACATCGGCTACGCGCCGCTGCCGACCGAGGTCCAGACCAAGGTCGAAGCCGCCATCGCGGCCCTGTCCTAGGCCTGATCCGACCCTGACCTGAAAGGTTTGCCGCGGGGCTGGCTCCCAGCCCCGCGGCATACTTGCTCCCTCCCTCCCTGCATCCCCGTCCACTCCCCTGAACCCACGATCGTGAGGCACACCCAGTGGCAACAGTGACCGGAGTCTCCGTCGCCGACGAGTCGCCCGGCCCGGACGGACGAGGCCCCCTCACCGGTGACCGCGCCGGCACCGGTCGCCTGGGCGACCGGGCCTTCGCGGCTGCTGCGAAGGGGTCCGGCGCGCTGGTCATCGGCCTCGTCACGCTGGTCGGCGTCTTCCTGCTCTGGAAGGCGATCCCGGCGATCGCCGCCGACAAGGTCAACTTCCTGACCTCACGCCAGTGGGCGGTGGGCGACAGCGACAACCTCCGGTTCGGCATCGTCGAGCTGCTGTGGACGACCGTGGCCGCCTCCACCATCGCGATGGTCATCGCGGTGCCGGTAGGGGTGTGCGTCGCGCTGTTCATCACGCAGTACTCGCCGCGGTGGCTCGCGCGCCCCGCGGCCAACGTCATCGACCTGCTGGCGGCGGTGCCGTCGATCGTCTACGGCCTGTGGGGCCTGAAGGTCCTCACGCCGTGGTTCGACCCGTTCCAGGTCTGGCTGTCCGACCACCTCGGGTGGATCCCGCTCTTCACCCGCACCGGCACCAGCGGCACGATCCTGCTCATCGGGCTGGTGCTGGCGATCATGATCCTGCCCATCGTCACCGCGCTGTCGCGCGAGGTGTTCGCGCAGACCCCGGTGACCCACAAGGAGGGCGCGCTCGCCCTGGGCGCCACCAAGTGGGAGATGATCCGCGTCTCGGTGCTGCCCTTCGGACGACCCGGCGTCATCTCCGCGGCGATGCTGGCCCTGGGCCGAGCGCTCGGGGAGACCATCGCCGTCACCATCATCGTGTCGTCGCTGCCGCAGGGCTCGAAGTGGACCTGGTCACTGCTCAACGGTGGCGAGACGTTCGCCTCGCGGATCGCCAACAACGCCGGTGAGTTCGACTCCCCCGCCAAGACCGGGGCCTTCATCGCCGCCGGCCTGGTGCTGTTCGTCCTCACGTTCGTCGTCAACGCGATCGCCCGCATCGTCATCGAGCGCAGGAAGGCCTTCACCGAATGAGCACCGACACCGTGGCCAAGGCGGCCGACCGCTCGGCGCCGCCCGCCCTGGGGCACCCCGCCCGTGGTCGTGAGCTCCGCGACCAGCTGGCTCGCGTGGTCATGTGGTTGGCCTTCCTCATCGCGCTGATCCCACTCGTGTGGATCCTCTGGACGGTGCTCTCCAAGGGAGTCGGGCTGCTCCTCGACTCGCAGTGGTGGACCAACTCGCAGAAGGGCATCACCTCCCGGCGTGAGGGGGGCGGCGCCGTCCACGCCATCCAGGGCACCCTGATCCAGGGGGTCACCACCTCGCTGATCTCCGTGCCGATCGGGGTGATGACCGCGATCTACCTCGTCGAGTACGGGCGTGGGAGGTTCGCCAAGGCGGTCTCCTTCATGGTCGACATCCTCACGGGGGTGCCGTCGATCGTGGCCGGCCTGTTCGTCTACGCCGTCTGGGTCACGACCTTCGGGTTCCAGCGGGTCGGCTTCGCCGTCTGCCTCGCGCTGGTGCTGTTGATGATCCCGGTGATCGTGCGGTCCACCGAGGAGATGCTCAAGCTCGTCCCGAACGAGCTGCGCGAGGCGTCGTACGCGCTCGGCGTCCCGAAGTGGAAGACCATCGCGCGGGTGGTCCTGCCGACCGCCTTCTCCGGCATCATCACCGGCGTGCTGCTCGGCCTGGCCCGGGTGATGGGCGAGACCGCACCGCTGCTGATCCTCGGGCCGTACACCAAGTCCATCGCCACCGACCTGTTCGGCGGCTACATGGCCACGCTGCCCACGATGATCAACCAGGACCGCACCGAGAGCCTCCAGCCGGCCGTCGACCGGGTCTGGGCCGCGGCGTTGACGCTCATCCTGCTGGTCCTGCTCCTCAACCTGGCCGGCCGGGTCATCGCCCGGTTCGGCTCCATCAAGAGGTAGCCGACTCCCCGCTCGCTCCGCTCCACCCCGATGCCGGCCCGCACGGCATACCCACCCCGAAGGACGAAAGCACACCATGGCCAAGCGAATCGACGTCAGTGACCTGAACGTCTACTACGGTGCGTTCAAGGCCGTCGAAGGCGTGACGATGACGGTGGAACCGCGGTCCGTGACCGCCTTCATCGGCCCGTCCGGCTGCGGCAAGTCGACGTTCCTGCGCACCCTCAACCGGATGCACGAGGTGATCCCCGGCGGTCGCGTCGAGGGCAAGGTCATGCTCGACGACCAGGACCTGTACGCCTCGAACGTCGACCCGGTGGCCGTCCGCCGGACCGTCGGCATGGTCTTCCAGCGGCCCAACCCGTTCCCCACCATGTCGATCTACGACAACGTGGCGGCGGGCCTTCGGCTGAACGGGGTCAAGGGCAAGAGCCGGCTCGACGAGGTGGTGGAGAAGTCGCTGAACAGCGCCAACCTCTGGAACGAGGTCAAGGATCGGCTGAACAAGCCCGGTGCCGGCCTCTCCGGTGGGCAGCAGCAGCGACTCTGCATCGCGCGGGCGATCGCCGTCGAGCCGCAGGTGCTGCTGATGGACGAGCCCTGCTCGGCACTCGACCCGATCTCGACCCTCGCCATCGAGGACCTGATCTCCGACCTCAAGAGCAAGTACACGATCGTGATCGTCACGCACAACATGCAGCAGGCCGCGCGCGTGTCCGACCAGACGGCCTTCTTCAACCTCGCAGCGACCGGCAAGCCCGGCAAGCTGGTCGAGGTCGACCACACCCAGAAGATCTTCAACAACCCCGGCATGAAGGCCACCGAGGACTACATCAGCGGCCGCTTCGGCTGATCCACCCTCCGCGACCCCGGGCCCCGGCACTTGTTGCCACCTGATCGTCACCGACCGGCCGAAACCCGGACTCGTGACGGCCAGGGAGCAACAAGTCGTACCCCTCAGGCCGCCCAGGGGCCGTCTCCTCCGTCCATCGGTGTGACTGCCAAGCGCCACGGTCGCAGATCGTCGTGCGGGTCCTGCCGCCAGAGGCACCTGATCCGACGGGGGTCAGCTCGCCGCCTTGCTTCCTTCAGCACCCGCGCCAGGCCGGCGCCACGATCCAACAGATCCGACGTGCCCCACCTGGCCACCGCGAAGCCGACTGCCTCCAGCTCGCGCTCGCGATCCCGCTCGGCCACCATGTGGACCGCCGCCTCCTCGGGATCCCAGTCCTTCTTGCTGTAGCTGCCGAAGTACTTCCCACGACCGTCGGCCTCTCCGATGACGCCCGCCGCCGACCAGAGGAAGTCCACGCGGCCGATGGGTCTGCCGTCGAGGTCGTGGATCCACACCTGGCTCATGGGCACCGAGAACCCCAGTTGGTGGGCCGTCGCCACCGACGCCGACTCCAGCCAGCTCTCCCGGCGGAAGTCGACCATCGCGAGCCCGACGTCAGCCTTGCGCACCCCGGGCCACCTCGTCTGGAAGGCGCGCATGGCCTGAAGTTCCTCAGGACAGGTCAGGCGTGCACGCAGGGCACCGTCCGCGATGGCGAGGGCATCGCGCGGCCGAAGCTGTCGGAATGAGTCGATGACGGTGCGATCGACCGTCGTCACCGGAACATCGTCGACGTGAGTGACGTGCACATCCGGAAGCTCCCCGTCGAGCAGACGGCGCCAGTCGTCGCGAGCAGCGGTCTGGGACGAGTCCCGGAGGGTGAGACTCACTGATCCCAGGGGCCCCAACGGGTGGGGCAGTCCGTGGATCAGTGCCGCGCTCTGATGGCTCACGACTGCGCCCTCGACGGAGGCGGCAGCCGCCCGAGACATCCGTCCATGGAGCTCAGACGGGGTCAGCTCGACCCAGCCCTCACGGACTGCATACACGCTCGGTGCGACTGGGATGATCTGCTTGCGTCTCATCGCACCGGCGATGCTGGTGCTGGAAAGCCCGGCGGCATGGGCCTCGCGCGCCAGGAAGGGTTGGGGAAGAGCCTGCCACGCTGTCTCCGATGTCGTTTGCATGCGCCGACGGTGAATCAGCCACGGCGCCTCGACCACGGCTCGACCCGACGACTGTGGAGCAGCCTCGCGTATGGACTCGCCTGTGGACGCATCGAAGCGGTCACCGGGGGTCTGACGACGGCCCGCGCCCCTCCCCGCCCCACAGACTTGTTGCCGACAGATCGTCTCGAGGCGCCGGATCAGCCTCCCCTGTGACGACCAGGACGCAACAAGTGCGGAGCCCCACAGACTTGTTGCCGACAGATCGTCTCGAGGCGCCGGATCACCCTCCCCGGTGACAACCAGGACGCAACAAGTGCGAGAAGAGGCAGAAGGTGAGGCTGGGAGTGGTTTCGGTCAGACGAAGAGGTTGATGATGTAGCAGGCGGCGGCCGCGACCAGGCCGGCGCCGGGGAAGGTCAGCACCCAGGCCCCGACGATGTTGCCGGCGACGCCCCACCGCACGGCGGACAGGCGCTTGGTCGCGCCGACGCCCATGATCGCCGAGGTGATCGTGTGGGTGGTCGAGATCGGGGCGCCGAACGCCATGCCCGCGACGTAGAGGATCGAGGCAGCCGTCGTCTCCGCCGCGAAACCCTGCGGCGGGTCGAGGTGGATGATGCGGCGGCCGAGGGTGCGCATGATCCGCCACCCACCGGCATACGTGCCGAGCGAGATGACGATGGCGCTCATCAGGAGGACCCACAGCGGCACCTGGTCACCGCTGTAGTGGCCACCCACGGTCAGCGCGAGGACCACGACACCAGCCGTCTTGGCCGCGTCCTGGAACCCGTGGCCGAAGGCCATCGCCGCCGCGGACGCGGTCTGCGCATAGCGGAAGCCGCGCGAGACCTTGCCGGGCTGCGCGCGCCGGAACAGCCAGAGGATCAGGGCCATCACGAGGAAGCCGAGGATGAGCCCGACGATGGGCGACAGGATCATCGGGATGATGACCTTCTCGAAGATGCCCGCCCACTTCACGTGCGCCCCGGCAGCCAGCGCCGCGCCGCCGAGTCCGCCGATGAGGGCGTGCGAGGACGACGAAGGGAGGCCGAACCACCAGGTCAGCAGGTTCCAGCCAGTCGCACCGATCAGGGCGGCCCCGCAGATGACCAGTCCCTCGGTGCCCTGCGGCGCCTCGATGATGCCCTTGCCGACGGTCGCGGCGACCTTGCCGAACTTGTAGACGATGAGCCCACCGACGAGGTTCGCGATCGCAGCCATCACCAGCGCCACGCGGGGCGTCAGTGCACGGGTCGACACCGAGGTGGCGATCGCGTTGGCGGCGTCGTGAAAACCGTTGGTGTAGTTGAAGCCCATCGCCAGGGCGATGACGATTCCTACCGGAAGCCAGTCCATGGGGTGGCTCAGGACTCCTTGACCGCGATGCTCTCGACCTTGTGGGCCACCTTCTCGAACGCGTCAGCGGCGGCCTCGAGCTCCTCGACGACCTCCTTGAGCTTCATGATCGTGAGGGTGTCTGCACCGAAGTCGCCGTTGAACAGCCCAGCGAGCAGGCGACGGTAGATCTGGTCGGCCTGGTTCTCGAGACGGTTGATCTCGATCCAGTAGCCGGACAGGTCCTTCATCGACCGCAGCCGCGGCATCGCGTCGGCGGTGAGCTCGGACATCCGCGCGAGGACCTCGACCTGGTCGGACACGCCGGCCGGGAGGTCGCCGATGCGGTAGAGCACGATCAGGTCGACCGCCGCGTCCATCATGTCCATGCAGTCGTCGAGCGTCGACGCCAGACCGTGGATGTCCTCGCGGTCGAACGGCGTGATGAACGAGCTGTTCACCTTGCGGATGATCTCGTGCGTCGCCTCGTCGGCGTCGTGCTCGATCTCGCGCATCCGCGTGGCGACGGCTTCACGCTCCGACGGGTCGACTCCGAGCAGCGTGGTCAGCTCACGGGAACCGAGCACGAGGTAGGAAGCGGACTTGGCGAACAGATCGTAAAAACTGTTCTCCTGGGGGGTGAGGCGAAAGCCCACGGTTCTCTCCGGTCACGCAAAGGGGGGATGGCCGTGGACGATGCTACGGGCAAGTACGCGTCAAAGCGCAACTCGGCTGCCCCACCGCTCCATCGGGAGAGAGCGGGCTCAGGCGTTGAGCCGCTTCCCGGCCCGGTGCGGGTGCACGACGCCCTGCGGGTCCTCAGCGGGCTTCTGGTGCCCACGCTCGATCCCGAGGGCCTCGTCGATCTCGTCCTCGGTCAGCGGTCGCTCGCTGGCGGACGCGGCCACGACGAGATCACCGACAAGCTCGATCTCGTTCTGCAGAGCATCATCGGTGAGGTCTGCACCGGCGCGCGGGTCGGTGGTCATGGGATCAACGCTAATGGAGCGCTGCCGAATCGTGGCATCCAGTTTGCTATCTCTTGACCCACCATGCCCCGGAACCACCCACTTGGGTCATGTGACCACCCATCATGACTAGTCCTAACCGGCTATGCCGCGGGCCCGGCTGCGGCCGAGGGCGCCCCTAGCCTGGTTGCGACGGAGTCGAGAGCCTGGTTGCGGACCACGCCAGGAGCCTGGCTGCGCACCCGCCAGGGCCTGGCTGGGGACGACCGAGCGACGCGAGCAGGCGGCATACCGAAGCGACCGACCGAGGTGACGCGGAGATGAACAGTGTGCGCGTCGGGCCGGGAGCGCCTCACGGCGCGTGGCCGCTCGTAGCGGCTTCAGTTGGGACCCGGGGCTACCGCGGCCCGACGCACGTCCGACTGTAACCCGGGTGGCCGCGATGTTGTTCCCCGTGAGCCACGTTTGCCTGTCGGCAAGGGCCCGTTCAGATGAGTTCGCCGATGTGCCAGAGGCGGGCGCCGACCTCGAGGTCCTCGGCCGTCGACAGCATGGAAGCGGCCCGGCGGGTCTGGGCGCTGGCCGCCTCAGGGTCCTGAACCTCGGTGGTGTGCGCCCGGTCGGCGCGACCGGCGGCGACGACGCGGCAGAACGCGGCGGCGCGTTGGAGCGCCACCGCGAAGTCGCCCGAGAACACCCCGCGCAGGATCGAGTCGGTCAGCTCGCGCAGCTCGGCCGGACCGGGCGGCTCAGCGACCCCGGCCACGGCGTGGTTGACGTCGGTGAAGCGGATGCCCGCCGCGTAGTCGGCGCTCGCCTCCTCGGGGCTGCGCTGCACCCACTCCCGCAACGCGTAAAGGCGCCAGAGCGCGCCGGGCAGGCTGCGTGGCGGGCGGTCGGCCCACAGCTCCGCGACCGTCGACAGACCGAGCTCGTCGACCAGCGCGACCAGCCGGGCGGTCAGCGCGGGGTCGTCGGTGGCGCGGCCGGTGCCGACGAGGACCGCTGCCGTCTCGTGGGCGATCTCGGTCACCTGCGCAGGGTCGGGGACCGTGCCGCCTTGCGCCTCCATCGCCGTGGGGCTGAAGAACGCGGGACGGCGCGGACCGGGACGACCACTGGGCTCGTTTTTCATCGGGACCAGTCTCTCAGGCGGCACCGACGACAGCCCGGACGACCCGGCTGACTCACATCGCCCGATTCCAATCGGTCGAGTCGCATCGCGGGGGTCGCCATCGCCCAGGACGACTCGCCGTAGTCGATTCGCCGTAGTCGATTCGCCGAGTCGGGCCCGACTCGGACCGGCTCAGTCGAACAGCTCGCTGAGGAACGACTTCTTCCGACGCTGACCGTAGCCGTGCTGGCCGCCGTACTGACCCTGGGACGGGGCGCGGTAAGGCGCTTCGTAGCCCTGCGCCGGCTGCTGCTGCCAGGCACCCTGCTGCTGTTGTGGCGGGGCGGCTGCGGCGGTGGGCGGCTGGTGCCAGGCGTTCTCGGCGGCGACGAGTGCCTCGAGCTCCCCGCGGTCGAGGAACAGGCCGCCGCAACCCGTGCACTGGTCGACGTGGACCTGGTTGCGCTCGTAGTTGCGCATGTCGGATCCGCACTTGGGACAGGTGAGGGTGCTCATGTCGGGCCAACGGCCCGGGTTCCGAGCGGGTTCCGATCGCCGTGGGTCGCGGTGCCGGCCAGCCGTTAGTCTGTGGCCGGTTCGGCACAGCGGTGGGTATGCCGCGTGGCCGGCCGGGGCCTCTAGCTCAATGGTTAGAGCTGCGGACTTTTAATCCGTAGGTTGTGGGTTCGAGTCCCACGGGGCCCACCACCCACCCACTTCGCGCGCAGGCTGAGCACCGCCGATCACCCTGCGCTCGCGCCGCGGATCCGCGGCGGGGCGAACGTGAGGTACGACAGCAGGCCGAGCAGGACTCTGCGCCGGTGATCCCTGCCGCCCAGAGCTCCATGTGAAGTTCCTTCAA
The DNA here is from genome assembly GCF_039531795.1 of Pedococcus bigeumensis. Classification (NCBI taxonomy): domain Bacteria; kingdom Bacillati; phylum Actinomycetota; class Actinomycetes; order Micrococcales; family Intrasporangiaceae; genus Pedococcus; species Pedococcus bigeumensis. Next base: position 867,106 of record NZ_BAAAQS010000003.1, on the reverse strand, counting down.
GGCGTCGTAGTCGAAGACGCCCTGACCGGGTCCGAAGGCACCAGCCCCGAACATCACGAACAGGACGATGACCGTGAGCTGCACGGCGACACCCACGACCCACACCAGCCACCGGTCAACCGCGATCAGGAGTCCGGCGCCGAGCAGGTACGTCAGCCCCAGGTACAGGTACGCCCCGTAGGTGTTCCCGGCCGTGGTCTCGGCCGCGCCGGACTCCGCGTCCTGCACCAGGAACAACAGGACCAGGTAGAGCCCTCCGACCGTGCAGGACACCGCGGCTGCCAGGTAGCGAATCGTCGTGCGGCGACGCTCCGGTGCGGGTGCGGGTGTGGTTCGCCGGGTCGCGGCGGGAGGCCTCATCTCGTCGATCTCCTCGTCTCCCTACCGAGCCTTGCTGCGACCTCCAGATGCGGCTAGGGGACAAGGTCACCGACGCCACCCGACGGCCTGTGCGATCTGGGCCGCATCGTCAGACGTCCACCGGCGGCCGCCTGGGCGGGAGCTCAGCCGGCAGCTCAGGCGAGAGGTCAGGCGAGAGGTCAGGCGAGACTTCAGCCGGGGGGCAGGGGGGAGCTCAGCTGGTCCAGGGCCGGCCATCGGGTTCTCCGATGAACATCGGCACTGCCTGCTCCACCCCGGAGACCCGCACCTCGCCCTTCCGGGTGTTCGCGTTCCACCCCTCCGCGGTCAGGCGCAGGCGATCGGAGACGAGGACCTCCTCACCGCGCCGATCGCGGGAGATGCCGTCGGGCTGGTAGCCGAGCTTGCGGGACACACCCTGCGACCTGTGGTTGTCCTGGAACACCTCGCTCGTGGCGTCCGTGGCGCCCAGGTGGTCGAAGGCCAGCGTCAGCAGGGCGGTCCGCGCCTCGGTGCCGTAGCCCTGGCCCTGCCAGGCGACCCCGAGCCAGCTCGACGTCGTCACCTCCCGGTTCACCCGGAAGTCAGCGGCCCGGAGGCTGGCGACGCCGAGCGCTTCCCCGGTGCGGAGGAAGACCCCCAGTCCGAGTCGCCACGAGTCGGACGACCACGAGGCCAGGGCGTCCCAGTACGAGCCCAGCACCGAGCGGGCCCGCTCCTGCGGGGTGCCTTCCGTCCACGGGGTCAGGAACGGGCGCTCCCCTTCGCCGTGCACACCGTCGGCGGCCACCCGGGCCAGGGCCGGCAGCTCGGCCTCGGTGGGGAGCCTGAGGACGAGCCGTGCGGTGGACAGGGTCAGGCCGAAGGTGGGCCAGAGGTCGGAGAGCATGACCGCCATCCTGCCGAGTCCGCGACCCCGATCGCCTCCCGATTTCGAAGGCGAGGGCGAGCCCGGCGGGGTCCCGCGGAGGCGGTCGTGGCGCCCGCTCGCGAGGCTGTAACCTTTAGTTAGGTAAGGCTTCCCTTGTCGACGCAGGACGCGTCGCCGGACGAACCCAGGAGAACTGACGTGGCCCTTCGACGTTCCATCCTCGCTGCACTCGGCGTGGTGAGCATGGTGGCCCTCACGGCGTGCGCCGACGGCACCCTCGAAGCAGGCAAGAACCTCGACCCCGACAAGCTGACCATCTACAGCGCGCAGCACGAGAACCTCACCCAGGCCTGGGCGGAGAAGTTCAAGAAGGACACCGGGATCGACGTCCAGATCCGCTACGGCAACGACTCCTCGATGGGCAACCAGATCGTCCAGGAGGGCGCCAAGTCGCCCGCCGACGTCTTCCTCACCGAGAACTCCCCGGCGATGACCACGGTGCAGGACGCGGGGCTCCTCGCCACGATCGACCCCACCACCCTGGCCCAGGTCGGTCCGGACTACGCCCCGAGCAGCAAGCAGTGGGTCGGCATCGCGGCTCGCTCCACGGTGCTGGTCTACAACCCAGGCAAGATCACCGAGGCCGAGCTGCCGAAGTCGATCATGGACCTGCAGGACCCGAAGTGGAGTGGCAAGTGGGGCGCCGCTGCCGGTGGCGCCGACTTCCAGGCCATCGTCTCCGCGATCGTCGCGACCGAGGGCGAGGCCAGGGCGGCGGCCTGGCTCAAGGGTCTCAAGGACGGCGGCAAGATCTACCAGAACAACATCGCCGTGATGAAGGCCGTGAACGCCGGACAGGTCCCCGTCGGGATCATGTACCACTACTACTGGTATCGCGACCAGGCGCTCACCAAGGCCGGCAGCAAGAACACCAAGCTGCTCTACTTCCGCAACCAGGACCCCGGCGCGTTCGTCAGCCTGTCCGGCGGCGCCGTCCTCAAGGCAAGCAAGCACGCTGCCAACGCCCAGAAGTTCCTGGCGTTCGTCACCGGCCCCGAGGGCCAGAAGCTGCTCGCCACGAGTGACGCCAAGGAGTACGCCGTCGGCAACGGCGTCGCGTCCGACCCGGCCCTGGAGCCGCTCGAGTCCCTCCAGGCTCCCGACCTCGACCCGTCCAAGCTCAACGGACCCAAGGTCATCGAGCTCATGACGAAGGCGGGCATCCTCTAGGTGGCCCGCTCCGTCAGGGGGACGACCTCCCCCGTCCCGGTCGTGGTCACGAGCCTCGCGGTCGCGGCCCTGTGCCTGCTGCCGCTCGGGGTGGTCGTGGCCGCGAGCATCGACGTCGGGTGGGACGCGGCGCGCGCCCTGCTCTGGCGTCCGCGGGTGGCCGAGCTCCTGGGCAACACCACGGCCCTGGTGGTCCTGACGGTGACGGCCACGACCCTGCTGGGAATCACCACCGCATGGCTGGTCGAGCGGACCGCCCTGCCGGGAGCCCGGGTCTGGCGGGTCCTCATGGTCTGCCCACTCGCCGTCCCGGCCTTCGTGAACAGCTACGCGTGGATCACCGTCCGGCCCGACCTCGAGGGCCTGCGCGGCGCGGTCCTGGTGACCACGCTGTCCTACTTCCCGTTCGTCTTCCTCCCGGTGTCGGCCGCCCTGCGCAGCCTCGACCCGACGGTGGAGGAGACTGCTCGGTCGCTCGGGCTGGGGCCGTGGCGCGCCTTCACCCGGGCCGTGCTGCCCCAGCTGCGCCACGCCACGCTCGGCGGGATGCTCCTGGTCTCACTGCACCTGCTGGCCGAGTTCGGGGTCCTGGCGATGCTGCGCTTCCCGACGTTCACGACCGCGATCCTCGAGCAGTTCCAGGTCGCCTTCAGTGACAGCGCCGGGAGCCTGCTCGCACTGGTCCTGATGGCGCTGTGCCTCGGGCTGCTCACGGCCGACCAGCTCCTGCGCGGCACGAGCCGGCAGGCGCGAGTGGGTCGTGGCGCTGCTCGGCGTCCCGTGCGCGCGACGCTGGGCCGTTGGCAGGGCCCCTCGCTCGTCCTCATGGCCGGCCTGACGACGGCGGCGCTGGGAGTCCCGATCGCGAGCCTGGCCCGGTGGCTCGCCGCCGGAGACCCCACTTTCGACGGCCGCACCTGGCTGGTGACCGTCGGCAACACGGTCGGCCTGGCGCTCGTGGCCGGCCTGCTCACCGTCGTCGCGGCCTTCCCCGTCGCCTGGCTCATCAGCCGGCGCAGGTCGTGGCTGAGCATCCTCACCGAGCGAGCCACTTACGTCGCCTCGTCACTCCCCGGGGTCGTGGTCGCCCTCGCGCTGGTCACCCTGACGATCCGCTACGCCCGACCGGTGTACCAGACCAGCATCGTGCTCGTCGCGGCATACGCGATCCTCTTCATCCCGCGCGCGATGGTGAGCATCCGCGCCTCGATGGCGCACGCTCCGGAGGAGCTCACCCAGGCGGCCCGCGCCCTCGGCGCCGGCCCTGTCCGCACCTTCACGCGAGTGCTGCTCCCCCTCACCCTCCCCGGTGCGCTGGCGGGCTTCGCGATGGTGTTCATCGCGGTCTCCACCGAGCTGACCGCGACGCTGATCCTCGCCCCGACCGGCGTGCGCACCCTCGCGACGGCGTTCTGGAGCGCCAGTGAGAGCATCGACTACGCAGGCGCCGCGCCGTATGCCGCCGCACTCATCCTCGTGTCGACCCCCGTGACCTACCTGCTGCTGCACCGTTCCGATGAGGAGCCCGACCTGTGACCACGCTTCTCGTCCGCGGCGTGCGCGCCTCCTACGGGCGCAACGAGGTGTTGCACGGCATCGACCTGGTCGTCCCCACGGGCTCGACCACCGCGATCCTCGGTCCGTCCGGCTGTGGCAAGACGACCCTGCTGCGGGTGGTCACCGGGTTCCAGCCGCCCACTGCCGGGACGGTCCTCCTCGACGACGAGACGGTGGCCGGCGACGGGGCGTGGACGCCCCCGGAGCGCAGGCGGATCGGCTACGTGGCGCAGGAGGGCAACCTCTTCCCGCACCTGACGATCGCCGACAACGTGGCCTTCGGCCTCCCCCGGTCCGAACGCAAGGACACCGAGCGGGTCGCCGAGCTCCTGCGCCTCCTCGGGCTCGACACCGGGCTGATGGGCCGGCGCCCCGACCAGCTGTCGGGCGGGCAGCAGCAGCGCGTCGCCATCGCCCGCGCCCTCGCCCCCCGACCGCGTCTCGTCGTCCTCGACGAACCCTTCTCCTCCCTCGACACCGGCCTGCGCGCCGCCACGCGGGAGGCGGTGGCGCAGGCGCTCCACCACGAGCGGGTCACGGTCGTCCTCGTCACGCACGACCAGGCGGAGGCGCTGTCCTTCGCCGACCAGGTGGCGATCATGCACGACGGTCGGCTCTCCCAGGTCGGGACTCCCGTGCAGGTGTATGCCGCGCCCGCGGACCGCCGTTCGGCGGAGTTCCTCGGCGAGGCGCAGTTCGTGAGTGGAGTCGTGCGCGGCGACCGGGTGGACTGCGCACTCGGGGCCCTCGCGCTCGACGGCCGGGCCCCGGAAGGGTCGGTCGACGTCCTCGTCCGCCCGGAGCAGCTGCGACTGGCCGAGGCGCCGGAAGGCCGGTCAGGCGGTCGGCGGGCCGAGGTCGTCTCCACGACCTACTTCGGCCACGACGCCCTCGTCACCCTCGACCTGGTCGACGGGGACGGCCGGCACGGCCTGCGCGTCACGGCCCGCGTCAACGGGTCGGAGGCCTGGGCTGCCGGGACTCCCGTGTCGGTGGACGTGGTCGGGCCCGTGCGCGCCTTCGTCGGCGGTCAGGCCGGCACGCCACCGGCCCCGGACTGAGGCTCGACGCGCGCAGGTCGCCCCGATCGGGCGCCTTGGCGCCCCGACCGGGTGCCCTTCGCGCCCGCGTGCCCCGACCGCGCGGACCAGCCGGCTCGTCACGCCGCAGACCCAGCCCCAGGCCCTCCAGTAGGCGAGCCCGACCGCGAGCGAGGCCAGGACTGCGAGGCCCGAGCTGACGGGCATCACGTGCGGGTAGACGACGAAGTGCGTCACGTAGACGAACAGCGACGCGGACGCGACGGCCGACAGCGCGCCGACGGCCCGGGCCGGCACGGGGAGGGTCGGGACCCAGACCAGCACGAGCACGCCCGCGATGATCGTGGCCTCGCGACCCGGCATGGTCGGCCAGAACCCGGGCAGGGTGAGCACGGGGACCGCCGACACGAGGAGGCGTTGCCAGGTCGTCGTGGCCCGGCTGACCGCCCAACCGGTGGCGAACAACCAGAGGAGCACCAGCGCGTTGGCCCCGCGGTAGGGGCCCGCATCGGGGAACACCACGGCATACCTGGTCAGCAGGCCGAGCCCCACCAAGACCATCGGCACGGCGAAGGGGTGGCGGCGCTCCAGCCGGTCGAAGCCCGGCACGAGGCAGAGCAGGGCAGACCCGAGGAGCAGCGCCAGGAGGGCCTCCACGAACCAGAAGTGCCAGTGCGGACCCCAGCGGGCCCAGTCGCCAAGGACCTGGTTGAGCATGAGGACGTTGCGCCAGTCGTAGGTGCCGACGACGAGGGCGACGAGCCCGATCCACAGCGCGCTCGGGGCCCAGATGCGCAACGCTCCGAGCACGATCCTGGTCGCCCGCTCCCGCCGTGGTCGCCCGGTGAGCTGGAAGCGGGCGAGGTTGTAGCCGGCGATGACGAGCAGGGTGTGGGCCCCTCCGGGCAGCTCGGCGAGCTTCGTGTGGTTGGCGAGGATGAGGACCACCGCGAGCGCCCGGATGACGACGTTGGTCTCCACCCGACGCCAGCGAGGTCGGCGGCCGGGTGCCGGCCGCGTCGAGCCCGCGTCCGCCAGCTCGTCGGGGCTGAGCCGCTGCCAGTCGACAGGCAGCGTCCCGAGGACCTCCTCCAGTCGGACGGACACCTCGACGTAGGAGAGTGAGTCGCCGCCGAGGTCGACGAAGCTGGTCCGGGCGCTCGCGTCGGGGCGCCCCAGGAGCTCGCGGAAGAGGCCGACGACGAGGGTGCAGCGGTCGGCTCCCCTGGTGTCGGCCCGATCGGTGTCCACGTCGTTGACGGCCTCGAGCTGGCTGCGCATCGCGACGTAGTCGGGCTTGCCCGTGGACAGGATGGGGATCTCGCACCCGTCGAGGACCACGACCGCGGTGCGCGGGAGGCCGTGTCGCCCGGACACGACGGCGAGCAGCGCCTCGGCGTGGTCGGGGCGCGGGGTCACCACGCCGAGCCGACCGTCGAGGTCGACGCACCGCACCGGGCTGCCGTCGTCACCGACGTCGCGCTCGAGGTGGTCGAGGTCCAGCCGCAGGCCGAGCACCTTGGCGAACCGGCTGCGGCGACCGACCACCCGCACCACGCCTTCACTGTCGACCGTCCCCAGGTCGCCGGTACGCAGCTCGTGCACCGTCCGTCCGAGCGCCAGGTCGGCCGGCGAGCTCGCGTAGCCGAGCATCACGTTGGGGCCGGTGTAGACCAGCTCGCCGACCCCATCGAGGCCGGGGGTGCCGGCTCCCTGGTCGTCGAGGGGCTCGACGCGAAAGGCCCCGCCGGGCACCGCGACCCCGACCGCGTCGGGGTGCGTGGTCGCGAGCGCCGGGGGCAGCACCGCCATCCGCGCGGTGGCCTCGGTCTGCCCGTACATCGTGGAGAACCGCCACCCGCGCTCCGCGGCGAGCGCCCGGAACCGGGCTGCGGTCGCGGGCGGGAGCGCGCCACCGGCCTGCGTCAGGGTGCGCAGCCCGGGCAGGTCGAGCTCGCCGACGCCGACTCTCTCCAGGAGCTCGTAGGTGTGCGGCACCCCCGACAGGCCGGTGGCTCCCGACTGCCGGACGAGCTCCCAGTAGCAGGGGTCGACCACGGAGTAGTCGCTCAGGACGAGGCTGCCCCCGCACGCCAGGTGGCTGTGGACCACGGACAGCCCGTAGCTGTAGTGGACCGGGAGCGTGGCCATCGCGCGGTCGCGGTCACTGAGCGAGAGCGCCTCGACGATGGCGCTCGCGTTGCTGTCGAGGTTGTCGTGCGACAGCCGCACCAGCTTGGGGGAGCCCGTCGAGCCCGAGGTCGGGAGCAGCAGGGCGAGGTCGGGGTGCAGGTCGTGCTCCGGCGGGTCGTCCTGGGCCCGCATGGTCCAGCCGGAGTCGCGCCGCTGGACGACCGTCCCCGGACGGTAGAGCCGGGCCAGCCCTTCGACGTGCTCAGGGCGGTCGCCGGGTGCGAGCAGCACGACGTGCCCGCGGCTCAGGGCGGCCAGGTAGGTGACCAGCCAGTCGACCGTGTTCTCGGCGGCGATGAGGACCAGCTGGCGAGTGCCCGAGAGCCGCTCCGCCTCCGCCCGCACGGCAGCAGCCAGGTCGACGTAGGTGAGGCCAGCCCCCGGGTCGACGACGCACGGCCGGTCGCCCCACTCCTCGAGCCGCTGCAGGAAGCGGACCCGAGGTCGAGCAGTGGGGGGTCGACCCGGGTCGACCCCCCACCTGGCGCTGTCCGTGGCGTACGCGAGAGACACGCGACAACTATATTAGGGTTGGCTTACCTAACCAAGTCGTCATCCCCACCGCCCGCCAGGACGGTGTCGCTGCGATCCTCACCCTCCGGCTCGGGTGGGGATCCACAGGACAGGCTGGCCGTCGAGCCCCAGGACCCAGGACAGGTTGTTGATGGTCAGGGCCGTGGAGTAGGTCGAGTACGGCTCGGCCGCCTGGAGGGGAAGCGCGACAGGGCTGCGACGGACCGGGCTCCAGACGAACGGGGTCGCTCGCCCCAGCTGGTCGTCCCAGTAGCCGACGACCTGGCCGAGCTCGTTGATGCCGGTCGCGTGGCTGTAGACGTCCGGCACCCCGGGAAGGCTGGACATCCGCGCGGTCCTCGGGTCCCACCGGAAGGTGCGGTCGGTGAAGTCCCCCACGTTGTTGGTGTAGCCGACGACCTCACCCCGGTTGTTGATGCCCGTCGCGAAGGAGACCACGCTGTTCGGCAGGACGCCCAGGTCGTGCATGCGCCTGGACCACGGGTCCCAGCGGAACGCGTGGCCGAGGAACTGGCTCGTGCGGGCCCAACCGACGATCTGGCCGAGGTCGTTGATGGCACTTGCCGACGAAAAGTCCCCACCGAGGGTGCCCAGGTCGGACATCCGGCGGCTGCGGGGGTCCCACCGGAAGGCATGGCTGATTCCGTCGGCGGTGTCGGAGTCACCGACGACGACCCCGAAGTTGTTGATCGCCCAGGCTGTCGAGTAGTTCCCACCCAGCGTGCCCAGGTCGATCGGCTGCTGGCTACCGCGGTTCCAGAGCGCGGCGTGCGAGACGAGTCCGAAGCCCGAGGAGCCGACGATCTGGCCGAGGTCGTTCACCCCGTTTGCGACCGAGCGCGCACCGCCCAGATCGGTCATCAGCTTGGTGCGGGCGCTCCAGCTGAACGCGTGGCCGTCCCTCTCCCCGACGACGAGCCCGAGGTCACTGAGGTCGGTGACGTGCGCGTCGAACCCCAACGGGTGCTCCACGTAGCGGACGGAGGTGAGGCCGGCCTGGACGGTGTTGTCTGCGGTTGCTGCCCCTGCTGCGTGGGGGATCATCGCCAGGGCGAGGGCGGCCGTCGCGCCGACGGCGGCCTTCAGTGCGGTTGGTCGGGTCATGTGCGGTCCTCTCCAGGTCCGGCGCCTCCGGTAAGGCACCGGTGAACGGCGAGCTGCCGAACCCCTCCACCAGAGCACCCGGTCAGCGATCCCCCACAGGGACCTAAGGCCTGCGACAGGCGGCTGCACCCGGGGCGAGGACCCGTCCCACCCGGCCGAAGCAGGTCAACCCATTCGAAGTCGGTCAGGCCAGTCGGAGTCGCTCATGCAGTCGGAGGCCCTCACGCCAGTCGGAGTCGCTCCAGCGCCTCGAGCACCAGGGCGCCGAACTCCTCGGGGTGCGCGAAGGGGTTGTTGTGCGACCCCGGCAACACCACCGCACGGCTGGCGTCGCCGGCCCGGCGCGCGAGCAGGTCCAGCCAGTCGCGCGGGGCGAAGGAGTCCGCCTCGCCGGCCGTGACGGTGAGGGGCACGGTCAGCAGCCCCACCCTCTTGTCGGTCGGGTGCCGCCTGCCGGACTGCACGATGCGCGCGAGGTCGGTGCGCACCCGGGCGACGTCCTTGAGCACCACGAGCTCCCTCGGAGGGTCCTTCAGGTAGGCCGTGAGCGCAGCGGGAACCAGACCGCGCAGCCGGCGCTGCTCCGGGGTGAAGGTCGGCCCGCCCATCACCAGCTCCAGGGCGAGCCGGGTCCGCTGGACCCTCAGGACCGCTTCGAGGGCGACCTGCGAGCCGGTCGAGTGGCCGACCACGATGACCGGGCCCTCCTCCTGGCGGCGCAGCCACGCAGCGGCGAGCTCCGACAGTCCCGCGATCGTGGGGACCGCCCGCTGGCCGCGCCCGGCGCCTGAACCGCCACGACCGCGCCAGGCCAGGGCGTCGAGCAGCACGGTCTCGAGCCCTTGGGCGGCCAGGTGGCGAGCCAGCGGGATCAGGTAGCGGGGCAGGCCGAGACCAGGCACCAGCACCGCCATCCCCGGTCGGGTCGGGTCGCCCGCGCTCCGGGACACGCGCTCGACGGGCTGGGGCGTGAACCGGTGGATCCGCAGCCAGGTGCCCCCCACTCGCTCCCACTGGGTCGACTCGGCGACGTCGGACACCGCGTGGGCACTGCTCATGGGTTGGGCTCCGCGGGTCGTGGGGGACTGCTCGATGCTCCCCCAGACAACCACACCGGCGGTGCGACACTGGCTTCGTGAGCAACGTCGAGACGCAACCGCAGGAGACCGTCTGCCCCACGACGCCACCCACCGACGGCGTGGAGGTCCTCGAGCCGCGTGAAGTGCCCCTCGGCGGCCCCCGCGCGATGACCGTGCGGCGCACCCTCCCCCAGCGGCAGCGCTCCCTCATCGGCGCCTGGTGCTTCGCCGACCACTACGGCCCGGACGACGTGGGGGCGACCGGTGGCATGGACGTCCCGCCCCACCCGCACTGCGGGCTCCAGACGGTGAGCTGGCTCTTCACCGGCGAGATCGAGCACCGCGACAGCCTGGGCTCGCACGCCCTGGTGCGTCCCGGCGCGGTGAACCTCATGACCGGCGGTCTCGGCATCGCCCACTCCGAGGTGTCCACGCCCGGCACCACCGTCCTGCACGGGGCCCAGCTCTGGGTCGCACTGCCGGAGGCGCATCGCAACGCCCCCAAGGACTTCCAGCACCACGAGCCCCGGCCGATCCGGCTGGACGGCGCCACCCTCAGCGTCTTCCTCGGCAGCCTGGCCGGCCAGACCTCCCCGGTCGAGACGTTCACGCCCCTGCTCGGCGCGGAGGTGACCGTCGACGCCGGTGCAAGCGTCGAGCTCGCTCTCGACCCGGCATACGAGCACGGGGTGCTGGCCGACAGCGAGGGGCTCACCGTGAACGGCACGGCCACTGCTCGCAGCGCGATGGCCTACCTCCCCACCCACACCCACACCCTCGTGCTCGCCAACACGTCCGACGAACCGGCGCGGGCGCTGCTCCTCGGCGGCCCGCCGTTCGACGAGGAGATCGTCATGTGGTGGAACTTCGTGGGGCGCAGCCACGAGGACATCGTCGCCGCGCGCGACGAGTGGATGGCCCACTCCGCGCGCTTCGGCGAGGTAGAGGGGTATGCCGGTGACGTCCAGCACCTGCCGGCGCCCCCGATCCCGGCCGTGCGGATCCGCCCGCGTGGCAACGCTGCTCGTCACACCCGGGACTCGTGAAGCAGCTGCTGCGCGAGCGGTGGTGGCGTCTCGCCGTGGCCGCCGCGCTCTGCCTCCTCGTCGCGCTCGGGGTGACGTCCTTCCTCCTCTCGCCGAGGACCACCGGGGTCGAGGGCGACTGGTCGACTCGGGCCGTCGACGGTCGGGTGGTCGCCGGACGGGCCGTGCTGAGCGGCGACCACAGGGCGCTCGACCTGCACACCGGCAAGACGGTCACGCTCGGCTCGGTCCGTGGAGGGGTGCCCTACGTGGCCGATGACCGGCTCGTCATCGCGAGCCCCGGACGGGTCGACTCGGCGAGGCTCGATGCCACCGCCCGCTGGACCTGGCGGGCCGCGGCCGGCGATACGGTCGCGCCCGTGGCGGCCAGCGGTGGCAGCACGATCGTCCTCGCCTGTCCCGCGACGGGCCGCTGCCGACTCGTCGGTCTCGACGCCCAGGGCAGGGAGAGCTGGGTGTCCACCGGCGTCGACCGGCGTGAGCCGCTGCCCTCCGGACCGCTGCCGCGGGTTGACGCGACCAGTGCGGGCGGAGGCGTCCTGGTGACCGACCCGGCGAGCGGGCGGGCAGCCCTGCAGCCCGGACGGTCGTTCGTCGCGCTCCCCGACGGGCCGGTCGTCACCGAGGTGGTGCAGGACGGCAGGTGCGTGATCGCCGCCTACGTCAGTGCGGACGCGGCCTGGACCCGGGTGCTGCCGAGCTGCCCCACGTCCGAGCCACCACGGCTCTCCACGGACCCCCGCGACCCGACTGTCGCGACCGTCACCTGGCCGTCCACGACCGCCCGTCTCGACCTCGCGACCGGGAAGCCCGTCGCCTCGGCTCCAGACCGGAGCAACGGCCAGGTCGTGGCGCGAGGAGGCGGGCTGACTGCCACTGCGTCACGGAAGTCGTTGCCCACCAACCCGTTTCGCTGGGGCAGGACGGTCACGGTGTTGCAGCTGCTCGACGACCGGTCGGGCGACGTCCGGGGCCAGGTGGCGTCCGACCACACCCTCACCCTGCTCCACCTCGACCGGTCCTCGGTCGTCGTGCGCGACGGTGACGAGGTCGTCCGCTACACGTTCTGACCTTCAACGGTCGGCTCGTGGGGCAGACTGGCCGCATGAGCCCGACCTCTGGCGGCAGCCCCGGCAACCGCCCCACCGGCATCGCCGCGTTCGCCCCGATCATCGTCGCCGTCTGCACGATCGTCATCGTGCGCGAGGTAATGGCGGCGGTGCTGCCCGACCTCAGCTCGTGGTTCGCGTTCATCATCGCGCTGGCCGTCGGCTGGCTCGCCTATGCCGGGGTCGAGCGGCTGTACGACCGACGCAACGACCGGTCCAACGGACCGCGCGGCCAGTCGTGAGCCCGGCCCCCACCGGCCCCGTCCTCGTCACCGGCTGCTCGTCGGGGATCGGCCTCGCCACGGCGCAGGCGCTGCTCGACGCCGGACACATCGTCTACGCCACCGCCCGCCGCCCCGAGACCCTGACCGGGCTGGCGTCCAGCGGTGCCCGGACCCTTGCCCTCGACGTCACCTCCGAGGAGTCGATGTCGGTGGCGGTGAAGTCGATCGAGGCGGAGCACGGCCGGGTGGGCGCACTCGTCAACAACGCCGGCTACGGCGAGTACGGCACCATCGAGGAGACCGACCTCGAGAAGGTCCGGACGATGTTCGAGACCAACGTGTTCGGCCTCGCCCGGCTGACCCAGCTCGTCCTGCCCGCCATGCGCGACGCGGGCGAGGGGCGCATCGTCAACATCGGCTCGATGGGTGGCCGCTTCACCTTCCCCGTCGGCGGCTACTACCACTCGACCAAGTACGCCGTGGAGGCGCTGAGCGACGCGCTGCGCAACGAGGTCCGCAGGTTCGGCATCGGCGTCAGCCTCATCGAGCCGGGGCTCATCCGCACGGGCTTCGAGGGCACCGCCCTGAGCTCCGGCGCCGCTGCGGCACAAGGCAGCTCGCCGTATGCCGCGCTGCTGGCTTCCAGCGCCAGCAACACCCGGGGCGGCTACGGCAACCGGATGATCTCCGCCGGGCCGGAGTCAGTCGCCAAGGTCGTCCGGCGGGCGATCGAGTCCGGCCACCCGAAGCCGCGCTACGTCGTGACCCCCGCGGCGCGAGCCCTGATCGCCACCCGGACCCTCGGCGGCGCGCGTCTGTGGGACCTCATGATGCGGGCGCAGTTCAACGGCTGACGGCTCACGGCGGCCCTCGGCGCCCGCCCTAGACTCGACCGCGTGGTCGCCGCCGTCGAACCCCTCACCGCCCCCGTCGAGCCCGACGAGGCCCTGCGGCGCATCGCCTTCCTCCTGGAGCGTGAACGGGCCGGCACCTACCGCGTCGAGGCCTTCCGCAAGGCCGTCGTCACGGTCCGTGAGACGGCCGAGGAGGAGCTCCGGAGCCGTCATGAGGCCGGGACGCTGCAGGACCTCCCCGGCATCGGCAAGTCCACCGCAGCGGTGGTGAGCGAGGCCCTCGACGGTGAGCTCCCGGCATACCTGGCGTCGTTGCAGGGCAAGGCGAAGCCCCTCGCCCAGGGCGGCGGGGAGCTGCTCGCGCAGATCAAGGGCGACTGCCACTCGCACTCGAACTGGTCGGACGGCGGGAGTCCCATCGAGGAGATGGTGCTGACCGCGGTCGAGCTCGGCCACGAGTGGCTGGTGCTCACCGACCACTCCCCCCAGCTGCGCGTCGCCAACGGCCTCACCGCCGAGCGGCTCACCAAGCAGCTCGCCATCGTCGAGGCGGTCAACGCCTCGCTCGACGGCCAGTTCCGGCTGCTGAAGGGGATCGAGGTGGACATCCTCGACGACGGCGCCCTCGACCAGACCGACACCATGCTGGGCCGTCTCGACCTGGTCACCGCGAGCGTCCACTCCAAGCTCAGGATGAACCGGGCGCCGATGACCAAGCGGATGGTGACGGCCGTGTCGAACCCGCGCGTCAACGTCCTCGGTCACTGCACCGGTCGGCTCGTCGAGGGGTCCCGCGGCAAGCGACCCCAGTCGGACTTCGACGCCCAGGCGGTCTTCGAGGCCTGCGCGGAACACGGCACGGCAGTCGAGATCAACAGCCGTCCGGAGCGCCGGGACCCCCCGGACGAGCTGATCCGGCTGGCGATGGACCTCGGCTGCCTCTTCGCCATCGACTCCGACGCCCACGCGCCCGGTCAGCTGGAGATGAAGGCCTACGGCTGCGAACGCGCCGAGGCCCTCGGGATCGACCCCGACCGGATCGTCACCACCTGGGACGTCGAGCGGCTGCTGGAGTGGGTGGCTGCCGCGACATGACCGAAAGGGCTTGACGACTCCCCGACATCAATGTCTTAATGAGTTAAGTCATTGATACAAAGGAGTCGTGATGGTCGTCGGTGTTGCCGGACTGCTGTTCATGCCCGTCGTCCTGGGGATCCTCGTCGCCGGGGCGATCCGGCTGGTCGACACCCTGCAGTCGCAGGGGGCGGCGCGCGCCGCACAGGCGCGCTCGCTGGCCGCCTCGGCGGCCACCGGGGTCGCGGGGCTCGCCGCCACCCTGGCCTGGCTGGGACTGGCGAGCAGCCTCACCCTCGACCTCCGCCTCGCCACGCTGCCCGCGCTCGGCTGCAGCGTCGCCGTCCTCACCGCTGCCGTCGCGGAGCTCACCTGGCCACGCCCCACCGGTGTCGTGCGCACGGCGAGCCTCGGGGGTCGGCGCGCCACCTCCCCGGCGTGGCTGCCCCGTCTGGTCGGGGTCGGACTGGTCGCCACCGTCGCGGCCCTCGTCATCGGCAGCCTGACGGCCGCACCCGACGGACGCTCCTTCGCACGCAGGACCACCGAGGTCACCGCCGCGGGGAGCCCCTACCCCGGCTCGTCCTACGCCGTGGCCGTCGGGATCGCGGTCGCGGTGCTGGCCCTGGCCACCTGGTTGGCCTGGGCCCGGGTCGACGCGCGGCCAGCCCTCGGCCCGGGCCACGAGGCCCTCGACGAAGCCGTCCGCGGCGCCTCCATGGTGCGGGTGCTCCGACCGGCCGCCGTCGGCTCCCTCAGCACGGCGGCGGGCCTCTGGCTCACCATGGGGGCGACGGTCAACAGCGTGACCCAGAACCTCCGCATGAACGACGCAGGCAGCCCCCAGCCGCCCTTCGACTGGGTGCAGGACCTCGGCTTCGCGGCGACGGCGATCGGCCTGGCGCTGCTCCTGCTGACCCTCGGCGCGCTCGGGGTGGGAAGCCCGCGCCTCCCCCGCCAGGAGGCCGCGCCCGCCCCCGACGCCGTCAAGGCCGACGCGTGAGCGAGCTGCTCGTCACCATCGACCTGGGGGCGGCCGAGCCGCCGTACGAACAGGTGCGCGCCCAGCTGGCGGGTCTCATCGCCCGGGGCAGCCTCGCCGAGGGCGACCGGCTGCCGACCGTGCGCGCACTGGCCGCCGACCTGGGGCTGGCGGTCAACACCGTCGCCCGCGCCTACAAGGAGCTGGAGGCCGAGGGGTTGGTGACCACCCGACGCCGGGCCGGGACGGTCGTGGCGGCCGGCTCGCAGCCGCTGGATGTCGCCCTCAACCGCAGCGCCGCGGAGTACGCCATCCGGGCCGCACGGGCCGGGCTGAGCGAGTCGGCGGCCGTCGACCTGGTGCGGGCCGCGCTGCGCGAGGCGCGAGCCTGACCGGTCCCCGGCCCACGGCGCGACCGACCCGCACGACCGACCCGCACGGCCGGGCTGGATCGGGCTCGGGGAGCTGGCCGGATCGGGCGCCCGGGGCCGTTTTGGTTATCCGGGCAGTCTGCCCGTATGCTTTCGCGAGTCCTCGACGGATCCGCGCCTGGCGCTAAACGGCGGGGGGCCGTTGAACTGGTCCCCATCGTCTAGCGGCCTAGGACCCCGCCCTTTCACGGCGGTAGCACGGGTTCGAATCCCGTTGGGGATACGCAACACAGCACCACCAAGGCCCCGTAGCGCAGTTGGTTAGCGCGCCGCCCTGTCACGGCGGAGGTCGCCGGTTCGAGCCCGGTCGGGGTCGCCCCACACGAAGGGCCCGCACGAGAGTGCGGGCCCTTCGGCATGTTCCGGTACCACGACCGGAGGTCGGGTGCCTGGGACGGGCCAGCAGCGCCGCCTCAGGCACCCGAACCTCAGTCGGTGCTGACCTCGATGGCGATCTTGCCGCGCACGTGGCCGGTCTGGCTCAGCTCGAACGCCTTCGGCACGTCGGCGAGCTGGAACACCTCGGCGACCGGCACGGTCAGCTTGCCGTCGTCGGCGAGGTCGCCCAGGGCGGTCAGGTCGTCCGCGTTGGGACGCACCCACGCCGAGATGCCACCGGCCTCGGCCACGGTCCCGTCAGCGATCGACCCGTGGCGCCCACCGTCCTTGAGGACCGCCAGGGTGGTCTCCAGGACACCACCGACGAAGTCGGCCACGACGTCCACGCCGTCGGGGGCGAGCTCACGCACGCGCTCGGCCAGCCCGTCGGCATACGACACCGGCTCGGCGCCCAGCCCGCGCAGGAACTCGTGGTTCGCCTCGGAGGCGGTGCCGATCACGCGGGCGCCGAGCGCCTTGGCGATCTGGACCGCGAGGAGGCCGACGCCACCCGCGGCGGCGTGCACCAGCACGGTCTCGCCCTCCTTGAGCCCCAGCCGCGCGAGCAGCTGGTATGCCGTGAGGCCGGCGAGCGGGAGGCCGGCGGCCTGGTGCCAGTCGAGCGACTTCGGCTTGCGGGCGACGGTGCGCACGGGTGCGGTGACGAGCTCGGCGAAGGTGCCGCCCTGCACCCAGTCCTTGCGGGCGTAGGCGATGACCTCGTCGCCCACCGACCACTCGGGGGTGTCGAGGCCGACGGCCTCGACGACTCCGGCGACGTCCCAGCCCGGGATCGCGGGGAAGCTCACGACCATGAGGCCGTCGAGGTAGCCCTTGGCCACCTTCCAGTCGACGGGGTTCACGCTCGCGCTGCGCACGCGGATCAGCACCTCACCGGGACCGACCTTGGGATCGGCCACGTCGGTGAGCTGGAGGGTGTCGGGGTCGCCGTACTCGGCGTAGGTGATTGCCTTCATGTCCAGCGCAACTTCGTTTGCACACGCGGGTATTCCGCGAATGCACCCGGGTGTGAGATAGCCCCCACGATCGGCTATGATCCTCCAGTCGCGACGGTCCCCCGGGCTACGGCACGAGGCCGCCGCGATCGCATGTCCGCCGCCACGGACGTGCGATACGGCCAGGTAGCTCAGTTGGTACGAGCGTCCGACTGAAAATCGGAAGGTCGGCGGTTCGACCCCGCCCCTGGCCACCACCCGAAGCCGCAGGTCAGAGCCCTCTGACCTGCGGCTTTACGGATCCGGCGACACTCCGATGGAAGGGTCGACTGCCCGCCAATGACCGCGATTGACCCGTAATAGCCGAGAGATGTTGCACGAGATGTTGCACGGCGGGGTGGATGCCGCCGCGCTCGCCATCGCCTCAGGGGCCTTCGCGTGCTGGGAAAGTCGTTCCTCGTGGTTCGATCCGCGAGGTCGGCCACTGGGGCGCCTGTTCGGCCCGTCGGACGTGGGTGGCGGGAGTGTCGACGCCTGAGGTCGTGATGACGGTGCGGAGCACGTCTGCGGGAGGGGCGGGACCGATGGAGCCATGGCTGGTGGCGAGATCAGGGTCGTGGGCGGTGTCGACGTAGAGCCTGTTGGATTCGCGCCCGCGGGTGGCCATGACGTACAGCGGCTCACGCATGGTGCTGGCGCTCACGTAGGCGTGGGCGGTGTCGACGGTGCGACCCTGGGCGCGGTGCGCCGTAGTGGCGTACCCCAGCGCGACATGGTCGGCGACGTAGTCCGCGGGCAGGATCGCAGTCTCCCCGGTCTCCGTCCTTGCGACTCGCATCGACCCGTCGTCCCCTGTCTCGCGGACGATCCAGTCGTCGCCGTTCTTGACCCAGCCTCGCCCGCTTGCAAGGGCGCGAACATTGAGCCGGGTGACGATGACATCGCCGACCCCGATGGTGGTCCCGTCGGCGGTGGTGACACTGCCGCCAGCGACGTCACCTGTGGACACTCGGTGGGCTCGGGCACGGGCATTGAGATCCCCAACGCTTTGTGCGTCGGTGGAGATCATCAGCGATGATCGACCCGCGAGAGTGTCGGTGAGCCATGAGTCGAACAGCAGGTCGAGCATGTCTTCCCGCGCACCCGACTCGACTCGACCGTGCTGGAGGTAGGTGTCTGCCGCGGCGGGGTTCCCGGCGCGCAGCTGGAGGGTGGCGTCGCGTTCCCATTCGTGGCGGAACCGTCGTACGTCGTGCAGGGTCGGGGCGTCGTCGCCGCGGTCGTCGGCCAGCAGCTTGAACGCGCCGCCCGCCTGCACTGGGGACAGCTGTGCCCAGTCCCCGACCAGCAGGACTTTCGCCCCCGCCCGGGACGCGATGGCGGTGATGTGGTCGAGGTCTTTGGTGGCGGCCATGGAGGCTTCGTCGATGATGACCAGCTGACCGGGCCGCAGGGTCCACCGGGCGTGTGCCGCCCGCTCGGCCGCGGCCTGCTGCTGCAGTTGACGGGTGGCCACGCAGGGGTAGGCGCCGGCGAGCCGGGTGGCGTACTGGCGCAGGCGAACTTCGCGTTCGGGGGTGCGGTGGTTCTCGCTGATCCACTTCGCGGTGTTCTCGGTCGGGACGCCGACGGCGTCCGCCAGCACTTCCGCGGCTGCCGCCGACGGCGCCAACCCGATCACCGACCCGGGCCCGAAGGTGGCTTCCCACGCGGCGCGGACCCCGGCCATGGTGGTGGACTTCCCCGTCCCCGCCGCCCCGACAAGCACGTCAAGCCTGCGCCCAGAGGTGACGACCGCGGCGACCGCATGCACCTGCTCCGCGGACAACAGGTGTTCCCGCCCTGGGGCCACCAGGCGGGCCAGCTTGGCAGCGACCCGTGGGTGGACCACCGGACCGTCGGCCGCCTGCCCAGCGGTCAGCAGGCGAGCCTCCGCGTCCAGGATCTCGCGGGTGGCATAGACCTCGCTGTTGCGGGCCCGCAGCCTGTTCGTGCCGTCTGGCCGGAGCAGGTGCGCGGGCAGGAGCTCGGTCGCGACTGGGGTGAGCCTCACGGCCCTGTCGGCTGCGAGGGTCGCGGTCCGTTCCGCGACGTTGATGCGGTCGCCGGGGGTGGCGAACCGGACTCCATGAAACTGTCGGTGCGTCTCGGCGACCAGGTTCGCCCGGGTGAACGTGGCCCGCTTCTCGGCGACCTTGGCCAGCACGAGCGTGGCGGTGTCGGCCAGGATCCCCTCCCCCAGATCGGTTGCGGTCAGCAGCCGTTGCTGGTGTCGGCCGGCCAACTGGTTCACCCACGACGTCTGGTCGGTCCCTATGAAATCGGCGGCCCGTTCGCGCCAGGTCTCGACGAGCTCGTTCAAGGGGCGAACGTGCTTGTCGCCTCGGCTGGCGAGGGTGGCCTGCTGCCGCAGCTGGATGACCTCACGGGTCGTGGGCTGGTGCCCGTGCGAGGCGGCAAACTCGTCGATGAGGTCGTCCTTGGCGCGTTCGATGGCGGTGGTGCGCTGAGAGAACTCAGCCCGCAGCCCCTTCGGGACGCCCTCCACTTCCCACTTCTGCTCCGCTGAGCGGCGCCGCGCCTCGGGCACCCACGCCCACCCCAGCTCGCGAGTGAGCTCGTCGGCGAGCAGCCCGTTGTACAGCTCCGACATCCCCACTACCGCCCGGAACAACGCCTTCGAATCAAGCGTCCGCCACCGGCCATCAACCGCGGACTGGGCCCTGTTCATCACGACCACGTGGGTGTGCAGCTGGGGGTCGCCGGCACGGGAGTCCCAATGGTCGAACGCGGCCGCGACCACGCCGCGCACGTCCTCACTGATCGCGCCGCCATGGCCGGTGCGGGTGGCGAACACCTCGGACTCGCCATAGGCGATGACCGCCTCCAAGGCGCGCCAGTGGGCCGCATGAATCCTGGCGCGAGTGGGTTCGTCGGCGAGCGCCCAGGCGACCGACACCGACTTGGGCGCAGAGAAGGTCAAGTCGAAGCCTGCCACCGACTGGCGCGCCTTGCGCACCCGGCCGAGATGGTCGACGAACACCATCCCCGGTCCCGTCGGCGGACGTCCCAGCTGCTCCGCCGTGACCGGGTCCTGCAGCATCCCCAGCATCCGCCACAGCTGCTCCTCGGTCACCACCGACCCGCACTCGACGCCTGCCCCGCCCGTGAGGCCAGCCAAGCCTGAGCCGAGGTACCGTCCGGGTGGGGTGCCGTGGGCGGCGTAGTACGCAGTGAGTCCGCCAGCCGGGCCGGTCTCGTCCCGCCGGGCGACCGATGACATCAGGTACCGGTAGCCGGCACCCAGAGTCATCCGTCTGATCGACATTGTCACACCGCGCCAACGCGACTCCGGGGGCACCATCGGAACCACGAGCCCCACACCTTGGTGCCAGACGTGTGAAGCGCGTTTGGTCGGTCAGACGGGCGGCGTGAGGTAGCGGGCGGTCAGGTCGGGGTTTGATCGGCGACGAACAGGTCGCTGACTGGACCGAATGCGACGGGGCGGCGAAGGCAATGCTGGACCCGCGGGAAAGCGGCATGGCTGGAGGATTTTGCCCAAGGGCCTTCGCCCGACTACGTAGGCACGCCCGCTAGGGATGGGGCGCCGTGATGCGCTGCCCGGCTGTCAGGTCGTCGCTACACATGCGGTCCATGCCCCGAATCCCCGCGGGTCCGGTCCTCGACCGCGACTCCACCGGGGGCAGGCCGGACTGGCTTGCGCCCTTGAGTTCTCTGCAACGAGAGCGAGACGCGTGAAGTCAAGACGGGCTCAAGAAGCGGTGATCCACTCCATCTACGCTCCGCAGATTTCACCCGGAGAAATAGAGAACCTTCGAATTGAGCGGGGCACGGGGTCGAATGGTGACCCCTCGCGTCGGTTATCTAGACAACAGGATGGAGGACGTCATGGATCGACTACTCACCGTCGATGAGGCTGCAGCGATGCTTGGCACCACCACGCGGTTTCCCCGTCGCCTGATCGCCGAGCGTCGCATCAAGTTCGTCCGCCTGGGCCGGCATGTCCGCATCTCCGAGCGGGAACTCGAAGCCTTCATTGATGCGGGTACCGTCAACGCCGTCTCCTCGCATGTCGGCGTTCGCTGATGCCTCGTCGCCGATTCGGGCTGGTCCGGCGACTCCCCTCCGGAAGGTTCCAAGCGTCGTACATCGACCCAGACGGTGCCCGTCAGACGGCCCCTGAAACCTACGGGACGGAAGCAGACGCTGCCCGCTTCCTCGACCGCATCGAGCGTGAGATCAAGCGCGGACACTGGACGCAGGACGAAGGGCTGGGTCGACGCACCCTTCGGGAATGCTGTGAGGCCTACCTCGAGGAGAACCCGCGAGTTGGGTTGCGATGGGCAGAGACATGCCGCCGCAACATGCGGCTCCACATGTCCGAGCTCCTGGACATGCCAATCATCAACATCACCTCACCCGTCGTACGAGCCTGGCATGCGAAGGCACTACGCGGGAACGGTGGCAGAACCTCAATCAGCCAGTCATACCGGCTCATGAGGTCGGTCCTGAACGTTGCGGTTCAGGACGGTGCCATCTTGCGGAATCCTTGCCAGATCCCCGGCGCAGGCGCCCAGCGCAGTCCGGAGAGGACTATCGCAACGCCGGCCCAGGTGGCTCAACTCGTCGACGAGACCACGCATCGCTTCCGTGCTGCCGTGGTGCTCGCGGCCTGGTGTGGGCTGCGACGTGGCGAGATCTGCGCCCTGCGCACCGAAGATGTCGACCTGCAGTCGGGCGTCGTTCGCGTGCGGAGGAACTACGTCGAACTGCTCGAGCAGCCAACACGATTCGAGAAGGACCCCAAAAGCGACGCGGGCAAGCGCACAGTCACCATTCCCCCTCACGTCTTGCCAGTCCTCAAGGACCACGCGGAGGCGTTCGCAGGCGCCGAGTTCTTCTTCGTGGACCGGTACGGTCACAGGGCCCGAGGCAACGCGATCTACCAGGCCTACGTCCGGGCACGAAAGAAGGTCGGGGTCGACATCTCGTTTCACGACCTCCGGCACACCGGACAGAGCCTCGCTGCTGCTACTGGCGCCAGCCTCGTGGACCTCAAGAAGCGTCTTGGCCACTCATCGACAGCCGCCGCCCAGCGATACATGCACGCAGTAGAAGGCCGGGACGCACAGATCGCCAAGGCCCTCTCCGACATGGCCCTCGACGGCGATGCCACGAAGCTCCCCAAAAGCTTCTGAAGCACGAGATAGTGCACGAAGACGTCGCGCTCTACCCAACAACCCCGCGCTGACCTGCGTATCTGCGTATGTCTGAAGATCGGAGGGTCGGAAGTTCGGCCCCGCACTGGTCAAGTCCCACGGCAAGTCCGGAGTCGTCGAGGATCGGAGGCGGTAACGGGCGACAAGGTAGGTCGCCAGCCGACAATGGTGGCATCGCGGCCCGTGTCATCCCCACGAGGACCTCGTGATCGACGGGGCGACCGTGTGGCGCTCAGGCGACGCCCCTGGGACTGGCCAATGGCCACGCATGGTGGAACCAACGATCCTGGCGACCCGTGCGGTCTCGGGTGACACTAGGGACGAAGGTCCCGGGCGCCTGCAGCAACTGTCCGAGGGTTCGACTTGGCAGTCGTCTCCAGCCGTTGGACGGCGCCTGCGCAGCCGGTGGCGACACGGCAGGCATCCCCACACCGCACCCCTGCCGCATCAGCCTGGTGCTTGGAGCCGGCGGTGGCGGGCCAGTCGGCGGTGAGGCCCCTGGACTTCAGGTGGGACCAGGCGCCGTCGCCGGGTCAGCGACCGGCACCCCGGCAGAGTCTGCGGCCATCACGGCGGCACGCGCCCCCCGCAGCCATCGGCGGATAGTCACCCGGCCGGCTCGGTGCAGAACCGTCCGGTCCAGCACCACCCCCACCCGACCCAACGGCGGGCGGTAGCTGCCGACCAGGGCTACCCGGCTCCGGCCGGCCTCGCACCCGGTGATCTCCAGGTTCGCGTCAAGGGTTGGAAACAGGTCCCCCGCCGGCCCGGTGGCCGACCAGCGCAGCGGTATCACGGTGACGCCATCTCGGACATTCGCCCGCATGGTGTCCACCTCAACGGTCTTGCTCAACCCGGCAAACCCAGCGCGCATCAGCACCCGCCCCCCGGCGGCCAGCGCATCGGCTGCTGCGATCTCACCGCCCCCGACGGCCAGCCATGAGGAAAGACGCTGACAGGTGCGCTCCACGGCGGAGTCCACGCGGATCTCTTCGGATAAGAACACACCCCATCCCACGCCGGGCGGCGCGGACCGGTAAGGGTCTTTGGTCCCGTTGCTCGGCACCCTCCGATGATGGCTTGACCAGGAAGCAGGGTCAGAACTGGACGGGATCGGCGATCCGCTATCGCCCAAAGATGCCGTCGTCCTCACGCTGGACGTGCCGGTCGAGGTGGGCGACGAGGCCGCTGAGCCGCTACGTCGCTGCCGACGGCGAGGTCGTCGCCATCCCGACGGAGCGCCACGCCTTGAGCGCGGTCACCGACGCGGTGGTCCTGCTCACCGTGGCGCTGCACTGACGCCCGCTGCACTCAGCCACGCTGCACGGTGGTCGCGGACCTCAGCCCACTCGGTCCCACCCGCGACGTGTCCGGTGGCTGCCGAGCTGGGTGTCCTCGCGGCTGCGGTAGACGATGTAGGGGCGGGTCAGGTAGCCGACCGGCGCGCTGAACACGTGCACCAGCCTGGTGAAGGGCCACAGGGCGAACAGCCCGAAGGCGACGAGCGCGTGCAGCTGGAATCCCAGTGGCGCGTCCGCCATCAGCGAGGCATCGGGGTGGAACGCGAGGAACGAGCGGTACCAGACGGAGACCCCCTCGCGGTAGTTGTACTCGCCGCCGATCGTCATGATCGAACCGGCGATGGTGTTCCACATGCCCAGCAGGATCACGACCGCGAGGAAGGCGTACATGACCTTGTCCATCCGCGTCGTGGCGGAGAAGACGGGTCCGACGGTGCGTCGGCGGTAGATCAGGATCGCCATGCCGACCACTGCCATCACGCCAGCCAGCAGACCTCCGGTGACGGCCACCACGTGGTAGGCATGCGGGCTGATGCCCGCCCAGTCGGTCCAGGACTGAGGGACCAGCAGGCCGATGATGTGGCCGCCGACGACTCCCAGCATCCCGAAGTGGAACAGCGGGCTCCCGATGCGCAACAGGCGGTTCTCGTAGAGCTGTGAGGACCGGGTCGTCCAGCCGAACTTGTCGTAGCGGTAGCGCCACAGGTGTCCGACCACGAAGGTCGTCAGGCACAGGTAGGGGAGGATGACGAAGAGGAACTCGTTCATGTGCGGGCTCCCGGGAACGACGGCATGGGCAGCGCGATGGATGCGGTTGCGGCACCGGCGTCCGCGCCGGGGCTGAACTGGGGGTTGGCGAACGGGGCGAGCCCCACCTCTTCCTCGGGTGGCCCGTCGGCAGCGAGGCGCCGGACGGCGTCGCGCTCGTCACCGCGCAGCGGCGGCAACGTGGCGGTGACTGCGTCGATCAGGTTCGCCCACGGCGAGCCGATGTCCCGCAGCGAGAGTCGCAGCAGCTCGAGGCCGGCCCGGTGGTCGAGCATCAGGTCACGGCCGATCTCCTGGTCGACGGTGCCGGCGAACTCCAGGACGACGCAGAGGTGGTCGGGCAGCTCCCCGTCGTCGAGCTCGAACCCGGCGCGCAGGTACGTCTGCTTGAACCGGAGCAGTGCCATCCCGCGCTTGCGGGTATCCCCGTGGGCGAAGTAGGTCAGGAACAGGTTGCAGCGGCGCCGGGTGTCGAACGTCTCGACGTAGTCGGCCTGGAGCTCTGGCAGCGGGGTGGACTCGAGGTGGTCCAGGAACGCCCGGAGGGAGCCCCCAACAGCCGGCGTCAGCCGTTGCGATGCCGACCTGAGCAGGTCGGTGCGGGCGAGGAGGAACTCGTCCGGGTAGTCGAGGAGCAGGGAGACCGACTGCCAGACGATGGTGAGCTGGTCGGGGGGCAGGGTCGGTTTCGGGCGGCGGCTGCTCATGAGTCGGAGCCTGTCGGTGGGAACATCCCGGGCGGGGAGCCCTTGCCATCCCAGTTGAGCAGGTTGACACGCCCCTTGGTGTTGCTGGGGCCGGCCAGCGAGTCGGAGGTCTGCCGGTCCTGCAGCATCTGGAAGTTCTCCACGGCGATCGGCGTCGGGATTCCGGAACCCTCGCCGAACAGGTCCTGCTGCCCGCCGCCGTACTCCGACACCGAGCACTCGGTGGACAGCTCCTCCAGGGAGTGGGCCTGTTCGGCGTGCGCGGGCGGGATGACGTAGCGCTCGTCGTACTTCGCGATCGCGAGGAGGCGGTACATGTCGTACATCTCCTCTTCGCTCATCCCGACCGCAGCCGGGATCGACGCGTCCGGGTCGCGGCCCATGTTGATGTCGCGCATGTAGCAGCGCATCGCGGCGAGCTTCTTGAGCACGGCGTCCACGGGCTCGACCTCGCCGGCAGTGAAGAGCTCGGCGAGGTACTCGATGGGGATCCGCAGGGCGTCGATCGCGGCGAAGAGGTTGCCCTTGTCCTCGGCGTCCTCCCCGGTCTCGGCGACGACGTCGACGACGGGGGACAGCGGTGGGATGTACCAGACCATGGGCATCGTGCGGTACTCCGGGTGGAGCGGCAACGCGACCTTGAACGTGTTGATCAGGGCGTAGATCGGCGAGCGCTGGGCTGCGTCGATCCAGTCGCGGGCGATGCCGGCCTTCTCCGCCTCGCGCATCACCTCGGGGTCGAACGGATCGAGGAAGACGTCACGCTGGGCCTCGTAGAGCCCCTGGTCGTCGGTGGTGGAGGCCGCCGCGAGGACCTTGTCCGCGTCGTACAGCATCAGGCCGATGTAGCGCAGTCGACCCACGCAGGTCTCGGCGCACACGGTGGGCAGGCCGACCTCGATGCGCGGGAAGCAGAAGGTGCACTTCTCGGCCTTGCCGGTGCGGTGGTTGAAGTAGATCTTCTTGTAGGGGCAGCCGGAGACGCATTTGCGCCAGCCCCGGCACTTGTCCTGGTCGACGAGGACGATGCCGTCTTCCTCGCGCTTGTAGATCGCGCCGCTGGGGCACGACGCGGCGCACGACGGGTTCAGGCAGTGCTCGCAGATCCGGGGCAGGTAGAACATGAAGGTCTGCTCGAACTCGAACTTCACCTTGTCGGCGATCTTCTTGAGCATCGGGTCGCGGTGCGCGGTGGCGGTCGAGCCGCCGAGGTCGTCGTCCCAGTTGGCCGACCACTCGATCTTCATGTTCTTGCCGCTGATCAGCGACTTGGGTCGGGCGACCGGGGTGTGCTCCTGGGCCGGCGCGTCGGTGAGCGTGGAGTAGTCGTAGGTCCACGGCTCGTAGTACTCGCCGATCGAGGGCAGGATCGGGTTGGAGAAGATCGTCATCAGGTTCTTGAGGCGTCCGCCGGCCTTGAGCTTCATGCGGCCGCCCTTGGTGAGCTCCCAGCCGCCTTTCCACTTCTCCTGGTCCTCGTAGGTGCGCGGGTAACCGAGCCCGGGCCGTGTCTCGACGTTGTTGAACCAGATGTACTCGGTGCCCGAGCGGTTGGTCCATGCCTGCTTGCAGGTCACCGAGCAGGTGTGGCAGCCGATGCACTTGTCGAGGTTCATCACCATTGCCATCTGGGCCATGACCTTCATCAGTACGTCACGTCCTGGCTGCGCTTGCGGATGATGGTGACCTCGTCACGTTGGTTGCCGGTGGGCCCGAGATAGTTGAACGCGAACGTCAGCTGGGCGTACCCCCCGATCAGGTGGGACGGCTTCACGAGCAGCCGGGTGAGTGAGTTGTGGATTCCTCCGCGCTTGCCGGACGTCTCTGCGAGCGGGACGTCGATCAGCCGGTCCTGGGCGTGGTACATGTACACCGTTCCCTCCGGCATCCGGTGCGAGACGATCGCCCGGGCCACCACGACGCCGTTGCGGTTGACGGCCTCGATCCAGTCGTTGTCCTTGATGCCGACCTTGGCCGCGTCGCGGTCACTCATCCAGATGTTCTGGCCACCGCGCGAGAGCGAGAGCATGAACAGGTTGTCCTGGTACTCCGAGTGGATCGACCACTTGTTGTGGGGGGTCAGGTACCGCACGGTCAGCCCTTCGACCTGGCCGGCCGACCCGTCCGACACGGTGCCCAGCGCGGGCTCCGCGAACAGCGCCGCCATGTTGAGCGGGGGCCGGTAGACGGGGAGGCCCTCGCCGAGCTCGGTCATCCAGTCGTGGTCGAGGTAGAAGTGCATCCGCCCGGTCAGGGTGTGCCAGGGCTTCTTGCGCTCCACGTTGATCGTGAAGGGCGAGTAGCGCCGCCCACCGGTCTCGGAGCCCGACCACTCCGGGGAGGTGATCACCGGCACGGGCGGACCCTGGGTGTCGGCGAAGCTGATCTGCTTGCCCTCGTGCTCCTCGGCCAGGTCGGCCAGCTTGACCCCGGTGCGCTTCTCGAGGGTCTTGAAGCCCTGGGTGGCCAGGTGCCCGTTGGTGGTGCCGGACATCGCGAGGATCGCCTCGCAGACGTTGACGTCCTTCTTCAGCGATGGCCGACCGTCGGCCACGCCGCCCCGGACGGCGCCGTTCTTGGCGCGCAGGTAGTCCACCTGTTTGCTGAGCTCGAAGGTGACGCCCTTGGTGGTCGCACCGAGGGTGTCCACGAGTGGGCCGAGCGCGTTCATCTTGGCGGCGACTGCGCCGTAGTCACGCTCGACCTCGACGAGCTTGGGCATGGTGACGCCCGGGATCGGCTCGCACTCGCCCTTCTTCCAGTCGCGCACGACGCCGTGCGGGTTGGCCATCGCGTCCGGGGTGTCGTGGGTGAGCGGCACCGCGACCACGTCCTTGCGGACACCGAGGTGCGTGGCGGCCAGCTCGCTGAACTTCTCCGCGATCGTCTGCCAGGCGTCCCAGTCGGTGCGGGTCTGCCACGGCGGTGCGATGGCTGGGTTGAAGGAGTGCACGAAGGGGTGCATGTCAGTGGTGTTGAGATCGTGCTTCTCGTACCAGGTCGCGGCCGGGAGGACGACGTCGGAGAAGATCGTGGTGCTGGTCTGGCGGAAGTCGATGGTCATGAGCAGGTCGAGCTTTCCCTCCGGTGCCTCGTCCCGCCACTTCACGTCGACGGGCCGTTGCCCCTCAGGTGTCTCGGTGGCTCGCACCGAGGAGTCGGTGCCGAGCAGGTGCTTGAGGAAGTACTCGTTGCCCTTGCCGGACGAGCCAAGGAGGTTGGCCCGCCAGATCGACAGGATCCGCGGGTAGTTGCCGGGGGCGTCCGGGTCCTCGCCGGCGAAGTCCAGCTCGCCGGACTTGAGCTGTTCGACGACGTACTCGCCGATCGGCTTGCCCGCGGCAGCCGCGTCGTCGCTGAGGTCGAGCGGGTTGCGGTCGAAGGTGGGGTACGACGGCATCCAGCCCATCCGCGCGCTCTGGGCGATGACGTCGGCGGTGGACTTGCCGGCGAGCTGGCCCTTGCCCGTGGTCGCAGAGAGCGTGTCGGCGCCGAACTGGTCATAGCGGAACTGGTTGGTGTGCAGGTACCAGTAGGCCGTCTGGATCATGTTGCGCGGCGGGCGGTTCCAGTCCAGGGCGTTGGCGATCTGGGTGTAGCCGGTGATCGGGCGGACCTTCTCCTGGCCGACGTAGTGCGCCCAGCCGCCGCCGTTGACACCTTGGCAGCCCGTGAGGTTGGTGAGGGTGAGGAACGCGCGGTAGATCGTGTCGGAGTGGAACCAGTGGTTGGTGCCGGCACCCATCACGATCATGGACCGGCCCTTGGACTCCTCGGCGTTCTGGGCGAACTCCCGCCCGATCCGGGCGGCGGTGGCGGCCGGCACTCCCGTGATGGTCTCCTGCCAGGCAGGTGTGTATGGCGCGTGTGCGTCGTCGTACCCCTTGTTGTCCCCGGTCGGCCAGACGCCGGGGAGCGCCTGACCCTGGTGCGACCGACCGACGCCGTACTGGGCGAGGAGCAGGTCGTAGACGGTGGTGACCAGGTGGCCGTCGACGCGACGCACGGGTACGCCTCGGGGGAGGTCGGCGGACGCGCCGTCGAGGGTGTCGAAGCGCGGCATACGGACGACGACGGACTCGGTCGCGGTGCCCAGGAGGGACAGAACGGGGTCGACGTCGCCGAGCTCGAGGTTCCAGCTGCCCACACCTGCCTCGCCGTACCGGTGACCCAGGGACCCGTTCGGGATGACGGGATCGCCGGTGGCGGCGTCGATGAGCACGGTCTTGAAGGCGGCGTTCTCGTCGCCGAGGTGGTCGGGGAGGTCGGCGGCGGTGAGGAACTTGCCGGCGGTGTACTCACCGTCAGCGGCTTCCTCCAGGCGGACCAGGTGGGGCAGGTCCGTGTAGGCCTTCACATACTCGGTGAAGTAGGGCGTCTCCTGGTCGACGAAGAACTCCTTCAGCACGACGTGGCCCATCGCCATCGCGAGGGCGGCGTCGGTGCCGGGCTTGGCGGCCAGCCACTCGTCGGCGAACTTCACGTTGTCGGCGTAGTCCGGGGCGACCGCGATGACCTTCTGGCCGCGGTAGCGCGCCTCGGTCATCCAGTGCGCGTCCGGGGTGCGGGTGACGGGGAGGTTGGAGCCCCACATGATCAGGTAGCCCGCGTTCCACCAGTCACCGGACTCAGGGACGTCGGTCTGGTCGCCGAAGACCTGCGGCGAGGCGACGGGGAGGTCGGCGTACCAGTCGTAGAAGCTCAGCATCGACCCGCCGACGAGGTTCACGAAGCGAGCCCCGGAGGCGTGCGAGACCATCGACATCGCGGGGATGGGCGAGAATCCGGCGACCCGGTCGGGGCCGTACTTCTTGATGGTGTGGACGTGCGCAGCGGCGACGATCTCGCTGGCCTCGTCCCAGGTGGCCCGGACCAGGCCGCCTTTTCCGCGAGCCGACTTGTAGGCCTTGGCCCGCAACGGGTTCTCGACGATGTGCTCCCAGGCCTTCACCGGGTCCCCGTCGTGCTGGGACTTGGCCTCGCGGAACATCTGGAGCAGGACGCCACGCACATACGGGTAGCGCACGCGGGTGGGGGAGTAGGTGTACCAGGAGAACGCCGCGCCACGGGGACAGCCGCGGGGCTCGTACTCGGGGGAGTCCGGGCCGACCGAGGGATAGTCGGTCTGCTGGGTCTCCCAGGTGATGATCCCGTCCTTCACGTACACCTTCCACGAGCAGGAGCCGGTGCAGTTCACCCCGTGGGTGGACCGCACGACCTTGTCATGGCTCCAGCGGTCGCGGTAGAAGTCGTCAGCCTCGCGCCCTCCGACCTGCGAGATGGTCCGGAGATCGTCCGAGACGGTCCCCCGGGTGAAGAACCTCCGGCTGCGGACCAGCGCGTCGCTGAGCCGCCCGTCCAGGCCGACCTCGCGGCTGTCCCGATGTCCTTCGGGTTGGACCTCTGTGCTCATGAGTTCATCCTGACGTCGTGGGCTTCAATGGACGTTACCGAAAGGCTGGTTGCGCTTGAAGTGCGGAGGTGTCGTGCGCGCGTTCGGTACGACGGACCACGGTCAGGGTCAGGATCAGGGTGAGCGCCGCGGTCACCGACAGCAGCCACAGGCCGATCGCGTAGGAGTCGGTGCGGCCGTAGACGTAGCCCATGATCAGCGGCGGGACGAACCCGCCCAGACCTCCGGCGGCGCCGACGAGTCCGGTCACGCCACCGACACGGGAGGGGTCGGTGACCTTGGCGATGAGCGCGAAGGTGGCGCCGCTACCGGACCCGAGAGCGGCGGCCATGGCCAGGAACGCGACCGTGCCCACGTGCTCGAGCAGCGGATGGGTCGCGGCGACCCCCGCTCCGAGCACGACCACACCCAATCCGACGGCCAGGACCGGGATCGGGCCGATCCGGTCGGAGAGCCAGCCTCCGATGGGCCGCATGACCACGGCGACCAGGACGAAGCCGGCCATCCGGTTGGCCGCGTCAGCCGGGGTGAGCGCGTAGTCGGTCTTGAGGTACGCCGGCAGGTAGACCGAGAAGGCCACGTAGCCGCCGAAGGCGACCGCGTAGAGCGCGCAGGCCTGCCAGGTGATCGGAAGCCGGGCGTTGGCCGAGAGCCGGGTCATCAGCGAGGTGGTCGGCGCCGTCCGCGTGGGCGCGTCGCGCAGGATGAGCCAGGCGGCGATCGCGTAGGCCGCGAGGACAGCGGCGGTGATCAGGAACGGCGCTCTCGAGCCTACGTTGTTGAAGAGCTTCACCGTGGTCAGGGCGCTGATCGCGGTGCCGCCCATGCCCGCGCCGAAGATGCCGATCGCGAGGCCACGGCGTTCCGGGGGGAACCAGGCGTTCACGAAGGGCACACCCACGGCGAACGCGGTGCCGGCGATGCCGAGGAAGAGCCCGCCCAGCAGCAGCAGCGCGTAGGAGTCGAGCGCGAAGAAGGCGATGAACAGGGTCGGGACGATGGTGACGCCTGAGACGGTCGGGAACATGACCCGGCCGCCGTACCTGTCGGTCAGGGCACCGACCACGATCCGGCCCAGGGAACCGACAATGACCGGGACGGCCACCAGCAGCGCCACGTCGGACTCGCTGAGCGAGCCGAGGGTCCCCTTGTCGCGGAACAACGGGCCGAGCGGGCTGATCAGCGCCCACGCCCAGAAGTTCAGCGCGAACCCCACGGTTGCCATCATCAGCATCAGCCACGGCGAACCGGCCGCCTCGCGGGTACGAGGATCGGCCGGCGTCGATTCGCCGATCGGTGCCGTCATGGTCGTCGTCCTTCGAAGATCCTCATGGTCTCCACCCTTACCGATGTTGCTCGTGTTGCCAATGGGTTCGGGCTCATGCATCGGTGCGCACCAGGCTGAGCCGCCATGTCTTGGGTCCCCGCTCGCTGTAGGCCACCGAGAAGGCCCCTGGCCAGCGCTGGTTCACCTGGTCCAGCAGCGGCACCGGGTCGTGAGGCGCGACCAACTCCAGACCGGCACCCGGGTGGACGGACTCCAGCGCCCCGAAGATCGTCGCGTGCCGGATCGCGTGCGGAATGGAACGCACGTCCAGTTCGGGATACCCGGGGCCGTCGACCTCACCACACTCGCAGGTGTGGCCACCGCAGCCGGTACTCACGCCATCCGCGTCCGCGGTCTCGACCGAGTTGCCGAGGAGCTGGTGCATGCCACCGAGCAGCTCGGCCACCGAGACGCCGGGTGTGCGCGCTAGAAGCGGCACCACCAGGTCGTTCTCCTTGGTCAGGTGGGAGTCGAAAACCGCACGGAGCGCTGCGGCCGACGCGGCAGCACGCAGCACGTCGGCAGAGTCCGCCACCTCGTGCAGCAACCGGGTGAGGACCTCGTGCTCGCGGAGCATCGCTTCGACCAGCAGCCTGCCCTCGACCGTCGCCTGCGCGGCCGGGTACAGCGCCTGCTCCTCGGCCAGGGCGTGCGGGACCAGCTCGCGCTCGCACCAGCCCACCAGGTCTCGGCGGGCGTGCTCGGCCGCGGAAGTGGCGTGTTGGGAGGCGGCCGTCAACAGTGCCTCGGTGCGCAGACTGAGGGCGGCCGCCAAGGCGGCGTGGTGTTGCTTGACCGCCTCGGCGGCGTGGGCGTCGGCCTCGTTCGAGGCGATGACGAGTTCGGACATGTTGGGATCTCCTTCAATGAGCCGGATTGGTAAGTCCAATTCGATTTTATTACACTCTGCTCCGTGGAAAATAATCGGCCCTCAATGCCGTCGCGGATGACTCGGGGCTACGGTCCCCGTCCAGGTGCGGGACGCGCTCGCGCGCCGTTGTCCAGGTCGCGGGCGGCGCTGCTGGAGACGCTGCGTGCCCAGAGCGAGCCGACGACCCTCACGGCGCTCGTCGCCATCTCCGGGCTGCATGCCAACACGGTCCGCGAACACCTCGACGCGCTGGTGCGCCAGGGTCTCGCGCACCGTCACCCCGCGGCCCCGGCCGGACGCGGCCGGCCCGCCTGGCTCTACGGGGCTACCGGCAGCGACGCTGCCGCTGCCCCTGAGTATGCCGGGCTCGCCGCGGCGTTGGCAGCGGCGATCCACCGGACCAGCGCGTCCCCGATCGAAGACGCGGTCACCGCCGGAAGAGAGTGGGGGCACGAGCTGGCGCGCGACCGTGGCGCCGGGCCGGCACCGAGTGCGGTCGCGGCCAGACGGGAGGTGGTCTCCTTGCTCGACGAGGTCGGGTTCGCCCCGCAGGCCGACGCACGCAGCTCGGTGGTTCGGCTGACCCGCTGCCCGTTGCTGGAGGCAGCCCACAAGTATCCCGATGTCGTGTGCGGCGTGCACCTGGGGCTCGCCCAGGGGGCGCTGGAGGAGTACGGCGCGGACTCCGAGGGCACCGAGCTGCTGCCGTTCGCGGAGCCCGGCGCCTGCCGCCTGCGCCTGATGCGGCGGCCCCGATGAGCACGACCACCCGCCAACACAATCCCAGTGGCCCCAGCAGGGTCCGCGACGTCCGGGCGTCGCTGGCGCCCCGGGTCGCGTTGCTGGCTCCGGCCGCGATCGCCCTGCTGGCCGGACTGGACGCCGCCCTGATGCTGCTGGGTCTTCCCGCGCCGGTGCGGGTCGACCGGCTGCCCGAGGTGCACGGGATGCTGATGGTCCTTGGCTTCGTGGGCACCTTGATCGCCCTGGAGCGAGCCGTCGCGCTCAGGCGTCCTGCCGGCTTCATCGCCCCCGGCCTGCTCGGACTCGGCGCCCTGGTGCTGCTCTCACCGGCGCCGCTCGTGGTGGGTCGAAGTCTGCTGACGGCCGGCGCCGCCGCGCTGGTCGGCGTGTACCTGCCGCTGTGGCGTCGACAGCGCGACGATGCGGTCCTGGTCCAGGCTCTCGGGGCGGTGCTGGCCCTCGGGTCTGCGGTGCTGTGGCTGGGCGGCACTGCCGTGCCGGTCCTGGCGCCGTGGCTGGTCGGGTTCGTCGTGCTGACCATCGCCGGGGAGCGGTTGGAGCTGGCCAGGATCGCGATGGGACCCTCGGCTGGCAGCACGCTCGTGCTGATCGCTTCCGGGCTGCTGACCGGGGTGGTGGCGGCGTTGCTGTGGCCTCGGCCGGGCACGGCCCTGCTCGGGGCCGCACTTCTGGCCCTGACCGGATGGCTCGCCGCCCACGACGTCGCGCGGCGCACCATCCACACCGCGGGGCTGACCCGCTACATGGCCGGCTGCATGCTCGCCGGGTACTGCTGGCTGTGCGTCGCCGGCGCCATCTGGCTGCTCGGCGGCCCGGCGCTGGACGGCGTGCGGTACGACGCCCTGCTGCACGCGGTGTTCCTCGGGTTCACGCTGTCGATGATCATGGCGCACGCCCCGGTGATCCTCCCGGCCGTGCTGCGCCGACCACTGCCCTACCACCCGGCGCTCATCGCCCCGGCCGCGCTCCTGCACGCCTCCCTGGCGTTGCGGCTCTGGGTCGGCGACGCCCTCGGCAGCCACGGCGCCTGGGTCACCGGCGGCGTCCTCAACATCGTTGCGGTGCTCTCGTTCCTGGCCGTCGCGGTCGGCTGCACGGTCCGCGGCCACCGGACGCCGTCGTGAGCAGCGGTCGGCAGCAGACGGTCGTGAGCAGGCAGGGCAGCCGTGGCTTCTGGCCACTGCGCGATCTGCCGGTGCTGGTCTGGTCGGCGGCCACGGTCGTGGTCGCGGTCGTGCACCCGTTCGTGCCGGCGCCACGCTGGCTGATGATCCATCTGCTCATGCTCGGCGCGGTCAGTCACGCCATCCTGGTCTGGAGCCGGTACTTCACCGACGCGCTCCTGCACTCCGCGAACGCGGACCGCCGGGGCCAGAACCGACGGCTGCTGCTGCTCAACGGTGGCGTCATCCTCGTAGTGGCCGGCGTCCCCTCGGATGTATGGCCGCTCACGCTGCTCGGCGCGACCGCGGTTGGCTCCGCGGTCCTCTGGCACGGCTGGAGCATCCTGCGCCAGCTGCGTGCTGCCCTGCCGGCCCGGTTCGGACCCCTGGTGCGCTACTACGTGGCGGCCGCGTGCTTCCTGCCGGTCGGTGCCGGCCTCGGCAGCGCTCTCGCGCGCGGCCTTGCCGAGCCCTGGCACACCCGGTTGGTCGTCGCGCACGCGTCGGTGAACCTGCTCGGCTGGGTCGGTCTCACCGTGGCGGGCACGCTGGTGACCCTGTGGCCGACCATGCTGCGCACCCGGATCGCCGAGGGCGCCGGGCGGGCCGCGGCGCGGGCGCTCCCGGTGCTGGTTTGCTCGGTGCTCGTCGCCGCGGGGGGTGCGTCCGCGGGCCTGCGCCCGGTCGCCGCCCTCGGGATCGCCGGATACGTGACGGGGCTGCTGCTCACCGCGCCTGCGTTCGTCGACGCCCTGCGCCGCAAACCGCCGACCACGTTCCCGCCCTGGTCGGTCCTGGCCGGGCTGACCTGGCTGGTGGCCATCCTGGTCACCCTCGGCGTGGGCATCGGTGCCGCCCCCTCATGGCAACGCGTCGATGAGGTGTTCGGCTGGGCGACGCCGTTCCTGGCTGCGGGCTTCGGTGCGCAGGTGCTGCTCGGCGCCTTGTCCTACCTGGTCCCGGTCGCCGTCGGCGGAGGACCGAGGCCGGTCCGGGCAGCGAACGCCGTGCTGGATCGAGGCGCCCCCCTGCGCCTGGCGATGACCAACGCAGCCCTTCTGCTCTGTGCGCTGCCGGTGCCCAGCACCGTCCGGGTGCTCGCCTCGATCCTCGTCCTGGCCGCCCTCGCCTCCACATTGCCGTTGCTGCTCCTGGCGGTGCGGGCCTCGCGCCGCGCGAAGGCGGACCCGACCACGGCCCGGGCCGGCACGCGAGCATCGCACGGTCGACCGGCAGGTCAGGTCGCCGGCCTCGCGGCGGCCGGGCTCGCCGCTGTGGTGATGGTGGTGGCCTCGGGCGTGGCGGTCGACCCGGCCGCCGTCGGCGGCACGGACACCGCCTCGGCCGCGGCCGGTGTCGCCGCCACCGGCCAGATCACGACGGTGCAGGTCGAGGCCCACGACATGCGCTTCACCCCGGCGAGCATCTCGGTCCCAGCCGGCACCCGGCTCGTCATTGTGCTGACCAACACCGACGACGAGGATATCCACGACCTGGTGCTCGACACCGGCGCCCACAGCGGCCGCCTCGCCCCAGGAGAGAACGCGCGCGTCGAGGTCGGAGTGGTCGGCCGCGACCTCGACGGCTGGTGCTCGGTCGTCGGGCACAAGCAAATGGGCATGGTCTTCAACGTCGACGTCACCGGCACCGCACCCTCCACGGCGGCAGACGTGTCCGAGGGTCACGCCGGCCACCAGCACGGGCCAGTCGGGAACGACGGCGACCATTCCCCCGCTGAGACCGACCAGGGTCAGGATGCCGAGCAGACCCCGGCGACGGACAACCTGGACCTGATGGCCGACCCCTCACCC
Organism: Pedococcus bigeumensis; assembly: GCF_039531795.1. Taxonomy (NCBI): domain Bacteria; kingdom Bacillati; phylum Actinomycetota; class Actinomycetes; order Micrococcales; family Intrasporangiaceae; genus Pedococcus; species Pedococcus bigeumensis. The sequence goes on along the minus strand of NZ_BAAAQS010000003.1, from coordinate 830,718 downwards.
GGCTGGACGGCACGCGACGCGGTCCTGCCGCCGTTGTCGGAGAGCCGGCTGCACCGGCGTACGTTCGTGGTCCGCGACGTCGAGCGGGAGGTGGCGCCCGGGGTCACCCAGCGGCTGTGGACCTACGACGGCACCGCCCCTGGCCCGGTGCTGCACGGTCGGGTCGGGGACCGGTTCGAGATCACTCTGATCAACCGTGGGTCGGTCGGCCACTCGATCGACTTCCACGCCGGAGCACTCGCCCCGCAGCGTCCGATGCGCACCATCGCACCCGGGGAGTCACTGACCTACCGCTTCAGCGCAACCCGCGCGGGGCTATGGATGTACCACTGCTCGACGATGCCGATGTCGGCGCACATCGCCAACGGTCTCTTCGGCGCGGTCGTCATCGAACCACCGCGGCGGCCGCGCGTCGACCGCAGCTACCTGCTGGTGCAGTCCGAGATGTACCTCGGCGGCCAAGGCAGGGAGGTCGACGTGACCAAGCTGGCCGCCGAGGACCCCGACCTGGTCGTGTTCAACGGCTTCGCCAACCAGTACGACCACGCACCCCTGACAGCGCTGGTCGGGGAACGGGTCCGGGTGTGGGTCCTGGACGCGGGCCCGAACCGGCCGACCTCGTTCCACGTGGTCGGCGGCCAGTTCGACACCACCTACGCCGAGGGCGCCTACCTGCTGCGGCGCGGAGAGGGCGGTGCGCAGAGCCTGGGCCTGCAGCCGGCCCAGGGCGGGTTCGTCGAGCTCACCTTCCCCGAACCGGGCGACTACCCGTTCGTCTCGCACCTGATGATCGACGCCGAACGCGGTGCGCACGGGATGTTCCGGGTCACCCCCTGAGCCCCTACCCCCGGGGGACGGTCTGCGGGCGGGCCGGGGCGATAACCGTTCGGATCAGGTGCAGCACCATGGCTGCGAAGACCAAAACGCACGCGGCGAACGCCACCCACAGCTCGGCGCTACCCACCGCCTCCACCACCGGCAGGTCGTCTGCCCGGCCGAGGTAGATCCCGGCGACCGCGTACATGCCGAGCGGGAAGATGATGCTCCACAGCGTCGCCTCATACCGCAACGGCACCCGCCGGCGGACGTGACGCCACCAGCCCGCGGCGACCAGTACCGGGATCAGCCAGGTCGCGAACGCCCAGAACACCACGGCCAGTCCCGCGATCAGGTCCCGGGTTACCGTGACCATCGGAGCATCGGCCATCTCCACGATCCGGGCCCCGGCCAGCACCGTGATGGCCAGGGCACCCATCGAGACCCAGTACGGCGGCGTCAACTCCTCCGGACCGAACTCATAGAGCATCAGCCGCAACGACACCAGCAAACCCGTCGCGCCGTACAGGAACACCCCAACCGACCACGACATGATCGCCAGCACCGCGAGCTCTCGTCGCACCGAGTCGAAGACCGGCTCGATGGTCGCCGCCGCCACCGCGACAGACTGACTAGCCACCACCCAGATGAACCAGGTGCCGTTCGCGGTCGCGAGCACCGGGCGTTCCTGTCGACCGAGAACCGCGGTCCAGGGCACCACGTAGCCGAAAGCCACCCAGGCCAGCCCGGCGACCACAAGCAACACCGCGGTCGCCTCGTGAAAGCCCGCAAGGCCAAGGCGGACACCGAGCACGTTGGTACCGGCCACGAACGTGAAGAACCCGAACCCCCTGCGCGGATCAGTGAAGTCCTCCACTACCGCGCTGCGGAAGCCGACCAGCCGCCAACCCGTCAAGGCCAGCAACACAACGAAGGATGCACAGCACACCCCCAAGAGCACCGTCGACAGGATGTCGAACCCCTCCAGGTGCATCCCCACCGAGAGGATGCCGGTCGCCATCACCAGGGCGAAGTAGCCAGGTGTCAGCCCCTGGACCGCCTCGCGGACGCGCGCCACACATCCCTCAGTCACGAACGGAGTCTGCCAGCAGCGCGACTCGGCGATCCAGTTCCACGCGTAGAGGGGCGGCATAACTAGGCCGGGACGCCCTCCCCACGACAACGACCACCCGTAGCTCGAACCCGGGCGCGGGATCGAGCTCACCCCTGTCCCACCGAGAGACTCGCTCCTTGTGCTCGGCATCGTGTTGGCCGATCTCGCGCCACTCGGCTGCTTCCTCGCCGGCAGCACGGTCGGTGTCGCTGACACCACACAACGCGTCAGCCCGATGTTCCTCTACCTCTTCAGTGGATTCGTGCTCGAAGGCCTTGGCTTGGTGATGGCCGGGCTGGGTGGATTCAGTCCTTACCGCAGCGTCAGGGCCGGTCATGCGGGAGGAGATAGGGAGGTCAGGCGACTGGAGCCCTTCACTCGCCGATCATGGTGCCGTCGGGATGTGCCGCGTGCCAAGCTCGGATGGAGGCGTCCCACTCGTCGCCCCCCAGCGCTATGAGTGACGCGGGGAAGAGGCCGTCTTCCTCCTTCGCGATGTGCTCGTGCAGCTCAAAGACCGCGGAGCGGACGCGCTCCCGGTCCCCCGGGTCGGACAAGTTCACCGTGCGCAGCAGCTCGTCGAGGCCGCGGTGCTCCCGCACCAACGGGCCGATGTGCTCCGCAAAGAGCTCGTCACGACCCAGCACCGCGAACAGCCCATCTTCCTCACCCCGCCAGTGGGCCCGCAGCTCGGCGCCCATGGCATCGAGCAGGGCTCGGGCGTTCGACAGCTCGCCACGGTCGATCGCCCGCACGGCGTCGCCCCCCAGGTTGATGGCTCGCTCGTGCTCTGCGACGTAGTCCCTGATGAGGGGCACTTCTCGGCATCCGCAGTAGTGGCACATCGTCCATCCCATCTCAGCGTCCGTCCCACGACCCTAGCTGCGCAGTCGGCCGCGGCTGCTGTTGGACGAGGCCGACGAAGTCGACAACCACAGCCACGGGCAGGGGACCTTTCAGCCCGAAGCTGGTGGCTCGAGCGTCCCGCGGGTACGCGGGACAGGCGGGCAGACGCACACCAACACCGGGTACCAGCGTGAGGCCGGGAGGCCGGGGGGTCTCGTGCGTGACCTGGTGGAGGTGTTCGAATATGCCCGCTCTCGCGCGCTGTGGCGGGTCGTGGCGAAGACCTACGAGCTCTCGCAGCTCCTCGTCGACATGCTCGGCGTGACGGGTGTCGGAGCCTCGTACCCGCACCGCGTGACCTGCTGTCGAACTTCGAGGACACCGATGCCCATCACAGCCATCGGGCGAGTGCTGGCGCCCTGCATGTAAACCTCTGACGAAGACGCTGTAAATGCCAGCGCATGCGGCACGGCCGTGACGGTCATGTCGTGTGTCGCGAAGAGGGTCGCGAGCGCCGTGGTGTCGTGCCAGGGAAGGGTGGCGGGGCGCCAGGGCCCAATGCGGCGCGGACCACCGCCATCGGGACGCACTCAGATCGGCGATTCGCAGGCTAGAGTCGGGCGAACTCGTCCTTGGTGACATTGCCGAGCTGGTCCTTCCACGATGGGGAGCGTGAGCCGGTGCCCAAGGACTCGACCGGACGTGGCGGTTGCTGGACGACTTCGCCGAGGTCGCGCGCCTCCTGCGAAGCCCCACCGCCGATCCTGATCTCGCCGACACGGTGTGCGAGTTGGCCCTGAGGGTCGTCGGTGGCGATCACGCATCGATCACCAGCATCCGGTCGAATCAGTTCACGACCCTCGCAGCCACCAGCGAGGTGCCTGAGCATGCGGACAAGATTCAGCGCAAGGTCGGCAGCGGGCCGTGCCTGGCAGCTATCAGTGAGAGCGACACCATCCGTGTCGACGACCTCGCGACCGACCCGCGATGGCCTGAGTTCGCGGGCGCGGCATGCTCAGAGCTCGGGATGCGCAGCATGCTGGCCTCAGTTTTCCTGGTCGATGATCATGTCCTCGGAGCGCTGAACATCTACTCGGCCGCGACACACGCCTTCGATGCCCGGGACGAGAAGCTCGTTGCCATCCTCGGTTCTGCCGCAGTCACTGCCATGAGAGCCGTGAGACACCAGGATCGGGCCGACCACATGGAGCGGGCTCTACACACCAGCCGCCGAATCGGCGTCGCGCTCGGCATCCTGATGGCGACTCGGGGTGTGGACCTCGACCAGGCTTGGGCGTTGCTGTCCAAAGCCAGCCAGGACTCAAACACCAAAGTCTCAGAGTTGGCCGACCAGGTTGTTCGTCAGGGGTTCCTGAACGATCCCGAGAAGGCGGAAGCCCCCAGGGTTTGAGTTCGACTGCTGGTGCAGTTGGCTGGATGAGGGCACACGCCCAAGGTCGATGGCTCCACGGGTGAGCAACCACAATTAGCGCACCGCCGGACCCAGAACGGTTGTGTGCTGAACCGCTAGCACGCAGGGCAGCCGTGCCAACTGCCTCTGCAGGAGCGCAGCATGCTCTTGGCTGGTGATGAGGCTGTGCTCGACAACCCAGGTATCGACCTGGGTCGTCGAGCCATGCCGCCAATGAGCGCGGGTCGGTTCCACGGTGGCGCAGCAGACTGACGACTCGGTTGACGCCGGCGAGCCCGTCGGTCGTTCTCACGCGCAGGACCTGGCTGGAAGCGTTTTCAGGTGAAGCGGCTGACATCCGGGTCACCAGGTCGCGAGCTGGCGGGTCTTGCCGTCGACGATTTCGGTGACTCGGTCGGCGCCTGCGAGGTGGTCTTGGTTATGGGTGACCATGAGGGTGGTGAGGGCGCGCTCGACGGTCAGCTGACGCAGCAGGTTCAGGATCTCTTCGCCGCGCTGGCTGTCGAGAGCGCTGGTCGGTTCGTCGACCAGCAGCAGGGACGGCTGGTTCATCAGGCCGCGGGCGATGGTGACCCGTTGCCGCTGACCGCCGGAGAGCTGGTGTGGGCGCTTGTCGGCTTGGGCGCCGAGACCGACCGCGTCGAGCAGGTCCCCGGCCCGGGCACGCGCAACAGCCAGGTCGGTGCCGTTCATGTGGGCGATGACCAGCAGCTGGTCCATGGCGGTCAGGGAGGCAAGGAGATTCGAGCTCTGGAAGATGATGCCGATCTGCTCGCGGCGGACCTTGGCGGTTTCGGCCCGGTTCAGCGTGGCGAGGTCGAGCCCGTCGAGCAGGACGCGTCCGCTGTCGGGGGTGATGAGGGTAGCTGCGACGGCGAGCAGGCTGGACTTGCCCGAGCCGGACGGTCCGACGATGGCGGTCAGGGTGCCAGGCTCGGCGGTGAGGCTGACGTGGTCGAGCGCGGTCAGGCGCTGGTCGCCGTCGGGGTAGGTGAGGGTGATGTCGTCCAGGTGCAGGGTCATCGGGCACTTCCTAGGGCTGTGAGGGGGTCGACCGTGATGACGGTGCGCAGGGAGACGGCCGCACCTGCGAGGCCGAGTACGACCATGACGAGGGCGGGGAGTAGCAGGGTGGGCAGGTTCAGCACGAACGGCACGGCGCTGCCGGCCAGGGCGGTGATGCCGGCCCCGATACCGGCGGCGATGCCGGTCCCGAGGGCGGTGCCGAGGGCGAGCAGCGCCAGGGCTTGGCCGAGGGCGTCCTTGAGCAAGTAGCCGGTAGAGGCGCCGAGCGCTTTCAGGATGGCGATCTCGCCGCTGCGTTGCACGGTCCAGACGGTGAAGAACGCGCCGATGACCAGGGCGGAGATGGCGAACAGGAGGGCCCGCATCAGCTGCAGCGAGCCGTTCTCTGAGGTGTAGGACCCGATGGCGGACAGCGACTTGCCGGGGGTGAGGGTCAGCGTGCCCAGCTGCCGGTCGGCTGCGGCGAGGTCGGCGCCGTCGTCGCTGCTCAGGGCCAGGAAGGTCGCAGTGCCCGGCTGTTGTCCGGCCGCTGGGGCGTTGGTGGTGGCTGCCCAGATCACCGGGGCGTGGGAGAACTCGTCGGTGCCGGACACGCGTGCGACGGTGACCGGCTGGCCGGCCAGGTCGATGCGGTCTCCGGCGGCGACCTTCAATGCGGTGGCGGCCTTGGTTGACAGGACGACCCGGTCGGCGCGGACTTCCGGTGCCAGGGTTGAGCCGGGTGTGACCGCGAAGACCGCGACGCCCGCGGTGCGGTTCCCCACGCTGGCGCGGGTCATGGCGACGGTGACGGGGTCGGCTCGTCGCACACCGGGGACCCGCGCCCACTGGGTTTGGACGGACGGGTCGATGGAGGAGTCGGTGAAGGCGAGCTTCTGGCCGGCGGCGGGGGCGGAGAACACCAGGTGGTCGGCCGGCAGGTCGGTGATGGCGGAGGTGTTGCCGCGCCCGAGGCCGGCGGTGAGGCCGGACAACAGGACGACGAGCAGGGTGATGAGGATCACGACGGAACCCATCAGGGCGAACCGCCCCTTTGCGAAGCGGAGATCTCGGATGGCGACGAACACGCCGGTGGTTTCCTTCCATAGGTGGCTTGGGTCTGACGCGTGCTCTCGTGAAGCTCGCGTACGGCCGTTGCCGGTTGCGCCGCAGTTGCGGCGCCATCACCTACGGTCCTCGCCGGGGCCCTTTCGGGCATCGAGCTCAGGAACGGTTCGCCGGCGTCGAAGGGTGCACTTGCGCGTCAAACTTTCGATGGATGCCGCCCACCGGGGGTGCGCCGTAGGGTTGTCCGGACATGTCCCGTCCAGCGCCGAGCCAGCCGGCCACCCCTGCCTTCACCCCCGAAGTGGTGTCGGCGCGCGTTCCGGACCCGTTGCGGTGGGGGGTTCACCTGCTCGTTGTCGCCCTGCTCGCGCTGGGCGCCGGGCGCGCCGCCCTCGCCACCCCTGCTGACTGGGCTGCGGTGGCCTGCTCCGGTGTGGTCGGCGCCATCTACGCGGTCGGGGCGCGGTGGCATGCGGTCGCCACCTCAGCGCGGGCAGCTGGTGCGTGGCTCACGGTGCTGCTCACCGCTTGGGTTGCCCTGTTGGTCCTGACCCCGGACGCCATCTACCTGGCCTTCCCATGGTTCTTCCTCCTGCTGTACCTGCTGTCCCGGCCCGTCGGGCTGGCCGCCGTCCTTCTCACGACCGTGGCCGCGGTTGCCGGGTTCGGCTGGCACCAGGACACGTTCACCGCAGCCATGGTCATCGGGCCGGTGCTCGGGGCCGCTGCCGCCATCGCCACCGTGTTCGGGTACCAGGCGGTGCAGGAAGAGTCCGAGCAGCGCCGGCGTCTCATCATCGAGCTTGACCGCACCCGTACCGAACTGGCCCAGGCCCAACACCGGGCCGGGGTCCTCGACGAGCGGGAACGGCTGGCTCGCGAGATCCACGACACCCTCGCCCAGGGCCTGACCAGCATCCAGCTGCTGCTGGCCGCCGCCAGCAGGTCGCTGACCCCAGCGCAGCCACTCAACGCGCGCGCAGCATCGGAGCTGGTGGAGCAGGCTCGCCTCACCGCGCAGGAGAACCTGGACGAGGCCCGCCGTTTCGTCCGCGCACTGGCCCCGGCAGACCTGGACCAGTCCACGCTGCCGGCCGCTCTCCAGCGGCTGTGTGACAACACCACCACCCGCACCGGCATCCCGGTGTCCTTCCACCAGGTGGGCCTCGTGCCGGCGCTGCCCACCCCGGTCGAGGTTGCGCTGCTGCGCATCGCCCAGGCCGCGCTCGGCAACGTCACCCAGCACGCCAACCCCAGCCGTGCTGATGTCACCCTGACCGGCATGGACGCGGCGATCACGCTGGACGTCGTCGATGACGGTACCGGGTTCGACACCGACGCCCCCGTCCCGGTCACCGCTGAGTCAGCGGGTCAGGGAGGTTTCGGTTTGCGCTCAATGCGGTCCAGGGCGGCTGCCCTTGGTGGCGTGCTGAGCGTGGAGTCCCAGCCCGGGCGCGGCACTGCGGTGTCGGTTCACTTCGAACAGACCCCGGATGGTCCACCCACAGCCGCCCGCCCGGCACAGCGAGTCACCGGGTTGTCGCCGTGACCCCCATCCGGCTGCTCCTGGCCGACGATCACCCCATCGTGCGCGCAGGGCTGCGAGCCGTTCTGGAGTCTGAGCCAGACATCGTCGTGGTCGATGACGTCGCTACCGCCGAGGCCGCCATCGAACGCGCCCAGAACGGTGACATCGACGTCGTCCTGATGGACCTGCAGTTCGGGACCGGTCTGGGTGGCATCGCAGCCACCGGGCACATCGCCGCCCTGCCCGCGGCCCCACGGGTCGTGGTCCTGACCACGTACGACACCGAAGCGGACATCATCGCCGCCGTCGAGGCCGGTGCCGCCGGCTACCTGCTCAAGGACGCCCCACCCGAAGAGCTCATCGCGGCCGTGCGCGCCGCCGCCGCCGGGCAGTCCGCCCTTGCGCCCACCGTCACTGGCCGCCTCATGGACCGCGTGCGCACCCCGGCAACGTCGCTCAGCGCTCGGGAGGCGCAGGTGCTGACGCTGGTTGCGGACGGCCTGTCGAACGAGGACATTGCCCAGCGGTTGTTCGTCTCCCAAGCCACCATCAAGTCCCACCTCGTGCATATCTTCGCCAAGCTCGACGCAGACTCTCGCACCGCGGCCGTCGCCACCGCGGTTCGACGGGGACTCATCCGACGAGGCGGCCCATAGGGCCTCCGGGAGCGCGGCCACGGCGTCCTCGGCTCCCTGGTCTGTCAGTGCCTGACTGTAGAATGCAGGACGGACCGGAGTGGAGATGCCGACTGTTTGGGCTGGGCGCATGTGGACGATTTTGCAGCCCGGATGCGCTTGGCGACGACGAGATGTTGCACGAGATAGTGCACGGCACATCCGCAGTCCCATCTGACCTGCGCGTATGCGTATGTCTGAAAATCGGAAGGTCGGCGGTTCGACCCCGCCCCTGGCCACCACCCGAAGCCGCAGGTCAGCCCATCGCTGGCCTGCGGCTTCCTGTATGCCGCGGATCGCTGGGCGACTGGGCGGGGCGACCCCACCGAGCGCGCCGGCGGCCGGCCCGGGTCAGGCCCGCGCTCCTCCGCCGGCCCCCAGCGGCTGCGCGGCTGCGACGTCGGCAGGCCCCGCGAGCGCCACGCGGGCCCGTCGGGGCCCGGAGCTGCGGGTGAGGTCCAGCGACAGCCGGGCGAGCCGGGCCGACGCCTCCGGCGCGGGGGCGAGGAGGTGCTCGACGGCCGCCCGCAGCTGCGCGGGCGTGGCTGCGTTGGGGTCGAGTGCCGCCCCGAGGCCGGCCGCCTCGATCCCGGCCGCCCCGGCGAACTGGTCGGTCGACAGCGGCAGGAGGAGCAGGGGCACGCCGGCTGCCATCGCCTCGGTGACGCTGTTGTTGCCACCGTGGGACACCGCCAGGACGGCCTGGCCGAGGATGGTGACCTGGGGCAGCTCGCGACGGACCAGCCATGACGCCGGGATCGGACCGAGGTCGTCACGAGACGTGGAGCCGGCCGCCAGCGCGACCCGGACCTCGAGGCCACGCAAGGCCTCCGCGACGCGCGCGAGCACGTCCGACCGCACGGAGAGGAAGCTGCCGAGGCTCACGTAGACGACGGGTGCGTCATCGCGGGCCAGCCAGGCGTCCACCTCCTCATCGGGTTCCTCGGTGCGGACCGAGGACCCGAGGAAGGCGTGCCGGGGGAGCAGCGCGGTTCGTTCGGGCGGGTGCAGCTCCTCGGGATAGTTGAGCAGCAGGACGTCGCCGGTCTCGGCGAAGGCGTCCTGGCTGGCTGGTGCGCCCGGGTCGAGGCTGGCCAGCGCGGCGTTCCACTGCTCGGTGAACACATCGCGCACACCCTCGCACTGGCGGCGCAGGGCGCCGAGCGCGCCGGCGTCGGGCTGCAGCCGGCGCGGCCAGGCGGAGGGGTAGCCGTAGACCTCGTCACCCACCGTCAGCGCGGAGGGATGCCCGAGGACGACGTCGGCGTGGGGCACTCCCGCGCCGGTGAGCCCCAACCGGGCGCTGAAGGCGAGGTGGTCCACGACGACCTGGTCGGGTCGGACCCGGTCGACGAGGTCCTGCACCTCGTGCGCGACCCGCAGCGGCTCCCAGAGCAGGTCGTCACCGCGGGCGGCCGCTTGGAACGCCAGGGTCGGCACGGCCCCGAGACGGGTCGCCTCGAAGAACCCCCGCAGCGCGTCGTCTTCCCCGCGGGGCTGGTCCTCGGCGCGGATGACCCCCGGGTTGGAGCCGCGGCCCAGACGGAGGTCCTCGCGCTCGAAGCCGAACCTGCGCACGATCGCGTCCGTCGCCGGACCGGTGGCGACGACGACCCGTTCGCCGGCCTCGGCCCACGCGGTGCCGAGCGTGGCGAGCGGGAGCAGGTGCGAGGCGTAGTCAGGACTGATGACGAGCAGCGTCACGGGTGACCTCCGAGTAGACCGTGGCGAGGGACGAGGCCATCGTGGCGATGCTGAACTCAGCGGTGACGACGTCCTTGGCGTGCTGGGCGCGGACGGCGGCGTCCGGGGCGGCCGCCAGGTCGAGCGCCGTGACGACGGCAGCCGAGAGGACGTCGGCCGACGTGGTGTCGACGAGCAGGCCCGTCACGCCGTGCTCGACGTAGGTGGCGGGTCCACCCCCGTCCGGGGCGACCACGACGAGTCCCGACGCCATCGCCTCGAGGATGGCGATGCCGAACTCCTCCTTGAGGCTGGCCGACACGTAGACCCCACCCGGCGCGCTGAGACCGGCCCTGCCCAGGCGGACGGCGGCCAGCCAGGTGGCGACCACCCCGTTCGGGCGGTGGCCCGCCAACAGCAGACCGCGCTCGCCGGCCTCTGGGCGAGGCACCGACGCATCGATGCGGGCGAGCTGCTCCGCCTCGTCGTCGGACGGGTCGGCGAGGTCGCCGCCGACGACGAGCAGGTTGCACCGCTCGGCGCAGGTCGGGTTGGACGCCCACGCCTCCACCAGCGTGGCCATGCCCTTCACCCGGTGCAGCCGCCCGACGGTGATCGCGAGCGGGAGCTCGCGGCGCGCGGGTGGCAGGGTCGAGAGCAGGAGGTCGAGCTCGGCCAGCGCACGTCGAGCCGGTGCGGGAACCTCCGCTTCCCAGGCGGTCCCGGCCACCTCACGGGCGGCGCGGTCGATGGGGGCGAGGTCGATGCCCTCGGGCACGATGACGGGGCGGTCGCCGGCGTCCGGGTCGAGGTGCAGGAGGTCGCGCAGGTCGCGCTCCAGCTGCGGCCGGGGGAAGACGACCAGGCCCGCGGCGCCGGCGGCGAGGTCGCGCAGCAGGAGGACCCGGAAGACGAGGTGCTCGGCGTGGTCTGCGGCGCCGAAGGTGGCGCGGGTGAGCAGGCCGGCCGCCTGACGTGCGGCGATGAGCGCGTGCGGGTCCGGCGCGAGGGTCAGCACCGTGGGAATCCCGAGCTCGGCCGCCACCTCCGCCGCGGCCCACGAGCCGACGTCGGCCATCCGCAGGTGCAGGACGTCGACGGGAGCGGCGGCGCGGAGCGCGCGGCGCAGCCCCTGCCGCACGGTCCGGCGAAGTGGCCAGGTGTCACCGGCGGGCCGCACCGGTCCGGGCAGCGGGACGCCGAGGTAGTGGTGGCCCGGAGCCAGCGGGTCCGCGGCGGTCCGGCCGTCGTCGTCGTGGCTGCGCGAGAGGGTCAGCACCCGCGCGATCCGCCGGTCGTCGACGAGCGAGTCGCCGAGGTGGACGAGCAGGGTCGCGATCCCACCGGTGTCGCCCTTGCCCGAGTGCAAGAGGCTCCCGTCGATGTCGGCGTGGAGGAACAGCTGGGCGACCGTCAGGCCGGACGGGTCGGGGCCGGCAGGCCGCACCCGGGGCGGGGCCGCGACCTCATCGTCGGGACCGAGCAGCCCCCAGGCCTCCAGCGTCGCCTCGGCGAGCATGCCGGTGAAGCCACCCTCCGCCATCGTCGCCCGCAGGGCGGTGACGGCCTCCGGCAGCAGGGGGCACCAGCGCAGGGCCCACACGGCGTGCTCCCGCAGGAACGGCACGGGTGAGGTCAGCAGCGGCACCACGAGCGCAGCGGCCACGGCCGCTCCCCCAGCGGCCGCCGCGTGCACCGCGACGATTGCCGTGAGCTGGTCGCTGTCGTCGTCGATGGCGTCGCCCAGCGCCCTCATCGCGGCCTCGCCATCGACCCTGACGACGTCCGCGAGCGGGTCGATGAGGTCGATCGCCTCGAGGAACGAGGGCGCGGACCGGACCGCATCGAGCCGACCCAGGGTCGGCGCAGGAAGGGTGGAGGTCACGCCCCATCGTAAGGCCAACCTTGTACAAACCCTAGACGTCCCTCGGGCGGGCCCGTCAGGACGGGCCCGTCAGGACGGCGGTGGGCGCAGGTCGTCAGGACGGCGGCGGGGCGCTCGGGGCCACCTCCCGCACCATCACGCAGTTGCCCAGCCCCTTGGGCCGGTCGTAGGTGAAGCCCTCCCGCTCGTACATCGTGCGGGTGCCGTTGTAGAGGAACGACGAGTTCTTCTTGCGCACCCCGCCGGTGTCGTGCGGGTAGCCCTCCACCACGCCGCCACCGGCCTGCGCGATGAGCTCGACCGCCCCCCGGAGGGCGACCGCGGCCAGGCCCTTGCCCCGATGGGCCTTCTCGACCTGGATGCACGTGACCCGGTAGTCGGGCAGGCGCTCGGCGGTGGCGAGGTACTCCTTGCGGTGGTGGATGGAGGGCAGCTCCTCGGGGGTCCCGTACTCCGCCCACGCGATGGCGAGGTCGCCGTCGTAGACCAGCGCCGCGTGGGCGATCCCCTCGTCCACCCAGCGTCGCTTGAGCGCCTTGTTGCCCTCGGCGGTCTGGCCCCGCTCCTCGCACTCGGGATGGAACCAGGTGCACCAGCAGCTGGCGAACATGCCCTTGTTCCGCTCGACGAGAGCCGCGAAGTCATCGAACGTCTCGGGCGTGAGCGCCTTGATCGGGTAGTCCGACATGCTCGGCAAAATACCCCCGACCCCGGACGTTCGGCGTCCGGTGCCGCCCGCGGACGACAGCACTCGTCGGGGCTCCCTCCTGCCGGGAAGGGCGCGCCATGGACAAAGCATCGACAGGGCCGGCGGACCCGAGTGTTCGAGTGGGTTTCCACAGCCTGATGCAGCAAACTCGCTGTGTGCAGGAACCACAGCTCGGCGACCTCGGCGCTTCCCCCGGCGCCGCCTCCCCCGACGGCCGCCCCGACCCCGGCAGCTCGTCGAAGGGCGCCCTCGGCGACCTGGGCGACCCCCGCAACCTGGGCGACCTGAGCCGCTGGCTGGTCGACGCCTCCCCCGACGGCCTCTGGGTCTTCGACGACGAGGGCCACACCGTGCTGGCCAACGCCCGCATGGCGCAGATGCTCGGCCGCACCCCGGAGGAGATGCCGGGGATGTCGGTGTTCGCGACGCTCGACGAGGAGGGCCAGGCGCAGTTCGAGCACCACCTGAAGGACCTCGAGACCAGCCGGGAGAGTGGCAGCAACCTCGAGTGCAGCCTGCTGCGCAAGGACGGCGAGCGCTTCTGGGCCCTGGTCAGCCACACCCCCATCAACGACGACGACGGTCACCACGTCGGGTGGCTGCACCGCGTCACCGAGTACAGCCAGCAGCGCCGCCTCATCGACACGCTCCAGCGCCGCGAGACCCAGCTGGCGGAGGCCCAGCGGATCGCCAAGATCGGCAGCTGGGAGTGGGACGTCGTCAACGACGTGGTGGCCTGGTCCGACGAGCTCTACCGGATCTACGGCATCACCCCCGACGAGGGCTTCGTCCCCAACTACCAGGGCTTCCTCGACCGGATGCACCCCGACGACCGTGAGGTGGCCGCCCACGCGGTGCAACGCGCGCTGGAGGGTGACAGCCAGTTCGAGTTCGACGCCCGGATCTTCAAGGGCGACGGGTCGATCGCGTGGATCCGGGGGCGCGGCCAGGTCGGCACCGACGAGACCGGCGCGATCGTGCGCATGGGCGGCACGTCCCAGGACGTCACCGACACCAAGGACGCCGAACAGGCCCTCGCCCTGCTGACGTCGATGGCCACCGCAGCCAACGAGGCGACCACCCTCGCCGAGGTCATCCCGACGATCGCGGAGCTGGTGACCACCCACACCGGGTGGCAGTCGGTGGCCGCGTGGGTCGTCGACCCGGAAGGCAACCTGGACCCGGTGCCCGCGGACACCCGTCCCGTCCCCGACGCGGACCTCGTGGAGGCCCAGCGGCTGGCCCACGAGGCGGTCCGCACGCTGTCGCTCCACGCCTCGCTCAGCACCGAGGGCACCAGCCTGGTGGCCGCGCCGGTCGTCGCCGAGGACCGGGCTGCCTGCGTCATCGTCATGGACACCCGCGCCAACACGCCCCCGACCGAGACCGACGGCCTCACCGTCGCCCGGGCGACGTCGATCTTCGCGCGGGTCGCAGAGCGCGAGCTTGCGGCCGAGAAGCTCCGGCAGGCGCGCGACCACGCGGAGGGGGCCTCGCTCGCGAAGTCGGAGTTCCTCGCGACGATGAGCCACGAGATCCGCACCCCCCTCAACGGCGTGATCGGACTGTCCGAGCTCCTGGGGCGTACCGACCTGACCGCCCACCAGCGGCGGCTCGCCGACGGGATCGACGGCGCCGGTCGCGCCCTGCTCGCGCTGGTGAACGACATCCTCGACCTGTCCAAGATCGAGGCCGGTCGGCTCGAGCTCGAGGCGGTCGACTTCGACCCCCGCGCCATCGTCGAGCAGAGCACCACGCTGATGGCCGAGCGCGCCCGCGCCAAGGACCTCGAGCTGGCCGTCACCTGCCTGCCCGACGTGCCCCACGCGGTCTGTGGCGACCCCGTGCGATTCGGACAGGTGATCTCCAACCTCACCTCCAACGCCGTGAAGTTCACCTCCAGCGGTGAGGTGGTCGTCCGGGCCAGCGTCGAGTCCACCCACGACGACGGCAGCACGGTGATCCGCGTCGAGGTCAGCGACACCGGCAGCGGCATGACGCCCGAGGTCAAGGAACGGCTGTTCACCGCCTTCTCGCAGGGCGACAGCTCCACCACCCGCGAGTACGGCGGCACCGGCCTGGGGCTGGCCATCAGCCGGCAGCTCGTCGAGCAGATGGACGGCGAGATCGGCGTCAACAGCGAGTCCGGCTACGGCAGCACCTTCTGGTTCACCGCACGCTTCGAGCCGCCCCACGAGCTCCCCGAGAACCGGCCGCCCGTGCCGGACGTGGCCGGGCTACGGGTCCTGGTCGTCGACGACAACGAGACCAACCGCTTCATCCTCGAGGAACAGCTGGCGGGGTGGTCCATCGAGGCCGCCATCGCCGCCTCCGGGGTGGAGGGACTGGGGCTGCTCGACGACGCCCACCGGCGCAACGTGCCGTTCGACATCGTGCTGCTCGACTACGTCATGCCGGGCGTCAACGGCGAGCAGTTCGCCCGGATGGTGCGCGGCGACGGCCGCTTCGCAGACACCCGGATCGTCCTGCTCACCTCGGCGATGGACCTCGACCCCGAGGTCCTGTCGTCCGCGGGCATCAACGTGTCGCTGACCAAGCCCGTCCTGCCCTCCAGCCTCCTCGACACCCTGGCCAACGTGGCCGGCGACCGCGCGGAGTCGCTGGGCCAGGACGGCGCCGAGGGCGCCCCCGGGCGCGTCGGCAGCCGGGCCCCCAGCGGCTCGCGCGGCCGCGTCCTCGTCGTGGAGGACAACGAGGTCAACCAGATGGTCGCCGTCGGCATCCTCGAGAGCCTCGGGTATGCCGTGACCGTCGCCGAGAACGGGTTGGCCGGCTACTACGCCTTCCAGTCCGGCGACGGCAGCTTCGACGCCGTGCTGATGGACTGCCAGATGCCGCAGATGGACGGCTACGACGCCACCCGGATGATCCGGTCCTTCGAGGACGGCCAGTACCACACGCCCATCATCGCCATGACGGCCGCGGCGATCGCCGGCGAGCGCGAGCGGTGCCTCGAAGCAGGCATGGATGACTTCCTCACCAAGCCGGTGGACGTGACCCTGCTGCGCGAGACGCTCGATCGGTGGGTCCCCACCTCCGGGGAGACCGTGGTCGATGACGAGTCGCCCGACACCCGCCGGCTCGCGTCGCTGGCCGACACCACGGTCCTCGACCCATCCCGACTGGAGGAGCTGCTCGACCTCGACCCCGGTGACCCGTCGATGCTGCTGCGCTTCATCGACCGGTTCGGTCCCAATGCCCGGGCCACCCTGGCCGGCATGCGTGAGGCACGCGAGGCCGGCACCGCGCCCGAGCTCGGCCGTGCCGCGCACGCCCTCAAGGGCAGCGCGGCCAACCTCGGGGCGACCCGGTTGGCCACCCTCTGCAAGGAGGTCGAGGACCTGGGCGAGGAGGGCGTGGTGGTCGAGCAGCCGGCCCTCGTGGCCGTCGAGCGCGCCCTCGACGCGGCCGTGAAGGCGCTCGAGTCCTTCGCCGTGATCCTGCGCCGCCAGTCCTGACCTGCGGCGCGGCACTCGTGACAGGACGAAGCCGCCGGTCACAGGGGGAGTGACCGGCGGCTTCGTTGAAAGGGACTACTCGTGCTGCCAGGTTCCCGTCTGGCTCATGGGCGGGTCTGGGTCCTGCATCGACGGATCACCTTGGGGGTTGGCGACCCGACGTCTCTGATCAGGCCGGCTGTGCGGTGTCCGCCACCTGCTGGCCGGCGCTGGTGAGGTACTGGCCGGTGCGGGCGCCGAGCGCCAGCCGGCGCCGCACCTCGCGCATCAGCTCGTCGTTGGTGGCCAGCATCAGGGCCTCGTTGTGGTCGATCCCGCCCATGACCGAGAGGCCGGAGCCCTCGGCGGCGCGCAGCGCGATCTCGCGGACGGAGACGCACAGGGCCCGGGACAGGGCCAGCATGTCGTCGGGCTGCGGCCACTCCGGCAGGACCGGGGAGTCGAGGATCCCCTCGAGGGTCCACTCGTCCAGGCCGGTCCGCGTGGCCAAGGTCGCGCGGCTCCAGCCGAGGACGCGGAGCTGCTCCTGGAGGAAAGTGCCGAGGCTGTTGATCACGGTGGCTCCAAAGGTTTTGTGAGGGCTACCCCCAGATAGAAGCGCGAAATCGACCCCCGAAACCGTTTTTTTGCCATCCCTTGACCATTGTCTCGTCCGTTCGGCGGAACGTACCTCCCCCTAACGTGTCAGCCCCAGCCCGCGCGCTACGACGTCGGTATGAGCCCCGGGCTCTGGGGCGGGTGTGCCGGCAGTGGTGGGAGTGGCCGAAAACCGGGGCGCCGGGGCCGGCTGGACCAGTCCCGGGGAGCCGGGGACGGCGGCATACGTGCCCCTCGCCGACAGGTGCGGGTCGCTGCGAGCCTCCTGCACCGTGAGCACCGGCGCCACGCAGGCATCGAGGCCGGCGAAGACGGTCACCCACTCCGCGAGTGGCTCGGCGGCGATGCGGTCGCCGATCAGCGCCGCCACCCGCGGCCACTGGTCGGCATCGAGCTGGGCCGCCCCGACCTCGGCAGGTGACAGCCCCAGCCCGTCCAGGAACCGGCCGTAGAACACCGGCTCGATCGCGCCGACCGCCAGCCACCGGTCGTCGGCGGTGCGGTAGCACCGGTAGAACGGCGCACCGCCGTCGAACAGGTTCGAGCCCCGCGCCCCGGGCCACAGCCCTGCGCCCAGCATCGACTGGTGCATCGCGGTCATCGCGGCGACGCCGTCGACGATGGCGGCGTCGACGACCTGCCCCTGCCCGGACTCGCGGGCGTGCCACAGGGCGGAGACGACGCCCAGCGCGAGCAGCATCCCGCCGCCCCCGAAGTCGCCGAGCAGGTTGAGCGGCGGGACCGGACGCCCGTCAGTGCCCGCGAAGGCGTCGAGCACCCCCGCGACGGCGAGGTAGGTGAGGTCGTGACCCGCCAGCGCGGCATAGGGGCCGTCCTGGCCCCACCCGGTCATCCGGCCGTAGACGAGCCGGGGGTTGCGCGCGAGCGCGGCCGCGGGCCCGAAGCCCAGTCGTTCGGCGACCCCGGGGCGGAACCCCTCGATGAGGATGTCGGCACGATCGACCAACCCGAGCACGAGGGCCAGGCCCCGGGTCGACTTGAGGTCGGCCACGACGGACTGCCGGCCCCTGAGCAGCACGGCATGGGTGGGCCGGAGGTCCTCCTCGGGCCGGTCGACCCGCACGACGTCGGCACCCAGGTCGGACAACATCATCGCCGCGAACGGCCCCGGACCGATGCCGCCGACCTCGACGACCCGGACCCCTGCGAGCGGGCCTGGTCTGCGTCGCGAGTCGGCCCACGGATCCATGGCACCGACCGTACCGTCGCCCACTCGACGTGAGCTCACCGAGCGAGGGGCTGCGCGCCGGGCCCTGCTCCCGACGCGACCCCCTCGATCAGAGGACGTCAGAGAGCAGTGCGCGAACCTCGACCTCGCGGTAGCGGCGGTGGCCGCCGAGGGTGCGGATGGAGTTGAGCTTCCCTGCCTTCGCCCAACGCGTCACCGTCTTGGGGTCGACCCGGAACAGGGACGCCACCTCCGCGGGGGTGAGCAACTTCTCGACCTCGGTGGTACGAGTAACCATGACATAACTCCTAGTGCAGGGGACGTCCTCCAATAATCGGACAAGGTGGACGCTTTGGGAACATTCCTAACGGGTCATCCGATATGGCCCGTTGGGACTAGTCACCCGACCACCCTGTGACCCTCAGGGAGGGGAGCCGGGTCGGACCCGAGGAGGCATACGCTGGACCCGGCGCGCGATCCGCGCCAACAGACCCGGCCCCCGCGCCCCACCGAGCTCAAGGAGTCACCACCGTGACCGCGTCCTCGTCGCCCTTCCCCAGCCTCACCACCCCGCCCGCGGCCTCCTCGCCCACGGACTCGTCGGCGCACGAGCAGGTCGTCTTCTGCCACGACCGGCAGACCGGGCTCCGGGCCATCATCGGCATCTACTCGACGGCCCTCGGGCCGGCGCTGGGCGGCACGCGGTTCTACCCCTACGAGAGCGAGGACGCGGCGCTGGCCGACGTCCTGCGGCTCTCCAAGGGCATGGCCTACAAGAACGCCGTGGCCGGTCTCGACCTCGGCGGCGGCAAGGCCGTCATCATCGGCGACCCCGCCACCGACAAGACCCCCGACCTCCTGCGCGCCTACGGCCGCTTCGTCGAGTCCCTGGGTGGCCGTTACGTGACGGCCTGCGACGTGGGCACCTACGTCGCCGACATGGACATCGTCAGCGAGACCACCCGCTTCGCCACCGGCCGGTCCGAGGCGAACGGTGGCGCGGGCGACTCCTCCGTGCTGACCGCCTTCGGCGTCTTCCAGGGCCAGCGCGCCGCGGCGCAGCACCTCTGGGGCGAGCCCACCCTGAAGGGCCGCACCGTCGGCATCGCGGGCGTGGGCAAGGTCGGCCGCATCCTGGCCGGCCACCTGCTGGAGGACGGGGCGCGCGTCGTGGTGACCGACGTCAACGAGCAGGCGCTCGCCGCCCTCAAGGACAAGCACCCCGAGATCGAGGTCGTCGCGGACACCGCCACCCTCGTCACCGCCGACATCGACGTCTACGCCCCCTGCGCGCTCGGTGGCGCGCTCGACGACACGACCGTCGAGGCCCTGCGCGCCACCGTGGTCTGCGGCGGCGCCAACAACCAGCTGGTCACCGAGGGCCCCGGCGGCACCGCCGACCGCCTCCGCGAGCGCGGGATCACCTACGCCCCCGACTTCCTGGTCAACGCCGGTGGCGTCATCCAGGTCAGCGACGAGCTGCACGGCTTCGACTTCGAGCGGGCCAGGAAGGGCGCCGCGGCCATCTTCGACCACACGCTCGAGGTGCTCCGCACGGCGGACGAGCGCGGGATCACCCCCGCCGCGGCCGCCGACCACATCGCCGAGGAGCGGATGGCGGCCAAGCAGGCAGCCGGGATCTGGCTGCCGGCACGGTGAGCGGCGCTCGCTGACCTGCGGTTCTGCCGGGACGGGCCCGACCCGCGCCGATTTTGGGTGCGGTGGGACGTGGGTCTGGCCACAGAACTTGCGCCGCTCATGTAGCGTTGACCTCACGACAAATACACGATTCCCGGGACCGCTCCGCGGAGCCGAGTCACCGAACAGGTGACTCGACTAGGCGATGCCGTCCCGGCAGACGCATGAGGGGGTCACGCCATGGGGCGCGGCCGGGCTAAAGCCAAGCAGACCAAGGTTGCACGGGAGCTGAAGTACTTCTCTCCCAACACCGACCTGACGGCACTTGAGCGAGAACTGCACGGGTCTTCCTACGCGGAGCCGGAACCTGCTTCCGACAGCTCCGTGGGCGAGGACGAGTACGACGAGTACGGGAAGTGGGCAGCGGGTCAGCAATGACCCGACGTCCTGACTGACCACCACCTCATGCGCGGGCCCTAGGGCTCGTGTGTCACCTCCGCCGCGCCGCGGCGTGCGGCCATGTCCGTATGCCGTGGCGCCTCGGTCTGTGCGCGTGCCCTGAGCACTACGCTCGCGTCATGAGCACAGACACGCGCGCTGAGACGCAGCGCCTGGGGGTGGAGACCACCGGTATCGAGATCATCGACGAGGCCGACCGCACGGCTCGTCCGAAGGACCTCTTCTGGCCGTGGTTCGCGGCCAACGTCTCGGTCTTCGGGATCAGCTATGCCGGCTTCGTGCTGGGCTTCGGCATCTCCTTCTGGCAGGCCGTGCTCGTCACGGTCGTCGGCGTCGTCGTGTCGTTCCTGCTCTGCGGGCTCATCGCGATCGCCGGCAAGCGTGGCTCGGCGCCGACCATGATCCTGTCGCGGTCCGCCTTCGGCGTCACCGGCCAGAAGGTGCCCGGGGTCATCTCGTGGCTGACCTCGATCGGGTGGGAGACCTTCCTCGCCATCCTCGCGACCCTGGCCACGGCGACGATCTTCAAGCAGCTCGGCTGGGGCGGGGGCACCGGCACCAAGGTCGTGGCGTGCGTCGTCGTGGCCGCCCTGATCGTGGCGGCGTCCGTGGCCGGCTACCACATCATCATGAAGATGCAGTCGTACCTCACCTGGATCACGGGGATCGCGACGATCGTCTACATCGCGCTCACCGTCGACGACGTCGACCTGTCAGCCGTCAACGCGCTGCCGAGCGGCTCGACCGGCGCCGTGGTCGGCGCCCTGGTGCTGGTCATGACCGGGTTCGGCCTCGGCTGGATCAACATCGCCGCCGACTGGTCTCGCTACCAGCGGCGCGACGCCTCGGGCGCCTCGATCGCGGCCTGGAACACCTTCGGTGGAGCCCTCGCCCCCGTCGTCCTGGTCATCTACGGGCTCCTGCTGGCCGGCTCCGACGAGAAGCTGCGCGACGGCATCCAGGCCGACCCGATCGGCACCCTCGCCACCATCCTGCCGACCTGGTTCCTGCTGCCCTTCCTCGTCGCGGCGATCCTGGCCCTGGTGAGCGGGGCGGTGCTCGGCATCTACTCCTCGGGCCTGACCCTGCTGTCGCTCGGCGTGCGGATCCCCCGGCCGCGGGCGGCCTTCATCGACGGGGTCATCCTCACCGTCGGCACGATCTGGGTGGTGTTCTTCGCCGAGAGCTTCATCAACCCGTTCCAGTCGTTCCTCATCACGCTCGGCGTCCCCCTGGCGTCCTGGGCCGGCATCATGATCTCCGACCTGGTGCTGCGCCGACGCGACTACGACGACGACGCGCTGTTCGACGCGAGCGGCCGCTACGGCGCGTGGGACTGGACCTCGATCGGCACGATGGTCGTCACGACCGTGCTCGGCTGGGGACTGGTCGTCAACAGCTTCGCCGGCGACGCCTCCTGGAACAACTGGCAGGGCTACCTCATCGAACCCCTCGGCCTCGGGAAGTTCGTCGACGACCCGGCCGGCCCCTACTGGGAGGGCACCTGGCCCTACGCGAACCTCGGGGTCCTCCTGGCGCTGGTGCTGTCCTTCCTGGTGACCCTGGTGGCGCGACGCAGCACCGTGCGACAGCAGGAGCTCGGCACGTGACCGAGCGCCCCTTGCTGCTGGCGATCGACCTCCAGCGGGTCTTCGGCGACCCGTCCAGTGCCTGGTGCGCTCCGCGGTATGCCGCCGCCGCGGCCAACGTGGTGCGGCTCGCCCCGACGTTCGGCGAACGGGTGCTGTTCACGAGGTTCGTCGCGCCGGCCGCTCCGACGGGGGCCTGGGCGCCCTACTACGAGGAGTTCCCCTGGGCCCTCGAGCCCTCGGACAGCCCCCTCTACGAGCTGACCGACGACGTCGCGGCCCTGGCCCGGCGCACCGTGGTCGCCACCACGTTCGGCAAGTGGAACGAGGACCTGCGTGCGATCGTCGGCGAGCAGCCGGCGCTGGTGGTCGCGGGGGTGGCCACGGACTGCTGCGTCATCTCGACGGTCCTGGCGGCGGCCGATGCGGGGGCAGCGGTCACGGTGGTGACGGACGCCTGCGCCGGGTCGACCGACGACAACCACCGCAAGGCGCTCGACGTGATGTCGCTCTACGCTCCGCTGGTCACGCTGGCGACGACCGACGAGGTGCTCGGCTAGAAGCCCCCGGCCCCGACACCGGTCTGGGCCGCGTGGGACCGCGCGAGGTCCTTCGCCGTGTTCACCTGCACGCCGAGCGCCTCGTGGGCGCCGTTGCCGCCGTGGTCGTCACCGAACGAGCTGGGCTCGGGGTCGGCGCCGTCCCACGCGGCATACCCGGCGAAGAGGCCGAAGGCCGCCTCGGCGTTGATGACGGCGTCGGCCAGCGCCTGCAGGGCGACCGGGTCGCACGCGTCGAGGAAGGCCCGGGGTTCGCGTCGCTCACCGATGCTGACGAGCCGCGCGATCGCGCCGGTGGCGTCGGGCGTGAGCCGCTGCCCTGCGACCAGCCCCGCACGGACGGCGGCCAGGACCGCCGCGCGCCGGCCCTCGTCGAGTCGGTCGAGTGCCTCGCGGTGGGCCGCCTGCAGCGCGTCCGGCGAGGCCGTCCGCAACAGGTAGCGGTACTGCCTGACGGTCTGGTCCTCGAGCTGGCGCGGTGTCTCCATGCCTGATGTTAAGGGCTGGCCAGGCTCCGCGGGGCGCCAACGGCGGCTGGCTGCTGGGTCATGCTGATGACCGGGCTGGTCAGGCTGGCGTTGGTGGGGGCGCTCGGGGCCTGCGGCCGGGCCGGCGCACGGTCGACACCGTCCCACCCGCCATAGCCCTCGAGCAGGGGCTCGGCGCCCGGCAGCGTGGTGACGCGGAAGGCGAGGCGTTCGAGCGCAGCCTCGGTCAGGGCCGACACGACGATGCCCGGGGTCTGCGACTCACCCGTGCAGAGCAGGTGGGCCAGGCCCTCGATGTCGTCGACGGTGAGCTCGCGGCCGCTGAGCAGGCGGTCCTGGGTGGTGCGCAAAATGTGGGCGCGGATCAGGACGTCGAGGGTGGCCAGCGCCTCCGCATGGAGGCGCTCGAGCGCGGGGAGGTCTGACGAGCGGAGCAGGAAGCGGTACTGGCGGACCTGCGGGCGCTCGACCGGGCCCGCTGGCTCGGCGGTACGGCGCTTGAAGATGCTCACGTGTCCGACGGTAGGCAGCGACGGACCGGATCGGCTCACCCAGAATGCGCTCTCGGACTCCTTCAGACGGATGAGGCGTCGGGCTGCCCGGGGTGCCCCGGCGAGGTCCGGTCTGCGGCATTCGGCCGGGTCTGGCCCTCAGTGACCACCGAAGGCCGTGTCCGGGGAGCTCGGCCCGCCCACGAAGTTGCGGTAGCTGACGTGGTTCATCAGGACGTCGTGCCAGTGTTCGCCGTAGCCGCCGTCGGCCCACTCGCCCACCTCGGCGAGGTCGGGCTCGGTGCCGTCCCACGCGGCATACCCGCCGAACCGCCCGAACATCGCCTCGCTCAGGATCACCGCACCCGCCAACGGCGTCAGCACGGCGCGCGGACAGGCGCGCAGGAACTCGCCGGGACGGCGGCGCTCACCCAACGCGACCAGGTGGGCGATCGGGCCGATGTCGTCGGGGTCGAGCCGCGCCCCCGCCAGCAGGCCCTCCTGCACGGCTCGCAGCACGACCGAACGACGCGAGCGCCACATCGGCGTCAGGGCCTCGACGTGGGCCGCCTCGAGGGCGTCGAGCGGGGCCGTGCGCAGGAGGAAGCGGTACTGCCGCACCAGCTGGTCCTCGTCGTCAGGAGCCCACACCACCCGACGGTAACGCCAGCGCGGCCGCCCGGGGAAGCCGCAGACGGGGGTTGGCCGCGGGGGGCCGCGGGAGTCCGTCGGGCCCTTCGGAGCCGCTGGAGCCCGTCGGGCCGGTCGGAGCCCGCTGGAGCCAGCGGTCGCTCAGATCGGGGTGAGCCCGAGCACGATCGCGAAGAGGGCCGCACCAGCGGCCACACCGACCAGCCCCACCGCCAGCCCGGCCAACCAGCGCGGGGTCAGGCCGTCGGGCCCGCCCGCGAGCACCCACCCGCCACCGCCCGCGACCGCGAGGCACAACCCCATCGACGCTCCGGTCACGACCCAGATGTCCGAGGTCGAGGTCGCGTCCGAGGACGCGTGGCCGAGCGCGTCCAGCGCCGAGGACGCGATGTCCACCACCACCGTCAGCGCCAGTCCGGCCGCCCCGATGGCGAGCGCGCCGACCCACCCGACCCCGAGGGACCAGGCGATCGTGCTGCTGGAGCGTCGGGCCATGGCGCCGAGTGTGCCGCCCGGACGACGCCCGCCGCATGGGGTGGGGTACTCAGCCCGTGGGGTGGTCCCCCACCAGCTGGACGGCGCCGCCCTCGACACCCTTGGCACCCCGCACGACCTCGTGGCCGTCCTCGACGACGGCGTCCTCGGCCGCGGTCACCTCGCCGATCGTCCACGCCGGTATGCCGCGGGCCTCGAGCTCGCGGGTTGCCCGGTCGACCTGGTCGGCCGGCAGCATCGCGACGAAGCCGACGCCCATGTTCAGCGTGCGCTCGAGGTCGGCCCGCGGCACCTGCCCGAGCGAGCCGATCGTGGAGAAGACCGCAGGCGGGGTCCAGGTCGAGCGGTCGAGCCGGGCGAAGACGGTCGGCGGGAGGACGCGCGCGAGGTTCGCGACCAGGCCGCCACCGGTCACGTGGGACAGCGCGTGCACGTCGATGCTGTCGGTGCGGATGAGGTCGAGCAGGTCGGCGGAGTAGACCCGCGTCGGGGTCAGGAGCTCCTCGCCGAGGCTCCGTCCGAACTCGTCCACGTGGCGGTCGAGCTGCCAGCCCGCGGCGCCGATCACCTTGCGCACCAAGGAGTAGCCGTTGGAGTGCAGGCCGCTGGAGCCGAGGGCGAGGACCACGTCGCCGGGCACCACACGGTCGGGGCCGAGCACATCGGCATACTCCACGACACCGGTCGCGGCACCCGCCACGTCGTACTCGTCGGGCTCGAGCAGGCCGGGGTGCTCGGCCGTCTCGCCGCCCACCAGGGCGACCCGCGCCTGCTCGCACGCCGCGGCGATGCCCGTGACGATCGCCGCGATCCGCTCGGGGACGACCTTGCCGGTGGCGATGTAGTCGGTCATGAACAGCGGCTCGGCCCCGCACACCACGATGTCGTCGACCACCATGCCGACGAGGTCGAAGCCGATGGTGTCGTGCCTGTCGAGCGCCTGCGCGATCGCGACCTTGGTGCCCACACCGTCGGTGCTGGTGGCCAGGACCGGATGGGTCATGCGGGCGATCGCCGAGGCGTCGAACATCCCCGCGAAGCCACCCAGGCCTCCCAGCACCTCCGGCCGGGTGGCCCGGCGCACGGAGGCCTTCATCAGCTCGACGGCCTTGTCACCGGCCTCGACGTCGACACCGGCGGAGGCATAGGTGATCGGCTCGCTCACCCGCCCAGCCTAGTGCGCGGGGGCTGACGTATCAGACGCGGCAGTGGGACCCTCCTCATCAGTGGTGCAGGGACCGGATTCGTCGAGGGGGACCAGCCATGTCCACGAGCTACCAGTTCGACCTCTTGCGCACCTACCGCTACCTGCGGCTGGCCATGGTGCTCCTGGTTTTGCTGCTCTTCGCCTCGGTCACGATGTACATCAACTCGGACAGCGGCCAGATGCTCCAGTCGATCAGTGCGTCCTACTACACGCCGGTCCGCGCCGTCTTCGTGTCCAGCCTCTGCGCGGTGGGCACCTGCCTGATCGTCTACCAGGGCAACACCGACCTGGAGGACGTGCTCCTCAACGGGTCGGGGTTCTTCGCGTTCATCGTGGGGTTCGTCCCGACCCGGCCCGAGAAGAGCTGCGTGGCGAGCGCGATCCCGCGCGACGTCCGCGACGCGATCAGCAACAACGTGACGGCGCTGATGTCCATCGCCGTGGTCGCGTTCGTCGTCGTGATGGGGATCCAGGTCTTCGCGACCCCCGCCTCGGAGCGGGCCCTCTCCAAGGGTGCCGGGGCGGCCCTGGCGGCCTCGGTCGTGGCGTTCCTGGGCCTGGCCGGGTTCTACGTCGTCAACCGCGACGCCTTCCTGTGCCACGGACACGACACCGCGGCGATCCTGCTCTTCCTCGGCATCGTCGCTGTCGTCTTCGTCAGTGCCCGCGGGTTGGCCTTCAAGCAGGCGAGGGAGGACGGCCGGCCACCGCGGGCGCACTTCTGGAACCGGTACTTCCTCGGCTTCCTGCTGATGGTCGTCTCGATCGCCGTCATCGCTGTCACCGGGCCGTGGCTGGGCTGGCTGGACCACTGGGTGTTCTGGCTCGAGGCGGCACTGATCGCCCAGTTCGGGCTGTTCTGGCTGACGCAGACCCTCGAGCTGTGGCGTGAGCCCCGGCGCGAGGACGCCCCGGTGACCGGCGCCTGACAGCTCTCGGCGGACTTGTTGCCACCGGATGGTCACCTCAGGCCGATCTCGGGCTCCCCGTGACGACCAGGTGGCAACAAGTCGACGTCAGTCCCGACCTGTTGCGAACTGGTGGTCAGGAGACGCCCGAACGGGGCGTCCGTGACCACCTGCGGGCAACACGTGGGGTAGGTCAGGGGCGGGTGAGGGCGTCCTCGGCGCCGCCGCCGACCCCGAGTGACACACCGTCCACGTCGACGTCGATGGGCAGGGTCTCGAAGAGGTTCTTGCCGAGCCGGCTCGCGTCGGGCAGCTCCAGCGGGTACGTGCCTGTGAAGCAGGCGGTGCACAGCGAGTCGGCGGGCTGCTCCGTCGCCGCGACCATGCCCTCCTCGGAGATGTAGCCGAGCGAGTCGGCGCCGATCGACGTGCAGACCTCCTCGACCCCGATACCGGTGGCGATCAGCTCTGCACGGGTCGCGAAGTCGATGCCGTAGAAGCAGGGCCAGCGCACCGGCGGTGACGAGATGCGCACGTGGACCTCGGCCGCCCCCGCCTCGCGGAGCATCCTGACGAGGGCGCGCTGGGTGTTGCCGCGGACGATGGAGTCGTCGACCACGACGAGGCGCTTGCCCTTGATGACCTCGCGCAGCGGGTTCAGCTTGAGCCGGATGCCGAGCTGGCGGATGGTCTGCGAGGGGGCGATGAACGTGCGCCCGACGTAGGAGTTCTTGACCAGCCCCTGGCCGTAGGGGATGCCGGACTCCTGGGCGTAGCCGATCGCGGCCGGGGTCCCCGACTCGGGGGTCGGCATGACGAGGTCGGCCTCGACCGGGTGCTCCCGGGCCAGGGTGCGGCCCATCTCGACCCGCGACTCGTGCACGCCGCGGCCGTTGATCGTGGTGTCGGGGCGCGCCAGGTAGACGTACTCGAAGACGCAGCCCTTGCGGTCGGTCTCGGCGAACCGCTGGGAGCGCAGGCCGTCCTCGTCGATGACGATCAGCTCGCCCGGCTCGACCTCGCGGATCAGCGACGCGCCCACGATGTCGAGGGCGGCTGTCTCGGAGGCCACCACCCAGCCGCGCTCGAGCCGACCCAGCACCAGCGGACGGATCCCCTGGGGGTCGCGAGCGGCATACAGGGTGTGCTCGTCCATGAACACGAAGCAGAAGGCGCCGCTGAGCTTGGGCAGCAGGTCGAGCGCCGCCGCCTCGAGCGAGCGGTCGGGGTCGTCGGCCAACAAGGCGGTGACCAGGGCGGTGTCGGTGGTGTTGCCGCGACCCAGCTCGCCACCTTCGGCGCCGTAGCCCTCCGCGCGGCGCTCCTGCACCATCTCGCGCAGCTCCGCGGAGTTGATCAGGTTGCCGTTGTGGGCCAGCGCCACCGTCGACTCGGCGTGTCCGCCGAGGGTGGGCTGGGCGTTCTCCCACGTGGAACCGCCCGTGGTCGAGTAGCGGCAGTGCCCGACGGCCAGGTGGCCGCGCAGCGACGCCAGCGACCGCTCGTCGAACACCTGGGAGACCAGGCCCATGTCCTTGTAGACGAGGATCGAGCGACCGTCGGAGGTCGCGATACCGGCCGACTCCTGCCCGCGGTGCTGCAGGGCGTAGAGGCCGTAGTAGGTCAGCTTGGCGACGTCCTCGCCGGGAGCCCAGACGCCGAAGACCCCGCAGGCGTCCTGCGGGCCCTTCTCGCCGGGAAGCAGATCATGCGAGAGCCGTCCGTCGCCGCGTGCCACGTGGCCCAGTCTCCCACAGTCCCCGGCGGCGACGTCCGCCCGTCCGGGCGCGTCGCCGGACGCTCAGGTGCGTCGGTCGAGCAGCACGGCCACGACGGCCGCCACGAGCGCGAAGAGGGCCGCGCCGGTCACCCCGAGGAAGAGCACCGCGCTGGTCACGCTGTAGTCGTGCCCGTAGGTCGCGGAGTCGTCACCGAAGTAGGCGACCGCCGAGCCCACGACGAAGCCGAGGATGGCGCCGGTGGCGATGAACGCGACGAAGTTCGGGTAGCGACGGGTCGGTGGCACGTGCTCACGCTACCCGCGTCAGCATCCGGTAACCCGGTCGGGGATCCCATCCGGGACGCGCGGGAGTACGAATAGCAACTATGGAACCCAACGCACGACCACCCGGCCGCAAGAGCCAGCGCGCGATGTATGCCGTCAGCGGCGTGCTCGCGGCTGCGGCCGGTATGGCGGTGGGTCACCTCGTCGCGGCGTTCGTGAACCCGGCCGCCTCGCCCGTGCTGGCCGTGGGCTCGACCGTCATCGACGCCACGCCGACCCCCGTCAAGGAGTGGGCGGTCCAGCACTTCGGCACCGCCGACAAGCCGATCCTGCTGGGCAGCGTCACCCTCGTGGTCGTGCTCGCCGCGGCCGCGATCGGGTTGGTGTCGCGGTCCAGGCCGAGCCTGGCCAACATCCTCGTCGTCGGCCTCGCCTCGCTGGCCGGCCTGGCAGCGTGGTTCCGCCCGGCCTCCGCGCCGTTC
Source organism: Pedococcus bigeumensis (assembly GCF_039531795.1). Taxonomy (NCBI): domain Bacteria; kingdom Bacillati; phylum Actinomycetota; class Actinomycetes; order Micrococcales; family Intrasporangiaceae; genus Pedococcus; species Pedococcus bigeumensis. The sequence continues at coordinate 801,720 of NZ_BAAAQS010000003.1, read as the reverse complement.
GACATCGTGCCGGCGTTCGTGACGGCCATCATCGGTGTCCTCACGATCACCGGGCTGCGCGCGCTCATCCCCAACCTGCCCACCCCCGGTGCGGTGACGCCCGAGTCGCCGCTCGACCACACGGCATACGCGAAGGGTTCTGCCGGCACGCCGGCCCGACGCAACTTCCTCCTCGGAGCCGCAGGGGTCACGGTCGGCGCGGCCGCGCTGGGCGCCCTGGGCCAGAAGCTCGCCGCTCCCGCCACGCTGCCGTCGTCGGTGGCGCTGCCCCAGCCCCAGGAGACCATCCCGGCGCTCCCCACCGGGCTGGAGGACAAGGTCAAGGGCATCAGCCGGTTCCGCACCCCCGTCAAGGAGTTCTACCGGGTCGACACGGCCCTGGTGATCCCGCGCATCGACGTCGACAGCTGGAAGCTCGAGATCACCGGCAAGGTCGACAACAAGCTCACGATCACGTTCGACGAGCTGCTCAAGATGCCCATGATCGAGAAGGACATCACCCTCAACTGCGTCAGCAACGAGGTCGGCGGCCCCTACATCTCGTCCACCCGCTGGCTCGGCGTGCGGGTGCGCGACCTGCTGGAGCGCGCCGGCGTCCAGGACGGCGTCGACCAGATCCTCAGCGAGTCCACCGACGGCATGACGATCTCGACCCCGATCGAGGCGCTCACCGACGACCGCGACGCGATCATCGCCGTGGCGATGGACGGCCAGCCCCTCCCCGCGCGGCACGGCTTCCCGGCCCGCATGGTGACGCCCGGCCTCTACGGCTTCGTGGGAGCCACCAAGTGGCTGACCAAGCTGACCGCGACCACGTATGCCGCGGACCAGGCCTACTGGACCAAGCGCGACTGGCTGACCGACGGCACCGTCAAGACCCAGGCGCGGATCGACACGCCCGCGGGCCTCGCGACCCAGCCGGCCGGCAAGATCGCCGTCGGCGGCGTGGCCTGGGCCCAGCGCCGGGGCATCACCGAGGTCGAGGTGCGGGTCGACGACGGGCCCTGGGAGAAGGCCACCCTCGGACCCGACGGCGGTACGGACTACTGGCGGCAGTGGTTCTGGGTGTGGGACGCCAAGCCCGGTCGGCACGACCTCACGGTCCGCGCCAAGGACGGCACCGGAGAGTTCCAGACCGAGAAGCGGGCCGATCCCTTCCCGGGCGGCGCCTCCGGCTGGCACTCGATCGTGGTCCTCATCTCCTGACCCATCTCTCCTGACCCCTGCGGACGGGGCTTGCACGCGCAGCCCCGTCCGCAGGCCCCGGATCCCGGTGTCGCACGTCTGGTCGTGCGGCGCCGGGATCTGTCGTATCGAATCCCGCTGTGTCGCAGTCGGATCCAGCTCCGCCGCAACCGAACCCACTGTGTTGTGCACGGATACCGCTGCGTCAGGCACGGATTCCCTTGGAGGAGAAATGTTTTCAAACCATCCAATCCACCCTCGGGGCAGGTCCGAATACCGGGTGTCAGACAGTCCACAACAAGGAGCCACCATCATGCGACTCGCACGCCGCAGCACCATTGCTGCCCTCAGCCTCGCCCTTCCGCTCAGCCTGGCCGCCTGTGGGAACTCCGGTTCCGACGACACCGCAGCCTCGTCCACCTCGTCGTCCCCGATGTCGTCGTCCAGCTCCTCCTCGAGCACCACCGAGGACATGGCCGGCAAGCCGTTCGGCGCCGGTTGCGCCGCGGTCCCCGCGGACGGCAAGGGCTCGTTCTCCGGCATGGCCACCGACCCGGTCGCCACCGCCGCCAGCAACAACCCCGTCCTGTCGACCCTGGTCACCGCGGTGACCGAGGCCGGTCTCGGCGAGACGCTCAACTCGGCCAAGGACATCACCGTCTTCGCCCCGACCAACGACGCCTTTGCCGCAGTGCCGAAGGCCACGATGGACGCCGCGATGAAGGACCCCAAGGGCCTGCTCACCAAGGTGCTCACGAACCACGTGGTCCCCGGCAAGCTCACGCCCGAGATGCTGGCGGGCGAGCACAAGACCCTCGGCGGGGGCACCATCAAGGTGACCGGCTCGGGCGAGTCGTTCAAGGTCGGCGAGGCCAACGTGATCTGTGGCAACGTGCAGACCGCGAACGCCACGGTCTACATCATCGACGGCGTTCTCCTCCCCAGCTGAGACTGATCAGCGATGATGGTGCCCATGGCAGCAACCCCCTCAGGTCCTCAACCCGCTTGGGGAGGCGCTGCCGTGGGCACCGACCTCGCCGGCCTCCTGCGAGCCAGCGCCCTCGGTGACGAGAACGCCTTCGCCCAGCTGTACGACGCGGTGTCCGCCCGGATCTACGGGTTGGTGCTCCGCGTGGTGCGGGATCCGGCGCAGTCGCAGGAGGTCGCCCAGGAAGCCATGCTGGACATCTGGCGCACCAGCGCCCGGTTCGACCCCGCGCGGGGCAGCGCGGTGAGCTGGATGCTCACCATCGCCCACCGCAAGGCGGTCGACCGGGTGCGGTCCGCCCAGGCGTCCACCGACCGTGAGGACACCTACGGCTCACGGAACCAGGAGCGCACCTACGACGAGACGGCCGAGACGGTCGAACGTCGCCTGGACGCCCAACGCGTACGCAATGCCCTGGAGTCGCTCACCGAGACCCAGCGCAAGGCCGTCGAGCTCGCCTACCTCGGCGGCTACACGCACACCGAGGTGGCCTCCCTCCTGGGGGTGCCCCTCGGCACCGCCAAGACCCGAATACGTGACGGACTTATCCGCCTGAGAGACAGCATGGGGGTGCAATCATGAGTGCCGATATCCACGGACTGGTCGGCGCCTATGCAGTCGACGCCATCGACGAGCAGGAGCGCAGCGACTTCGAGCTGCACCTCGCCGAGTGCCCCGAGTGCCAGGCGGAGGTGGCCTCCCTCCAGGAAGCCGCCAACCAGCTCTCCCTGATGACCGAGACCGCCCCTCCCGCCTCGATGCGCAACGCGGTCCTGGCCGGCATCAAGACGGTCCGGCCGCTCCCCCCTCTCGAGGCGCAGTCCGGTGGCCCAGTCGCCTCTGGACCCGTTGGCGGATCCTCGCCCACGGTTGAGGCGCCGACCCGGGCTGACTCCAACGTCGTCCAGCTCCGGCCCCGACGTCGGGTGGTCGCCTGGCTCGCCACGGCTGCCGCTGCCGCCGTGCTGCTCATCGGCGGCATCAGCTGGAGCCCGTGGGACAACGGCACCGGCGGCAACGTCAGCGCCACCGAGCAGGTGCTCGAGGCCAAGGACGCCCAGCGGTTCGAGAAGGTCATCGGTGGCGCCAAGGCGACCATCGTGCGCAGCGCCTCCCTCGGCAAGGCCGTCATCATCGCCGACCACATGCCGGCCGCACCCGACGGCAAGGACTTCCAGCTCTGGTTCGACCAGCCCAACCGCGGCATGGTCAGCGCCGGGGTGATGCCGCACGGCACTGCCGACACGGTCACGGTGCTCCTCGACGGAGATGCGGCGACGGCCACCGGCGCCGGGATCACCGTGGAACCGGCCGGCGGCTCGCCGGCACCGACGTCCGCACCGGTCGCGCTGTTCAGCTTCTCCTGACCCATCCCGCTTCTGGCCACTCGTCCCGCACTGAAGGCCCCATTGGGCAGCCACGTGCGAGACGGGTGGCCAGAAGTGTGAGCGGCGAGGGCGACCTGGATCAGCTGAGGCCGGGCAGGCGGCCCGCGACGTCCTCCAGCACCGACTCGCTGCCCGCGTAGACACCGTGGGGTCGGGGCCAGTGCGTGACCACGTCGGTGAACCCCAGCGCGCCGGCCCGGCCCACCATCTCGACGAACAGCTCGGCGCTCTCGAGGGAGAACCTCGGGGCCCCGTCGAGCGAGAGGTAACGGTCCAGCGGCGCCGGTCGTGCCGCGTCCGCCTCCGTGGCGTCGAGCCGGGCCGACAGGTCCGCGATCCCGCTCCACCACTCCTCGAGCGTGTCGCCACCCTTGCCATAGGTCACCCAGCCCTGGCCCAGCCGGGCCGCCAGGCGCAGCGACCGTGGCCCGTTGGCGGCGACGACGAACGGCACCCGGGGCTGCTGCCCCGGACCGGGGAGCGTGCGGGCGTCGACCGTGCGGTACGACGCCCCGTCGTGGTCGACGTGGTCCTCGCGGAAGAGCCGGTCGAGCACCTCGACGAACTCGTGGAACCGGTCGACGCGCTCCTTGAGGGACTGCTCCTCGCCCAGGATCCGTGCGTCGAGGTCACCCCCCGTCCCCAGGCCGCACAGCAGGCGGCCACCGGAGATGTCGTCGAGCGCGAGCAGGTCTCGGAGGAAGACGTAGGGGTGGCGGTAGTTGGGTGAGCTGACGAAGGTCCCCAGCCTGATCGTCGAGGTGACCGTCGCGGCCGCCGTCAGGGTGGGCAGCGCCCCGAACCACGGCGCGTCCGGCAGCCCTGCCCAGACCAGGTGGTCATAGGTCCAGGCGTGGTCGAAGCCGTACTCCTCCGCACGCCGCCAGAGCGGGGCGGCCTCGGTCCAGCGGTGCTCGGGGAGGATCGTGATGCCGAAGCGCATGGGGCGAGGGTATGCCGCGTGGCCCACCGCGCGGCATACCCCGGCTGGCCGCGTGGCATACCCCGGCTGGCCGCGTGGCAGGCTGGGCGCCATGAAGGCCACCATCCTCAACGCCCCCCGCGACATCCGGGTCGAAGACGTGCCGGATCCCACCATCGTCAAGCCGACCGACGCGGTGGTGCGGGTGACCGCCGCGTGTGTGTGCGGCAGCGACCTGTGGCCCTACCGCGGCATCAACGACGTGACCGAGCCGACCCGGATCGGGCACGAGTTCGTGGGGATCGTCGAGGAGGTCGGCGCGGAGGTGCGCGGCCTGCGCCAGGGCGACTTCGTGGTCGCGCCCTTCATGTACTCCGACAACACCTGCCCGCACTGCCGGGTCGGCATCCAGTCGCGCTGCTCGTCCGGCGGTTTCTGGGGCAGCACCGACCGGGACGGCGCGATGGTGGACGGCGGTCAGGGCGAGTACGTGCGGGTCCCGCTGGCCGACGGCACCCTCGTCTCGACGCGGGAGGTGCCGGACGACAGCCTGGTGCCGAGCCTGCTGAGCCTGTCGGACGTCATGGGCACCGGCTGGCACGCCGCTGTTGCCTCCGGCGTCCAGGAAGGCGACACGGTCGTGGTCGTCGGAGACGGGGCCGTCGGGCTCAGCGGCGTCCTGGCCGCCGCGCGGATGGGCGCCGAGCGCATCATCGCGATGTCCCGCCACGAGGCGCGCCAGCGGATCGCCCGCGAGTTCGGCGCCACGGACATCGTCGAGGTGCGCGGTGACGACGCCGTCAACGCCGTGAAGGAGCTCACCGACGGGGTGGGCGCGGACGCAGTGCTGGAGTGCGTCGGCACCAACGAGTCGATGTCGACCGCGATCGCCGCGGCCCGACCCGGAGCGACGGTGGGCTACGTCGGGGTGCCGCACGGGATCGAGTACCCGGTGCGGGACCTGTTCGTGCGCAACGTCGGCATCGCCGGCGGCATCGCACCGGCCCGTCAGTACCTGCCGCAGCTGCGGGACGACGTGCTCTCGGGCGCGATCAACCCCGGGTTGGTGTTCGACCTGGAGGTGCCGCTGGCCGAGGTGGCGGAGGGCTACGCGGCGATGGACGAGCGCCGGGCCGTCAAGTCCCTCGTCCGGCCCTGACCGCGCAAGGACTGACAGGCTGACTGGCTGACACCGTGCAGGACTTCAGGATCGAGCTCGACGAGCACGGCGGGAGCACCGTCCTCGTCGACGGCTACCCGCAGTCCTACGTCAGCCTCGATGACCCCGAGCTGCTCGTCTTCGGCTACGTCCAGCACCTCGGCGCCGTCCTCGACTCGCTCCCCGACGGACCGGTCGCGGTCACCCACGTCGGGGGCGCGGCGATGACGCTGCCGCGCTACGTCCAGGCGACCCGGCCGGGCTCGCCCCAGATCGTGCTCGAACCCGACGCCCCGCTCACCGAGCAGGTGCGGCGCGAGCTGCCGCTCCCCCGTGGCCACCGGATCAGGGTGCGTCCGCAGCCGGGGCGTGCGGGGGTCGCGGCGCTCAAGGACGCGAGTGCCGACGCCATCGTGGTCGACGCGTATGCCGAGAGCCAGGTCCCGGCCGACCTCATCAGCTCGGAGTGGTTCGCCGACGTGGCGCGGGTGCTGCGGACCGCCGGGGTCGTCGCGATGAACACCGCCGACGAGCCCGACCACCGGCACGCGGCGCGGGTGCTGGCCGGCCTGTCGCAGCACCTGCCGCACACCGCCGCCATCGCCCAGGTCGACATCTGGAAGCGCCGGCGGTTCGGCAACCTCGTGCTGGTGGGGTCGCGCCGCCCGCTCCTGCTGGGTTCGATCATCCGCAGCGTCGCCCGCGGGGCCTTCCCCAGCACGGTGCTGGAGGGTGGCGCCCTGACGCGGGCCCTGGGGTCCGGACGACCGTTCACCGACGCCGACGCGGTGCCGAGCCCTCGCCCTCCCACCGCCCCCGGCGAGTGGCGCGTCCGCTGACCCGATCGCTGTGCTGCGGCCGCACGGTGACCGTCGGCGCACGCCGGCGGACCGTCGCGACCGACACCTGATGGGACGACCGGTGCGCATCCCGCTCCGAGCGCCGATGATGGGCCGATGCCTTCTCTGACGCTCCCCTCTCCCCGCACCCCGGACCCGCACGAGGCCCCGGCCCTGCGCTGGGGGATCCTGGCGCCGGGGGGCATCGCGCACTCCTTCGCCACGGCGCTGCGGGCGGCGTCCGGCCAACAGCTCCAGGCCGTGGCCTCCCGCAGCCTCCCGCGGGCGCAGGCGTTCGCCGCTGAGTTCGGGGTCGCCAAGGCCTACGGGGCGTACGACGAACTGGTCGCCGACCCTGACGTCGACGTCGTCTACGTCGCCTCCCCCCACTCCGAGCACCGCGCGCAGGCCATGCTCGCGACGGCCGCCGGGAAGCCGGTGCTCGTCGAGAAAGCCTTTGCCCGCAACGCCAACGAAGCGCGCGAGATCGTCGAGTCGGCCTCTGCTGCACAGGTTTTCGCGATGGAGGCGATGTGGACGCGGTTCCTCCCGCACATCGACGTCGTGCGCAGGTGTCTCGAGGACGGCCTGCTGGGCGAGGTCCACACCGTCCATGCCGACCATGGCCAGCACCTCTACCCCGACGGACCGGCCCGGCTGTCGGAGCCGTCGCTGGCCGGCGGCGCGATGCTCGACCTGGGGATCTATCCCGTGTCGTTCGCCCACTTCGTGCTCGGCGACTTCGCCGACGTCACGGCGAGCGGCACCCGCACCGACACGGGGGTGGACGCGCAGGCCGCCATCGGGGTCACCAGCAGCCGCGGGGCGATGGGCGTGCTCGGAACCACGATGCTGACGAAGACCCCGACGACGGCAGCCGTGTGTGGCACCGAGGCTCGGCTCGAGATCGACGGCGACTTCTACGGACCTCGCGCCGTCGTCCGCCTGGTGGCACCCGACGGCACCGAGCTCGACCGCTTCACCAACGCCGACACCCGGCACGGGCTGCACTTCGAGGCTGCGGAGGTCGCTCGGCAGGTCACGGCGGGTGCCCTCGAGTCGCCGCTGATGCCGCTTGGCGAGACCCTCACGATCATGGACGCCCTCGACGACGTCCGCGCCCAGATCGGCGTCCGCTTCCCCGGCGAGTAGGCCCCCACCCCGACTTGTTGCCACCTGGTCGTCACCAGACCCGCGATCCGCGGGTTCGGTGCAGATCTGAGCGCAACAGGTCGCGCCCCACCCCGGACCGTCCGGCTAGAAGGTGTCGCCCCGCCGCCAGGCCATCTCCTGCAGCTCGAACGAGTTGCCGTCGGGGTCGGCGAACTCCGCGCCCCTGACCCCGCCCCCGAAGTCGTGGATCTCGCTGACCTCGACCCCCCGGCTGACCAGCTCGGCCCGCGCCGCCTCGATGTCCTCCACGACGAGGTGCAGGCCGCGGATGCTGCCGGGCTCTCCCTGGTAGACCCCGAGCCCCGTGCCGAAGCCGACCGAGCAGCCCGAGCCCTCGGCCGTCAGCTGGACGACCCGGATGCCCTCGGCGGGCTGCACGTCGACGTCCTTCGTGAAACCGAGCGTGCCCTCGTAGAACGCGATGGACCGCTCGACGTCGGAGACGGGCAGCGGGACCAGCTCGAGCTTCATCTGCATGCGGATCGGACTCCTCGGGTGGGGCGGCGGTCAGGCGAGCGGGAGGTATGCCGTGAGGTCGGCGCGGTGGCCGCTCACCCTGAGCGTGCCCGACTCCCAGGCACCGTCCCAGGTCAGCGCGCCGGTCGCCACCGCCAGCCAGGTCTGGGCATCGGTCTCGACGACGTTGGGGGGCGTGCCGCGCGTGTGGGTGGTGCCCGTGACGCACTGGACCGCCCCGAACGGTGGGACCCGCACCTCGACGCTGCGCCCCGGTGCGACGACCGAGAGCTCCTCGAGCGTGAAGCGCACGGCTGTCGCGAGGTCGACGCGAGGCGTGGCCTCTCCCTGCGAGCGCCAGACCTCCACCGCGGATCGCCCGGCGGCGACGGGGACTCGGCGGCGCGGCGGCATACCGGCATCGTCGCACGACCCACCCATGTCCCGTGACGCCCGGCACGATGAGCCGTTCGGCGGACGAGAATGGGTACTTCTACCCATGGCGGCTGTCAGTGCCCCGACGTACTGTTCAAGGCGGGGACACACAGGGGACGAACGGCCCGGGCGCGCGGGGGATGCGCGACCGGGCCGCTCGCGTGTCCAGCCCTGGGTGCCGCGGCGATCGGCGACCACCCACCATGCCCTGCTGCGAGTCGTGGGCGACCCGCAGCCGCCGGACCAGCGGGTCAGCCGCCGAAGACCGACCGGAGGGTCCCGGTGTGCGCCGTGCGGAGCTCGTCGAGCGAGACCACGAACTGGCCCTGGACATCGAGGCCGTCGGTCTCGTCGTCCACGACACCGATCCGGGCGTGCACCTGGCCACGGGCCGTGCACATGTCGGTGAAACGCACCTCCTCCGAGCGGGGCACCGACACGATGACGCGTGCGGTCGACTCGCTGAAGAGGGCGGTGAAGGCGTCGATGCCGTCTCGTTCGCAGACCGCGTCGAGCCAGATCCGGGCCCCGGTGCCGTAGCGCATCGTCGCCTCGGCCAGCGCGATCGCCAGGCCTCCGTCGGACAGGTCGTGGGCCGCGTCGACCAGGCCGTCACGGCTGGCGTTGACGAGGATCTCGCCGAGCAGCTGCTCCGCCGCCAGGTCGACCTTCGGCGGCAGGCCCCCGAGGTGACCGTGCACGACGTGCGCCCACTCGCCACCGGCCAGCTCGTTGCTGGTGGCACCGAGGAGGTAGATGACCTGGCCCGGGGTCCGCCAGCCGGACGGCGTGCGCCGGGCGACGTCGTCCATGACGCCCAGCACGCCGATGACGGGAGTCGGGTGGATCGCGACGTCGCCGGTCTGGTTGTAGAAGCTGACGTTGCCGCCGGTGACGGGGATGCCCAGGATCTTGCACCCTTCGGCGATGCCCTTGACCGACTCGCGGAACTGCCACATCACGCCCGGATCCTCCGGGGACCCGAAGTTGAGGCAGTCGGTCACGGCCAACGGGGTCGCCCCCGCCGTCGCGACGTTGCGGTAGGACTCGGCCAGCGCGAGCTGCGCGCCGGCGTACGGGTCGAGCTTGGCGAACCGCCCGTTGCAGTCGGTCGAGACCGCGACACCGCGACCGGTCTCCTCGTCGACCCGCACCACTCCGGCGTCATCGGGCATCGCGAGGGCGGTGTTGCCGAGCACGTAGCGGTCGTACTGGTCGGTGACCCAGGACTTGTCGCAGAGGTTCGGGGAGGCGAGCAGCGTCAGCAGGTCGGACTTGAGGCCGAGCCCGTCCACAGGACGTCCGAGGGTGTCGGTGCCGTTGTCCTGCAACGCATCCAGGTATGCCGGTCGCTCGAGCGGGCGGTGGTAGGTCGGGCCCTCGTGGGCGACCGACCGCGGGGGGACGTCGACGATGACCTCGCCGTGCCAGGTGATGACCAGGTGCTCGCCGTCGGTCACCTCGCCGAGGACCGTCGCCTCGACGTCCCAGCGGTCGGTGATCGCCATGAACTCGTCGAGGTGCTCGGGGGCCACGACCGCCATCATGCGTTCCTGGCTCTCCGACATGAGGATCTCCTCAGGTCGCAGCGAGGTGTCACGCAGCGGGACGCGGTCGAGCTCGATCTGCATGCCGCCGTCGCCGTTGGAGGCCAGCTCGCTGGTGGCGCAGGACAGGCCCGCGCCGCCGAGGTCCTGGATCCCGTCGACCACGTGCGCGGCATACAGGTCGAGGCAGCACTCGATGAGCACCTTCTCGGCGAACGGGTCGCCGACCTGGACCGCCGGGCGCTTGGTCGGGCCGCCCTCGTCGAAGGTCTCGGACGCGAGCACCGACACCCCGCCGATGCCGTCGCCGCCGGTCCTGGCCCCGAAGAGGATCACCTTGTTGCCGACCCCGGAGGCCTTGGCCAGGTGGATGTCCTCGATGCGCATGGCTCCCACGCAGAGCGCGTTGACGAGGGGGTTGCCCTGGTAGCAGTCGTCGAAGACCACCTCGCCACCGATGTTCGGCAGGCCGATGCAGTTGCCGTAGCCACCGACCCCTGCGACGACCCCTGGGAGCACCCGCTGGGTGTCGGGGTGGTTCAGGTTGCCGAAACGCAGCGGGTCCATGATCGCGATCGGGCGAGCGCCCATCGACATGATGTCGCGGATGATGCCGCCGACGCCGGTGGCCGCACCCTGGTAGGGCTCCACGTAGGACGGGTGGTTGTGCGACTCGACCTTGAAGGTCACCGCCCAGCCGTCACCGATGTCGACGACGCCGGCGTTCTCACCGATGCCGACCAGCAGCTTCTCGCGCATCTCGTCGGTGGTGTTCTCGCCCCAGAGCGAGAAGTGCACCTTGGACGACTTGTAGGAGCAGTGCTCCGACCACATCACGGAGTACATCGCCAGCTCGGCGCTGGTCGGGCGCCGGCCGACGATCTCGCGGATGCTGGCGTACTCGTCCTCCTTGAGGCCGAGCTCGACCCACGGCTGGGCGACGTCGGGGGTCTGCGCCGCGTGGGCGACAGTGTCGAGGACGGGCTTGTCGACCTGGGCGGTCGTCGGGTGCGCGGTCATGAGGTGGCCAGTGCCTTCAGGACGGAGGTGAAGAACGGGAGCCCGTCGGTCGAGGGGCCGTAGCCCTCCTCGATGCAGTGCTCGGGGTGGGGCATGAGCCCCACGATGTTGCCGCGGTCGTTGGTGATGCCCGCGATGGCGCGGTAGGAGCCGTTGGGGTTGTCACCGGCATACCGGAAGACCACGCGACCCTCGCCCTCGAGCTCGTCGAGCGTGCGCTCGTCGGCCACGAAGCCACCCTCGCCGTTCTTGAGGACGATGGTGATCTCCTGCCCGGCCTCGAAGTCGGAGGTCCACGCGGTGGAGGCGTTCTCGACGACCAGCCGCTGGTCGACGCAGTTGAACTTGCGGTGGTCGTTGCGGATCAGCGCCCCGGGGAGCAGGTGCGACTCGCACAGCACCTGGAACCCGTTGCAGATCCCGAGCACGGGCAGACCGCCCTGCGCCGCGGGGATGAGTGCGTCCATGACGGGGGCGAAGCGGGCGATGGCGCCGCAGCGCAGGTAGTCGCCGTAGGAGAAGCCGCCGGGCAGCACCACCGCGTCGACCCCCTTGAGGTCGGCGTCGCCGTGCCAGAGCATGACGGCCTCGGCGCCGACGGCGCGCACGGCTCGGGCCGCGTCACGGTCGTCGAGCGAGCCCGGGAACGTGACGACCCCGACCTTCACTGGTCGGGGTCCTCTGCACGACGCACGCTCACGACGTCCTCGATCACCGGGTTGGAGAGCAGCTTCTCGGCCGCCTCCGCCGCCGCCGCGAGGTGCTCGTCGGTCACCTCGCCGTCCACCGTGAGGACGAACCGCTTGCCCTGCCTCACGTCGGTGAACTGCTCGAAGCCGAGCCGGGGAAGCGCCCCGTTCACGGCCTGACCCTGGGGGTCGAGGATCTCTGGCTTCAACATGACGTCGATGACGACGTGGCCCATTCGGGTGTCTCCTGGGTTGCAGCGGGGTGGTGCGGGGAAGGAAGCACGCGCAGTCTATCCGCGCCACACCGCCGGGTATGCCGCGCGGTCACCTCGCGGACGCGGCGTCCGGCGTGAGCCAGCGGGGTCTTCTCAGGTTGCCCGAGGCGGGGGACACTCGAGCCATGTCGATGGCCCAGTGGTCGACCCGTATCGGCGCGTGGATGTACCGCCGCATGGACGGCCGCGCGATGGGCGGCACGAAGGACGCTCCCGTGGTCATGCTGACCACGGTGGGCCGGCGCAGCGGACTGCCCCGCTCCACCTGCGTCAGGGCGCTCCGGAGACCCGACGGCTACCTCGTCTGGGGCACCGGCTCGGGCAGCCCGCGAGACCCCGACTGGTTCCAGAACCTGCGGGCGGCAGGGGAGACGGACCTGCAGGTGCTGTCCGAGCGCATGCGGGCGTCGGCTCGCGAGCTCACCGGGGCCGAGCGGGACGAGGTGTGGCGCGACGTCATCGTCGCCACGCTGCCGGGAGTGGCGAAGTACGCCCGCAAGGCGGGCCGGCCCATCCCCGTGGCGCTGCTGACCCGCCGCTGACCGGGCCCTGTCCCCGCCCTCGAGACCGCCCGCGTGCCGGTCGACCGGAGGCGAGGGCCCACCCGGTCAGCCCGCGACGAAGGTGCGCCCGGTCAGTCGCTCGTAGGCCTCGACGTACTTGGCGCGGGTGCGCTCGAGCACCTCGTCGGGCAGCGGCGGCGGGGCCTGGCCCGACGCCTTGTCCCACCCGCTCGCGGGCGAGATCAGCCACTCGCGCACGTACTCCTTGTCGAAGGACGGCTGGGTGTGGCCGGGCTCCCACTGGTCGGCCGGCCAGAACCTCGACGAGTCAGGGGTGAGGACCTCGTCGGCCAGCACCAGCTCGTCGCCGTCGATCCCGAACTCCACCTTGGTGTCGGCGATGAGAATGCCTCGCGCGGCCGCGATCTCGTTGCCACGGGCGAGGATCCGCGTGGTCAGGTCCTTCGCGCGCTGGGCGGTGCGCTCGCCGACGGCAGCCACGACATCGGCATACGGCATCGGCTGGTCGTGCTCGCCCACGGGCGCCTTGGTCGACGGCGTGAAGATCGGCTCGGGGAGCCGTGACCCGTCGACGAGGCCGTCGGGGAGCCGCACCCCACTGACGTGGCCGTCGGCCTGGTACTCCCGCAGGCCACCGCCAGTGAGGTAGGCGCGGGCGACACACTCGACGGGCAGCATCTCGAGCCGGCGCACCAGCACCGCACGCCCGGCCACCTGCGCTGGCACGTCGGTCGAGACGACGTGGTTGGGCACCAGGTCGTGGAGCTGCTCGAACCACCAGAGGGACAGCTGGGTCAGGACCGCGCCCTTGTCGGGGATCGGCGTCTCGAGGATGAAGTCGAAGGCCGAGAGCCGGTCGCTCGCGACGAGCAGCAGCTGGTCGTCGCGAGGCGCACCCGCGGCGTCGAGGGGGGCGTAGAGGTCGCGGACCTTGCCCGAGTGGACGTGGGCGTAGCCGGGCAGGTCGACCGCGGCGGCGGCCGCGTCGGGCTGGGAGGACGTCATGGCGCACATCCTCCCAGCCCGGGCGCCGAACGCTCAGCCGAGTCCGTGCAGCCCCTGCCCGCACTTGTTGCCACCAGGTCCTCACGAACGGGCATCTCGGAGGTTGCGTGACCACCACAGCGCACCACGTGCGCGGAGTGGCTTGACTTGAAGTCGACTTCAACTTCCACACTCGTGCCCATGCCCCTCGTCACCCCCGAGATCCCCGCCACGGACTCCCCCGCGCGTCCGGCCTCCCTGCTCGACCGGGCCCACCTGCCCTTCGCCGTGGGAGCCGTGGCCCTGGTCACCCTCGGCGCCTTCGAGAACCGCGCCACCATGACCGTGCTGCCCACCGTGGCGCGCGACCTGGACGGCCTGTGGCTCTTCGGCGCCGCCAGTGCCGCGCCGCTGGTGTCGTTCGTGGTCACCACCGTCGTCGCCGGGGCCTGGGCCGACCACCGGGGGCCGGTGCGACCACTCCGGGCGGGCATGCTCGCGTTCACCATCTCCCAGGTCGCGATGGCCCTCTCCCCGGGGATGGCGGTCTTCACGCTGGGCCGGTTCGGGTCGGGGATCGCCGAGGCGCTGATGGACGTCTCGCTCACCGTGCTGCTGGCCCGCACCATGCCCGAGGAGCTGCGGGCCAAGGTCTTCGCGGCGTTCGCCGCGGCGTGGGTGCTCCCGTCGCTGGTCGGCCCGCCGATCGCGGGACTGCTCACCGAGATGCTCTCGTGGCGGTCGGTCTTCGGCATCGGGGTCGCCCTGCTGCCGATCGCGTGGCTCCTGCTGCGCCCCGCCATGCGCGCCGAAGGTTCCAGCGCCGGGGGTGCCGGCGCGCAGACCGCCTGGACGCCTCGCGAGCACCGCGCCGTCCGTGCCGCCGCCCTCGCAGCTGCGGGCCTGGCCGCACTCACCGCGGGTGGATCCCTCCTCGGCCGCTCCGGCCCCGTCGAGGCGCTCGGCGGCGCGCTCGTCCTGGTGGGCACGGCCTGCACCGTCCCCGCGGTCCGCACCGTCCTGCCGGCCGGGACGCTGCGGTTCGCCCCCGGCATACCCGCGCTCGTGGCGCTGCGCGGGCTCGTGGCGGCGGCGTTCGGCACCGCCGGAAGCCTCCTGCCCCTCATGCTCACGACGATCCACGGCCTCGGGCCTGCCGCTGCGGGCGCGAGCCTCACCGTGACCGGTCTGTCATGGGCCGCCGGGTCGCAGCTGCACGGGCTCGCCGTGGTCCAGCGACGCGTCCCTGCGGTGCGCCGTCTCGCCGTCGGGTTCGCCCTCATCGCGGTCGGCGTCCTCGGTCCAGCGCTCACCAGTCTCGATGCGCTGCCCATCGTCGCCGGGCTGGTGCTCTGGGGCGTGGCCGGGCTCGGGATGGGGATCGTGTCACCCACCCTCTCGACCCAGCTGCTGCTCTTCGCGCCGGTGAGCGACCAGGGCCGGATCACCGCCGCCTCGAGCCTGACGGCGTCGGTCGCCCAGGCCATCGGCCTGGCCGCGGCGGGCGCCCTCATCGCGTGGCAGGCGCCTGACCTGCCGGGGTGGCTGTTCGCTGCCACGATGTCCGCCTGCGCGCTCGTGGGTGTGGTGGGACTGGCGGCTGCGCGCCGCGCGGGCTGACCCCTCAGCCGACGTGCAGCTCGTCGCGCTCGGCCGCGAGCGCGATGTCGGTGCGGTGGTGCGAGCCCTCGAGCTCGAGGTGTTCGACCGCCTCGTAGACGCGCTCCCTCGCCTGGGTCAGGCTGTCGCCGAGCGCCACGACCGACAGGACGCGCCCTCCGGCCGAGACCAGCGTGCCGTCGTCGGCGCGAGCGGTGCCCGCGTGGAGCACGTACACCGACGGCACGTCCGAGGCCTCCTCGATCCCGGTGACGGGGTCACCGGTGCGCGGCGTGCCGGGGTAGTTGTGCGACGCCAGCACGACGGTCACGGCGTGCTGGCCGGACCACTTGAGCGCACCGACGGAGTCGAGGTCACCGGTGGCGGCGGCCTTGAGCAGGCCCCCGAGCGGGGTCTTCAGGCGAGCCAGCACGACCTGGGTCTCGGGGTCACCGAAGCGCGCGTTGAACTCGATGACCCGCGGGCCGCGCGACGTGACGGCCACCCCGATGTAGAGCACCCCGGAGAAGGGCGTCCCGCGCCGGGCCATCTCGTCGACGGTCGGCTGGGCGACCCTCGTGACGAGCTCGTCCACCAGGGATGCGGGAGCCCAGTCCAAGGGGCTGTAGGCGCCCATCCCACCGGTGTTGGGGCCCTGGTCGCCGTCACCGACCCGCTTGAAGTCCTGCGCCGGCGCGAGGGGGACGACGGTCTTGCCGTCGCAAAGGCAGAACAGCGACACCTCGGGCCCGTCGAGGAACTCCTCGACCACCACCGTGCCCCCGTCCTTGGCCAAGCAGGCCTTGGCGTGGGCGAGGGCCTCCGCACGGTCGTCGGTCACCACGACGCCCTTGCCGGCCGCCAGCCCGTCGTCCTTCACGACGTGCGGCGCCCCCAACGCGTCGAGCGCGTCGGCGACCTCGTCGAGGGTGGTGCAGACGCGCGCCATCGCGGTCGGCACGTCCGCCGCCGACATCACGTCCTTGGCGAAGGACTTGCTTCCCTCCAGCTGGGCGGCCGGCGCCGACGGCCCGAAGGCCAGCAGCCCGGCGTCGCGCACGACGTCGGCGACCCCGGCCACGAGCGGCGCCTCCGGGCCGATCACCACGAGATCGACGGTATGCCGGCGGGCCAGCTCCACGATGGCCGCGCCGTCGAGGACCCCACCGGGAAGGGCCTCGCACAGCGCGATCGCATCCATCCCGGGGTTCCCGGGGGCCACGATCACCGCGTCGACCTCCGGGTCGGCACCGAGGGCCTTGACGATGGCGTGCTCGCGGGCACCGGTACCGATCACGAGAACCTTCACGGGTCCAGCGTAGAGAGTCGCCTCGACCTGGGCCGACCCGGACGCGCGCGCCGTGCGAAAGGGGCCGGACATGAGTGCGCGGCGTCCCGGGGAGGCAGGGGGGACATCTCCCGGGGACGCCGCGCAGCCGACGTGCGGTCGCCTGGCGGGGGAACCTGCAACCATGCACGTGGGTCGACGCTGTCGACTGAATCAAGAGTGGACCATGGTCGGCCCGTTGGTAAAGCCCAGAGGTGTCGGACTTGCGCCATTGACGGAATCTCGCCAGAGGGCAAGCATGTGGGCATGTCGGACGACAGTCGGACGGACGAGGCCGCCCACGCGGCGGCCGCGGAGGTCGCGGACGCGGTCCTCACCAACGGCCTGAGCCCGGGGCGGGGCGCCGGGCTGGGCGCCGGTCAGGGCTCCAGACTCCCTTCCGGCGTCGCCGCCGGGCTCGACCTCAAGGTCGACGTCGAGGAGGCCGAGGGCACCGTCACGCGGGTCTTCCTGGCGGTGCTCCAGCACCAGGAGCCGACCAGGTCCCTGCTCATCGCGCAGGGAATGAAGGCGCCCCTGGTCGATCACTCGCTCGACGTCCTCGGCAGCCGTGGCCTCGTGCGACTGCATCCTGGCGGCGCCATCGAGGTGGTGCCCCCTGACATCTCGCTGCCCGCGCTCGCCCTCGACTACGAGAGACGGGCTCGTGAGACCCGCTCCGCCGCGCACGAGCTCGCGCAGGTCTACTTCCAGGCCAGGTCGGCCTCCCGCACCCCCGACGTGGGGACCGTCCGGATCCTCAACTCCCTGGACGAGATCGCGGCGGTCACGGCCGAGGCGGTGGCCGCCGGCACGGAGCGGATCCGCACCTTCCGCTCGCTCTCGCCGCGCACCCGAGCACTCTTCGCCAGCCCGCTCCACAGCCATGAGGAACCCAGCCGGGGGGTCGGCGGCAACGTGCTCGACTACACGACCGTCTACGACACCGACGTGCTGGAGATCGACGGCGCGCTGGAGATCCTCGAGGCGCGCGAGCGCGGCGGGGAGCGGTTCCGGTTCACCTCGGCGGTGCCCTTCTCCGCGGTCATCGTCGACGAGGCCGTGGCCATCGTCGACGTCAGCGCCTTCGACCCCTCCGGCTTCGGCTCGGCCGTGATCCGGGCCCGGTCGATGGTGCTGGCCCTGATCGCGCTGTCGGACCACCTCTGGGACCTCGGCTCGCCCCTCACCACCGGGGGCGTCACCACCGAGCGGCGCGACCAGCTGATCCTCTCGCTGCTCGCCGCCGGGGCGCCGGACGCGACGATCGCCCGCCAGGCCGGGGTGTCCCAGCGCACCGTCGAACGGCGGGTCCGGGCCCTGATGGACCAGCTCGGCGCGGGCACCCGCTTCCAGGCCGGGGTGCAGGCCGCGCGCCGCGGAATGGTCTAGTGCGCGGCGGTGCTCATCCTGCTCGCTAGACTCGTGCGTTCCCCGTGGGGAGCAGCCGCACCACAGCCTCGCCTGACGGCGGGGCAGTGGGCGCCATCAACGACCAGCCAGAAAGCAACGCACCGTGACGGGATCGGACCACTCGAGCGCGCAGTCCTCGAATGCCAAGGCCTCCAGCGCAGAGGTCGCCCGTGAGATCGCCATCGAGCAGGCCCACGTCGACCTCGTCTACGGCGAGCTCACCAAGGCCCAGGCGCGGGCCGGCCTGATCGAGGCCGACGGCCTGGCGCGCGGTCGCACCGACCGCACCGGCGACGTGCGAGACGAGGAGCTGACCGGCCTCTTCGAGCGGGACGCCCTGGTCTTCAACGCGGCCCGGCGACGCTCGACCCTCGACACCCAGTACGAAGGCCTGGTCTTCGGCCGGCTCGACCTCGACCACGCCCTGTCCGACGCGGCGAAGCCCTCGGACCGCGAGACGCGCTACATCGGCCGGCTCGGCGTGCGCGACGACGACTACGAGCCCCTGGTCGTCGACTGGCGCGCCCCCGCGGCCGCCGCCTTCTACCGGGCCACCCCGGTCGAGCCCATGGACGTGCTCCGTCGGCGCGTGCTGCGGTGCAAGGGCCCCGACGTCGTCGGTGTCGAGGACGACCTCATGGTGCCCGAGGCGCCCGACGACCTCGTCGTCGTCGGCGACGGTGCCCTCCTGGCCGCCCTGACCCGCAGCCGGGGGGCCCAGATGCGCGACATCGTCGCGACCATCCAGCGACACCAGGACGAGGCCATCCGCGCCTCGGCCCGTGGCATCACCGAGATCACCGGCGGACCCGGCACGGGCAAGACCGTCGTCGCCCTGCACCGCGCGGCCTACCTGCTCTACTCCGACCGGCGCCGGTTCGAGGCCGGCGGCATCCTCGTGGTGGGCCCCTCCTCCGCCTACACGGCATACATCGAGCGGGTGCTCCCCTCACTCGGCGAGGAGTCGGTCACGCTGCGCTCACTGGGCGACGTCGTCGACGGGGTCACCGCCACCAGGCTCGACACCCCCCGCGCCGCGGCGATCAAGGGCTCGCTGGGGATCCGGCGCCTGCTCGCCCGGGCTGCCGCCGACGCGCCGCCGGACGCCCCCGAGACGTTCCGCGCCTTCGTCAACGGCAAGGCCGTGCGGGTCGACGCCCCGGTCCTCGACCGGATCCGGGCCCAGGTGCTGCGCAACCACCAGCGCAACCTGGCGGCCAAGGCCGTGCAGAGCGCCCTGGCCGAGGCTGCGTGGGCGAGTGTGCGCGACGGCGACCGGGCCGAGTTCATGGACCGCTTCGAGGACCACCTCGAGGTCGACGCCTTCCTCGCCACCTGGTGGCCGCAGGTCGACCCTCGCGAGGTGCTGCTCTGGCTCGCGGACCCCGAGCGGGCTCGGCAGCACGGTGCCGGCGTCCTGTCGCCGAACGACTGCGACGTGTTCGCCGCGTCCATGCAGCACGCCCTCGAGGTCGGCAGCTGGTCGGCCGCCGACGCCGCGCTCATCGACGACCTGGCCGCCCGGCTCGGACCCGTGCAGGACGGTCCGGCCGAGGAGCGCGGGTTCTACGAGATCGAGGAGTTCGAGGACGTCTCGCAGTTCGGAGTGGCCGAGGTGCGGGCCGGCAGCGACTCCCGGGCGGTCGGCACGAAGTCCTCCCGCACGGCTCCCACCGACCCGCGCGAGCTCTTGCTCCAGGGCCGCATCGAGGGCCCCGGCGAGTACGCCCACGTCCTCGTCGACGAGGCGCAGGACCTCTCGCCGATGCAGTGGCGCATGCTCGGGCGCCGCGGGCGGTACTCGTCCTGGACCGTCGTCGGCGACGCGGCCCAGGCATCCTGGCCCGATGCCGTCGAGGCCGGTCGCGCCCGCGAGGAGGCCTTCGGCACCCAGGAGCGCCGGCTCTTCCACATGGACACCAACTACCGCAACGCCCGGGAGATCTTCGACTACGCGGCCGAGGTCGTGCGCGCCCACGTGCCCGATGCCGACATCCCCCAGGCGGTGCGGGAGACCGGTGTCGAGCCGGTCGACGTCGCCGTCACCGCGGGTGGCTGGCTCGCCGCCGCCACCGCGGCCGTGGAGTCCCTCCTCGACGAGGTGGAGGGTTCGATCGCGGTCATCACCCCCAGTCGGTATGCCGCGGAGCTGGCCGGGCTGGGCACGCTCAGCGACCGCGTGGGCGTCATCGACCCGATGTCGACCAAGGGCCTGGAGTACGACGCCACGCTGATCGTCGACCCCGACGAGATCACGGCCGAGTCGCCAGGCGGGGTGCGCGTCCTCTACGTCGCGCTCACCCGGGCAGCCCACCGGATGACGGTGCTGCGTCCTGCCTGAAGGCGTTCACACCTCGCAGTGATGGCTTCTGACCGAAGTGTCCGAGATGGCTAGTCCCTTCGGTGGTGCCGGGCATGTCCTTTACGTTTCCTATGCCCAATCTGGGTAGTTTCTTGACCAATGCGTCTCAGCGGGAGGCCCATCCCCTGAGAGGCAATCGATGACGTCTGCACGCACCCGGACCGGGCTCACCCTGGCGCTGGCCTGCACCCCCTTGCTGATCGCCGGCGCCGCCCACGCCGAGACGGCGTGCGGCACCCCGGCGGTGGCGGCGGTCTATGACACCGTCCACACCGACGCGGTCAGCCACGTCGAGCTCAAGTGGTCGACCACGGTCGTCGACACGCCGGGAATGGTCGCCTGGGACGAGCCCGACGTCGTCGTGCCGGCCACCTTCAAGACCGTCACGGTCGTCGACAAGGAGGCCTGGGACGAGACCGTCGTCGACAAGGAAGCCTGGGTCGAGACCGTCGTCGACAAGGAAGCCTGGGACGAGACGGTCGTCGACAAGGAAGCCTGGGTCGAGACGGTCGTCGACAAGGAAGCCTGGGTCGAGACGGTCACCGATGCCTGGTCCTACAACCGCTACGTGGTCACCCAACAGGCCTCGTACTACCGGGTGAACCAGTGGCGGTACCGGAACATCTTCGGCAACACGCTCTACTACGACTGGTATCGCGAAGGCACCAGCCCGAGCGGGAGCGGGTGGAGCCTGACCGGCAACTACTACTGGGGTGAAGTGCCCGAACAGGGCTACTGGGAGACCGTTCCCGCAGTCACCCACCCGGTCTACCACCCGGCCGAGACCCACGTGGTCAGCCATGACGCCGAGACCCACATGGTCACCCACCCGGCCGAGACGCACGTCGTCACGCACGAGGCGCAGACCCACGTCGTCGCCCATCCGGCGGTGAGCCACGAGGAGCAGGCCGTCGACGTGCCCGAGCACAGCATCCCCGGAGAGCACCACGACGCCGTCGCGGAGGTCTCCCACCAGGACTTCCAGTGGGCGGCCACGTCGCCCGGCGAGGCATGGGTCAAGACCGACGAGTCGCGCACCGTCATCGACACCGCGGCGACCGACACCCCGGTCCTGGTCACGCCGGCCGTCTCGGCGGGCGACGCCTGCCCGACGCCCACCGTCACGGCTGACAGCGACGCCGGAGACGGCGGAGCCGGCGGCAGTGGCAAGGGGACCGACCCCGCGCCGGCTGCCGCGTCGGCCTCGGCCGTGCCCGCCCTCGCACACACGGGGGCCGACGGCACCGCCGAGCTGCTCGCCCTCGGCGGCGCACTCGTCCTCGCCGGTGCAGGGCTCAAGCGAGTGGTACGCCGCCGCGCCTGACCCACGGCTTCGACCTCCGGGGCCCAGCCGTGACGAGCTCGTCACGGCTGGGCCCCGGGCCGTCAGCTTGACCGCAGGGACCGCAGGACCGCGCGCCAGGGGTTGGCCCTGGCGTCGGCGAACAGCGCTGCCTCCGCACGGATCTCGTCACCCACGCGGGCGCACTCGACCTCGGCTGCAGCGACCAGGTCGGGCGGGTAGCCGTAGGTGACCTGGTGCTCCGCGAACTCGTCCTCGTCGTCGACGTACCAGCTGCCGTCGAAGCGCCGGATCACGTCGAGGTCGAGGTCCACGGCCGTCACCACTGCTCCGTCCCAGACGGGCACCGTGGTGATGTCGACGTAGAGCTCGAACTCCTGCTCGGGGTGATCGGTGTAGAACATCGCCGTCAGGCCCCGGTCCCGCGGGACGAACAAGACGTTGTCAGTGATGCTGACGAACGACTTGGGTCCTCCGGACCACTGGTTGCCGACGGCGTCGCCGAGCCAGTCGCCGTGGTCGTCGGCGCCGAGGTAGACGACGTCCGCACCGTGGTGCCGCTGTCCACCCCACTTGGTGAACTGCACCCGCACGGGGGAGCCGGGCTCGAACCTCGGCCGACGCACTGGCTCAGACACCGCGCACTGCCTCCTCAGGCACCGCGCCCTCCTCAGGCACCGCGCCTTCCTCAGGCACCGCACCTTCCTCGGACACCGAGCACCGCCCGGTCAGGCGCCGAGCAGCGAGTGCCGGCTGATGATCTCGTCGCGACCCGGTCCGACCCCGATCGCGGAGACCCGGGCGCCGATCAGCTCCTCGAGGCGCAGCACGTAGGCCTGCGCGTTGGCGGGGAGCTCCTCGAAGCTGCGGCAGGTGGAGATGTCCTCCCACCAGCCGGGCAGCTCCTCGTAGATCGGCTTGGCGTGGTGGAAGTCGGTCTGGTTGACCGGCATCTCGTCATGCCGCACACCGTCGACGTCGTAGGCGATGCACACGGGGATGGTCTCCAGCCCGGTGAGCACGTCCAGCTTGGTGACCACGAAGTCGGTCACCCCGTTGATGCGGGTGGCGTAGCGGCCGACGACGGTGTCGACCCAGCCGCAGCGGCGCGGACGCCCGGTGGTCGTGCCGAACTCCGCCCCGGTCTTGCGCAGGAACTCGCCGTTGGCGTCCTCGAGCTCGGTCGGGAAGGGGCCCTCGCCCACCCTGGTCGAGTAGGCCTTGAGGATCGCGATCACGGTGTTGACCCGCGTCGGCGGGATGCCCGACCCGGTGCAGGCCCCGCCCGCGGTCGCGTTGGACGACGTGACGAAGGGGTAGGTGCCGTGGTCGACGTCGAGCAGGGTCGCCTGGCCGGCCTCGAGGAGCACGGTCTTGCCCTCGTTGAGGGCCTGCTCGAGCACCAGGGAGGTGTCGGCGACCATGGGACGCAACCGTTCGGCATACCCGAGGAGCTCGTCCATCACCTCGTCGACCTCGACGGCACGCCGGTTGTAGATCTTGGCGAGGATCTGGTTCTTGTAGGCGAGCGCGGCCTCGACCTTCTGGCGCAGGATCTTCTCGTCGAACAGGTCCTGCACGCGGATGCCGTTGCGCGCCATCTTGTCGGCGTAGGTGGGGCCGATGCCCCGGCCCGTGGTGCCGATCTTGCGCGACCCGAGGAACCGCTCGGTGACCTTGTCGAGCACCCGGTTGTAGGGCGCGATGATGTGGGCGTTCGCGCTGACCAGCAGCCGAGAGGTGTCGACACCACGCGCCTCGAGGCCGTCGAGCTCCTCGAAGAGCACGGCCAGGTCGACGACCACGCCGTTGCCGATCACCGGCGTGCAGGTCGGGGTGAGGATGCCCGACGGGAGCAGGTGCAGCGCGTACTTCTCGCGCTTGCCGTCCTTCTCGATGACGATGGTGTGGCCGGCGTTGTTGCCACCGTTGAACTTCACGACGTAGTCGACGTCGCTGCCCATCAGGTCGGTGGCCTTGCCCTTGCCCTCGTCGCCCCACTGGGCGCCCACGAGCACGATTGCCGGCATACCCGCACCTCTCCGTGTCTGTGTCGGTGTCCGCGTCGATCGAACTGGTCATGCGGCAGGCCCCGCGGTGTTCGCACGGGGCCCGTACCGGGAAAGGCTACCGGTCGCGGTCCGCCAGCGGGGAGTCGAGACCGCCCGTGGACGCCGCCAGGCCGAGCTGGAAGCGGGTCTGCACCCCGTGCCTGGCCATCAGGACGGCCACCCGCCGCCGCACCGTGCGCAGGCTGCACCCGAGGTAGCGGGCGATCGACTCGTCCTTGAGCCCGAGGCCCAGGAGCTTGACCAGCCGCTGGTCGTCGTCGTGCTCGTCGTCCGGAGAAACCGGAAGCGCGCGGTCGAACGCCCGGTCGAACAGCTGGATGAAGGCCGCGACCAGCATGGGGTCGCGCACCATGACGTAGCTGGACCCAGGGTTGCCCCACTCGCTCACGGCGACCAGCGAGTGCTCGTCGAAGATGGCGAACTCGCTCGGGGGCGACAG
Source organism: Pedococcus bigeumensis (assembly GCF_039531795.1). Lineage (NCBI taxonomy): Bacteria > Bacillati > Actinomycetota > Actinomycetes > Micrococcales > Intrasporangiaceae > Pedococcus > Pedococcus bigeumensis. The sequence goes on along the minus strand of NZ_BAAAQS010000003.1, from coordinate 777,621 downwards.
CGACAGCCGCTGCTCCTCCCCGACCGCAGCGAACGACCGCACCCACGCCCGGCCCTGCTCGGTCTCCATGATGTCCATCGGGTAGATGGTGCGTTGCCGGAAGCGTCCCTCGGCCAGCAGGTCCTGGTTGAGCCGGTAGTTCTCCTGCTCGACCCCCGCACCGGCGTCGACCACCATGGTGCAGACCCGGCTGAGGTCGGTGGTGTGCTCGATCAGGTAGCGCAGCAGTGGAGCCGCCATCTCGGGCCGCAGCGGCTCCAGCACGTGGCCCGCTTGCGGAGGGCGGGCCGGGCCGCCCTGGGCGGTCAGCTCGTAGAGCGCGTAGCGCACCTCAGCCAGCTCGGCGCGCCGCGCGTCGATCTCTTCCTCGCCCCGTTCGAGGATGGCCATGAGCCGGTCGAACGGATCGGTGAGCAGCCGCTCGACCTCGTGCGCGCGGTCGTTTGCGCTGGTCACAGGCTTTCCCCCACCCCGAGACGGCATCATCTGTCCTTTGACAGCATAGTGCCAGCACGCCTCGGCGCCGTCATGCAGAATGGCCGGACGCTGCTCGTCAGGCGGCAGGGGACGACGTGACGAGCAGCCACGTGGACCACGGTCCACGGCACAGGGGGCGACGCCGGGGGAATGGATCCAAGGGTCCGGTCCCCCGGCGTCACTGTTCGTCTCCAGCCGGCCGCAGACCGGGCTCGCAGGGCTCCGGCTCGCCGGCGCCCCGGAACGCGGTCAGAGACCGAGCTCGCGGGCCCCGGTCATCGAGGAGTCGCGCAGGAACTGCGCGCACCGCAGCTCCTCCTCGGTCTCACCGATCGCGCCGGCGGCGCGGGACAGCGCAGCGAGCGAGCGGAGGAACCCGCGGTTCGGCTCGTGCTCCCAGGGCACCGGACCCTGGCCGCGCCAGCCGTTCTTGCGCAGCGAGTCCAGCGCGCGGTGGTAGCCGGTGCGCGCGTAGGCGTAGCCCTCGACGGTGCGTCCGTCGGCGAGCGCGTCCTCGGCCAGGGTCGCCCAGGCCAGCGACGAGGTCGGGTGGGCCGCGGCGACCTGGTCTGCGGCCACCCCGTCCTCGAGCTTCGCGGCGGCGGGGTCGACGGGGAGCCTGGTCTCGGGGATGCCGAGGAGGTTGTCGCTCATGCGTGGGTGCCGGCCGAGCGCAGGTTCTGGCAGGCCTCGACCACGCGGGCCGCCATGCCGGCCTCGGCCTCCTTGCCCCAGGCGCGCGGGTCGTACTGCTTCTTGTTGCCGACCTCGCCGTCGATCTTCAGCACGCCGTCGTAGTGGGCGAGCATGTAGCCGGCCACCGGGCGGGTGAACGCGTACTGGGTGTCGGTGTCGATGTTCATCTTCACGACGCCGTAGTCGACCGCGGCGGCGATCTCCTCGGCCGTCGAGCCCGACCCACCGTGGAAGACGAGGTCGAACGGTCGGGCGTCGGCGCCGAGGCCGAGCTCACGGGCGGCCGCCTCCTGCGCGGTCTTGAGGATCTCGGGGCGCAGCTTGACGTTGCCGGGCTTGTAGACGCCGTGGACGTTGCCGAAGGTGAGGGCCGTCAGGTAGCGGCCATTCTCCCCCGCGCCGAGCGCCTTGACGGTGGCCACGGCGTCCTCCGGCGTGGAGTAGAGCTTCTCGTCGATCTTGCCCTCGACACCGTCCTCCTCGCCGCCGACGACACCGACCTCGATCTCGAGGACGACGTGGGCGTCCTTGGCCAGGGCCAGCAGCTCGCGGGCGATCTCGAGGTTCTCGTCGAGCGGCACCGCGGAGCCGTCCCACATGTGCGACTGGAACCAGGGGCTGCCCCCCGCCCGGACGCGCTCGGCGCTCGCGGCGAGCAGCGGCCGGACGAAGCCGTCGAGCTTGTCCTTCGGGCAGTGGTCGGTGTGCAGCGCGATGTTGACGTCGTACTTCTTGGCGACCTCGTGGGCGTAGGCCGCGAGGGCGATCGACCCGGTCACCATGTCCTTGACCGTGGGGCCGGAGAGGTACTCGGCGCCACCGGTGGAGACCTGCACGATGCCGTCGCTGCCGGCCTCGGCGAAGCCCCGGATCGCGGCGTTGAGGGTCTGCGACGACGAGATGTTGATCGCCGGGTAGGCGAACGAACCGGCCTTGGCGCGGTCCAGCATGTCGGCGTACACCTCGGGGGTGGCGATGGGCATGGGAGTCTCCTTCGACTGGCGGGTGTGCGACTCTGCGGCGTCCTTGCGTCGTCGCCGATCTTTGCACGACCCGAGCGCAGCCGGACACCCGTGTCTCAGCGTGGTTCGAGGTCCGTGCGGAGGTCCGGGCCGAGGTTCGTGCAGAGCCCCCGCACCGGTTCAGCTGGTCGCGTCGCGAAGGGCCGCGCGGCGCTCCTCGAGCAGGGCCCGCTCGGCGTCGTTGCCGCACCGCTCGATGGCGAGCGCGTATGCCGCGTCGGCGGCCTCGGTGTCGCCGGCGCGGGCCAGCAGCTCGGCCCGGACCGACGGCAGCCGGTGGCTGTGCGCCAGGTCGTCGTCGAGCCCCGCCAGCGCGGCGAGTCCCTCACGCGGTCCCCGGGCCTCGGCGACGGCCACAGCCCGGGCCAGCCGGGCGCTGGGGGTGGGAGACAGTGCCACGAGGTCGTCGTAGCGCGTCACGATGCGGTCCCACCGGGTGGCTGCGGCGCTGGGCGCGGTCGCGTGCTCGACCGCGATCCCGGCCTGAACGGCATACCCGGCTGCCTGGACGCTGAGCGGTCCGGTGAGAGCGGCCGAGGACGCGAGCGCGACACCCTCGTCGATCTCGTCGCGGTGCCACCGCGACCGGTCCTGGTCGGGCAGCAGGACGATCGCGCCGTCGGCGTCGACGCGGGCGTCGCGCCGCGAGTGCTGCAGGAGCATCAGCGCCAGCAGCGCGACCAGCACGGGCTCCTCCGGGCGCAGCCTGAGCACGACCCGCACGAGGCGGATCGCCTCCCCGGCCAGGCCCGTGCGCAGGGCGTCCGGTCCCGAGCCGGGGGCGTACCCCGCCGTGAAGGCGAGGTACGCGGTCTGGGCCACCGCGTCGAGCCGCTCGGGCAGCACGTCGGAGGACGGCACCGCGAACGGGATCCCGGCGGTCACGATCTTGCGCTTGGCCCGGGTGACGCGGGCCGCCATGGTGGCTTCCGGCACGAGGAAGAGCCGCGCGATGTCGGCCGTGCTGACGCCGAGCACCAGGCGCAGGGCCAGCGCGCTGGCGGCAGCCGGGTCGAGGGCCGGGTGGGTGCACATCAGCACCAGTCGCAGGAGGTCGTCCTCCACGAGGTCCCCGGGGTCCGCGAGCACGGGCGACCCCTCCTTCCCTTCGGCCTCCACGACGAGCAACGGCACCTTGCGCTGTGCCATCGCCTCGGCCCGCAACCGGTCCAGGACGCGTCGCCGGGCCGCGGTGTGCAGCCAGCCGACGGGGTTGTCCGGGGTGCCGTCACGGGCCCACCGGCGCGCTGCCGTCTCGACCGCGTCGGCCAGGGCGTCCTCGACCAGGTCGAGCCGACGGAAGCGCGCGAGGAGCAGCGACGTCAGTCGTCCCCACTCCTCGCGCACGACCGTCGCCAGCACCTCGGCGGACGGTTCCGGCGTCGTCTCCCCCGGCCGGTCGGTCACCGGCTCTCGTAGCCCTCCACGCCGACCACGGAGCGGATCTCGAGCGTGTAGGCCCGGGGCAGCAGCTTGGCCGCCGCGATGGCGGCGTCGAGGTCGGGCAGCTCGACGTCGTAGTAACCGCCGATCTGCTCGGTCAGCTCCACGAACGGCCCGTCGGTGACGACGTCGGAGGTTCCGTCGCGCCTGATCGTCGTGGCCAGGTCGGCATCGCTCAGCGCCCCACTGGACAACCGCTCACCGTGCTGCTCGACGTACTCCTCGAAGGCGTGGTGGGCGTCGAAGTACTCCTGCCGCACCGCCTCGTCCGCGCCGTCCCAGTGGCCCGGCTCGTAGGCGATGAGGACGACGTACCTCACGTCTCGCGGTCCTCGGGCGTGACCACTCGGCGCACCTGCACACCGTCACCCAGGGCCGCGATGATCTGGCAGCAGTCGACCAGGTCGTCGAGGTCATCGGTCTCGACCTGGTAGAAGCCACCGACTTGTTCGGTCACCTCTGCGAAGGGACCCTCGGTCGCGGCACCCCCACCGGGTGGGATGCGGCGTCCCTCCGACGTGGCGTGCAGCTCGGCACCTCCCGTGATCTTGTGGCCCCGCTTGCCGAGCTCGTCCGCGAAACGGGCGTACTCGGCATACCCGTCCTGGCGCTGGTCCATGCTCATGGTGGTCCACCAGCGGTCGGCGTCACCGACGATCAGCACGACGTACTCGGTCATGGCCGGCCTCACATGCCCTCGACGAGCTGGCGGATCTCGATGGCGTCGTGGAACGGAGTGGCGAGGAGCCGCCCGCAGACCTTGGCCAGGTCGTCGGCGTCCGAGGTCTCCACGACGTAGTAGCCGCCGACCTGCTCGGCGCTCTCGGCGTACGGGCCGTCGGTCAGGGACACGTCGTCGAGGGCGGACCCCCGGACCACCCGCGCCTGCCCCGACGGGGTCAGCTGGGCGCCGCCGGTCATCTTGTGCCCGCGCTCGGCGAGCAGCTGGACGAACTCGCCGTGGGCGGCCGTCAGCTCGGCACGCTCCTCGGCGGAGGCCGACGCGTAACGCCCTTCGTCGGTCGGCAGCAGGACGATGTACTGGGTCATGGTGGTTCCTCTCATCGGTGGGTGCTTCCACCCTGATGACGAGCGAGCGGGGTGCTAATCGACAGCCTGCCCGAAGATGTTGCGTCGCACCCAGGCATGCATGGCAATCGCCGCCGCTGCGCCGGCGTTGATCGACCTCGTCGACCCGAACTGCTCGATGTGCAGCACGACCTCGCAGGCTTCGCGCATGGGTGCGGACAGCCCGGGGCCCTCCTGCCCGAAGACGAGCACGCACTCGCGCGGCAGGTCGTGGGTCTCGAGCGGCACCGACCCGGGCAGGTTGTCGATCCCGATGAGGGGTATGCCGCGTGGCCGGCCCTGCGCGTCGGTACCGGCCGTTGCGGCCCAGGCGACCAGGTCGTCGACGGTGGGGTGGTGGTGCTCGTGCTGGTAGCGGTCGGTGACCATCGCCCCGCGGCGGTTCCAGCGACGCTTGCCGACGATGTGGAAAGCCTTGGCGTTGAACGCGTTCGCGGTCCTGATGACCGAGCCGATGTTGAAGTCGTGGCCCCAGTTCTCGACGGCCACGTGGAAGTCGTGGCGGTGGGTGTCGAGGTCCGCCACGATCGCGTCATGCCGCCAGTAGCGGTAGGCGTCGATGACGTTGCGGCGGTCACCGTCGCGCAGCAGCTCGGGGTCCCAGTGGTCGCCGGTGGGCCACTCCCCCGCCCAGGGACCGACCCCGACCTCTTCATCAGCGCTCGTCACCTCAGTCATCGAGCTCCTGGAAGAGGGTGAGCTGGACGCCGGCCGGCGCCGCGAGCCTCGCGTTGCGTGAGCGCCACGGCGTCTCGGTGGGCGGCGCGATGAGCTCGGCCCCGGCGGCGACGGCCTCGGCGGTGACCTGCTCGGCGTCGTCGACCTCGAGCGCGACGCGGAAGTGCGGCGCGACCCGTCGACCGACCTCGACCTCGTCGATCATCTCGACCTGGGCGGTGTTCGACAGCTCGAGCGTCGCGCGCCCCGCGTCCAGGATCGACACCTGGGCGCCCCCGTCACCCGCGTAGGCCTCCTGGACCGGCATACCGATGACGTCGCGGTAGAAGCGCAGCGCGGCCTCGTAGTCCTCCGCGTGCACCACCAACCGCAGCTGGCGGACCGTGCCTCCGTGCGAGCTCATGGCCCAAGCCAACCACGGGTGACGCCACCCACGGGTGAGGCCGTCAGACGCCGGTCAGCTCGCTCACCGTCACGAACCGCAGGTGCCTCGCGAGCACGGCCTCGAGCAGGTGCGGGAGCGCAGCCACGGTCGCGGACCGGTCGAAGCTCTGGGGGTGCGGGCCGTCGAGGTGTCCCCCGTCGTGGCAGAGCAGGATCGAGCCGGGAAGCACCCGCTCCGCCATGGCGGCGACCGCCGCGGACGGCGGGCCGAGGGCCAGGTGGTGCTCGAGGCAGTCGCTCCAGAAGATGCTCCGTGACCCCTCCTGGCCCAGGACGTCCGCCACCGTGCCGCTGGTCCAGCCGTGCGGGGGCCGGAACAACCGGTTCGGGGGCGCCCCCGCGCGCACGAGGCTCTGGGCGCCGAGGTCGACCTGACGCTGCACGACGCCCGGGGGCTGGCGGTCGAGCCAGAGGTGGTCCTGGCTGTGGTTCGCGACCTGGTGGCCACGCCGGACCACCTCGGTCACGAGCTCGCCGTGCTCGACGACGTTGCGCCCGATCATGAAGAACGTGGCCGGCACGCCGAAGTGCTCGAGGACCTCCAGGACCTGGGGGGTGGAGGCGGGGTCGGGGCCGTCGTCGAAGGTGAGGGCGACCACCCTCTTCCGGGTGTCCACGCAGCTGATCGACCGGGGATCGACGCGCGAGCGCGAGTGCGGGTCGATCGTGCGCGGCTGACGGCCCCCCGCGTGGGCGGCTCCCGGGAACAGCGCGGTGGCGACGCCCGTGGCGAGCGCGCCGGCCAACACGGCCCTGCGCGTCGGCAGTGGTCTGCCCATGGCCCACCCCCCGGTGTGCGCTGGCCCCATCCCCCGACGAGGTCCTGGCCCGACGGTCCCACGCGCGGCCACCAATCGACACCAGCGTTCAGATGAGTGCCGGATCGTGATGGTGCGGCCCGGCTGCGCGGGCACCACCGCGTCGCGGACGGCCCGTCGTGACCACAGCGGGTGGGCACTTGTACTCAAGCGGCGCCTGCCCTGCGCGAGGCACGCTCGACCCATGGACCCCAGCGCCCTCGTCGCCGCCACCCCCGCTGACCGCAACCGGGTGGTCGACTTCCTGCGTGCCGCCGCCATCGTCACCGTCGTGCTCGGCCACTGGCTGATGGCCGCGGTCATGGTGCGCGACGGCTCGCTCGTCCCGAACGCCGTGCTCAACATCGCGTCGTGGAGCCACCCGCTGACCTGGGTGTTCCAGGTGATGCCGCTGTTCTTCATCGTCGGCGGCTACGCGAACGGCCTCTCGTGGCGCTCGGCCCGTCGGCGCGACGACAGCTACGCCACGTGGCTGCGGGCCCGCCTGCGGCGCCTGGCCGCACCCGTGCTCCCCCTCCTCCTCGTGTGGCTCGTGATCGTCTCCATCGCGTATGCCGCGGACGTCCCGACCGCGACGCTGCGCACTGCCTCGCAGGTCGCCCTCGTGCCCACCTGGTTCCTCGCGGCCTACATCGGCGTGGTGGCCTTCGCGCCGCTCCTGCTCGCCGCCTGGCAGCGACTCGGTTGGTGGAGCGTCGGCGCCGGGCTCGTCCTGGGAAGCCTGGTCGACTGGTGGAGCATCGCCGGGGACAACCTGTGGGTCGGTTTCGCCAACTACCTCGTCGTCTGGGCGACGGTGCACCAGCTCGGGTTCGCGTGGCTCGACGGCGCGCTGGCCGGTCGGGGCCGGCGGGTCGCGCTCGCCGGCGTGGGCCTGGTCGGACTCGTGACGCTCGTCTGGGCCGGCCCCTACCCGATCTCGATGATCGGGGTCGACGGGGCGGTCCTGAACAACTCCTACCCGACCCGGGTCACGTTGGCCTTCCTCGGCATGATGCAGGCCGGCGTGGTGCTGCTCGCCGAACGCCGGCTGACCCTGCTGATGGAGCGGCCGAGGCTCTGGGCAGTCACGGTCATGGTCAACCTCCGCATCATGTCCGTCTACCTCTGGCACCTGACCGCGATGGTGCTGGTCATCGGGATGTCCTTGCTGGCCGGCGGGTTCGGGCTCCACACGGCGCCCCTCAGCGCTTCCTGGTGGGTCACCCGACCGGTGTGGTTCGCTGTGATCGCCGTCGCGACGTCCGGGCTGGTGCTGTTGTTCGGCAGGTTCGAGTCCCCCGTGCGCGACCGCCGCCCGGCCCCCGCCGCCTGGCGGCCAGTGGTCGCGACCGCGGCGATGTGCGGGGGGCTGGGGGTGATGGCGGCTTCCGGCCTGGTCGCTCGGGACGGCATCCACTGGGTGTGGCCGCTCCTGCCCATCGCGGCCGTGGTCGGGCTCGGCGTCGTGCCGCTCCCGGGTCGCCACCACCGTCAGGACGCCGCGCTGCAGCCCTGAGCCGGCTCCCCACTGGTGACGGGCAGGGCCGTGGTGCCGCCGTCGTGGTCCCGCCGTCGTGGTCCCGCCGTCGTGGTTCGGCCGCCGTCGGCCCTTTGCGACCGGTAAAACCGGTTGCCCCGGTCGCCCCGGCTCTGTTGCCATGAAGGGGCCCCAGCTGCCGACCGCCGGCACTGCCCACGAGAGGAACCCGACCAATGCGAGCAGCTTTCACGTCCCGCCAGGTACCCACCTACCGAATGGATGTGAAAGCCAGTGCGAGCTGGAAGCAGGAGAACCCTCAGCCTGGGGATCGTCGCGCACGTTGATGCCGGCAAGACCAGCCTGACCGAGCGAGTCCTCTACGAGGCCGGGGTGCTCGACCACCCCGGCAGTGTCGACGCCGGCGACACGCAGACCGACAGCATGGCGCTGGAGCGCCAGCGCGGCATCACGATCCGCTCGGCGGTCGTCTCCTTCGACTGGCGGGCGACGACCGTCAACCTCATCGACACCCCCGGGCACTCCGACTTCATCGCCGAGGTCGAGCGCGCCCTGACCGTGCTCGACGCAGCGGTGCTCGTCGTGTCAGCGGTCGAGGGGGTCCAGGCGCAGACCCTGGTGCTGATGCGCGCCCTCCAGCGCCTCGGCCTGCCCGTCGTCGTGTTCGTGAACAAGGTCGACCGGTCCGGGGCCGACCCCGACGGGGTGCTCGGCGAGATCGGCACCCGGCTCAGCCCGGAGGCCTTCGCCCTGGGCCAGGTGAGCGACGCGGGCACCCGCGACGCGGCATACCTGCCGTTCGAGGTGGGGGCGACCGAGCTCGGCGAGCTGCGCGCCAGGGTGCGCGGCGCGACCGGCCACCCGGTGCTCTTCGGGTCCGCGATCACCGGTGCGGGCGTGACCCAGCTGCTCGACACCCTCGCGACCCTGCTTCCGGGCGTCACCCCCGAGGGCACCGGCCCGCCCAGTGGCACCGTCTTCAAGGTCGACCGGGCCGAGGGTGGACGGACCGTCCTGGCGCGTGTGCGCTCGGGGTCGCTGCGCGTGCGCGACCGCGTCGAGCTCGACGGCCGGGCGGCGGAGAAGGTCACCGGCCTGAGGCTCTTCGACCGGGGCCGGCTGGTCACGGTGGACCAGGTGCCGGCCGGCCGGATCGCCGCCGTGACGGGCTGGTCGTCGGCCCGGATCGGCGACCGGTTCGGCGCCCTGCCGGCCCAGTGCGGGGAGGCCGAGCAGTTCTCGCGGCCGACCTTGGAGACGGTGGTCGACCCGGTGCGGCCGGACGACGTGGTGCCGATGTACGCCGCACTCACCGAGCTGGCCGACCAGGACCCGCTCATCGACCTGCGCCGCGACGACGGCAGGCGCGAGATCGCCGTGTCGCTGTACGGCGAGGTGCAGAAGGAGGTCATCGCGGCGGTGCTGGCGCAGGAGTACGGCGTCGAGGTGACCTTCCGCCCGACGACGAGTATCTGCGTCGAGCGGGTGGTCGCCCCTGGTGCGGCCGTCCAGCTCATCGCCACCGCCCCCAACCCGTTCCTCGCGACGGTGGGCCTGCGGGTGGAGCCGCTCCCCGTCGGGGCCGGCCACGAGTTCGCCCTGGAGATCGAGCTCGGGTCGATGCCGCCCGCGTTCTTCACGGCCGTGCGGGAGGGGGTGGACGCGACGCTCGAGGAGGGCGTGCACGGCTGGCCCGTCCCCGACGCCCGGGTCGTGATGACCCACTCCGGCTACTTCCCGCGGCAGAGCCACGCGCACGCGACGTTCGACAAGGCGATGTCGAGCACCGCCCAGGACTTCCGCAGCCTGACCCGACTCGTGCTGGCGCAGGCCCTGGTGCGTGCGGGCACCGTCGTGGGCGCGCCGGTGCACCGGTTCGAGCTCGAGGTGCCCGAGGACACGCTCGGCTCGGTGCTGGGCGAGCTGTCGCGGCACCATGCCGTGCCGCTCGAGACCACCCTGCGCGGTCGGTCGGCCGTGCTGGTCGGGGAGGTGCCCGCCGACGCGGTCCACGGCGTGCAGCAGCGGATCCCGCACCTGACGCGGGGTGAGGGCGTGTTCACGTCGGGGCTGGACCACTACGCACCGATGACGGGCCCACCGGTCGATCGCAGCCGGGCCCAGCCCGACCCCTTCGCGCAGATCGGCGACTGGACGCGCATCCAACGCAGCTGGCCCGCTGGCTAGCCGGGGTGGTGTGCCCGGGACGTGCTCCCCGGCCCGTCTCGGGCGCACGACCCGTTCTCAGCATCCGCACAGGCGAGGATTGGGGGGCCGGCGCGCACACGGCATACCCTTTTCCCCATGCACTCACTCAGCACCAACTGGATGGACCCCCAGTGGCTCCTCGACCACTTCGGATCGCAGTTCTTCTGGGTGAGCGTGACCATCGTGTTCATCGAGTGCGGGCTGCTCTTCCCGATCCTGCCGGGTGACTCGCTGCTCTTCGCCATCGGGCTGTTCATCAGCACCGGCGACTTCTCGATGAACCTCGTCGTCGCCCTGCTGGTGCTGAGCGTCGCGGCGTTCGCCGGCAACGTCGTCGGCTACGAGATCGGTCGCGCCGTGGGTCGGCCGCTCTACGACCGGGACGGCCGCTTCCTCAAGAAGAAGTACTTCGACCAGAGCCACGAGTTCTTCGAGAAGCACGGCGCCAAGGCCCTGGTCATCGGCCGCTTCGTGCCGATCGTGCGCACCTTCATCACCGTGGTCGCCGGCGTGAGCCGGATGGAGCGGCGGCACTTCTTCGTGTGGTCGGGCGTGGGCGCCGTCCTCTGGGTCTGGGCGATCACGCTGCTGGGCTACTTCCTGGGCAACTCGTTCCCCGCCCTGAAGGACCACCTCGAGCTGGCCATCATGGCCATCGTGGCCGTGTCGGTCATCCCCATGGTCGTGGAGGTGATCCGGGTGCGTCGTGGACGGACCCCGATCGAGGTGGTCGTCGAGGAGACCGGCGAGGCCGTCGAGGACCTGCGCGACGACCGCGTCTGACCGACCCGAGCCGCCGACCCGAGCCGCCGACCCGGGCTGCCGAGCCGGACGCGACGAGCCCGTCGCCCCTCTACTCGGGGGTGTTGGGAGTGCCCCGCCCGAGCCTGAAGTGGGTCGTCACCCCCTCGTACATCAGGTGGGCCGTCAGGCCGTCCCTGGCGTGCGGCAGGTTGTGGCAGTGGTCGAGCCATACCCCCGGGTTGTCGGCGACGAAGGCCACGTCGAACTCCTGACCGTTGAGGACCTCGAGGCTGTCCGTCCACCACGGGCTGCCGGTGGCCTTGACGCCGTCACGGGCGAGCACGACGACGTGGTGGCCGTGCAGGTGCATCGGGTGCGTCTCGCCGGAGTGGTTGTCGATGTGCACCACGGCGACATCCCCCTCGGCCACCATGAACATCGGTGCGGTCGGGAACATCCGTCCGTTCACGGTCCAGTGCACGCCCGGCCGCCCGTTCATGAAGCCCGGGCGGCGACCGATGCTGTAGGTGAACCTGCGGTCGGGGTGCGCCACGTCGAGGCCCAGCGGAGCGGGTGAGCCGTAGCTCAGGAGGTCCACCACGCCCGACGGCGCGCGGGTCGCCGGGGTCGAGCTGCCGGCTGGCCCGAGGACCAGCGCGGCCCCGCCCATCTCCACGCGCACCGCCGCGCCGGAGGCGGGGACGTGCACCCTGAGGTCGACCCGACCGCCGGCCGCCAGGGCCACCTTCTTCCCCTCGACGGGGGTGGGCTCGTTGACGTCGGTGCCGTCGACGGCCACCACCTCGAAGGCAGCGCCGCTCACCCACACCGGCATGATCCCGTTGTCGGTGTTGATGATCCGCACCCGCGCCCGGGCCCCGGCGGGGACCTCCACCGGCACGTCGCCCGCGCGTCCCTGCACCGCGCGCCGACCGGCATACAGGTGCGCCAGCCCGAGCACGTCGACGTCGCCCCCTAGGCCGGCCCGCGGGGTGACGACCACGGCGCCGAGCAGGCCCTTGATGACCTGCTCGTGCGAGACCTGGTGGGAGTGGTACCAGTAGGTCCCGACCTGCGCGGCCCGGAACCGGTAGACGTGGCGCCCCCCGACCGGGACCGCGTCCTGGGTCACGCCCGCCACCCCGTCCTCGGCGTTCGGCACGTCGATGCCGTGCCAGTGCAGCGTGGTGCCGTCGGGCACCGACTCGTTGACCAGCGTGACCTGCACGAGGTCACCCTCCCGCGCGCGGATCGTGGGGCCCGGCGTGGTGCCGTTCAGGGTGTATGCCGTGAGCGTCGGACCCCCGGGGACGGTCACCTGCTGCCGGCGCGCAGTCAGGGTCACGTCGACGTCCGGCGGACCCCGGTCGGGCTCGACCAGGGTCGTGACGTCCCGCCCGCCCGCGGCGCCGGGCCGGTGGGAGTGCGACAGCGCGACCCCGCCGGTGTCGGCGGGGCCCATCGTCATCACCGAGTAGGAGGACGGCACGAGGCTCGCCGCCCACAACCAGACCAGCGGCAGGAGCACAGCGAGGGCGGCGGCGAGCGCGACGACCAGACGGACGCGCGCCCGCCGCCTTCCCCGACCCCCCGGGTCGTCAGACGGCAACGCGCTCGGCGGACTCGCTGTCACGGCGCCTGGTCGTCGCGGTCGAGCGGGACCGGATGCCGGTCCAGGCAGCCGTGGAGAACAGCGCCAGGGCATTGATCCCGTGCAGCGCACCCAGCGCGGCGACGCTGTGGCCGAGGAGGCCGAGCGTGACCTGCACCACGACCAGGGCCAGGACGCCGAAGGCGAAGGCGATCCCCTTCGGGACCTTTGCGAAGAACGACGAGATGACCAGCAGCAGCGCCAGGCCGGGGATGACCATCATGCCGTTCATGCCGTGCAGCACGAACGCCTGGAACTCCGGGAACGGCGCCTGTCCGGACTCGAACGCGTTCTCGAACGTCGCCTTGTCGACGACCCCTCCGTCGTCGACCCACAGTCCCAGGCCGGCGTCGCCGTAGACGATGAACATCGCCTGCACCGCGACCTCGATGGCCACGAGGAAGGCGAGTACCCGGTAGACCTTGCGCATTGCGAACCCCTCTCACCCTGCGGGGGCCGTGCGGGACCCCGTCGACCATCCATGGTGACGTGCTCGGGGCGCCGAGGGCACCCATTTTCGGTACTAGCGCAGGTGCGCGGGACGAACCACCGCAAACCAGCGCAAGTCACGTGCGGCCCGCCTCCGGCGCCACTCAGAGCTCGATCTGGCCGCTCTTGTATGCCGCGGTGACGGCGGCCGTGCGGTCGGTCACGCCCAGCTTCTCGAAGGCCCTCAGGAGGTGGGTCTTCACGGTCGCCTCCCCGATGTGCAGCTCCCGGCCCACCTCGGCGTTGGACAGGCCCCTGGCCACGCACCGGAGCACCTGCGCCTCCCGGTCGGTCAGCGCCGGGACCGCGGGCGTGCGCAGCCGGCTGGCCAGCCTGGCCACGACCGGTGGAGCGAGGACGGTCTCGCCTCGGGCCGCGCGCCGGATGGCGTCGGCCAGCGTCTCCCTCGGCGCGTCCTTGAGCAGGTAGCCGTTGGCGCCGGCCTCGACGGCGCGGACGATGTCGGCGTCGGTGTCGTAGGTGGTGAGCACCAGCACCGCGGGCGCCGGAGGGCTGGCCAGCATCTTGGCCGTCGCCTCGGGGCCGTCCATGACCGGCATCCGCAGGTCCATCAGCACGACGTCCGGGGCGAGCCGCTCGGCGAGCAGCACCGCCTCGGCACCGTCGGCGGCCTCGCCCACCACCTCGAAGTCGGTGTGCTCCGACAGCATCGCCACCAGGCCCATCCGCACGACCGGGTGGTCGTCGACCACCAACAACCGCAACGTCATCGGGGCACCTCCACCCGGAGCCGCGAGCCCTTGCCGGGCGCACTGTCGACGTCGAAGCGGCCGCCCACCTCGGAGGCCCGGGCCGTCGCACCGTCGAGCCCGTAACCCCGGGCCTGCGCACCGGGCTCGAACCCGATCCCGTTGTCGGAGACCGCGAGGGCGACCGGGCCGTCAGCGGCATACGTCAGTGAGAGCTCGAACGTCGTGGCGCCGGAGTGCCGTCGCACGTTCGCCAGCCCCTCCTGGGCGGTGCGCAGGAGGACGACCTCTGAGTTCGCCGGGAGCACGACCGGCTCACCCTCCACGTGGAGCGTGCCGGTCATCCCGCTCTCGGCGGAGACCGCGTCGACCAGCCGCTGCAGGGCCTCCGACAGGGTGCGCGACTGCAGGTGGCCCGGTGTCATCTCGGCCACGATGAGCCGCGCCTCCGACAGGTTGTCGGCGGCGGTCTGCTCGATCAGCCGCAGCCGCTCGCGCACCGCAGCCAGGTCGCCGCGGTCGAGGGCGAGCTCCGTCGCGCGGGCGAGGGTGACGACCGAGGTGAACCCCTGAGCGAGCGTGTCGTGGATCTCGCGGGAGATCCGCTCGCGCTCACCGGCCACCCCCTGGGCCCGCTCGGCGGCCGCCAGCTCGTCCTGGGTGCGCTTCAGCTCGTCGATGGTGCGGGCGCGGGTGTCGGCCTCGCTGATGATGCGGTCGATGAACAGTCCCAGGGTCAGCGACAGGACGAGCATGATCACCGTGCTGATCGCGATGCCGACGAAGTCGTCGCCGGTGCGTGGTCCCTGCCACAGCCGGGCGAGCCCGATCCCGACGACGGCCAGCACCACCGTGAGGGCCGCCTTGTTGCGGGGCAGGATCGCCCAGGTCTGCGGGAAGAGGCCGAAGCTGAGGATCCACGCGGTGCCGGTGCCGTCGAGCGCCATCAGGCCGATCATCAGCCCCCACGCGACCACCAGGTAGGTGAGGCCGGCCCGCTCGTCGCGCTCGCCCATGCCCCGGCGACCCCACACGGCATACGCGGTGCCGATGGCGAGCACGCCCGCGACCCGCCAAGCGAGGTGTGGCTGGTCCTCGACCACCATCACGACGGCGGTGGTCGCGACGAGGACGGCGAACAGCCCGTGCCACCAGCGCAGCTGGCCGCGCCACATCTCGTCGAGGTCGTTCGCGGACGACCCCTGCTCCGAGCAGTCGGCCGGCCCGATGCCGTTGGCGCTCACGGCACCATCATGTCGTGCCGCGCTTGGTCCAGCGGAAGGTGCGGGCGCAGACGACCAGACCGGCGACGAGCCAGACGGCCAGCACCAGCGCGGTGCGACCGGGCTCCCACGTGCCGGCCATCTCCTGGGTCTGCCAGTCGTCGGGGAAGAAGACCGAGCGCATGCCCTGGGCGATCCACTTCAGGGGGAACAGGGACGCCACCTGCTTCAGCCACTCGGGCAGGTCGGTGAAGGCGAAGTAGACGCCCGAGATGAACTGCAGGATGAGGGTCGGCGCGATCACGATGGCGCCGACCGAGCGCGACGAGGAGGCCAGCGAGGAGAAGGCGATCCCGAGCACCGTCCCCGCCGCGACCCCCAGCAGGAACACCCACACGAAGGTCGCCCAGCGGCCCGCGTCGGTGGGCAGCTGCACCCCGAACCCGAGCTTCGCGACAGCCAGCAGGAGGGTGAACTGCGCGAGGCTGGTGAGGGCGACCAGGCCGACCTTGCCGAGGAAGTAGGCAACCGGCGGCATGGGCGTCGACCGCAGTCGCTTGAGGGTGCCGTCGTCCCGCTCGACGGCGACGCTCAGCGCCATCGTCTGGAAGCTGGTCAGCATCACCCCGGCCGCGACCATGCCCGGCAGGAAGAAGCGGGCCGCGTTCACCCCGGCCGCCTCGGCATCGCCCTGGGCGAAGCTGTCGCTGAAGATCACCGAGAACATGCTGAGCATGAGGATCGGGAAGGCGAAGGAGAAGAACACCGCCTCCTTCTCCCGGAAGTACATCTTCAGCTCGAGGACCGTGCGGTCCCAGCCGATGGCGGCGGCGTTCACGCGACGACCTCCAGCTCGGGCTCGCTGTCGTTGCCGGCGAGGTGCGGTGCGATCAGGGCGAGGTAGGTGTCCTCCAGCGACGGCCTGGTCACGGTGAGCTTGGGCACCTCGCCACCGAGCTCCGCGCCGAGGCGGGCCACGAGCTGCGTCGGCACGCTGGTCTGCTCGGTGTGCCGCACACCCGCGGCGTCCTCCCACGTCACGGTGGCCTGGGAGAGCGACCGGCCACCCAGGTTCGCCGGGGTGTCGAGGGCGAGCATCCGCCCGGCGGCGATGACGCCCACCCGGTCGGCGAGGTGCTCGGCCTCGTCGAGGTAGTGGGTGGTGAGCAGGATCGTCGTCCCGCCGTCGGCGAGAGACCCGATCAGCTCCCAGAAGTCGCGCCGGGCCTGTGGGTCGAACCCGGTCGTGGGCTCGTCGAGGAAGAGCAGCTCGGGTGTGCCGATGATGCCCAGGCCCACGTCGAGGCGCCGGCGCTGGCCACCGCTGAGCTTGCCGACCCGGTCACCGGCCTTGTCGGTGAGCCCGACGGCGGCGATCACCTCGTCGACGTCGCGCGGGGTGCGGTAGACCTTGGCGGTGCTGGCGAGGGCCTCCCGCGGGGTGAGCAGGTCCAGCCCCGTGGACGACTGGAGCACGATGCCCAGCCGGTTGCGCCAGGCCAGCCCTGCCGTCTGCGGGTCCTCGCCCAGGACCGAGACGGTGCCACCGTCGCGCTGGCGGAAGCCCTCGAGGATCTCGACGGCGGTGGTCTTGCCCGCTCCGTTGGGGCCGAGGAGGGCGAACACCTCGCCGCGCTCGATCTGCAGGTCGATTCCGTCGACGGCGGCGCGGTCGCCGTACCGCTTGCGCAGGCCGGTGACGAGGATGGGTGCGTCGGGTGCGGACATGGCTCCAGCCTCCCGCACGCGGGGCCGACGCGTCAGACCCGCGCGGTGGACCCGCCGTCCACCATCCGGTGGACCCCTCCTCCTGCCCCTGACCCTGCCTAGGGCTGGGGGGTGGAGGGAGGCGTCTCGGCCGCAGGGGTGGTCTCGGGGGTGGGCGCTGCGGCGGTCGGGGCAGGACCAGCGGCAGTCGCCTCGCCGGCCGAGGGCCCCGCGGGCGGCGCGGCTGGCGTGCCCCCGGCATACCCACTGGGCGGCGGGATGGTCGCGTCGCGCTGGCCGAAGTCGACCTTCACCGGGTCGCGCTCCTCGCCCTCGACCTCGAAGTACTCCGCGCGGCCGATGTTGAACATCCCCGCGATGATGTTGGAGGGGACGGTCTCGACCCTGGTGTTCAGCTCGCGCACGTTGGCGTTGTAGTAGCGGCGGGCCGAGGCGATCCGGTCCTCGGTGGAGGTGAGCTCCTGCTGGAGGGCGAGGAAGTTCTGGTTGGCCTTGAGGTCGGGGTAGGCCTCGGCCACGGCGATGAGCCGACCGAGCGCCTGGCTGAGCATGCCCTCGCTCTGCGCCTGCTGTGCGGGTGACTGCCCACCGGCCATCGCGGCCGAGCGCGCCTTCATGACGTCCTCGAGGGTGCCGCGCTCGTGGGCGGCGTAGCCCTTGACGGTCTCGACGAGGTTGCCGATCAGGTCGTGGCGCCGCTTGAGCTCGACGTCGATCTGGCGCCAGGCCTCCTGCACGAGGTTGCGCAGCTTGATCAGCCCGTTGTAGACGCCGACCGCCCACAGGACGACCAGGACGAGCACGACGGCGATGATGATCCAGACCCACATGAGCAAACCCCTTGTCTTGTGCGGCGCTGTCCTGGGCGGCGTCCCGCCTGCTGCAGAGCAGCCTAGGCCAGACCGAGTTCCTCGAGGTCGTAGACGTAGCGGTACTCGATCCCGGCGTCCTCGAAGCGCTGTGCCGCGCCGGTCGCCCGGTCGGCGATGGTCGCGATGGCGACGACCTCGGCCCCGGCCTCGCGGGCCGCCTCCACGGCGTCGATCGGCGAGTTGCCGGTGGTCGTGGTGTCCTCGACGACCACGACGCGACGTCCTTCGATCGAAGGGCCCTCGATGCGCTGCTGGAGCCCGTGCGCCTTGCCGGCCTTGCGCACGACGAAGGCGTCCTTGCGGTCGCCGGCAGCCGCGCTCGCGTGCAGGATCGAGGTGGCGACCGGGTCGGCACCGAGGGTCAGCCCGCCCACCGCGTCGTAGTCCAGGTCGGCGATGAGGTCACGCATCACGACCCCGACGAGGGGCGACGCCTCGCCGTCGAGGGTGATCCGCCTGAGGTCGACGTAGTAGTCGGCCTCCTTGCCGGACGACAGGGTCACGCGGCCGTGCACGATGGCCTTGTCCTTGATGATGTCGAGCAGGCGGGCGCGGGCGGCGGAGGTGTCGGTCACGGTCCGTGAGCCTACCGAGCGAGCGTTGCGGGTATGCCGCGTGGCGTCACTTCCCGGGGCGGTGGACGCTTCCGGCGCGGCGACGGACGAGCGACCGGGGCACGAAGCGCAGGCCCGCGACGATCGCCTTGTACTGGGGCGACGGCACCGAGAGGACCCGGCCCTTGGCGACGTCGTCGAGGCAGTCGCGCACCAGCCGGTCGGCGTCGAGCCACATGAAGTCGGGGATGCTCGACATGTCGACGCCGGCACGCTGGTGGAACTCGGTGTGGGTGAAGCCGGGGCAGAGCACCGTGGCCGTGACCCCGCTGCCGCGCAGCTCGGCGGCGAGCCCCTCGGTGAAGACCGTGACGTAGGACTTGTTGGCGGAGTAGGTGCCCGCGGTGATGAACGAGGCGACCGACGAGACGTTGACGATGGCTCCGTGGCCCCGCTCGCGCATCGCGTTGCCAGCTGCGTGCGACAGCACCAGGACCGCCCGGCAGAGGACGTCGAAGTTGGCTTCTTCCTCGGTGACGTCGTGGCGCAGGAACGACCCCTTCAGGGAGTAGCCCGCGTTGTTGACGAGGAGGTCGACCGGACGCGCCCGGTCGGCGACCCGCTCGGCGACCTTGCCCGTCTCGGCCCGGTCGGAGAGGTCGGCCACGAGGATCTCGGTGCCCACGCCGTACTTCGCCCGCAGCTCGTCGGAGACGTTCTCCAGGCGCGGCCGGTCGCGCGCCACGAGCACCACGTCGTGCCCGCGCTCGGCGAGGAGGTGGGCGAAGGACAGGCCGATCCCAGCCGTGGCGCCGGTGACGAGGGCAGTGCTCATGACGCCACTGTAGGCCGGTCCGCATAGGGTTGCCTGCGTGCGTATTGCCACCTGGAACGTCAACTCGATCCGCTCCCGCATCGACCGGGTGGAGGCCTGGCTGCAACGCAGCGACGTAGACATCCTGGCCCTCCAGGAGACCAAGGCCACCGACGCGCAGTTCCCGTTCGACCGGCTGGCAGCCCTCGGGTACGAGGTCGCACACCACGGCCTCAACCACTGGAACGGCGTGGCGATCGTGTCGCGGGTCGGCATCGAGGACGTGACCCCGTCGTTCGCCGACGCGCCCGCGTGGGGCGATCCGCCGGTGGTCGAGGCCAGGGCGCTGACGGCGACCTGCGGCGGCATCCGCGTCACCTCGGTCTACGTGCCCAACGGTCGCCAGATCGAGGACCCCCACATGGTCTACAAGCTCGACTGGCTGGCGCGGCTGCGCGACCGGGCCCAGCAGTCCGTCGAGGCCGGCGAGACCGCCGCGATCATGGGCGACTGGAACATCGCCCCCCAGGACGAGGACGTCTGGTCGATGGAGTACTACCTCGACAAGAGCCACGTCTCCCCCGGTGAGCGGGCCGCGTTCCAGGCGATCCTCGACACCGGGTTCGTCGACGTGGTCCGGCCGCACACCTCCGAGCCGGGCACCTTCACCTACTGGGACTACACGCGGCTGGCCTTCCAGAAGCGCCGGGGCATGCGGATCGACTTCATCCTCGGCACGCCGGCCTTCGCCGACCGGGTCATCGGGGCGGCCATCGACCGCGAGGAGCGCAAGGGCAAGGGCGCCTCCGACCACGCGCCCGTCGTGGTCCAGCTCGACGACTGAGCGCCGGGCTGCACAGCCAACTTACCGTCGGTGATACTGGCGCGATGACCTCCCGCACCTTCACCGTCGCGACCGACGACGGCACCCTGCTGCGGGTGCAGGAGCACGCCGGGGCGGACGACGACCGCCCCACCGTCGTGCTCACCCACGGCTGGACCCTCACCCGCGACTCGTGGCTCCCCGTGGTCGGTCCCCTCGTGGACGCCGGCCTGCGGGTCGTGACCTACGACCAGCGCGGGCACGGCGCGTCGAGCCCCCTGCGTGGTGAGACGTCGGTGCGGATGCTGGGCCACGACCTCGCGGCGGTCCTCGACGTCGTGGCCCCGCACGGGCCGGTCGTCCTGGGTGGGCACTCCATGGGCGGCATGACCGCGATGGCGTATGCCGGGCTGCACCCCGAGGAGTTCTGCTCCCGCGTCGTGGGCGTCGTGTTGGTGTCGACGAGCGCGGACGACCTCGAGCACCGGCTCCGGTCCGTCGAGGCCCGGGCGATGGCCGTGGCCGCCCGGCTGCCACGGATCCCGGCCGGCCGGTTCGTGACCCTCAAGGGCCAGCGCCGCCTGCTGTTCGGCGTCGACCCCGACCCCGCCCACGTCCAGCTGACCCGCGACATGGTGGCCGGGACGTCGTTGCCGACCATGGGCCGCTTCTTCGGGGCCCTCGGCGAGCACGACGAGAGCGAGGCGCTGCGCGGCGCTGCGCGGCATACCCACCCTCGTGCTCGTGGGCGACCGCGACAAGCTCACGCCGCCGCGGCACGCCCACCGACTGGCCGAGCTGGTGCCGCACGCCGAGCTGCGCGAGCTGCCCGGGCGCGGTCACATGCTGACCTACGAGGCGACCGACGAGGTGGTCGACGCGGTCCGGTCGGTGCTCGACTCGGCGGCCCAACCCGAGACGCCCTGACCCTTCGGCCTGACCCTCCAGACGGTCCTGACCCTCCGACCCTGCCGCCCGACGACCGGGTGGCCGGTCAGCCGAGCTTGGTCGTGCTCAGCGGCGGCCCGGTGGTGGCGAGCCGGTCGTCCGGCGGCCGACGGGTCAGGCCCAGGCCGACGGACCCGACGGCGCCGAGGAGCGCGGCGACCGCGGCGCCGAGGAACACCGTCTGCACCTGGACGATGCCCGCCGCCAGCAGGGCCTTGGTGTCGGTCTGGTCGGGGAGGGCGGCGACCGTGCCGTAGTAGCGGTGCAGGCCGATCGCCGTGAGCAGCGCGAGCCCGACCACCATCCCGACCATCCGGGCGACCACGACCAGCGCGGACGCGACCCCGTGGGCGTCGGCCGGCGCGTCGGCGAGGGCGGCGTTGTTGACCGGGGCCAGCGCCAGCCCGATCCCCAGCCCCACGAGGACGAGGACGACGGTGGCCATCGGGCCGTCGAGCGAACCGTCGCCCCAGCCACTCATCACGAAGAGCCCGACGGTGGCCACCAGCAGCCCGACGCCGCTGACCAGTCCGTCGCCGAACCGGCGCAGGGACCACCCGCCCAGCAACGCACCCACCGGCACCGCCAGCAGGAACCGCACGAGGACGAAGGCCGCGACCGTCTGCGAGTCGGTCAGGGTCAGGCGGGCGAGCACCGGCACGTCGACGATCACGGCGACCAGCGCGGCCCCCACCATCAGGCTCACCCCGAGCGAGGTGCGGGCCCGTCCGCGCACGACCCCACGCGCGACCAGCGGCTCGGCGGCGGTGCGGTGCCGCCAGAGGTAGAGCCCCAGCGCGACGGCGCCGACCGGCAGCAGGGCGAAGCCGAGCGGTCCGACCACCTCACGCTCGGGGTCGCTCGCGGCGAAGGTCAGCACGACGCTGCCCAGGGCCAGGCCCAGCAGCACCGCCCCCGGGAGGTCGGCCCGCTTCAGCAGACCCCACCAGTGGGGTGCGGTCACCGCCACCAGGGCGAGGACGAGCAGCAGCGCCAGCAGTCCGATCGGGGTCAGCACCCTCGACGTCGAGTCGCCGAGCGGGACGAACGGCACCCCCAGCGTGACGTCGGTCGCGAGTCGGGCCGGCGCGGCCAGCGCGAGCCCGCCGACGACCAGGGCCAGCGCGCCCAGCGCGAGGGGTATGCCGCGTGGTCGCCGCAGCGGTTGCCCTCCCACCACGGTGACGACGACGGCGAGGACCAGCCCGCCGACGGCGTTGACCCAGAAGATCATCCGCCAGTCGGCGATCGCCAGGATCGCGGCGCCGAAGACCGGCCCGAGCACGCTGCCGACCTCCTGCACCGCGCCGACCACCCCCAGCGGGGTGCCCCGGCGCTCGGCGGGCCAGAGGTCGGCGACGATGGCGAGCGTCGCGGGCACGAGGCCCCCGCCACCGATGCCCTGGAGCACCCGACCGGTCACCAGCACCGGCAGCTCGACGGCGAGGGCGGTGATGGCGGACCCCACGACGAAGATCATCAGGCAGGCCACCAGGATGCGTTGTCGCGCAACGAGATCCGCGAGTCGGCCGATGAGGGGCAGCACCGCTATGTAGCCGAGCAGGAACCCGGAGATGATCGGCGTGGCCTTCTGGAGCGCGTCGATGCCGAGGCCGACACCGGTCATCATGTCCGTCAGGGCCAGCACCACGACATAGGTGTCGGCTGCGGCGAGCGCGACCGCCACGGAGGCCGTGGCGAGCAGCGCCCTAGGGGCGGGAGATCGCAACGGGCTGCGCCAGGCTCGTGAGCCGCAGGGAGTAGGTGGAGGTCGACCCCGCGTAGAACGGACCCTTCAGCAGCACCGTGCGGAGCTGCTTCTCCTTGGTGACGCCGTAGGTCACGTCGAAGGTGCCGCTGCGGTCGCCGATGACGAACAGGTCCGCGACGGCGCTACCGGGCACCGTGCCGGTGAAGCTGCTCAGCACCTCCGACCCGTCACGGACCTGGCCACCCTTCTTGGGCGCCTGGGTCTTGCCGATGAGGCTGGTGATGCCCGTCTGCTTGTTGAACAGCTGGGCGGGGTTGGGGGCGCCGTAGGTCGCCGGGTCGATCTTGTTGTAGCCGGGCGTGAAGAACTTCATGTAGACGTCCTGCTCCACGGCGATGACGTCGACGGTGCCCGTGACCCCTGCGATGGTCGCGTTGAGGGTGCCCTTGAAGGACGGTGGGGTGAAGGCCCCGGTGCCCTTGGCGCCCGAGACACCGATGGCCTTGCTGGGCAGGCCGGTCGCCTCGAGCGTGAAGGTGACGGCCGGGCTCTTCTCGAGGTTGGTGCGCGCTGCCGCGAGCTGCTCCGCGGGCGTCCCCTCCTTGGCCGGGGCATCGCCTCCGGACGAGCACCCCACGAGGGCGAGTGCCACGACGGTGAGTGCCGGGCCGGCGGCGGCGAATCCCTTGAGGCGCATGACCCCGAGGGTAGTCGGAGGGGACCGCTCCCCATGGCCGCAACGCCACACCCGCCCCTAGCGTTCGAGCGACCCGGCACCCGCCGGCACATCCGAGGGGGACTCTCATGCAGCTGCTCAGCACCCGCCGACGCAGGATCGCCACCGCCGTGGCGACCGCGACCCTGGTCGCCGTGCCACTGGTCGGCGCGGTCGCCGCCGGCGCGGCCACCGCGACCGGCACGGTCAACACCACCGGAGACCCCGGACCCGCGCTCACGGTGCGGGCCCAGCCCACCGCCGCCTCCGCCGCAGTCGGCCATCGCTCGGACGGCGCGACGATCACCATCGTCTGCCAGACGTACGGACAGCAGGTGACCGGCACCTACGGCACGACGAGGATCTGGGACCGGACCAGGAGCGGCGGCTACGTCAGCGACGCGTACATCCGCACCGGCTCCGACGGGCTCGTCGCCCCCCTGTGCCCCGGCACCCCCACCCCGACCGAGCCCTCGCCGAGCGCCGGGGTGCGCGCCACGATCGCCGCGGCGAAGTCGATGGCCGGGAAGTACCCCTACTCGTGGGGCGGCGGCAACCACACCGGCCCCACCAAGGGGATCTGCTGCAGCCCCAGCGGCATCGACGACCGGCAGACGGTGGGCTTCGACTGCTCCGGCCTGATGGAGTACGCCTTCGCCAAGGGTGCCGGCCTGCGGCTGTCGAGCACCTCGCGAAGCCAGTACGCCGACGGTCCGCGGGTCCCGGTCTCGCAGCTGCGGGCCGGGGACCTGGTCTTCTGGTCGAACGCAAGCCGCGCCACCTCGGGCATCCACCACGTGGCCCTCTACATCGGCGACGGCAGGGTCGTCGAGGCCGATCGGGTCAGCGGTCCGGACATCCGGGTGCGCGCGTTCTCCACGCGCGAGACCGGCGTCATGCCGTCCGTCGTGCGACCGATCGGCTGAGCGCCGCGGGGTCGTGCGACCTGATTTGCCTGGGACGGGTCCGCGGGTCCGTCCCAGGCACACGGACTCGACCGGTCCTCGCACTCAGGGGAGGCGGGCGTCGTCGCCGACGTGGACCCGCAGCCAGCGGTAGCCGTAGCCGTCCAGGGCGAGGGTCACCCGGCCACGGTCGTCGGTGCGTTCCTCGCCGGGCTGCAGCAGGTCGACGAGCAGCACCTCCCGGTCCGCGACCGTCAGGTCGACCTCCGTGGGCTCCGCGCCGAGGTTGTGGACCGCGATCACCGCGGCGTCCTCCCAGGCCGAACGGTGGGCGAGGACGGCGTGGTCCGGCTGTGGCAGCACCTCGAAGGTGCCCCAGCCGAGCTCGGGACAGGAGCGGTAGGCCGCGATCAGCCCGCGGATGAAGCTCCACAGCGAGTCGGGGTCGCGCCGCTGCTGGGCGGCGTTGACGTGCGCGGGTCCGTAGCCACCCTCCACGACGGGGCTGACCAGCTTGCGTGGTGGCGCGGTCGAGAACCCGCCGTTGCGGCCCGAGGTCCACTGCATCGGGGTGCGCACCGCCATCCGGCCCTCCTGTGCGAGGTCCTCGCCCATGCCGAGCTCCTCGCCGTAGAAGATGGTCGGCGTGCCCGGGAGCGAGAACAGCAAGGCGTAGACGAGGCGCAGACGCCGGGGGTCTCCGTCGAGCATCCCGGGCAACCGGCGCTTGAGGCCGCGGCCGTAGATCTGCATCTCCGGCTCGGGACCGAAGGCGTCGAAGACCTCCTGCCGCTGGGCGTCCGTCAGCTTGTCGAGGGTCAGCTCGTCGTGGTTGCGCACGAAGGTGGCCCACTGGCAGCTCGGCTGGATCGCGGGGCGCTGGCGAAGGGCCTTGGCCAGCGGCCGGACGTCACCACGCGCCAGCGAGAGGTAGAGGTTCTGCATGGTGATGAAGTCGAACATCATGTGCAGCTCGTCGGCGGCGTTGCCCCCGAAGAACTTCTTCTGGTCGCGGTGCGGCAGGTTGACCTCGCCGAGCAGGATCGCGTTGCCCTTGCGACGGTTGACGAACGCACGCAGGTCTCGCAGGTACTGGTGCGGATCGGCCGGCACGTCGGGCCTGCCGGGGTCGGCCGCCGCGGTCTCGACGTCGTCAATGAAGAAGGGGACCGCGTCGACCCGGAACCCGTCGAGGCCGAGCTCGAGCCAGAACCCCATGGTCCGGGCGATCTCGTCGCGCACGGCCTGGTTCGCGACGTTGAGGTCGGGCTGGTAGCGGTAGAAGTGGTGGAGGTACCACTCCCCGGTCCGCGGGTCCTTCTCCCAGATGCTGTCCTCCCGGTCCGGGAACACGACCTGGTCCGAGGTGTCCGGCGGGGCGTCCGCGCGCCAGACGTACCAGTCCCGGTAGCGGTTGTCCTTGCTGCGCCGGGCCGCCTTGAACCACGGGTGCTGGTCGGAGGTGTGGTTGATGACGACGTCGGCGATGACCCGGATGCCGCGGTCGTTCGCGGTGCGGATCACCTCGACCAGCTGCCCGTGCGTGCCCAGCCGGTGGTCGACTCCGTAGAGGTCCGTGACGTCGTAGCCGTCGTCGCGGTCGGGAGTCGGGTAGAACGGCATCAGCCACAGGCACGTCACCCCCAGCTCGGCGAGGTAGTCGACGCGCTCGGCGAGACCTCCCAAGTCACCGATGCCGTCGCCGTCGGAGTCGTAGAACGTCTCCACGTCGAGGCAGTAGATGACCGCGATCTTCCACCACTGGTCACTCGTGTCGGTCACGCGCATGGTCAGCTCCCAGTGCTCAGGATGGGAAGGACGTGCTTGCCGAACGCCTCGATGAAGGCGTCTTGCTGCTGTCCCACGTGGTGCAGGTAGAGGTCGTCGAAACCCAGCTCGGCGTACTCCGCGAGCCACTCGGCGTGCTGGGCGAGGTCCGCCGAGACCCGCACCGCGTCGCGGACCGCGTCCGGGTCGACCTGGCCCCACAGCACGTCGAACGCCTCGGCGGTCTCGAGGTCCCACGAGACGGGCGGCCCGTAGACGTTGCCCGCCCACTGGTCGTGCGCGACTCCGAGGGCCTCCGCCTCCGTGGTCGCCCAGGACAGGTGCACCTGGAGCGCGGTGCGGCCGCGTCCGCCGGCGTCACGGTAGGCCGAGAGCACGTCGCGCAACGTCTCGATCGGTTGGTTCACGGTGACCAGGCCGTCCGCCCAGGGGGCCACCCTGGCCGCGCTCTCCACCGACACCGCCGGCCCGACCAGCAGCGGGACCGGGTCCGGCAGGTCCCACAGCCTGGCGCGGTCGACCGTGACCAGGCCGTCGTGGCTGACCTCTTCGCCGGCCAGCATCCGCCGGATGACGTCGACGCACTCCTCGAGCCGCTGGGTGCGCAGCTCCTTGCGCGGCCACCCGTCTCCGGTGATGTGCTCGTTGCTGGCCTCGCCGCTGCCCAGCGCGACCCAGAACCTTCCCGGGAACATCTGGCCCAGGGTCGCGATCCGTTGCGCGTGGACTGCGGGGTGGTACCGCTGGCCGGGAGCGGTGACGCAGCCCAGGGACAGGCTGGTCGTGGCGAGCGCGGCGCCCAGCCACGACCACGTGTAGCCGCTGTGTCCCTGTCGGGTGCTCCACGGCGAGAAGTGGTCTGAGCACATCGCCATGTCGAAACCGGCCCGCTCGGCGTGCTGGACGTCAACGAGCAGCTGGCGAGGGCTGACCTGTTCGTGGGAGGCGTGGAAGCCGATCCGCGTCATCACCCCACCTAAGCGGAGAAGCGGTCACCCCGCACCCGACCAGCGGGTATGCCGCGCGCGCGGCACCGCGGCACACCTCCCCGGCGGTCGTGGCCGGGCACGGCCGGCGAGCGCCATGAGCCGGTCAGCCCACGTCGTCGGGGGTGGCCTCGTGGCCGGCCCGCCCCTCGGTGCGCCGGTCGGCCTTCATCTCGGCCTCGAAGACGTGCCGCCGCCCTTGCATGAGCTCGTCGCGGACCTGCTGCTCGAGGCGCTTGAAGTTGGCGTAGTAGCCGTCGTCGAACTCCTCCACCACCTGGAAGGTCCACCGACCGGCCAGCACGTTGCGCCCCACGAGGTCACGCTCCAGCTGGTCGGCGAGCGCGCCGTGCCCGGCCGCACGCAGCTGGTCGCAGGCGTCGCCGAGGGCGAGGTCGGCCGAGCCGGTGAGCCGGTGCAGGCCGTAGAGCCGGCCGCGCACCTCCTCGATCGTCTCGAGCGCCTCGCTGAGCTTGCCCACGGCCTCGACCGTGGCATCGTCGACGCCCTCGGGGCGACGGTCCAGTCCCAGGTCGTCTGTCATGCCCACAGTCTGCGTGGTGACGCCGACGCGCGCAGGTCGTGGGTCCGGAGCGGCGCGCAGGCGCGCCCCGGACCCACGGCCGTCAGCGCAGGACGAGGGTGTCCGCGGTCTCGTCGAGGTCGACCGTCACGGTGTCGCCGTCGCGCACCTGCCCACCGAGGACCGCCCTGGCCAACCGGTCACCGATCTCCTTCTGGACCAGCCGGCGCAACGGGCGTGCGCCGTAGGCCGGGTCGTAGCCGGTGATCGCGAGCCACTCGCGCGCGGCCTCGGTGACCTCCAGGGTGATCCGGCGCTCGACCAGCCGGGTGGCCAGCTGGCGCACCTGGAGCTCGACGATGTGGGCCAGCTCGGCGGAGGTGAGGGCGTCGAAGATGACGACCTCGTCGAGCCGGTTGAGGAACTCGGGCTTGAAGCTGGCCCGCACCACCCCCATCACCGCTTCGCGCCGGGCCGAGTCGTCCATCGTGGGGTCGACCAGGAACTGGCTGCCGAGGTTGCTGGTCATCACGAGGATGACGTTGCGGAAGTCGACGGTGCGGCCCTGACCGTCGGTGAGCCGGCCGTCGTCGAGCACCTGGAGCAGGATGTCGAAGGTCTCCGGGTGCGCCTTCTCGACCTCGTCGAGGAGCACCACCGAGTAGGGACGTCGGCGGACCGCCTCGGTGAGCTGACCGCCTTCCTCGTAGCCGACGTACCCGGGCGGGGCCCCGATGAGGCGCGCGACCGCGTGCCGCTCGGAGTACTCGCTCATGTCGATCCGCACCATCGCGCGTTCGTCGTCGAACAGGAAGTCGGCCAGCGACTTGGCCAGCTCGGTCTTGCCGACCCCGGTCGGGCCGAGGAACAGGAAGGAACCGGTCGGCCGGTCGGGGTCGGCCAGCCCGGCGCGCGAGCGACGGACCGCGTCGGAGACCGCCGCGACCGCCTTCGACTGCCCGATCAGCCGGGAGCCGATGATCGACTCCATCGACAGCAGCTTCTCGGTCTCGCCCTGCAGGAGCCGACCGGCGGGGATGCCGGTCCACGCCGAGATGACCTCGGCGATGTCGTCGGCGCCGACCCGCTCCTTGACCATCAGGTCGCCGCTGCGCAGCCCGCTGGCCACCTCGTCCTCGTTGGCGAGGGCGAGGGCCTTCTCGAGCTCGGGGATCTCGCCGAACTCGATCCGGCTGGCGGTCTCGAAGTCGTACTCGCGGCGGGCCTTCTCCAAACGGGTCCGGGCCTCGTCGATCTGGGTCTTCAGGTCGCCCACCCGGTTGAGGCCGGACTTCTCCGCCTCCCAGCGCGCGTTGAGGGCAGCCAGCTCCTCCGACCGGTTGGCCAGGTCCTCGCGCAGCCTGGCGAGCCGCTCCACGGAGGCCTCGTCGGTCTCGCGCTCGAGGTGCAGCTCCTCCATCTTGAGACGGTCGACCGCGCGCCTGAGCTCGTCGATCTCGACCGGGCTGGAGTCGATCTCCATGCGCAGCCGGGAGGCGGCCTCGTCGACGAGGTCGATCGCCTTGTCGGGCAGCTGGCGGCCGCTGATGTAGCGGTCCGAGAGCGAGGCCGCGGCGACGAGGGCGGCGTCCTCGATCTCGACCTTGTGGTGGGCTTCGTAGCGCTCCTTGAGCCCGCGCAGGATCGCGATGGTGTCCTCGACCGAGGGCTCGCCCACGAAGACCTGCTGGAAGCGCCGCTCGAGGGCGGCGTCCTTCTCGATGTGCTGGCGGTACTCGTCGAGCGTGGTCGCACCGACCAGGCGCAGCTCGCCCCGGGCCAGTAGTGGCTTGAGCATGTTGCCGGCGTCCATCGCGCCCTCGCCGGTCGCTCCGGCTCCCACGACCGTGTGCAGCTCGTCGATGAACGTGACGACCTGTCCGTTGCTGGCCCTGATCTCCTCGAGGACCGCCTTGAGCCGCTCCTCGAACTCGCCGCGGTACTTCGCCCCGGCCACCATCGCGCCCAGGTCGAGGCTGATCAGCCGCTTGTCCCGCAGGGACTCCGGCACGTCGCCGTCGACGATGCGCTGGGCCAGCCCCTCGACCACGGCGGTCTTGCCGACGCCGGGCTCGCCGATGAGGACGGGGTTGTTCTTGGTGCGCCGCGACAGCACCTGCACGACCCGCCGGATCTCGGAGTCGCGCCCGATGACCGGGTCGAGCCGGCCGTCGCGAGCCGCCTGGGTGAGGTCGGTGCCGTAGGTCGCGAGCGCCTCGCCGCCCTCGACGGGGGTCTCGCTGGTGACGGTCCGTCCGCCGCGGGTGGCCTCGATCTTGGCCTCCATGTCCTTGGCGCCCCGCTTCTCGACGGCGGCGAGGTGACCTGTCTCGGCGAGGGCGAGCAGCAGCAGGTCGAGGGCGAGGTAGGTGTCGCCCTTGGCGCGCATCAGGGTGTCCGCCTGCTGCAGCACGGCCAGCGCCTCACGACCGAAGGTCGGGGGCTGAGTCGCGCCGGAGGTCTTCGGCAGGGCGCGCACTCGCGCATCGGCCTGGCCGAGCACGTGGGCTGCGCCGGTGCCGGCGGCCTGCAACAGGGCGTCGGCCTGCGCCGTGTCGAGCTGCACGAGGGCGCTCGTGAGGTGGTCGGGGGTGATCTCCGGGTTGCCGGCGGACTGGGCCGCTCGCTGGGCGAGCGCCAGCGCCTCGGCCACCTTGGCGGTCGGCTTCAGCTCCATGCGTGTGTCTGCTCCTCGCGGATGAGTTCGGGGACTTTTCCCTCGTGACAACCCCGCTGAACTTGAGCCTATTCCACTCAACCTTGTGCTGGGAAGGCATCAGCCGATCGGTTGATACTTCAAAAAACGCCGCGGCGACTCGTCCAGATGCATTAGTCCTTGTGTATGAGCTCATGTATTGTCCTCCGCTTGCAGGGACTGACCCCCCGGAAGGACCTCTCGTGAACAGGCCTCAGGCCCTGCATCGGTATGCCCCCCGCCACCGCGCCCAGCGCGGCACCGCAGCCCACCGCTTCGCTGCCCTGGCCCTCTGTGTCCCCCTCGCCGCGACGGCTGGACTGGGGACCGTCATCCCCGCCTCCGCGGCCACCACGACCACCCGCGCGGCCGACACCTCCGGCTCGCTCGCCATCGGCGCCGCAGGGTATGCCGTGCCTTCGGGCGCGGTCTTCGCCTCGACCTCGGGCAGCGACTCGGCAGCGGGCACGCTCAGCAAGCCGGTGCGCACCATCGCCCGGGCCATCGCCCTCGCCCCCGCGGGCGGCACCGTCGTCCTGCGTGGCGGCACCTACCACGAGTCGCTCGCCATCTACAAGAAGGTGACGATCCAGAACTACCCGAAGGAAGCCGCCTGGATGGACGGCACCGTCCCGGTGACCGGCTGGACGCAGTCGGGCACGGCGTGGGCGCACAAGGGCTGGACCACCCGCTTCGACGCGAGCGTCGGCTACACCAAGGGCGCCAAGGACGGGACCGCGCCGGGCTGGCAGTTCGTCAACCCGGCCTACCCCATGGCCGCCCACCCGGACCAGGTCTACGTCAACGGCACGCAGCAGCGACAGGTCGCGTCACGCGCCAAGGTGGTCGCCGGCACGTTCTTCCTCGACACCGCGACGTCGACCCTCTACCTGGGGAGCAACCCCACCGGGCAGGCCGTGCGCGCAGCCACCCTCAACCACGCGATGAGCATCCGCGCGGCCGGCGTGGTCGTCCGCGGCATCGGGGTCCGTCGCTACGCCCCCAGCATCTGGCACGTCGGCGCCGTCACGGTGGAGCAGCCGAGCGCGCGGATCGAGAACGTCAGCATCCTCGACTCGGCCACGATCGGGCTCGGCGTCATCGCCTCCGACGCCGTCGTGAACCGGACCACCATCCAGCGGGCCGGCATGCTCGGCCTGCACATCGCCACCGCCGACCGCTTCCAGCTGCTCAACAGCCGGGTGGACAGCAACGACTGGGAGCGGTTCAACCCGGCCCCGGTGGCGGGTGGCATCAAGGCGAGCCGCACCCGTGGGGTGCTCATCAAGAACAGCTCCGTCTCGAACAACCTCGGTCACGGCTACTGGTCCGACGTGTCCATCTACGACACCAAGCTGATCAACAACAACTTCGTCAAGAACGTGGCGACGGGCATCTTCCTGGAGATCTCAGCTCGCGGCACGATCGTCAACAACCTGGTCGACGGCAACGGCGCCGAGGGCATCAAGATCAACAACACCAGCACCGTGTCGATCTACAACAACACGGTGGTCCGCAACGCGCGTCCGATCAACATCGTGCAGGACCCGCGCACCCCGGCCAACACGTCGTACGGCCACGACTACCGCTACAACGAGCCCGAGATGACCTGGCTGGTCGGCCCGGTGACGGTGCGCAACAACGTGATCGGCCTGCCCAACTCCAAGGCCAACTGCGTCTTGTGCGTCGAGGACTACACCTACAAGCGCACGGCGGCCCAGATGGGCGTGACGAGCAACGGCAACGTGTTCAACCGGGTCAACGCGGGCGACCCCGACTGGCTGACCGTCTGGAGCCGGGGCACCGCCATCAACCCGGGCATCTACGGCACCCTGCCCGCGCACCGCAGCGGCACCGGTCAGGACAAGTCGAGCCTGGCGTACGACGGGTTCTACGCCATCTCGTCGACCGGCCACCTGTCCGGCACGGCCCAGGCCAAGGCAGGCAGCGTCGCCGTCGGCCTCCCGTCGGCACTGGCCAGCCTGTCCGGCCAGACCGCGGGCGCCAAGTGGCTGGGCGTCTGGGGTCGCTGACCCAGGGCAGCACGCGAGAGGGACCGGCACCCACTGGTGCCGGTCCCTCTCGCGTTGCCTGCTCGACCACCGACCCGGTGTGCCCGGGCTCCCGCGGGAGCCCTCGAGGTCGGGCGTGGCGCGCGCGGTCAGGTCGGCGGGATGGGATCCGGGTCGTACCAGCCGCCATGCTCCTCGGCCAGCGCGCTGAACCGGTCACGGAGCCCGGTCTCGACCGGGCCGGACTCGTCGGCGACCATCTCCTCGACGACGTGCACGGCCCACTCGTGGTCCTCGGAGTCGTCCTCCCCGGCCAAGGCTTCGCGGACGGCCCGGACCTCGGAGAATCCCTCGTGGGCCAGCTCGGCAGCCACGTCGTCGGCGGTCTCACGGTCGGGAAAAACCAGCAGGTGCTCACTCACAGGACGAGTATGCCGCGCGGGCGGGACGAGTCTGCCGCGCGGGCGGGGTCAGTCGGCCCACCGGCAGGCGCGCCGCAGCCGGGCGCGCTCGGCGGGCGCGGCATGGGTGAGCCGGAACCGCACCCACCGCTCGGGCACCTTCATGTGCCAGACGAAGTCGTCCCAGTCGCTGGCGAGGGAAAGACGTCGCTCCATGACGTCCAGTGGCATGGCCCGTCGGGCCGCCTCGCGCTCGACCCTGCGCTCGATGGCGGAGGCCGCCCAGCCGGCGCACTCGACGTCGCCACGCTCGGCGTGGACCAGCTCGTGCCACAGCGAGCACCGCTCCTCCTCGAGGCTGCGACCCGAGCGCAGCACGATCGCCCGACGGCCGTGGTAGTAGCGACCGGGCTCGGCGATGGGTTGGCGCACGAGCACCACATCGCGCATCCCGCCCAGCACTGCCCAGGGGTCAGGAACCCCGGATGCGCCGCTCGATGGCGTCAAGCCTGCTCCTCACGTCGTCGATCAGGGCCAGGACCTCCTCGTCGCTGACCCCGGACCGGACCCGCTGGCCCGGAGCGTTCACGAAGCCACCATCCTGCGGCGACCCACCGACAGGCTCACCCCGGTCGTCCAGCCCGAGCACCTCGAGCACCTTGGCCCGCTTGACGTCCTGCACGCCGAGCCCGTCCTCCACGCGCTTCCACGTGATCGAGGAGATGCGAGCCTCCCTGGCGGCCTGTTCCTTGCTCCACCCGTGACTGAGGCGGGCACGTTCGACACGGTGGCCGAGGCGTTCGAGCTGCTCACGATTCATGCTGCGCATCTTGCCAGTCACACCCAGTCACTTCTAGTCCTGCTCAGTCACGTTTCCCCCCGCGCCCCCACCAGTTCGGGCGCTGCACGGCGGGCGCCGCCGAGCCCCCGGCGAGGGCGATCGCTCGTTCCGGGGACCCCTGTGCACAACTCTTGCCGGACCACGCGTTCATGGCTAGATTCATGGCCATGTCTAGGGAAACACCGTCAAATGGCGCGATCGAGGTCCATGGCTACGCACTGCGCGTCATCCGCCGCGCCAGGGGGCGAGCAGTCACCGACCTCGCCGCGGCCCTGGAGGTCGACCCCTCGTACATCAGGCACCTCGAGACCGGCAGCAAGCTCCGGGTCAGCCCAGAGGTCTACGCCGCACTGCTGCGCGAGCTGCAGATCGAGGACTACCGGGCCCTGCTGGCCACCGCCCCCCTGCGCGACGAGGTGTCTGCGTGAGGTGCCCCGCCGAGGTGCCCGACTGACCTGCCCGGCCCCCCAAGCGCCGGCGCATGCCGAGAGCCCCACCCGGTGACGGGGTGGGGCTCTTGGCGTGCCGTGAGATCAGTGGTGCTTCACCGTGGCTCAGTGGTCGCGCGGTGGTGGCTCGGCCGCCACACCACCAGGGCCTGCGAGCGCTGCAGCCGGGGGCGCTGTCCGGCCCGTACCGCGATCACGTCGCCCGAGGGGCCGACCGCGAAGACCCGGGAGGCGGGTCGTGACGGGGACGCGAGCCGCGAGCGTTCCAGCTCGTCGGTGAGCTCGAGCACCCGGCTGCGCAGCGCCGTCACCTGGTTCTCGAGCTCCAGGATGCGCCGGATGCCGGCGAGGCTGACACCCTCTTCCTGCGACAGTCGCTGCACCTCCCTGAGCATCGCCACGTCGCGTCCGGAGTAGCGCCGACCGCCACCGCGGGTCCTCGACGGGCTGACCAGGCCGAGCCGGTCGTACTGCCGCAAGGTCTGCGCGTGCATGCCGGCCAGGGTGGCCGCGACGGAGATGACGAAGACCGGGGAGTCGTCGTCGGGGGAGAATGCACGGACGTCGGCCACGACCGTCACCGCCTCGCGTTCGCGAAGAGCTCGGCCCGGGGGTCGAACCCCTTGTCGAGGGTCTGCAGGGTCTCGACCGCGGCCATCGCCTCGTCGGACAGTCGCTGGGGCACCACGACGCTGACCTTCGCCAGCAGGTCACCCGGCTTGCCCTTCAGCGGCACGCCGCGGCCCTTGATCCGCAGGACCCTGCCACTGGGGGTGCCCGGGGCGATGCGCACCTTGACGCTGGACCCGTCGAGGGTCGGCACGGCCACCGTGGCGCCGAGGGTCGCCTCGGCGAACGTCACGGGAAGCTCGAGGGTCAGGTTGTCGCCCTCCCGAGCGAAGACGGGGTGCTTCTCGACCGCGACGGTGAGGATGAGGTCGCCCGCGGGCGCACCCGAGTCGCCCGGCTGCCCCTTGCCGCGCAGGCGGATCTTCTGACCGTCCTTGACCCCGGCCGGGATGCGGGTCGTGATCTGGCCACCACCGGTGGTGCCGAGGGTGACGGTGGCACCCTCGACGGCATCGCGGAACGACAGGCTCGTGCGGGCCGTCAGGTCCGCGCCCTTGCGCGGACCCTGGGGTGCGCGGAACCCGGCGCCCCCGTAGGCGGGACCGCCGCCTCCTCCGAACATCCCCCCGAGGAGGTCCTCGAGGCTGGGCTCACCGCCGCCACCGGTCGAGTAACGGACCCGGGGGCCGCCGCGGCCCCCGCCCCCGAACATGGTGGAGAACACGTCGTCGAAGCCGGCCGCGCCACCACCGGGCCCACCGGCGGTGAACCGGGCGCCACCCCGGGCCATCTGGCGGACCGCGTCGTACTCACGGCGCTTCTCGGGGTCGGACAACACCGAGTTCGCCTCGCCCACGTCCTTGAACCGCTGCTCGGCAGCGGCGTCCCCCGCGTTCTGGTCGGGGTGGTGGGCACGAGCGAGCTTGCGGTAGGCCTTCTTGATCGCCGCCTGGTCGGCGTCCTGGGGGACGCCGAGGATCGCGTAGAAGTCCTTCTCGAACCAGTCCTGGCTAGCCATGTCGGCATCCTCCTTCCTGCCTCGTCCTGGTGGCGCCCGGTCCGCCGGTCCGGCCCGCGCCGGTGGCGCGGGTCGGATCGGCGGCCGGGGCGTGGGTCATGCTGGAGATGATGCTGCCGTCACTCGGGATCGGCCACGGCGACGCGCGCCGCCCGCAGGATCTGCTCGCCGGCGCGGTAGCCGGGCTGAAGCACCTGCACCACGGTGGTCGAGTCGGTCGGCTGCACCGAGCCGTCCTGGGGCCACGCGGTGTGCATCAGGGCCTCGTGCAGGTTCGGGTCGAACTGCTCGCCGGCCGCGCCGTAGCGCTCCAGCCCGAACTTGCCGAGGGTCGACTCCAGCTTGTCGGCGATCGCCGAGAACGGGCCGTCGACCAGGTCGCCGTGCTCCCTCGCGGCGTGGATGTCGTCCAGCACCGGGAGCAGCGCCTCGATCACCGACTGGGCGGCGCGCTCCTGCACGACCGCCCGGTCCCGGTCGACGCGACGCTTGTAGTTGACGTACTCCGCCTGGAGCCGCTGGAGGTCGGCCAGCCGCTCCCCCGCCAGCACCGTGTCGGGGTGGAGGTCGGCCGAGTCCGACGGCTGCTCGCCAGCCGCCTCGGTGGCGTCACCGGGGTGCTGGGGGCCGTCAGCCTCGTCGAGGATGTCGCCCTGCAGCGGAGCCGCCGCGGGGGCGGTGGGCGCGGCGGTCTCGCCGGCGCCCACCACCTCCTCGACACCGTCAGGCATGGGGGCCTGGTCGGTCACTTCTTCTCCTCGTCGTCCTCGACGACCTCGGCGTCCACGACGTCGTCGTCGGACGCACCCGCGTCAGTGGAGCCGGCGCCGTCGGACGCCGCACCGTCACCGGAGGTGCCGGCCTGCTCGGACTCGGCCGCCGCGGCATACATCGCGGTGCCCAGCTTCTGCGACTCCTCGGAGAGCTTCGAGGTCTTGGCCGAGATGTCCTCGGGCGTCGCGCCCGACTCCGGCTTCAGGGCCTCCTTGAGGTCCGCGAGCGCGGCGTCGACGTCGCCACGGCCGTCGGCCGGGAGCTTGTCGGCGTTGTCGCCGAGGAACTTCTCGGTCGAGTAGACGAGGTTCTCGGCGGTGTTGCGGGCCTCGGTCTCCTCGCGACGCTTCTTGTCCTCGTCGGCGTGGGCCTCGGCCTCCTTGATCATCCGCTCGATGTCCTCCTTGGCGAGGGCCGAGCCACCGGAGATGGTGATCTTCTGCTCCTGGCCGGTGCCGCGGTCCTTGGCGGAGACGTTGACGATGCCGTTGGCGTCGATGTCGAAGGTGACCTCGACCTGCGGCACGCCGCGCGGGGCGGGTGCGATGCCGCTGAGCTCGAAGGTGCCCAGCTGCTTGTTGTGCTGCGCGATCTCACGCTCGCCCTGGAAGACCTGGATCAGCACGCTCGGCTGGTTGTCCTCAGCGGTCGAGAACACCTCGGAGCGCTTGGTCGGGATGGCCGTGTTGCGCTCGATGAGCTTGGTGAACAGGCCACCCTTGGTCTCGATGCCGAGCGACAGGGGCGTGACGTCGATGAGCAGGACGTCCTTGCGCTCACCCTTGAGGACACCGGCCTGCAGGCTCGCGCCCACGGCGACGACCTCGTCGGGGTTGACGCCCTTGTTGGGCTCCTTGCCACCGGTGAGCTCCTTGACGAGGGTGCTCACGGCGGGCATGCGGGTCGAGCCACCGACGAGGACCACGTGGTCGATGTCGGCCAGCGCGATGCCGGCGTCCTTGATGACGTTGTGGAACGGCTGGCGGGTCCGGTCGAGCAGGTCCTTGGTCAGCTGCTCGAACTGGGCGCGGCTGATCGTCTCCTCGAGGTGGATCGGGCCGTTCTCGGACATCGAGAGGTACTGCATCGACACGTTGGTGCTGGTCGAGGAGGAGAGCTCCTTCTTGGCCTGCTCCGCCGCGTCGCGCAGCCGCTGCATCGCGATCTTGTCCTTGGACAGGTCGACGCCGGAGGTGTTCTTCACCGTGGTGAGGAGGTGGTTGACGATGCGCTCGTCCCAGTCGTCGCCACCGAGCTGGTTGTCACCGCTGGTCGCGCGGACCTGGATCGTCGAGAAGCCGTCCTCCGGGTCCTTGCCGACCTCGAGGAGGGACACGTCGAAGGTGCCACCACCGAGGTCGAAGACGAGGATGAGCTCGTCCTCCTTGCCCTTGTCGAGGCCGTACGCGAGCGCTGCGGCGGTGGGCTCGTTGATGATGCGCAGGACGTTGAGGCCCGCGATCTCACCGGCCTCCTTGGTGGCCTGGCGCTCGTGGTCGTCGAAGTAGGCGGGGACGGTGATGACGGCATCGGTCACGTCCTCACCGAGGTAGGACTCGGCGTCGCGCTTGAGCTTCTGCAGGATGCGGGCGCTGATCTCCTGCGCGGTGTAGGTCTTGCCGTCGATCTCGGGCGACTTCCAGTCGGTGCCGATGTGGCGCTTGACGGAACGGATCGTCCGGTCGACGTTGGTGACGGCCTGGCGCTTGGCGATCTCGCCGACCAGCACCTCACCGCCCTTGGAGAACGCCACCACGGACGGGGTCGTGCGACCGCCCTCCGCGTTGGCGATGATCGTCGGCTCCCCGCCCTCGAGGACGGCGACGGCCGAGTTGGTGGTACCGAGGTCGATGCCGACCGCACGTGCCATGGGAAATCTCCTGTTGCGTTGGGGTTGAGTTGCCTGCACTCAAGTTAGGAGCAGAGCTGCCGGGTGGCAAATCCGAGCGCCAAACTTGCGTTCACTCGGCTCAACTTCGTGCGGGAGGAGATTGTTCCCGGTCAGTCCTCGCCGCGCGCGACCCCGTGCCAGTAGGCGGCGATCTCGCTGCCCTCGCGCAGCACAGCATCCGGCTGCGGCGGCGCGGGCCAGAGCTGGAGCAGGTAGCGGTCGGGGGCGACCTCGTCCTCCTCGGGGGTGTCGAGCTCCTGCCCCTCGTCCATCGCGGCCACGCAGTAGCGGGCCCGGTGCCACCCGGACTGCGGGATGGTGCAGCCGTACGCGCTCTCGAAGGTCGCGATCGTCAGGTCGGGCGTGGACAGGTCGACCGACACCTCGACGACGTCCTCCCACTCCTCGTCCACCGCCGGGGCGTCCTCGCTCCAGGTGACGACGAGGGGCACCTCACCGGTGTGCAGACCCGTGACCATGCCGAGCTGGTGCGGGACCTGCGCGCCCACGAGCCCGTTGGCCTGCCCCCGGCGGGCC
The DNA here is from genome assembly GCF_039531795.1 of Pedococcus bigeumensis. Taxonomy (NCBI): domain Bacteria; kingdom Bacillati; phylum Actinomycetota; class Actinomycetes; order Micrococcales; family Intrasporangiaceae; genus Pedococcus; species Pedococcus bigeumensis. Next base: position 738,894 of record NZ_BAAAQS010000003.1, on the reverse strand, counting down.
GCGATCAGGTCGTCGGACTCGTCACCGCTGCCGTCGGGGTCGGAGTAGAGGTCGATGAAGCCGTAATGGACGTCGACGAGACCTGCGAACACCTCGGGCATGCGGCCAGCCTCTCGCGCCGCGTCGCGTCGAGGCAATCCGGGTCAGCGGGTGCGGGGCGCGAGGAACCGGGTCAGCGAGTCGCCCCAGGCCGCCCAGCCGGCCGGGTTGGGGTGGTAGACCTCGGCCTGCCGCCCGCCCCTGGTGCCGAACCCGACGAACCACGGGTCGGCCTTCGCCCCGGCCGCCGGCTTCGCGCCGAGCTCGTGACCGGCGAACACCGTGGCGGCGGACGTGTCGAGGTAGGTGCGCTCCCGCCCCGGGGCGGACGCCCGGACGGCGTCGACGGCCTCCTGCTGCACCGCCGTGCCGGCCCTCCCCAGCGCGCGGATCCCCCGGTTCGCGTCGTAGCCGCCCTGCTCCACCAGCGGCCGGTCGGGCGCCAGGAGGGGGTAGCTGCGCAGGACGAGGGTCGCGTCCGGCCGCATCCGCGACCGCACCTGCGTGAGCGCGGCGGTCAGGTCGGTGCGCAGCCGGGGCAGCTGTGCCCACGCCCGCTGTATGCCGTCGGCGCAGCCACCGTCGGCGGTGCCGGTGCCGAACAGGAAGCACTGGACGACGATCGTGCCGAACCCGACGTCGTTGCCTCCGATGGTCAGCACCACCACGTCCGCGGTCCGGTCCACCGCGTCGACCTGGGCGGGGCGGGACTGGTCGCGGGCGTGGGTCAGGTCCGCCACGACGGCCCCGCTGCACGAGACGTCCACGACCGCGGCCCGCACCTGCGCGGCATACCGGCGTCCTGCGCTCTGGGGGGTGCGGAAGCAGGAGTCGAGGTAGCCCCCGGCACCGTTGCCGGCCGAGTAGGAGTCGCCGAGCAGCACGACCTTGTCGAGCCGCTCGACCGGCGGGGCCGCCGGGGCACGGCTCGACCCGGCCACAGCCAGCCCGGCGCCGCCCAGCACGGCGACGGCCACGAGGGGCACGGCGAGCCTGGTCCACCGCTTCACCCGCACCTCCTCACCGGTCGACCCCCTCACGCTACGTCGAGATCCTGGGCGTCGGCTGTCGGTGGGCGGTCCTACCGTGGGCGTCATGGCCGAGAAGCGTCCGTCCCACCTCAGGCTGGTCCGCGCCCCGGCCGCCCCGGCGCCGGCTGCCGAGGTCTTGCGCGCCGAGGTCTCGCGCGCCAACACCGAGCCGACCGAGACCTACCCGACCGAGACCTACTTCGCCCAGCTCCAGGCCCTGCGCGACGAGCGTCGCCGGCTGCGGGCCGGCTGACCACCGGGTCGGGTCGAGTCGGTCGGGTCGGGGTAGCGTCGCCGCTCGTGGACGACCGGCTCTTCGCGCGCACGGTGTCGGAGCTGACCGCCGCCGACCCCGACCTCGCCGCGCTGGTGGCCGCCCACGGCACGCCACCGCTGTGGCTGCGGCCCCCGGGTTTCGCGAGCCTCGTGCTGTTCATCCTCGAGCAGCAGGTCTCGCTGGCCTCCGCGGCCGCCGCGTACCGCAAGGTCCTCGCGCGGACGGGCTCGCTGGCACCCGAGGCCCTGCTGCGCACCACTCCCGAAGAGCTGCGCGAGGACGGCGTCTCCCGGCAGAAGGACCGCTACCTGCGCGCACTGGCCGCGGCGGTGGTGACCGGTGAGCTCGACCTGCCCGCCCTCGACGTCCAGTCCGACGACGAGGTGCGCCGCGCCCTGACCGCCCTGCCCGGCATCGGCCGCTGGACCGCCGACGTCTACCTGCTCGCGTGTCTCGGCCGCCCGGACCTGTGGCCGGTCGGCGACCGCGCCCTGCAGGTCGCTGCGGCCGAGGCGCTGCACCTCGACGTGGTGCCCGACCAGGCGGGGCTGGAGCAGCTGGGCGCGCGGTGGCAGCCCCATCGCTCGACCGCGGCACGGCTGCTGTGGCACGGCTACCTCGTCCGCCGGGGGCGCTCCGAGACGCCGCTGGTCGTCCCGGACTGAGCGCACCGGTCAGCCTGCGGTGACCTCGCGGGCCAGGGCTGGCGGCATGTAGTCGTAGCGGACGAAGCTGCGGGTGAAGCTGCCGGTGCCGTGGGACACCGAGCGCAGGTCGACCGGGTAGCGGGCGAGCTCGTGGGCCGGCACCTCGGCGTGGATGACGGTGCGCCCGGCGACCTCGGCCGGCTCGGTGCCGTGGACCTGGCCCCGCCTGCCGCGCAGGTCCGCCAGGACCCCACCCACCGCGTCGTCGCTGACCTCGATGTGCACCTCGTCGACGGGTTCGAGCATGGCCACCGTCGAGTCGTTCGCCGCCTCGCGCAGGGCCATCCCGGCGGCGGTCTGGAAAGCCATGTCGGAGGAGTCGACCGAGTGCGCCTTGCCGTCGACGAGGGTGATCCGCACGTCGACCACGGGGTAGCCGGCCAGCACCCCCTTCTCGAGCTGGGAGCGCGCGCCCTTCTCCACCGAGGGGATGAAGTTGCGGGGCACTGCGCCGCCGACGACCTTGTCGACGAACTCGATGCCCGCGCCGCGTTCCAGCGGCTCGATCTCGAGGTGGCAGACCGCGTACTGGCCGTGCCCGCCCGACTGCTTCACGAGCCGGCCCTGCACCTTGGTCGGCCGGACGAAGGTCTCGCGCAACGAGGTCCGGACCGGCTCCACCTCGACGGGCACGTGGTAGCGCGAGTCGAGGGTGGCGATCAGCTGGTCGACGTGGGCCGGCCCCATCGCCCACAGCACCAGCTGGTGGGTCTCGGCGTTGTGCTCGAGCCGCATCGTGACGTCCTCGGCCACCAGCCGTTGCAGCGCGGTCGCGAGCTTGTCCTCGTCGCCCTTCGACCGGGCGTGGATCGCCACGGGCAGCAACGGGTTGGGCAGGAGCCAGGGTTCGACGAGGGCCGGCTTGTCCTTGCGCGACAACGTGTCGGAGGTCTCCGCACCCGACAGCTTGGACACCACGACCACGTCGCCGGCGATCCCCGCCGCGACGGGTCGCGTCTCGTCACCCACCGGCGCGGAGAGCGGGCCGATCCGCTCGTCGTCGGTGTCGTGGTCGGCGTGCTCGTCGACGAGGTGGCTGGCGAAGTGCTGGAGGTGACCGGAGATGTGCACCGGCTCGTCAGGGCGCAACGTGCCGGAGAACACGCGCACGAGCGACTGGCGTCCGACGAACGGGTCGGTCGTGGTGCGCACGACCTCGGCCACGAGTGGGCCGGACGGGTCGCAGGTGACCGGACCGAAGTCGCCACCGGCCGGGGTGTACACGGTCGGGACTGCTGCGCCCACCGGCGACGGGAATCCCTTCTCGCACAGCTCGAGCAGCGCCTCGACCCCCACGCCGCCCGGGGCGTGGGTCGGCAGGATCGGGAAGAACCGCGCGGTCGCGACGGCGAGGCGCAGGTCGTCGGACACCGCCTCGGTGTCGACCTCCTCTCCCCCCAGGTAGCGCTCGAGGAGCCCTTCGTCCTCGGACTCCTCGATCACGGACTCGATCAGCTCGCCCCGCTGGGCGTCGATCAGCTCACCCTCGTCGGCGCTGGGCTCCCGGTCGGCCTCACCCCCACCCGGCTGCTGCTCGGTCACGGTGCGGCGAAGGAGGTTCAGCAGTCCGGTGACCGCGCCGTCGACCACCAGCGGCAGGGCCAGCGGCTCGGCATCGCCGAACGCGCGCTGGCACCCTTCGACGGTCGCCTCGAAGTCGGCCCGCGCCTGCTCGAGGCGCGTCACGGCGACGGCGCGCGGCATACCGAGCACCTCGCACTCACGCCACAAGAGCCGGGTCGGCTCGTCCACCCCATCGGCCGCGGCCACGACGAAGAGGGCCGCGTCGGCGGCCCGCAACCCGGCGCGCACGTCGCCCACGAAGTCGGGGTGACCGGGGGTGTCGAGCAGGTTGAGGGTGACCTCGCCACTGGGGATCGAGGCCGCCGTGAGCGACTGGGTGGGCGCGAGATCGCCTCCGTCACGAGCGCGGCGGCCCGGGATCCGGGCCGCCACGAGCTGGTCGAACAGTGCCGTCTTGCCGGCCCCGCTCGCTCCCACCAGGACCACGTTGCGGATCTGGTCCGGTGCGGCCGGACCCGCGGCGTCATTGACACGGTTCATGGAAGTCACCTTGCTCCGGTTCCCCAGCGAGCCGCAAGGGGTCGTCGCAGACGAGGCGCCGGCTCAGCGGACCACGACTGCCAGCGCGAGGGGGAGCAGGCTGGCGGCGACCACCAGCCAGTCGGCGCGTCGCCAGGGGGCGGGCGCCGCCCAGGTGCGCCGGTATGCCGTGGCGAACCCGCGTGAGTCCATCGCGACCGCGAGCGCGGCTGCCGACTGGAGCGATCGGACGAGCATCCCCAGGGTCAGCGCCCACAGCTCGGCGAGGACCGAGCGCGGCGAGCGTGCGGAGGCTCCGATGCCGCGCACCCGGCGGGCCCGGGCGATCTCGGACCAGACCTCGCCGAACGTGTGCACCCGCTGCAGCGCCGCGGCGACGGCCACCACGGGGCGGGCCGGGAGCCGAAGCCGCTGCCCGAGGTGGTCGCCGAGGGCGTCGGCATCGACGTGCTGGATCAGCACCGTCGAGGGCAGCACGATGATGAGCACCCGCAGGCCCGCGGTGAACGCGGTCTCGTGGTCGTGTCCACCCAGGAGCCAGGTGGACCACGCCACCGAGAGCGCGCCGAGCAGCCCGGGCCCCAGTCGCAGGAGCACTCCACGGAGGCGAACCGCGGGTGCCGGGCCCCGGCCCGGAGCGCAGAGCGCGAGCCCGGCCAGCACAACCTGCGCCGCGAGGACGACGAGGCTGGTGGACCACCGAGGAGACACCACCCCCGCAGGGATGGCCAGGCTCGCGCCCAGCAGCAGCGAGAGCGGTCCGGCCCGCGCCACCAGGGGTCGGCGCAGGACCGGGGCGGGGGGTGGCTGCACGGGCCGCTCGATCACCGTGACCGCGTCAGCGCGAGCAGTCACGGCGTCGTCGTGGGTGGTGAGGACGATCGCTGCGCCGGTGTCGCGCAACCCCTCGACGATGCCCATGACGGCAGCCCAGGTGAGCCGGTCCTGTCCGACGGTGGCCTCGTCGGCACAGACCAGGGCGGGTTGGTGGACCACCGCCGACGCCATCGCGAGCCGCCGCTGCTCCCCACCAGAGAGGTGTCGCGGGTCGGCCTGCTCCAGGTGGTCGAGGCCGAGGTGCGCCAGCAGGGCCCGAGCCCGCGCCAGCGCCTCGGACTCGACCGACCCCACCGCCCGTGACGTGGTCATCACCTCGTCGAGCACGGTGTGGCTGACGAGGGTCGAGCTGGCCCACTGGGGCACCCAGGCCACCCGGCGGGCCAGCTCGACGGTGCCCAGCTCACGCGGGTCGCGCTCCCCCTCGACCGCGAGGTCGGGCCGCAGGCGCACCTCCCCGCCCTGTCGGCGCAGCAGCCCGGCCAACGCGAGCATGAAGGTGGACTTGCCCGCCCCACTGGGACCGACGAGGGCGTGCACCCGACCCGCGCGGGCCTGGAACCACTGGTCCCGCACCGCCACGGTGGTGCGCGTCGAGCCGTCGAGCCCCCGCACCGACCTGCTGATGGTGACGTCGGCCGCGTCGAGGGTCAGCACGTTGGCGCCGGTCGACGACGGCTCGAAGACCCCGGCAGGTATGCCGCGTGGTTGCGGATCGGGGAACCCGGGCACCCAGATGCCTTGGGCTGCAAGCGACTCCCCGTGCAGCGCCAGCACTGTCGACGGCTCGCCGTCCGCCTCGACCCGACCAGTCGAGTCGAGGACGACCAGCCGGTCGACGAGGTCGAGCCAGGGGCCGAGCCGGTGCTCGACGACGACCGTCGTCAGCCCCCGGGACCTGGTCACCCGGTCGACGGTCCGGCGGACGGTGTCGGCGTTGCCTGGGTCGAGCATCGCAGTGGGCTCGTCGAGCAGCAGGACGGCAGGCTCGAGGGCGAGCGCTCCGGCCAGGGCGAGCCGCTGCTGCTCACCCCCGGACAGCGCGAAGGTCGGGGTGTCCTGGGGCATCTCGAGGCCGACCGCCTCGAGCGCGGCCGTGACGCGCGCCGGCATGTCCGCACGCGGCATACCGATGTTCTCGAGGCCGAAGGCGACGTCGCGCCCGACGGTGGCCGAGACGATGCCCGCGCCAGGGTCCTGGAGGACGAGGCCGACATCGCCGGCCCGGGCCCCCGGGACGGCACCGTCGAGGAGCACGGTGCCACCCCGCTCGCCCGAGTCGGCGACCTCGAGCACGCCGGCGAGGGCCCGCAGCAGCGTCGACTTGCCCGAGCCGCTCGGGCCCACTAGCAGGACCCGTTGGCCGGCCGGGAGGTCGAGGTCGAGCCCGGGGATGACCGGGTCGCGGCGGCCGTAGGGTCGCCAGGTCAGCCCCCGGACCTCGAGGTGCCCCCGACGCCCCAGGGGGGCGCCGGGGCCGGGGTGCTCAGACAGCGTGTGACTCCCGGGCTTCCTGTCCGGCCGGGAACGCGCCCAGGGCGCCGGCTCGAGCCAGGCCGCGGGTCAGCAGCCAGCCGAGACCGCCGGCCACGATCGCGCCCGCGACCGTCAGGATCCCGCCGTAGGCGAGCTTGTAGGCAAGGTCCCAGTCGGTCCAGTAGACCTGCCACTCGTAGAGGGCCTCCAGCGGAGCCGAGAGGGCGCCGGCCAGCAGCGCGGCGCCGAGGCCGAACGCCGCGTACCCGAGGACGAGGAAGGCGATCTCCGCGCCGAGGCCCTGCAGGATGCCCGAGACGAGCGTGGTGAAGCCCCACTTGGTGCCCGGCAGCATCGAGACCAGCGCCGCCACCACCTCGCACAGCAGGGCCGCTCCGGGGCGCCTGATGACCAGGCCGCCCACCACCCCGGCCATCAGCCAGGGCGCTCCGGTGATGCCCTGGAGCGGCGGGAAGACGGCCTCGAGCCCCGCGGCCGGTGCGGTGTAGGCCAGGCCCCAGGCCCAGTAGGCGACGCCGAAGGCGGCGCCGAGGAACGAGACGGTCAACAGGTCGACGGTGCGCCAACCCCAGAGTGAGCCGCTCGCACGGATGCTCCCACGGCGGGCCGTGGTCGGTGCGGTGGACGAGGTCGTGCTGGCCGAGGTGGCCGGGGTGTTGGTGGTGCTCATGTGTTCTTCTCCCGTGGAATCCGGTGGATACCTCGGGGAGACAGCTGCCGGACGAGGAGCACCTGTGGTGGCGCACTCGCCCGACAGGTGTCTGAGATCTCGACTCCCTACGCCGGTGCGAACCGGATCAGGTGTGAGGGTCTGCGGTCTCCCGCACTCTCAGCGCTCACGCGCTCCCCTGTCGTTACGTCTCGAACCCTACTCCACGATGTGACAGGGTGGAGGCGCAGGTCAGCAGCAGTTCGCGGCGGCCGGAGGGCGATCTGGACGGAAGAGGTGCGTCATGGGACCACTGGTGTGGCGAGTGCTCGGGACCGGGTCGGCGGTGCTCGCCGGCGTGGTCGCCAACAAGCTGGTCACCACCGCGTGGAAGAAGGCCGGCCGCGACGCCGTGGTCGACCCACGCGACCCGCGGACGCCCTGGAAGGACGCCATCGCGTTCGCCGCGCTGACCGGTCTGGCCGCCGGCGCGGCCAAGGTCATCGTCACGCGCAAGGCGGCCGAGTACTACCAGAAGTCGGCCGGACACCTCCCGAAGGCCATGCAGGAGGGCGACGCCTGACGCGTCGGCGCTAGAGGTCGAGCGCCCGTGCGATCGGGACGCCGGCTCGGTAGGACAGGTGGACGTGCGATGGTGCGTCGAGCACCGTCAGGTCAGCGCGGGCGCCCACTTCGATACGACCGATGTCGTTGCGCCGCAACGACTTGGCCGAGCCAACGGTGGCTGCGAGCACGGCCTGCCCGGGCGTCAGCCCCATCTCGCGCACCGCGAGGGCGATGACGAACGGCATCGACGACGAGTAGCAGGTGCCCGGGTTGCAGTCGGTCGCCAGGGCGACCGAGACCCCGGCTCGCAGCAGGGCCGCCGCGTCGGGGTAGGGCGAGCGGGTCGAGAACTCCACCCCCGGCAGGAGGGTCGCGACGGTCGTGTCGGCCGCCCCGGCGAGCGCCTCCACGTCCGCGTCGGACAGGTAGGTGCAGTGGTCGACGCTGGCCGCACCCAGCTCGACGGCCAGCTGCACGCCCGGCCCGTGACCGAGCTGGTTGCCGTGGACGCGCAGCTCCAGCCCCGCCCGTCGCCCGGCGAGCAGGACCACCCGAGCCTCCGCCTCGGTGAACGCGTGCGCCGAGTGCGGCTCGCAGAAGACGTCGACCCACCGCGCGTGCGGAGCCGCCGCCGCGAGCATCGGTCCGGTGACGAGCTCGAGGTATGCCGCGCGGTCGCCGGCGTGCTCGCGTGGCACCACGTGGGCGCCGAGGAACGTCGTCTCCGGGGTGAACTCGCCCGCGATGCGCAGCGCCCGGGCCTCGTCCTCGACGGTCAGTCCGTAGCCGCTCTTGATCTCGACCGTCGTCGTGCCCTGGGCGCGCATCTCGGCGACCCGCGCGGCGACCAGGGACCGCAGCTCGTCGTCCGAGGCCGCTCGGGTCGCGGCGACGGAGACCCCGATCCCACCCCCGTCGTAGGGAGTGCCGGCCATGCGGGCGGCGAACTCGTCACCGCGGTCACCGGCGAAGACGAGGTGCGCGTGGGAGTCGACGAAGCCGGGGAGCACGGCCCGGCCGTCCACGTCGATCGCGTGGTCGGCCGCCGGCGCCTGCGTGGACGAGCCGAGCCACGCGATCCTGCCCGCCTCCACGACGAGGGCGGCGTCGTGGCGAAGGCCCAGCCCGTCGGGCGTGGTCCCGTCGCAGGTGACCAGCTCGCCGATGCCGGTGACGACGGTGCTGCTCACCGGTGGTCCCGCACGTCGGCGAGCGCCTTGCCCAGCATGGCCGCCACGTCCCCGAGCCGGTGCCGTCCGGCCTCCACCACCACCTGGCCGCCGACCACCACGGTGTCGACGTCGGCGCGCGTCGCGCTGTAGAGGATCTGGCCCGCCTTCGCGCCCGCGGTGTTGACGGTGTCGGTGCGGACCACGACGAAGTCGGCGGCCGCTGCGTCGGCGATGAGTCCGGCATCCTGCCACCCGAGGCTGCGGTAGCCGTCCACCGACGCTGCGGCCATCAGCTCGTCGGGGGTGAACCGGCCGCGCTCGTTGCTGGCCAGCCGCTCGTGCATCTCCAGGCCCCGCACCTCCTCGAACGGGTCGATGACGGCGTGCTGGTCGGAGCCGAGCGAGAGCCGCGCACCGGCCTCGGCCAGCGCCCGGGCCGGCCCGATCCCGTCCGCGAGGTCGCGCTCGGTCGTGGGGCAGAAGCAGGCGGTCGACGCGGACCGGCCGAGCAGCTGGATGTCGTGGTCGGACAGGTGCGTGGCGTGGACCGCGCTGAACCGCTCGCCCAGCAGCCCCGCCTCGTCGAGCAGCTCGGTGGGGGTGGCGCCGTAGAACACCTGCGTGGCGAGGTTCTCGGCCGGCTGCTCGCTCACGTGGGCGTGGACGATCCGCCCACGGGTGACCTCGGCCATGGCGCGCAGGTCATCGCGGGGCACCGCACGCACGGAGTGCACCGCGGCCCCGATCCGCGTGGTCGGATCGGGGGCGAGCGCGGCCACCCGTGCGGCCCAGCGGTCGACGTCGCCGTCGGTGAAGCGGCGTTGCACGTCGTCGAGCGGCACGTGCCCGTCACCCGACAGGCCGCCGGCGAGGTAGCAGGTGTCGAGCAGGGTGAGCCGCAACCCGGCTTCGCGGGCAGCCTCGATGATCGCCGCGCCCATGGCGTTGGGGTCGGCGTAGGGCCGGCCGGCGAGGTCGTGGTGCAGGTAGTGGAACTCGCCGACCACGGTGGTGCCGGACAGCACCATCTCCGCGAAGACCGCGCGGGCCAGGGCGAAGTAGATGTCGGGCGTGAGGTGCCGCGTGACGGCATACATCTGCTGCCGCCAGGTCCAGAAGTTGCCGCCGTCGCCGTGGGTGCGGCCGCGCAGCGCGCGGTGGAAGGCGTGGCTGTGGGCGTTGGCCAGTCCGGGCAGGACGACGCCGTGCAGGCGCACCTCGCCTGCCTCCGGCCTGGCCCGCCGGTGCACTCCGGAGAAGACCCCGTCGACCACGTCGAACCGCACGCCCGTCGCGAGCCCGGTCGGGAGCCAGGCGTGCTCCGCCCAGTAGCTGGTCACGCCGCGTCCCCGGCGAGGTCCTCGAGGACGGCTGCGAGGGCCGCGACCCCTTCGAGGCAGTCGGACGTCTCGGCGAACTCCGCCGGGGAGTGGGAGACGCCGGTGGGGTTGCGGACGAAGAGCATGGCCGTGGGGATGCCGGCGTTCGCGAGGATGCCGGCGTCGTGGCCGGCCCCCGTGCCGAGCACCGGGATGCCGCCGAGCCGGGTGCCCAGCCGTCCGCTCAGCGAGGCGTCGAACGGTGTGGAAGGGGTCCACGACTCCTGGGTGATCCTGCCGCCGGACTGCTCGACCATGGCGGTGATGTCGGAGACCGCGCGACGCACCGGACGCGGGCTGGCGCCGCGGGCGTCGAGCCAGCCGGTGACCGCGCTGGGGATCGCGTTGACACCACCGGGCGTCACGGCGACCTTGCCGATGGTCGCGACGCAGCCGTGGGTGATGGCGGCCTCGCGCGCGGCGAGCACCGCGGCGGCATACCCGAGCATCGCGTCGTGGCGGTCCTCGAGCCTGGTCGTGCCTGCGTGGTTGGCCTCGCCGACGAAGTCGAGGCGCCACCGCCCGTGCGGCCAGATGTCGCTGCCGACCGCGATGGGGTGGTCGAGGTCGATGAGCCCACGGCCTTGTTCGACGTGCAGCTCGACGAAGCTGCCGATGCGGCGCAGCGCGTCGTCGTCGCGGCCGATCTGGTGGGGGTCGCGACCGGCGGCCGTGAGCGCGTCGGCCATCGTCATGCCGTCGGCGTCGGTGAGGCTGCGCGCGCGCCGCGCGGTCATGGCGCCGGTGATCACCCGTGAGCCGGCGCAGGCGACTCCGAACCGGGCGCCCTCCTCGTCGACGAAGTTGACGATGCCGATCGGCCTGGACGGCTGGAACCCGCTGTCGCGCAACGAGTCGACTGCCGCGAGTGCGCTGACGACCCCGAGCGGCCCGTCGAAGGCGCCGCCGTCCGGCACGCTGTCGAGGTGGGAGCCGGTGACGACGCCCTTGTCGCCCCTGGCGGCCGCCGAGTCGGGGTCGCCCCACCAGGCCCACTGGTTGCCCATCCGGTCCTCAGTGAGGTCGAGCCCGCGCGCGAGGCACTCCCCGGCGAACCACTCGCGCAGGTCGTGGTCTTCACGGGTCCACGCGAACCGGCGGTAGCCGCCGCTCTGGGCGCTGCGTCCGACCGGTTGCAGGTCGGACCACATCGACTCGAAGCTCACGGTGTCCTCTCAGCTCTGCCCGCACCGACGGCGAGGTCCAGGCGACGCTCTGCTCGAACCGGCACCGAGACCATTCCACACCAGGCACCGTCGTTGCACTGCAGGACACCGGTCAATGCGTCTCGGATGCCAGACCGGCCCTCCGGGCAGACGTCGCCCGGCCTGCGACCTAGCATGACGGCATGACCCAGGACACCGGCTCCGACCCCGCCCGGGACGCCGCGCCGACCGAGGGCGAGGCGCGGGCGGCAGCGGCGCTCGCCGCCAGCGGGATCGAGCACACCATCACCCGGCACGGACGGGTCGGCTCCCTCGAGGAGGCGGCCGCAGCGAGGGGGGTCGAGCCGCAGGACATCATCAAGACCCTGGTGGTGCGGCGCGCGGAGGACGACTTCCTCTTCGTCCTGGTGCCGGGGGGTCGGGAGATCTCCTGGCCCAAGCTGCGGGCGCTGCTGGGCGTCAACCGCATGTCGATGCCCGACGCGGCCGTCGCCAGGGCGGTCACCGGCTACGAGCGCGGCACCATCACCCCCTTCGGCTCGACCACCGCCCTGCCGGTCGTCGCGGACACGACCGTGCGCGGGCGGCTGGTCTCGATCGGCGCCGGGGCGCACGGCGTCGCCGCGACCGCGCAGTCCGACGACGTGCTGCGGGTCCTCGACGCGCAGGTCGCCGACGTCACCGAACCCGCCTAGGGCCTCAGGAGCCCAGGGGCTCAGGGGCTCAGGGGCTGGGGACTCACGGACTAAGGGGCTCGGGACTCACGGACTCACGAAGCGCATGCCGGGGATCGTCACCGAGTAGGGGTAGGCCTCCTCGACGTCCTGCTGCCCCTCCGGTCTCGAGCGGTCGAAGCTGGCCCGCACCTGGGTCGCGATGGTGCCGGCGGCGGTGTCCACGGTGACGATGCGGACGGGGTTGGTGTCGGGGGCGTGCATGGCCTGCAGGAACATCGCCACGGGGTGGCCGTCGGCGGCGGGGGCGGAGCCGGAGAAGACCTGTCCGGTGTGCCCCGAGAAGGTCATGACGACGTTGGGGAAGCCCTTCAGCGCATCCCACAGCTGGGTCGGGCTGGTCGCGCCGTAGCCGCCGTTGGTCGTCGAGATCGACCCGTCCTTCTCGAGGAACATGTGGGTCAGCACGATCACGTTGTGGTGGGGGTGCGAGGCCACCACGCTCGTGGCCCAGTCGATGACCTGCTGCCGCGGCCAGAGCTCGAGGCTGAGGACGAGCCAGTCGTCACCGCCGGCCCGGAAGGTGCGGAAACCGTTGTCGGACTTGCCAGGCTCGGCCAGGCCCTCGAAGCCGAAGTAGGACGGCGGGTAGTAGGTGTTCCAGAGGGTCGTGTCGCGCACCGTCACGAGGGTGTCGGCACCGGGACACGACCCGCCCCCGACGCAGACCGCCGCCGTGTCGTGGTTGCCGGGTGAGGCGATGAAGGGGATGCCCGCCCTCCCCAGCGCCGCGAACCGGGTGCTCATGCTGACCCACTGCTGGTGGTCAGGGGTGTCCCAGTCCTGGACGTCTCCGCTGTGCAGCACCCACTGGAGGTTCAGCTGCTCGCGGTGGGCGACCAGCCAGGCGACCCGCTTGTCGGTGCGCGGGTCCTGGGCCTTCACCTCGGGCTGGGTGTCGGGGATGACCGCGAACGAGAAGGTCGTGGCCGGGTCGGCGATCGAGGGAACAGGCTCGGGCGTGGGTGGTGCCTCGTCGGCGCTGGGTCGTGGGGCACCGGTCGGAGCGGCAGCGGCGCCGGTCGCCACGACCGTGGCGGTGGCACCCGGGGGGTGGCGAGGCTGGGGTGTCGTGCAGCCGACGGACGTCAGGGCGACGGCGCCCGCCAGGGCGCCGAGCGCGAGCGCGCGTCGTCCTCTCGCCGCTCGCCCCATGCACCGTCACCCACCTGAGTCGTTCCGCCCTGTCCGGCCAGCGTATGCCGGGTGGTGACCACCCGGCATACGTCGTCCGGCGGAGCTGTCCCCGCCCGGGGCCGGCGTCAGCCCTCGCGCATCGGGATGCGGATGCCGTGCTGCTGCGCCGTGCGCTCGGCGATGTCGTAGCCGGCGTCGACGTGGCGGATGACGCCCATCGCCGGGTCGTTGGTCAGCACCCGGGCGAGCTTCTGGGCGGCGAGCTCCGTGCCGTCGGCGAGGGAGACCTGACCGGCGTGCAGCGACCGGCCGATGCCCACACCACCGCCGTGGTGGATCGACACCCAGCTGGCACCGGAGGACGTGTTGACCAGGGCGTTGAGCAGCGGCCAGTCGGCGATGGCGTCGGAGCCGTCGAGCATGGCCTCGGTCTCGCGGTAGGGACTGGCGACGGAGCCGGTGTCCAGGTGGTCGCGGCCGATGACGATGGGTGCGCTCACCGCACCGGTGCGCACCAGCTCGTTGAACGCCAGCCCCGCCTTGTCGCGCTCACCCTGGCCGAGCCAGCAGATCCGGGCCGGCAGGCCCTGGAAGGCGATCCGCTCCTGGGCTCCGCGGATCCACTTGTGCAGGCGGTCGTTGTCGGGGAAGAGGTCGAGGACGGCCTTGTCGGTGGCCGCGATGTCCTTCGGGTCACCCGAGAGAGCGGCCCAGCGGAACGGGCCCTTGCCCTCGCAGAACAGCGGCCGGATGTAGGCCGGGACGAAGCCGGGGAAGTCGAACGCCCGGTCGTAGCCGCCCTGCCGGGCCTCGTCACGGATCGAGTTGCCGTAGTCGAAGACCTCCGCGCCAGCGTCCTGGAACTCGACCATGGCCTGCACGTGCTTGGCCATCGACTGGCGCGCGCGGTCGGTGAACTCCTCCGGCTTCTTCTCCGCGTACTCGTGCCAGTCGCCCAGCTCGATCCCCTCGGGCAGGTAGGACAGCGGGTCGTGGGCGCTGGTCTGGTCGGTGACGATGTCGATCGGCACCCCCCGGCGCAGCAGCTCGGGGAAGACCTGGGCGGCGTTCCCGACCACGCCGACGGACCAGGCCCGGCGCTCGTCCTTGGCGGCCACGGCCTTCTCGATCGCGTCGTCGAGCGAGTCGGCGACCTCGTCGAGGTAGCGGTGCTCGACCCGACGGCGCAGGCGGCTCTCGTCGACGTCGACGATGAGGCAGGCGCCCTCGTTCATGGTCACGGCGAGCGGCTGCGCCCCACCCATGCCGCCACAGCCGCCGGTCAGGGTGAGCGTGCCGGCCAGCGTGCCGCCGAACCGCTTCTCGGCGACGGCGGCGAAGGTCTCGTAGGTGCCCTGGACGATGCCCTGCGTGCCGATGTAGATCCACGACCCGGCCGTCATCTGGCCGTACATCGTCAGCCCGAGGTGCTCCAGCCGACGGAACTCCGGCCAGGTCGCCCAGTCGCCCACGAGGTTGGAGTTGGCGATCAGGACCCGCGGCGCCCACTCGTGGGTCTGCATGACCCCGACCGGCCGGCCGCTCTGCACCAGCATCGTCTCGTCCGGCTTGAGCGTGCTGAGGGTGCGGACCATGGCGTCGAACGACTTCCAGTCGCGAGCCGCCCGACCCGTGCCGCCGTAGACGACCAGGTCGTCAGGACGCTCGGCGTTCTCGGGGTCGAGGTTGTTCATGAGCATGCGCAGCGGCGCCTCGGCACCCCAGTGCGTGGCGTGGGTGAGCGAGGTGCCGCGGGGTGCGCGGACCGGACGAGCGCCTTCCATGTCGTTCTCCTTCTCGAGGTGTGTGGTTGCGGCGGGGCCATGGGGCCGCGCCGGGCACACGACTGGGCTAGTTGAGGGGGCCGGTGACCGACTCGGCCGCGGCGACGGCCGCACCGCTGGCGACCAGCTGGACGGCGATCTCGATCTCGGGGGCGAGGAACCGGTCGGTGCCGGGAGCGGGAGCGCCGGCGTCGCGCAGCGCCTTGACGACCGCCGCGGTGGCGGGCGCCGGGGCAAGGGGCGCCCGGAGGTCGAGGGCGCGCGCCGCGGTCAGCAGCTCGACCGCCAGCACGCGGGTGAGCCCGTCGACCGAGCGGCGCAGCTTGCGGGCGGCCGACCAACCCATCGACACGTGGTCCTCCTGCATCGCGCTGGAGGGGATCGAGTCGACCGACGCCGGTGCCGCGAGCCGCTTCATCTCCGACACGATCGCGGCCTGCGTGTACTGCGCGATCATGTGGCCGCTGTCGACGCCCGGGTCGTCGGCGAGGAACGCGTGCAGGCCGTGGTTGCGCGAGACGTCGAGGAACCGGTCGGTGCGGCGCTCGGAGATCGACGCGAGGTCGGCGGCGACGATCGCGAGGAAGTCCAGCACGTAGGCGACCGGGGCGCCGTGGAAGTTGCCGTTGGACTCGACCCTCCCGTCGGGCGTCACCACAGGGTTGTCGACGGCGGAGGCCAGCTCGGAGGCAGCGACCCGCGCGGCGTGGTCCACGGTGTCGCGGACGCCGCCCGCCACCTGCGGCGAGCAGCGCAGGGAGTAGGCGTCCTGGACGCGGGTGCACGCCTCGGGGTCGCGATGGCTGTCGCGGATCCCGCTGTCCTGCATGATCTTCCGCAGGTTCGCGGCGGAGAGGGCCTGACCCGGTTGGGGACGGAGCGCGTGGAGGTCGGCGGCGAAGACGTCGTCGGTGCCGAGCTGACCCTCGACGCTCATCGCTGCGGTGACGTCGGCGACCTTCAGCAGCATCCGCAGGTCGGTGATCGCGAGGACGAGCATCCCGAGCATGCCGTCGGTGCCATTGATGAGGGCCAGGCCCTCCTTCTCGCGCAGCTCGACGGGGGTGATCCCGGCCGCGGCGAACGCCTCACTGGTCGGCATCCGCTCTCCCTCGGCGTCGCGGACGACGCCCTCGCCCATCAGCGCCAGCGCGCAGTGGGACAGCGGGGCGAGGTCACCCGAGCAGCCGAGCGAGCCGTACTCGTGCACCACCGGGGTGATGCCGGCGTTGAGCATCGCGACGTAGGTCAGGAGGGTCTCCTCGCGGATGCCGGTGCGCCCGGTGGCGAGGGTCGAGATGCGCAGCAGCATCAGGGCCCGCACCACCTCCCGCTCGACCTCGGCCCCCGACCCGGCCGCGTGCGAGCGCACCAGCGACCGCTGCAGCTGCGCCCGGAGCTCCGCGGGGATGTGCCGCGTGGCGAGCGCACCGAACCCGGTGGAGACGCCGTAGTGGGCCACGGTGTCGTCGGCCAGGGCCTCGATCACCGCGCGGGTGCGACGCACCTCGGTGAGCGACTGCGGCGAGATCTCGACGCGGGCACCGTGGCGGGCGACCGCCACGACGTCGTCGAACGAGAGGGGCCCGGTGCCGACGGTGACCGTCGGCACGGAGGTGGCAGTGGTCGTCATGCCTCCATTGCAGCGGAGGTATGCCGCGTGCGCGCCCCGCGCATGCGGCATACCGTCTCGGATGCGAGACGTCGGGGTCAGGCGCGCGTCACGAGGATGCCGTCCTCGTCGGCCCAGAGCCGCTGGCCGGGCACGAAGTCGACGCCACCGAAGGAGACCGTGACGTCGCGGTCGCCGACGCCGTCCTTGGCGCTCTTGCGCGGGTTCGACCCCAGGGCGAGGGCCCCGAGGGGCAGCTCCCGGAGCGCGGCGACGTCGCGCACGGCTCCGTGGATCACCACCCCGGCCCAGCCGTTGGCGACCGCCGACGCGGCGATGAGGTCGCCCATGAGTGCCGACTCGAGCGAGGCCCCGCCGTCGACGACCAGCACCCTGCCGTCGCCGGGCTCGGCGAGGGCCGCCTTCACGATCGCGTTGTCCCTGTGGCAGCGCACCGTGCTCACCACGCCGGAGAACACCACGCGGCCGCCGTAGTGCCGGAACTGGACGGCACAGGACTGCAGGTCCTCGCCGTGCTCGTCGTACAGGTCGGCGGTCGCCGTGACCTGGGGGCGGGCGTCGGGGCTCGCGTCGCTCATGCCGGTCATGTCCGTCATCCCACCTTCACCGCGAGGACGGGGCAGGTGGCGTCGAGCAGGATCCGCTGGGCCGACGACCCGAGCAGCAGCTTGCCGACGGGGGTGCGGTGCCGCAGCCCGATGACGATGACCGAGATGCCTTCCCGGTCGGCGATGTCGAGCAGGACGTCGGACGCGTCGCTGCCCTCCTCGACCTGGCGCACCTCGAACTCGAGGTCGAGGTCGGCGAGGTCGCGACGGACGCGCTCGAGCTGCTCGGCTCCGGCCCGGTGGGCGTCGACGAGGACGTCGTCGCGCGACATGTTGACCACGAGCAGCGGCTCGCCACGTCGCCGGGCCTCGCTCACGGCGGCGGTGAGCGCCGCTTCGCCGAGTGGGTTGGGGATGAAGCCCACGAGCACGGTCATGCCACACCTCCGGAAGAGCTGACGCCGTGTCCGGCCCCGGTTTCCGTCAGCGAGTCGGCTCCGTCACCGCCCGCGCCGTCGGCGCGACCACCGGGACCAGCAGGACCCCCGGGATCCCCGGGACCACCACGGAGACGGGCGCGGACCAGGCCTACCAGCGGCCACGCGAGGGCCACGACGATGAGGACGTAGCAGAACCACGCCACCGGACCGCCGACCAGCCCGGAGATGTCACCACCGGTCAGCTGCAGGGACTGGCGCCCCTTGCGCTCGACGAGCGGCCCGAGGATGACGCCGACGATCAGCGGCAGGACCGGCAGGCCGAACCGGCGCATTGCGAAGCCCAGCAGACCCAGCCCGAGCAGCAGCCACAGGTCGAACGGCTGGGCGTTCACGGCATACGCACCCATGCAGGCGAAGAAGAGAATGCCCGCGTAGAGGTAGGGGCGGGGGATCTGGAGCAGCTTGGCCCACGCGGGGGCGAGCGGCAGGTTGAGGACCAGCAGCATCGTGTTGCCGATGAACAGGCTGGCGATGAGCGCCCAGACCAGGGCCGGCTCCTTGGTCAGCAGCAGCGGCCCGGGCTCGATGCCCCAGCCCTGCAGGGCGGCGAGCATGATCGCCGCGGTGGCGTTGGTGGGCAGGCCGAGGGCGAGCATAGGCACCAGGGTGCCGGCGGCCGAGGCGTTGTTGGCCGCCTCCGGACCGGCGACGCCCTCGATGGCGCCGTGGCCGAACTCCTCCGGGTGCTTGGTGAGCCTCTTCTCCGCTGTGTAGGACAGCAGGGTGGGGATCTCCGCCCCGCCGGCCGGCATCGCACCGAACGGGAAGCCGAGGAACGTCCCGCGCAGCCACGGTTTCCAGGACCGCCGCCAGTCCTCCCGACCCATCCACGGTCGTCCCACGGGGATGACGCTGGCCGCCTTGTGGCGCAGGTGGGCAGCCACCCACAGGGCCTCGCCGACGGCGAAGATGCCGACCGCCACGACGACGATGTCGATGCCGTCCGCCAGCTGCGGCAGACCACCGGTGAGGCGCTGCTGCCCCGTGACGAAGTCGATGCCGACCACGCCGATGGTCAGTCCGAGCAGCAGTGCCGCGATGCCCCGGATCCGGGAGGCGCCCAGCACTGCCGTGACGCCGACGAAGGTGAGCAGGATGATGGCGAGGTACTCGGGCGCCCCGAGGCTGATCGCGAACTTCACCACCTGAGGCATCAGGAAGACGATGCCGAGGGTGCCGAGGGTGCCGGCGATGAACGACCCGATGGCCGACGTCGCGAGGGCCTGCGCGGCCCGCCCCGCCTTCGCCATCTTGTTGCCCTCGATGGCGGTCACCACCGATGACGACTCGCCCGGGGTGTTGAGCAGGATCGAGGTGGTCGAGCCGCCGTACATGCCTCCGTAGAAGATACCGGCGAACAGGATCAGGCCCTGGGTGGGCTCCATGCCGTAGGTGATCGGCAGGAGGAGCGCGACCGTCATGGCCGGCCCGATGCCCGGCAGCACGCCGACGGCCGTGCCGACCGTGACTCCCAGCAGGGCGATGAGCAGGTTCATCGGGGACAGGACGTCCTGGAAGCCGCCGATCAGGCTGACGATGTTGTCCATCAGAGGATTCCTTGCAGGATGCCGGCCGGGAGGTTGACGCCGAGCCCGACCGCGAAGGCGTAGAAGGTCACGAGCGACAGCGCCACGCCGATGGCCAGGCCACGGATGTGGTGCCGGTTCCCGAGCGCGAAGGCCGAGCCCCAGAAGAGCAGTGCCCCGCTGATCACCCAGCCGAGCGGCTCGATCAGGACGGCGTTGACCGCGAACGCGGCGATGAGCAGCCCGATGGTGCGCCAGTCCACCGTGGTGGTGAGGTCGATGTCCTCACCCTCCTCGGCCTCGCCCGTGCCGCCACGGGCGACGTCGACGGCGTAGAAGAGCGCGACCACGATGAGCAGCACCCCGAGCAGGATCGGCATGGGCTTGGGGCCGACCGGGTCGTTGCTGCTCGACACGTCGCCGATCCGGCTGGCGTCGAACAGGACGTAGGCGCCGAGGAGGGCCAGGCCCGCGCACAGTCCGAACTGTGCGCGGTCCCGGATCCCCGGACGGGTCTCGGGGTGCTGCTCGCTCATGCCAGGCCCAGCTGCTTCAGGATCTCGGCCACCGAGGTGTCCTGCTCCTTGAGGAAGGCCCCGAACTCGTCACCGGTCTCGAAGGCGTCGGTCCAGCCCCGCTTCTTCTCCTCGTCCTTCCAGGCCTGGGAGTCGTGCATCTTGGTGAGCGCATCGACCCAGACCTTCTTGTCCGCGTCCGAGATGCCGGGAGGGGCCACGATGCCGCGCCAGTTGGTGAAGACCAGGTCGATTCCCTTGTCCTTCAGGGTCGGGACGTCCTTGAGGACGTCCAGCGGCTTCTCGCTGGTCACGGCGAGGACCCGCACGTCTCCCGCCTCGACCTGGCTGAGGAACTCGCCGAACCCGCTGGCGCCGAAGGCGATCTTGTTGCCGAGCAGGGCCGGCAGCAGCTCACCGCCACCGTCGTACGTCACGTAGCTGACGTCCTTGGGGTCGATGCCGACGGCCTTGGCCAGCTGCATGGGGAGCAGGTGGTCGGGGCCGCCGGGGGACGAACCGCCGCCGACCGCGAGCTTCTTGGGGTTCGCCTTCCAGGCCGTGACGAGCTGGTTGATGTCCTTGTAGGGCGAGTCCTTCGGCACCACGATGGCGCCGGCCTCCTCGATCAGCTTGGCGATCGGGGTGGTCTCGTTGAGGGTGGCCTTGGACTTCTGGGTGTATGCCGCGCCGACGACTCCCAGCCCCATCTGCATGGCGAGCTTGCCGTTGCCCTTCTCGTTCACGACGCGCTGCAGGCCGACCGTGCCACCGGCACCGGGAAGGTTGAACACCTGCATGCTGCCGGTGATCTTCTCGTTCTCCAGGACCTTGGCCGCGGTGCGGGCCGTGGTGTCGTAGCCTCCGCCGGGGGAGTTGGGGACCATGATCTGCAGTCCGTTGGCAGGCTTGGCGTCGCCGCTGCTGCTGGCGTCGGCTCCCTTGTCGGCGGTGGCGCCGCAGGCGGCGACCAGGAAGGTGGAGGCGATGGCTGCCGTGGCAACCAGGCCGGTGAATCGAGCGCTCATCGTTGAGGCCTCTTTCGCGTTGGGTGGGTCGAGCGGGATGATCGTGCTCGCCCAGCGGGCGATTCGTCTCCCTTGTGTCATCAGAGAAGGTTGAGTTCATAGTGGTCATGCGTGGACTGCGGCGGCGGACCCTCGCAGGGCAGCTGCTCTTCCTCCAGCTCGGCATCATCGCGGTGGTCCTCGTCGGGGTCGGAGCGGTGTCGTTGGCCCAGTCCGAGGCGACCTTCGGGCGCGTCGAGGGGCGCCGGGTCTCGGCGCTGGCGGAGCAGGTCGCGGCCAACCCGCTGGTGCGCGACAACCTCGCCGTGCCCGACCAGCGCACCGGGCTGGCGACGCTGGCCCTGCAGACCGTCACCCAGTCGAGGATCACCGCTGTCACGATCGCCGACGCCAACGAGCGCGTCCGGGTCTCCACCGATCCCTCACTGGAGGACCAGCCGATGCCGCTGGGCGACCCGGACGTCCGCGCCGGCGCCAGCTGGTCGGGGTCGCTCACGCTGGACGGCGACCGACAGCTGGTGAGCCAGGTGCCGGTGCTGAGCATCGTGGACGACCACGTGGGCGAGCACCTCGGCACGGTGATGGTCGCCGAGGACTTCCCGTCGGCGTGGGAGCGGCTGCGCGGGGCCTCCTCCTACCTGCTCACCTACCTCGGGATCGCGCTGGCACTGGGGGTGGCCGGCTCCTGGCTGCTCGCCCGTCGCATCAAGCGCCAGACCCTCGGCCTCGAGCCGCACGAGATCACCGGGCTGGCCGAGCACCGCGAGGCCCTGCTCTACGGGATCGCCGAGGGCGTGATCGCCCTCGACCCCCATGACCGGATCACCCTCGTGAACGACGTGGCGAGGCGCCTGCTCGACCTGCCCCAGCACGCGGCCGGCATGAGCCTGCGCGACCTGCGGGTCGAAGGACGTCTCCTGGACGTGCTCACCGGAGCGGACGCCCCGGACGCCCACGGAGACGCCCCTCGCGACGACGTGGTCATCCGGCGTGGGCGGATCCTGGTGATGAACCGGATGCGCGTGACCCGCGATGGTCGTCACCTCGGCACTGTGACCACCTTGCGCGACCGGACCACCCTGGCCAACCTCGAGCGGGAGCTCGGGTCGTTCCGCAGCACCACCCAGCTGCTGCGGGCACAGACCCACGAGTTCGCCAACCAGCTGCACACGATCAGCGGCCTGATCCAGCTGGGCGACTACGACGAGGTGGTGCGCTACGTCGATGCCGTGACCGAGCGTCGCCAGTCGCTGGACCTGTTGGTGAACAGTCGAATCCGCGACCCCGCCGTCGCCGCCCTGCTCATGGCCAAGGCGTCACTCGCCTCGGAGCGGCGCGTCGACCTCCGGGTGTCGGACGAGACCTCCCTGGACCGCCTCGAGGCGGAGGACTCTGCCGACGTGGCGACCGTGGTCGGGAACCTCGTCGACAACGCCATCGACGCCGTGAGCAGCGGGTCGCCCGGCGAGTGGGTCAGCGTCGAGATCCGTCAGGACGCGGCGAGCGTCGAGATCTCGGTCTCGGACTCCGGCCCGGGGGTGCCCGCCGAGGTCGCCCAGGAGGTGTTCGCCCACGGGTTCACCACCAAGGCCGCCACCGCCGGGGAGCGCGGGATCGGCCTCGCGCTCACCCGGCTGGTCTGCCAGCGCAGGGGCGGTGAGGTCCGGCTCGCCAGCACCCCGGGCGGCGGCGCGAGCTTCGTCGCCCACCTGGGCATCGCGCCGGTGAGCGAGGCGGTCCGGTGATCCGGGTCCTCGTCGTCGACGACGACTTCATGGTTGCGCGGGTGCACACGGGCTTCGTCTCGCGGGTCGACGGTTTCGAGGTGGTCGGCACCAGCCACACCGGCGCGGAGGCCGTCCAGGCCGCCGCCATCCTCGAGCCGGACCTGGTGCTGCTGGACCTCTACCTCCCCGACCGCTTCGGCCTCGACGTGCTGGCCGACCTGCGCATCGCCGGGCGGGAGTGCGACGTCATGGTCATCACCGCGGCCAAGGAGGCGGATGCGGTGCGCGGCGCCCTGCGCCAGGGCGTCGTGGACTACGTCCTCAAGCCGTTCGGCTTCGAGGACCTCCGCGAGCGTCTCGAGCGGTATGCCGCACAGCGCGACGCGCTCACCGAGGCGCAGGTGCGTGGCCAGGAGGACATCGACCGGGTGCTGTCCCGCAGCGGTGGGGCGAGCCAGGCCGCGCTGCCCAAGGGAATGAGCCCCCAGACCGCCGAGCTGGTCCAGACGGCGCTGCGCGAGGCGCAGGGCAACCTGTCGGCGACCGAGACGGCGGAGCTGGTGGGGGTGAGCCGGGTCAGTGCGCGCCGCTACCTCGAGTACTTCTGCAGCATCGGCCAGGCCGAGGTGTCCCTGCGATACGGCAGCGCCGGCCGACCTGAGCGCCGCTACCGCTGGGGCGGCTGACGCGACGCCCCCAAGACACCGCAGGAGCCAGCGTGGTCCCGCGGGCAAGGCCGCGGCACACCCTGGTCGGTCTCGCACCTGAGACACTGTGGGCGTGGCCAACGCCCCCGCCGCGAAGCACGCCCTGACCCTCCTCACCCTGCTGGCCAGGCACACCGAGCCGCTGCCCGCCGGGTCGATCGCGCGCGAGCTCGGCCTGCCCCGCTCCACGACGTACCACCTGCTGGCGGTGCTTCGTGATGCCGGGTTCGTCACGCACCTGGAGGAGGAGCGGCGCTACGGGCTGGGCGTCGCCGCCTTCGAGCTCGGCTCGGCCTACCAGCGGCAGGCCCCCCTCCAGCGCATCGCCCGGCCCCTGCTCGGGCGGCTCGTCGACCAGACCACCCACAACGCCCACCTCGCCGTCCTGCACGGTCGCGACGTCCTCTACGTCATCGAGGAGCGGGCGCCCGGGCGACCGCTGCTCGTCACCGACGTCGGGGTCCGGCTGCCGGCGACGCTGACCGCCAGCGGGCTGGCCATGCTCGCCCGGCTGCCCGCGGCGCAGGTGCGGGCCCTCTTCCCCCACCGTGACACCCTGGTGCAGCGTGACGGGCACGGGCCGACCTCGGTCAGCGAGCTGCGCCGCGAGCTCACCGAGGTGCGCACCCGCGGCTACGCCATCGAGGACGACTCCGTCAGCGCGGGGCTCTCGTCGGTCGCCCAGGCCGTCCTCGACCACACCGGCCACCCGGTCGCCGGCGTCGCCCTGACCTTCCCCCGCGAGGGCGTCGACCAGACCGAGCGCGCCAGGCTCGTGGCCGCGGTCTCGCGCGCGGCCGCCACGCTGTCGGCCCGCATCGGTGGGGTCCACTGACCCGACCTGTTGCCACCTCGTCCCCACGACGGCCGGTTTCCGGGCTCTGCTGACCACCTCGTCGCAACAAGTGGCGACCCGACCCGACGTGGTCCCGCGATCCGACCGCGCCGGCTGCCAGAATCGGGTCGACCGCGGCGACGGGGGTGAGGTCATGGGCACGACGACACACGTGTCGGCAGGGCGGCGGCGCCGGCAACGCCTGCGCCGCACCATCATCGTGACCGCGCTCCTGGTCGCATCGGCCGCGACCGCCGGGTATGCCGCGCGGCACGGTGCCGACGACGACCGCGCCTCCCCGGGCGCCCGGGCCGCCGGCAGCGGGGCGGCGCACGGCGACCCGTCCCGGGCGGTGCAGCCCTCGACGAAGAAGGCGAAGCCGAAGGTCGCCTCGACCAGCTCCGGCGTGGACCACGGGAACCGCAGCGGCGGCAAGGGTTTCCCGCCGGTCGTCACCGACCGCATCCCTGCTCCGACCACGAGCCTCGCCCTGTCAGCAGCCGTGCCCGGCACGACGAACATGCAGGCACCCGCCGCCGCGGCCTTCGAGCGCGCCTTCGCCGACGCCCGGGCCGTCGGGCTGGTGCCCGAGATCCGGTCGGCCTGGCGCAGCGAGCAGTGGCAGCAGATCCTCTTCGACCGTGCCGTCGCGACCTACGGCTCGCGGGCCGAGGCGTCGAAGTGGGTCCTCTCCCCAGTCAGGTCGGCGCACGTGAAGGGCTACGCCATCGACGTCCACCCCCAGGCCGTCGCGGCGTGGCTGCAGGCCCACGGCACGGCATACGGCATCTGTCGCACCTATGACAACGAGTGGTGGCACTTCGAGTACCTCGCCACGTCCACCTGCCCGCCGCGGAAACCGTCCGCCGCCGGCTGACCCTGACGGACCAGCCGACGGCGGCACGGGTCAGACGCCGATCGTGTGCCACGGACCCCAGATGGCGAAGGTCAGGCCGGCACTGGCCTGGATGTTGACGAACAACGTCGACTTGTCCGGGCTGAAGGTCGAACCGGCGAACTCGTCGTCGAACCGCGGCGTGCCGTTGGCGTTGGCGGCCCGGTTCAGCGCGATGTCCCAGAGCTGGCCGCCCCTGTTGAGTCCGCGGATGTAGTTGTCCTGGTTGCTGTCCTCACACACGACGAGCGTGCCGCGGTCGCTGACCGTGATGTTGTCGGGGAAGTCGAAGGTCTGCTTGCCCGGCGACTGGTAGACGAGGCGGAGCTTCTCCGACCGGGTGTCGTAGGCCCACACCTGCCCGAACCCGTTGCCGTAGCCGGCGACGAGCTCCGGACCGGTCTCGGCGTCGCCACCGCCCTGCGTCGAGGTGAAGTAGACGACCCCGTTGTCGTAGATCTGGCCCTCGAGCCGCGAGAAGCCGGCTGCGCCCAGGGCCCGACCCTGGTCACCGACGTGGACGAGGGCGTCGTCGTTGCGGGTCGGCGCCGGCTGGCCCGGTGTGTAGGGGAAGGTCGGGTCGGGGTCGGCGATGTCCACCCACTCGACGTCGTAGACCACCCCCTTCTCCTGGTGCCCTTCGAGGTGGGCGTTGGGCCGGCCTTTGACGGCCAGCATCTGGAGCTGTCCGTCGTTGTCGAGGTGCCCACTCTCCATCGGGTTGGTCGCCGGCGTGTAGCGGTAGAACCCGGACGGGAAGGCGAAGTTGTCCTCGGTGAGGTAGAGCCGCCCCTCGTGCGGGTCGAACGACACCGCCTCGTGGGCGAACCGCCCGGCTCTGGTGATCGGCACCGCCGCGGAGTGGCCGGTGGCCGGCACCTCGAACACGAAACCGTGCCGCTTGGTGAAGGGCACGTTGGAGGCTCCGGTGAAGTCCGGCCCGACGTCGGGTCCGTTGACCGTCTCCTCGCACGTCACCCAGGCACCCCACGGCATCTGGCCACCCGAGCAGTTGTTCGCGGTGCCGTTGATGGCGGTGTAGGCGGCCAGGACCTCGCCCTGACCGGTGACGTCGATGTGGGTGCACCCTCCTTTGGCACCCGTGTCGTAGGTCCACGACCCCACGGGGCCGAAGGGCGTGCCGGTGCCGGAGACCTCGTGGTTGCGGATCAAGGTCGTGGCGCCGTGCGGGCCCTCGAAGGCGCCCATGCCGTCGTGCCGGCCGGGCAAGGCGGTGCCGTCGTCCAGCACGACCGGGGACTGCGTGTCGTGGAACGAGCGATAGCTGAAGCCCTCGGGCAGGTGCAGCCGCACCTTGCCGTCACGCAGGTCGGGCGTCGCGCGCAGGCCACGGAAGGGCGCTGCACCGATCGCCGATGCAGGTCCTGCCACCAGTCCGGCGAACGGGCCGGCCATCGCCACCCCGCCTGCCACTGCCGCGCTCCCCTTCAGAAACGTCCTTCTTTCGAGCGTCATCACTTCTCCTCCGAGATCGTCGAATCTCGTCAACCTAGACCTGACAGCCACCGACCGGAACCCCCGAAGCCCCCGGCCCGGACACCCACGACCGCCGCTTCGAACCCCCACAATGGGCCGATGACCTCGGACGACACCGCACCTGCGCCGGCGACCGCAGTGGTGCTCTGCGGGGGCGCGAGCCGCCGGTTCGGCACCGACAAGACCCGGGCCGACCTCGCCGGCCGCTCGCTCCTCGACCACCTGCTCGACGGCCTGCCGCCCGGCTGGCCGGTCATCTGCGTCGGCGAGGCACGGCCCACGCACCGGGACGTCAGGTGGTGCCGCGAGGACCCACCGGGTGGCGGCCCGGTGGCCGCCGTCGCGGCCGCCCTCCTGCTGCTCGACGGTCCCGTCCTCGTCCTGCTCGGTGGCGACATGCCGTATGCCGCGTCGCCGGCCCCCACGCTCGTGGCGACCCTCGAGCGCTCCCCCGACGTCGACGCGGTGATCGGTCGCGACGGCGACGGGCGACTCCAACCACTGCTGGCGGCATACCGCACCTCGGCGCTGCGCGGCGCGGTGCCGCAGCCCGCAGCCGGCACCCCGCTGATGCGGCTGCTCGACCCGTTGCGCACCCTCGCGGTGCCGGTGGGGGACCAGGCCGCCCTCGACGTCGACACCGCCGCGGACCTCGAGCGCGCCCGCCATAGGCTCGACCCGTGAAGGCGATCACCATCCCGGAGCCCGGCGACGCGTCCGCGCTCGTCCTGGCCGATGTCCCCGACCCCCAGCCCGCACCCGGTGAGGTGCGGGTCCGCGTCGCGGCCGCCGGGGTGAACCGCGCCGACGTCATGCAGCGGATGGGCTTCTACCCACCGCCGCCGGGCGCCCCCGACTACCCGGGGCTGGAGGTCAGCGGCACGGTGGACGCCCTCGGCGACGGGGTGGACGGCTGGTCCGTCGGCGACCCGGTCTGCGCCCTCCTCTCGGGGGGCGGCTACGCCGAGCTCGTGTGCGTGCCGGCCGAACAGCTCCTGCCGGTGCCGGCGGGGGTGTCCCTCCAGGACGCCGCCGCGCTGCCCGAGGTCGTCAGCACGGTGTGGTCCAACGTGTTCATGACCGCGAACCTGTTGCCCGGCCAGACGTTCCTCGTCCACGGTGGCTCGTCGGGCATCGGCACGATGGCCATCCAGCTGGCCCGCGAGGTCGGCGCCCGGGTCGCGGTCACGGCCGGCTCGTCCGCGAAGCTCGAGGCGTGCCGCGCCCTGGGCGCCGAGATCCTCGTCAACTACCGCGAGCAGGACTTCGTGGCGGAGGTGCGGGCGGCGACCGGCGGGGCGGGAGTCGACGTCATCCTCGACAACATGGGCGCGAAGTACCTCGCCCGCAACGTCGAGGCCCTCGCCGTCAACGGTCGGCTGGTCGTCATCGGGCTCCAGGGTGGCGCGAAGGCCGAGCTCGACCTCGGCCTCATGCTGCGCAAGCGGGTCGCCGTCATCGCCACGTCCCTGCGGGCCCGGCCGGCCGACGAGAAGGCGGCCATCGTGGCGGCGGTCCGGGAGCACGTGTGGCCGCTCATCGAGGCCGGCCGGGTCGTGCCGGTCGTCCACGGCCGCTACCCGCTCGCCGACGCGGACAAGGCCCACCGCGAGCTCGAGGACAGCGGACACGTCGGCAAGATCCTGCTCACGACCTGACCTGAGCGAGTCGTGACCCCGGCTCCGTCGGGTCTGCCACCCTGAAGCCATGAACGCCGTCGCCACCGTGCTCGTCGCCCTGGTCGCCCTCGTCCACGTCTACATCGTGGTGCTGGAGATGGCCCTGTGGACCACCCCGCGCGGGCAGGCGGCGTTCGGGCTGACTCCCGAGTTCGCCCAGCAGACCAAGACGCTGGCCGGCAACCAGGGGCTGTACAACGGGTTCCTCGCGGCCGGGCTCGTCTGGGGCCTGGTCGGGCCGGAGCACCTGCGGTTCGGGTTCCAGGTGTTCTTCCTGCTCTGCGTCATCGTCGCCGGGATCTACGGCGCGGCCACGGCCAGCCGCCGGATCCTCCTGGTGCAGGCCCTGCCCGGCGCGCTCGCCCTCGCGGCCGTCCTGCTCGCCCGCTGACCGGCCCGGACCGGACACTGCTCGGTCGCCTGCCCACGATGCTTGACGCCGCCCGGCAATACTCGGTATACATCTCCTTACCAGTGGCAATACTGGGTATGTAGGGGACACCACAAGGGGATCGGGGCACCGCATGTCGGTCAAACAGGGGCTGTTGGCCCTGCTGGCGACCGAGCCGATGTATGGCGCGCGGCTGCGTTCCGAGTTCGAGGCCAGGACCGGGGGGACCTGGCCCCTGAACGTCGGGCAGGTCTACACGACGCTCGCCCGCCTCGAGCGTGACGGGCTCGTCGAGGCGATCGGCGAGGACTCCGAGGGGCGGATCTCCTACCGGCTGACCCGCACCGGGCGGGCCGAGGTGGCCCGGTGGTGGGTCTCCCCCGTCACCCGAGAGTCGACCCCGCGCGACGAGCTGGTGATCAAGCTCGCCCTGGCGGTCACGGTCACGGGGGTCGACGTGCACCGCGTCGTCCAGACCCAGCGCACCGCCACGCTGCGCCACCTGCAGGACCTGACCCGCCTCAAGCAGCGGGCGACCACCCACCACGAGGCGGCCGAGGAGGGCGACGGACAGGTCGACCTGGCCTGGCTGCTGGTTCTGGAGAACCTGATCTACGCCGGCGAGGCCGAGGTCCGCTGGCTCGACCACGTCGAGGCCCGGCTGGTGCGCGAGGCGAACCGCCCGCGACCGACCCGACCGGCCAGCAGCGCGACCACGACCGACCCTGCGATGGGGGCCATCGCAGGCGACCACAGCACGACCACCAAGGGGACACGACGATGAGCAGCGCCGACACCACACCCACGAGCGACCGCGAGGTCATCCTCCGGCTCGACAACGTCACCCGGGTGCACGGCACCGACGGCACCGCGGTCCGCGCCCTGGCGGGGGTCAGCCTCGAGGTCCGAGCCGGTGAGCTCGTGGCGGTCATGGGCCCGAGCGGTTCAGGCAAGTCGACCCTGCTCAACCTCGCCGGTGGCCTCGACGCCGCCACCAGCGGACAGGTGCTCATCGAGGGCCAGAGCATCGGCACGCTCAAGGGCGACGCCCTCGCCCGCCTCCGGCGGCGCCGCGTCGGGTTCGTCTTCCAGGACTTCAACCTCATCCCTTCCCTGACCGCTGTCGAGAACGTCGCCCTGCCGCTCGAGCTCGACGGTCAGCGGGTCAGCCGGGCCAGGCGTCGCGCGATCGACGCGCTGACGATGGTCGGGGTGCAGGAGCTCGCCGACCGCTACCCCGACAAGATGTCGGGTGGGCAGCAGCAGCGCGTCGCCATCGCGAGAGCGCTGGTCGGCGACCGCCGCCTCGTGCTGGCCGACGAGCCGACCGGCGCCCTCGACTCGCACACCGGCGAGGGAGTGCTCCGCGTCCTGCGCGAGCGCTGCGACGCAGGAGCGGCGGGGCTGCTCGTCACCCACGAGGCCCGCCACGCGGCGTGGGCCGACCGGGTGGTCTTCCTGCGCGACGGCGTGGTGGTCGACAGCACCGGCTCGGTCGAGACGGCCGAGGCGCTCCTCGAGCCGACCGCCTGAGCAGCGCCATGACCACCCTCATGGAGCCCACGGCCCCGGCCGGCCTGTCCGACGACCCCGAGCGCGGCGAGGTCAAGAGCTCGCGGCTGTCCCGGTGGCGCGCCTCGTGGCGGGTCGCCCTGCGGATGGCCACACGAGATGCGTGGCGCTACAAGGGCCGCAGCATCCTGGTCCTCGTCATGGTCGCCCTTCCCGTGGCCGTCCTGGTCGCCACCCTGGTCTTCGCGACGACGTCGTCAGTGACCAGCGTCGAGCGGATCCCGACCGCCCTCGGCAGCGCCCAGGCGATGATCCAGGGACCCGAGGAGCAGGCCGTCTGGCAGACCGCCGACCCGGACGAGGGCTGGGCCACCGACGGCAGCAACATGCCGCCGGCGGCCACCGCGCTGCCCGGCTACGACCGCGCCGCCAGCCCGGGCTCGGCGGCGAACGTCGCTGCGCTGCAACGCCTCACCGGTGGCAAGGTCGTCCCGGTCGGAGACCTCTACATGCGTCGCGTCCTCGACGCCAGGCGGAGCCGAGGGCTGCTCGTGGCGACGGTCGACGCAGCGGCCACGGACCTCGGCAGCAAGGCCGAGCTCGTGTCAGGGCGCTGGCCCAGCGGTGACCGCGAGATCGTCGCGACCCCCTTCGGCGTCAGCCGGGGACTGGCCGACCACGGGACCGTCACCCTGCGCTACAGCGGTCGCCCGGTCGAGGTCACCGTCGTGGGCGTGGCCAACTTCTTCAGCAGCTGGGGTGGCCAGCCCGATGCGGTCTCGTCGCGGCCCCTCGACCAGGGGGCCACCCTCGACTGGCGCTACCTCCTGGTGCGTGACACCGGGGTGCCCTACTCCGAGGTCAAGCAGTGGAACGCCTACGGACTGCGAGTGACCAGTGCCGAGGCGCTGCGTCACCCGCCTGCGGCCTCCGAGCTGCCCCGGACCATGCAGCAGATGCGAAGCTCCCAGAACCGCGACCTGCAGACCGCGGTGGCCGTCGGTGGGGTGATGCTGCTGCTCGTCACCACCCTGCTGGTCGCTCCTGCCTTCGCGGTGAGTGCCTCGCGGCAGCGACGCACCCTGGCCCTGGCCGCAAGCAACGGGGCCGAGACCCGTCAGCTGCGCCGCAAGGTGCTGGCCCAGGCCTTGCTGCTCGGCGCCCTCGCCGCCGTGGTGTCGGCCGCCCTGGCGGTGCTGGCTGTGCGCGTCGCGGTGTGGGTCCTCGTCGCGAAGCGACCGTGGACCACCTTCCGCTTCTTCGAGATCCCTTGGTGGGCCGTGGCGGCAGTCATCGTCATGGCCGTCGTCAGCGCGCTCGTGGCGGCGCTCATCCCTGCCCTGCGCCTGCGTCGCCTCGACATCATCGGCGTGATGAAGGGGCAGAGCGTCTCGCCCCGCGTCAACCGCGTCCTGCCGGTCGTCGGTGCGGTCCTGGCCGTCGGCGGCGGCGTCGGCCTGGTCGGTGCGGTGGCGACCCACCAGCGCGAGCTCGCCATCGCCGGGCTCGCGGTCGCGCTGACCCTCGGCGCCCTGATGCTCGTGCCCCTCATCCTCGTGCTGGCGGGCATACTCGCCTCCCGCCTGCCCGTCGCGGCGCGGATGGCCACCCGCGACTCAGCGCGCCACCGCACGCGCTCGGTGCCCACGGTGGCCGCCATCATGGCCGGCACCATCGCTCTCACGATCTTCAGCATCGGGCTGGTGAGCGACACCGAGCAGCAACGCCGCGAGTACCGCCCGCAGCTGCCGGCCGGCGAGGGCGCCGCCTACCCCAGCTACGAGGGATCCGAGGACCCGGGAGCGTCGGCCGTGGAGCCGACCGAGGAGCTGGTGCGGTCGGTGACGCCCGACCTGGTGACCAGCCGGCTCGCCTCGGTGACGGTGAAGTACCCCGAGGGCTCGGCCGACCCGGTGCCGTTCGTCACTGCGGTCAAGCCCGGCTGCACCGTCGAGCGGGCGGTCAACGACTCACAGTTCGGCTCGGACGGCCGCCCGGTCTGCACCGTCGTCGGCACGAACGGCCAGACCTCGATCGCCGTCCTGCCCGCAGCCGACATCACCCGCATGGCCGGGCTGTCCGCCGCCGACGCCGCCGTGGTCGGCGCTGGCGGGATCATGGTGCGCGACCCCAGCCTCGTCGCGAGCGGCAAGGTCACGATGGCCTCGGGCGCCGCGACGACCAGGCAGACCGACGGCACGGTCAAGTCCGTCTCGGGTGTGCGGAAGGAGTCCCTGCCCGCCGTGCTCGGCAAGCTCCCACTCGGCCCCGGCCAGTACGGCGCGGCGGTCACCCCCCAGACGGCTCAGCGACTCGGCTGGGCGGTCGGCAACTACAGCCTCCTGCTGCGCAACCCCGACGGCGCCATCAGCCAGGCCGACGAGAACGCGCTGAGCGACCAGCTGAGCGAGGAGGGCGGCCTCTACGTCGAACGAGGCTTCCAGCGCGACGACGTGGTGATCATGCGGGTCATGTTCGCGGCGTTCGGCCTGCTCCTGCTGATCGTCACCCTCATCTCGACCGCCCTGGCGCTGGCCGAGCAACAGGGCGACATGGGCACGCTGGCCGCAGTCGGCGCGACCAAGGGCACACGGCGCCGGCTCGCGGCGGCGCAGGCGGCGACCGTCGCGTTCATCGGCGTGCTCGTGGGCATCGCCGTGGGCCTGGCCCCGGGCATCGCCGTGACCTACCCGCTGACCGGGTTCTCCTACGACCAGGAGACCGGCCGCGAGCTGACGCCGCATCCGATCACCATCATCCCGTGGCTGCCGCTGTCACTCCTCCTGGTCGGGGTGCCCCTCGTCGCGGCCCTGCTGTCGGCCGTAGCGATCCGACGGGCGCCCGCGATGACGCGACGAGCCGACTAGACCGGCCCACCGCGGGCCCCGGTCGGGGGGCCGGCGCCCGTGGTGGGCCACCGGCGGTCGTGGGGCAGGATAGGAACCATGAGCCAGCAGCCACACGACCAGCAGAGCGACGGCGGCGCCCAGCCGGGTGGCGAGGGTGACGGGCAGCAACGAGTCGTCGTCGTGACCCAGGACGGCATGGGCGTCGCGCCGCACCAGGACAGCGAGGACGGCCCCACGAACCCCGCCGACCTCGTCGAGCAGCCGGCCAAGGTGATGCGGATCGGCTCCATGATCAAGCAGCTGCTCGAGGAGGTGCGCAACGCGCCGCTCGACGAGGCCGGGCGGGTGCGGCTGGCCGAGATCCACCGCCGGTCGATCAAGGAGCTCGAGGACGGCCTGGCGCCCGAGCTGATCGACGAGCTGGAGCGGATCGCCCTGCCCTTCAACGAGGACGTGGCGCCCACCGACGCCGAGCTGCGCATCGCGCAGGCCCAGCTGGTCGGCTGGCTGGAAGGCCTCTTCCACGGCATCCAGACGGCGCTCTTCGCCCAGCAGATGGCCGCCCAGCAGCAGCTCCAGCAGATCCGGCGCGCGCTGCCCCCGGGCCATGCTCCCGAGGAAGGCCCGGGCATGGCGGCGCCGCAGGGGCTGCGGCCCGACACCGGTGACAGCGGGCCGACCGGGCAGTACCTCTAGCTCGGTGCCGAAGGACCGAGCCGGCAGCTCGTGTCGCCGGCCCGGTCAGGCAGGGGTGCGGTCCAGGTAGGCGCGGCGCAGCGCCCGGCGGCCGCGGTACGACAGCGCGGAGACGGCCCCCGGCGTGATCCCGAGCCGAGCTGCGGCCTCCGCGACGCTGAGCTCCTCGACGTGGGTGAGCAGGGGGACCTCACGCCAGCTCGGGTGCAGGGCGCCGAGGGCGTCGAGCAGGTCGCGGCGGGCCTCCTCGGTCAGGACTGCGTGGTCCACTCCCTGACCGGGGTCCGGGACGGTGTGCAGCGTGCGGTCGTCGGCGGTCGCCGGGGCGTGGCGGTGGCCGAGGCGCCGGCCGTGCCGGGCCGCCAGGTTGCGCACGCTGACGGCCAGGTAGGCGGGCGCGTTGTCGGACGGCCCGTGCCCGTTGGCCAGCGCGCGCAGCATCCTCGCGAACGCCTCCATGGCGCTGCTCGGCGTCACGACGATCGACGAGCTCCGCGACCGGGGGCCCGAGCTGCTCAGGCACCGCGGCGACTGGCCCGGCGGGCCGGGCGGCCAGCCAGTCGTCAGGCCGGAGCTGCCGCGCGCTCGGCCGCGTCGGCCAGCGCGATCTGCCGCAACGGGGAGAGCCAGGCGTATGCCGCGGCGGCAAGTCCCACGCCCACGACCGTGAGCATGGCGGGCCGCACCCCCACCTGGTCGGCGAGCGCGCCGGCGACGAGGGCGCCGATGGTCCAGCCGAGTCCCCACGAGAGCATCCGGCCGGCGGTGTTGACCCGGCTCAGCAGGTGCTCTGGGGTGACCTGCTGCCGGTAGTTCAGCGAGTTGATGATGACGAGCTGGTAGGCGACGCCCCAGCCGATCATGAAGACCACGGCCAGCAGCCAGTGGGTCGACACCGCGACGAGCAGCCCGAAGGCCGCAGAGACCGGGATCCAGCTGAGGGTCAGCCGCGCGGCGGTGACGCGACGCAGCAGCCGGGGGGTCAGCCAGGCCGCGAGGATCCCGCCGACACCCCACGCGCTGAAGACGAGCCCGAACCGCCAGCCCGAGGTGCCGATCCGCAGCACCCGGTCGCACCACGGCACCGCGAGCGCCATGAAACCGGCCCCGGCGACCGACTGGAGCGCACCGATCAGCGAGTTGGACCGCACCCCGTGGTGGCGCCAGAGGAACCGCACCCCTTCGCGGATGTCCGCGCGCACCGAGGCGAAACCCCTTGCGGCCGAACGCTCGCGGGCCACGGACATGGCGCGCCCGATCGATCGGACCACCAACGCCGACACCAGGAAGGTGAGCGCGTCGACGGCCAGCAGGTCGGCCGGGTGCACCACGGCGAGCGCGAGCCCCACCCCGGCGGGCACGGTCAGGTCGAGGATCCCGCCCGCGCCCCACACCGCGGAGTTGGCCTCCCCCACCCGGTCGCGGCCGACCAGCACGGGGAGGGCGCCGAAGTTGGCGCCGTCGAAGAAGGTGAACAGCGACTGGGCGAAGAACCCAGCGACCAGCACGTGCGGCACGGTGAGGCCGCCCAACCACCACGCAACGGGGACCGACCCGACCACGACCACGTTGGCGAGGTCGGCCAGCACCATCACCCGCTTGCGGTCGAACCGGTCGCCGACCGCCCCCGAGAACAGGCCGAAGAGCAGGTAGGGCAGCGCCTCGAGGGTCGTGGTGAGGGCCGTGAGCGTGGTCGAGCCGCTGAGCCGGTAGACCAGCACGGGCATGGCGACGGCCGTGACCAGCGACCCGAACAGGCTGGCCATCCGCGCCACCCAGTAGCGCCGGAAGTCGGCGTCGTCCCGCAGCGGGGCACGCTCGACCGCAGCGTCGCCCACGCTCGTGTCACCCCCCGCGTCGCTGCTCACCCGACGAGTCTGCAGGGTGCGACCCACTCCACCGCAACCCGGGTGTCCCGGTCGGCAAATTCCGGGCGACCGTCCGACGTGGCAGGTACGTTCGGGGACATGACGGACGACGTGCGACAGCTGGCTGACGACTACCACGACCACTGGATGCGGACCAGCCCGAGCTGGGCGCACATGGTGGGCGACTACCGGTTCGCCGACCGGTTCGACGACGCGAGCCGGGCCGCTGAGGACGACCTCATCACCGCCTCACGCGAGTTCGCCGCCCGGGCTGCCGCGATCCCGGACGACGGGCTGAGCCTGCAGGACCGCGCCACCCGCGACGTCGTGGCCTTCCAGGCCACCAGCGCCGCCGACGAGGCGGAGTGCCGCACCGCCGAGTTCGCGGTCAACCCGGTGTTCGGTCCGCAGGTCGACCTCCCGCTCACCATCGCCAACCTCGCCATCCCCACCGCCGAGGTCGCCGAGGCGATGCTGCACAAGTTCCGCGGCATCGGCCAGTACCTGCGCGACTCCGCCGAGCGGCACCGCGAAGGCGTCGCCTCGGGGCGCACGCCGGCCGCCTTCGCCGTCGCCGACACGGTCCCGCAGCTCGACGCCTGGCTGGCGCGGCCGCTGTCGGAGGACCCGCTGCTCCAGACCGCCGACCTGCCCGCCGACGTCGATGCCGATGAGTGGCGGGCCCGGCTGACCGAGGCCATCGAGCACGAGGTCCGACCGGGCCTGCAGGAGTACCGCGACGTCATGGTCGACGAAGTGGCACCGCACACCCGACCCGACGAGAAGTGCGGCCTGGTCTGGCTCCCCGACGGCGAGCAGACCTACGCCCGCGCCCTGGCCTCCAACACCACGACGACGCTGACCGCCCAGGAGATCCACGACCTCGGCCTGCGCCAGATCGCCTCGCTCGAGGAGGAGTACGCGACCCTGGGCGGGGAGGTGCTCGGCACGTCCGACGTGCCCGCGGTCTACGAGCGGCTGCGCACCGATCCCGCGCTGCGCCACCACGACGCCGCCGAGATCCTGGCCGAGTGCGAGACCGCGTTCGCCCGGGCCCGCGCGGCGATGCCGGCCTGGTTCAACCGGCTGCCCGCGGCCGACTGCGCCATCAAGACCACCACGCAAGGCGCGCTCGGCTTCTACTACCCGCCCTCGGACGACGGCACCCGAGGCGGTGTCTTCTACGTCAACACCTCCGACCCGGCCGCCTGGGGGCGCGTCGAGATCGAGGCGCTCAGCTACCACGAGGGCATCCCGGGCCACCACCTCCAGCTCGCGATCGCGGCCGAGCTCACCGACCTGCCCACCCTGCGACGTCACACGATCTTCAACGCCTACGCCGAGGGCTGGGGGCTCTACACCGAGCGGCTGGCCGACGAGATGGGGCTCTACTCCACGCCGCTGACCCGGCTCGGCATGCTGACCATGGACTCCGTGCGCGCGTGTCGGCTCGTCGTCGACACCGGCCTGCACGCACTCGGCTGGAGCCGCCAGCAGGCGATCGACTACATGGTGGCCAACTCACCGATGTCGACGGCCAACGTCACCAGCGAGGTCAACCGGTATGCCGTGCTGCCCGGTCAGGCGTGCGGCTACATGGTCGGTCGGCTCGAGATCCTGCGCATCCGCCGGGAGGCCCAGGAGCGCCAGGGCGAGGCCTTCGACATCAAGGCCTTCCACGACGCCGTGCTCGACGGGGGCAGCGTGCCGCTCGGGGTGCTGGACACGATCGTCCGCGACCGCCTCCCCTGACACCGACGCGCCCCGCCCACTCGGGGTGGGGGGAGGCCGTCGTCAGGCGGTTGCGGCCGCGGCGGCCCGCCCGGCGGTCCGACCGGAGAAGATGCAGCCACCGAGGAAGGTGCCCTCGAGCGCGCGGTAGCCGTGCATCCCGCCGCCGCCGAACCCGGCGACCTCGCCCGCGGCATACAGGCCGGGCACCGGCTGACCCGACGCGGACTGGACGCGCGCCAAGAGGTCGGTCTCGAGCCCGCCGAGGGTCTTGCGGGTGAGGATGTTGAGGCGGACCGCGATGAGGGGTCCGGCCTTGGGGTCGAGGATGCGGTGCGGAGAGGCGGTGCGGATCAGCTTGTCTCCCCGGTAGTTCCGCGCACCGCGGACCGCCGTGACCTGCGCGTCCTTGCTGAAGTCGTTGTCCAGCTGGCGGTCGCGCTCGACGACCTGCCGCTCGACGTGGGCGAAGTCCAGGGGGGCGTCGGGCGTGAGGGCGTTCATCTTGTCGACCAGCTCACGCAGGGTGTCGGCCGAGACGAAGTCGGCGCCCTTGTCGAGGAACGCGCGCACCGGGCCCGGCATGTCGGCCCGCGCGCGACCCAGCACGTCCTTGACCGACTTGCCGGTGAGGTCGGGGTTCTGCTCCGACCCGGAGAGCGCGAACTCCTTGCCGATGATCTTCTTCGTCAGCACGAACCAGCTGTGGTCGTGCCCGGTCCGGCGCAGGTGGGCCAGCGTGCCGAGGGTGTCGAACCCCGGGAACAGCGGCGGCGGAAGCCGGTCGCCGTTGCCGTCGAACCACAGCGAGCTCGGTCCGGGGAGGATGCGGATGGCGTGGGACGGCCAGATCGGGTCCCAGTTCTCGATGCCCTCGACGTAGTGCCACATCCGGTCGCGGTTGACCAGGCGGCCGCCCGCGGCCTCGGTGATCGCGAGCATCCGGCCGTCGACGTGGGCCGGCACCCCGGTCAGCATGTGCTCGGGAGCCGTGCCGAGGCGCTCGGGCCAGTTGGCGCGGACCAGGTCGTGGTTGGCGCCGATGCCGCCGCTGGTGACGACGACGGCCTGGGCGGACAGCTCGAACTCGCCCACCGCCTCCCGGCTGGTCGGCCGGCCCCTCGCCGCGGAGTCGTCGGCCAGGAGCGTCCCGCGCACACCGGTGACGGCGCCGTCGCTGGTGACCAGCTCGTCGACCTGGTGGCGGTGGCGCAGCTCCACGAGTCCTGCCGTCACGTGCTCCTGCACCCGGCGCAGGAACGGCGCCAACACACCGGGGCCGGTGCCCCAGACGATGTGGAACCGCGGCACCGAGTTGCCGTGGCCGGACGCCGACCCGTCACCCCGCTCGGCCCAGCCGACGACGGGGAAGAACCGCATCCCCTGGTCGTGCAGCCACGCCCGCTTCTCGCCTGCGGCGAAGTCGACATAGGCGCGGGCCCATTGGGCGCCCCACCGGTCCTGGTCGTCGAGCCGGTCGAACCCGGCCGAGCCCTGCCAGTCCTGCCACGCGAGGTCGACGTGGTCCTTGATCCCCATCCGCCGCTGCTCGGGGCTGTCGACGAGGAACAGCCCGCCGAACGACCAGTGCGCCTGCCCCCCGAGGTTGGCGGCGCTCTCCTGGTCGACGACCACCACCCGTCGTCCCGCGTCAGCGAGCTCGGCTGCGGCGACGAGCCCGGCCAGGCCGGCTCCGACCACGATGACGTCAGCGTCCATGCGCCCAACCTACGGGCCGGTAACCACCGGCGCCACGCAAACGCGACCCTCCACCACCGAGAACCGCACGTCCGCGAGGGTGTCCACCACCGCGTCGGCGAGCAGGTCGGCGGCGACCGTCGTCGTCGTGACGGCGAGGGTCGCGCACCCGGCCGCCCGGGCAGCCTCGAGACCACCCGGCGCGTCCTCGACCACGAGGCAGTCCGTGGGGTCGACCCCGAGCCGCGCGGCGGCGAGGAGGAAGGGTTCGGGGTGCGGCTTGCCCTGCCTCACGTCGCTCGCCGTGACGACCACCCTCGGGGCGGGCAGTGCGGTGACCGCCAGGCGGGCGTCCGCGAGGGGTCGGGTGCACGACGTCGCGATGGCGCACAGGTCCACCTCGCCGGTCAGCACGGCGAGCGCGTCGAGGGTGCCGGGCAGGACGGTGATGCCCTCGGTGTCGGCGACCTCGATGGCCTCGATCCGCTCGAAGGCGGAGTCCACCCGGCCGGGGGGCAGCAGGGCCGAGATGACACCGCGCGCCGGCACCCCGTGGAACCCGGCCAGGTCGTGGGGGTCGACGCCTTCCTCCTGCGCCCACCTCAGCCACGACCGGATGACCGTCGGGATCGAGTCGATCAGCGTCCCGTCCATGTCGAACAGCACCGCCGCGAAGGTGCGGCCTTCCAGCGTCCCCAGGCGTCGCGGCATACCCGCCAGCGTAGGAGGCGCCGACGGGAGCCGGTTACGGTGGACCGGTGAGCACGCCCCCCGAGAGCCCACGTCGCTGGAGGCGTGTGTCCCCGTGGCTGCTGCGGAGCGCCGCGTTGGCGTTGCTCTTCGTCGCCTGCAACAGCGGCGGCGTGGCCGCGACCACGCTCTTCCCCAGCTCTGCCGACACGCTGAACTACGGCGCAGAACTGCGGCTCTCCCTCAACCCCGGAGACGTCTCCAAGATCCAGAGCCCCACGATCTTCGGCGACATCAAGCTCGATTTCGCCGGTCCCGTGCCGGCACCGGGCGTCGTGGCCCAGGTCCGCGTCAAGGAGCGGATCACCGACCTCCTCGCCCGCCCCAACATCTCCGTCCAGTCCCTCCAGCCGGGGCCCCTGGAGCTCGAGCGCGCCGCCCGCGGGGGTGTCATCGCCCTCGCCTGGCGGTTTGCGGCGGGTGCGCTCCTGGTCGCCGTCCTCTGCCTCGGTGGGTATGCCGCGTGGCGGCGGCGGCGACCGCAGCCACGGTGGGCTGCGGTGGTCGCCTCCGTGTGGGTCGCCTCGTGCGTGGCCACCTTCGGAGTCATCGGGCTGACCTACCAGCCGGAGCGACTGGACAGTTTCACCACCACCGGCATCCTCGGCACGGTGCAGCGCAACGCCGACCTGCTCGAGGGGGTCGAGACCCGCGCGGAGCAGGTGACGCCGTACCTCAAGAACCTGCTGGCCCTGTCGGCGGCGCTCCAGGACAAGTACGCCCCGCAGGCTCTCGACCGACCCGTGGCCGCTCGGCTGCTCCTCGTCTCGGACATCCACGGGGCCAACCAGTACTCCCTGATGAAGACGATCGTCGAGCAGGAACGGATCGACGCCGTCATCGACTCGGGTGACCTGGTCAACTTCGGCAGCGCCACCGAGGCCGACGCCGCCGACCTGTTCAAGGGCATCGCCTCGCTGGGGGTGCCGTACCTCTTCGTCAAGGGCAACCACGACGGCCGGTCCGACGTCGACCGCGAGCTGCTCGACCGCCTCGCGGCCGTCCGCAACGTCGTCCTGCTCGAGCCGGACGACGAGACCTACGTGGTCGAGAGCATCCACGGCCTGCGCATCGCGGGGTTCAACGACCCCCGGTGGTTCGGCGACGACAACACCAACAACGCCGCCAAGCAGAAGCCGGCCGCCGACCGCTACAACGCGGCGATGGCCGACGAGCCGGTGCCCGACCTCGTCGTCAGCCACGAGCCGGCCGCTGCCGAAGACGTGGCCCTGGCAGGGATCCGGGTCAACGGACACATGCACGCCAGCCAGCTCCAGGGGACCCGGATCGGGGTCGGCACCTTCACCGGCGGCGGCCCGTTCAGCCACTTCATCGCTGGCGACCAGACCGGCACCGCGAAGGGTGGCAGCAGCAAGGACGTCGGCGAGCTCACCGGTCAGCCGTCGGCCTTCGACATCGCGACCTTCGGGACCGACTGCCGGCTGGCGTCGCTGACCCGCTACCAGTTCCGCAACGTCATCGAGGGCCGCCCCGCGTACGACAACGTGACGCTCATCAACGGCTCACGGATCGAGGACGCCCCGCCGGCGGCAGCAGTGCCCGCGGGCGAGGCCGGCGGCACTGCCTCGGCCGCACCGGCCCGTACCTGCGGCCCCGACCTGGAGCAGAGCAGGGAACGGGTGACCGTCGCCCCGCGTTGAACCTCGGCCACCCGCACGTGACCGGAGGACCCGTGACCCAGACGCCGACCGACACCCGCCGCCCGACCGACTCGACCACCCCGGCTGCGACCGCGACCGAGTTCGACCGCCAGGTGCGCAGCTACCTCGACGCCGGCTACCCGGCACTGGCCGGGATGAGCCAGCCGGCGTTCGTCGACCTCGTCGAACCACTGCGGGACAAGGCACTGCGGGACAGGGCTTTGCGGGCCGAGCCCACCGCTGACGACCGCATCCCGTTCGCGCTCGTGGTCACGTCACGCCTGGTCACCGCCGACCGAGCCCTCCCCACGGTGCACTGGAAGGCCACTACCGGGTGGACCGAGTACACCGCCGACGACCTCGCCGGCTACCGCCCGATCGAGGGCGTGCACGTCCCGGACCACGCGGCATACCTCGTCACCGACGTCGACACCGGGAAGGCGACCCTCGACGTGCGCGCCAAGGATGCGGTGCCGCTCATCGCGGCCGAGGGCCGCACGCCGCTCACGGTCGACGAGGGCGTCAGCCTGCTCGCGCTCTGGCCGGGGATCCTCAAGGAGCGCAACGCCTTCTTCCTGCCCGGTGCGCGGGACGGCAGCAAGCGGGTGGCCGCGCTCTGGGTGAGCAAGGGTCACCCGCGGCTGGGCTGGTGCTGGGAGGGCAACCCGCACAGCTGGCTGGGTTCGGCGTCGTGCGGCGGACGCGTGGCCTGAGCTGACGCGCAGCCGCGACGCCGGTTGTCGTGCTGTTGGCGGCCCCTTCAGCCTGCCGGGTCGATGACCTCGGCCGTCCACACGTATGCCGTGGCGTCGGCGCTGGCGCTGCAGGTGAGCCGCGCGGCGGGCTGGCTGGTGCGCCGCACCGTCACCTCCGACCTCGCGGGCAAGCCACCGCGCCCCAGCACCTCGACCCGCCACCGCCCGCCGTGGGCGACCACCTCGCCGGGCGTCACGTCGCCCACCGCTGCCGGACCGTGCGCCCGCAGCACCGCTGCGAGGGCGGCCTGCACCGGCGGTCGGTGGGCCGAGAACCCGCGCAGGTGCTCGAGGTCCACCGACCCCGACAGGTGCGACTGCACGACGTCGACCGCCCTCGCCGCGTCCAGTCCGCCGTAGACGGTGCCGTCGGGGACGACGAGCAGGTTGGCGGCGAACCGGTCACCGCCGATGTGCGTGCACTCCCACGTCTGCTGCGGCCAGCGGACCGCGAGCGCCTGGGCGACCGGGCGCCCCCTGACCGCGCAACAGACGTCGTGACGCCCGTGGGTGCAGACCAGGAACAGCGGCCCTGGCAGGTCTCCCGCGGCGGAGTCGTCCGGTCCGTGCAGCAGGGCGGCATCGGCGGCCAGCAGGTCGTCGGAGCGGTGCCAGGTGCCCTCCTGCCGTCGGCCGTCGAGGTCGAGGACGGTCCAGCGGCGCGGCCGCGCTGCCGCCGGGACCGCGGCCCGGCCCGGTCGGCGGACGAGCACGACCCGTCCTCCGACGGACAGGGCGGTGCGGTGCAGCCGGTCCGCGACGGCGTCGTCGATACCGGGGCTGTCGAGGGCCGCCGGGGCCCAGCCGCCAGGGTGCTCGACGAGCAACCAGCGCGTCGCGGGGGCTGCGGTGCCCAGCATGGGATCGCCTCGACGTCGCGCGGACGTCGAACACCGGGGCGTGGTCATGCAGGGACGACGACGCCGGCGCGCAGGAGGGCGCGGGTGAGCTCGAGGCCGAGCTCGGCCGCCGTGGCCGAGCCCGAGTCGAGCAGCCGCTCGACGGCGGCGAGGTCAGGACGCTCGACCGTCTGCGACCCGACCCTGCTGCGCAGCACGGTGCGGCCGCCAGCGGTCGGCACGAGAGTGGCGGCGACGTGGGCCCGCAGGTCCACCCGGGTCTGCGGAGTCACCGAGCTCGCGGCCTCGGCCTGCGCCAGGGGAGCGATCGGGGCCGGCCGCTGGGCAGCGCGCGCGGCACCGGCCAGCCCGGTCGCGAGGTCGTTCGCGTCGACCTGGGCCAGCGCCTCGAGGAGGGCCGCGCGGACCACCTCGACATCGTCGTGTCCGGGTCCGTCGGCGACCAGGTCGGTGCCCAGTGGCAGGGCGTCGCGCAGCTGGCTGGAGCGGCTCGCGCGCGCGACGGCGGCGCGCACCAGCTCGTCAGCCACGTGGCGGCGGGTCCATGCGTGGACCCCGATGGTGAGGTGGATGCTGGTGCCGCCCAACGCCGTTGCGGAGTGCAGGTACCCGCGCGGCAGGTAGAGGCAGTCGCCCGGCGCGAAGGTCTCCTCGATGAGCGGTGCTGTGCGGGCCGCCTCCTCGACCGCGGCCCGGTGGTCCGTCCAGGGCTCGTCACGCAGCGGCAGGTCGTGCACGGGTGGACGGATCCGCCAGCGCTTCTCCCCCGCGATCTGCAGGACGAAGACGTCGTGCACGTCGTAGTGGTCACTGAACCCGGTGTTCTCCGGCGGGGTGACGTAGGCGTTCACCTGCACCGGGTGCCCGAGCTCGGCGGCGAGGGCCTGGGAGAAGTCGACGACAGGTCGCCAGGTGCGGTGCAGGCCCTGCAGCACCAGCGTCGCGCCGTCCGAGAAGTGCTGGAGGACGGCGTCGTCGCTGGCCTGGTCGGCGATGGCGGCGCCGATCCCACCTCCGCGGGTGAAGCTCCGGTCGGCGAGGGTCGTGCCCTCCTTGGCCATGCGCAGGAACGGCGTCCGCAGGCCGCGGGCCGAGACCAGCTCGTCGACGGCGGCGGCGGAGAACAGGTCGTCGAACGGCTGGGGCAGGTCTGCCGCCCTGCTGAGCAGCGGCGCCCGCGACCAGTGGCGCTCGGCGAACTCGGCCGGCGGGACAGCGAGGAGGCACCCGGTGCGATGACGTCGTGGTCACCGGCTCACCGGCACCGGTCGGCGGTCGGTGCGGTCAGGACCCGTCGGCGCCGCCATCGGCACCGCCGTCCTGGCCACCGGCGTTCGCGCCACCGTCGGCCGGAC
This sequence comes from Pedococcus bigeumensis, assembly GCF_039531795.1. Classification (NCBI taxonomy): domain Bacteria; kingdom Bacillati; phylum Actinomycetota; class Actinomycetes; order Micrococcales; family Intrasporangiaceae; genus Pedococcus; species Pedococcus bigeumensis. The sequence goes on along the minus strand of NZ_BAAAQS010000003.1, from coordinate 694,638 downwards.
CCTCGCCCGCACCACCATCAGCGCCACCGTCGGCACCGCCGTCGTGGCCACCGGCGTCCGCGCCACCGTCGGCCGGACCCTCGCCCGCGCCGCCATCGGCGCCGCCATCGGCGCCACCGTCGGCGCCACCGTCATCGGCACTGCCCGGCATACCCGCCGCGCCACCGTCGGACGGTCCGATGCCGCCCTCGTCGTCGCTTGCTTCGTTCAGGGGGGTTTCGGTCATGAGTGGTTCTCCCTGTCTTCGGACGACGCCGTGTCGCGCCGCTGCTCCCTTCCTATGCCACCCAGCGCCGGGCCGCCACTCAGAACCCCACGTTTGCGCAGGTCAGACGCCCACGCAGGCATTGCGGTGGCCCGGTCGACCCGATCCCGGGCCGTCCCTACCCGAGGTAAGGACTTGGCAAGGGTTCGCGCCCAGGCCGCCGCGCCCGATCTCCCAGCCCTACTGTGCGACCACCGATCCTCTGGACTGCAGGGAGAAAACCAATGGCGATGACCCGCAGGTTCGGCGCGCTCGTGGCTCTTGGTGCCGCGACCGCCCTCACCGTGTCAGCAGCACCCGCCCAGGCGGCGAGCTCGTACGTGGCACTGGGCGACTCGTACTCCTCGGGCACCGGCACCCGGACCTACCTCAACGACGGCACGTCGTGCCAGCGCTCGGTCTACGCCTATCCCTCGCTCATCTCGGCCAGCAAGGGGTTGACCCTCAACTTCCGCGCCTGCTCCGGAGCCAGGGTCGCCGACGTCACCAACACCCAGCTGGGTGCGCTCACGACCTCGACGACGCAGGTGTCGATCTCGGTGGGGGGCAATGACGCCGGGTTCGCCGACGTCCTCACGGAGTGGGCGCAGCCCGGCTGGATGAGCGACTGCAACGGGGCCATCGACGGCGCGCAGAGCATCATCACCAACACCCTCCCGGCGCGGCTGTCCACGCTCTACGCCTCGATCAGGGCCAAGGCACCCAACGCCAAGGTGGTCGTCGTCGGCTATCCCCGGATCTTCCAGGGTGAGGACTGCAACGCCTTCACCTGGTTCTCCCCGGCCGAGGAGACCCGGCTCAACCAGACCGCCGACCTGCTCAACAGCAAGACCTCCGCCCAGGCTGCGGCCAAGGGCTTCACGTTCGTCAACCCGACCAGCCGGTTCAGCGGTCACGCCGTGTGCGACGACGTCGAGTGGCTCAACGGCCTGTCCAACCCGGTCAGCGAGAGCTACCACCCGAACGTCGCGGGACACCGTGACGGCTACGCCCCGCTGGTCAGCACGCCGCTCACCGGCAGCGCGTTCAGGGTCAGCAGCGCGACGCTCCGCCAGGCCGAGCGGTCGGCCGACCGGCTGGCGACCCAGCAGCGCCGCTACGCCGCTGCCGACGCCACGATCAGCCCCGAGCAGTTCCGGGCGCCCGACCTGACCACGGCCGAGGCGAAGGCAGCGGCCCGGCGCGCCGGGGTCGACCTGCGTTCGCGGGCCAGCATCGACGCCGCCGACCGGGCCTGGTCGCAGCGCCAGGCCGAGGCACGCACGTCCTCCCCCTGATCCCACCTCTATCGGGTCACCCGACAAGGGTGGGACGACGACCGGAGGGGTATGCCGGGTGGTGACCACCCGGCATACCCCTGCGGTGTTGGTGGGTGCAGCCGCGAACCCTCAGGCGCGACCGTGGGCGGCGCGGCTGCGGCGGCTCAGCGAGTCGACGATGACCGCGAGCAGGAGGACGCCACCGGTGATCATGTAGCGCTCCGGCGAACCGAGGTTGACCAGGCTCAGGCCGTTGGAGATCGACTGGATGACCAGGATGCCGAGCAGGGCCGAGTAGGCCGACCCGCGCCCGCCGAAGAGCGAGGTGCCGCCGATGACGGCTGCCGCGATGGCGTTGAGGTTGACGTCGCCACCGCCGCTGCTCTGGTTGGCCGCGGCCAGGCGACCGGCAGCCAGCAGGCCACCGAGGGCGGCCAGCGTCGAGCAGAAGACGAACACGGTGACGTAGATCCGCTTGACGTTGATGCCCGCGCGACGGGCCGCCTCGACGTTGCCACCGATGGCCAGCACCGAGCGGCCCCACGACGTGCGCCGGATGACGAAGTCGAAGACGACGACCAGCGCGAGGAACAGCACGAACATGTAGGAGACGCCGCGATCACGGTTCAGCACGTTGACGGGGATGCCCAGCAGCAGCAGGAGCGCGACGGATCGGATCGCCAGGGTCGTGACAGGGGTCGTCGACAGGCCCGCCGTGGCCCGGCGCTGGTTTGCGCGCAGCCGGAGGACGAGGTAGATCACTACGGCCGCGACCACGACGCCGTAGGCCGTCGCGTCGGGCAGGAACTTGAGGGCGGAGAACTGCACCAGCGCGGAGTCGAACGGGATGTTGATCGACCCCTCCTTGCCGAGCACCTTGAGCTGCAGGCCCAGGAAGCCGAGGAGCCCGGCCAGCGTGATGACGAAGCTGGGCACGCCGAAGCGCGTGTAGAGCACGCCGTAGACCCCGCCGATGACGGCACCCGCGACGAGCGCTGCGACGATCGCCAGCGGCAGCGCCCAGCCGTGGCCGACGAAGCCGACCGCCAAGATGGCCGCTGACAGGCCGCTGATCGAGCCGACCGAGAGGTCGATCTCGCCGAGCAGCAGCACCAGCACGATGCCCAGCGCGATGATCCCGGTGGGCACGCTCTGCTGGGTGAGGTTGACGAGGTTGCGGCTGGAGAGGAAGGCGTCGTTGCGCAGCGCGAAGACACCCCAGATGACGACGAGGCCGACGACGACCGGCAGCGAGCCGAGGTCACCACTGCGCAGCCGCGAGAGGAACGCACGCAGGAAGCCGCCCACGCCCTGCGACGCGATCAGCCGCTCGTCCTGGAGGTCTGCGGGCAGGGCCGCGGTCGTGTCGACCGACTGCGCCTCGGGAGTGGGAGTGGGGGTGCTCATGACTGCTCCTCCGAGGTGGCAGTGGATGGGGCGGTGGTGTCAGTGGGCGCAGCGTCCTGCTCGGCCGGCACCGCACGACGGGCCGCCCGTTGCGACACGGCGTTCGTGGTCGCGCCGGTGATCGCGGCGATGATCTCCTGGCTCGTGGTCTGGGAGACGTTGAACGTGCCGTTGTTGCGACCCAGGCGCAGCACGCTCACGCGGTCGGCGACCGCCATCACGTCGGACATGTTGTGGCTGATGAGGATGACTCCGAGGCCGTTCTCGCGCAGCCGCTCGACGAGGTTGAGCACCTCGGCGGTCTGGGCGACGCCGAGAGCGGCCGTGGGCTCGTCGAGCATCACCACCTTGGGGGCGCCGAGCAGGGACCGCGCGATGGCGACGGTCTGGCGCTGGCCGCCCGACAGGCTGGCGACGGGGATGCGCACCGACGGGATCTTGGCGCTGAGCTGGCGCAGCAGCCGCCAGGACTCCTGCTCCATGGTCACCTCGTCGAGGGCGCGACCGCGGAAGAGCTCACGGCCGAGGAAGAGGTTGGCCACCACGTCGAGGTTGTCGCAGAGGGCGAGGTCCTGGAAGACCGTCGCGATGCCGAGGTGCTGCGCCTCCGCCGGGCTGGCGACACTGGCCGGCTTGCCGTCGAACGTCATCTGCCCCTCGTCGGGGGTGTAGACGCCGGCGATGGTCTTGACGAGCGTGGACTTGCCCGCGCCGTTGTCGCCCACGAGGGCCACGACCTCGCCCGAGTGGACGTCGAACTCGATGTCCTTGAGTGCCTGCACGGCACCGAAGCGCTTGGAGACTCCGGTCAGGGCCAGGACGGCCGTCGTCGGCGGCGAGAGGGTCGCTGTCATGTCAGTCCTTCGGTGGTTCGGTGGAGCCCGGTGCGGTGGCGCACCTGCCGGCGGATGACTCAGGGAGTGCCTCCGACCAGCAGTGTGCCGCGTGCGCCAGCGGGTGGGAACGGCGCCGCGGCGCTGCTCCCACCCGCTGGCCTGTGATCAGCTGATGCCGGCCGCGGTGCAGGCCGCGGCAAAGGCACCCGTGCAGAGGTCGGCGACCTTGTAGACGTTGTCCTTGATGATCGTGTCCTTGACCTTGTCCTTGGTGACCGCGATCGGGTCGAGGATGGTCGAGGGCACGCCGTCGGTGTCGCCGGTCGAGGCGGGCTTCTGCTTGTTCGCCAGCGCGATGGCGGCCTTGGCAGCAGCCTCGGCCTCCGGCGGGACCGGCTTGTAGATGGTCATGGCCTGGTCGCCGGCGAGGATCCGCTGGATCGCGGCGAGCTCGGAGTCCTGGCCCGTGACGGGCGGCAGGGGCTTGACGCCGCCGGCCTTGAGCGCGGCGATCGCGCCACCGCCGGTGCCGTCGTTCGCCGCGTAGACACCGACGAGGCTGCCCTTGACGGCCGAGATCTGGCCCTCCATCCAGGCCTGCGCCTTGTCGGGGCTCCAGTCCGGGGTGTCGTACTCGGCGGCGATCTTGAAGCCGCTGCTGTCGAGGACGCTGTGCGCACCCTTCTTGAAGCTGGCGGCGTTGGGGTCGGTCGGCGAGCCGTTGATCATGACGATGTCGCCCGAGGTCTTGCCCCCGGCCTTGATGGTGTCGACCAGGGTCTGGGCCTGGATCTTGCCGACCGTCTCGTTGTCGAAGGAGACGTAGTAGTCGGCACCGGCGATGAACCGGTCGTAGGCGACGACAGGGACGCCCTGGCTCTTGGCGCTGGCCACGACCCCAGCGGCGGCCTTGCCGTCGACCGGGTCGAGGACGAGCACGTTCGCGCCCTGGGTCAGGGCTGCCTCGGCCTGCTGCTGCTGCTTGGCCGGGTCCTGGTCGGCGTTGCTGTAGATGATCGTGCAGTCCGCGCAGTCCTTCTTGACAGCGGCCTCGAACAGCGGCCGGTCGAAGGTCTCGTAGCGGGTGGTCTTGGACTCGGGCAGGAGGAGCGCGATCTTCTTGGCGCCGCCGCCACCGGACGACGACGAGCCGCTGCTCCCGGAGCCGGAGTCATCGCTGTTGCCACACGCGGCGAGCGACGCGAGGCCGAGGCCAGCCACGAGAGCGGCCCCGGCGAGACGAATGGAACGGGTGGGCATACTGAACTCCCTTGGTCAGGCGCCGACAACCACGATGGTGCGGGCGTGCCCAGAGTTAATCCCTCAACCACCCTTGACGTCAAGAGTTGAATTCAAGAAATGGACGCTGCAGTCGCCAGAACCGCCTGGTTGGCTGGCAACAGGGTCGTCGCGCAGACCAGCGCACCCACGACGTCGGCGTCGGTGTCGAGCTCGCCCTCGCGCACGACCACCGAGGCGACGGCGCTCGGGATCGCACACCGCTCGAGCGAGGCGCGCATCGGGCTGATGATGATCGAGCCCACCTTCGACAGCTGCCCGCCGAGCACGACGACCTCGGGGTTGAGCAGGTTGACCAGGCCTGCGACCGCGACGCCGAGGTGTCGGCCGGCGTCCTCGAGCACCCGCCGGCAGCCGGGGTCTCCGTCGAGCGCGCGGGTGATGACGTCGCGCAGGCTCAGCGGCCCGTGTGAGGAGGCGAGGGCGTCGAGCAGCCCCCGGGCGCCGATGTAGGTCTCGAGGCAGCCGCGGTTGCCACACCGGCACACCGGACCGTTCTCGTCGATGGTCAGGTGGCCGATCTCGCCGGCCGTGCCGGCCGCTCCCCTGAACACGTCACCGTCGAGGATCAGGCCGGCGCCGACGCCGTAGGACAGCTTGATGTAGACCGCGTGCTGCACCCCTTGCAGCACACCGCATCTCAGCTCGCCGAGGGCTGCCAGGTTGGAGGTGTTGTCCACCGTCACCGGCGCCTGGATCCGGCCTTCCATCTCCCGGGCGACGGCCACTCCGCGCCACCCCGGAAGGATGCTCTCGCTGCCCACCTGACCCGACACGGAGTCGACCGGAGCGGGGATGCCCACTCCGACCGCACGGACGTCGGCCATCGTCTTGCCGGCCTTCTCCACGAGGTCGAGGAGCAGCCGCGAGGCGCGGTCCATGCCCTCGTCGGCAGCGTGGTCGGCAGGCAGGGGCATGCGCTGCCGGCCGATGATGTCGCGGGGGCCGGTGCCCAGCGCGACCCGCACGTCGCGGTCTCCGAAGGCGATGCCCGCGATGAGCGTGCTGCCGGTCGCCAACGAGACCAGCACGGCCCGGCGGCCGTTGCGGATGCTGGGCTCGAGCTCGACCGCTCCGGAGGTGTCGAGCTCCTTGACCATGTTGGACACGGTCGCCGGGCTGAGCCCGGTGAACCCGGCGATCTCGACCTGCGTCATCGCCCCCTGGTCGCGGAGCGCTTCCAGGACGCGCAGACGGTTGGCTTCACGCAGGGACGCCTGCGAGCCCGGAGCCGCCTGTGATGGATTCACGGCCTAAACATAAAGGGTGAGGCGGTCAAACGGTAGGCATGACCGACAGGCCATCTCCCAGCCCATGCCCAAACCTGAACAACGGGTCGTCGTAGCCGGGGACGTCCTCGCCGTGCCGACGCACCTGCTCCATCGAGCGCGGCAGGTCGAACGGCAGCCGGCCCACCGGCGGGATCGCCCCGGTGAGGGCGTCCACGAGGGCGTCGTCGTTCGTGCCGTAGCTACCCACCAGCGCACTGGCCAGCGGCAGCAGCGGGGTGAGGACCGCGGGACGGTCGAGCACCACGTCGATGACGAGGGGGCAGTGGGCGGCGATCCGGGCGAGCCGGGCGACCAGCCCCGGTGGGAAGTCGAGCGAGCCCTGGTGGAACCACGACTCGAGGAACAGGTCGGAGCGCGGCTCGAACGGCGCGGGCAGCCGCACCAGGGCCACCTCGGCGTCCTCGGGCCGCGCGACCGCGACCCCGAGGGCCGCGACGGCCCCGGGTGACACGTTCTCCGCGTAGACCCGAAGCCCCTTGCGCAGCGGAAGGACCGGCGGCCAGCCCTCCGAGCCATTGGTGAGCACGGTCACGGACCGCGCCTGCGCGGCATACCCGGCGGCACGAAAGTCCTTGCGCCCCAACGTCTCGGCGGCCACGTCCTCGTCGACGAACGGGTCGTCGAACAGTCCGAGCCGGAACTTCACGGCGAGCAGCCGGCGGGCGGACTCGTCGACGCGCTCCTCGGTCACCCGCCCCTGGGCGATGAGGTCGAGCAGCAGCTCGACGCACTCCTCGCCGCCGAACTGGTCGGCGCCGGCCTCGAGGATGAGCTCCATCCGGGCGGCCGGGTCGAGGTGCTCCACACCCCACGCCCGGGCCGGGAGCACCTGGTCGCCGACGTGGTTGTCGTTGACCAGCTCCCAGTCGGTGACCACGACGCCGTCGTAGCCCAGCGTGCCCCGCAGCAGGCCCGTGACGATCTGCTTGTTGTAGCCGAACCCGACCTCCTCGATCTTCTCGCCGTCGATCTCCAGGGCGATCGGCATGCCGTAGTAGGGCATGATCGCGGCGGTCCCGGCGGCGATGATCGGGGGGAACGGCTTGAGGTGGTCGGCGAACCGGCCGCCGGGGTACACCTGCTCGCGACCGTAGGGGAAGTGCGCGTCCTCGCCGTCCTTCTGCGGGCCGCCCCCGGGGAAGTGCTTGCTCGTGCAGGCGACGCTGCCCGGGCCGAGCGACTCCTGCTGGAAGCCCTGCAGGTAGGCCACTGCGAGCTCGCTCACGAGGTCGGGGTCCTGGCCGAAGGTGCCGGACTGACGGGCCCACCGCGGCTCGGTCGCGAGGTCGAGGGTGGGGTGCAGGGCGGCCCGGATGCCGACCGCGCAGTACTCCTGTCGGGCGATGTCACCGAACTCCCGGACCACCGCGGGGTCGCGCAGGGCGGCCAGGCCCAGGGGTTCGGGCCACTGCGAGAACGACTTCGCGGCGAACGAGGTGCCGGCGTTCTCGATGAACGCGTGCCGCGGGTCGGTGGAGATCGTGACGGGTATGCCGTGGGGAGACTGCTCGGCGATCACCTGGAGGGCGTTGTGCCAGCGCGCCGCCATGCGGGCGTCGTCGAGGGCGTGCACGTTGAAGTGGGTGAGGTGCTTGCGCAGCACGACGTCGGAGGTCGCCGACTTGCTGATGGCGCCGGGCGCCTCGAGCACGCTGCCGTCGCCACCCGCCTCGATCACGGTCTGGAACATCAGCCCGACCTTCTCCTCGAGGGAGAGCCGCGGCAGCAGGTCCTCGACCCGCTCCTCGACGGTCAGGCGCGGGTCCTCGAACGGGTCCATCCGGTCGTTGCCGTTGAGGTCGCGGTACTCGACCCCATCGGGGCTGGTCCTCGTGACCGGGTGCATGGGGGTCCTCTCACGCTGCTGTGATGTGCCGGGCGACCACGGGGCTGGGTGACCACGGGGGCCGGGTGACCATGGGGGCCCGGGGTCCACCGGGACCGGGAGGTCACGGGTGCCGGGTGCTCACCGGGGCCGCGGCCACGCGGCCCCGGTGGCCACCTCCGGCACCGCGCGCCCCAAGCCGTCAGGGGCTGCTCGGGGCACGCGGTGGGTCCGGGGGGTCAGGCGATGCCGGCGGTCAGGCGATGCCGGCGCCGAACTCTTCCACACCGATGACCGGACGCAGCGCGCGCTCCACGTCGGGGGTGCTGAAGGCGCGACGGATCACGTTGTCCGCCATGACGTTTCCGATGGCGCCCATGATCATGGCCTGGTCGAGCGACAGGTAGCGACGAGCGATGGTGCCGGAGCGCACGGCCACGGCGTCGAAGAACCCGCCCCGGCCGTAGGCCTTGAGCTCGTCCTGGATCTTCGCGAGGTTGGCGAAGGCCTGGCCGGGCTCGTGCATCATCGCGAGGAAGGACGCGTGCGGCGTGACGACGCCGTCGCCGAAGGTCGGGGTCGGGTTGAGCGCGTCGCGGCAGCCGTCGTAGGCCAGCTGGACGTCGGTGTTCTCCTGGTCGGAGAAGTAGCCGTCGGGCTTGAGGCCGAGCACGTCCACGCCGTACTCGCGATAGCCGCCGGCGGGGTTGCTCGACGGCGAGAAGCCCCAGAAGCCGTAGTCGGCCTCGATCAGCCCGTGCTCGCGCTGGGCGCGCACGTGGAGGGGGTGGTTGAGGCCCCAGGACCGCGGCGCCCAGCTCGACTCCGGCACGAACACGTCCGGCATGAGCTCCTCGAACATGCTGCCGCCCCAGCCGGGCACGATGTGCATGCCGCGGTAGGTGTAGGCGCCCTCGAACACCTCGACGCCCAGGTAGGTGCGGTTCTGCCCGACCGGCTGCATCTCCTGCCAGTTCCAGCCGCAGTCGCCGGGGAAGGTCCGCCACATCGCGAAGTACTGCGACGGCGGGATCTGGCCGGTGATGATGCCCAGGTAGCTGGTGATGCGCGTCTCGGACACCGTGGTGTCGTAGTGGTGGTTCTTCGTGTACCAGACGTCGGGGCCGACCCCGATGGTGTTCCCGAGGGCGAAGTCGTTGGTGTTGGGCGGGGTGCCCGGGTAGAAGCCGCCGTAGATGAGTCCGGGCTTCCGGGCGGCGTTCTTGTCGTAGAACATGTCCCAGCGCATCCGGCTGAACAGCCGCTTGGCCAGGGGGGCGGCACCCTTGTCCGACGACATGACCACCTTGAGGGCGGCTCCCAGCCAGCCGTTGTCGACGGAGGAGCAGAACGGGTAGACCCGGTTGCCGTCGGTGGGCCAGGTCGTGAGCTTCTCGCCCGTGGCCTCGTCGTACCAGTTGTAGTACATGCCGCTCGGCGTGTGGTGCTCCATCCGCAGCACGGTGTTCAGCGTCTGGATGAGGCGCTTGGTGCACTCCGCCTTCGAGATGATGCCGAGCTCGCGCGCCACCACGGCCGACCAGAGGTAGCCGGCGATGTTGGTCGGCGAGGTGTAGCCGGACCGGTCACCGGGGGCCAGCGACTCCGTGATGTTGTCAGCGGGCAGGCCGGTCTTCGGGTGGGTCATCGCGACCAGGCTGCGCCAGGTGTCCGCGGCCCAGCCGTGCACGCGCGCTGGCTGGGCGGCCACCGAGGTGCTCGACGCGAGGTATGCCGGGGCGCTGGGTGCCGCAGGAGCGGCGAAGGTCCCTGCCGATGCGCGACCGGCGGTCAGGCCGGTGGCGGCCACCGCCGTCGCTCCGACGAGGAGCTGGCGACGGGTGGCGGACGGGAGGACGAGCTGTGTGGTGGCCATGGGTGAGGCTCCAATCGGGTTGGTTGCACTGCTGTCACCAGGGACGGCTACTTGATGCCGGTCGTGGCGATTCCTTCGATCACGCGTCGCTGGAAGATCAGGAAGATCGCCAGCACGGGGACGACGACGACCGTGGCTCCGGCGAGGAGCAGGCCGTACTGCGTCGAGTTCTGCCCGGTGGAGTAGAGCGCGAGCGCCACCGGCAGTGTGTAGGTCTTCTCCTGCTGCGCGACGACCAGCGGCCACAGGAAGTTGTTCCAGCTGCCGAGGAAGGTCAGGATGCCCAAGGTCGCCAGCGCGGGTCCGGCCAGCGGCAGGAAGATCTGCCGGAAGATCCGCAGCTCTCCCGCGCCGTCCACGCGGCCCGCGTCGAGCAGGTCGCGCGGCAGGCCGAGGAAGAACTGCCGCATCAGGAAGACACCGAACGGCGCCGCCAGGAACGGCAGGATCAGGCCGGGCAACGTGTCGATGAGCCCGATGTTGGCCACCAGCACGAACAGCGGCACGAAGGTCACCACGCCCGGGATCATCAGGGTGCCCATCACCACGGCGAACAGGATCTTCTTGCCCTTGAAGTCGAGCATCGCCAGGGCGTAGCCGAGCATCGAGCAGAACAGCAGGTTGCCGGCCGTGACGCAGACGGCGACGACCGTCGAGTTGAAGAAGTACTGCTTGAAGTTCAACCGCGAGAACAGCTGCGTGTAGTTGTCGAGGGTGACCGTCTCCGGCCACCAGGTCGGCGGGCTCTGGAGGAGCTCGCCCTGGGTCTTGAAGCTGCCCAGGATCATCCACACGAAGGGTGCGATGACGACCAGGAGGAGCACGGTGAGCACTCCGTAGAGCAGCACGCGGCCGCGAACGTTCATTCCAGTCATGACGACCTCACGTGTTGTCACGCAGCAGGCGGAACTGGATGGCAGCCACGATCGCGATGACGACGAAGATGATGTAGCTCATCGAGGCCGCATAGCCGTAGTTGCCGAAGCCGAACTGCTTGTAGGTGTACATGGACATCGAGATGGTGCTGTTGAGCGGACCACCGTTGGTCATCACGAAGGGCTCCTCGAAGAACTGCAGGTAGCCGATCGAGGTGGTGACCGAGACGAACAGCAACGTGGGGCGCAGCATCGGCAGGGTGATGTGGCGGAAGCGCTGCCACGCTCCGGCCCCGTCGATCGAGGCCGCCTCGTGGAGCACCCACGGCACACCCTGCAGACCGGCCAGGAAGATGATCATCGCGGTGCCGAAGTTGCGCCAGGACGCCATCAGGATCAGGCCGGGCATCGACCAGTGCGGGTCGCCGAGCCAGTTCGGCCCGGTGATCCCGACCCAGCCGAGCACCGTGTTGATGAGGCCGAACTCCTCCTGCAGGAGGAACCGCCAGACCACGGCCACCGCGACGATCGAGGTGATCACCGGCAGGTAGAAGCCGAGCCGGAACGCCGACCGGAACTTGGTGATCCCGCGGTCGAGCGCGACGGCTGCCGCGAGCGCGATCCCCAGGGTCAGGGGCATCCCGATGACGACGAAGTACGCGGTGTTGAGGGCCGCCTTGCGGAAGACCGGGTCGGAGAAGGCCCTCGTGAAGTTGTCGAAGCCGACGACGTTGACCGCGAAGGGGCTGCGCAGGTCGCGTGACTTGGTGTCGGTGAGGCTCATGAAGAGCGACTGGACCACCGGCCACGCGGTGAAGACGAGGAACAGCAGGCAGAACGGCAGCGCCAGCATCCAGGCTGCCGGGCCCTCGCGGAGTGCGCGCCTCGCGGCACCACCCCCGCGGGGGGACGGGCGGGTGTCGCCCGCCCCCCCGCGAGGGGTCACCTCGGTGGTGGTGGCCATGACTACTGGCCGGTGCCGATCGAGTCAGCCTGCTGCTGCACGGTCTTCAGTGCCGCAGCGGGGTCGGCGCCCTTCTTGGTGACCTTCTCCATCTCGGTGTCGAAGCTCGCCACGACCTGCTCCCAGGTGGGGAAGCTCGGCGGGGCCTGGGCCGTCTCGAGCTGCTTGCCGAAGGTGGCCAGCTTCTTGTCGGCGGTCAGCGCCGGGTCCTGCCATGCCGACTTCACCGCGGGGAGGTCGGTGGACATCTGGTACCACTTGACCTGGGTCTTGGGGTCACTCAGCCACTGGACGAACTTCCAGGCGGTGTCGCGCTGCTTCGACTTCTTGAACACGACGAGGTCGGATCCACCGACGAACGACGACGACTTGGTCTTCGCCGGGATCGGCATGACGTCGTACTGGTCCTTCTTCACCCCGACCTTCTCGACCGCGGACATCATCCACGGGCCCGAGATGAACATCGGCACGCGGCCGCTCTTGAAGTCGGGCTCGGTGGTCGGCGTGGCGGGAGCAGCCTTGTCGGAGATCCCGTCGTTGAAGTAGCTCTGGTAGTACTTGACGGCCTCGAGCACCTGCGGGCTGTCGAAGTTGTAGGCCTTGCCGCCGTCCTTGGTGAGGTCGGCGTCGGCGGACCACGCGAACGGCATGATCGACTGCCACGAGCCGACACCGCCGGCCTGCAGGCCGATGCCGTACTTCGCGCCGGCCTTGGTCTGCATGGCCTTGGCCATCGACTTCAAGCCGTCCCAGTCGGTCGGGGGCGTGGCGTAGCCGGCCTTCTTGGCGAGGTCGGTGCGGTAGTAGACCAGGCGGGTCTCGACGTACCACGGGACACCGAAGGAGGTGCCGTTCACCTCGGTGGTCTTCTGGGCACCGTCGAAGAAGACGGACTTGTCGATCGACGGGGGCGTCGGGTCGAGTGCGTCGTTGCCGGCGAACTCACCCATCCAGGTGGTGCCCACCATGGCGGCGTCCGGCGTGGTGCCGGCCGTGATCGCGGTGGTGAACTTCTGGTATGCCGCGTCCCACGGGATCGCGGTGACGTTCACCTTGGCGCCGGGGTTGGCCGCCTCGAACTCCTTGGCGAGCTTTGGGAGGTTCTCTCCCTCGGCGCCCATGGCCCACACCGTGATGGTGCCGGTGGCCTTGCCTGCGCTGACGTCCTTGCCTGTCTCGGAAGCGGTCGAGCCGGCGTCACCACGACCGCAGGCCGTCAGGGTGAGGGCTGCGGCGGCGATCGTCGCGACCGCCAGGGCGGGGGTGCGTCTCATCGGGTTTCTCTCTTTCCTCGGGGCGGGGATGAAGCCTGGGTTGGTGGACGGGTATGGGGGACAGTCGGGTGGACGGTGGTCAGCGCGAGGGGGCCGGGGCACAGCCACAGGACGAACGGATGATCAGGCTGGTGGGGATCACCAGCGGACCGTCCTCGACCTTGGCGCCGGTGACCCGCTGGTGCAGCCGTTCGGCGGCCTGGGCGCCGAGCTCGCGCACCGGCTGGCGCACCGTGGTCAGGGCGGGCTCGACGTAGCGGGCTGTCATCACGTCGTCCCAGCCGACGACGGCCACGTCGTCGGGGACCCTCGTGCCGCCCTCGCGCAGCCGCTTCATCACGGCGAGCGCGAGCTCGTCGTTGGCGCAGACGAGCGCGTCGGTCCGGACGGCCCCGGACAGGATCCGGTCGGCGAGCGCGGTGCCGTCGGCCTCGCGCAGCGAGATGCGCACGGGCTCGGACGCACGCAGGTCCGCGGCCGCGTGGGCGGCGACGAAACCGGCATACCGATCACGGACGTCGGGACCCGAGTCCGGGTCACCGACGAAGAGGAGGGTGCTGCGGCCGTGACCGAGGACGTGGTTGGTGATCTCCTCGGCGCTCTTGGTGTTCTCCGAGGTGACGGTGTCGATGTCGGAGTGCGGGTCACCGGCGATGAGCACCACGGGCTTGGAGCCGTGGAGGGCCATGACGGTGTCCTCGGGGATGGCCGCCGAGCCGAGCATCGCGAGGCCGTCGACGCGGGTGGCGAGCTTGCGGACGGCTGCGGGGAGGTTGTCCTTGCCCTCGGCCAGCATCAGCACGACGCTCTGCCCGAGGTCGGCGGCGCGCGACTCGAAGCCCATCAGGAGCTCGGAGTAGTAGGGGCCGGACAGCTCGGGGAGCACCAGTCCGTGGGCCTCGTGGTGGCGCACGGCCAGGCTGCGGGCGGCGGCCAGGGGCACGTACTTGAGCTCTTCGGCGGCCTCGAGCACCCGGCGGCGGGTCTTCTCGGAGACGGCGGTGGAGCCCTGCAGGACGCGGGAGACGGAGGCGATCGAGACACCGGCACGCTCGGCGACGGAGTAGATCGTCGTCCCGTTGGAGTGCGTCGCAGCGGTCGCCACAGGTATGCCTCTCTCATCGTTGAAAGCGCTTACATCTGGCACGACCATGCCACGGCCCGGGACCGGGCGCAAGGGGCGAAAGGTGATTAAGGGCGTTCTCGGGCACCCTGTGGCGCCGCCCGGGAGGCCCTCGGCTCAGCCCGCGAGCAGCACGTCGGCCAGGGTCGCGTCGACCACGAGGCCGTGCACCAGCCCGCCGTCGAGAGCGGCGCGCACGGCCGTCGACTTCGACGGCCCGGAGACCACCGCGATGACCTCGGGAACCCTCGTCAGGTCATCGGGGTCCATCGTGATGAGGCGGGCGGCGACCTTGGGGCGCAACGGTTTTCCGCTCGCGTCGAAGAAGATGCCGGCCAGCTCGCCGATGACTCCCCGGGCCGTCAGGTCGCGCTGTTCGGCCGCATCGAGCAGGTCGTGGATCGTCGACTCGCCGGGCCGCCAGGCGCCGATCCCGACCACGGCCTTGCTCACCGCGGAGGCGCGCGCCAGGCCGTCCACCACGGCCGGCTGGCGGCGCAGCGCGTCGGCGCTCGATTTGCTGTCGAGGACGAACGGCGCATAGAAGACAAATGCCTTGCCGCCGGACACGCGTGCTGCCCGGCGGACGATGTCGACGGCGCTGCTGTCGAGGTCGGGGAGGGCGATCGCACCGGTCAGCTGCACGACGTCGACGCGAGGCAGGGTGGTCAGCGCGCTGACCACGGCGTGGACGTTGCGCGACCACGGCAGACCGAGCACGTCACCCTCGACGACGACCTCGGACAGCAGCTCGGCCGCTGCCCGACCCAGCTGGTGGCGCACCCCGCCCGGGTCGGCGTCCGCGGTGTCGACGACCACCGCGTGGGCCAGGCCGAAGCGCTCCTGGAGCCGCGCCGACAGGTCGACGTCGAGCGACCCCTGGCGCACGATCTCGATCCGGACCAGCCCCCGCTCCCGGGCAGCCTCGAGCATCCGGGCCACCTTGAAGCGGCTGATCCCCAGCTCCTCGGCGATCTGCACCTTCGACTGGTTCTGCAGGTAGTGCCGACGCGCCACCGCCGCGAGCATCACCAGCTCGGCGGGTCCGTCGTCGTCCACGTATCCGTCCTTCCCATTGACAGGCTCCGGGGTGCGCCGACATGCTCGACGAACTCGTTTGCGCATCATCGCGCTCGTTTGAGCGACAGTCAACCAGCCCGGACGTCGAGGGAGGCGGTGACCGGCCAGGCGTGAGAGCCTGACCGGCACCACCATCGCGTGTCTCGAATCGACCCCACGGGCGCCCCGCCGACCCGTCCCGGAGGCCTTCATGCCCGACGCCCCTCGCACCCTCGTCGCCGGGGTCGACTCGTCCACGCAGTCGACCAAGGTCGTCGTCTGTGACGCCGAGACCGGCGAGATCGTGCGCTCCGGGCGGGCCCCCCACCCCGACGGCACGTCGGTCCACCCCGACCGGTGGTGGGACGCCTTCACGGCGGCGACCGCCGAGGGGCTGCTCGACGAGGTCGCGGCCATCGCCGTGGGTGGACAGCAGCACGGCATGTGCGCCCTCGACGAGTCCGGTCAGGTGGTGCGGGATGCCCTGCTGTGGAACGACACCCGCTCCGCGCAGGCAGCCCGCGACCTCACCGACGAGCTGGGCGGACCGCAGGAGTGGGTCCGCCGCACCGGTTCCGCGCTCGTGCCCAGCTTCACCGTGACGAAGGTGAGGTGGCTGGCCGAGCACGAGCCCGAGAACGCTGCCCGCGTGCAGGACGTGGTGCTCCCGCACGACTGGCTCACCGCCCAGATCCTCAAGCAGGGCAACGGCTTCGAGCGCTACACCACCGACCGTGGCGATGCCTCGGGCACCGGCTACTTCTCCACCACCGACGACTCCTACCTCCCCGACCTCCAGGAGCTCGCGCTCGGACGCGTCTTCGGCGTGCCGGAGGTCCTCGCCCCCCACCAGGTGGCCGGGCGCACCGAGGGCGGGATGGTCGTCGGACCCGGCACCGGAGACAACGCCGGGGCTGCGTTCGGCCTGGGACTGCGACCCGGCGACGTCGTCGTGTCGCTGGGCACCAGCGGCGCGGTGTTCGCCGACGCCGACCGGCCGGTGGCCGACCCCAACGGCCTCATCGCGTCGTTCGCGAGCGCCTCCGGCGGCCACCTCCCCCTGATGGCGACCCTCAACGCGGCGCGGGTGCTGACTGCTGCGGCCCGACTGCTCGGCACCGACCTGGCCGGCCTCGACCGGCTCGCGCTCGCCGCCCCGCCCGGCGCCGGTGGGCTCACACTGCTGCCCTACCTCGACGGCGAGCGCAGCCCCAACCTCCCCGACGCGACCGGCACCCTCGGCGGCCTCACCCGGGCCAACGCGACGCCCGAGAACCTCGCCCGTGCAGCGGTGGAAGGGATGCTCGCCAACCTCGTCGCCGGGGTGGCCGACGTGCGACGTCTCGGCCTCCCGGTCGAGCGTGTGGTGCTCATCGGCGGGGCCGCCGCCTCCGCCGCGGTGCGGGCGGTCGCACCCGGCCTGTTCGGGGTGCCCGTCGCGATCCCGGAGCCCGGTGAGTACGTCGGGCTGGGTGCCGCGCGGCAGGCCGCGTGGGTGCTCGGTGGCGACGAGCGGCCGCCGGAGTGGGAGGTCAGGTACGAGGCCACCCTCGAGCCGCCGACCGGCGACGAGGGCGCGGCCGTGCTCGACCGCTATGCCGCGTTGCTGGGAACCGTCCACCCTTCCTGACCCAGCATGCCCCCGTCCCGCCCCCCCGCGAGCAACCTTTGCTAGCAAAGGTTGCTCAGTGGTGGACACCTTGCAACCTGTCCGGCAGCGAGTTTCCTTTGCTAGCAAAGGTTGCTGCGCGTTCGGCGACCACCAGCACCACGAGCGCACCGAGGCTGAGCGCGGCGCCGTCCCAGATCGTCGAGGCGTAGCCGAGCCCTGCGGTGATCGTCAGCCCGCCGAGCCAGGCACCTGCGGCGTTGCCGACGTTGAAGGCCGCGATGTTGGCGCCACTGGCCAGTGTCGGAGCGGAGCCGGCATACGTCATGATCCGCATCTGCAGGCCCGGCACGGTCGCGAACCCGAAGGCCCCCATGAGCACGAGCCCCACCACGGCCATGACCGGCGAGGAGGCGGTGAGGGCGAAGAGGCCCATCACGACGGCGAGGGCGGCGAGCACCACGGTGAGCGTGACGGGGACCGACCGGTCGGCCGCGCGTCCACCGACCCAGTTCCCCACGAACAGGCCGACCCCGAACAGCACGAGCAGCCACGGCACGGTCGTGGACGCGAAGCCGGAGACCTCGGTGAGGGTGTACGCGATGTAGGTGAAGGCGCCGAACATCCCACCGAAGCCGAGCACCGTCACCAGCAACGACAGCCACACCTGGCCGGACCGGAAGGCCCCGAGCTCGCCGCGCAGGCCGGCGTCGTCGGCGGAGACCGGCTGCGACGGCACCAGGGTGGCCATCCCGACCAGGGCGAGGACGCCGATCCCGCTGATCGCCCAGAAGGTCGACCGCCAGCCGAGCTGCTGCCCGAGCAGGGTGCCGAACGGGACCCCCAGCACGTTGGCGGTGGTCAGCCCCGCGAACATCATCGCGATCGCACCCGCCTTCTTCTCGGGCGCGACCAGGTGGGCGGCGACGACCGAGCCGATGCCGAAGAACGCGCCGTGGGTCAGGGCCGCCAGGATGCGGCCGAGCAGCATCACCTCGTAGGTGGCGGCGTTCGCCGAGACGAGGTTGCCGGCGATGAACAGGACCATCAGCGCGGTGAGGACGTGCTTGCGGTCGAACCGCGTGACCGCCGCCGTGAGGGCGATCGCGCCGACGGCAACGCTCAGGGCGTAGCCGGAGATCAGCCAGCCGGCCGCGGCCTCGTCGACGCCGTAGTCCGCCGCCACCTCGGGGAGCAGTCCCGCGATGACGAACTCGGTGAGCCCGATGCCGAAGCCCCCGATGGCGAGGGCGAGGAGTCCGAGGGGCATGTGGTGCCTTTCCGTGCGTTCGTGGTGTCGGGGCTGGAGACCTCGAGCTTTCCCGAGCCGGTATGCCGCGTGTGCAACAACCAGCGCATGCAGCAAGTTAGTTGCACGCGCGGCTTATTGCAAATGCGGGTTATGATGGCGCCATGGGAATCGCAGACGACGCCGTCGAGGTCCGCGCCCAGGGCTGGCGGACCCTCGCCGCGCTGCACGGGCTGATCGAGTCGGCCCTCGAGCGTGAGCTCACCAGTGCGCACGACCTCTCGGTCGTGGAGTTCACCGTGCTCGACGCGCTCTCGCGCCAGGACGGCTGGCACATGCGGATGTCACAGCTGGCCCGCGCCGCAGCCCTGTCCAACAGCGCGACGACCCGGCTGGTCAACCGGCTCGAGGACCGCAAGCTGATCCGGCGGATCCTGTGCGCCGACGACCGGCGCGGCATCTACACCGAGCTCACCCGCTCGGGGGTCAAGCTCCTCGAGGCGGCCCGGCCGACGCACGACCGGGTGCTCGAGGACACCATCCGGCAGGCCGAGGAGACGCCCGAGCTGGCGCCGCTCGTCGACGCCCTGCACCGGCTGCCCGCCGCCGTCGCCGTCTGAGGCCGCCACCCGCCGCCTGAGGCTGCCGCCCGCCCTCATCCCGGGCAGGATGGCCGCATGAGCTATCCACCGCCCCTCTACGACGGCACCACGGGCGAGGTCAGCGCGACCGTCCGCCTGAGCGACGCGGAGCCGGATGTCATCTACCCCAACGGAAACCGGGTGCACTACCTGTCGACCGGGGAGTCCACCGGCCGGCTGTTCGGGCTCTACCGGTGGGAGTTCGCCGGCCCCCGGTCGGGCCCGGACTCGCACTTCCACAAGACCATCGCGGAGTCGTTCTACATCCTGTCCGGCGAGGTGAGCATCTTCGACGGCACCCGCTGGAACACCACCCGACCGGGCGACTACGTCCACGTCCCTCCGGGTGGCCTGCACGGCTTCCGCAACGAGGCCGGCCCCGCGTCGATGCTGCTGCACTTCGCGCCCGGCGCTCCTCGCGAGGGTTACTTCGAGGGCCTGGCCCGCGTCGCCGCCGGCGAGACCATGACCGACCGGGAGCGCGACGAGTTCATGCGCTACCACGACAACTACTGGGTGGACTGAGGACCACCGGCGGGGCTCCGGATACCGGGTGGGCTGAGGACTACCGGCCGGACTGGGGCGCGGCGGCGACCGGACCGGCCGCGGCCAGCTGGAGGCGCACCGCCAGGCGCACGGTGGCGTCGTCGAGGTCGAGCCCCGCGAGGTCGGCGATCCGGGACATCCGGTAGCGCATCGTGTTGGGGTGCACGTGGATCGAGCGCGCCGCGCTGGTGGGCGCGCCCGGGTGGTCCAGCCAGGCGGTGAGCGTCCGCAGGTAGTCGCTGTGGTGCTCGGCATCGTGCGCGCCCAGGACGGCGAGTGGCCCGAGCGGGTCGCCGACCAGCGTGCTCGCAGCCCGTGCGATGGTCACCTCCGCCCAGACCTCCTCGTGGGCCACGACCGAGTCGTCAGCGCCCCCCGCGCGGCCGCGTCCGCCAGCGGCCCGCCGGCCCACCACGCGGTCGGTCTCCTGCGCCTCGACCCGGGAGCGCTCCAGCTCCGCCGGGGCGTGTGCCGTGCGGCCGGCCCGGGCGGTCAGCGCCAGCGACTCGTCGCGGGCCTGCGCGACCACCCCACGCAGCCAGGCCCACGTCCCGGGTGACGTCTCGCTGCTGTCCCGCACCACGGCATACCCCCGGCCGTCGAGGTCGGCGAGCAGTGGCTGGTTCCAGGCGTGCCGTCGGCACACCGACTCCCAGAGGTCGAGCAGCCGCACCGGATCGCCCTCGCCGCCGAGCGCCACGACCCGCCACGGCCCGGCCGGTAGCCAGTCGGCGGCGCCGCTGGTGTTGCCGGACAGGACGCCCCGCAGGCGGTCGGCGGCCACCCGGCGGGAGAGGTCGGCCTGGGCCCGCAACCGCAGGAGGTGCAGCGCCACCACCGAGGAGGTCTGGACGAGCTCGGCCACCAGGGGGGCCGGCGGACGCTCCTCCACCACGGCCCAGATCGAGCCCAGCCAGGCGCCACCGGCTCGCACGGGGATGACGAGGCGCGGCTTGGTGCCGCCCGAGGCCGGGACGAAGACAGGGTCCGCAGACCGGGCGAGCCGGCGGAAGACACCTTGGGCGCGCAGGGTGGCCAGCACCTCGTCCGGCACCCGACGGCCGACGATCGTCGAGACCCGGGCGGGGTCGGTGAGGTCCTGCCTGGAGGAGTAGGCCAGCACCCGCGACTGGGCGTCCTCGATGGTCACCGGGGCATCGACCAGGGCCGCCGCGGCATCGGCGAGGGCGAAGAGGTCGTCCTGCACGGGGGCGTCGTCGCGCCGGCCGGGGCCCACGGCCGCGCGGTCGATCACGCCGCGCAGCAGCCACACGAGGTGGGCCCACGACGCCTGCTCCGCGAGCTCCACCAGGGCGATCCCGCTGCGCCGGGCGCGGTCCCGGACGGTCCGGCGCCGGGCGATGCCGCGTCGCAGCACGACACCCCCCGCCCCGGCCTCGGCGGCCCTGCGCACGAGGTCGCTCGCCGACTCGGCCGACTCGACCCCCACGCCGAGGACGAGGTCGCCCGGCTGGCCGACGATGCCCTGCCCCGGTTCGGCGATGGTCAGGTCGTCGACCTCGGCCCCCTGGTGCGGCACCCCGAGGGTCAGCAGACCCCCGAGGGTGGCGACGAGGTCGGTGACGGCGAGCACCCGCTCAGGGTGCCCGTTCTTGTGCTGGCCGCACAAGTCGTGCGGAGGTATTCAGGCTGGCGGGCCAAGGCGGCATACCGGTTGCGCTGTCACGCTCGATCCATGGCCCCCATCACCGCAGCAGGTCTCCCCGTCCCCCAGCGCGTCGCCGTCGTCGGCGCCGGCATGGTCGGTCTGTCGACCGCCTGGTTCCTCCAGGAGCACGGCGTGGAGGTGACCGTCCTCGACCGCGAGGGCGTCGCCGCGGGTTCGTCGTGGGGCAACGCCGGGTGGCTCACGCCCGGCATCGCCACCCCTCTGCCGGAGCCGGCCGTCCTCAAGTACGGGCTGCGCGCGGTCCTGTCGCCGAGTTCCCCGGTCTACGTGCCGCCGAGCGCCGACCCCAAGTTCCTCAAGTTCGTCACCGGGTTCACCAGGAACTCGACGATGAAGAAGTGGAAGAAGGCGATGGGCTCGCTCGTGCCGGTCAACGACCTGTCGCTGGAGAGCTTCGACCTGCTCCGTGACGGCGGCGTGCAGGCCGAGACCCGTGAGGCGAAGTCGTTCCTCGCGTCCTACCGCACCGAGGCCGAGCGCGTCACGCTGCTCGAGGAGATCGAGCACATCCACGCCGCCGGCCAGGACATCGAGTTCGACGCGCTGACGGGCGACCAGGCCCGCGCCATCGAGCCGAGCCTGTCCGACGAGATCGGCGCCGCGATCCTGCTCAAGGGCCAGCGCTTCATCGACCCCGGCACCTACGTGCACGCCCTCGCCGACTCGGTGCGGGCCCGCGGCGGCAAGATCATGGACGCCGCCACGGTGGCCGACATCCGCGACACCGGCACCGGCGTGGTCGTCACCACCGCAGAGGGCTCGGTCGAGGAGTTCGACGCCGCCGTCCTGGCGACGGGCGCCTGGCTCGGCAAGCTGGCTCGCCAGTTCGGCGTCAAGAACGTCGTGCAGGCCGGGCGCGGCTACTCCTTCTCCGTGGCGATCGACCACGTGCCCAACGGCCCGGTCTACTTCCCCGCCCAGCGGGTCGCCTGCACGCCGATCGGTGACCGGCTGCGCGTCGCCGGGATGATGGAGTTCCGCAAGCCCGAGGCCGCGCTCGACCAGCGCCGCATCCAGGCCATCGCGGAGGCCGCCCGTCCGCTCCTGCGTGGCGCCGACCTCGACAACCGCCAGGACGAGTGGGTCGGCTCGCGTCCCTGCACGGTCGACGGCCTGCCCCTGATCGGTGCCACGAAGTCGCCGCGCGTCTTCGCTGCCGGTGGTCACGGCATGTGGGGCATCACCCTGGGGCCGGTCACCGGCCGCCTCCTCGCCGAGACGATGGTCACCGGCAAGCAGGTCGAGCAGCTCAAGCCGTTCGACCCCATGCGCTGACCTCTCGCGCCACCCGCGCAAAACGGGGGTTGCCCGACGAAACGGCCGCTATAGGCCCCGTTTCGTCGGGCAACCCCCGTTTTGCGGTGGCGGACAGGGGGGAGTTGGCGGTCGCAGGGCAGGGTGGGCTGTTGACTTAATACCATAGGGGGGTATGGTGTGTGCATGAGCAGCACCGAGACGCACCACGGGTACCACGACCAGAAGGACAGCCACCTCAAGCGGCTGCGCCGCATCGAGGGGCAGGTCCGCGGCCTCCAGCGGATGGTCGAGGAGGACAAGTACTGCATCGACATCCTGACCCAGGTGTCGGCCGCCACCAAGGCGCTGCAGTCCTTCTCGCTGGAGCTGCTGGAGGAGCACCTCGAGCACTGCGTGGTCGATGCCGCGCGCCGGGGCGGCCCCGAGGCCCAGGAGAAGGTCCGCGAGGCCTCCGACGCGATCGCCCGGCTCGTCCGGTCCTGACCGACCACCCCCACCACCCCACCACCTGCGAGGAGCACCCCATGAGCACCCAGAACTTCGACGTCGTCGGCCTGACCTGCGGCCACTGTGCGAGCGCCGTCACCGAGGAGCTGAGCGCCCTCGAGGGCGTGACCGCCGTGACCGTCGACCTCGTCGCCGGCGGCACCTCCTCCGTCACCGTCGAGACCGCCCGCGAGCTCAGCCCTGCCGAGGTCACCGCGGCCCTCGACGAGGCGGGCGACTACAGCCTGGCGCCGTGAACGCCGTCACCCGTGTCGCCGCCTTCGGCGCCGGGATCGCGGTGGCCTTCGTGGCGGCGTTCGGCACGGGACGCCTGATCGGACCCCTCGAGTCCGTCGCCGCGCCCGCACCGCACACCGACATGCCCGCCACCGGCCACACCCCTGCGCAGGACACGGGCACGGGGGGCCACGGCGACGAGGGCCATGCCGACGAGGGACACGGGGCCGAGACGGCCACACCCGTGCCCGCCGGGCTGAGCGCCACCGACCAGGGCTACCGGCTCGTCGCGGGGAGCGGCACCCTGACGCCCTCGACGTCGGCGCGCGTGACCTTCCGGATCCTGGGTCCCGACGGCCGGGCCGTCACCGGCTTCACGACGGCGCACGAGAAGAAGCTGCACCTCATCGTGGTGCGCCGCGACCTGTCCGGCTTCCAGCACGTGCACCCGGTGATGTCGGCGGACGGCACCTGGGCGGTCGGCCTCGACCTGAGCCGGCCGGGACAGTGGCGGATGTTCGCGGACTTCGACCCCGACGGCCCGACCGGCGGCCTGGTGCTCGGCACCGACCTGGCCGTCCCCGGCGACTACTCGCCGGTGGCGCTGCCGGGGGCTGACGCGAGCACGTCGGTGGACGGGTTCTCGCTCCGGGTCGCGGGCGCACTCTCCCCGGCCCGGGCCCAACCCGTGGCCTTCACCATCGGTCGCAGCACGGGCACCCGGCCGGTGAGCCTCGAACCGTACCTGGGCGCCGGTGGTCACCTCGTGGTGCTGCGGGAGGGCGACCTCGCCTACGCCCACGCGCACCCCCTCACGGGAGTCAGCAGCCTCGCAGGAGGCGCCGCAGGGCTGGCGTTCCAGGTCGAGGCGCCCGGGCCCGGGCGCTACCGACTGTTCCTCGACTTCAAGGCCGAGGGCGTAGTCCACACAGCCGCTTTCACCCTCGACGCGGGGACGACACCATGACCGAAGCCCGCCAGAGCAGCAGCACCGCCACCACGGCGACCGCTCCCCCGATCGTGACCGACTCGGTCGAGCTGGTCATCGGCGGGATGACCTGCGCCTCCTGCGCGACCCGGATCGAGAAGAAGCTCAACAAGATCGCGGGCGTCACGGCCACGGTCAACTACGCCACCGAGAAGGCCAAGGTCAGCTTCCCCGCCACGGTCTCGACCGACGACCTCCTCGAGACCGTCGAGCGCACCGGCTACACGGCCACCCTTCCGGTCGTCGCCCGCCCCGAGGGGGGCGCAGGCGCCGCGGCCGAGGTCGACCCCACCGCGGTGCTCCGCCACCGGTTGCTCGTCTCGGTGGCGCTGGCCGTGCCCGTAGTCGTCCTGGCGATGGTGCCGGCCTGGCAGTTCGACTACTGGCAGTGGGCCTCCCTCGCCCTCGCGGCCCCTGTCGTGGTGTGGGGCGGCTGGCCGTTCCACCGCGCTGCCTGGACCAACCTGCGGCACGGGCAGACGACGATGGACACCCTGGTGTCGGTCGGCACCCTCGCGGCGTTCGGCTGGTCGCTCTACGCCCTGTTCCTGGGCACGGCGGGGGTCCCGGGGATGACCCACCCGTTCCGGTTCACCCTCGAGCGCAGTGACGGCGCCGGGAACATCTACCTCGAGGCGGCAGCCGGCGTGACCGCCTTCCTCCTGGCCGGGCGCTACGCCGAGGCCCGCGCCAAGCGGACCTCTGGCGCAGCACTACGGGCTCTCCTCGAGCTCGGCGCCAAGGACGTGGCGGTGCTGCGTGGCGAGGGAGACGACGCCCCCGAGGAGCGCATCCCGGTGGACCAGCTCGTCGTCGGCATGCGGTTCGTCGTGCGGCCGGGCGAGAAGATCGCCACCGACGGCATGGTCGAGCACGGGACCTCGGCGGTGGACGCCTCGATGGTGACCGGCGAGTCCGTGCCGGTCGAGGTCGGCCCCGGCGACGCCGTGGTCGGCGCGACCGTGAACGCCGGTGGCCGCCTGGTCGTGCGGGCCACCCGGGTCGGTGCCGACACCCAGCTGGCCCAGATGGCGACCCTCGTCGAGGACGCCCAGAACGGCAAGGCGCAGGTGCAGCGGCTCGCCGACCGCGTCTCGGGCGTCTTCGTGCCCATCGTCATCCTGCTGGCGGCAGCCGCCCTCGGCTTCTGGGTCGGCACCGGCGCCGGGTGGACGGCCGCCTTCACCGCCGCCGTGGCGGTGCTGATCATCGCCTGCCCCTGCGCCCTCGGTCTCGCGACGCCGACCGCGTTGATGGTCGGCACCGGTCGCGGCGCCCAGCTCGGCCTGCTCATCCGCGGCCCCGAGGTGCTGGAGTCGACCCGTCAGGTCGACACCGTGGTGCTGGACAAGACCGGCACGGTCACGACCGGTCGGATGGCACTCACCGAGGTCGTGCCGGCCGCCGGTGAGGAGGCGGCGGAGGTGCTCCGGCTGGCCGGTGCGCTGGAGCACGCCTCGGAGCACCCCGTCGCACGCGCGGTCGCCGAGGCGGCCAGGGGCGCGGGACCGCTGCCGGCGGTCGAGGGCTTCGCCAACAGTGAGGGACTGGGCGTCGCGGGGACCGTCGACGGACGAGCCGTCGTCGTGGGTCGGCCCCGGCTGCTGGCCGACTGGTCGGTGTCCGTCCCGGACCACCTCACGGAGGCCGTCGAGTCGGCCCAGCAGCGTGGCGCGACCGCTGTCGTGGTCGCCTGGGACGGCGTGGCCAGAGGTGTCCTCGTCGTGTCGGACACGGTGAAGGAGACCTCGCGGGGCGCGGTCGCGCAGCTGCGGGAGCTCGGGCTCCACCCGATCCTGCTGACCGGCGACAACGCAGCCGCTGCCCGCGAGGTCGCGGCGAAGGTCGGCATCGACGAGGTGGTGGCCGACGTGCTGCCGCAGGAGAAGGTCGAGGTCATCCGGCGGCTGCAGGAGCAGGGCCGCACGGTCGCGATGGTCGGCGACGGCGTCAACGACGCGGCTGCGCTCGCCCAGGCGGACCTGGGGCTGGCGATGGGGACCGGCAGCGACGTGGCGATCCAGGCCAGCGACCTCACCCTGGTCAGGGGCGACCTGCGCTCGGCACCCGACGCCATCCGGCTGGCCCGCCGCACGCTGGGCATCATCCGCGGCAACCTGTTCTGGGCCTTCGCCTACAACGTCGCCGCCATCCCCCTCGCGGCCGCCGGACTGCTGAGCCCGATGATCGCCGGTGCGGCGATGGCCCTGTCGTCCGTCTTCGTCGTGACGAACAGCCTGCGCCTGCGCGGCTTCAAGGCCACGATCTCCTAGAGGCCGCGCGGTCGTCCGCGGGCGGTGGGAGGATCTGCCGGTGAGCGCCGACCTTCGAGCCCTTTTGCAGTCGTCACTCCTGCCCGCGATGCGGGTGGGCGACAAGGACACCGTCGACGTCGTGCGCTCCGCCTTGGCAGCCATCGCGAACGCCGAGGCGGTGCCGCCCACCACCGGCCGGGTCGGGGAGGGACGGGTCGCGGGCGCCGCAGTCGGCGTCGGCTCCACGGAGGCTCCGCGTCGCGAGCTCACGCCCGACCAGGTCCGTGCGGTCGTGGAACGCGAACGGCAGGAACGGATCCACGCGGCCGAGCAGTCGGAGGCCGGCGGGCTCGGGGAGTATGCCGCCCGGTTGCGGACCCAGGCCGCCGTCCTCGCGTTCCTCCTCGAGCGGACCGCCTGAGCGGTCCGCCCGACCGGACCGCCCGAGCGGACCGCCCGACCGGCGCCCTGACGGCGCACCCTGATCCCCTCTGAACGGGGTGCGTCAGGCGGCGAGGGCGGTGCCGCGGCGACGCAGCGACCAGGCGAGCATCGACAGTCCGCCGACGGGGATCTCCAGGCCGAAGATGAACGCACGGTAGAGCAGCACCCCGGCGGCGGCGGTGGCCGGTTCGCCGTGGAACGCCACGAGCACCCCGGTCATGCCGAGCTCGACGATGCCGGTAGCGCCCGGCGTGATGGCGACCATGGTCAGGATCCGCTCCACCGCGAAAGCCGCACCGACGACGGCGGGGTGGACGTCGGCGCCGACCACCCGCAGGCAGGCCCAGAGGAGCACCGCCTGCAGCGCGGCATACGCGAGCTTGGCGCCCACCATCCGTCCCCACCCTGCGGCGACCAGCCCGGCGCTCTCGCGCCGGAAGGACGCGGCGCGCTCGGCATATCCCTCGTCGGCCTTGGGCAGGAAGTGGACGCGAGCCACGATGCGGTCGGCGACCCGACCGAGCCACCGCACCGCCCGGTCGTCGCGAGCCACCAGCCAGACGGCGGCGAGGCTGCCGGTCAGCAGCCCGAGCCCGACGTAGGCGGCGGTGCTGACGCTGCTCGACACCTCGACCCCGGCGACCCCCAGCCAGCACAGGGCCAGCCCGGGGAGGACGAACTTGAGGAGGGTGTCGACGAGGTTGGTGAGGACCGCCCACCGCGCGAACGCGGGTGACTCGAAGCCCCACGAGCGGGCCATCCGCCAGTTGGCGACCGTGCCGGCGGCGCCACCCAGGGGCAGCAGGTTGGAGACGAACGAGCCGGTGAGGTTGAGCATCAGGGCCCGCCGGTGCGAGAGGCCCGGCAGGGCTGCGGTCAGCGCGGGGGTCTGGGCCCAGAGCCCGGCGAGCCAGAGGACGGTGAGGAGCGCGAGCTGCCCGACGGTGAGGCCCTTGAGCGCGGTCGCGATGTCGACCCACTCGGCGCCGGCGACCTTCGGCAGCGCCAGCGCGACGATGCCGGTCGCCAGCGCACCGCTCACGAGCAGCTTGGCGGCCCCCCGCCCGCCGCGTCCTGCCCCGGGGGCGCGGCGGGAGACCTGGCCCCGCGCGGTCACCGGCCGCAGTGGTGCGGTCAGTGCCGTCGGCGGGATCAGCTCGGTTTGGAGGGCCATATCTCCACGGTCCCGGCTCGGGGCACCGTCGTACATGGGGACTGATACCCAGATCGACCCCCAGCGTGACTAGTCACTCTCAGGGTCGACCCTGAGTCGAAGGCGTGGCTCGACTCCGCGTGCGGCTAGTGGATCTGGCTCTGCCAGTCGGCCGGGACCTGCCCCGCCGGACCGGGGGTGGGCTGGTCCTCGGGATGGCTCTGCGGGTCGGCCAGGCGTGGGCCGAGGAACCCGCGCTCCTGGGTGAAGTCCCAGAACCAGTCCTCACCCGGCTCGAAGCTGGCCATCACCGGGTGGCCGGTCTCCTCGAAGTGGCGACTGGCGTGCTGCATCGGCGACGAGTCGCAGCAGCCGATGTGCCCGCACTGCGCGCACCGGCGCAGGTGGACCCACCACCCCTGCGCCGCAAGGCATTCCACGCACCCCGTCCCGCTCGGCTCGACCTCGGGGTCGATCCCCACCTGCTGCGTCATGTCGCCACCTCCGTCCGGCCAAGGTACCCCGCGATCGCGGTCGGCCGCGTCCCGACCCCGCGCCGAGGCGACGTAGCGTGGGGGCATGTCGCGACCCGTGCCAGCACCCACCTCACCCGGCCAGGAGTCGGTCTGGGACTACCCCCGTCCGCCGCGGGTGGAGCCGAGCAGCGAGACCGTGGAGGTCTGGCTCGGTGGCGAGCGGATCGCGCACACGACGGCGTCGTGGCGGGTCCTGGAGACCAGCCACCCCCCGACCTACTACCTGCCCCGCGCGGCCTTCGCCGACGGGTCGCTCCGTCCCGCCGCCGGCTCGTCGTGGTGCGAGTGGAAGGGCGCGGCCTCCTACCTCGACCTGGTCGCCGGCGGCCGGGACGGGGTCGAGCGGGTGGTCGCCCCGCGGGCGGGCTGGTTCTACGCAGACCCGACGCCGGGCTTCACGGTGCTCAGGGACGCCGTGGCCGTGATGCCGGGGCTGGTCGACCGCTGTGTGGTCGACGGCGAGGTGGTGCGCGCCCAGGAGGGTGGCTTCTACGGCGGGTGGATCACCGATCGCGTCGTGGGCCCGTTCAAGGGCGGGCCCGGCTCACACGGCTGGTGAACCGGCTGGCTCGGGCCGCCGGTCCAGCCGGGCGCGGACCTCTCAGGCGTGCGGGCCGCCGTGCTCGGCCAGCGCCTCCTGCGCGGTATGCCGCGCCGCCTCCGCCGCCTTG
Organism: Pedococcus bigeumensis; assembly: GCF_039531795.1. Taxonomy (NCBI): domain Bacteria; kingdom Bacillati; phylum Actinomycetota; class Actinomycetes; order Micrococcales; family Intrasporangiaceae; genus Pedococcus; species Pedococcus bigeumensis. The sequence continues at coordinate 665,522 of NZ_BAAAQS010000003.1, read as the reverse complement.
CGCGCTCGGACCGCGTCGGTGACCGCCTCGAGGGCCCGCTCGTCGGCCGCCCGTGCCTTGGCCAGCTGCCGCTCGACCACCGCGAGCCGTTCGCGGGTCTCCTCCGCGCGCTCCCGCGCCCGGCCGACCTCGGACTCGGCGACCGCGAGCTGCTTCTCGGCCGCCTCCAGCGCGGCTCGGAGCTGGGCCTCGTCCGGGGCGTCACCGCCGTCGGCGTCACCGACCTCGTCGTCACCCCGCTCGTCATCACCCCGCTCGTCGTCGGCCTGGTCGTGCTCGCCCGCTCCGTGGTCGTCGCGGCGGCGGTCCCCGCGGGCGCGCGGGCCGGCACCGCCGCCCTTGACGACGGAGAGGATCGCCCCGGAGGTCGTGCGGACGACCGCCTCGGCGAGGTCCACCTCGCCGAAACCGCTGTAGGACAACGTCCTGGCGAGCTGTCCGGACGCCACGGCGGCCATGGCCTGCTCGTCGGCCAGGGCGGCGATCGCGGTTGCCCGCACGTCCTGCTGGGCCGCCGGGCTGCAGGTGCGCCCTGCGTCGGCGACGAGCTGCACCGTGGTCCGCACGACCTCCTCCAGGAGCTGGTCGCGTTCGGGGCGCAACGACGTCAGGGTCGCGGTGTCGAGCCGGCCCTGCGCCGCGCGCATCCGTCCACCGAGGTCGGCGAGGCCGTCGACGAGGTCGGGCGCCTCCCGGGCCAGGAGGTTGACCGCCCAGGCGGCGAGGCTGGGCTTGCGCAGGGCGCCGATCTCCTTGGCCACGGCGGGGTCGCCATCCGCCTTCTCGGCGGCGACCAGCCGCCTCCGCTCGGCCATGAAGTCCTCGGGCGGCACGGCATACAGGCTCCGCAGGGCTGCTGCGAGGGGGCCGACGTCAGGGACCTCAGGCATCGACGGCCTCCAGTCCGAGCAGTCGGGCACCGTTGTGCCACAACACCTTTCGCATCCACTCGTCGCCGAGCCCGAGACGGTGGAGGGCCTCGAGCTGGTGCGCGTAGGGGTAGGGGATGTTGGGGAAGTCCGATCCGAGGACGACCCGGTCGGCGAGGGCGCCGAGCCGTTCGACGTAGGAGGGCGGCAAGGGGGCGAACCGGTTGCTGAAGTCGGTGCCGGCCATCGTCGTGTCGAGGTGCACGCGGGGAAACGCCTCGACGAGGTCGGCGAAGGCGTCGTACTCACCCATGCCGAGGTGGGCCACCACCAGGGTCAGCTCCGGGAACCGGTCGAGGACCGCGGCGACGGCCTTGGGCCCGGTGTAGGCGCCCTCCTTGGGGGCCGACCCCGCGTGCAGCACGACCGGGGCACCGGCCCGCTCGAGTGCGCCCCAGGCCGGGTCGAGCAAGGCGTCGTCCGGGCTGTAGCCGCCGACCTCCACGTGCATCTTGAACAGCCGTGCCCCCGACTCCAGCGAGCGCTCCACCTGCTCGCCGACCCCGGGCTCGGGGAAGAGGGTCGCGCAGTGCACGGCTCCGTCGACGCGGGCCGCGAAGTCGGCGCACCAGTCGTTGAGCCACTGCGCCATCCCGGCCTTGTGCGGGTAGGCGAGGGCCGGGATCGCACGGACCCCGAGCGCTCGCAGCGTCGCGATGCGGGTCGCCTCGTCGTCGCGGTAGTGGATCGGCCACGGCTGGCCGTAGTGCTCGTCCGCCCGGTCGAAGTAGGCCCACACCTTGGCCAGCATCGGCTCGGGCAGGAAGTGCACGTGGACGTCGGCCAGACCGGGCAGGCCCAGGGCGCGCCAGTAGGCCGGGACGTCGGCGTCGGAGCGCGGCGCCGTGAGCTGCGACGGAGGTGACGGGACCACGGTGGCGACGCTACGGCATACCCGGCGGTGGTCCCGCGACGAGTTCCCGCGATGAGTTGTCGCGATGAGTTCCGGCGACGGGACCGGTCTGTCCCTTCACCAGCCACCCCGCCGTGAGGAGCCCGCCATGCCACGCCAGTACGTCTGCCTCTGGTTCGACCGCCAGGCCGAGGATGCCGCGAGGTTCTACACCTCGGTGTTCCCGAACTCGGGCATCGGGACGGTCTCGCGCTACCCCGACGACAGCGGGGAGCGCGCCGGGGAGGTGTTGACCGTCGCGTTCGAGCTCGACGGGGTGCCCTACGTCGGGCTCAACGGCGGCCCGCAGTTCACCTTCGACGAGGCCATCTCGATCACCGTCGAGTGCCGGGACCAGGCGGAGATCGACCACTACTGGGACGCGCTCACGGCCGACGGCGGTGAGGAGGGTCCGTGCGGCTGGCTCAAGGACCGGTTCGGGTTGTCGTGGCAGATCGTGCCCCAGGACTGGGACGCGATCTTCTCCACCGATCCCGACCGCGCCGCCCGTGTCTTCGCCGCGATGATGACCATGAAGAAGCTCGACATCGCCGCCCTCCAGGCCGCCGGCGCAGCCTGACCGGCTCCCACCTGCGGCGATGCCGACCGGGCTTGACCGCCGGGTCATCACCCGAAGAAATCCAGGTGTCGCTGTCGGTCGACGGGTCTAGGATTTTCCGTGCGTCACGCACCGTCGCGGGGGGGGCGCACCACGGCTCGAGCAGCACCCGGTCCAGACACCGCGCGCCCGGGCACCCACGCCTGAGAAGACAACACCGGCCTGAGCAGACTCCGCAGGCCCAGCTCCGAGAGGACTCCCAGTGTCAGCACCTGCCACGACACCCGTGGACTACCCCGAGAAGATCGACGCCGCCGTCCTCAAGGTCGCGGGTGTCGTCGTGCTCGGGGCGATCATGTCGATCCTCGACATCACCGTCGTCAACGTCGCGCTGCGCACCTTCCAGACGGCCTTCGGGGGCGCGCCGCTCGCCTACTCCAGCGTCGCGTGGACCGTCACCGGTTACACGCTCGCGCTCGCGACCGTCATCCCGCTGTCCGGCTGGGCGGCCGACCGGTTCGGCACCAAGCGCCTCTACATGTTGGCGATCCTGCTCTTCACCCTCGGCTCGCTCCTGTGCGCGGCGGCCACCTCGATCGGCATGCTGATCGGGTTCCGCGTGCTCCAGGGCCTCGGCGGCGGCATGCTGATGCCGCTCGGCATGACGATCATGACCCGCGCCGCCGGCCCGGCCCGGATGGGCCGGCTGATGGCCATCCTCGGGGTGCCGATGCTGCTCGGCCCGATCTTCGGCCCCATCCTCGGCGGCTGGCTGATCGACCACTTCAGCTGGCACTACATCTTCCTGATCAACGCCCCGATCGGGCTGGTCGCCCTGGTCTACGCACAGTTCGCGCTGGCCAAGGACAACCCCCAGCCCTCCGAGTCGTTCGACTTCGTCGGCATGCTCATGATGAGCCCCGGTCTCGCGCTCTTCCTCTACGGCGTCTCGTCGATCCCGGGTGAGGGCGGCATCGGTCACGCCAAGGTGCTCGTGCCGGGCTTCGTCGGCCTGGCGCTGATGGTCACGTTCGTGCTCTACAGCTTCCGGCCCCGGCACCCGCTGCTCGACCTGCGGCTGTTCAAGAACCGCAACCTCACCGTCTCGACGATCACGATGTTCATCTTCGCGGCGTCGTTCTTCGGCGGGCTGCTGCTGGTGCCCCAGTTCCTCCAGCAGGTGCAGGGCGAGACGCCGCTCAGCGCGGGCTGGCTGGTCGCCCCCCAGGGTGTCGGCGCCATGCTCACCATGCCGATCGCGGGCACCCTCGTGGACAAGTTCCCGGTCGGGCGGATCGTGCCCTTCGGCCTGGTGCTCATCATCGGCGGGATGTTCGCCCTGACCCAGATCGAGGCCGACTCCTCGCACTGGGGCTTCCTCATCCCCGTGCTGTTCGTCATGGGGCTCGGCATGGGCGGCACGATGATGCCCATCTTCACCACGGCCCTGAAGACGCTCACCCACCACGAGGTCGCCCGCGGGTCGACGCTGCTCAACATCACCCAGCAGATCGCGAGCTCGGTCGGCGTGGCGCTGTTCTCGGTGGTCCTGACCAACGCCCTCAAGGACAACCCACCGACCAGCCCGGCGCAGGCACCGGTCGCGGCGGCGAGCGCGTTCGCGCACACCTACTGGTGGGCGGCGATCCTGGTCAGCCTGACCCTGATCCCGGCGTTCTTCCTGCCGCGCAAGCGCGAGGTGTCGCACCTGCTCGACGACCAGGAGTTGCCGCCGGTGGTGGTCCACTGACGTGGACCTCCTCGGCCGGGTCCGCGAGGACTTCGGCATCCCGCTGATCGGCGTCCGACCCACCGGGTTGGGCGCCGATCCGCGTGCCTCGCTGTTCCGCGGCGAGACCGCAGACGGCACCGCGTATGCCGTCAAGTCCGGCCCCGCACCCCAGCCGGGTCTGGTGGTGGCCGACTTCCTGGCCGGTCGCGGGGTACGCGGAGTGCCCGCTCCGGTCCGCACCCGGACCGGCGGGCTGGTGGCAACCGACGACGACCGGACCGTCAGCGTGGTGCCGTGGGTCGACGGCGATCGGGCCATCGAGGTCGGGCTGACCGCCGCCCAGTGGCGGAGCTTCGGGGAGCTGCTCGCGACCGTGCACGCGACGGCTCCGGGACCGCCCCTGGTGGGGGTGCCGCCCGGCCTGCGGGTCGACCGGCACGACCCGAGCTCGGAGGTGGGGCGGGCCCGGGCGTTCCCTCGACAGCTCGCCGCAGCTGTGGCGCAGGCGCCGTCGGACCCGCTCCTCGCCGAGCTGGCAGCGGTGTGGGACACCGGCGGCCACCGGGTGCTGGAGGTGGCAGCCCTCGCCGAGTCGACGGCGCGCTCGTCGGTGTGGGCCGGGACCGAGCCGGTGGTCTGCCACGCCGACCCCCACCACGGCAACCTCCTGCTCGAGCCCGACACCTTCGCGGGCGCCGGTGACGGTGTCTGGCTGGTCGACTGGGACGACGCGGTGCTCGCCCCGCGCGAGGCCGACCTGATCTTCGTCGTCGGCGGGGTCTTCTCGTTCGCCCCCATCACCTCGAGTGAGGTGGACTCGTTCTTCGAGGGCTACACCCCCGCATCCGGCGGTGTGACGCGCCGAGACCTCGACCTGACTCGGCTGACCCACTACCGCAGCACCCGCGCCCTGACCGACTTCCTCGACTTCGCCGACGACGTCCTCGACCTCGCCGTCGAGGCCGACCCCGGCCTCGACGGCGACGTCGGTGTCGGCCCCGCCGGAGACCCGTGCGACCGAGAGGCCGGACGCGCGGCGGCCCTGCGGATCGCGACCGGGGCCCTGTCTCCCGAAGGGCTGGTCACCATCACCCTGTCGGAAGCTGCTGCAGGGCACTAGGTTCGGCCTGTGGCACACAACGAGGAGTCGGGCCCTCCGCAGTCGTGGTGGCGCTCGGCCGTGATGTACCAGGTGTATCCGCGGAGCTTCGCCGACGGCAACGGTGACGGCGAGGGCGACCTGCCGGGCCTGCGCGCCAAGCTCCCCTACCTCGCAGACCTCGGCGTCGACGGTCTCTGGATCTCGCCGTGGTTCCCGTCGCCGATGGCCGACGGGGGCTACGACGTGAGCGACTTCCGCGGCATACACCCGATGTTCGGCACGCTCGAGGATGCCGACGCCCTGCTGCGGGAGGCGCACGAGCTGGGCCTGCGGGTCATCATCGACCTGGTGCCCAACCACACCTCCGACCAGCACCCGTGGTTCCTCGCGGCGCTGGCCGCCGCCCCGGGGTCGGCCGAGCGGGCCCGGTACTTCTTCCGCGACGGGCGGGGCGAGTCCGGCGACGAGCCGCCCAACAACTGGATCAGCGCGTTCGGCGGGCCGGCCTGGACGCGGGTCGCCGAGCCCGACGGCTCGCCCGGTCAGTGGTACCTGCACCTGTTCGCTCCCGAGCAGCCCGACCTCGACTGGAGCAACGAGTCGGTGCTGGCCGACTTCGACGACGTGCTGCGGTTCTGGTTCGACCGTGGGGTCGACGGGCTGCGGATCGACGCGGCGCCCGCGATGTCGAAGAAGGCCGGGCTGCCCGACGCCGACTACGGCGGGGTGCTGCAGTTCCGGACCGTCGACTGGGACGACAACCCGCACTGGGACGTCGACACGGTGCACGACATCTTCCGGCGCTGGCGCGCGATCGCCGACACCTACGACGGCGACCGGGCCTTCGTGGCTGAGGCGGTCGTCAGCACCCCGGAGCGGCTGGCCGCCTACCTGCGCCCCGACGAGATGCACACGGCCTTCAACTTCCCCTACCTCAAGGGGCCGTGGGAGGCCGGTCCGCTGCGCGAGGTCATCGACGCGACGCTGTCGTCGTTCGAGCCGATCGGGGTGCCGTCCACCTGGGTGCTGACCAGCCACGACGAGATCCGCCCGGTCACGCGCTACGGCCGCGCGACGACGAGCTCCTACTTCATCTCCGACGGTGCGGGCGAGGTCTCCGACCTGGCCCTCGGCACCCGCCGGGCCCGAGCGGCGGCGATGCTCATGCTGGCGCTGCCCGGCGGCGCCTACGTCTACCAGGGCGAGGAGCTCGGCCTGCCGAACGTCGACGACCTGCCCGACGAGGTGCTCCAGGACCCGATGTTCCTGCGCAGCGGCGGTGAGCTGCGTGGCCGTGACGGCTGTCGGGTGCCGCTCCCCTGGAGCGGGCAGGAGCCGCCCTTCGGGTTCTCACCGGACGGCGTGACGCCGTGGTTGCCGCAGCCCGCGTCGTGGCGTGACCTCACCGTCGAGGCGCAGGACGGCGACCCGGCGTCGATGCTGACCCTCTACCGGGACGTGCTCCGGCTGCGAAGCGAGACCCCGGGTCTGCACGCCGCGGGGCTCGCCTGGCGCGAGTCGGCGCCGGACGTCCTCGACTTCGACCGCGACGGCGCCCTGCGCTGCGTCGTCAACCTGTCCTCGGAGCCGGTCGACCTGCCGGCCGACCGGGTGCTGCTGTCGAGCAGCCCGCTCGAGGGCGGGCAGCTGCCACCCGACACCACCGCCTGGGTCCGCCCCTGACCGGTCAGATGGGTTCGAGGAGGCGCGTCAGGAAGGTCCTGGTCCGCGGATGCTGGGGATCGGCGATGACCTCCTGCGGTGGGCCCTGCTCGACGATCAGGCCGCCGTCGATGAACAGCACCTGGTCGGCCACCTGTTGGGCGAACCGCAGCTCGTGCGTCACGACGACCATCGTCCAGCCCTCTGCGGCAAGGTCCTTCATCACCCCGAGCACGTCACCGACGAGCTCGGGGTCGAGGGCCGAGGTGGGTTCGTCGAAGAGCACCAGGTCGGGACGCAGGGCGAGGGCCCGGGCGATGCCGACCCGCTGCTGCTGGCCACCGGACAGCTGGAACGGGTACTTGTCGGCGTGCTCGGAGAGCCCGACCTTCGCGAGCAGCTCGCGCGCTCGCGCCGTCGCCTCCGCCACCGGCTCGCCCTGCACCACGACCGGTCCCTCCGTGATGTTCTCGAGGGCGGTCTTGTGCGGGAAGAGGTTGTGCGCCTGGAAGACCATGCCGCTGTGGCTGCGCAGCGCCATGAGCTCGGCGCGCTGGGCCTTGGGCAGGCGGCCCCGCGGCCCCGGGTGGATGCCGGCGAAGTCGACGGTGGTGCTGCCGATCCGCACCACTCCCCGGTCGGGGACCTCGAGCGCGTTCAGCGAGCGCAGGAGGGTCGTCTTGCCCGATCCCGACGGACCGATCACGCAGGTGACGGTGCCGGAGTCGACGGTGAAGGAGACGTCCTCGAGGACGACGTGGTCGCCGAAGGACTTGGCCAGGTGCTCGACCTGGACGAGGTGACCGCCCGATGCCGGGACGGGGGTGCGGCCGGACGCTGGGCCGGTGGAAGTGCTCATGCGGCGACGAACCTGTTCAGTCGGGTCTCGGTGCGGGACTGGATCACGGACAGCACGAGGCAGATCACCCAGTAGTAGACGGCGGCCATGCCGAACAGGGCGAGGAACTCGAAGGTCGGTGCGGCCGCGAGCCGGGCCTGCTGGAACAGCTCGGTGACGAGGATGACGGCTGCCAGCGAGGTGTCCTTGACCAGCGAGATCAAGGTGTTCGACAGGGGCGGGACGGCAGTTCGCGCCGCTTGGGGAAGGATGATCCGGCGCAGGGTGGTCGAGTAGCCCATGCCCACCGTGGAGGCCGCCTCCCACTGCCCCTTGGGCAGCGACTCGACCGACGAGCGGACGATCTCCGCGGCATACCCTCCGACGTTGACGCTGAAGGCGATCACCGCGGCGAGGAAGGGCTCGATCTTCACGCCGAGCTGGGGCAGGGCGTAGAAGATGAGGAAGAGCTGCACCAGCAGTGGGGTGCCGCGGATGAACGAGATGTACAGCCGTGCCAGCCCCGACACGACAGGCTGCTTCGACATCCGCATCAGCCCGACCACCAGGGCGATCACCATGCCGATCGTGAAGCTGATCGCGGTGAGCGGGATGGTCTTGGTGAGGGCGGCCCTGACCATCGGCCACGCGTTCTGCCGCATGATCTGCCAGGTGCTGGTCTGCTTCGCCTCGGCCCCGAAGTACTTCGCGTAGATCGTGTCGAGCGTGCCGTCGGCCCGCAGGTCGGCGATCGCCTTGTTGAGCTGGGGCAGGTAGCCGGAGTCCTTGCGGGCGGCGAACACCGACTTGCTCACGTCGTCGGTCTCGGCGACCACCTTCACCCCGGCGTCGGGCTTGGTGGCGAGGTAGTTGCGGATCGCCAGCTTGTCGTTGACGAGGGCGTCGACGCGTCCCTGCTCGAGGTTGTCGATCGCGAGGGCCATGCTGTCGACCCCGACGATCGTGGCCCCGGCTCCCTTGGCGACCTCCGCCCAGTTGCTGGTGATGTTCTCGGCCGCCCGCTTGCCCTTGAGGTCGGCGATGGTCTTGATCTGCGACTCGCCCTTGCGCACTACGAGGACCCCGGTCGTCTCGACGTAGGAGTCGGACAGGTCGTAGCGCGCGTTGCGCTCCTCGTTGAAGGTGATCTGGTTGGCCACGACGTCGAAGCGGCCGGCCTCCAGCGCTGCGAACATCGAGTCGAACGGCGTCTCGACGTACTCGACCTTCACTCCGAGGTGCTTGCCGATGGCGTTCATGACGTCGATGTCGTAGCCGGTGAGGCCGCTACCGGTCCCGCCGTGGTAGCTGAAGGGTGGGTAGACCCCCTCCGTGCCGACCTTGAGGACCTTGGGTATGCCGTCCTGCACAGCCTGCTGCGCCGCGGCCGGCGCCGCCGCGGAGGCCGGCAGGGCGGAGGCGGGCACGGCGGCATACAGCAGACCGATCAGGACGGCGGCCAGAGTGGCGGATGCCCGTTTCACCCTGTCAACGTAGTCGCGGCGTCAGGGGCGCGCTGCCCCGCGTTCAGCCGTCGGACTTCGGGCGGGCGCCCGCGATGTTCACCATCCAGCCGATGCCGAACCGGTCGACACACATGCCGAACTCGTCGCCCCACATCTGCTGCTCGAGCGGCACCTGCACCTGCCCGCCGTCGGCGAGCTCGTCCCAGTAGCCGTGCAGCTCGTCGGCGTCGTCGCCCGAGAGGCTGATCGCGATGGTGCTGCCGGGGTGGTGATCCATCCCGGGTGGGGTGTCGGCGGCCATGATCGTGTAGCCGCTCGGTGACTCGAGCTGGCCGTGCATGATGCCGTCGGCCCCGGGCTGGCTGGGGTCTCCGTACTCGCCGAACGTGCTGACCGTGAGGTCGCCGCCGAAGACGCCCTGGTAGAACTCGAGCGCGGCGCGGGCGTTGTCCTTGAACTGGATGTAGGGGTTGAGGCGAGAGGCCATCGGGTGCTCCTGGGTCCGGGGAAAGGTGATGCTCGGCACGATAGACCGGCGCACCGACGGCGTCAGGAGGTCGGGCGACCGGGTGGCTCGGCCCGAACAGGGACAGCCCGGACGGCTCGGCCACCCGCCGCCGGACCGGCTCGGCACGGCTCCCCCAGATGCACGAGGACAGGGTCGAGTGCGTGTGGACAATGAGAAACATGGCTTCGGGGAGTCCGCCACCCGCCAGCTGTCCCATCGGGCGGCAACCACAGGCACTCGCACCGGTCTTCCACGGCACGCAGGGCCCGAGCCGTGGTGCGACTCCGGCTCCCCCGCCCCGCGGGACGGCTGAGGAGGACCGATGACCGGCGACGTGATGGCTGTGCGGGACGCCGTGGTGCTGCAGACCAGCTTCCTGGCGCTGCGCCGCACCGTCGCCGCCGTCCAGGCCGACTGCGCGGAGGTCGCCGAGACGCTCGAGGCGCTCGAGGAGGCCCTCGGCGTGGTGACCCAGGGTGGTGGTGCGGGCGGTGGCGGGGGCGTCCAGGCGCTGGCGGGGTTCGGGTTGATCGGCCTGCCGATCGCGGGGGCGGTGCGGGCGGTGAAGGGGTTGGCCAGCCAGTACGTCAAGCAGCAGACCGGGGTGCCGCTGAGCACCTGGGCGGCCTTCGTGACCTCGGCCTCCGGGGAGTTCCAGGCCTACCTCGCCGAGCTCGACCGGATCAGCGACCTCGCGGAGAAGCAGCGGCAGTCACCGGACGGCGAGGTCGACGCGACGCGGATGCGCAAGGACCTCAAGGTGCTGGCCGACGTGCGCTGGCGGACGGCCGCCTGGAAGGCGGTGCTCGGCCGGGTGGCCCAGCTCGGGCAGGTCGTCGACGCGATCCTCCAGATCGACGTGCAGGCGGTCGAGGCAGAGAGCGGCGGGGCAGCCGAGCCGGCCGCGCCCGAGGCCAGCACCGGCCTGGCCGGGTTGTCCGGTTTCGGAGGCACCCTGCAGCGGCGGATCAAGGACGTCCAGCACCGCACCACCGATCGGTCCTCCGACCTGCGCGAGTGGGTCATGCGTCCGTTCCTCGACGTGCGCGACCGCGTGCGGCTGCTCCCGACCCAGGTCGGGCGGCTGGCCCAGGAGGTGGGTCTGCTCGAGCTGTTCCTCGAGCTGGAGACGGCCGAGCTGAGCTGCCTCGCGGGGCACCTGGGCGCGGACGAGACTCGGATCGTGCGGTTGCGGGTCGCGGCCTCGGTGCTGCTGCCCGAGCTGGTCCACAACCTGGGGGTGGCCCGGACGACCGTGACCGAGGTCGAGGGCTACCAGCGCCGGCTGGAGGCAGGGCGGCTGGACGGCACGGTCGCAGCGGTGGCCCACGCGCGCCTGTCCGCCGAGTACGCACAGGACCTCGAGCGCGCCCGGGTCGGGCTGGCGGACCTGGAGGGCCAGGCCGAGGTGTGGCGTCGTGATGGCCCGGAGATCCTGCGTGCCTGCGACGAGTGGGCCACCACCGAGCTCGACGTGCTGGCTGCCCGACGGATCGCGGAGCAGGCCGACAAGGCGGCTGACCGGCGCACCCTGCTCGAGCGCGAGCGCAGCCGTCTCGTCGAGGCACGGGCGCTGCTCGCCACGATCTAGCGGCGGCGCCGAGTCAGACCGCGCGGAGCTTGTCGAGCCGGGCCCGCAGGGCGGCCTCGCGGTGCCCGTTGCCGTGCAGAGCGAGGTAGCGCGAGCCGTAGACCGCGAGCAGCGCGTCGTCGAGACGACGCACCGCGCCGGCCGGGTAGCGGTAGCCCATCCGCGCGTTGATGCCCTCGAGGTCGATCGACGACAGCAGCCCGCCCAGCTCGTCGAGCGAGGTGATGCCCAGCTCGAGCAGCAGCCCCGAGATCCACGCGTAGTGGTCGGTGCGCGACCAGCCGGCGTCCTGGAACTGGCCCGCGAGGAACGTCGCCAGGTCGGAGGCGCTGATGCGGGGGTCGTCCTCGTCGATGGTGAGCCGCTGCCCACCCATGGTGGCCTGCAGCGTGTCGCGGATCTCGGAGAACTCGCGGTCGGCCAGCTCGAGCAGCCCTGCCGCCAGGGTGAACCGCCGGTCGAGGTCGGGCACGTGCTCTTCGGGGATCGTGCCCTTGTAGCGCACGTCGTGCTCGAACTCGGCCCATGCGTGCTGGAGGATCGTGCGCACCTGCACCGAGGCGCTGCGCCCCTTCAACGTCTCGTATGCCGCGGGCACGCCCTTGACCGGGTCGACCGCCACGAGCAGGTGGCGGCTGGAGTAGCCGAAGCGGCCCTGGCGGGCCGTCTCGCGACCCATGTCGCGGTCGTCGAGCACGCTGAACTGGTCGGACAGCAGACCGGCCACCGCATCGACGTCGCCGTGCAGGTAGGTCACGACGCGCACGCCGATCTGGTCGGTGATCTCGGTGAGCGGGTCGGAGTAGACCGGGGCGCCGTCGAGCATGCGGCCCGCCTTCGCGGCGAACGAGGCCACCGACTTCGTGCGGCCGGTGACGCTCACGTAGTTGATGCCCGCGTCGTCGAGCAGTGAGGTGACGAGCGAGACGAACTGTTCGGTGGGCACGCGCAGGTCGGGCTGCATCGCGGCATACCGCTGCACGGCATCGTGCACGGTGGTCGGTTCGGGTGCCGCAGCCTCGTTGCTCACGCCCACAGGCTATGGGTCCCTGGCTCGTCACACGCTTATCGGGCCGGTGGGAGTGAGGGGTGGCGGCCGGGCCGGAGCTACTGTCCCGTGCGGCCGTCGATGCGTTCGCGGATGAGGTCGGCGTGCCCGCAGTGCCGGGCGTACTCCTCGATCATGTGCACGAGCAGCTCGCGCACCGTGATCGGCCCGCGGGTCGCATGGGTGCTGACGACCTCGAGCGACTCGGCGCGCTCGACGAACTCCACGGCATACGCGACCTCGCGACGCCACGCCTCCCACGCCTCGGCGACGACGACATCGTCGGCCACCGCACCGTCGAAGTCGGCGTCGCGCTCGTCGTCCTTGCCCCAGAGCCGCGGCACGTCCTCGTTGACCATCGTGATCCGGAACCAGGTCTGCTCGACCGCGGCGAGGTGACGCAGCAGCCCCAGCAGCGACATGGTGGACGGCTCGACCGAGCGTCGCGCCATCTGCTCGGCGTCCAGGCCCTCGCACTTCATCTCGAAGGTGAGGCGAAAGTGCCGGAGGTACTCCACGAGCACGCTGCGCTCGTCGGTCGCCGTGGAGGTGGCCGACTCGCGAGGGTCGTCCTCGGGGTCGACCCACAGGTCCGGGTACTTCTGCGCCTTGGAAGCCATGGTCCCGATCATGGCGGAGCCAACGGTCCGGACCAACTGGGATTCAGTCGCCGGGATCCGTCGCCGGGGTCCGTCGCCGGGGTCCGTCGCCGGGGTCCGTCGCCGGGGTCCGTCGCTGGGAGGCAGTCGGCACGGGTCACGTCGACCGGGTCAGTCCACTCGCGGACCCCACGGGGTGACGTCGACCTCCGCGTGCTCGATGACGTCGACGAGGTAGGGGTCGCCGGGGAGCTCGAGCCGGGCCGGCGCTCCGCGGCCGAGGGCCAGCACCACGGTCTGCGGGGTCGACTGGTCTGCTGCGTTGCGGTAGCCCTTCCACCACCACCCGAACACCGCGCCGCCGCCCGGGGCGACGCCGACCCGCTGGGGCGTCAGCGGCAACCCCTGGTCGCTGCGTGCTGGGTGGCCGACCACCAGGCGCAGGTCGGCCCCGCCCTGCAGCAGGCGAAGCTTCGGGTAGCCCTCGACCCAGCAGGCGGTGGCCGAGCCGTTCGTGGCGACGATGGTGACGGAGGAGTCGCCCATCGCGGAGTCCCATCCGGTGGCTTCGAGGGTCAGGTCGGTGGACCCGCACGGCCGGGCAGCCTGCACCGGTGCGGGGGTCGGCCGGGGAGTGGGGAGGGGGTCGGGTCGCCCCGGTGGTCGGGGACCGGGCTCCGGCGGAGGAAGGACCGCGGACGAGACGGCCGAGGGCACCTCCGGGTGGAACTCGTCGCGCAGCGACCGGACCGAGTCGCGGCCCTCGTCCGTGACTCCGACCAGCACGGCACCCACGAGTACGGTCACGACGACTCCCGCGACGGCGGCGGCCGGACCTCCGCCGACCGGCATACGGGCCACGGCGGTGACGAGGACCACGCTGGCGAGCACAAAGAGCGGCGGCAGGACGAGGCTCCCCTTGCCCTCGAGCACGTAGACGAGGGCGAAACCCAGCAGGGCGGCCAGGGTCGCGGCGAGGGCTGCCGCTCCGGACACGAGGAGGGTGGCCCCGGTGGCCTCGCCCGGGTCAGCCCGCCGGTGCACCCGGTCAAGCCCCCAGGTCAGCCCGACCAGCCAGCAGGCGACGACGGCGACCAGGAGCGGCGCGCCCCCGAACAGCCAGAAGACCGAGCTCGCCACCAGCCAGCCGAGCCACGCGAAGGTGACCAGGAACGCCAGGCCCGTGTGCCGGACCCCGGAGAACCCGCCGACCTGGTCGGGCACCGGTCGTCGGCGCCACGACCGCCTCGTGAGGACGACCACGAGCCCCAGGACGGCGAACGACGCCGAGGCGAGGTACCAGCGCGACAACCCACGTCGTGCCACCGCGATGGCCCGCTCGTCGCAGAAGCCACGGCTGCGACACGGGTCGTCGCCGAACACGGTGACGTACTGCGCGTACTGCCAACCCACGACGAGGAGGCCGACGAGTCCGACCAGCACCGCGATCCTCGGTGCCCAGCGCCGCACCATCTCGCTCATCCCCCGACGACCCCCACCCGACCACCCTAAAGGACCGGAATGTCCGGTTGGCGACGCCGGAGCCGAGCCGCCGATCCGCTAGGTGACGACCACCCACTGCTTGCCGTCGACCAGCTCGCGGGCCGCGTCGGCGTGACCGGCGTGCGCGGCCGTCTCGACCATGAGGTGCAGCACCACTTCGCGGACCGTCTGCAGCCACCGCTCACCCATGAAGTCCGGCCACCACGCCGGCGGCGCGTCGAGGTCCGCTGCAGCGAGCGCGGCGTCGGCGAGCTCGGCCTCCCGCAGGTAGAGGCCCCGCACGTCGGCGACCGACAGCTCGTCGGGCACCACCCAGGCGTTCTCGCTGAGCCCCGCGATCGCCTCCGCCTCGCCGGTCACCACGGCTCGCACCCAGAACCGCTCGTCGTCGAGCGCGAGGTGGTGCAGGAGCTGGACCGCGGACCAGCCGGACGGCAGCACGGCGCGTCGCATGTCCTCGTCGCTGAGACCGTCGAACGCAGCGAGCACGTGGCGCCGCTGGCCGCGGAGGTAGTCGAGGAGAAGGGCGAGGTCGGGTGAGGTCACCTCGCGAACCTAGCGGCACCCCCGGTGGCTCGCCCCGGGACCGCTTCGGGCGTCACGAGGCAGGGCCGGCCGTCGTCCGTGCGCGAGCGGCTCCGCGGCGGATCTCGCGGCGCAGGTCCCAGAGGTAGTGGTCGAAGTCGACCTCCATGGTGTGCCGCACGGAGGAGTAGAGCTGCCGCTTGTTGCGCTCGTGGTCGGCCCGCATCTGGCGACGGACCTCGGAGTCCGGCGGTGGGGCATAGCGGCCCGTGAGGAGCTGCGCGACCCACTCCCCCTGCGCCTGGGCCAGCGGCATGACGGCGCCGACCGGCTGCACGAGCCCGATGAAGTAGAGGCCCGGCAGGTCGGGGTGGAGGGTGCGCTTCCACAGGGGTAGGTCGTTGTCCTTGGCCGACACCAGCGCCGGGTCGAGGAACGGGAAGCTCACGCGGTAGCCGGTCGCCCAGACGATGAGGTCGGCCGGCACCCGGCTTTCGTCGGCGAAGACCACGTGGTCGCCGTCGAGCCGCTCGATCGCCGGGCAGGGGACGACCCGGCCGGTGCGGAGGGCGTCACGGATCCCCTCGGACTGCACCGGGTGCGACTGGCCGGGCTTGTGGTGTGGTTGCGGCAGGCCGAGCCTCGCGACGTTGCCGGACAGCAGCGCCCCGATCCGCAGCCGCAGGGCGGTGGCCCACCAGGGCAGCCAGCCGGGCAGCACGACCTGGTCGGCCGGACGGCCCAGCGCGAACTTGCGCAGCACCCACTGCCCGCGGCGTTGCGAGAGGTTGGCCGACCTGGCCACCTTGCCCGCCTCGACGGCGATGTCGAGCGCCGAGTTGCCCGAGCCGACCACGACGACGTCGCGACCGGCCAGCTGGGCGCCCGAGCGGTAGTCGTGGGCGTGGAGCTGCTCGCCGTCGAACACCCCCGGGTACGGCGGGTTGGGCCAGCGCGGGTCCCAGTGGTGGCCGTTCGCGACGAGCACGGCGTCGTACTCGCGCACGTGGTCACCGTCGGGGCCCGTGGTGCTGACCAGCCAGGTGCCGCCCGGTCCGCGTGCGACGTCGGTCACGGTGGTGTGGAA
Source organism: Pedococcus bigeumensis (assembly GCF_039531795.1). Classification (NCBI taxonomy): domain Bacteria; kingdom Bacillati; phylum Actinomycetota; class Actinomycetes; order Micrococcales; family Intrasporangiaceae; genus Pedococcus; species Pedococcus bigeumensis. The sequence goes on along the minus strand of NZ_BAAAQS010000003.1, from coordinate 649,481 downwards.
CGTGATCCGGTCACGGAACCCGAAGTGGTCGACGTAGGCGTTGAAGTAGGCGGCCACCTGGTCGTGGCGGGCGTACGGCGGGTAGTCGTCGGGCATCGGGAAGTCGGAGAAGGCCATCCGCGGGCCGGACGTGTTGATCTCCAGCGTCTCGTAGCAGGCGGACAGCCCGTTCGGGTTGTCGTAGACCCAGTTGCCACCGACGACGCTGCCCCGCTCGAAGCAGTCAAAGGGGACTCGAGCGGTGTAGAGCGCCTTGGCCGCGGCGAGCCCGGAGGACCCGGCGCCGATGACGCACGCCCGGGGCAGCCTCGGGTCGGGCGGGATCGGCCTGCGCACGGGTCGAGCCCGATGGCTCTGCTTCACGAGGTAGGGCACGGCGCGATTATCGCCGGAAAGCGCAGGGCCCTCCACAAAGCCCGTGGACGCCGGCGCGGGTTACCCTCGGTGACCATGCGGCACACCGTGTGGTTGGCAGCTGCCTGTCTCGCGCTCAGCGCGTGCACGGGCGCGGCGCAGACCCCGCGGGCGGCCACCACCTCCGGGACGACGCCGACGAGCAGCCCCACGACGGCCCCGACGACCAGCTCCACGCCGACCAGCCCCACGACCACCAAGGCCAAGCCGGTCAAGACGTCCCGACCGCCGGCGCCCAGACCGTCCTCCGCCAAGCCGTCCACGGCCAAGCCGCGCACCAGCCTCGAGGGCGACACCAACGACGCGTTCGCGTTCGCGCCGCTGGGCAACCCGGGCAACGTCACGGTCGAGGGATCGGTGTCCAGCTACAAGGCCTGGTCGACGTCGAAGGTGCTCGTGGTCGCCGCGTTCCTCGACACCGCCTGCGACGGCGATCCGGCCAGGGCCAGCGCGCAGCAGAAGCGCTGGGTCACGGCCGCCCTCACCGCCTCCGACATGGATGCCGTGATCGCGTTGCGCGAGGACATCCCCGGCAGCCCGGGGGCTGCCATCACCAAGGTGCTGCGGTCGATCGGAGACACCCGCACGGTCGCCCCCGACGCCTCGCAGGGCGGGATGCAGTGGACCATCCGCCAGCAGGTGCGGTTCATGGCAGCGCTGAGCTCCGGGCGCGTGGTCTCCAAGGCGGCGAGCGCCTACATCCTGTCGTCGATGCGCCCGATCCCGGCCCACCGCTGGGGGCTGGGCACCATCGGGGCCGGCCCGTTCAAGGGTGGCTGGCTGCGCAGCGACACCGTCACCCGCCAGATGGGCATCGTCGACGGGTATGCCGTGGCGATCATCACCGACGCGGTCGGGCCTGCCGTGCGGCAGACCGACGGCGACTCGGCGCACGTGGAGCAGATGAACTACCTCGCGAAGGTGCTCCAGCGCCGGCTGGCCCTCGAGTCCCGCGGCTGACGGGGCCGACGTGGGAGAGCTCCGGCTGTCGCGGGCCGAGGCCCGCCGGATCGCGGTCCGTGCCCAGCTGCTCGACGACCCGCGCCCGACCGGGCTGCTCGACGTGGTGCGGCGGCTGGGGGCGGTGCAGGTCGACCTCACGGCGGCTGTCGCGCCCAGCGCCGACCTCGTCTGCTGGAGCAGGCTCGGCGCCGGCTACGCGCTGGGCGAGCTCGACGACCTGTTCCAGGAGCGGGCGGTCGTGGAGCTGAAGGGGTTCCTGCGCCCGGCCGAGGACATCGCGCTCTTCCGGGCCGAGATGGCCCAGTGGCCCGGGGTGGAGCCGCTGCGCGACTGGCAGATGGACGTCGCCGAGTGGGTGTCGGCCAACGACGAGTGCCGGCTCGACATCCTCGACCAGCTCGAGTCCGAGGCGCCCCTGCCGGCTCGGCGCCTCCCCGACTCCTGCGTCGTCCCCTGGCGCTCGACCGGCTGGACCAACAACAAGAACACCCAGCGGATGCTCGACTTCATGGAAGCCCGCGGAGAGGTCGCGGTGGCGACCCGCGAGGGGCGCGAGCGGCAGTGGGACCTGGCCAGGCGGGTCTACCCCGACGCCACCGGCGAGCCGGAGGTGCCGGCCGAGGAGGCCGTCGTCGAGCGCGGCCGCCGCCGGCTGGCCGCGCTCGGGGTGGCGCGGGCCAAGGCCGTCGAGGCGTCGGCCGAGCCGAGCGACGTCGGGTCGGTGGGCGAGGCTGCGGTCATCGAGGGGCTGCGCGGGCAGTGGCGGGTCGACCCGGCCCAGCTCGACCGTCTCAGTGCACCATTCCACGGCCGCACGGTGCTGCTGTCGCCGCTCGACCGGCTGGTCTTCGACCGCAAGCGGATGACCGAGCTCTTCGACTACGACTACCAGCTGGAGATGTACAAGCCGGTCGCGAAGCGCCGGTGGGGCTACTGGGCCATGCCGATCCTGCACGACGACCGACTGGTCGGGAAGCTCGATGCCACCGCCGACCACGCGGCCGGGGTGTTGCGGGTCGCCGCGGTGCACGAGGACGCGCCCTTCTCCCCGGCCGTGCGCGAGGCCGTCGACCACGAGGTCGCCGCGCTCGCCGCGTGGCTCGGCCTCACCGTCGCCCGCTGAGCGACGCGCCCCTGGGCGTGCCTCCGGCTCAGGTGGCGGTGCGCAGCGGGGCGCCGACGGCGTGCAGGTGGCGCAACACGTCGGCATACGACGACCGCGCGGACGCCTCGACGTAGGGGACCGCATCGCGCTCGCACAGGGCCCGCACGATGACCTGCGCCCTCGGGAGGTTCGCCCGCGCCATGCTCGGGAAGAGGTGGTGCTCGATCTGGTAGTTCAGCCCGCCCAGGGCCCAGTCCACGACCGGGCCGCCACGGATGTTGCGTGAGGTCAGCACCTGCCGCAGGAACGGGTCGGCCTCGTCGGCGCGCGACAGGACCGGCATGCCCTTGTGGTTGGGCGCGAAGGAGACCCCGAGGTAGATCCCCCGCAGCCCTTGGTGGATGGCCACGAAGACCAGCCCCTGCGCCCACGTCATCGTGGTGACCACGAGCGTGAGGTATGCCGCGGTGTGGACGACGATGAGCGCGACCTCGGCCCAGCGGTGGCGCAGCCCGGGGCGGAGCAGTGACCGGATGCCGGCGACGTAGAGGTTGACCGCCTCGAACGTGAGCATGGGGAAGAACAGCCAGGCCTGGTGGCGGGTCACCAGGGCAGCCAGCCCGCGGCGTCCGCGGGTCTGGCTGGTGTCGAAGATCAGCACTCCCGCGCGGACGTCGGGGTCTGTCTCGAGGTCGTTGGGGTGGGCGTGGTGGGCGTTGTGCTTGTCCACCCACCAGCCGTAGCTGAGGCCGCTGAGCAGGTTCGCGTGCAGGAGGCCGAGCAGGGTGGCGGTCCGAGCCCGTCGCGAGACCTGGCGGTGCGCGATGTCGTGCCCGAGGAAGCCGATTTGCACCGACACGACGGCCAGGACGGCGGCCCAGGGCAGCACCCACCAGGAGTCGCGCCACACCAGCAGGGCGGCGAGCACGACCAGCAGGGCGACGGCGTTCACCGCGAAGTGGACCAGGTAGGGGCCCAGGCGGCGGTCCATGAGCCCGGCGGCCCGGACTGCTCCGACGACCTCCGGGTACAACGGGCGCGGGGCGGTGGGGGTCGTGCGGGCGGGGGTGGGAAGAGTGCTCATCCCGGACTCCTGGACTGGTGGTGCGCCACCGGGTCCAGGGCAGCCTTCGGGCTCCACTCTACGCGCGATCTCGTGCGCCGATCGCCCGCAGGCCGGTCAGGAGACGGTCGAGGTCGTCGTCGTTCGAGTACGACGCCAGACCCAGCCGCAGGCCCCCCGTGTCACCGAGGCCGAGGGCCCGCGACGCCTCGAGCGCGTAGAAGTGCCCGGCCGGAGCGTTGACGTCGAGGCTGGCCAGCTGTCGTGAGACGTCCTTGCTCTCGTGGCCGGCAAGCGTCAGCAGCAGCGTCGGCGTGCGGCGGGCGGCCCGTGAGTGCAGGGTCACGCCCGGGAGCGTCGACAGGTCGGCCTCCAGGCGCCGGCGCAGGGTGAGCTCGTGCGCCCCGACGGCCGCGAGCGAGCCCGCGAGGCGTTCGCGCCGCGACCCGTGGCCGGGCACGATGCCGGCGATCACGTCGATGGCGGCGGTCACGCCGGCCATCAGCTCGTAGGGGAGCGTCCCCAGCTCGAACCGCTCGGGCACGGCGTCGGACGACGGCACCAGCTTGTCGGGGTGCAACGACTCCAGGAGCTCCGGGGCGGCAGCGAGGGCGCCGCAGTGCGGACCGAAGAACTTGTAGGGGGAGCAGGCCACCAGGTCGGCGCCCATCGCGACCCGGTCGACGACGCCGTGCGGCGCGAGGTGGACCGCATCGACGTAGAGCAGCGCGCCGACGGCGTGGGCGATGGCGGCGATCCTCGGCAGGTCGGGCATCGTGCCGATGAGGTTCGAGGCAGCGGTCACGGCGACCACCCGGGTGCGCTCCCCCACCACTGCAGCCACCGCCTCGGGCTCGAGCTCGCCGGTGCGCGGGTCGAGCTCTGCCCAGCGGACGGTGGCGCCGACCTGCTCGGCCGCCAGCACCCACGGGCGGATGTTCGCGTCGTGGTCGAGCCGGCTGACGACCACCTCGTCGCCGGGACCCCACGAACGCGCCAGGGTGCGCGCCATCTCGAAGGTCAGCGAGGTCATGCTGCGCCCGAACACCACGCCCCCGGGGTCGGTGCCCATCAGGTCGCCGAGCGCCTCCCGCGCGCCACGAACCGCCGCGTCGGAGTTGCGCTCGGCCAGGGTGACGTCCCCGCGCGTCGACATCGGACGGGTGAGCTGACGGGCGATCGCGTCGGCCACGGCCTGCGGCGTCTGCGAACCCCCGGGACCGTCGAAGTGCGCGGCTCCCCCGTGCAGCGCCGGGAACTGGGCACGCAGCGCCTCGACGTCGAACGCGGGTGGGCTCTGGGCGGTGAGGGGGTTCGACGTCATGTCTGGCACTGTTTCACCCCTGGCATGTTTCACCAACGACGACGAAAGGCGGTCAGCGGTGGCGGACGAGGCCCCCGGGCTGTCGGCACGCCTGTCCGAGCAGGCGGACGCCCTTGCGCAGCTGCTCGCCACGTCCGGCGGAGCGGACCCGGGCGAGGTCGAGCGGGCCGTGTCCTCGGTGACGACCACCCTGCGGCAGCTCGGCGACACCCTCGGCCTCGACGTGGGTGCCGCGCTCGCGGCCGGCCCCCCTCAGCCGGTCGACGACGGTCCACGGCCGTTCCCACCGCTCGAGGTGACGGTGCCCGTGCTCGGTGTCGACGCCTGCAAGGCGGGCTGGGTCGGCGCGATCCTCGAGCCCGGCGCCCCCCGCCCGCGCATCGCGGTCGCCGCGACCATCGCCGACCTCGTCGAAACGGTGCGCCAGTCCCTCGGCATCCAGGCCGTGGCCATCGACATCCCGATCGGCCTCCCGGACGACACGACGCGCCAGGCCGATGCGATGGCGCGAAAAGCCCTGCGCGGCAAGGCTTCCTCGGTCTTCACGACCCTGACGCGAGCCGCCTATGCCGAGGCCACCCGCCAAGACGCCGACCCCGTGAACCGCGCGCTCACCGGTCAGGGCGTGGGGGCGCAGGCGTTCGGGCTGCGAGCCAAGATCATCGAGGTCGACACGTGGGTGAGGAGCCGGCCCACGGTCACCGTCATCGAGGCGCACCCCGAGCTCAGCTTCGCCGTCATGGCTGGCGCCCCCATCGTGGCGGGCAAGAAGACCGACGCGGGCCGGGTCGCGCGGCTGGCCGCACTGGCCGCCGCCGGCCTCGCCTCCCCGTCGGTGCTCAACGGCAGTGGGTATGCCGCCGACGACGTCCTCGACGCCTGCGCAGCCGCCTGGACGGCGGCCCGCCGCATGAACGGCGAGGCCCACCCGCTGCCCGATCCGCCCGAGACCTTCTCGGACGGCATACCCGCCGCGATCTGGGTGTGATGACATGGGGCCCATGACTTCCGGGGACGGCGACCGCGACGCCACTGACCTCGCCACTGACCTCGCCGCGCTCGTCGAGCGCGCCCGTGGCCTGGTCGCCCGCACGGCGGCTGCGGGTGGCGGGCGCGCGGTCCTCGGCATCACGGGAGCACCCGGCGCGGGCAAGACCACGCTCGTCGCACGGCTCGTGGCCGAGCTGGCGGAGCACCCGCCGGACGGCGCGGCGGCAGACTGGGTCGCCCACGTGCCGATGGACGGGTACCACCTCGCCGACGCCCAGCTCGACCGGCTCGGACTGCGCCACCGCAAGGGCGCCCCCGAGACGTTCGACGCCGCCGGGTATGCCGCGATGCTGGAGCGGGTGCGGACCGACACCACCGAGACCGTCTACGCGCCGGGGTTCGAGCGCGACCTCGAGCAGCCGATCGCCGCGGCGCTGGCCGTGCCCCCGTCTGCGCGGCTGGTCATCACCGAGGGCAACTACCTGCTGCTCGACGAGCCCGCGTGGCGTCGGGTCCGGGCGGCGATGGACGAGGTCTGGTACTGCGACCTCGACGAGCAGACCCGGCTCGAGCGGCTGGTGGCCCGGCACGTGGCCTTCGGCAAGGAGCCCGACGCCGCGGCGCTCTGGGTGGACCGGGTCGACCAGGCCAACGCCGCACTGGTCGCGGCCACCCGAGCCCGTGCCGATCTCGTGGTGACGACGCCTGCCTAGCCCCGGGCGCGGCTGCCTCAGTCGAGCCAGCGAAGGTCTGCACCCTGCGCACGGTCGTCCCACCACGTGGGGCCTGGGAGGGCATGGGCGAAGGCACCGCCCGACGTCAGCACCTCGATGCACGGGCCGTCCACGAGGACCTGCACACCCCGGGGTGAGGCCTCGATCGCGACCACCTCGGCGCCGGCCTCCACGACCACCTTCCCCTCCTCGTGGGACACCGTCAGGGCGGCCGTGCCGCGGGACGTCAGTCGCACCGGCCCGTCGCCCAGGTCAGCGGGCTCGGCGATCGCCGCATTGGCGGCGTCGCGGCGCTCGCGACCCCTCGTGGCCAGGGCCGGGTGCAGGCGCAGGCGCAGGCGTCCGTCGACGAGCTCGAGGCGGTGGACCACGCTCAGCGCCCCGGCCCGACCGGCCGACCGGTCGAGGAGACCGCGGATCCAGAAGACCAGGCAGGGCTGACCCTCGGCATCACTGAAGGCGGCCGGGGCGTAGTAGCCCTGACCCACCGTCAGCTGCTGCCACGACCTCGGGCTGAAGGTCGGGCCCTCGGTCGTGCCGAGGGCGGCCACGACGTGGTGAAGGGCATCCTCAGCCCACACCGAGGCCACCAGCACCCGAGCCCCGCCGGCCGTCACCAGCTGCGGGCACTCCCAGAGGGTGCCGGTCCAGAGCGGATCGGTGAGGGCGCTGGACCTCGAGGCGGCGAGGCCTTCGTAGGTCCACTCGGACAGGTCCGGGGAGGAGAAGGAGGTGGCCGCCGCCTGGTTGCCGCCGAGGGAGGTGCCCACGAGCATCCGCCACACCGCGCCGTCCCGGTAGACGAACGGGTCGCGGAACGCCGTGACGTCGGCTCCCGGCGGGGCCGTCACGACGACGTCGCCCTTCACCCAGGAGCCGGGCGAGAGGTCGGGGCTGTCCGCCCACCGCACCCGCCCCATCGGGAGGTCGTCCAGGGAGACGGCCGTGTAGAAGACCCGGAACCCGCCGTCGTGGCGCACCATCGAGCCGGACCACACCCCGTCGTCCTCGCCGTCGGGGGCGAGCGCGATCCCGCGGTACTCCCAGTGCACGAGGTCGTCGGACACCGCGTGACCCCAGTGGCAGTGGGGGGCCCACTCGACGGAGTCCGGCACGTACTGGAAGAACAGGTGGTAGCGCTCACCGTCCCAGGTGGGTGCGAGCGGGTCGTTGACCCAGCCCCGGTCCGCCGTCAGGTGCAGCGCGGGCCGGAGCTCGTCGGCCACCACCTCAGGAGTCCTGGACCGCGACGCTGCGAGGGTCGTGGACGCGAGTCGTCGGAGCCGTGACCGACGCACGGGCGACCGGCGGGCACTGAACGCGCAGCGGCCCCACGGCCGGGTAGTCCTCCACACCCATCAGGACCCGGACGCCGCGCACCCCCAGCTCGTAGTGCGGGAGGGCCACCGTCGACAGGGGTGGACGCAGGTGCGCCGCGATCACCTCCTGGTTGTCGAAGCCGACCACCGAGACGTCGTCGGGCACCGCGAGCCCGCGTTCACGCAGGGCGTCGTACACACCCATGGCGACCCGGTCGTTGTGGCAGCAGACACCGGTGACGCCCAGCTCGGCCAGCCGCTGGCCGGCGACGAACCCACCCTCCTGGTCGGGAGCGGTGTCGATGACGAGCTCGGGGTCGACCTCGAGCCCGGCCGCTGCCATGGCCTCGCGGTGACCCGCGATGCGCCCTCTGCGGGCCGGGGAGGGCGTCGTGGTGTTGAGGAACGCGATCCGTCGGTGGCCTGCAGCCAGGAGCAGCTCGGTGGCGGCGCGGGCACCCCCCACCTCGTCGGGCACGACGGCGCGGACTCCCTCGGCGGCATAGCAGTTCACCAGGACGTGGTCCACCTCGCTCAGCCCGACCGGGAGGGCCACCTCGCGGTGGTACCAGGTGGAGAAGAGGATGCCTTGGACCTGGTGGGCCAGCATCATGCCCAGCGCCTCGGCCTCGGCGTCGGCGTTGTCCTCGGTGTTGGCGATGAGGAGGGTGTAGCCGAGTCGCCAGGCCTCGTCCTGGGCTCCGCGGATGATCTGTCCTGCGAAGGGGGTCGTGGCGATCGAGTCCGCGACCAGGCCGATGAAGCTCGACTGACCCCTCACCAGGTTGGCCGCCGTGGCGTTGGGACGGTAGCCGAGTGCCGCCACGGCTTCGCGCACCCGTCGTCGGGCGTCCTCGCCGATCCGGGCGCCAGCCTTGTTGTTGATGACGTGGGACACCGTGGTGGTGGAGACGCCGGCCAGCCGACTGACGTCGCGCAACGTCACGCGGGCGCCCGCACCGCGGGGCGTCGGGGTGGTCGAGGTGGTCGACGTGGTCGACGTGGCATCGCCCGACGCCGCCATGGCGCCCTGCCCTTCACTCATCCCTTGGTCGCTCCGCTCTCGAGTCCGTACATCATCGCCCGGTTGAGGACGAGGAACACCAGCAACAGGGGAGTCACGGTGACACACACCGCCGCGAACGTCGCGGTCCAGTCGGTCTTGCCCATCGCCCCGATGTAGTTCTGCAACCCGAGGGGGACGGTCTTGAGCCCCTCGGACAGCACGAAGGTGTTGCCGAACACGAAGTCGTTCCAGATGAAGATGCTGTTGATCATGACGACGGTGACGATGGTGTTGACCGACATCGGGAGCGTGATCCTGGCGAAGATCGCAGTCGGTCCGGCTCCGTCGATGGAGGCGGCGTCGTAGACCTCCTGCGGGATGTACTGGAAGAAGGACATGAACAGGTAGAGCGACATCGGCAGGGAGAACCCGGCCAGCGGGATGACCATCGACAGGTGTGTGTCGAGCAGGCCGATGCGGGCGTAGTCGACGAAGAGCGGGACCAGGGCGATCTGGACCGGCACGATGATGCCGACGAGGAACACCACCCGGACCACCCGGCTCCCACGGAACCCGAGGACCTGGATCGCGTAGGCACCCATCATCCCGCAGACGACGATGAGCGCCGAGGCCCCGAGCGTGACGATGAGGCTGTTGACGATATTGCGCCCGAGGTCTCCCTGCTCGAACGCCCTGGCGAAGTTGTCGAGCGTGAACGACTGCGGCAGGCCGAAGGCGCCGTTCGACGCGAAGTCGGCGTCGTCGCGGACGGCCGTCAGGAAGATCCACACCAAGGGGTAGACCTGCACGACCAGGAGAGCTCCGAGGAGGACCCGGGAGACGACCCGGGCCGGTGTGAGCGGGCGACGTCGACGAGCGGGGATGCGCGAGGGCGTGCGGCCCGACGGAGGGACCCGGCCACCACGGGCCGGGGTCGGCTTGGCCAGCGTGTCGGTCGGCGACGAGGTCATTGCACGGCCTTCCGGTTGAGGAGGAGGTAGATGAGGCCGACGGCGACCAGGCACTCGAGCACGATGAAGACCGACATCGCACTGGCGTAGCCGTAGTTGGTGCTCGTGAAGGCGGTCTTGTACATGTACGTCGTCACGAGCTCCGAGGACTGCCCGGGTCCACCGTTGGTGAGCAGGTAGGGGATGTCGAAGCCGCGCAGGGCGAAGGTCGTGGCCATGATCGTCGTCGTCACCCAGACCGGCCGGATGTACGGGAACCGGATCTTCGTGAAGACCTGCCACGCGTTCGCGCCATCGAGCCGGGCGGCTTCCTCGAGCTCGCGGGGCACCGCCAGCAACGCGGCATACACGATGATCGTGTAGAGCCCCACGAACCGCCAGCCCTCCGGCGCGGAGACGGCGGCCAGGACGGTGTGGACGTCCGAGAGCCATGGACGGCTCAGCGACCCGAGGCCGACGCTGTCGAGGACCCCGTTGAGCAGCCCCACCGGGTCGTAGGAGTAGATCCGTTGGAACAGCAGGCCGATCGCCACGGTGGAGATGACTGCCGGCAGCAGGTACAGGACCTTGACGACCTCGCGGCCCCTGGTGATGGTCAGGAGCAGTGACGCCACCAGGAGGGCACCCCCGAGCTGCAGCACCAGGCAGACGGCCAGGTAACCGAGCTGGTTCGTGAAGGCGGTCCAGAAGGTCGGGTCGCCGGCGAACATGTGCCGGTAGTTCTCCAGTCCGACGAACTCCCGGTCACTGATGCCGTCCCACGAGAACAGGGAGAGGTAGACCGACTGCCCGATCGGCAGCAGCACGGCGCCGCCGAAGAGGAGCAGGGGTGGGAGCAGGAAGCCGACGACTGAGAGCCGGGAGCGGTAGGGAAGCACGGTGGTCTCCTTCCGGGTCGGTGGGTCGGGAGTCCCCGACCCACCGACAGCGGCCTTACTTGAAGTACTTCGGCGCGTTCTGGGCGAGCGTGGTGTCCATCGTGGAGATGAACTTGGCGGGCGTCACGTCACCTTGGACGAGGAGCACCAGCTCCTGCTGCAGCTTGGTGTTCGTCGTGGGGTCGAGCTGGGTGTCCCAGGGCATGGCCAGCTCGTCCCCGACCTTCTCCGCGGTCGAGATCGCCTTGGAGTAGAGGGGAGTCGCGTTGGCCGGCACCGTCACCGCGGTCGTGGTCGGTGCCAGCGCGCCGGACGCGGCGTACTGCTGCGGGTACTTGGTGAGGGCGAACTTGAGGAAGTCGCGGACCAACGGGTCGTACGTCTTGGTGTTCACCGCCATGCCGATCCCCGAAGGGGCGACGTAGTCGTTGTCCGCGGTCTTGGCGTTCGCGACCGTCGGGAGGGTGAAGAAGTCGACGTCGTCCCGCACTCCCTTGTCCAGCTTGTCGGTGGCGAGGCTGCCGAGCTCCCACGTACCCATGTTGTAGATCGCCGCCTTGCCAGAGGTGAAGAGGTTCTGCGCGTCGGTGTACCCGACGGAGGAGAAGCCCTTCTGGAAGCAGCCTGACGAGCCGAGCTCACCGAGCCACTTGGCCGCGGCGGCACCCGCGGGGTCACTGAACTTGGCCTCGCCCTTCTTGAGCTTGCCGACGTAGCCGGGGCCCTCGAGCCGGAACGGCTGGTAGGCCATGTAGCGCTCCAGCGGCCACTGCTCCTTGCCGGCGAGGGCGATCGGCGTGACTCCCGACTTCGCGAGGGCGGCGCAGACGGCCGGGAAGTCGTCGAGGGTCTTCGGGACATCGACGCCAGCCTTGGCGAAGAGCGCCTTGTTGTACCAGAAGTACTCGGCGCCGTACTCGAACGGCAGCAGGTAGAGCGAACCGTCGTCGAACCGCTGGTAGGCCAGCGCCGACGGCCGGTAGCTCTGGTCCAGGCCGATGTCCTTCAGCAGCTTCTCGGCATCGACCATCTGGCCCTGCTTGGCGAGCTTCTGGGCATAGGGGGTGGCGTCGGTGTCGAAGAACTCGGGCAGCTTCTTCGCGGCCGCCAGCGTCTCGAGCTTCTGGATGTATGACGGGCGGTCAGGGGTGGTGATGAAGTTCAGGGCGAAGCCGGGGTGCGTGGTGGCGTACTCGTCCGCAAGGCCCTTCATCACGGTGATGACGGAACCGTTGGCGGGACGGGACAGCAGCCACGAGATCTCCCGCGGCTTGATCTGGCCGGTGGGGTTGACGTCGCCCGGCGCGGTGCCGGTCGAGCCACCACCACAGGCGCTCAGGGCCAGCGCGGTGCCTACGGCAGCGGCCAGCAGCGAAGCAGTCATCTTCCTGCTACGCCCGGTGATCTTCTTCATGGTGCACTCCTTCGTGCAGCGGACCCCGTGGAGCCGGGGTCGGTCGTGGTGGAACGAGGGGGCAGAACGGATGTGTCGGGGAGGTCGGTGTCGTCAGTGCCATCGGTGTCGTCTGAGGAGGTGTCGTCGGTGAGGGTGGGGTCGGTGACCGGTGGGCGTCGGCTGAGGTTGACCTCGACCACCTCGAGACGCCCCTCCCCGACGAAGACACCCAGGCGTCCGCGCCGGTGGTCGTAGAGGGGCGTGCTGAGGGTCACGGCGCCGTCGAGGGTGAACACGGCGAGGTCGTCGTCGACGAGCGCCTCGATGACGTGCCGTCCGGGCGACAGGTCGGCGGGGCGCTCCAGCTCGATGATCTGGGGCACGTCGCCGGACACCTGCCACTGCGCTTCGCCGGTGGTCCGGCGCGGCCAGCGGTCGAGCACCATGCGTGACGCGTGGGGCTCGAGTCGCAGCACGTATCCGGTGTCGCCGTCGTCCGAGCAGCGGACCAGGAGACCGAACTCCCGGGTGCCGGGGTCGACGTCGAGGACCACCCTGGCGTGGAACTGGCTCGGGGTGTCGTGGTCGGAGACGGTGTCCACGTAGGAGTCCGGTGCCTCGAGCACCCCCTTGGCGAGCCCGAGCTGCGCGGACCGGTCCTCGCTGAACGTCTCGACCAGCTCGGCCGGTGGCCGGATGGCCAGGGTGCCGTCCTCGCGCTGCAGCGCCTCCAGGGTGGACAGGCTCCCGGCCCACTGCCAGGCACCGTCGTCGCGCTGGCCTGCGCGGCTGGCGATCCACCCGAAGAAGAACCGGCGCCCGTCGCGAGCCGCCGACTTCGCGGCATACCAGGCGCGTCCGTCGAGGGTGTCGTGCACGGGGACCTCCCACGGGCCCTCCGGGCTCCGGGCCATGCGGTAGCGCGTGACGAAGCGGTCGGAGAACTCGGAGTAGACGAGGTACCACCACTGCCCCCACTGGAAGACCTCGGGGCACTCGTGCGTGATGTAGCGACGCGGGTCCCAGAACGGCTGGGCCGGCTCCCAGGTCACCAGGTCGTCCGAGACGCAGCGGGCGATCACTCCGCGTCGCCGTTCGGGGCCGGTCTGGTGACGCGCCGCGAGGAGCATGTGCCAACGGCCGTCCGGGTGCCGGAAGACGAACGGGTCGCGCCAGTCCGAGGGCCGGTACCCGGGCGTGGCGCCGAAGGTGTCAGCCGGGTGCTTGGTCCAGGTCGTCATCCCGTCGTCGCTCGTGGCATGGGCGACGAGTTGCAACGGCAGCCCGTCGGACCCGAGGACGTCCGGGTTCTGGGCCGTGTAGAAGAGGTGGTGGCGACCGTGGTCGTCACGCACGATGCTGCCGGTGTAGCAGTTGTGGTCCTCGGCGCCCGGCTCGCTGCCGGTCGGCAGGGCCAGGCCGCGATCGGTGAGCGTCACGAGGTCGCGGGTGGTGACCAGGTGCCAGGGCATCCCCGCCGGCGGGTCGCCCCGTCGCTCGAGCAGGTAGTACAGCCAGAACTGGCCGTCCTGCTCGAACGGGATGACGTCTCCCACCCATCCGTCCTGCGGCCGGAAGAAGACCGGCTCGGTCGTGGTGCCCAACTCCATCGGCAAGCCTCACTCCATCGTGATTAAACGCTTGATCAGACGGTAGAGCCTCTCGGTGACCTTGGTCAAGCGTTTAACCAAACTTTGCACCACATCCGCTGCTGCGTGCGACAGCGGCGCCACAACCGCTGGACGGCATGGTGCGGAGGCCGGGCCTACCCAGAGGAGGGGGCACGGCGTACCTCGTTCGGCGCGGTCCTCGACCTCGGTCGTGCCCGACACCACGAGGCCGCGAAGTGCTCACGCGACGCGAGCACCGTCCGGGTCAGAAGCTGGTACGTCCGCCGATAGATGACATGGCGGGGCGCACGGCCCGCGAGGCACGGGTCGATCGATCATGCCAAGTTTGAGTGAATGCCCCTGGACGAACCCACCTGAACGATTCGACAGTGCCCGACCCGCCCACCTCAGAAGAGACTGAGATCGCGCGCCGGACTGGCACGGTTCACGTGGGCTGCCCAGCCGTCTATGTTGGAAAGGCTGACACTTCCGATCGGGGCCTTCCTGAGGAGGCTGGAGGCCAGTTATCGAGAGGACGCGGATGCCCGTATTCATGGTGGAGCGACAGTTCTCGGATCGATTGGAGGCCGCGGGAGAGACAGCCGCAGCCATCAATCGGATCAACGACGAGGCTGGGGTGCGCTGGCTCAAGTCCTTCCTGTCCTCCGACAAGCGCAAGACCTTCTGCCTGTACGAGGCCGACGACGTCGCGAGCATTCGCACGGCCGCGATCCGGGCGGGCCTCCCGGCCGATGCGATCATGGAACTGTCCGGGACGCTGGCTCCGGACGGCTCCTTCGCCCCGATGTAGCTCATCGAGGTGGGTGACTAGAGCAAGCCGTGTTCGACGGCGAAGATCGCAGCCTTGGTGCGGTTGAGTGATGCCGTCTTGAGCAGGATGCTACGCACGTGGTTGGCGGAGGTGTTGGCGCTGATGAACAGCCGCTCGCCGATCTCTCGGTTGGAGAGCCCCTCGGCGACCAGGCGGAGCACGTCGACCTCTCGTTCGGTCAGGCCGTTGGGTAGAGGTTCGCGCTGGACACGCGGAGCAGGCTCGGCATCGAGCTCTGTGAGGACTCGGCGGTGACCGATGCGCCGCGCCATGGCGCGTGCCTCCTCCGCGAGGCTTGCTGCTGTAGGGCACACCTGCCCGCGAGTCGGACCACCGGCGCGGGCGCGATGCCAGCTCCAGGCGGTGAGCGTCTCCACCTGGTGGGTGGCCGCACCC
This sequence comes from Pedococcus bigeumensis, assembly GCF_039531795.1. Taxonomy (NCBI): domain Bacteria; kingdom Bacillati; phylum Actinomycetota; class Actinomycetes; order Micrococcales; family Intrasporangiaceae; genus Pedococcus; species Pedococcus bigeumensis. The sequence continues at coordinate 634,480 of NZ_BAAAQS010000003.1, read as the reverse complement.
ATCCGGCGGTCCATCTCCAAGGCACGCTCGAAGTACCGGTCGGCTGAGGGGTCGCCCAGCAGGGAGTCCAGCTGCCCAAGGTACCGATCTGCGGAGCCGAAGACTGCGGCATTGGCGCCGGCCATCAGGTTGCTGCCTGCGTACTCGGTCAGCAGTGGCCGGAGGCACGCCGCTGCGGTGACGTCGTCCAGCTTCGCGGCGGCCTCGGTCGCGAACGCCAATACCCCGGCCCACTGGGCCCCGGCGCGGTAGTCGTCCAGTCTGTCGGACAGGTACCTCAAGAGGCGGCCGGCTGGCTCGACCATGCCGAGCCCCGTGTACAGGGCTAAGAGGCCGGGCAACCACTGGTGTTCGAGACTCTCCTCACCGGTGATGAGCGGGCGGATCTGCTCGAGCCCACCAGTGACCCGGTGCAACATGAACTGCTGGAGGCCCCACGATCCCTCGGTGGCCCCGTCGAACTCATGGCTGAACTGGTCGTCGAGCCAGGCGGCGATGTGCGCTGCGCCCGCAAAGTCGCCAACTGCGTAGCGATGGGCGAACCGGGAGCAGCCGGAGACGTAGCGGAAGAATGGCTGCCCGCGGGACAGGGCGATCTCGGTCATGTCGCGCTGCGCGCTGCTCCACTCGGGCTCGTCGCCGACGATGTAGGCGAACGCACCCCGGTGGAATGCGGCCGGCCCCAAGTGGTCGTCGCTTCCCAGGCGCGTGGCGATCTCGTGCATCTCCAGGGCGCGGGCCAACAGCGCTGGGGCGAGCGCCGGGTTGAGGCCTTGCCACAGGGTCGCCCCGAGGGCATGCGCGGTGAGATGTTCGTCGGCGCTGAGGCGGGCCAGCCGCAGTGCCTCCTCCCCGAGTTCGCGGGCCTGCCTGCGGTCACCGGTGAACGAGGCCGCACGTCCCATGCTGGCCAGGGCATGGATGTTCAACGGGTCGTCATCGTCCAGGGAGGAGGCCTGCCGGGCCTTGCTGAGCATCTCCAGGGATCGCTGACCGTTCTCGGAGGGTCGCCATGACGCGTCCTCGTGACCAATGGCGGCCAGCAAACGCACCTTGGGGTCCCGGTCCGTGCTCAGTTGGTCGTAGATCTGGCGGGCGACCGGGAAGTGGCCGGCGTGCATGTGGCAGCGGGCTGCGGCGAACAGCAGCTCGCCCTGAGGCGGGCCGTCGACGACGTGCAGCTGCGCTGCCTGCTCGTAGAGCGTGGCTGCCTCACCGTGAGCGATGCCGCGGACGGCCTGTTGGGCCGCCATGACCAGGTAACGGACGGCCTTCTCCCCGTGCCCGAGTGCGCGGGCCTCGACGTAGTGGTGCGCGAGCTGCGCCATATTCGACGGGTCATCACCGGCCACGCGCGTCTCCAGGACCGCCGCGATGCGCCCGTGTGTACCCGCGAGATCGGTGGCTGCCATCTGGTCCAGCACTGCCTGCCGCACCAGCGAGTGGACGAAGCGGTAGCCGCCGGCTTCTGCGTCCGCAACCAGCAGTCCGGCCCGGACAGCGAGGTCGATGCCCTCAAGAACCATGTCCGCACCAAGATCACAGGCCGAGACCAGCAGGCTCGGGTCGACCATGTCCCCCGCGACCGCGGCCAGTTCGAGCACCCGTGTGTGGGCGAGGTCGAATGCGGCCAGCCGACGGGCCAGAGCGTCCTGCACCGAGCGCGGAGCCTTGGCACTTCCGAGCCGCAAGGCGTCGAGACCACCCCGCGACGCGAGGTCGTACCAGTACTCCTGGAGGAAGAACGGGTTTCCGCCGGTGTGGTCTCTCACCACCGGCGCGGCCGCTCGAGCGGACCGCGGCGATACCCGGGCCTCGCGCACCAGGTACTGGGCCACGTCCTCGGTGGTCAGCCCGACGAGGTCGATCCGGGCGACGCCGTCGAGGCGGTGCAGGTCTGCCAGGGCGAAGCTGACCGGGTCCGTGCGGTCCGGGGCGGTGGTGCGACGCGTCGCCAGGATGAGGAGTTGCTCACCCGCCGTCGACTCGACCAGATGGGACAACATCCCCAGTGTCGGCTCCGGGGCCCAGTGAAGGTCCTCGAGGACCAGCACGGCCGGCCCCTGCTCAACCACCGCCAGCAACACGCGCAGGACGGCGTCGAACAGGACCGGCTGGGAGTCACCGTCTCCCCGCTCGACACTAGCTGTTGGCCAGTGGCCCAAAGTGGCCTTGGTCAGTCGCAGGAGAGGGGCCGCAGCGTGGGTTGTGATGTCCCGCAAGGCTTGCGCCGGAGCTTGTTCCAGTGCCTGCTCGAGGATGGCGACAAAGGGTCTGTACGGGGTGTTGAACTCCTCGCGGCACGAACCCCAGAGCACCGCGGCGCCCTGCTCACGAAGAGCTGCGGCCGCCTCAACCACCAGCCGGGTCTTGCCGACGCCGGGCTCGCCGCCCACGAAGACGACCTGTCGACAGTCGTCCTCGACCGCGGCCCACACCGTCTCCAGGCGCTGCATCTCCGAACGGCGCCCGACGAAGGTGGTCCGACTTCTCGCGGGCCCGGTCGGTGAGCTCACCGAAGCAGGTTCCATTGTCCCTCGACTGTAGACCGATCCCGCGCCGGCCGAGATAGTCAGTTCTGACCCCCACCCCTGACCGAAGGGTCACATCAGGTCATGCGCCGCGAGCGGCGGCTCCGTAGCGTCGTTCACGACGACAATCACTGCGAAGGAGCATCTCCATGGCGACGCACATCAATGACCTGCCCATCGAGGTAGCGCAGGGCGACCTTGAGACGAGGTACGTCGAGCAAGGTGGCGGCATGGCTGTTCGGCATGTACGGATCCCGGCCGGGACTGACTTCGGCCCGGTGTTGAAGGGTCTTCCGAACGACCGCTGCCCCAGTCCCCATTGGGGGCTCGTGCTCGAGGGATCGGTCCAGCTCGAGCACGCAGACGGGAGCACCGAGACCGCGAGTGCCGGCGAGGTCTACTTCTGGCCTGCCGGACACACCGCCACGTCCGCCGAGGGCGCAGTGTTCATCGAGATCGGTCCCGTCGCCCCCATGCGCCAGTTCCATGACCACGCCCAGCAGTTGTTCAGCTGAGCCGGCCAGCCCACCACCCTCCCGACCCAATCCCAGAGCTGCAGCGAGAAGAAGAGGAAGAATCCCATGAGCGGCACTCCCGCACTCACGATCCTCGACGCGGTCCGCGGCGATGTCATCAGCGCCCGATCACAGGAGTACGACGAGGCGCGGTCTGTCTACAACGCGATGATCGACCGGCGCCCGCTCGCGATCGTCCGCGCGCTGAGTGTTGCGGACGTCCGCATCACCGTTGCGGCTGCCCGCGAAAGTGGCCTCCCACTGGCCATCCGCGGTGGCGCCCACAGCGTCCCGGGCTTTGGGACGGTCGACGACGGCATCGTGCTTGATCTGAGCGCCATGAAGGGAATTCGCATCGACCCGGCAAAGCGCATCGCTCGCGTGCAGGGCGGCTGCACCTGGGGTGACTTCGACCATGCGGCACACAGCTTCGGCCTCGCCACCACGGGCGGCATCATCTCCACCACGGGGGTTGCTGGGCTCACCCTCGGGGGCGGGATCGGCTACCTCGCTCGGGCACACGGGCTCTCCATAGACAACCTTCGGTCGGCCGACGTCGTCCTCGCCGACGGTAGCTTCGTGTCCGCCAACGAGACCGAGCACCCGGACCTGTTCTGGGCGCTGCGTGGCGGCGGCGGCAACTTCGGCGTGGTCACCGAGCTCGAGTTCGACCTCCACCCGGTGGACACCATCTACGGCGGGCCGATGTTCTTCGAGCTCGACGTCGCCGAGGAGCTGTTCAAGACGTACGCCGAGTGGATCGCCACGGCGCCACGAGCGATGGGCGCCTTCCCCGCCTTCCAGATCGCCCCACCTCTCCCGTTCATCCCCGAGGACCGCGTCGGCGATCCGCTGATGCTCTTGGTGTCGTGCTTCAACGGTCCGGACACGGACGCGGAGGCTCTGTTGGGCGAGCTGCGGACCGTCGGGACCCCTGTGGCCGAGCACGTTGGCCGGATGCCCTATCCCGCCCTGAACAGCGCCTTCGACGGTCTGCTGCCGAAGGGTCTCCAGCACTACTGGAAGGCCGCCTTCCTGCCTGAGCTGACCGACGGCGCCATCGCCGCCCACGTCGAACATGGCCCCAAGGTGCCTGCGATGCAGTCCACCATGCACCTCTACCCCATCGATGGCGCCGTCCACGATGTCGCGGCGGACGCGACCGCGTTCGCCTACCGTGACGCGAAGTTCGCCCCGGTGATCGCCGGGATGTGGCCTGACGCCGAAGACAACGAAGCCAATATCGATTGGGTGCGCGCGTACCACGGAGCGCTCGAGCCACACACCAGCGCGGGCGGCTACATCAACTTCATGTCCGAGGACGACCAGGGCCGCATCCGTGCCAACTACGGCGCCAACTACGACCGCCTGGCCTCGGTCAAGGCGACCTACGACCCCGCCAACCTCTTCCGGAACAACCAGAACATCGCGCCGGCCGAGTAATCCGCTCGACGGTAGAAGCCGTTGGTCCACCCGTTCACACCTCAGGGGTCGTCATGCGTGTCAATCTGTCCGACAACACAGCCAACTCGCTGAGGCGTGGGTTCAAGGTCATCGGGCCGCTCCCGACCCTCCCGCCCAGCATGAGCATCAACGAACGCCTGAGCCTTGACCAGTTCACCGTCTCCGACGCCTCGCCGGCTCCGTTCGAGGAGTTCCAGGTCACCTGGGCCATCAGCGCGGCATCCGCGAACGTTGATGTCGCCGACTACCAGTTCCGACTGAGGACGCACTACCAAATCCTCGACCCTGGGCTCCCGACCCAAGGCACGGTGAACACCGCCATCCGCGCCCGAACCCTCCTGAGCCTCCAGGCCAAGCACACCGGATCAGGTACCTGGCACACGCTCGGGCAGGCGATCAGCATGGGTCTCGACGAGTCGACGTGCACCTTTCGGGAGTTCCCCGGCGCCCTCTTGGACGAGCTCTTCAGCACGCAGGTCGAACAGCACCTGGCGGCCGCGCCCGAACTTTGGCTGGCTGGAGCAGGAGTGCAGCCCTCATGGCACACCACTCACGTGGAGTACAAGATCCCGATCACCATGGTGCTGGACAACTACTTCAACGGTGACCTGGACATCGTCTGGAAGCTCCATTTCGGGGTCGAGTACGACTCACGGCAGGAGTGCCAGCTCGACGTGTCGATCTCCTCGGCCGGGGCGGCCAACTTCTCTTGGTATGAGGACCTCCTGTCCCTCGGTTCCTCGGCAATCATCGCTGGGACCGTCGAGCGCCTGATGCCGGCGATCTTGCGCTGTGTCGTCAGGGACGCGGAGCGGGCCATCGCCTCGGGGCTCTGTGCCTACCTGGACGTAGGGAACTTCCTCGATGAGCACCGACTCCTCAGCGTGCAGATCCTGCCCTCGGGCAACATCAACACGCTGCGATTCGTCTTGTGCGAGCCTCCGGTCGGCCCCGCCGAGCGGACGCTCGCACCGAAACGAGACGTGGCGTTCGACCAACTGGATCGTATGCCGTAGCCGACCCCCTTCCCATGTACCCAAAGGACGGCGTGGATCGAGCCACTCATCGGTATGCCTCCGTCGTGAGGTCACGCGTCTGACCGCGATCCGCACGCTGACGGCGGATCGGGTGCAGGATGTTGATGTGGGAGTCGAACGCACGCGCGACGACAGAGGGGGTCCTCTCGTGCGAATCGCCCTGACCGGCTTCGCCTTCGCGATCGGATTCGCGCTCGTCTACTACGTGACGGTTCGCACGATCCAAGGTCGCCTCTTCGGGGACGCCTCCCTGCGGGGAGCCCTCCTGACGCGTTCGGCCCTGGCTGACGGCACCGACAGGGTGCTGAACGTGGTCTCGATTGCCTCGCTGCTGGGGACGGTCGCGCTGGTGGCCACGATCGCCCTGGTCCGGCTCGAGCGTGTTCAAGGACTGGCTGCCATTGGCCTCCTCGCCGGTGCGAACGTCTCGACCTTGATCTTGAAAGACCATCTGCTGGAGCGGCCGGACTTGGGGATCCGCGAGGTGTCACCGGCCACGCTCAACAGCCTTCCGAGCGGTCACACCACGGCTGTGATCTCTGCGTCGGCCGCGCTCCTGCTCGTCGTCCCCATGCGGTGGCGATACCCGACCGCCGTGGCCGGACTGGCAGCCGGGACCGTGACAGCCCTTGCCACCATGTCTGCCGGTTGGCACCGCGCCGGAGACTCGATCGCCGCATTCCTGCTCGTGGGACTGTGCACGACCATCGCCGCTGGTGTTGTGGTGATCGCCGACCCCCACTCCCATGACCGCACGAACTTTCGGTGGCCCCCGTCGACGCGGTGGCTGGCCGCGGTCGCCGCTGCCCTGCTCGCCCTGGGCCTCGCGTTGGGCGTGGCCCTCAACGTCGCGGCTCCGATCCGCGACGCGACCTTCGGCACCTGGATCGCGTTCGGGGTGGGCGGGCTGTTGATCACCGGGACCGGGATCCCAGCCATGGGGGCCATCCTCTACGCCCTGAGCCTCACGGACCCGCGTCGGTCGCCGAACAGCCGACCGGCGTCGCCACCGCGAGACTGACCTCAGTGAGGGGCGTCAAACCCTGCGCCCTTCCTTCCTCCTCCTCAGCAGGGGCCGAGTCGGCAACCGCGAGCAGACGCGCCGACGAGGGCTGTCGGGCAGTCCCCTACGCCCCGACCCTCGGCAGACCCCACGTCCTCCGGCGCACCGGTGCCCCACGGGATCGCTACACTCATGCGAGACGCTGCATCGGCGTGCGGACACTCTGAGCACAAGACATGACATGGCACGCGCCGATTGTGAAGCGACACGGAAGTGTCACCACTCGCGACACTGACTGTCACCAGTGACACCTCGTGTCACTTATCCACAGGTGCGGTCAGGTGCCTGTGATCCACCGGGTGAAGTCGGTGAGAGACCTGGCGCACGGCGGCCATCCGCGGTCGAAGGATTCGAGGCTTTGTGCGTCGGCGTGGGCCTCGGCCGTGGTGATAAGGCCCTTGCGATGAGCGACCTTCAACAGGTCCCAGGTGGTGATGACGGTGATCCCTGCACCGCGGGCGGCTGCCTGCGCTCCCTTGTCGTCAGTGATGAAGACGGCTTTGATGCCTCGGGAGGTGACGATGGCGATGGTTTCGGCTTCGCCGACGTGTTTGGTGGCGGCGTCGCCTGGTTTGCGCATCTGGTCGCGGAGATCGAACGTGCGGTCCCTTTCACGGTCTGTCGGGGTGAGGGGTTCGCCGAAGACGTCTCGGGCGTGGCGCAGGTCGGCTAGGCCGGGGACTCTGGCTGACTCGGCGCATTCTTGGGCCACGACTTCGCACCAGGCCCGGTCCGGGAGGAGTGTTCCCAGCAGTGACAGTCGGTTGATGTGTCCGAAGTTCACCAAGACGGTGTTGTCAGGGAAGAAGCAGAGGCTCACAGGTCGGCGAGTGGTTTGGGGGCGCGAGTCACAGGCCGAGGGCAGACATCAACTGGTCTGTCGTCATGGTTTCCGGGAGCGGTTCCTCGACTTCAACCTCGTCTGGGGTCACTTCGAGCAACCATGCGAGGGTGCCCTTGTTCAGGCGGCCTGCGGCGATCCCGTCGAGGTGTGCGGCGATCAACGCTTCGGGGATACGTCGCTCGGCGGCGGCATTGAACCGGTGGGTGATGGGGTCGATCACGGCGAACGGTGTTCCTGGGTACGTCATGACGGGGAGGGCTTCACGCTGGCGGCGCAGGAGCCGCATCGTGGATCCCGCGGGCCGAACGGTCAGGATGGCCGGTACGGGCAGGCCGAGGGTGCTGAGCCGGTTGGCGAGGGCTTCGGTTGATACGCCGTAGGCCCACAGGTGCCGGGCCAGGTCGGCTTCATCGCAAGCGGCCCAGTCGACGTTGCGGATCACTTGTTCGGGCAGGAGCAGTTCGCTCGCGAACCGGTTCGCGGGCGCTTCGTACTGGCTGTCTGCGTGCTTGCCGGTGACGTTGTGGTGCCGAAGGGCAAGGTGGGCGATCTCGTGAGCGAGCGACCAGTTGGAGCGGAACCAGTGCGGTTCGGACTTGAGCAGGATGACGCGACGCTCTCCAATCGTGAAGGAGTAGTCGGTCGACAGGTTCTGGATACGAATGACGTCGATCTTGAGCGCTTGTTCGGTTCGGTCGGCGAAGGTCTGCACGAACCCTTCTCCGAGGGCCCCCCGGATCTCGGCCGGGTCGGTAGGGAGCGCCTCAACCGGGTCGGTCCGCCACTGGCTGGCTTGCCGGTATGCCAGTGCCACACCATCGAGAGTTGCATCGTCCGCGGCAGCGTCAGGTCTGTGGTGGTCGCGCGTTTCAGCATCCCAGGTGTGCCGGGCGGCGATGCGCACACTGAGTGGGTCGGGTTCGCCGGTGATCAGCCAGTGGACGTCTTCGCTGAGGACGTCGGCCAGGCGGGCGATCTCCAAGGAGGAGAAGGCCCGGTTCCCGCTCATCGCTCGGGAGAACGCGTCAGGCTTCATGCCGATGTCGGCAGCGATGGACGCGTCCGTGGGCGTGGCCGTCTGGAAGGCGCGCCTGATTGCTGCGCGTACACGCTCCCCAACTAGGTTCGCCTGCTCTGTGGTGCTCATCGGTATGACCCTAACTGATGCTCTTGGGATTTTCCCAACAACAGGTGTATCGGTCGGCGCCGACAGTCTCTGAATCTCGGCCGTCAGTGTGGTCCTGCATTGTCGGTTGTCGAAGGGCACCGCTTCCCAGAGTCCCGAAGTTCCGCCGCGAGGCCGGGCAGGGCTTCGACCGCTGCTTGTTTGGAGCGGAAACGGCGGCGACCGATCCTGCGCCCGGACGGTTCGTCATAGACAACGACGCTCCACCCGAAGCGGAACACGAGCCGTCCCAGCACGTTCCAAGCAACCCCCGCGAGCACTACCGCAACATCGACGAGGTGAGCGCCGACGTCGTACTGCCAACCGATCACACCGGAGGGCTGGACGGTCACCGTGAAGCGGTCGCCTTCCGGGCCGCGGACGAGCACGGGGTCAGGCGTGCGCGGTCGGGACGTCACAACGTTACGTCCGGCGGTCTGGTCATTCATTGCTGAGCACCACGACGAGGTCACGGCCACCGATGGCTTTCCAGACGCTGCCTCGGTACGGCTGAGCACCGGGCGCGTCCGCGGGCGGTTCCCAGTCCTCCCCAGTGTCGAAGTCCGGCTCGACTTCTTTCCACAGGGCGGGAAGATCGGCGACTTCGAACCACTCAAGTCCTCCACCGCATTCGTGCACGGCGAATGGCACCTGCCCTCGCCGAACGAAGCGGTTCACCTCCTTGACCGGGAGGTCGTTCGAGTACGGCTCGTACTCGCGACCATCGGCGTCGAAAAGTCGCGCCCCGGTGGAGGTCCAGAGGTACCGCGGCGCCTTCTTGGGCGCATGGCGGCTGCTACCGGTCGGACGGTTGATCTTCTTGCTCATGGTGGGGCCTCCCTTTGGGAGCGTACGTGGGCGGCATGAGGTCGCGCAGGGTGCGCAATCCGGGCGACTATCTCGTCGATCCGAACCCCTGGCTCCACGTGTGCTTGTCTGAGTGGCTCCACGTCCTTGCGGGTCGGGTCGAGGTCCATCTGGGTTACCGTTCGTCCTCGACGATGTCGTGGGCTCATGTGTTCAACGGTCCTTGATCCCGATCAACCGGCGGAGCGCGTCGTTGTTACCTGCGGCGATGCACAGGGTGATCAACGCGAGCATGCCGAGGCCGATGGCTAGCCCTTTCTCCGGCTCTCGGGAGGTGGCGAGGCGTTTCATGTCCTGACGAGCCATCGCTCGGACGGTTCCGTCACCGTGGCGTAGATAGGTGACGTCGAGCGGGGCCAGGTAGCCGGTCCGGGCTGTGGGTGGTTGCCACCCCAGTCGCATGGGGCGAGAGTCGAAGTCGTCGGACTCGGGGATGCCCGTGAGTTCGACCTTGCCGAGGTCTGGCAGCGGTACCCGGACCGCGTCAGTTTCGTAGTAGTCGCCGCCGCGGCCTTGGAACTTGCCCACGTGGACCTCGGGGTCGGTCACGATTACCTGGACTCCGTGGGCGGCGACCTCACGGGCTTCCTTTCGGTCACCGAGGTCGGTAGGCACGAAACCGAAGCCGAGGAGCGCGAAGAACGACGCGACGAAGATAAGCGGCATCGTGGGGATGGCGCCGCGGCGTACCCAGCGGACCAACCGCTCGACATGGGACGGCTGGGGGGATCTATTCACACGCCCTCTTGGTGAACTCGTCCATCGTCACGGTGATGGGGCGACGCCTTCACTGGTCGGATCGTTGATGAGGACCTCACCGACGGCGAGCCGGTCCACGTCGCTGGCCTCGAAGTCGACCCCCGCCGCGTTGGTCACGTTGACCTCACTCCAGGCGAACAAGGAGTACACATGTCCGGGCTCGAAGTGCGATGGCGCAGGCTTCCAGATGTCCCAACCGTCCGGTGCTGTCGAGTCCTGGATCAGCCAGGCAGCCCGGTTCACCGGATGTGACGTCTCCCAGCGGCCGATGCGCTGGGAACGGTCGGTATTCGAGTCGCGGATCAGCAGGGCGCCTTGCAGGTCGTCGTCGGGGCAGGCGTTCCAGGCCCCTTCGAGCCCTCTGTCTGTGAGCATGAGCCCGGTGTTGCCCTTGATCTCGGGGCTGCAGGACGACAGGGCCAAGACAATGGCGTCCGTCGCGGCTAGACCCGCGCCGGTGTGGGCGCGTTGGCGCAGGCGACGGCGAGCGGTGCTCATGAGGTTGGTCCTGGCCGATGACGCCCACGGCGTGGTTCTCGGCCGGTCCAGATCAGCCAGCAAGTCACTGCTGCCATGACGAGCACGGCAGCGGTGACGAGCCCTGGGCTGTCGGTGGCCATGGAACCCACGACAAGGAAGCAGGCTGCGACGCCGATGCCTTCGCGTGCTCCAGTACGTGCGGACCGTATGGCCGGGTGCCAGGACGCTGCCACACAGAGGCAGAACAGGGCGACGACCCACCAAGGCACTCGGTCGATCACGTCTCCCATGAGTGCCCACTCGACTGGTGCTGCTTGCGGCGGCGGATCCTGCGCTGGGCTCGGTGCACTCCCCAGGCCTCTTTCACACAGGCAAGCACGGCGGCGATCACGGTCGTGACGAGCCCGACGATCCCTGCCATGCCGAGCCATTGCCCGGCGCTCTCGATCGGGTCGATGTAGATGTCGTCCTGCCCGAGCCCGGTGCGGCGGACCTCGACGAGGTCTCCGGGATGGTCGTCCCAGTCGGGGCAGTGGTTGATTCTGAACTCTGCAGGTAGCCCAGTGGGCGGGTCCGTCGAGCGGTAGGTCGTCTGTTCGCCGGGGGTGTCCGGCGTGAGGGCGCGGGGCCCGCACGTCTCCTTGGTGCCGGACGGCCCCTGCGAGATCACGACGGCGCGCTCTGTGGGTTTGTCGCGCACAGCGAAGTAGTCGAACCCCATGAACACCGCGGCGATGAGGAATGCACCGAGACCGAACAGCAGGCCCATCGCCATGGATGCCGACGCCAGCCCTCGGTAAGGAGGGTCGTTGTGGCTGGCCGCACGCTTACCCGATGCGGCACTCATGCGACCACGTGCTGTCCAGACCGCAGCCCGACCGCCCGCCTGACAGGCTCGTCTCGATCGGAGTCATGCACGCATCCTGACAGGCGAACTGGACTGGTCCGAGCACACAAGGTCTACCGCCACGTGGTGGATCGTCGAGCGACCTCGTAGATCGCCTCCATGGTGTCCGTGGAGAGGATGTCCCCGTGCCGCAGAAGCCATCTGGCGACCTGCATGCGCGGCGTGACGGAGACGCCCTCGGGCTGGCTCTTGATCACGACATCGCAGGCGTTAACCGTGACGATGACACCTTCGACGTGGACGGGGAACCCGCACATGTCGGTGAGGATGCTGGCGGCCCGCTGGGCTTCGTGCCGGGCGTTGCGGATGTAGGGCTGCTTCGTGCCGTTGACCATGAAGGTGTTGCCGCCGACCCAGATCTTGGCGTTGGGGTGGTGCTTGGCGTTTGCGGTGAAGACGCCGCCGGGGCCGATGATGATGTGGTCGATGTCCGAGCCGCGGTTGCCGACGGGAACGGCGTGCAGGAAGCGCCATCGCGGGTCTTTCTTGGCGACCTTCGCGAGTTGGGCGGCGACCTTCTCTTCGCCGTCCGCGCCGATACGCCAGGCCCGCTCGTTGGTGTGGACGCCGAGGACGCGCGCGAGCACGGCTTTGACGGGGGCTGAGTCGCGGGCGGCTTGGGCTCGCTCGCGGGCTTCGGCTCCGGCGGTGTTGGTGGCCAGGTCGACCCAAGGGCGCACCAGTTCACCTGCCGGGACGGGTACGGGCGCGTCCACAACGAGGGTCGGAACCGGTTGGGCGAGGTCGCTGCCGTCCTTCTGCTCGTCAGCAGGTGCGCTCAGGACGGCCGGGTCGCCGTCTGGCATGTCGGCGTCGGGGATGCGGGGTGACTCTGGTTCATCGCCATCCTCGGCGGCGAGCGTCGGCGCCGAAGCGGTGGCGCCTTCCACCACCAGCGCGACGGCCTCGGAACCGTTGTCCCCAAGGCATGCCGACGACTTCCAGTTGGCGATGGTCGCCAGCAGGGTCTGTTCGCACTCGGGCGACTCGGGGTGGGCCGTCTCCGTAACGAGGTCCCAGACCCGACCTTGGTCCCGTCCGGGGTTTCGACGTAGAGGCGGTCCTTGCCGTACCGGCGCCACCTGGTCACCACGAGGTCCTGACCGCTCACGCACAGATCATCGACGGGTGCACCGGATCGCTGCAGGGATTTCGCCACATTACGGCACGGACTAGTGGGCCGAGGCCCCTGCCCGGCGGGTATCGCCGTGCCCACTTTTCTGGGCACGTCTGCACTTTTTCTGCACACCGGGAGCGGCGCCGGGACCGGCACGGCACCAGTCGAAGGTGGTGCAGTGCGCGTCCCGCATACCCGTAGCCGGCGCGAAGGTCGTCGCGGGCTTGCAAGATCAGTCGGAAAGCGCGGCCATCGTCGCCGAGGGCCAGGGCGTCGTTGACGAGCCGGGCTGTGTCGTCTGGAGTCATGCGACCGGCGTGGCGCGCGGCGCCTACCAAGCCATGACAGGAGCCGACGTCCTACCCCGCCGCGTCGGCCACCGACGCCACCTCGTCATAGGACGGCTGGCCAACCTCGGCATCGTCACCGGCCACAAAGCAACCCCGACCCTGACCGAAGCGGCGAAAGAGGCCTTCCCCACCTAAGCTGCGACCGAATCAGCAAACGCCTCGACCCACCTTGGGTCGGGGCGTTCTTGCTGCCCGCTGTGGACAAACGACACGAGGTGTCACCGGTGACACTCCATGTCACTTATCCACAATCACCGGTGACACTCATACGTCGCGACAAGCGACACTTCCGTGTCGTCAGCGGTGACACTCGATGTCGCGAGTGGTGACACTGCGGTGTCGCTACACAACGCGATCGGTCAGAAGCCGTCGCGGGCCATGTTGGCGAAGCGCGAGTAGTGGCCCTGGAAGGCCAGCACGATGTCCTTGGTCGGACCGTTACGGTGCTTGGCCACGATCACGTCGGCCTCGCCCTCGCGACCGGGGTCGGCCTTGTCGCGGTGGAGCAGGATGACCATGTCGGCGTCCTGCTCGATCGAGTTGTGCACGGCGATGCCATTGGCGATGAAGTTGTGACAGTCGAGCACCGTCGCGTCGTAGACCTCCTCGACACCATCCAGCTCGACGGAGACGACGCTGTCCCAGAAGACGTCGTTCACAGCCATCAGCTCGAGGTCGGCGTCTCCGAGCACCTCCGCCACCCGGGACAGCCGCTCCCGCGACGGAGCACTCGCGTAGAGAGCCGAGCCGCAATAGGTGGTGCCCAGCCCCGCCTGGAACGCGCGGGTGGTGACGCCAGCCTCCGACATCGACGCTCGGACCTCGTTCCACACCTGCTTCGGCACGGTGTCCACGTTGGTGTTGGCCTTGGTGGTGCGGACGATCTCCAGCAGACGCGCAGCGGCCACGCCGCGCTCGCCGTGGACGCCGATCTCCTGGAGGAACCTGCGCTGGCTGTCGACTCCTGAGATGTCAATGGTGTAGCCGTTGCGGTATCCCGCCTTCTTCGTCACGCGGGTGCGGGTCTGGATGCCGAAACGCAGCAAGAGGCGTGACACGTCGTCCACCAGGCGCCGCGACGTGGAGGCGTAGTAGATCCGACCACCACGGTCGTCCTTGCGCACGGTGACCGAACCGTCCGTTGCCCACAGGTGCCGGAGGAACAGCGCGATCTGCTCCTTGCTCACCGAGAAGATGTCCTCCGGAACGAACTTCTCGTGCGACCGCAGGCCGAAGAGCCCCAGGCCGTCGAGCCACTCGGCGATCGGGTTGCGCTTGCCGTGCGTGAGGTGGAATGGCGACCGCAGGCGCAGGGTCGTGCACCGCGCCGCCGCGTGGTCGTCTCGAACCGCAGCCACCCCGAACGTCAGGGCAGCCTTGGTCACTGCGTCGAGGTTGGCTTCGTCGATGCTGGCGTACCGGAGCGGCTGACGCTTGACGAACGAACCGTCGCCGATCAGGTGGGCAAGCAGGATCACCTGCGGGTTGGTCCACTCGGCCAGCTGACGCGGTGACGGAACGTGACGCGGCACAGCGACGCGGTCACCGGTGCGCAGCGACGCCAACGGCTCCCAGCCGGCATACGTGAGGAAGGGATGGTTCTCGGTGGCACGCACGGTCTTGCCCGACGCCAAGGTGAGCCGGAAGACGGGCGCCATCCCCGTGGAGAAGGCGTGCGTCATCAGGCGCTTCGTGTAGCGGAGCCCGTCATCGAGCGACCAGACCTCGATGTCGCGGACGTTGTCCGCCGCGAGCTGACCGATCGTCGTCTCCGCCCCGGTGTCGGCGCGGAGGATCCGGGTCTCGGCCGGCAGGCAGCCCGACTCACGCAGGTCGGACATCTGCGGCCGCTTGTCGGTGCGCTGCTCGGGCCCACGGTTCAGCTGGCTGATCGCGATGACCGGGACCTCGAGCTCCTTGGCGAGCAGCTTGAGCGCACGCGAGAACTCCGAGACCTCCTGCTGGCGCGACTCGACCTTCTTGCCCGAGCTCATCAGCTGGAGGTAGTCGATGACGACGAGCTTGAGGTTGTGCTGCTGTTTGAGGCGCCGGCACTTGGCGCGGATCTCCATGAGCGACATGTTGGGTGAGTCGTCGATGAACAGCGGGGAGTCGGTGATCTGACCCATGATGCGCGCGAGCTTCTTCCAGCCCGCGTCGCCGATCGTGCCCTTGCGCAGGTCCTGGAGCTGGATCTGGGCCTCGGCGGACAGCACACGCATGGTGATCTCGGAGCGGCTCATCTCGAGCGAGAAGACGGCGGTGGCCATCTTGTGCTTGATCGCGGCGGCTCGGGCGATGTCGAGACCCATCGTGGAGTTGTGGGTCGCGATCATCGACTCGCCCGCGAGGAAGAGGTGGTCCTCATTGTCGACCTGGATGCACCTCACCGGCACCGACTCGATCGGGCGCACGCTCGTCACGAACCGTGCGTTCCGCCGGTGGAACTGTCGCTGACGCAGTTCCTTGTGCCGCATCTTCTTGCGCGCCAAGCCGAAAACATCCTCGTCAGCGCTGAAAGTCAGGATGATGGCAGTCGAGCTCTGCGGTGAGCGACCCGCCACGACCTTGCGACTCCGGCCGCACCGGTAGCCAAGGCTCACGATCAGCTCGTAGACATCGCGCCCAAGGACCTCGTTCGTCGTCGTGAACTGTGCGCAGCCGCCCGTGGTCACGGTGCCGTCAGTGTCGAGCAGGCCTGCCAGCAGGGCGCGTCGCTGTCGCTCGCTACCTCGCAGGTACTCCGTCGGAATGTGCTTGTTCCCCAGGACCCCGATCTGGCGCAGCAAGGCGCGCACCGTGCCGTGGTCGTTGTGGCATTCCTGACAGCGTCGAAGGCCCACCGACGGACGCCCGCAGTCAGGACAGGTCGGAGCCGGCATTGGCTCGCTGCACTTGGCGCGGCCACCGCAGGACCGACCGCAGCTCTTGACCTGGCTGGTGGCCGGCGTGAACTCCACACCGCAGACGACGCAGAGCCGGCTGGCGATCCCTTCGGACGGTAGGCGGAGGGAATAGCGGTACTTGCCCGACGTCGGCGTGACCGTCAGTCCCTCCGCCTCGAGGAGCACGACCATCTCCGTGTCCGCACTGGTCAACACGGCGGCGTCGGCTGACCCATCGCCGAGCCATGCGCCCAGGACGTACGGCGGCAGGACGAAAGGCCGCTCGGGCAGCCGCAGCGGAGCCGCCAGACGGATCGAGTGGTTGAGGCGCTGCTCTGCGGTGTCAGTCCGCAATGTCGCGGCGATCTCCATGGTGGTTCGCACAGCCGGGAGCGACCGCTGGGTCCTCGTGCCGTTCCGCTGATCACGGGCGGCCTGCTCGGACTTGCGCGACGCGCGGGTGTCGGTCAGCCACTGGTGCTCGGCGTCAGCGACGATCACCGAGCCGTCGGAGAACTCGACCTCGAAGCACGGCCTCCCCGACATCACCTCCGTCGCAGCGGTCACGAGGGTCGGGCGACCCTGAGCATCGAGGAGCGCGTCGCCGACACGGATGTCGCCCATCGTCGTCCAGCCGCGGGGGGTGGGGAGCGGCGTGTCGAGCGCCAAGGCCTTGCCGACGGCCGGTCGGGCGGCGAGGACGATCATCTGGCCGGGGTGCAGGCCGTGGGTGAGCTCGTCGAGCTCGATGAAGCCGGTCGGCACCCCGATCATCTCGTCGGTGCGCCCGGCGGCCACCTCGATCTCGTTGAGGGTCTCCTCGAGGATGTCGCCGAGGACGTGGTAGTCCTCACCGCCGCGCTTGTCGGCGACCGCATAGACCTCGGCCTGGGCCGCGTTGACGATGTCCTCGACGTCGCCGTTGCCCTGCTGGTAGCCGAGCTGCACGATGCGCGTGCCGGCCTCGACCAGCCGCCGCAGCACGGCCCGCTCGCTGACGATCTCGGCGTAGTAGCCGGCGTTCGCGGCCGTGGGGACGGCCTGGATGAGGGTGTGCAGGTAGGCCTGGCCGCCCACCCGCTGCAGGTCGCCGCGCTTGGACAGCTCGTCGGAGACGGTGATCGCGTCGGCGGGCTCACCGCGACCGTAGAGGTCGAGGATCGCGTCGTAGATGAGCTCGTGGGCCGGGCGGTAGAAGTCGGTGCCGCGCAGGCCCTCGACGCAGTCGGCGATGGCGTCCTTGGACAGCAGCATGCCGCCGAGGACGGACTGCTCGGCGTGCACGTCCTGCGGCGGAACCCGCTCGTCACTCGGCGGCGGACCATCGCCACCGGTGCCGAACGCGCTCGTGCTCAGCTCCGCAAGAGACACTCGGGCAACTCCCCTGTCACAACTCACCGACGCCACCTGCGCCGTCCGACGGCCACCGGCGACGAACTCCACCTGTGTGATTCGAGTACACCAGTCGGCACCGACAGAACTGCGCCGACACCACGGGACCCGTGCTCGGCACAACGTATGGCTGCCGGACCCCCAGCTCAAACCAGCCCTGTGGAAAGGCTGGGGACAAGGTGTGCGCAACGCCCGGATGCCTTGTGCACAGTCGGGGGATAACCCTGTGGATTTCGCGACGGTCCGTCCGACATCAGCACCCTGACCTGCGGTTTCTTGATCCACGGGGTGTGGACCCAAGAAAGTTCCGGGCGTGTCCGCGACGGCGGTCTTCCACATGACGCAGGACACACTCGAGCCCTGCGACGTAGCCTGAGGGCATGTGCCGCAACATTCGCCAACTGCACAACTTCGAGCCCGCCGCCACCTCGGACGAGGTCCGCGCCGCCGCCCTCCAGTACGTCCGCAAGGTCAGCGGCAGCACCAAGCCGAGCGCAGCCAACCAGGCGGCCTTCGACGAGGCGGTGGCCGAGGTCGCCCACGCGACCCAGCACCTGCTCGACCACCTCACCACGAGCGCGCCGCCCAAGGACCGCGAGACCGAGGCGGCGAAGGCGCGCGCCCGCGCGCAGGCGCGCTACGGCGCAGCCTGACCCGCCCGACCGGTCCCTGACCCGAGCCGCCCCTGCTCGAGCTGCCCCTGCCGGAGCCGCCCTGACCCGGGCGGCGCGGCATCCGGTCGCTGTATGCCGCCGGTGCGGGTCTCGCACGCCCGTCGAGTGGGGCTGTGGATATCCGGGAGGCGCGTGGCCGGCGCGCTGCCATCGTGGGGCCATGCGCTCAGCCAGCACCGACCCGGCCACCCGCCGCCCTCGCATCACCCACCTCGTCCTGGTCGACGGGCTGCCGGCCGACCACTGGGTGGAGGAGGGGGTGGACGTCGCCCGGTCCTTCCCTGCGCCCCTGACGAGCGGCCGGGCCAGGCGCACCGGCGCGCCGACCACCGACGGCGAGCAGCGTGCAGCCGAGGTGCGCTGGCTGGAGGTGCTCGTCGGTGGACGCGCCGCTCTGCTCGCCCTCGACGCCCGCCCCCTCGAGCAGCACCCGCTGGCGGTGCCCGACCTGGGTCCGGAGCACACCGACCGGGCCCGGGCGATCGGTGCGGAGTGCGACCGGCTCGCGGTCGACGTCTTCGACGACGAGGAGCTGGCGGTCGCGCTGCGTCGCCTGTGGGAGGCAGTGCTGGCCGCCGACCCGGGGATGCTCGCGCGGAGCACCCGCGACGACACGGCTGTGGGAGCGCTGGTCTGGGCGGCCGCCCGGGCCAACGGGCTGGTGGGACCGGAGGGGCGGATGCTGGCCCGCGACCTGTGGCCGCGGCTCGGGGTGCCGGCCTCCGCTGCAGGTCGCGGGTCGGCGCTGCTCGAGCGACTGGCCCCCGGCGCCGACCTGCTGGTGGCTCCCCCGGGTGCGCCCCGGCTGCGCCCGACCGGACGCCCCGACGTCCTCCTGGCCTCGACCCGGGAGCTCCTCGTGACCCGGCGCGACGGGCTTCGTGAGCTGCTCGCGATGAGTTCCTGAGCGGGCCGGGGTCAGTAGGGGTGAAGCCGGTTTCAGAGGACCGCAGCCAGCAGACCCCCAGGGGCACCACACCACGGAGGACATCCCATGAGTGACACCACGTGCACCACCGACGCCGACACCGACCGCACCGACCGCACCGGCAGAACCGCGAGCACCGACCGCACGAGCCGCGCCGACCGCACCCACACCGCAGCCACCACCGGCGCCCCCACCACGGGAGTCCCCACCACCGCCAACGCCACCACCGCCACCGCCACCACCGCGGCGAGTGCGACCAGCGCGGCCAACGTCACCCTGGTGATGCGGATCCTGACGCTCTCGACGTTCGTGGTCATCCTCAACGAGACGATCATGGTCAACGCGATCCCGCGGCTGATGCGCGACTTCGCCGTCCCGGCCACGAGTGCCCAGTGGCTGTCGACCGCATTCATGCTGACGATGGCGGTCGTCATCCCCGCCACCGGCTGGTACCTCCAGCGGGTGACCACCCGCACGGCCTACGCGCTGGCGATGGGACTGTTCCTCGCCGGCACCGCGGCCGCCACCCTGGCGCCGAGCTTCGCCGTCCTGCTGGTCGCGCGCGTGGTGCAGGCCAGCGGCACCGCCGTGATGATGCCGCTGCTGATGACGACCATGATGACGCTGGTCCCGCCGGCCGAGCGCGGCAAGGTGATGGGCAACGTCACCCTCGTCATGTCCGTCGCCCCGGCACTCGGGCCGGCCGTGTCCGGCCTCGTGCTGGAGCTCGGGTCGTGGCGGCTCATCTTCGCGGTCGTCCTGCCCATCGCGGGGGTCGTGGGCACGGTGGGGCTACGCGCGCTGGTCAACATCGGCGAGCCCACCAGCACCCGCATCGACCTGCCCAGCGTCGCGTTGTCGGCGATCGGCTTCGGCGCGCTGGTCTGCGGGCTGAGCGGACTCGGTGAGGGGGCGCGCGCCACGCACACGATCCCCCCGGCCGTGGTCACGGTGGTCGGCGTCCTCGCCCTCGTCGCGTTCGTCCGCCGCCAGGTCGTGCTGCAGCGCGCAGGCGGTGCACTGCTCGACCTCCGGACCCTGACCTTCCGCCCCTTCGCCGTCTCCCTCGGCGTGATGTGCTTGGCCTTCATGGCGATGATGGGCGCGATGATCCTGCTGCCCCTCTACCTCCAGGACGTGCTCCACCTCAGCACCCTGATGACCGGGCTCCTGCTGATGCCCGGCGGGCTGGTGATGGGGCTGCTCGGTCCGGTGGTCGGCCGCGCCTACGACCGGGTCGGCGCGGCGCGGCTCGTGGTCCCCGGCGCGGTCGTCATGGCGGCGACGCTCGCCCTCTTCACCCGCGTCGGCACGGACACCTCGCCCTGGCTGCTCCTGGTCGACTACGTCGCACTGATGGCGTCGCTGGGGCTGGTCTTCACCCCGGTCTTCACGTCCGGGCTGTCGGTGCTGCCACCGCACCTCTACGCCCACGGCAGCGCGGTGCTCGGGTCGCTCCAGCAGGTCGCCGCCGCGGCCGGCACGGCCATCGTCGTCAGCGTGATGGCCGGCCGGGCCGCCACCGCCACCGCGGGCGGGTCTGCTCCCCTCGACGCGCTCAGCACCGGCGTGCGCTGGGGCTTCGGGGTCGGTGCGTGCCTCGCCCTCGCAGTCGTGGCGGTCTCCCTCGCCGTCCGCACCCCGGCCGGCGAGCACGCTCCGGCACACCACTGACCACTCGTCCGAAGCCCTGACCGTGCGCGGTCAGGGCTTCGCCGGGCAGCACCCGTGCCCAGACGTCGGGGGTCGACCGGCGACGACAGCGTGGCGCGGCAGCAGGCATGCTGGCTCCGTGACACACCCCGTCGTCGCGGCGATCCGGACCGCTCTCGCAGCCGTCGGAGACCCCGAGCGCGCCGCCGCCCAGCAGGCGTACATGAAGTCGCAGATGCCCTACCGCGGCATCACCTCGCCCGAGCTCAAGGCGCTGCTGCGCCCGATCCTGGCCGACCCGGCATACCGGATCGCCGAGCGCGGCGAGTGGGAGCGGGCGGTGCGCGACCTCTGGGACGGCGCCACCCACCGCGAGGAGCGGTATGCCGCGACCGCCCTCACGGGGCACCGCACCTACCGCGCGTGGCAGGACCCGGACACCATCCCGCTCTATCGGCACCAGGTCGTCACGGGCGCATGGTGGGACCTCGTCGACGAGGTGGCGAGCAACCGGATCGGGCCGATCCTGTTGGCGCACAAGCCGGAGGTCACCCCTGTCGTCGAGCAGTGGATCGAGGACGAGGACCTGTGGCTCCGGCGGACCGCGATCATCTGCCAGCTGACCTTCAAGGAGCGCACCGACCTCGGCCTGCTGCGAGCCGCCATCGAGCCCAACCTCGAGGACCCCAGCTTCTGGATCCGGAAGGCGATCGGGTGGGCCCTGCGGCAGTACGCCCGGACCGACCCCGACTGGGTGCGTGCGACGGTCGCCGAGTATGACGGCAGGCTGAGCGGGCTGAGCCGGCGCGAGGCGCTCAAGCACCTCTGAGCGAGGGCTCGTCGGCCCTGCGGCCGACCACGGCGCGGGCGATCGCGAGGGCGGCGAGCGAGGCGGCCGCCGCCACCAGGAAGGCGCCACCGATGTGGTCGGCGTCGGACAGCCAACCCGCCGCCGCGGCCCCGACCGACGAGCCGACGAGGAACGCCGAGATCAGCCAGGCGAAGGCCTCGGTCGTCGTCCCGAGCGGCGCGAACCGGTCGACGAGCTGGAAGACACAGGTCAGCACCGGCGGCAGCCCGAGTCCGCTGGCGACGGTGAGGAGCCCCATCACCCAGGCGTTCGACGGGACCACAGCCAGCGCGGCATACGTGCCGACGAGGAGACCGAGCCCGAGCAGGAGGTCGCGGCGCGGATCGCGGTGGGGCGCGCGCGGGCTGTAGGCGACGCCACCGACCAACGCACCCAGGGCGTTGGCGGCCACCAGCCAGGGCGCCAGCCCACGGTTGCCGAGCGACTCGGCGTAGGCGACCAGGGCGACCGCGGGCACCCCGACGGTCAGCCCCACCATGACGATGGAGGAGTAGAGCACGCACAACCGGCGCGAGCGCAGTGGGCCCAGCCAGTGCCGGTCCTCGTGGGCCGGGGGCGTCCACGCGCCGGACGCCCGGGACCCGACGAACCACAGCGTGCCGAGCAGCCCGACCACCCCGGCAGCCACCAACCCACCGCCGTCGCCACCGGTCTGGGCGAGCAGCACCGCGAGCGGGCCCAGCACGAAGATCAGCTCCTGGGCCGCGGCGTCGAGCGCGAACGCCGAGGGCACCTGGCGCGGCGACAGCACCGACGGCCAGAGGGTGCGCAGCGCCGGCTCGAGCGGCGGGGTCGCCAGCCCGGCGACGAGGGCCACGACCAGCGCGCCGCCGGGCGGCACCCATGGCAGCACCGCCAGGGCCAGGGACGAGACCATCCCACCGAGGACCAGGGCCGGGCGCTGCCCGCGCAGGTCCATGACCCGCGACAGGGCCGGTCCGCCCAGGCAGCAGCCGAGCGAGTAGGCCGCGGTGAGCAGGCCCGCTCGCCCGTAGCCGCTGCCGGTGTCGCGGGCGAACAGCACGAGGGCCAGCGGCACCATGCCGTTGGGGAGTCGCCCGACCAGGGCGGAGCAGAGCAGGCGGGCGACCTGCGGCAGTCGCAGCAACGCGCCGGGGCGCAGCGACGGCGCGGGGTCAGTCACCGAACGGCCACCCGACCTGCATGGTGGGGTGCTCGCCGCGGTCGAGGCCCGGCTCGATGTAGTGCTCCTTGCCGAAGAAGGTGGCGAAGAACTCGTCGGGCATCGAGAGCATCCCCTCGATGTCCGTGGCCTGGCTGCGGTGCGCCTCGAGCGACGCGCGCCGCTGGGCGAGGTAGTCGGTGGCGTCGACCTGCCAGGTGATCTCGGCCTCGGGGGTGCCGAGCGGGTTGCCGTCGTCCATCGGGGTGTCGGGGTCGAAGGCCTGGTCGCCGGCACCGGCGGCCACGGCGGCCTGGAACACCGCGCGCACGATGTCGCGGTTCATCGTGGACTCGAGCAGCCGGGGACGCCTGGCGGCGAGGTCGGCCGCCCGGTGCACGACCGCGTGGACCTTGACGTGGTCGGGGTGGCCGTAGCCGCCGTGCCAGTCGTAGCCCACCAGGACGTCGGCGTCCTCCTCGTCGAGGATCGCTGCCAGTCGCCCGGCCGCCTCGTCGACGTCGGCGCCGTGGAAGGCGTTGTCGTGGGCGTTCTGGTCCCAGCCGCGCATCCCCGAGTCGGCATAGCCCAGCCACGCGATCCGCTGCACGCCCAGGGCGTCGGCACTGGCCTGGGCCTCGCGGCGACGCCAGTGGACCAGCGTCTCCCCCTCGGGCAGTCCGGCGGCGGGGAGCTCGCCGTGGTCGCCGTTGGTGGCGAACACGGTGACGACGCGGTGGCCCTCGGCGACGGCGCGGGCCATCGCGCCGGCCGTCTGCGAGGCCTCGTCGTCGGGGTGGGCGTGGAGGAAGACGATCGTGGACACGAGGCCATCATGCCAACGCCCCCCGACGTACCCCGCCGTCCTGTCTCAGTCTTCGAAATAGTTTGCGCTAACTATTTACGTGGACACCCGTCGCCCGGACACTGGCCGGGTGACCACCACGACTGACCTCTCCACCCTCGTCGCCCGGCTCGACCTCGAGACCAAGGTCCGGCTGCTGACCGGCGCCACGTCGTTCACCCTCCACGGGGAGGACGAGATCGGCCTGGCGCCGATGGCCTTCTCCGACGGCCCCACCGGGGTCCGTGGGCTGAAGTTCGTCGGCGGCGACCACGTGGCCCTCTTCCCCAACGCCACCCTGCTCGCGAGCGCCTGGAGCGAGGAGACCGCCCGCGAGGTCGGCGAGCTGCTGGCCGAGGAGGCCGAGCGCCAGCAGATCCACGTCGTGCTCGGGCCGACCATCAACCTGCACCGGTCGCCGCTCGGCGGCCGGCTCTTCGAGGCCTACTCCGAGGACCCGCTGCTCACCGGGCGGCTCGCCGCGGCATACGTGCAGGGCTTGCAGGGCAAGGGGATCGGCGCGTGCCTCAAGCACCTCGTGGCCAACGAGTCCGAGACGCTGCGCAACTACATGAACTCGGTCGTGGCGGAGGACGCGCTGCGCGAGGTCTACCTGCTGCCCTTCGAGATCGCGGTCGAGGAGTCGCAGCCGTGGTCGATCATGGCGGCCTACAACGACGTCAACGGGGTGCCCGCGACCGAGCAGGTCCACGTCAACACCGAGGTCGTGAAGGACGAGTGGGGCTGGGACGGCCTCCTCATGAGCGACTGGTTCGCGACCAAGACCTCCGCCCCGGCCGCGCTCGGCGGTCTCGACCTCGTCATGCCCGGTCCGGACGGACCGTGGGGCGAGGCCCTGGTGGCCGACGTGCGCTCTGGTGCCGTGGACGAGTCCGTCATCGACGAGCACGTATGCCGTCTGCTCCTGCTCGCGCAGCGCGTGGGCGCGCTCGCCGCACCGGGCTCGACCGACGGACACCGCCGCTGGCCGACCGACTCGCTGGCCGCGGACGCACCGGAGCGCCGGGCCCAGCTCCGGCGCCTGGCGACGGACGGCATGGTGGTCCTGCGCAACGCCTCCGGGGTCCTTCCCCTGGCCGCCGGCCCGACCGGCGGGACGGTCGCGCTCGTCGGTCGCCACGCCGTCGAGACGGTCTGCATGGGCGGCGGCTCGGCCCAGGTCAACCCTCCCCACCAGGTCTCCATCGCCGAGGGGCTGCGCACGCAGCTCGGCGACGGGCTCGTCGTCGTCGACGGCGTCGACGTCCGCGAGAGCCCGCTGCCCGCCGCGCTCGACGCCATCCGCGACCCGTCCACGGGCGAGCCGGGGATGCGGGCCGAGCACGTGGACGCCGAGGGCGTCGTCATGCTCGAGGAGCACGTCGACGGGGCGGAGGTCACGACGGGCTGGGACGACACCCTGCCCCGGCAGACCGAGCAGGTGCGGCTCAGTGCGCGGCTGGCCACGGGTGGGCGGGTGCGCCTGGGGGTCAAGGGAGCAGGTGCCTGGCGGATTCGCCTCGACGGCACCGAGATCGGCCGCGCCGACCTCGTGTCCACCGGGGCCGACCCGGGCGAGGCGATGTTCAAGCCGCCGGTCTGGACGGCCGACCTCGAGGCCGACGCCGGCGCGCTGGTCGAGGCCGAGCTCACCGTGGTCCGCTCCGAGCCGCAGCCCGGCCCCGACGGCACGATGAGCACCCTGTCGCACATCCTCGCCTCGGGCATGGGCGCCAAGACCCTCGTGGTCGCACCCGTGCCGGCCCCGGTCGACCAGACCCTCGCAGCGGCGGTCGCCGCGGCGCAGGGGGCGGACGTCGCCGTCGTGGTCGTCGGCCTGACGCCCGAGCAGGAGACCGAGGGCAGCGACAAGACCACGCTCGTCCTGCCGGGTGAACAGGACGCGATGGTCCGCGCCGTCGCTGCGGTGGCCCCGCGCACGGTCGTCGTCGTCAACGCGGCGACCCCGGTGCTGATGCCCTGGGCCGACGAGGTCGACGCCGTCCTCGTCGTGGGACTGCCCGGCCAGGAGGGCGGCGATGCGGTCGCCGACGCGCTGCTCGGCGTCCGGGAGCCCGCGGGCCGACTGGTCACGACCTGGCCGGCGGCCGACGGGGCGGCACCCGCCTGGACCGTCGAGCCGACTGACCTGCAGCTCGACTACGCGGACGGCACCTTCGTCGGGTACCGCGGTTTCCATGCCGGCCGCGCGCCTGCGCCGGCCCACTGGCTGGGCGAGGGCGAGGGCTACGGGGCGTGGGAGTACACCGCGGCGTCGCTGGCCGAGCCTGGCGCGGACGGCTCACCCAGGGTGTCGGTGACGGTGCGCAACACGGCCGATCGCGACTCCCGTGAGGTGGTGCAGGTCTACCTCCAGCCGCACGAGACCGACCAGCCCGTGCGGCTCGTCGGGTGGTCCACCGTCGACGTCGCGGCCGGCGGTTCGGCCACGGTCGAGGTCACCACCGACGCCCGGCTGTG
This sequence comes from Pedococcus bigeumensis, assembly GCF_039531795.1. Taxonomy (NCBI): domain Bacteria; kingdom Bacillati; phylum Actinomycetota; class Actinomycetes; order Micrococcales; family Intrasporangiaceae; genus Pedococcus; species Pedococcus bigeumensis. Next base: position 608,530 of record NZ_BAAAQS010000003.1, on the reverse strand, counting down.
GCGTCGCTGGGACACCGCCGCCGACGCCTGGGCGAGCCTCGCCGACGGCGGCGAGCTGCTCGTCGCCCGCGGTCTCGGTGACATCCGGTCCCGGCTGCCGCTCGCGTGACCACCCGGCATACCGACGCGCCGGCTCGCCGGGGACGCGGTCGACCCCGGGGTCCGGGCGGCGAGGCGACGGCCGCCACGCGGGAGCGGATCGTCGCCGCGGCCGCCGAGCTCTTCGCCGAGCGCGGGTTCCACGCGACCCCGATGACCGCAGTCGCCGAGGCGTCCGGCCTGTCGCAGAGCGGGCTGCTCCACCACTTCCCCACCAAGGACGGGCTGCTCGCCGAGGTGCTGCGCGAGCGCGACGTCCGCGACCTGGCCATGCTCGCCACCGCCCGCGACCACGCTCCTCGCGGCTGGGAGGTGTGGGACGACATGACGCGACTGGTGCGGCTGAACAGTGACCGCGCGGCCATCGTCCGGTTGTTCACCAGCCTCGCGGGCGAAGCCGTCGACCCCGACCACCCGGGCCACGGCTGGCTCGGTGAGCACCACCGCAGTGCCGTCGACGCCCTCGCCCGCGCCCTGCACGACGCCGTCGCGGACGGCACGGCCGACCCGGCCGTCCCCGCCGAGAGCCTGGCCCGGCAGGCGGTCGCCCTCATGGACGGCCTGCAGGTGCAGTGGTTGATGCGGCCCGCCGAGGTCGACATGGCCGGCGACTTCGCCTCCTTCGTCGACGCCGTCCGCACCCGCTGGACGCCCTGACCCCCGCCCGGATGGTCGCGGCTACCGTGGCGCGGTGAGCAGCAGCCCCAGCGACCCGGTCCGGACGCAGAGCCGCGAGATCCTGCGGCTGGCCGTCCCCGCCTTCCTCGCCCTGGTCGCCGAGCCGCTCTTCCTGCTGGCCGACTCCGCGATCATCGGCCACCTCGGCACGGCCCAGCTGGCCGGGCTGGGGGTGGCCAGCGCGACCCTCATCACCGCGGCGAACATCTTCGTCTTCCTCGCCTACGGCACCACCTCGATCGTGGCCCGCCAGATCGGGGCGGGCAGCGAGCGCGGCGCCCTCGAGGCCGGCATCGACGGCACCTGGCTGGCCGTCGGGCTCGGCGCCCTCACCTCCGTCGGGGTCGCCGTCGCCGCCGAGCCGTTGTGCCGGCTCTTCGGCGCCTCCCCCGACGCGATCGGGTATGCCGCGACGTACCTTCGCATCTCGGCCCTCGGCATCCCCGCGATGCTCGTGGCGCTCGCCGCCACCGGCGTGCTGCGCGGGCTGCAGGACACCCGGACCCCGCTGGTCGCCTCGGTCGCCGGCTTCTCGGCCAACGTGGTCCTGAACCTCGTCTTCGTCTACGGGTTCGGCTGGGGCATCGCGGGCTCGGCGTGGGGCACCGTCATCGCCCAGACGGCCATGGCCGCGGGCCTGGCGACCGTCATGGTCCGGCACGCCCGGCGCGCGGGGGCCGCCCTGCACGCCCACCCCGGACGCGTGCTGCGGGCCGGGCTCACCGGCATACCCCTGCTCGTGCGCACGCTCGCGCTGCGCGCGATCATCCTGCTCACCACCTGGGTCGCCGCAGGGCTCGGCGACGTGCCGCTGGCCTCGCACCAGGTCGCTGCGACGGTGTGGACCTTCCTGGCCTTCGCCCTCGACGCGCTGGCCATCGCGGCCCAGGCGATCACCGGCCGGGCGCTGGGCGCCGGTGACGTCGGCGCGGCCCGCGCGGCGACGACCACCATGCTCCGGTGGGGCGTCTGGGGTGGCGCCGGTCTCGGGGCGCTCGTCCTGGCGGTCCACTCACTCCTGCCCGCGCTCTTCACCACCGACCCCGCGGTCCGGTCCGCGCTCTCGGCGGCACTGGTCGTCGTGGCCCTCGGCCAGCCCCTCGCGGGCTTCGTCTTCGTGGTCGACGGGGTGCTGATCGGCGCGGGCGACGGCCGGTGGCTCGCCAAGGCCATGGCCGCCACGCTCATGCTCTACCTGCCGCTGGCCCTGTGGGTGCACGCCGGCGGAGACGACCTCGTGGCCGTCGGCGCCCCGCGGGCGGTGACCGTGCTGTGGGTCGTGTTCACGGCGTTCATGGCCATCCGGGCGGCCTTCTTCTGGTGGCGCATCCGTGGCGACGCCTGGGTCGTCACCGGCGCCGCCCGCTAGGCAGCGGAGTCGAGCAGCGGCAGCAGCCCGGACAGTCGCGCCCACGTCGCCGGGAAGACCGTGTGGGCCACGTGGACGGCGATCAACGGCGCCGACCCGCCGGTGAGCCGGACCCGTGGGTTGATGCCGACCGGGTGGAGGTCGAGGTGCCAGTGCCCGTCGGCCCGCCGAAGCTGGAGGTTCTCGACGTCGACGTGCCACAGGCTGGTCCCGCCCCGCCAGTCATGGTTGACGACGATGCGGCGGTTGGTGACGAGGACCTGCGCCGGGGAGACCTCGCCCCACACCGGCTCGGGACCGCCCGCGCGCCACTGGTCGAAGCGCGCCCTGGTGTCGAGCGTGGCCAGCTCGCCGATCCGCAGGTCGCGCCGATCGAGGGTGGGCAACGACTGGCCCAGCTGCAGTCGCCCCGCCTGCGCGACGGCAGCGCTCCAGCCCGGGTCGACCGCTGCTGCGCTGGTGTGCTGTGCCATGACTGCTCGACTCCTCCCCCAAGGTCTACGTCGAGGAGTGAGACCAGGCACTCCCTGATCCATGACGCCACCGATCCAGCCCCCCACCGGACCCCCACCGGACCCCCGCCGGACCTCCACCGGACCCGATCCGGGCCGCCCGTCAGCCCCCACCCGTTGCGGACCGGTGGTCACCCGACACCGGTCTCGCGGAGCTCATGACGACCTGGGCGCAACACGTGCAGGAGCGCGTGGCGGCTGGGGCGACCTCAGGAGACGCGGGTCGCGGCCGCGCGGCGGGGGTCTCCCGCTGCATCGAGCGAACCGTCGGGCAGTCGGCGGGCCGCGCCGACCCCGCCGAAGAACATCGAGGTCGCGCCGTGCGAGAACGACTGCAGCCCAAGGCTTTCGATGGCGCCCGAGATCTCCGGGTCGTCCTCGTGGTCGACCCGCGGCGTGCCGTCGTCGAGGATGCGCACGTGCACGCGGGGTGCGTCGATGGCCTCCTGCACCGGGGTGCCGATGAGGCAGTGCCGGCCGAGCACCTGCATCAGTGCCGTGGTGATGCGGTCTGCGCCGGGGCTCCCGATCGCCAGCACCGACCCCGCCGACGACCTCGCGACGGAGGGCGCCATGTTGGAGGCGAGTCGCGTGCCGGGGGCCAGCGCGTGCAGCCCCAGCCGGTTGAGCTCGGGCTCGCCGAGGCAGTTGTTGAGCATCAGGCCCGTGCCGGGAACCGTTGCGCCGGAACCGTATCCGCTCGACGCAGTGATCGCGCAGACGGTGCCGTCGCTGTCGACCGCCGACACGTGCGCGGTCGAGGACGAGGTCGGCAGGCCGGCCAGCCCGTTGCGGTCGATCGACTCCAGGAGGGCGTAGCCGTCCTCCTCCAGGTCGGTCGAGAGGTCGTGCACCTGGTGACGGAACGACAGGACCCGTCGCTGGATGTCGATGATCCGCGACCAGTCCCAGCCCCCCGCGGCCAGCTCGCGGAGCATCACCGCCAGCATCGGGCCACCCACCGAGGGCGGCGGGTTGAGCGCGAGGTCCCACTCGCCGAGTGCCAGCCGGAGCGGTGTGCGGACCACCGCCCGGTAGGCCGCGAGGTCGTCGGCCGTGACCAGTCCACCGCGGGCGTCGCTGTCCGCCGCGATCCGCACCGCGAGGTCGCCGGTGTAGAGCGACCGCGCGCCCTCCACCGCGATCTGCTCCAGGGTGTCGGCCAGGTCGGGGTTGGTCACCTCCTGACCAGCGGTCACGATCGCCCCGTCGGCCCCCCTGACCAGGGGACGGGTGTGCTCGTCCCAGCCGAAGACCGAGTCGCCGGTGATCGCGAGGTAGCTCGCGGCGGCCCCGCCGATGGCGTAGCCACCGCGGGCCGCGTCGATGCTGGGCGCCAGGACCTCGCGCCAGGGCGCCGACCCGTGCCGGTCGTGGGCGACCCCCAGGGCGGCGAAGGCACCGGGCGTCGCGACCGAGCCGTGCCCGGCATACAGGGTGAGACCGCCCCCGTAGGACGTGCGCACCTCGCGCAGGCCGGCCCCGAAGCGGTCGGGGTCCTGACCGCGGCCGGGCATCTCGACGTTGCCGTCGATGAGCTCGGGCTCCCCGCCTGCCGGCCAGATGCTGACGAACGCGCCCCCCGCGGCTGACACGATGCCGGGCTCGGTGGTCATCGCCGACACCATCGCCGCGATGGCGACGTCGACGGCGTTGCCCCCGGCGGCAGCCGCGGCCAGGCCGGCCTCAGCAGACGCGGGACCGGTCGCCGCGATCGCCACGCGTCTGTCCATGCGCTCGATTCTGTCCCATGCCCCCTGCGGGTGCCACGGCTGCCGGCTACGCGGCTAGCTGGTGGATCCTTCCGAGGGCGCCACGAGGGCGCGCTGCTCACGCTTGTGCGCGAGGTATGCCGCGTGGGCCGCCTGCGTGCTCTCCAGCTCGCTCACCTCGGCGACGGGCACGTCCCACCACGAGCCGCTGTCGGGCGAGTGCACGGTCGGGTCGGTCTGTACGTGGATGACGACGGGGCCGGGGAAGCTCGAGGCTTTCGCCTGCCCCACCGCGTCAGCGAGCTCGGCCCGGGAGTGCACCTCGATGACGTGGGCACCGAGACTGCGCGCGTTGGCCGCCAGGTCGACAGGGAGGGGAGCGCCGTCCAGCCGTCCGGAGATGTCGTCGCGGTAGCGGTAGCGGGTGCCGAACCGCTGGGAGCCCAGGCTCTCCGAGAGCGACCCGATCGAGTGGAAGCCGTGGTTCTGCACCAGCACCACGATCACCTTGACCCGCTCCTGGACCGCGGTGACGAGCTCGGTCGGCATCATCAGGTAGCCGCCGTCGCCCACCATGGCGAACACGTCCCGCGTCTCGTCGGCGAGCCGCGCGCCGATCGCGGCCGGGATCTCGTAGCCCATGCAGGAGTAGCCGTACTCCACGTGGTAGCCCTTGCGGTCGCGCACCCGCCAGAGCTTGTGCAGGTCTCCGGGCATCGAGCCGGCCGCGCAGAGGACGACGTCGCGGGGGTCGGCCAGCTCGTTCACGACCCCCAGCACCTCCCCCTGGGTGAGCAGCCCGTCCGCGAGCGCGCTGGTGACGGTCGCGGTCGGGTGGTAGGTCGCCTCCACCTGGTCGTCCCACGCCGACCACAGCTCGGCCTGCAGGGCCCGGTAGGAGTCGGCCACCTCGTGCCCCGCGAGGGCAGCAGTCAACGCGGACAGGGCCTCGCGGGCGTCGGCGACCACCGACAGGCTGCCCTGCTTGACAGCATCCACGGGGGCCACGTTGAGGTTGACGAAGCGGACGCCGTGGTGCCGAAAGGCACTTCGCGACGCCGTCGTGAAGTCGGACCACCGGGTGCCGACCCCGATGACGACGTCAGCGTCGGCGGCGAGGGCGTTGGCGGCGGTCGTGCCGGTGGAGCCGATGGCGCCCACGAGCTGCGGGTGGCCGTGCAGCAGGGAGCCCTTCCCCGCCTGCGTCTCGGCCACCGGGATCCCGGTCGCCTCACACAGGGCCGCGAGGGCGTCCTCGGCCCCCGAGTAGTGGACGCCTCCCCCGGCGACGAGCAACGGGCGACGGGCCGATCTGACCACCTCGGCGGCGGCGGCGATCCGCGACGCCTCGGCGGGCGGCCGCGCGATGTGCCAGGTGCGCTCGGCGAACAGCTCGACCGGCCAGTCGAAGGCCTCCGCCTGGACGTCCTGCGGCAGGGCGATCGTCACGGCGCCGGTCTCCACCGGGTCGGTGAGCGTGCGCATCGCGCCGAGCAGCGCGGAGGGCAGCTGCTCGGGTCGGTTCACCCGGTCGAAGAACCTCGACAGCGGCCGGAAGGCGTCGTTGACGGTGACGTCCGCGGCATACGGCTGCTCGAGCTCCTGCAGCACCGGTGCGGACACCCGCGTCGCGAAGGTGCCCGAGGGCAGCAGCAGCACGGGAATCCGGTTGATCGTCGCGAGCGCGGCACCCGTGAGCATGTTCGTCGAGCCGGGGCCGACCGACGCGGTGCAGACCCAGGTCTGCAGGCGGTCGCGCTGCCGGGCATAGCCGACGGCGGTGTGCACCATGGCCTGCTCGTTGCGGGCCAGCACGTAGGGCAGCGGGTTGTCGCCCTCGCGACCCTCGAAGGCGAGCTCCTGCTGGAGCAGCGCCTGCCCGACCCCGGCGACGTTGCCGTGGCCGAAGATGCCGAGGCAGCCGGCGAACAGCCGCTGCCGCTCGCCGTCGCGCTCGCTCCACTGCTGGCCGAGGAACCGCACCACCGCCTGGCCGACCGTCAACCGCACCGTCTCGCTCATCTGTCGTCGCTCATGTGTCGTCTCCGAACGGAAGTCGCGGGTCCACGGCCTGGGTCGCCCAGGTGTCGCGCACCCAGGTGTGGGCCGGGTCGTCACAGATCATCCAGGCCCGCTCGGGTCCCGGGCCAGCCATCACGTTGAGGTAGTAGAGGTGGGCGGTCGGCGGAGCCATCGACGGACCGTGCCAGCCGTGCGGCACGAGGACGACGTCACCGGTGCGGACCTCGGCCAGGACGTCGATCGGTCGGTCGTCGGTGCCGTAGACCCGTTGGTAGCCCACCGGATCCGCAACTTCCGGGGCGCTGTCGACGGCGCGCACCTCGAAGTAGTAGATCTCCTCGAGCTCGGTCTCCACCCCGGGCCGTCGCTCGTCGTGCTTGTGCGGCGGGTACGAGCTCCAGTTGCCGGCCGGCGTCACCACCTCGCAGGCGATGATCGCGTCGGCGTCCAGCACGCCGGGCACACCGAAGTTGCGCACTTCGCGGCTGGCCGCCCCGGCGCCCCGCAGCTCGACCGGCACCTGCGCGGCTCGGACCACCGTGACCGGAGGGGTATGCCGGGTGCGCGCCTTCGCGCCGCACACCGCCACCCGCGCCGGGCCGCCCTCGGCGATGACGGTGAAACCGACGTCGCGGGAGACGTGGGCGATGTCGGTCGGGCCGGCGAACACGTGCGCACGCCCGGCCAGGACGAGGTCGTCGTGGCTGTCGGGACGCACCCGCACCGACCCGCTCAGCGGGACCACCACGTGCTCCCACTCCCCGGCGGCGACGGCGCGCTCTTCATCCTCCGCGAGCTCCGTGACAGCCAGGCTGGTGTGCTGCCACCCAGCCACGGTGTCGTCGACGGCGACCTGCCACCCGTCGGCCGACGCGGCCCCGTGCGGGAGGACCCAGCGGGTGTTGTCGGCGCCGCTCCCCAGCGGGTTCACCGGCGCGTCCCGTGCACGAGCTGCCCGGCGATGTCGACGGCGGCCGCGACGTCTCCGTCCGGCGGGTAGAGCAGCGCCCGGCCCACCACCAGACCGCGGACCGGCGGCAGGGTCAGCGCCCGCCCCCAGGACGCGTAGGTGTCCTCCGGGTCGCCCTGCGGGTCACCGCCCAGGAGCAGCGTCGGGAGGGTGGTGGCCGCCATCACCCGCTCGAGCTCGTCGACCACCGGCAGCTTGAGCCAGGTGTGGGCGCTCGAGCCACCCAGCCCCGAGGCGATGTGGATCGAGCGGATCGTCGAGTCCGGGTCGAGGAGGTTGACCACCCGTCCCTCACGACGCTCGCTGAGGAACGGCTCGACCATCGCCATCAACCCCCGCGCGGCGAGCTCGTTGACGGCGTGGGCGGTCGCCTCGAGCGTCGCGACCGTGCCGGGGTCGTCGTAGCAGATGCGGGTCAGCGTCTTGCCGCCGTCGAGGCCGCATGCCTCGATGTCCTCCGCGCGGTAGGCCGTGAAGCGGTCGTCGAGCTCGAAGCTCGCGCCCTGGAGCCCGCCACGGTTCATCGAGCCGACCACGACCTTGTCCTCGAGGGCGCCGAGCAGGAGGAGGTCGTCGAGGATGTCGGGAGTGCCCAGCACGCCGTCGACCCCGGGGCGCGACACCGCAGTGACCAGGCGCTCGAGCAGGTCGTGCCGGCTGGCCATCGCCCACGGGTCGGCGCGCACCCCGAGCGAGCCGCGCGCCGGGTGGTCCGCGGCCACGAGGAGCAGGCGGCCGTCCGCCCGCAGGAGGTCGCGCCGGGTCCGTGAGGCCCACCCCCGGGCGATGGCCGCCGGGTCGGTGGCCCGCAGCTCGGTCAGCTGGGCCACGTCGACCGAGTGCGTCGGCCGCGCCGTCGGGCTGCTGGTCCGGCCGGTCATCGCAGCGCGTCCTGTCGTCCCGCCCCGGCCAGCTGGGCCAGCACCTCGGCCGTCGTCGGCATCGCGCTGGAGCACTCGAGGTGGGAGGCGACGATCGCGCCGGCCACGTTGGCGAACTCGATGACCCGACGCAGCCCCCAGCCCTCCAGCAGCCCGTGCACGAGCGCGCCCCCGAAGGCGTCGCCGGCACCGAGACCGTTGACCACCGCCACGGGGAACGGCGCCACCTCGACGCGCTCGTCGCGGGTGGCGGCGAGCACGCCCTTGGGGCCCTGCTTCACCACGGCCAGCTCGACGCCTCGCTCGAGGAGGGCGTCGGCCGCGCGCTGCGGGTCGGTCTCACCCACCGCCACCTCGCACTCCTCGCGGTTGCCCACCGCCACGGTCACGTGTCCCAGGGCGCGGTCCACCTGGGCACTCGCCTCGGCGGGATCCGCCCAGAACATCGGCCGGTAGTCGAGGTCGAGCACGGTGTGCCGTCGCCGGGCGCGCGCCTCCCAGGCGGCGAAGTGGGCCGCTCGACTCGGCTCCTGCGAGAGGCCGGTGACGGTCGACCAGTAGACCCGGGCGGTCCGGATCGCCTCGAGCGGCAGGTGCTGCGGCTCGATCAGCAGGTCGGGGGCGGTCGGGTAGCGGTAGAAGTAGAGCGGGAAGTCGTCCGGCGGGAAGACCTCGCAGAACGTGACCGGCGTCGGTGGCCCGTCGACCGGGGCGACGAACCGGTCGTCGACCCCGAACCCGCGCAACGCCTGGTGGATGTAGCGCCCGAACGCGTCGGCGCCGGTGCGGGTGACCAGGGCGACCCGGCGACCGTGGCGGGCCGCGGCGACGGAGACGTTCGTGGCGGTGCCGCCGAGGAACTTCTGGAAGGTCTCGACGTCCTCGAGCCCGACGCCGAACTGGAGCGGGTAGATGTCGACCCCGGTGCGTCCCATCGCGACCAGGTCGAAAGCCCCATCCACGGCACCGTCGTGAGAACCGTCGGGCACGGCGTCGCTGGTGGCGTCGGTCATCTCAGATCCCCACGCCGGAGTGCTGGGCCGCGAGGCCGAGCAGGTAGAAGTAGCTCGCCTCGACGTCGGCCACGGGTCCGTCGCCTTCGGGGACGCCCGCCAGGATGGTGTCCTGCTCGAGGACGTACCACCCGGCATACCCGCTGTCCTCCAGGGCCTGCACGATGGCGGCGATGTCGACGTCACCCTGTCCGAGGGGGACGTACATGCCCGCGGCGACCGCGTCGGTGTAGGTCGTCTCGCCGGCCTGCACCTGGCGGGCGAGGTCGAGCCGGACGTCCTTGAGGTGGGTGTGCGCGATCCGGTCGGGGTGCTCGCGGGCGACCCGCACCGGGTCGCCGCCCCCGATGAGCAGGTGGCCGGTGTCGAGGCAGAGGCCGATCCGGCTCCCGGCGAGCACGCGGTCGGTCTCCTCGCCGGTCTCCACCATGGTGCCGACGTGCGGGTGCAGCGTGGCGGTGAGCCCGCGCGCAGCCGCCGCGGCAGCGAGCCGGTCGAGGTTCGCCAGCAGGGTCGCCCAGCCCTGGTCGTCGAGCTGCGGGCGGTCGTCGTAGCCGTCCGCGCCCGTGGCGGCCGCGATGACCACCGTGGAGGCGCCGGCGGCCACCAGGTCGACCATCGCGGTCTCGAGGTCGGGGAGCGGGTCGTGGCCGGCGTCGTGCAGGACCAACGGCACGAACTGGCCGATGGCGGCGAGCCCGTGGCTGCGCAGGGTCGCGACCTTGTCCTGGGCCGACTCGGGCAGGAAGCCGTCGGGACCGAACTCGGTGGCGGCCAGGCCCAGGGCGGACATCTCGGCCAGCACCACCTCGGGGGGCAGCTGGTGACCCCACCCGGGCACCTCGCAGACGCCCCACGAGATGGGTGCGCCGGCGATGCGGTCGGCGAGGGCCTCGGACGGGACACCGGCCACGGTCAGGCCCCCTTGATCTCGGTGAGGTCGACGACGCGGCGCTCGGCCCGCGAGACCTCGCAGGCCTCGGCGACGCGGAAGGCCTGGAGCGCGTCCTCGAGGGTGCAGGGGCTCGGCACCCGTCGCGCCGCGACGTCGAAGAAGGCGGTCAGCTCGGCGCGGTAGGCGGGCAGGAAGCGCTCCATGAACGACATCGTCACCGGGCCGTGCGGGAAGTCGACACCGTCCTCGACCGACCGCAGGGCCAGCGAGTCGTCCAGCCCGACGGCGACGGCACCGCGTTCGCCCAGGACCTCCATCCGGACGTCGTGGCCGGCCCCGTTGTAGCGGGTGGAGGAGACCTGGGCCAGCGTGCCGTCGTCGAGGGTGAGCAGGGCAGCGCCGGTGTCGACGTCGCCCGCGTCGGAGAAGAAGCTGGCGCCCTTGTTCGAGCCGGTCGCGTAGACCGAGCCGACCTCGCGGCCCGTGACGAAGCGGATGATGTCGAAGTCGTGCACGTTGCAGTCGCGGAAGATGCCGCCGCTGGTCGGCACGTAGGCGGCGTGGGGTGGCGCGCTGTCACGGGTGTTGGCCACGATGGTGTGCACGAAGCCGAGCTCGCCGGAGGCCACCACCTCCCGCGCCCGCCGGTAGCCCCGGTCGAACCGTCGCTGGAAGCCGACGTGGACCGGCACGTCCGACTCGGCCACCAGTCGGGTCAGCTCGATCGTCTCGTCGAGGGTCGAGGCGACCGGCTTCTCGCAGAAGGTCGCGAGGCCCTTGGCCACCCCGGCCCGCAACAGTGGGGCGTGCCCGGGCGTCGCGGTGGCGATGACCAGCGCGTCGAGGCCCGCGTCGAGCAGCTCCTCGGTGGTGGCCACCCACTCCAGCCCGCGCTCGGCCGCGACCTGCTGGGCGCGCGCCACGTCGACGTCGGCGACGACGAGCTGGTCGACGGCGTCGAGGCTGCGGAGGGTGTCGGCGTGGAAGGCGCCGATCCGGCCGACGCCGGCGAGTCCGATGCGCATGTGCGGGTTCCGTTCACGGGTCTGGGTGTCGGGGCCGGCGGACCGGTCGGGAGGACGACCATGGGGAGGCGGCCCAGAAGGCGAGCAGGGCAGGGCAGGGCGCCGGGGTGCTCGACGACAAGCCTGCCGTCGTGGGCGGAGAGGTGTCAAGCGTTTGTTAGGACATTCTGACGTCATGAGATTCTCATCTCTGCGGCAGACACGGGCTAGAGTGCAGCCGTGGCCACCCAGCTCGACATCCGGATCGACCGGTCCTCCCCAGTGCCGCTCTACCACCAGCTCGCCGAACAGCTCGCCGCTGCCATCGACGGCGGGGCCCTGCACCCCGGCGACGCGTTCGAGAACGAGGTCGCGATGGGGCTGCGGCTCGGCCTCTCCCGCCCCACGGTGCGTCGGGCCATCGCCGAGCTCGCCGCACGCGGGCTGCTGGTGCGCCGCCGCGGCGTGGGCACCACCGTCGCCAACCGCACGGTGCACCGCCGGGCCGAGCTCACCAGCCTCTACGACGACCTCACCAGGGCCGGCGCCCACCCCACGACCACCGTGCTGTCGCTCGAGGTCGTGCAGGACGAGCGGGTCGCCCTGGCCCTCGACCTCGCCCCCGACAGCGAGCTGCTCGCCATCGTGCGACTGCGCCTCTCCGACACCGAACCGCTGGCCGTGCTGCGCAACTGGCTCCCGCCGGCACACCTCGACGTCACCACCGAGGAGCTCGAGGCCGAGGGCCTGTATGCCGTGCTGCGCCGCCGCGGCGTGCGCCCCGTCGTGGCGCGCCAACGGATCGGGGCCCGGCCACCCAGCCCGAGCGAGCGCCGCCACCTGCGGATGCGCGGCAACGAGCCGGTGCTCACGATGACCCGCAGCGCGTTCGACGAGGTGGGTCACCCCGTCGAGTACGGCGACCACTGCTACCGCGCGTCGACGTACACCATCGAGGTGATGGTCGACGAGCGCTGAGCTCGGGTCGAGAGTGCACAACACGCTGGTGACACCGGTCCGGCTTCGGCGTGTCGCGCACTCTCGACCTGTTCCGCAGGAGCGGGTTACTGGGTCGTCAGGCGCAGGCTGAAGTCGGCGCTGTTGCCCTCACCGGTGACGGTGAAGCCCAGGGCGGACAGGCCCGCGAGGTTGCTGGTCTCGTCCTTGCCCAGCTCGTCCTTGAACTCGGTCAGCAACCCGGCGATGTCGACGAAACCGGCGACCCGCGCCGAGTCGGCTCCCTTGACCGCATCCTTGAACCGGTCCGTGTCGCCCAGCCCGTGCTGCGTGCCGAGCTCGTCGGCGTAGTTCTCGGACAGCGACAGCACGGTCGTCCCGCCCGATGCCTTGAGCGTCAGCGGGTCGGACCCCACCCCCTGGCCCGCGTCGGCGATCTTCTGGAGCACCTCCTGGTCGCCATCGGTGACCGCGGCGATGCGCAGGTCGCTGTGGTCCGGGCCCAGGCCCCCGAAGACCAAGGAGAACTGGCTGCCCAGCGCGGCATACAGGTCGTCGGGCACGGAGATGCCCAGCTCGCTCTCGACCGCCGCGACACCGTCGGCGAAGTCCTGCTCGCCGACCGTGTCGGTGACGGCCTTCTGCAACGCCGGCCAGCCCGCCTTCAGCTGCTCGCCGGCGTTGGCGACGCTGACCGCCGCGAGGGTGGTGTCGGGCAGCTCGGCGAGACCGGTGCCCTCCCGTGAGCCGGCGAAGCTCACGCTGGCCCCGTTGGTGTGGCCGGCGAGCTCGAGGTGCGGCCCGTCGAACCGCAGGGCCAGCGCGACCCGCCCGGTCTGCGAGGTGGCCGGGCCCCCGCTGACCCCGGGGATCATGCTGGTCAGGTCGAGCGACTGGGTGGCCTTCCCCAACGCCTGCGCGTCGAACCACGCGGCGGCGACGCCGTCCTCACCGAGGTCGGCCATGTCCTTGCTGAAGTGGGCGGAGTCGGCGAGGGTGCCCTTGCCGGCGGCCGCGGCCACGGCGGCAACCTTGCCGGTGCCGTCGGTGCAGAGCGCGAACTCCTCGACCAGCTGGCACTCGGCCTCGTTGGCCTTGGCGATCGCGGGCAGGCTGGCCTTCGCCTTGTCGGCGTCGGTCACGGCGAGGGCGACCACGACGGTCGGCTCGGTGTCTGCGGTCGCGCCCGGCAGGAGCCCGACACCGATGCGCTGGCCGAGCCACGGCTCGACGTCCTTGGCGTAGTCCACGCCCTTGAGCTGGCCCTCGGCCTGGAGGCGCTTGAAGACGACCTTGCGCAGGTCGGAGTCCTCCTTCACCTCGGCGCGGGCGTCGGGGAACTTGCGGATGAAGCGGATGCCGTCGAGCTTCTGGCCCGCAGAGGGATCCAGGTCGATCTTGGCGAAGGCGATGGTGCTCGCGGGCAGCGCCGACTCGGGCTGGGCACCGCCGCCACCGACCTGCTGGAACGCGAACGCGCCACCGGCCCCCACCGCGACGATCGCGAGGATCCCGCCGACCAGGGCGATGGTGCGGCCGCGACCGGGTCGGCCCGTCGCCGGCTGGCCGAACGGGTCGGTCCCAGTGGGCTGGCCGAACGGGTCGGTCCCAGTGGGCTGGCCGAACGGGTCGGTCCCAGTGGGCTGGCCGAACGGTGCCGATCCGGCCGGCTGGCCGGGCTGCGGTACGTGCTCGAACGGGTTGCTGCTCATGACGTCGATCCCCCCTGCGTGGTGCTGACGACAGCGGTGCCCCTGCAGCGCTGCCTTCGTCCGTGGTCGCTCGCCGCACGTGGTTGCTCGGCGGCTGGGCCGCAGAATAGAACAGGCCCGGTCCGCCCCGAGGGGCGAACCGGGCCAATCCGTCTCAGATCGTTATCTGGGACTCAACCGTTCTCAGCCGGCGACGACGTCGAGCGTCACCTTCGCCTGCACCTCGGGGTGCAGGCGGATGAGCGCCTCGTGGCTGCCGACCGACTTGATCGGGGTCGTGATCTCGATCTTGCGCTTGTCGAGCTCCGGGCCACCGGCTGCCTTCACCGCGGCAGCGATGTCGGCAGTGGACACGGCCCCGAACAGGCGCCCGGAGGCCCCTGCGTGCGCCGCGACCTTGACGGCCTTGTTCTCGAGGTTGCCCTTGATCGACTTGGCCTCCTCGAGGGAGTTGATCGCCCGGACCTCGCGGCCCTTGTTGATCGAGTCGACCTGCTTCTGCCCGCCCTTGGTCCACGCGGTGGCCAGGCCACGGCGGAACAGGAAGTTGCGGGCGTAGCCGTCCTTGACGTCGACGACGTCACCGGCGGTGCCGAGGCTGGAGACCTCGTGGGTCAGAATCACCTTCATGGTTCAGATCCTCCTAGCGCCCGAGCTCAGCGGGACGAGCTCGAGTAGGGCAGGAGCGCCATCTCGCGGGCGTTCTTGACCGCGGTGGCGATGAGTCGCTGCTCCTGGACGGACACACCGGTCACCCGACGCGCGCGGATCTTGCCGCGGTCGGAGATGAACTTGCGCAGCAGCGCAGTGTCCTTGTAGTCGATGTTCTCGACCTTCGCCGCCTTCAGCGGGTTGGCCTTCTTCTTGGGCTTGCGCACAACGGGCTTGGCCATCGTGGTGCTCTCCTTCTGCTGAGGAACTCAGCGGATGAGCCCTGGTCTCCCAGGGATGGTGTTCTTCGAGTGGTTCTGTTCTCGTGCCTTGGGTGTATGCCGCCTGGCTGGCTCCCGGGGAAGCCCACCACTCGGCATACCGAGTGATCCGGACCCGCTAGAAGGGGGGCTCGTCGTAGGACGGCGCTCCGCCGCCCCACCCGCCACCCTGCTGGCCACCGGACTGGGGAGCCGAGGCAGGAGCGGACGACGGGCCGGTGGCCCAGGGGTCCTCCTGCTGGCCACTCTGTCCGCCGCCCTGCTGCCCACCGCCGGAGAAGCCTCCGCCGCCGCCGGTGCCCCGCTGGGTCTTGTTGACCTTCGCGGTGGCGTAGCGGAGCGAGGGGCCGACCTCGTCGACCTCCATCTCCATGACGGTGCGCTTCTCGCCCTCTTTGGTGTCGTACGAGCGCGACTTCAGCCGGCCGGAGACGATGACGCGAGTGCCCCGCTGGAGCGACTCGGCGACGTTCTCCGCCGCGTCACGCCACACCGAGCAGCGCATGAACAGGGTCTCCCCGTCCTTCCACTCGTTGGACTGCCGGTCGAACTGCCGCGGCGTGGAGGCCACGGTGAAGTTCGCGACGGCAGCACCCGAGGGGGTGAAGCGCAGCTCGGGGTCGCCGGTGATGTTGCCGATGACGGTGATGACGGTGTCGCCAGCCATGAAGCGTGTCCCCTGTTCGTTTGGGTCAGGTGGTGGTGCCGGTGGTGCAGATCAGATCAGGTGCAGCTCAGGCGCCGGGGCGCAGGAGCTTGGTGCGCATGACCGACTCGTTCAGGCCGAGCTGGCGGTCCAGCTCCTTGGCCGTGGCCGGCTCTGCGGTGAAGTTGACGACGGCGTAGATGCCTTCGGCCTTCTTCTTGATCTCGAACGCCAAGCGACGGCGGCCCCAGATGTCGATGTTGTCGACGGTGCCCTTGTCCTTGGTGACGACGGTGAGGAACTTGTCGAGCGACGGCGCGACGGTCCGGTCGTCGAGCTCGGGGTCGAGGATGACCATGAGTTCGTACTGACGCATGCTAGTAACCCGCCTCCTTTGGTCTATGGCGGTCACGGTCTCTCCGTGACAGGAGGGTTGCAGTGCGATCTCCGTGGACACGCCGTCGAGGCGTGCTGCGGGAGAACCTGACAAAGCGTACCGGCCAGCGAGGACATCGCCGAATCCTCGTCCACAGGCTCAGGCGAGGCGCACCAGCAGCCGGTCGGGGGCGCCGGTGAAGTCGCCGGCCAGCTCATCCGGCTCCTCGTCGTCCGGAAGATCCGCCGGGTGCCGGTCCGGTGCATCGTCCGAACCATCCTCGGGGAGCGGCTCCCGCGCTGCTGCGGTGTGCCAGACCCGCCAGACCAGGTAGCCGACGGCGGCGAACCGGAGGGTGAGGAACACGGCATACCAGCCGGGCGGCAGCCCTCGGTCGGGCTTGGAGAGGCCCCCGACGTAGAGCCACACGGTGACGAAGTGCAGCGCCTCGGCCCCGGCCCAGAGCAGGTGGTCGCGCCAGCGCAGCCCGCACAGCGCGAGCAGCGGCAGGAGCCACAGCGAGGCCTGCACCGGGAAGGCCTTGCCGGTGAGCAGCGCCAGTGCCACCAGCACGAACGCGACCTCGGCCACGCTCGGCCGTCGGGGCGTGCTGAGCGCGAACACCGCGCCGACGGCGCAGGCGACCAGCAGGCCGGCCACGGCCAGCAGCGTGGTCGCCCCGGTCGGCAGGGGGTGGCCGAGCAGCTGGGGGACCATCCACGGCGAGCCCAGTCCCGCGGCGCTGTCCCACCAGACCTGGGTGGAGCGCAGGATCGCGCCCGGGTTCGACAGCAGGAAGGGCAGCAGCACGACGACGACCGCGCCGGCCGCGGCGCCCAGCGTGGTGCGGACCGCCCGGAGCCGGCCGCTGCGCAGGCCGAGGACCACCAGCGCCAGCAGGATCAGCAGCGGATAGGTGCGCGCCGTCACCCCGAGGCCCAGCAGCACCCCGGCCGCGACCGGTCGGCGACGGCTCCAGGCCCAGATGCCGGCGCTGGCCAGCGCGACCCCGAACAGGTCGGGCGACAGCATCGCGGTGAGGAGCAGCACCGGGCTGAACGCCACGTGGGCGGCGTCGGTGACGTGCAGCGGGCGCGACGCGGCCGTGAGGTAGACGACGGCGATCGCGAGCGCGGTGCCCAGCAGGGCCCAGAGCGCGAAGTACCACCGGGTCTGGTCGAGGAAGGCGCCGTCCGGCACCAGGCCGCCGACCCAGGCCATCACCGCGCCGGTGAGCACCGGGTGGTCGGCGCGGACGCCCTCACCGGCGACGTAGGCCGCCAGGCCGTTGTCGAGGTTGCCGAGCTGGTAGAGCGCGGGGAGGTCGGAGAAGCAGGCGTGCCAGAACTGGTCGGAGCCGACCCAGCCCTTCTGGATGCAGTGCGACCGCTCCGCGACCGACAGCGCCATGGTGGCCGCGGTGGCGACGACCAGGGGCACGACCGCCGCGACCCACGACACGGCGCGCGCCGAGACGTGGCGGCCGAGCGGCCCGCCGGCCACCGCCAGCGAGCCACTCGGCAGCAGATCCCCTCGTCGGGTCACTGCGTCGTGGAGCTCGTCGCCGGTGCCCCGCCGAGGGTGATCGTCGGGGGCGGCGGTGCAGTCGTCTTGGTCGGCTTCGTCTTCGTGGTCGGCGGCGGCGTCGTGGTCGTGGTGGGCGGCGCCGTCGTCGTGGTGGTGGTGGTCGTGGTGGTGGTGCTGGTGCTGCTGGGCGGCGGCGGGGGCGGCGTGTACACCTGGTCGTCACCGACTCCGGCGCGCGCCGGGAAGTCGACCACCTTGCTGCCCTTCAGGGCGGACTCCATGTAGTCGGTCCAGATGTGCAGCGGCACGGTGGCGCCGGTGAGCTCGCCGACGCCCGGCACGTCGTTCATCGACAGCTCCTCGCCCTTCTTGCCGGTGCTGTAGATGCCGACCGCCGTGGCCAGCTGCGGCGTGAAGCCGTTGAACCAGGCCGCCTTGTTGTCGGTCGTGGTGCCGGTCTTACCGGCCGCGGGACGGCCGAGGTTCTGCGCGAAGGTCGCCGTGCCGCTCTTGACGACCTGCTCCATGGCGTCGACCGTGTCGGCCGTGACGTCCTTGTCGAAGGCGGCCTTCCTGGTCACCTTGACCTTGTAGTCGAGGTCGCCGGGGCCGCCCTTGACGCTGCGGATGAAGTACGGGGTGACCCGCGATCCCTGCGCGGCGATCGTCGCGTAGGCGTTGGCCATGTCCATGACCGTCACGTGCGACGTGCCGAGCACGTTGGCGTAGTTGGTGCCCAGCGGGGCGATCTGGCGCGCCTTGGCCTGGGCGTCGCTCGGGAGCCCGGCCGCGATCGCGGCGGCCTTGGTGGCCTCCGGCCCGACCTTGATGTTGAGCTGGGCATAGACCGTGTTGACCGAGTGGCCGGTCGCCGTGCGCAGGTCGATGTTGCCGAACGGCTCTCCGGGGAAGGGGCCGAAGTTGCGCACCCCACCCCGCCGCAGGAAGTCCGTCTTCGCCGCAGGGTCCTCGAACTCCTTGAAGTACTGCGGAGTCCGGCCGTCGAACTTCGTCTTCGTGCTGATCGGCTTGTCCTGCGACAGCGCCGCGAGCAAGGTGAAGATCTTGAACGTCGAGCCGGCCTGCATGGTCGCCATCGTCGCGGTGTTGAACTGGTTCTTCTGGTAGTCCGCACCGCCGTACTGCGCCACGACCGCGCCGTCACCCGGCTTGATCGAGGTGAGCCCGACCCGCAGGGTCGAGGTCCCCTTGCCCGTGGGCATCCGGCCCTTCACAGCGGCCACCGCGGCGTCCTGGGTGCGCTTGTCGATCGTCGAGACGATCTTGTAGCCGCCCTTGTCGATGTCGGCGTCGGTGAGCTTGAGCTTCGACTTGAGCTCGCGCTTGACCTGGTCGACCAGGTAGCCGGTCGGTCCGGACGCTCCGGTGGTCTTCCGCGGCTTCTGCAGGGTCGGGAACTTGGCGGCGGAGCGCTGCTCCGGGGTCAACCAGCCCTCGCTGACCATGCCGTCCATCACGTAGGTCCAGCGCGCCTCGGCGTTGGCCTTCTGTGCCGCACCCAGGGACGGGTCGTAGAACGACGGGCCCCGGATGACCGAGGCGAGGAAGGCGCCTTCGGACGGCGAGAGCTTGGAGACGTCCTTGTTGAAGTACGCCTTCGAGGCGGTCTGGATGCCGTACGCGCCGCGGCCGTAGTAGATCGTGTTGAGGTAGTTCTCGAGGATCTGGTCCTTGGACTCCTGCTTCGCGATCTTGATCGAGATGATGATCTCCCGGCCCTTGCGCGTCAGCGTCTGGTCCTGCGTCAGGAAGTAGTTCTTCACGTACTGCTGGGTGATCGTCGAGCCACCCTGGGTCGCGCCGCCCCTCAGGCCGACCCACACGGCGCGGGCGATGCCGGTCGGGCTGATCCCGGAGTTCTGGTAGAAGTTGCGGTCCTCGGCGGCCAGGTGGGCCTCCTGCACCGCCTTGGGCACCTGCGCCAGCTTGACCGACTCGCGGTTGACCTCGCTGATCCGGTCCATCTCGGTCTTGCCGTCGGCGTAGTAGATGATCGACGCCTGCGCGTTGGCCAGGTCGTTCGGCTTCGGGGTGTCGATGAGGGAGTAGGCGACGAAGAACGCGACGACCGCCAGCAGGAAGCCGGCCAGCGCGGCGATGCCGAGCCCCTTGGCCCAGCGCTTCTTCCGGCTCGTGGTGGGCCGGCCACCCTTGCCGCCACCCTTGCCGCCACCCTTGCCGGCGCCGCTGGTCGAGCCGCGGCCTCCGGAGGCGCCGTTGCCGGCACCGCCCTTGGCAGCGCGTTGCGCCGCCTTCGCCTGGGCGCGCGTCTTCGGACGTGAGGTGCTCATCTGACCTTCCCGATCGGCATACAACAGGCACGGTCCCGGCCCTCGTGGCCATGGTTCCGCACCGTCAACTGACGCTCAGTATGACTGGCGACCTTGGAAATCGTGCATTCGCCCGACCCCTCCTCAACGAACCCTCAGGCGAAAGGTCACGAATCCCAAGATATATCGCCTCGATATATCTGGTGTACGCTTCCCTCGTCGAACCAACCGGTGAACCGCACGGACCAGCTCCGTGCCGGGCGATCCGGGTCCACCACGTGAGGGAGGTGCAGCCAGTCATGAGCCGTCGCTCAGAGCTGCTCGAGTTCGCGGTCCTCGGACTGCTGCACGAGAGCCCCATGCACGGGTACGAGCTGCGCAAGCGGCTCAACGCCGCGCTCGGCGTCTTCCGCGCGTTGTCCTACGGCACGCTCTACCCCTGCCTGCGTGGCCTGCTCGACCAGGGCCTGATCGCCGAGGCGAGCGGCGCCCCGCACGCGGCGGCGACGTCGGGCTCCAAGCGCGCCCGCATCGTCTACGAGCTCACCGCCGACGGCAAGGAGCAGTTCCAGGAGCTGCTCAAGGAGGCCGGGCCCACCGCCTGGGAGGACGACACCTTCGACGTCCACTTCGCCTTCTTCGCCCGCACCGAGGCCGAGGTCCGACTGCGCATCCTCGAGGGACGCCGCAGCCGGCTCGAGGAGCGGCTGGACACCATCCGCACCAGCTCGGCCAAGAACCGCGAGCGCTTCGACACCTACACCGCCGCCCTCGAGCGGCACGGCCTCGACTCCGCCGAGCGCGAGGTCCGCTGGCTCAACGAGCTGATCACGGCCGAGCGGAACATCCCGTCCCCGGCCTCCCCGAGCACCACCCGCACCACCCCTCGCACCACCCCTCGCACCACCCCTCGCACCACCCCCAACACCATCACCACCAACAACTGAGGAGTCTTCCCATGGGATCCGTTCGCGTCGCCATCGTTGGCGTCGGCAACTGCGCCAGCTCGCTGGTCCAGGGTGTCGAGTACTACAAGGACGCCGACCCGGCAGGCAACGTCCCCGGGCTCATGCACGTCCAGTTCGGTGAGTACCACGTGAAGGACGTCGAGTTCGTCGCCGCCTTCGACGTGGACGCCAAGAAGGTCGGCTTCGACCTGGCCGAGGCGATCGGCAACTCCGAGAACAACACCATCAAGATCGCCGACGTGCCCCCGACCGGGGTCACCGTCCAGCGCGGCCACACCTACGACGGCATCGGCAAGTACTACGCCCAGACCATCGAGCAGTCCGACGCCGAGCCCGTGGACATCGTCCAGGTGCTCAAGGACACCAAGGCCGACGTGCTGGTCTCCTACCTCCCGGTGGGCTCCGAGGTCGCCGACAAGTTCTACGCCCAGTGCGCGATCGACGCCGGCGTGGCCTTCGTCAACGCCCTCCCCGTCTTCATCGCCTCCGACCCCGAGTGGGCCGCGAAGTTCGAGGCGGCCGGCGTGCCGGTCATCGGTGACGACATCAAGTCGCAGGTCGGCGCCACCATCACGCACCGCGTGATGGCCAAGCTGTTCGAGGACCGCGGTGTCACGCTCGACCGCACCTACCAGCTCAACGTCGGCGGCAACATGGACTTCAAGAACATGCTCGAGCGCGAGCGCCTGGAGTCCAAGAAGGTCTCCAAGACCCAGGCCGTCACCTCGAACCTGACCGGCGCCCTCGCCGGCCTGACCGACAGCCGCAACGTGCACATCGGCCCGTCCGACTACGTCGCATGGCTCGACGACCGCAAGTGGGCCTACGTGCGCCTCGAGGGTCGCGCGTTCGGCGACGTGCCGCTGAACCTCGAGTACAAGCTCGAGGTCTGGGACTCCCCCAACTCGGCCGGCATCATCATCGACGCCATCCGTGCGGCGAAGATCGCCAAGGACCGCGGCATCGGCGGCGCGCTGATCAGCGCCTCGTCCTACCTGATGAAGTCCCCGCCCGTGCAGCGCGAGGACACCGAGGGCCGCACCAAGCTCGAGGCCTTCATCGCGGGCACCGAGGAGCGCTGAACGTAGGACGCATGCGGAGGTTGGTGGC
Source organism: Pedococcus bigeumensis (assembly GCF_039531795.1). Taxonomy (NCBI): domain Bacteria; kingdom Bacillati; phylum Actinomycetota; class Actinomycetes; order Micrococcales; family Intrasporangiaceae; genus Pedococcus; species Pedococcus bigeumensis. The sequence continues at coordinate 586,856 of NZ_BAAAQS010000003.1, read as the reverse complement.
GAGGTACGAGCCGCCGGCCGAAGCGGAGTCCGAGGAAGCGCGTCCGGTGAACCCGGAGCGCTGAGGGTTCAGCACAGCTGCCGCACGGCATACGACAGGGGCACCTTCCGCATCGCGCGGGAGGTGCCCCTTTTCGCATGCCCCTGCCGACCCGCGACATGTTGCGCGCAGGACGTCACCAGACCCCCACATCGCCACACCCGTGACCACCAGACCGCAACAGGTCACCCGACTCCGCGACATGTTGCGCCCAGGACGTCACCAGGCCCCCGGATCGCCACACCCGTGACCACCAGACCGCAACAGGTGCGCGAGGGGATGGGGTATGCCGCGCATGGGGATGCGGGTATGCCGGCTGACTGGGTCGGGCGGGTGAGGTCGCCGCGGGTGGAGTGGGTCAGCCGGTGGTGGAGGTGGAGTTGGGTCAGCGGGTGATGCGGGTGCTCGCGATGACCTGCTCCACGACGGGGACGTCGGCGTCGACCCCGGCGCCGCCGGCCGAACCGGTCACGTGGACGAAGTCCTGCAGGGCGTCCTGCCGGGGCAGGCTGGCGAAGGCGTGGATCTGCCGGATCGTGCCGAACTGAGGGTCGACCCACGACACGTCGACCCGGTGGAACTCCTGGTCGTTGATCTGGACCGTCCTGATCTCGCCGACCTCGGCCTGGGGGCGCGAGTTCAGCGAGCCGCGCAGCTCCATCAGGGCGTCGGCGGGCTGGTCGTTCTCGGGGCGGGTGCCGAGCCGGACGATGACGTTGGGCGTGAAGTCGGCGTTGACCTCGGTCTGCTTCGCGGCCAGGGCGACGGCCGGCGCGGACACCGGCTCCCAGGTGTCGGGCACGTCGATGCTCACCGACGGCGGCGCGGGGAAGCGTTCGGAGGGGAAGCTGAGGGTGCTCAAGGTGCTGGCCTTTCATCTGTGCTGCATGGGTGCTGCGTGGGGGTGCTGCCGATCGTGCGGACGAGGGTGCTCGAGTCGGAGGGTGTCACGGCCGAGGCGGTCGCGATCGCGGGCTGGGCCGGTGCGGCCCGGTCAGCGGGCTACCAGGGCGGGTCGAACCCGATGTCGAACTTGATGCCGCCACCGATGCCGAGCGTGGCACCGACATCGACCGAGACGCCGATGTTGTCGCTGCTGATCTCCGCGTCGGCCTCGGCATGCGCGCCGATCCCGTAGGAGATCTCGCCACCCACGCCGACGTCCACCGGACCGAGGTCCTGGCTGATCTCGCCCTCGGCCTTGCCGCCGGCGAACACCTCGCCGCCGAGGTTGGCCTTGGCGCCGTCGAGGCCGATCTTGACGCCGGCGTCGGCGTTGGCCTGCGCCCCGACGTAGGCCTCACCCTGGGCCTGCGTCCCGTAGCTGTTGGAGTAGGCGCCGCTCACCTTGGCGACGTAGGCACCGGCCATCACGCCCCCGGAGGCCACGAGGCCGTCCTGGGAGATGCCGACCTCGTAGTCGGCCTTGCCCTCGGTGCCGAGCAGCTCGGCGGAGACGTGGTTGCCGTCCTCGTCGCCCCACGTGTGGTCGATGGCCGACGCGTCCCACAGCTGCTTCTCGCCGTCGGCGAGGGTCATGCCGACGTTGAGCTCGGGCTGGTCGAACGGCGAGTCAGCAGCGTGCTCCGGGTCGTCCTCGTCGGGGATGCCGTCGTTGTCGTCGTCGCCGTCCTCGACGTCGGGGATCCCGTCCTGGTCGTCGTCGAGGGGGTCCTCGTCGCCGTCCGGGATGCCGTCCTCGTCATGGTCGTTGTCGGAGTGGTCGTCGACGTCGTCGGGGATGCCGTCGTTGTCGTCGTCCTCGTCGCTGTTGTCGTCGACGCCGTCGTCGTCCTGGTCGTCGTCGTCCTCGGGGTCGTCGTCGCGGTCGTCGGGGACGCCGTTGTTGTCGTCGTCCTTGTCCTGGTCGTCCGGCGTGCCGTCGTTGTCGTCATCCTGGTCGGAGCCGTCGGGCGTGCCGTCGCCGTCGTTGTCGCCGTTGCCCCCGCTGCCGTCACCACCGTCACCACCGGTCACGCCGGAGGTGAGCTCCTGGTCGCCGATCTCCTCGGCCAGCCGCTTGGTCAGCTCCTCGACGCCGCTCGAGCTGGAGTCCAGCGTGGCGCGGGTGGCCGGCCACGCGCTGAAGAAGGAGGTGGCGTCCTCCCCCACCCAGACGCCGCGGAGCTGGCGCACGGCCTTCTCCGCGTGGGTGGTGGCGTCGGTCAGGTCACGTCGCACCCGGGACAGCTGTTCGGCGATGGAGCGAACCTTCTGGTTCTCCATGCCCTTCTTGTCGGTGCCGCCCATGGCGCTCTGCTTTCACAACAGGTGCCGCGGAGGGCACGGGGTGGGTCTGGATGGTCGAGGTCACGCCGGTGGCCACCCGTGACGATCCGGCGGCCACCGGCGTGGGTGGCCTCAGTTCGAGGTGGCCTTCTGCTCGGACAGCTCGGCCTGCAGACGCTTGTGCATCTCCGTCACGTCGAGGACGGTCTGGTCGATGTGGTTCGCGTCGTTCTTCCACTGGGACTGGAAGCGGGTCGAGTCCGGGCCGTGCCACGCGCTGACCAGCTTGTGCGCTGCCTGGTCGGCGTCCTGCTTGGCGTGCTGGAGGTCGGCCTTGGCCTTGCCGAGGCGAGAGATGACGTCCTGGACCTTGGCCGGGTCCATACCCTTCTTGTCGCCGCCGCCGCCGCCACCTTCGGGAGTGGGAAGCATGGTTGTCTCCTTGTCTGCGTGAAAGTTGTCTGGGTGAAGTTCGTGGGTCTGACTGGATGTGGTGCGTGGTGCCTGCTGCTCGGTGCCTGCTGCTCGGGGTGAGGTGCTCGGGTGCCGAGCGTCTCGTGGGCCCGCTCAGTTCGAGGTCTGGTCCTGCTGCTTGGCCTCGGTGCGGATCTGGTCCGCGGCCTTGGTCAGGCCGGTCGCGGCCTTGGTGAGGTCCGCGGCGTACTGCCCGTTCCACTTGGTCTCGAACTTCTTCTGGTCCTCACCCCACCAGCTGTTCTTCAGCTGACCGATCAGGTCGTCGATCTCCGACTTCGCCTTCTTGATCTTCTGGGCGGAGTCGTCCAGGACGCCGGCCTGGGTCCGGGCGATGCCGGTCTTCATGGAAAGTTCAGCCATGACGGTTCCCCTCTTTCATGTCGTGAGCGCCGTTGGTGGCACTCGCTGTTGTCGATCTGGACAAGACGTGGTGTCGTCGTGCTTGCTGTGTGAAACCTATGGGCGGGCCGGTGATGCCTCAATGGGGAGCACTCCCCACCGCGCCACCACCGAGCCCTGCAGCGACACCCTGCTGCGACGCCCCGCTGCGACACCGGCCACGGCCGGCGTCGCCCTCTCTAGCTCGGTCCGTCTCCACCCCCCGCTGGGCTCGTGGACAGCGGCAGAGCCACTTGGAGAAGCTCGGGGTTGCCCCGACGCACCAGGAAGCCACGACCCTCGAGGAGCTGGTCCCGGCTGACGCCGCGGTAGTCGGCGGCGAAGGCCGAGGCCTCGTCGCCGCTGGGCTGCAACGACACTCCGGAGCGCGAAGACCGCAGCGCGCCGGACATCCCGTAGTTCGAGTTGAAGAAGGCCGAATCCCCTTCGGCCACAATACATTGCTCGGAGTTGACCACGGCCTTGAAGAGCTCGACCAGGTCATCCTCGGCCATCGACCCGTCGAAGTCCTGGACGCGCTCGACGACGACGAGCATGGTCGCGCCGGAGGGCCCGGCCTCCACCATCTCGTCCTTGAGCCGCTTGGCCAGGGCCCGGCAGTCGTCGACCCCGACGGCGCTCTCGGTCCACACGCCGGTGGCGCGGGTGAGGACCGAGCGGCGCGGGCTGAACAGCCAGCAGCGCAGACCCGGCGTGGCACGCAGGGCGGCCTGGGCCATGGTCAGGACCGCGGTCGTCCGCCCACTGCCCGACGGACCGAGGACGATCTGGCTGCCCCGCAGGTCGAAGCCGATCGGGCGCATGGTCGCCGACGAGAGCCCGATCGCCGGCCGCCCGGAGGCGTCCGTGGCGGCGAGCGAGGCGAGCGACACCGACTCGGGCAACGACCGGATCGGCGGCGCCTCGGGCACCCCTGCCCGCCGCACGCCCTCGGCGAAGCCGTGGATGGCCCGGGCCTGCACCGTGGAGTCGGACGAACCACCGAGCACGGCGACCTGCACCTCCCGGTCGTGCACGATCGCCCGTCCCGGAGGCGAGCCGAGCGACAGCACGTCGGCGTCGACATCGAGGGACAGGTAGTCGTCGACGGTGGCCATCCGCAGCACCACGCGGTTCTGGATGGCGGAGGACAGCCCGCCCCACAACCCGTTGCGCTGGTCGGCGGTGACGACGAAGTGGACTCCCACCGGCCGGCCGTCGCCGGCCAGCGAGGTGAAGAGGTCGAGCCAGCGCTGCCCGGCGTGGCTGTCGTAGGCCGCCTGGAAGCTGGTCAGCCCGTCGACCAGCACGATGATCCGCGGCTCGTCGGGCGCGTCAGCCAGCCGCCGGAAGTCGGTGATCGTGGCGGCGTTCACGGCGGAGTAGCGCAGGGCCCGCTCGTCGATCGTCTCGCGGAGCATCGTGAGCAGCCGGACGACCCGCTCGTGGTCGCTGGCGTAGATGATGCTGCCGACGTGCGGCAGGGGCTCGAGCATGGCCAGGCCGCGGTTGCCGAAGTCGAGCCCATAGACGTGGCACGGTCCGCCGCGGACGGTGAAGCCCGCCGCGACGGCGATGGTGCGCAGGAACGCGCTCTTGCCGGCGCCCGAGGCCCCGAACACCGCGAGGTTGCCCTCGATGTCGGGGCGGAAGCTGATCGGCGGCTGGGTCTGGCTGTCGGGGTCGTCGCTGATGCCGATGACGAGCTCGTCGTCGCGACGCCTGGTCGGCAGGTCGGCGAGCTCGTAGACGGACGCCATCTCGGGCAGCCACGGCTTGCGCGGGTCGGGGATCTCGGCGGCCTGCTGGGCCGCCCCGATCTGGGTGACGACGCGCTGGATGTCGGTGGGGCCGAGGTCCTCCTGCACGACGTCGTGGGACTCCTCGGCGACGGGCAGCTCCCACGCGGTGCCGACCCCGAAGCCGAGGGTCTCGACGTCGAGCGAGGCGGGGGGCGCCTCGCCGGTGGACCACCCACCGGCATACCCGGTCTGGAAGGGGGTGAGTCGGCCGGGACCGGCCTTGGACACCGCGCGGCCCGGCAGGGCCGGGTCGAAGTAAGCCGCCACCGGCGTGCCGAGCACGTCGTCGCTGTCCGCCTCGTCGGCCATCCGCAGGGCCATCCGCAGGTTGGTGTTGGCGCGCAGGTTGTCCTTGATGACCCCGGCCGGACGCTGCGTCGCGAGGATGAGGTGGAGCCCGAGGGAGCGGCCGCGCTGCGCGACGTTGACGACGCCGTCGACGAACTCGGGCACCTCCTGCACGAGCGCGGCGAACTCGTCGACCACGATCACCAGGCTCGGCGGGGCGGCCACCTCGCCCCGGCGCTCCAGCTCGACCAGGTCCTTCGCCTTGTGCTGGGCGAGGATGTGCTCGCGGTGCTTGAGCTCGGCCGACAGGGACGCGAGCGCCCGGCGCACGAGGTGGGGCGAGAGGTCGGTCACGAGGCCGACGGTGTGGGGCAGGTTCACGCAGTCGCGGAAGGCCGAGCCGCCCTTGTAGTCCACCAGCAGGAAGGTCAGGCGCTGCGGGGAGTGCGCCACGGCCATGCCGAGGATCCAGGCCTGCAGCAGCTCGGACTTGCCCGCGCCGGTGGTGCCGCCGACCAGGGCGTGCGGACCGTCGGCCCGCAGGTCGATGGAGAAGGTGCCGGCGGCGGACTGCCCGATCACGGCGCGCAGGTTGCCCGGCTTGGGCCGGGCCACCGGTCCGGCGGCGTAGGGGCCGGTGAGGATCGAGCGGTTCTCACCCCAGCGCTCGATGACCGGGCCGGGTGCCTCGGCGAGCTCGGCCCCCACGAGGTTGACGAACGACACCGACCGCGGCAGGTCGCTCTCGTCCTCGACGGGCACGCCGGAGTCGACCAGCGGCGCCAGCTGTCGGCTGAGCCGCTCGACCTCGGGCGCCTCGACGTGGTCGGCGTCGACCGGCATCCGGACGACCGCCTCACCGACGTAGCCGACGACGGCGTCGCCCTGCTGCGGCCCCTGCTCGACGAAGGTGCGGCAGGCCGCGGGGAGGGTCGCGGTGGTCGGCGACACCCACAGCACGATGATGCCGTAGCGCCAGCCGCGCTCGGCCAGCTGGACCAGCCGGCTGCGCTCGACCGGGGCGTCGTCCTCGACGACGAGCAGGACGACCGGGCGGCCCGCAGGCAGCCGAGGCGGCTTGAACGCGCCCTGCACCGGGCCGGTGGAGTCGTCGGGGAGGTCCGCGGAGGGCGCCCCGTTGGTGATGAGCTCCTCGAGCTCGGTGACCAGGGAGAGGCTGGCCGGACCGGTGTTGGCCAGGTGGCGGGCGTCGATCGGGCTGTGCGGTGACGCCGTGTGCGGCACCCACTTCAGCCAGTCCCAGTCGCGCGCGCTGGCCGGCGACCCGACCGCCGCGACGACGAGGTCGGCGGGCGAGTGCAGGGCGACGGCCTGCACGACGACGGCCCGCGCGGCCTCGAGCGCGCGCTGGCGCGGGCCGGAGATGCCGATCGCGCCGCTGCGCAGCGGTTCGGCGACCACGGGGACGGGGTCGACCGTGCCCATCCCGTCGACGGCCCGCGAGGCCTCGAGCCAGGCCTCCGCCCGGGACCGCCCGAGCTCGGGCAGCTTGAGGGTGTTGCGCGACGGGAGCTCACCGAGCCCGAGCCGGAACTCGCAGAAGCCGGGGTCACCCGGGCGACGGGTCCACAGCAGGCTGGAGGCGCTGCCGGCCGCCTCGACGGCCTCGGAGCTCGCGGGGTGCTCGGCCTGGCGACCGACCACCTCACGGCCCTGTTCCTCCTCGAGCTGCTCGACCATGACGGCGAGGTCCTCGCGGAACTCGACGAGCGCCTGCTCGTAGTCCTTGCGGGCGTTGCGTCGCGACTCGAAGTAGTGCCCGAACAGCATGGCGGGCGTCAGGAGGATGAACAGCAGGAACATCGGGTTGTTGAGCGCGAGGGCCAGGCCGACACCCATGACCATCGGCACCGCCGCCGCGATCCACGGCGGCCGCTCGGGCTTGGGCCGCTCGGGCAGGGCCGGCACGGGGAACTCGCGCCCCGCGTACAGCGGAGCGATCCGCGGGGACCGCGAGAACGGCAGCGAGGTGCCGCGAGCCGCGGCGAGCCCGGTGTTGCCCCCCGCGACCCGCACCTCGATCTCGGTCTCGCCGATCCGGAACCGGTCGCCGCTCTTGAGCACGGCGCGGTCGACCTGCTGGCCCTGCACCTGGATGCCGTTGGACGAGCCGAGGTCGATGACCTCCAGGATGTCGGTCACGAGCAGGCGGGCGTGCCGGCGCGAGACCTGCGCGTCGCTGAGCTGGATCTCGCAACCGCGACCGCGGCCGAGGTATGCCGTGCCCGCACCGAGCGGGACCTCGCGCCCGGTGTCGGGGCCGGCGACGACGACGGCGGTCGCCACGGACTGGCCGCGGTCGGCGTACCCCTCCGTGCGGCGCGTGACCGCGACGTGCACGCCGGAGCGCAGGCCGCTCTCGGCGATGGTGGCCCGCGGGTCGACGGCGCGAAAGCCCTCGGCCACGTGGGACAGGGTGAAGTCGCCCAGGCCGGGCTGGACGGGGGCCACGCCCCGCGCCGGGTCGGCGAGGACGAGGTACTCCGCGAGCTGCCCGACGGTGGTGGTGCCGTCGACCGTGGCGACGAGGTCGGTGTCGACGTCGCCGGAGGATCGCAGGGTGAACTTCAGCTTCACGAGGTAGCAGTCCTCCGGGTCAGGGTGGCGAGGGTGGGGCGGGAGCGGCGGCGCCGCCCCGGGGTGGCCGGTCCGCGGGCGAAGAGCGGCCGCGGGTCGACGTCCGAGCGCAGCCGGCGCCAGAAGTCACAGTTGGCCCGCAGGTCGCCGCGTGCCTCGTTGGTGGCCGTCCAGAACGCCGTGGCGTCGTCCACCTCGGGCGTGCCCGGCCCGAAGATGAGCGCATTCGCCTGCGCCGCAAGGGCCTTGGCGCCTTCGAGTCGTCCGAGCGCCTCTGCCTGCTCGAGCCGGGTGGCCCGGCGGGGCAGGGTGTGACCGAACGACCGGGCGCTGGTCATCAGGTCCTCCCAGGCCCACGCGACCCGAGCTGTCGCCGTGCCCCGGGTGGCGTGCCGCCGGCGGCGCCAGGCCTTCGCGCCGCGGATCAGCCAGTAGACCGCGACGAGCACGAGCAGCGGGAGGAGGACGTAGAACACCAGCCAGCGCAGCCAGCTCGGCCAGGCCGACGGGTCGAAGAGCTTCTTCGGGGGCTTCTTGAGGTTGACGGCGTTCTGGGCCTGGTCGGGTCCCTGCAGGACGCTCGGCGGGTTGGTGCCTGCCGGCGGCGGCACGAGCGCACCGATCTTCTGCTCGTCGGTCTTGGACTGGAGCCGGTTGGGCTTCTGGTTGCGGTCGGGCAGGAAGGTGTCGGCAAGCAACGGGACCCACGTGCCGGTCTCGTCCTGCACCTCCACCCACGCGTGCACGTCCTTGCCCTTGACCACGCCGCCCTCGGGCAGCTCGGCCCCCATGACGACGCGGGTCGGGATGTCGAGGCGGTTCGCGACGAGGGCCAGCGTCGCGGCGTACTGCTCGTCGTTGCCCGCCAGCTGGGTGGCGCCGACGAAGCGGGCCAGGCGTCCGCGGGAGTGCCCGGCGAGGTAGTAGCTCTCGACGGAGTTCTTGGTGCCACCGTCGGTGTAGGCGCCGTCACCCTTCATGGCCGCCGCCGCCGCGCGCAGCTGGGCCCACGGGCCCCCGGCGTCCTGGCTCCACGCATCGACCCGCTGGTCGAGGAAGCCGAGCTCCTGGCTCTGGGCGAGGTTGCCCGTCGCGGTGGACAGCGAGGTCGGCAGCTTGTCGCGCACCACCTTCGTCGGGAGCAGCACCGTCATCGTGTAGCGGTCGCCGGCCGAGACCCGGTCGGGCACGATCGCCGTGCTCGTGTCGGTGTTCAGCCACAGCCGCGAGGCGAGCTGGTCGGCGCGGGCCCCGGCGAACCGCACCCCCGTCACCTGCCCCACCGTCGGCAGCCACACGTCGGAGTAGCCACCCTCGGGGATGCTGACCTGGAGGGTGGCCGGCCGGCCGTCGCCGGTCGCGCTCACGCGCTCGCCGACCTGCTGGAACGCCGTGCCCGGTCGGGCCGAGTCCTGGCCCGCCCGCGAGCCGGCGCCCCAGACGCCACCGTCGTAGTAGTCGAGGGTCGCGAACCGCAGCGGCGTGCCGGCCGGGGCCCCCGTCACGCGCAGCAGCTCGGTGTCGTAGAGCTTCGCGTCGTTGGGCTCGGTGTACTTGCGGAACCCGGCCAGTGGGCTCGGGAACTGCGCGATGTCGAACGGCGGCACGATCTCGGTGCGCGCCACCCGCCGCTGGTCGCCGTCAGCGCCCGGGAGGTGCGGCCCGACCACGAGGCCGGCGACCGCGGCCAGGGCCAGCAGCGCGGTCCCGATGCCGGCCCGCGCGCCTCGGCCGGCGCCGTTCTGGAGCGGCGGGCGCGCGCGGGTGCTGCGCACGATCATCCAGCCGACGGCGGCCAGGCCGAAGACGACGCCCTGCGCGAGCAGCGAGGCCGGCTCGAGCGTGCCGAGCACGATCGTGAGGGCGAGCGCGGCCAGGGGGGGCACCACCACGGCATACCCGGTCGGGCGGCGGCGCGCCACGGTGTAGGTGGCGGCCCCGGTGACGAGCCCGACGATGAGGGGCAGGGCGAGGAGGGTGACGGTCGCGTCGACCGGGGGCAGCAGCGTGAGCAACCGCTTCCACCCGTGCACCGCGGTCGAGGCGAGGTCGTCGATGGTGCGGCCGCTGGGGAAGACCCCGGCGGCCAGGCGGTCACGGACCGCCAGCGGTCCGCCGAACGCGAGGTATGCCGCGGCGAGACCGAGCATCGTCACCACCGAGGGGAGCCGGAACGCGGTCACCAGGTGGGCGACCAGCAGCCCCAGCAGCAGGCCGCCGACGGCGGCGACGATCCACTCCCAGCCGAAGAAGACGGTGCGGAAGCCCCAGAGCGACAGCCCGACCAGCAGGGCGGTGAAGCCGAGGTCGACCAGGTCGTCGCGGGAGGGCAGCAGGCGCGAGCGCAGGCTCGCGGCACGGTCGGCGCGGGAGCGCTCGGTCGGCAGCATCGACTCGCGCGGCGGCGCGAGGGGGCTGGCGCTCACGTGGCCGTCACCCCCGACAGCACCGCTCGCAGGTCGCCGATCCCGTGCAGGTTCATCAGGGTGAGGCCTCCGACGTTCTTGACCCCGACCCGCTGGTCGCGGTCGATGGTGAGGGCCACCCGCAGCACCTCCGACCCGAACCGGCCGAGCGCGCGCTGCACCTGGATGAAGGGGGTGGCCGAGCCGGTGACGAGCACCGCCATCGAGGTGTCGGGGGCGAGCGAGAGTCCCTCGCCGGCCATCGCATAGAGGTCGCTGGGCCCGAGCTCGACCTTGGCCAGGGCGTCCATCGCCAGGGGGGCGCTGGTGCGCGAGGCGGTCGAGTCGCGACAGACGATGGTGAAGTCCTGCTCGTCCAGGTGGGCCCGCTTGCCCACCGAGGCGGCGACCGAGATCGCGGTCTCGGCGTCCTCCTCGCCCCCGGCGTACTGGTCGGGGTCGGCGTCCACGAGCACGGTCAGGTGCGAGCGCCGCGTGTCGAGGAACTGCCGCACCAGCAGCCGGCCGGCCTTCGCCGAGGACCGCCAGTGGATGTAGCGGCGGTCGTCACCCGGCTGGTACTCCCGCAGGGCGTGGAAGGCGAGGTCGGACATCGACATCTCCTGGGTGGTCTCACCCTCGAGGTCGCGCAGCAGCCCGGCTCCCAGGCTCTCCAGCGAGACCGTGCGCGGGTGGACGAACAGCTCGGTGACGTCGGTCCAGCGCAGGGTGCGGCGCACGATGCCGAGCGGGTCGCCCTGCACGGTGGAGGCGGGGCCGACGGCGATGACGCCACGGCGCTCGGTCGGCACGACGAACAGCTCCTCGTGCGCCTTGCCGGACCCGAGCGGCGGCAGGGTGAACCGCGCCGCCGTGATCCCGACCGGCAGCTCGACCAGCAGCGGGAGCATGCCCCGGCGGGACTCGTTGGTGACCGAGATCCGGCCGGTGGCCGGCTCGCCCACGGTCACGCGAAGGGGGTCGACCTCGGTGTCGATCCGCACCCGGGTGCGACCCACGGCCAGCAGGGCACAGCCCAGCACCAGGGCGATCGCGCCGGCGCCGATCATGGCCCACTCGTCCCAGTGGGCCACGGCGGCGACCAGCCAGCACGCTCCGCCGAGCACGAGGACGCTCCAGCCGAGCGGTGAGACCCAGCGCAGGAACGCGGCGACCGGGCCCCAGACGGGGCGGGTCGCCGCCCTGAGGCCCTCGGTGCGCTCGGCGAGCACCCCGGTGGTCTGCTGGCCGGCCCGGGCGATGAAGGTGGGCAGCTTCGGGCGGGTGACCGTGATGGTCGGCAGCGCCGGGAGGCGACGCGGCCGGGTGGAGCTGGCACCGGCGGCGCGGGCCCCGCCCCCTGCACGAGCGCCGCCACCGGGACCCGGCGACCCGGCATACAGAGGAGCGGCCAGCGGCGTCGAGGAGTCCCCGGAGGCGCGCCGGGACCGCCGACCCCCCTTCTTGAGGTCGGCTCGGCGGGTGGTCTGGCCCACGTCCTCGGCCTGCTGGCTGGGACCCTGCCCCGTGTCCGTGGTCATCGTGCGAGGGCCATGCTCAGGCGACTCGCTCGGCAGGCGGGGCGACCTCGGAGAGGATCTGGTTGATGACCTGGTCGACGGTGATGTTGGCGAACTGGGCCTCGGCCGTGAGGAGCAGCCGGTGGCACAGGATGGGGTTGCTGATCAGCTTCACGTCGTCGGGGATGACGTGGGTGCGACCCTGGCTGGCCGCCCAGGTCTTCGCGCACCGGACGAACGCCAGGCACCCGCGCACCGACAGCCCGAGCTTGATCGAGACGTGCCGGCGGGACTCCTCGGCGATGCGGGAGATGTAGGCCAGGATCGCCGGGTCGACGTGGACCTCGTCGGCGAGCGCGGCCATCTCCGTGACGACGTTGCTGGTGACGACCGGCTCGAGGGCCTTGGTGCGGTCGCGCGTCTTGGCGTCGGCGAGGACCGCGACGGTCGCCTCGTGGTCGGGGTACCCGAGGCTGGTCTTCATGAGGAACCGGTCCAGCTGGGCCTCGGGGAGCCGGTAGGTGCCGGCCTGCTCGATCGGGTTCTGGGTGGCGATGACCATGAACGGCTCGCCCACCGGGTGGGGCACGCCGTCGACGGTGACCCGGCCCTCCTCCATGACCTCGAGGAGGGCGGACTGCGTCTTCGGTGAGGCCCGGTTGATCTCGTCGGCGAGCACGATGTTCGCGAAGATCGGGCCCGGGTGGAAGTCGAAGGTCTGCTTGGCCGGGTCGTAGATGGTCACGCCGGTGACGTCGCTGGGGAGCAGGTCGGGGGTGAACTGCACGCGGCTGTTGGTGCCCTGCACGGTGCTGGCCATCGCGCGGGCCAGCTGGGTCTTGCCGGTGCCCGGGAAGTCCTCGAGGAGCAGGTGGCCCTCGGAGAGCATGCAGGTCAGCGCGAGGCGGATGACGTGCTGCTTCCCCAGGACGGCCTTGTCGACGTTGTCGACCATCTGGGTGAACGCCTGGGCGAACCACTGGGCCTGGTCGGTGGTGACGGTCATGGGTGTCGCTTTCCCTTGTCTTCGTTGATGGTTCGTGTTTGCTGGTATGCCGCGTTGGCAGGTCTGATCGGCGCGCCGGTAGGTCGTGGAACCGGTCCGGCTGCCCGGCTCACCATTGGAGCGAGTCGGACACGCCGTCACACGTGGCTGTGACTGTCTGTCCGGTCATCCCGAAGAAGTTGTCACTCTCGGCTCGGTCGGTGCCTCCCATGGACAGGTTGCGCCACCCGTTCACGGCTTGTCCGTTTGCGCGGAAGCTGCACGTCACTCCCCCGTTGAAGTTGGCAGTCCTGACCGCGATCCAGTAGCAGTTGGAGCTGGTGCAGGAGCCGTTGCCGGTGTTGCACGAGCGTTGCGCGCAGGAGTTGCCCTTCAGGACGGTGACCTTGGGGTCGTTGGGGATGCTTTGCGCATCCGGACCCACCCAGCCGGACCAGCCCGCGGCACTGTGGGCGCGGACCTCGAGCTTGTAGGTGTTGCCCGGGGTGCCGGTGAAGGACACCTGCTCGCGGTTGGAGCTCCAGGTCCGGTCCACGGCTCCACGCACTTGAACCTGGTCGATCGGGCGACCGTTGGTGGACGTGTTCCACTGCCAGGTGATGGTGTCGCCGCTGCGGCTCGAACGCAGGTTCGTCGGGTTCGGCGTGGGGCCGTAGGGCCGGTAGCTGTTGCTCGCCGGCGACCACTGCGACCAGTTGGTGCCGTTGTAGGCGCGCACCTCGAGGGTCTGTGAGGTGTTGCCCATGTTGGCGATCGTCCACTGTCTGATCGACCCCTCGGGACATCCGCAGCTGACCGTGCCGGTGCGGCCGTTGGTGTTTCGCCACTGGAGCTGGGTGAACGAGCCCGAGCGGGAGTCACCCACCGAGACCCGCACGGTGGCCGACAGGTCGGGGTTCGGCGTGGTGACGCTCGGTCGTCCCGGCACCTCGGGGATGCCGACCGAGCTGAACGAGGTCGGGTTGGCCTGCGGGCTGGTCTTGTTCGCGCCGTTCGTCGCGGTGACGACGTAGCGGTAGCCCGCGCCGTCGTACACCGTGGTGTGCCCCAACGAGCGCTGGTCGGGCGACCTGGTGCCGATCACGGTCCACGGGCCGTTGTTCCGGCTCTCGTACACCGTGTACTGGGTGAGCGGCGGCCCGTTGGGGCGCACCGCGTCCCACGAGATGGTCAGTCTCGACGAGCCCTCGGCAGGGCCGGTCCCGGCATTGTCGACGCGAGGGGCGGGGACGGCCGGCGGCGTGCCGGCCGACTGCATCCGCACGGCCGACCCGAACGGCCCGTAGCCGAGCTTGTTCTTGGCGCGGACCTGGACGGACTGCTGGTGGTCGTTGGTCAGACCCGTGACCGTCGTCCGCACCGCAGGGGCGGACACGGTGATGGACCGGATCGCCCCGGTGGAGGTGTCGGTGACGCGCACGTCGTACGTCGTGACGTCGCTGCCCTTCTTGGCCGGGGCGTTCCAGGCGATGCTGAGCGACCCGTCACCGCGTCCGGTCATGCGGACCCCGTTCACCGGGTTGGGCAGGGTGTCCGGGACGACGGCGTTGCTCGCGCTGCTCTCGGGACTGCGCCCGATGGCGTTCTGGGCGATCACGGTGAAGGTGTAGGACTCGCCGTTGCGCAGGTCGGTGATCGTGCACGGCGACGCCGAGCAGCTCACCTCGCGCCCGCCTGGCCCCTTGACCACGACGACGTAGCCGGTGATCGGGCTCCCACCGTCGATGGCCGGCGGGAGCCAGCGCACCCGGGCGAAGCCACCACTGACCCGGTCCGCCTCGGCGGCCACGCCGGTCGGGGCGTCGGGCTTGCCGAGGATCTCGACGGTGCCACGGCCGGGGGCGTTGCGGCCCGGACCGTCGGCGACGGACACGTCGACGAACGCCCGCCCGCGAGCGTTCGCGGCTGCCGTGAGGGTCAGGTCGCAGCCCGACCGGGAGACGGTCAGACCGGAACCGGCCGGGACGGTCGCTGCCGAGATGCTGCAGCTGGGGCTCGCCAGCGGTGAGTCGAGGTAGGCCTGCAGGTTGATGGTCCGGGCCGACCCGGCCTCGAGTCCCGACACCGAGAACGGCCGCAGTCGCGGCGGCCCCAGGGAGGGCAGCGGCTTGCCGTTCGCGTCCACCGCGCCGCCGTCGATGCCGAGCACCGACACCGCGATGGTCGACTCCGGGCCGCCGCGCGCCTTGACGACGAGCCGCCCGTTGACGCTGCTGGGCGCCCGGTTCCCGGCCTGCAGCTCGAGGGTCCGGTCACCCGCACCGCTCTTGCGCAGGTCCACGTCCTGGGGCTCGGGCCGCCAGGCGCTCTCGAAGACCACGTCGTCGAGGGTCATCCCGACCGGCAGCCAGGCGTGGCAGAGGGTGGGGATGTCGACGGTCCGCGCGCGGCCGCCGGCGTTGAGCTTGACCGTGTAGCTGGGGCACCGCAGCAACGGGATCTTGGGCCCGATCTGCACGGGGATCGACAGGTAGGCGGTCTTGAAGTCCTTCTGGCTGACCGACTCCTGGTCGCTCACCTCGAGCATCACCGCACCCGGGCCGATGTAGCCGCCGGAGGAGGTGAGGGTGAGTCCCGAACGGCCGTCGGCCTCGACCCGCAACCGCTCCCGGGGTGAGGCGCTGACGTTGTCGGCCGTCGTGATGCTCACGACCCTGGCGCGAGGGGACTTCACGTAGTCCGCCAGCTTGACCGTCTTGGTGGAGTCCTTGTCCATCTCGATCAGCGCACCCGACACCACGAAGGGCAGTCCCGACTCACCCGTCGGGACGTAGATCAGCGCCATGGCGGTGAGGCCGTCCTCGTCGGTGATGACGTAGGGGACCGTGTAGGGGAACGGCTTGACCTTCACCCGCACCTGGCCGTCCTCGACGGTGGCGTCGGGCGACAGGACCGACGTGATCTTGAGCGACTCGCGGGTGCCGTCGATGTCGCGGTCGTTGGCCAGCGCGTCGACCAGCGTGCTCGTCTCACCCTCCTTCGGCTTGGCCGTGTCGTCGACCGCGACCGGGGGGTTCTTGGCCGTCGGGTCGGGGACCACCGAGATGGTCGACCGGGACGGGTCGAACAGGCCGTTGCCGATGCCGTAGGTGAGGTGCTGGACGCCGGCCCCGGGAGCCGGCACCTTCGTCGTGAAGTAGGTGTTGGCCTCGTCGACCTTCCACTTGGCCAGCTCGCCGGCCGGGTTGAGCGGCGCCTTGTACTCCAGGTCGATGCTGTCGCCGCGGGCGATCAGGTCGTTGAGCGTCGCGTCGATCGTGACGGTCTTGCCCGGCTTGGCACGCACCTCGTCCTCGACGGCGACCGGCGGCTGCGGGTCACCGGGCTGGACGACACCGATCCGCACGAAGCCCTGGCTCGTGGCGCCGAAGCGGTCGCGCACCTCGTAGTTGAGGATCTCCGTGCCGGCCGCGGTCGGGTAGGCCTCGTACTTGATGGTCGAGGGCCCGAAGCCGGTCACGCGACCGAACTTCAGGTCGACCGCGCCGCCGTCCGCGCCGACCAGGCCGGCGACGGTCACGCTGTCGCCGTCGGGGTCGACGCCCGAGGACGGCACGGTGATCGTGAGTGGGTCACCCGCGGTGACGCTGGTGGAGAAGCTGCGGGCCACCGGCGCCTGGTTCGGCGTCTGCGGGGTCGGCAGCGGCATGACGGCGATGGTGATCCGGCCGGTCGTGGCCTTCGCCCGCTCGCCGATCGGGTACACGGCATACTCGACCGTCACGGTCTCCTGGACCGTGGGCGCCTGGTTCTTCGGGACGAAGCGCACGACGTTGCCGGAGGCGAAGGCGACGCCCGAGCCGTCGATCACCTTGACGCTGGCCGGGTCGAGGACGAGCGGTATGCCGTCGGCCATGCTGTCGTTGTCCATCACCGGGATCGTGACGGTGTCCTGGGCGCGCACGACCGCCTGGTCGTCACCGACGATCGGCAGGGCGCGGTCGTTGGCCGGGAACTGCGACACGGCCACCTCGCCGGTCGTCGTCTTGACGCCGTCGCTGATCGTGTAGGTCACGGTGCCGGTGCGGGGTCGGCTGCCCTGACCGGCCGGGTCGAGCGCCTCGATGCGCACCCAGCGACCCTGGTAGATCGAGGGGCGCAGCCAGTCGCTGTCGGCGCTGACCGACACCGAACGGGTCACCAGGACGTCGGCCCGGGGGCTGTAGTCGTTGGCCAGCACGTCGGTGAGGACCGGGGTCTGGTCACGCAGGGTGGCCGCGTCCGGGACCGCGACCGGCGGGGCGTCGGGGTCGGGGTCGGAGATCAGGTCCACGCGGACCCGGCCGGCAGAGATCGCGCCACCCACCTGCGCGCCGTAGCTGAGCTCGAAGGTGCCGGCGCTGGATCCGGTCACGGTGACCACGCCGGTGTCGAGGTTGGTGTCGACCGCCAGGGCACCGGTGGACTGCAGCTCGCGGCTGAGTCGCAGCGTGGCGTCCGGCTCGGTCGGGTCGGCGCCCGCGATGTCGTTGCCGAGGGGCTCGAGCTGCAGGGGCTTGCCGACGACACCCCGCACGACGTCGGGCTGGGTCTTCGGCTTGACGAGGGGGTCGTCCTGGCCGAGCACCTTGACGCTCACCGTGCCCTTGGAGCCGACCCGCCCGTCGTTGACGGAGTACTCGACCGCCTGGGTGCCGGGCTTCATCGGGGCCAGGACGTTGAGCCGGCCCAGGCCGTCGACCGACGACCCGTCGGCCGTCGCCTCGAGGCTGAGGGAGTCGCTCTCGGGGTCGCGCCAGTCGCCGATCACCTGCACCGGCAGGAGCTTGCCCCGGATCACGGGATAGACCGTCTTGGTGAGGTTGGCGGTGCCGGGGCGCAGGGTCGGAGGGGAGTTCACCTCGTCGGGCACGAGGGTGACGGTGACCTTGGCCTCCGACTTCTGGGGGGCCTTGCCGTTGTTGATCTTGTACGTGAACGAGAACGACTGGCGCTCGGGCTCGTCGGGCACCGCGACGTCGATGCTCTGGCCGTCGGCGGCGACGCTCGCCGTGACCCCGGACATGTCCGGGCGGCCGAGGTCACCGGGCGCGATCGCGAGCACCGAGCCGGCGGCGTCGGTGTCGTTGTCGAGGACGTGCAGCTTCGAGGTGCGACCGGGTCGGGCCCTGAGGTCGTCCGGCTTGGCCGTCGGGGGCTGGGCCACCGACGTCTCGTCGATGAGGTTCTCGTCCTTCTTCTTGGTGTCCTTGGTCGTCTTCGGCGGGGGGATCAGCGAGTCCCACTCGTCGAGCTTCTTCGGCTTGCTGTCGAGGTCCCAGACCTCGCCGCCGTCGAGGTCGTTGAGGACGACCAGCCCGTGGTTCGTGCGCAGCGAGACGCCCGAGCGCACCGGCTCCGCGGTCTTCCGCTCGATCGAGACGGCGGGAGCGGGCTGGTCGGACCCCCCGCAGTCCTTGCCGTAGTAGTTGTTGACGACGCTGGCCCAGGCCGCGTGGATGCACGCCCCGGTGCGCAGCGGCCGCGACGGCAGCGGAGGGGTCTCGTTGTCACCGATGGTGACCTGGACGCCGCCGGTCCCACCGGCACCATCCACCCCGACCAGCCGCAGCGTCGTGGAGTCCTGGAGACCCACGGAGTCGGCGTCCGGGCCGGGCTGCTGCAACGCGGCATACGCGGGCTTGCCCTCCTCGCGCGTGGTGCCGGCGTCGACGGCCTTGGTGCTGCCCTGGAAGTAGAGCTTGTCGTCACCGGCGCTGTAGACCACCCACCGCGTCCCCACCGCGGTGATGTCGACGACCTTCGCACCCTTGAGCGCGATCGTCTCGGTGACCGGCTTGCCGAAACCGGTCGGGGTCCGGGGGATCGTCACGACCTTGCCGGTCGCGCCGGAGACGACGTGGATGTCGCCCTTGACGTCGACCGCCATCGCGGCGACGGCGCCCACGGTCGCCAGCTCGCGGGCACCGTCGGCGAGACCGGCCAGCGCAGGCAGGCCCACCTTCGGGTCGTAGGTCTGGCCCCACACCTTGCCGGTGGTCGGCGACAGCTTGGCGACCGTGCCACCACGCAGGTCGGCGGTGCCCGGCACGAAGACCCGCTGGTTGGTGGCCACCCGCGGGGGGTTGACGAAGACCCCGCCGGAGTCGGAGAGCCGACCCGACCGGGGCTCGATCGGGGTGAACGACCCCGAGCCGACGACCAGGCCGGCGACCGCGTTGTCGTCCTGGAGGACGTCGATCGACTCGCCCGGGCCACTCGAGGCGACGACTCCCGCGTCGAACTGACCGACCGCCTTGTTGACCCGCGCGAACCGGGCGTCCTTGGCCGACGAGACCCACACCCCGCCGTCGTTGAGCTCGGTCTGGTGCACGGTCTCGCCCTTGGACGTGACCGCGAAGAACGTCAGGCTCGTCGCGGCCAGCGCCACCACGAGACCGGACGCCACCCCCACCCGTCGAGTCGACATCGGACTCACGTGATTCCTACTCCCCTTGGTTGCCATCGGTGATGCTGTCGAGCAGCACCAGGTCAGGCTCGGTCACCAGACGGGTCGACAACGCGTGCTCGACCAGTCGTGCCTTGCGGTTGCTTGCGAGCTTCCCCGGCCCCCCGTGCAGACCACGTGTACCAGCATCAGCGACCTTCTGACATACATTGTCCAGTTTTCGGTTGAACTTCGTGACCTTCCAGCCCAGCCTCGCGGCGGCGTCGGCCGACGACGGGATCTGCGCCACGCCACCCTGGCCGCGGCGCAGGAACGGCTCCGCGAGGGCCACGATCAGCAGCTTCTGGTCGGGCGTGAAGGACACCCGGCCGACGGTCGTCTCGCCGCTGGCGTCGTCCTCCACCACCTCCTCCGTGCCGGTGGAGGTGAAGGCGGGTGAGTCGACGAGGATGTCGAAGTCGTAGGTCGTCGGCCCGGCGGTGAACCACACGGTCAGGCGCTCGAGGGCCAGCGGGATCCGGGCACCGGGGTTGAGCCAGGCCTGGAACAGGCCCTTCTTGTCGGCCACTGTCGCGGTGAGTGTGGTGCCGACGTTGGCCAGCCACCACAGCCCGCCGTCCTCGGCGATCTGGAGGAAGTTGCGGTGCAGGTAGGGGTTGTCGTCGATCTCCACGTCGCCCACCCGACCGATGGTGAGCGGACGCGACCCATCGGCCACGAAGAGCTCTCCACAGAAGTCGACCGTCACGCCCACGGCTACCCCGCCCTCTCGCACTCGGGCTGCGACCAGTTCGACTCGGACCCGCTGCGGATGACGCGGGCCTGGCCGCAGACCTGCGTGCCCTTGGCGACCTTGACCACGCGGGTCGTCGTGGTGGAGCTGACGAAGGTCGCCTTGCTCAGGGCGTCGAGGGAGGGCGCGCTGCGGAACCGGTAGGCGTCGCCCTTCTCGGCCCCCGGGTAGGTCCACGAGAACGCGACCCCACCGGTCGTGCCGCGCGAGGAGATGGTGGGCACCGGGGCGATCGCCACCGGGTCGTCGTCGGTCTGGCTGGCCACCGTCCTGGTCGGGGTCACCGCGGGCGCGCCGTCGCCCCGGCCGAAGACCGCCCACAGCGCGATGGCCGCGAGGAGGGCCACGACGGCAGTCACCCCGGCCAGGAGGGTCGTCGGACTGATCTCGTGGCGCTCGACGTCCGCCGGCTCCTCCGGCGTCGGGGTGGGCGCGACGGCGCGCGCGGCGCCGGCGGCCCGCGACCGGTCGACCCGGATCGTGCCCTCCTCGGCCACGTCGTCGGGCACCCCGTGGGACGCCGTGCCGGGTCGGGGGGAGGCGACGTGAGTCTGAGCCGCTGCCGGGATCGACGTCGACCCGCTCATCGACGGGTATGCCGGCTGGCTGGGGCGCGGTCGCGGCGGCGCCTGGGCGCTGCGCACCGCCTGCGGGCTGCGCACCCGCGTGCGGTCCTCCTCGCCGGCCGGGCCCGGGGTCTGGTCGGCCAGGGTGGTCTGCCCCTGCTCGTCGAGCACGACGATCGCGGTGCGGGGGAAGCGCTGCTCCTGCTCGATCTCCTGCAGGGACCGGGCCAGCGCGAGGGCGGTGGCCGGACGGTTGTCCGGGTCCTTGGCCATCGCCTGCCCGAGGAGGCGCTCGAGCGAGACGGGCACGTCGGCGCGACCGGTGCTCGGGACCGGGTTGGACCGGATCCGCGGCATCAGGGCGTAGGCCGAGTTGTCGCCGCCGCCGACCTCGAAGGGCGAGCGCCCGACGAGCAGCTGCCACAACGTGGCGGCCAGGCTGTAGACGTCGGCACGGGCGTCGCCGTTCGACTGGCCGAACAGCACCTCCGGGGGCGCCCACGGCACGGAGACACCGACGTCGTCGGCCTCCTCCTCGGCTCCGGCCCCGCCACGGCCGGCGATGCCGAAGTCGGTGAGACCCGGGGCGCCGTACTGGCTGACCAGGACGTTGGCCGGCTTGATGTCACGGTGCGTGATGCCGGCCCGGTGCGCGGTCTCGACCGCACTGGCCAGCTGGATGCCGATGCGCAGCACCTCCTCGACCGTGAACCGCTCCGAGCGGGCCCGCATCGCCATGTTCGGCGGCGGGTAGTACTTCATGACGAGGTACGGCCGGCCGTCGGCGGAGGTCTCCGCGCGGAACACCTGCACGATGTATGGGTGGTCGGCCAGCTGGGCCATCGTGTCGGCCTCGTCGGCGAACTGGCGCCGGATGGCGGGAGTCAGCCCCTCACCCTTGAGCACCTTGACCGCGACGTTCATCCGCGGCATCTGCTGCTCGTAGAGGAAGACGTCGGCGTAGCCGCCGGAGCCGACCGGCTGGACGTAGACCAGGCCCGGGATCTCGGGCGGCGTCGAGGTGCTCACGAGCCCACCTCGTAGGTGAAGCTGACCTCGTCGGCCAGCGTGATGACGGTGCCGGGCTCGATGACCTGCTGGTCGCTCGGGCGCAGCCGCACGGGGTGCTGGCCCGGGAGGGCGACGGTCGTGCCGTTGGTCGACCCGAGGTCGCGGATGAGGACGTGCCAGCCCTCGAGGACGATCTCGACGTGGTTGCGCGAGATGTCGTTCTGCGGCGAGGTCACCTTCACCAGGTGCGGACGGTCGGCCGCGGCGAGCTCGGCGTTGACCTTGGGCGAGCGGCCCAGCAGGACCCCGCGGTCGAGGTGGACGACGTCACCCGAGGCGAGGCGCAACAGGCCCAGCGGTGGGCGGGCGGTCTGGAACGGCTGCTGCGGCGGGATCTCGCGGCCGCACAGCCGGCACACGCCCGAGTGGGGCGGGCTGGTGTGGCCGGCGGGGCAGAGCACGGCCAGCACCGTGGGGCCGCTGACCACGGCACCTCGCCCCGCGAGCAGGGCACTGCGGTCGACGGTGGCGTCCACGTCGTTCCCGTCGTCACCCTCCGGCGCAGGGGCAGGCGACGCGGCGGCCGGCGGGGTGCTCGGCGCGGGCGGGGTGCTCGGCGCGGGCGGGGTGCTCGGCGCGGGCGGGGTGCTCGGCGCGGGCGGCGTCGGGGTGGAGCGGGTCGCCGGGGCGGCCGGGGCGGGGGGCAGCGGCACGCTCCCCGGCCGCGACGAGTGCGGGCCGGCCACGGTAGGAGCGACGGCCGGCGGCGCGGGGGGAACAGGAGGAGTCGTCGGGGTCGGGCGCGGTGCGGGGTCGGGGTCGGGCACGTTCGAGCCGCCGCTGCGCCACGGCACGGAGTCG
Organism: Pedococcus bigeumensis; assembly: GCF_039531795.1. Classification (NCBI taxonomy): domain Bacteria; kingdom Bacillati; phylum Actinomycetota; class Actinomycetes; order Micrococcales; family Intrasporangiaceae; genus Pedococcus; species Pedococcus bigeumensis. Next base: position 564,495 of record NZ_BAAAQS010000003.1, on the reverse strand, counting down.
ATCAGACCGCCCTTCACCGGCGGCGCGGGTGGTTCGGCACGCCCGGGTGGCTGCGGCACGGGAGGCTGCGGCACGGCGCCGGGGTGGATGGTGTCCCGGGGCGGTGCCAGGGTGTGTTCGGGCGAAGCCGGGGGCTGCTGTTCCGCGAGGGAGTCGCGCGGGTCGAAGCCGCCCGCCGACTCGATCGGCGCGTGGCCGATCGGTGGCTCGCTGATGCCCTGGGTGTCGTGCTTCTCGATGTAGGAGGGCCGGTCGTGCTGGGTCGCGCCGAACAGGTGGTCGTAGCTCGGCAGGTCCTCCACCTCGGCGGCGGGCGGCACCGGGGCGGGCGGCACGGGGGCCGGCTGCTCCGGGGGTTCGACCGACTCCTCGGGCGCAGCGGACGCAGTGGGCTGCCCGGGATCCGGGGCACCACCGGCTTCCGCCGTCGGCACCGCGGCCGACGCACCGGGGTCGTCGGCGCGGCCCCGGCCGAACACGCTCGGCAGCTTCCAGCCGGCTCCGCCACCGGTGGCCGGCTCGCTGACCGGGGGCAGCTGCGTATCGGCGGCCGGCACAGCCGCCTCGGGGCGGGCCGCACCGGTGTGCAGGGTGACACCCGTGACGTCCGGCTCCGCGTCCTGGTCGACCCACGGGCCGCGGCCGGTGGCCCGCAGCTCGGTGTCTCCCCCCGGGCCGGCCGCCACGGCATACGCACTGCCCCGGGTCACCACGCGCAGTGGGGACCCCTCGAGCACGGCGACGAAGTCGGGGGTGGCGCGCACCCCGTCGGCAGACAGCGCGTCGAGCACGTCGTCGAGGTCTCCCGACTCGGCGGCGGTGCGGACGCGCTCCACGAGGGCGCCGCCCGCCCGCACGAGCACGCGGAGGTGGCCGACCGAAACGGTCGACCATCCAGGTTCGTCGGGCAGCTCGATGGGGACGGCTGTCATCCTTGGCCGCCCGCCGTTCCAGCGCCGGCCCGCGGCGCCGTGTCGATGTCGTCGAGGTCGTCGTCGTCGGAGTCGAGGGCCACGACGACCACGGAGACGTTGTCCCGGCCGCCGGAGTCGACCCCCGCGGCGACCAGCGCCTCCGCGCACGCCTGCGGGTCGTCGTGCTCCGCGACGATCTCGCGGATCCGCTCGGTGCTCAGCTCGTTGGACAGCCCGTCGGAGCAGATGACGAACCGCTCACCGGCGTGCGGCGGGAAGACCCAGATGTCGGGGGTCGGCAGCGACTCCGAACCCATCGACCTGGTCACGACGTTGCGCAGCGGGTGACGCGCCGACTCCTCCTCGGTGATCAGCCCGGCGTCGATGAGCTCGCGGACCTCCGAGTGGTCGACCGTGACGAGCCGCAGCTGGCCGTCGACGAACCGGTAGACGCGGGAGTCACCGACGTTGAAGACCGCCCAGTGGTCGGAACCCCCCGCCTTGACCACGGCGAGGCCGGCCGCCGTGGTGCCCATGCCGTGCTGCTCGGGGTGCTGGGCGACCGACTCGAGGATCCGCCGGTTGGCCAGGGCGAGGGCGGCGACGAGGTCCTCGCGACGCCGGACCGGGGCATCCGCGAGCTCGCCGAGGGTGGTGGTGACGATGCGGCTGGCGACCTCGCCGGCCGCGTGACCGCCCATGCCGTCGGCGACGACGAAGACGGTGCGGTCGGCCAGCACGCTGTCCTCGTTGTGCTTGCGCACCCGGCCCACGTCGGTGGCGGCCCCCGCCCGCACGGTCAGCCTCGCGCCGTGGGGGCCCTCGGCCGTCGTCACCGGGTGATCCGGACGGTCTGCATGAGCTGCTGGAGGGACTCGTACTCGACGTCGACCTGCTCGCCACCGACCGACCCGGTCACCTGCAGCAGGTCGACCACCTGACCACGCCGCGCGCCGGCGAACAGGTGGGCCTGGACCACGTCACCGACGGCCTCGTCGGTCCACGACACGTTGACCCCCACGAAGGGGACCGACTCGATCTCGAGCGCGAAGGGAGCGTCCATCTCCCCGTCGGTGCGGTCCTCGACGTAGGACTTGAGCTCGGCGAGCGCGCGGCCGATGGTGAAGTCGCCCGAGCGGGTGAAGCCACGGACCACGACGTTGGGGGCGAACCGGCCGCCGGTGTCGGTGCGGCGGGCGGCCAGCAGCGTGCCGGGCACCCGCACCGGCGACCAGCCGTCGGGGATGTCGACGGTGACCGAGGGCGGACCCGGGAACTGCTCGCTCGGATACTTCAGGGTGGGCATCGGGACCTTTCGGGGGACCTTGCGGCAACCGGAGAGTGCACCGCGAAGGCTAGGCCCGATGGTGACCTCGACCAATGGGGAGAACTCCCCCACGGCCTCTTCCCCACCTGCCCACGCGCGCCGTCGCAGTCAGGGGCAAGGCTCCCACAGGTGGGCAAACCCACAAAACCCCCTTTTCACGCGGCATACCGGCACATCTCGCCCGCAGACGGCCGCCTCGACGCAGGCCCTGGGCGTCAGCGGCTCTCCGGCTGCTGGGCCCACCACTGCCGCAGGGCCGTGACGGCTGCGTCGCGGCCGACCATGCCCTGGTCGAGCCGCAGCTCGAGCAGGAACGCGTAGGCGCGACCGAGCACCGGACCGGGGGTGATGCCGAGCACCTCGGCGATCTCGTTGCCGTTCAGCTCCGGGCGCACCTTGGCCAGCTCCTCGGCCTCCATCAGCGCCTCGATCCGGGCCTCGAGCGCGTCGTACGTCTGCGACAGCCGGGCGGCCTTGCGGGCGTTGCGGGTCGTCGAGTCCGAGCGGGTCAGCCGGTGCAGGCGCGGGAGCAGCGGACCCGCGTCGGTGACGTAGCGACGCACCGCCGAGTCGGTCCACGCCCCGTCGCCGTACCCGTGGAACCGCAGGTGCAGCTCGACCAGGCGGGACACCGCCTTGACGGTGTCCTTGTCGAAGCGCAGGGCCTTGAGCCGCTTGGCGGTGAGCTTGGCGCCGACCACCTCGTGGTGGTGGAAGGAGACCCCACCCCCCGACTCGAACCGCCGGGTCGCCGGCTTGCCGATGTCGTGGAGCAGCGCCGCGAGGCGCAGCACCAGGTCGGGCCCGGGCACCGACGACTCGGGGCCGTCGGGCGGACCCTCGAGCGCGATCGCCTGGTCGAGCACCCGCAGGGAGTGCTCGTAGACGTCCTTGTGCCGGTGGTGCTCGTCGATCTCGAGCTTGAGGGCCGGCAGCTCGGGCAGCACGTGGTCGGCCAGCCCCGACTCGACGAGCAGCCGCAGCCCGGCGTGCGGCGACGGCGCGAGCAGCAGCTTGGTGAGCTCGTCACGGACCCGCTCGGCCGACACGATCCCGATCGAGGCTGCCATCGCGGTCATCGCCGCGCCCACCTCCGGCGCCACGTCCACCCCGAGCTGGGCCACGAAGCGGCAGGCCCGCATCATCCGGAGCGGGTCGTCGCCGAAGGACACCTCCGGCGGCCCGGGCGTGCGCAGGCGACGCGCGGCGAGGTCGGCCAACCCGGCATACGGGTCGACGAACTCCATCGACGGCAGGCGCATGGCCATCGCGTTGACGGTGAAGTCGCGCCGGACCAGGTCGTCCTCGAGGTTGTCGCCGAAGGCGACCACCGGCTTGCGGGTCTGGCCGTCGTAGGCGTCGGCCCGGTAGCTGGTGACCTCGACCACGTGCTCGCCACGCCGGGCTCCGATGGTGCCGAACTCGCGGCCGATGTCCCAGTGGGCATCCCCCCACGAGCGCAGGATGGCCAGCGACTGGTCGGGCGTGGCGCTGGTCGTGAAGTCGAGGTCGGGCGACCTGCGCCCGAGGAACGCGTCCCGCACCGGTCCCCCGACCAGGGCCAGCTCGTGGCCCCGGGCTGCGAAGAGCTCACCGAGCTCGGTCAGCAGCGGCACGACCGGCGCGAGGTGGGCGGTGGCCCGGCGCATCAGCTCGGGCAGCGGCTCGCGGGGATCGGCGGTGGACACGGAGGTCAAGGGTAGGCGCTCGTTAGAGTGGCACGGTGACGTCCCCCGCCCGCGACCCCGAGAGACTGGCGCCCACCCGGCCCCGGCTGCCCTCGGTCGAGGAGCGTTCCGCCGGGGGCATCGTCGTCGACGTGCAGGACGGCATCGCCCGGATCGCGGTGATCGCCCGCCGCAACCGGGCCGGTCGGATCGAGTGGTGCCTGCCCAAGGGACACATGGAGCAGGGCGAGACCCTCCAGCAGGCCGCCGCCCGCGAGGTCGAGGAGGAGACCGGCATCGAGGGCCGGGTCCTCACCGAGCTCGGGACCATCGACTACTGGTTCGCCACCGGCGAGCGGCGGATCCACAAGTTCGTGCACCACTACCTCCTCGAGGCCACCGGTGGTCACCTCACCATCGAGAACGACCCCGACCACGAGGCCATCGACGTCGCGTGGCTGCCATTGCGGGAGGCCCACGAGCACCTCACCTTCCCCAACGAACGGCGCATCGCGAGGCAGGCCTGGCAGCGACTGGCCGGAGACGAGTGATGCCCCGCGCTTCGGTATGCCGCGTGCTCGCCGCGGCGGCGCTGGCGCTGCCCGCGAGCCTTGCCCTCGCCACCTCCGCGCCCGCGGCGAACCCGGCCTCTCCTGCTGCCCCCGCCTCCCCTGCCCACCCCTCCGCCGAGGCGTCCGAGGCGTCGGCGGCCGACGTCACGCTCGACCTCGGCTCGGTGACCCCGGCCGTCGCCAGGACCGGTGACGACCTGGTCGTCACCGGCACGCTGCACAACGGCACCGGCGCCGCGCTGGCTCGCCCGACCGTCGCCGTGGTCATGGGGTCGATGGAACCGACCCGCAAGGCGGTCCGCGACTGGGCCGCCCAGACCGGTCCCGCCGCCGGCAAGGTCGTGGGGCAGAGCCGACTGCCCGGCACCGTGCCCGCGGGGGGCAGCCAGGGCTTCTCGGTGCGGGTCCCCAAGCTGGCCGCGCTCGGCCCGGCCGCCTACGGCGCCATCCCGATCAGCATCCAGTCGGGCGCGGCGAGCATCAGGACGTTCGCGGGCTACCAGCAGACCAAGCAGTACCAGCCGATGTCGATCAGCTGGGCAGCCCCGCTCACCCTCGACCCCGACCCCAACCTCTTCGGCGGCAGCGGCGCGGCCCGCGAGATCGCCTGGAACGAGGCGTTGGGCGACGGCTCACGCGTCTCGCGGGTCATCCGGGCCACCGAGGACGCACCGGTCACCTGGGCGATCGACCCCACGCTGACCCCCACCCTGCTGCCCGATGACGTCGACCTCGAGGCCGACTCGCCCCAGGGGCGGCAGGAGGGCGCGATCCGGGCCGCCACCGAGAAGCAGATCACCGACCTGGCCGCACGACACACCCCCTGGGTGCTGCCCGACACCGACGCCGACCTGGCCGCCGTCGCCGGCATCCGGGCCGGCGAGCCGCTGATGCGCACCTTCGTGGACCGCGCCGACCGGGTGGCCGCCCAGCTCGCGGGCCGGGCCGACGTCGCCTGGCCCGCCGACGGCGGCTACACCGCGAGCCGGGAGAGCGCCCTGCGCCGGGTCTTCCGCGTGCCGGCCCTCGCAGGTCAGGTGACCGCGGCCTCGGCGCTGACCCCCGCCGGCTCGGTCAACACCCCCAGTGCGGCGCAGCGCAGCACCGCGGGGCTGCCGCTGCTCGTCTACGACGACTCCCTCAGTGGGCTGCTGGCCCGCACCACGTCGGCCTCGGACGGGGTGCTCAGCACCCAACAGTTCGTCGCCGACTCGGTGGCCCTCCTCAACGAGCTCCCGGGCACCGAGGGCCGCAGCGTGTTCGTGGCCGCCCCGCGCTCGTTCAACCCCGACCCGGAGACCGCCCGGAGCTTCTTCGCCGCCACGGCGACGATCCCCTGGCTGGCCCCGACGACGACCGACGCCGTGCTGGCGTCGGCGCGGCGGGCGGTCGCGACGAGCTCGGCCCCCGTGACCCGTCCGAGCGCGCCCGTGACCGGCGGTCGGGCGGTGCTGACGACGCAGCGGGTGGGGCAGCTCGAGCAGACCGTCCGCACGGTGCGCGGCGTGGCCCAGATCCGCGACGACGGTGACGCGTTCCTGCGCACCTGGACCCGGGCCGCCGAGCAGCTCGCCTCGACCCGCTGGCGATCCGCCCCCACCGCCTGGAACACCCTGAGTGGACGGGTCTCCGACGCCGCGCGCCAGACGACCACCGCAGTCAAGGTGGTGGCCAGCACGATCAACTTCCTGGCCGACTCCGGCCGGCTCCAGATCACCGTGACCAACGACCTGGGGGTCCCGGTCGATGACGTGAAGCTCACCGTGGAGGCCTCGAACCCACGACTGCGGATCGACAGCCAGCCCGCCGTGCTCCGGATCGGGCCGCACAGTCGGGCGACCGTGACGGTGAGCGTGACCGCGCTGGCCGCCGGTCCGGTCCCCCTGCGCACCACGCTCACCACACCCGACGGCACCGTCATCGGACAGGGCGCCGACGTGCAGGTGCGGGTGACCCCGACCGGACACTGGATCTACTGGGGCCTGGGTGGCGTGGCCGGCGCCATCCTCCTGCTGGGTATCGTGCGGACCTTCCGACGTCGGCCCGGCACAGCACCGGGCGCGTCCCCCGACCCGCTGCCCCGAGAGGCCACCACCGCATGACCGTCGACCGATGACCGACGCCCCGTCCGGCGAGCGCAGCCTCGCCCGGTCCAGCGCCCTGATGGCCGCGGGGACCGTCGTCTCCCGGTTCCTCGGCTTCGGCCGCGCGGCACTGCTCAGCGGCGCGGTCGGCATCGGGCTCGCCGCTGACACGTTCCAGGTGGCCAACACGCTGCCCAACCAGTTCTACCTCCTGCTCGCCGGTGGCGTCCTCAACGCCGTCCTGGTCCCACAGATCACCAAGGCGGCGAGCCACGACGACGGCGGCCACGCCTTCGTCAACCGCCTGTTGACCCTATCCCTGGCCCTCCTGGTCGGAGCCACCGTCCTGGTCACGCTCGCCGCTCCGCTGCTGGTCCGCGTGTTCGCAACCAGTGAGTGGGACTCCGACGCGGTCGGGCTGGCCGTGGCGTTCGCGTTCATCTGCCTTCCCCAGGTCTTCTTCTACGGCCTCTACACGCTGTTCGGGCAGGTGCTCAACGCGCGCGGGCAGTTCGCGGCATACATGTGGGCGCCGGGGCTGGCGAACCTGGTCGCCATCGGCGGGCTGCTCTGGTTCAAGGTGGCCTACCCCGCCTCGGTCAAGGTCGCCGAGTGGACCCCCGGCATGATCTGGATCCTCGCGGGCACCGCCACCCTCGGCGTCGCCGTGCAGGCGGTCGCCCTGTGGCTGCCCCTGCGCGCCAGTGGGTTCCGCTACCGCCCGGTGTGGGGCTTTCGCGGCGTCGGGCTCCGCAGTGCGTCCAAGGTGGCCGGCTGGACCTTCGCGGCGGTGGCGCTGAGCCAGGCCGGCTACATCGTGACCTCGCAGGTGATGACTCGCGCCACCCACCTGCTCGAGGGGCGCGGGCAGGTGGGCGCGGGACTCGCCGCCTACGGCTACGCCTTCCTGCTCTTCATGCTCCCCCACTCGCTGATCACCGTCTCCCTCGTGACCGCCCTCTTCACCCGGCTCTCCCAGGCCGCCAACCGTGGCGACAGCGACGCTGTGGTGGCCGACCTCGGCAGCGGCCTGCGGATGCCCGCGGTGCTGCTCGTCCCGGGCACGGTCGCCATGGTGGTGCTGGGCACGCAGGCCGCGCGGGTGGCCTTCTTCGACAACACCCCGCAGGAGTCGGCCGCGATCGGGCAGGTGATGGTGGCGATGATGCTGGGCCTGGTCCCCTTCGGGTGGCTCTACCTCATCCAGCGGGTCTTCTACGCCTACGAGGACGCCAGGACGCCCTTCCGCCTGCAGGTGGTCGTCACGGTCGTGGCCACCGTCGCCAACCTGGTCGCGGCCACCGTCGACCCGGTCCACACCGGCATCGTGGTCGGCCTCGGGCAGACCCTGAGCAACCTCTCCGCCGCGCTGCTCGGGTTCGTGCTGCTGCGCCGCCGGCTCGGCCCGCTGCACCTGCAGTCGAGCATCCGCAGCTACGTGCGGCTTGCGCTGGCGTCCGCCGCCGCCGGGATCCTGACCTGGCTGGGCGTGCGTGCGCTGGAGGCTGCGGGGGTCGACGGCCGGTCCTGGACCGGCGCGGTGGTCGAGGTCGTGGCCGGTGGAGGGGTGTTCGTCGTCCTCGCGCTCACGCTCGCCCACCTCATGCGGGTCCGGGAGGTCGCCCTGCTGCTCGACCCGCTGGTGCGCCGCGTGCGTCGACGCCCCTCCTGAGCAGCACGCCCTAGGATGATGCCGCGGACGGCTGGTCAGCCGGGGTGGCGCATCGGACCTGGCGTGGTGGACGAGATCGTAGGAGGCAGCGTGCACGGGGTAGGCCCTTCGACGGTGCTGGGCGGCCGCTACGCCGTCCAACGCCGGCTCGAACAGCTGCCGAAGGCCGAACGCTGGTCGGCCCACGACACGACCCTCGAGCGCGATGTGGTCATCGTCTGCTTCTCCGAGCAGGAGTCCCACGCCGACACCACTCTCGACGCCGCGCGACGAGCCGCCGGCCTCGACAACCACCGGCTCGTGCGGGTGCTCGACGTCGGGCGCTCCGAGGGCATCGCGTTCTTCGTCGAGGAAGCCATCTCCGACTCCCAGACCCTGACCCAGCTCCTCGAGCAGGGCGGCCTGCCCGCCGAGGAGGTGCGCCGCATCGCCGGCGAGACCGCCACCGGTCTCGAGGCGGCCCGCGGTCGCGGACTGCACCACCTTCGGCTCACCCCGCACTCGATCCTGCGCGCCCACGACGGCACCATCAAGGTGCGTGGCGTGGCCACCACCGCGGCGATGGCCGCCGATGACGACGTCGACGCCACCCGCGCGGCCCGCACCGACGCCATCGGCGTCGTGGCCATCACGTATGCCGCGCTGACCAGCCGGTGGCCGCTGCCCGGCCACGTCGCCGGGCTCGAGTCAGCCCCCCACGTCGTCGGCGGCGTGCCCGCGCCGTCCGAGATCGCGGCCGGTGTGCCCGGAGACCTCGACGCGCTGTGCCGCCTCACTCTCAACGAGGACCAGGGCCCGCTCACCCCGGGCGACTTCGCCAGCCAGATCGCCCCGTGGGCGATGTCGCAGGTGCAGGGCCTCGGCGGGACCCGACCGGTCGACGACGGCAGCACCCGCACGATCGCGCTGCCGCGCGACGAGCTCGATGCAGCCCTCTCGTCCGTGCCTGCGCCGCCGGTTCCCCCGCCGCCGGTGCACCCCGACGAGCAGGGTCCCTTCGCGCCGGTCACCGCCGAGCCCGACGAGCCGGCCGGCGCGGCGTTCGGCGCGGCGGCCCTCGGCGAGCCCACCCCCACCCAGCCGCTCATCCCCGTCACCGGTGCGACCGACCATGAGACCGACCATGAGACCGGCCACGAGACCGGCCACGAGACCGGCCACGAGACGGACCACGAGGGGGTGCCTGTCTCGGAGCTCGGCCCGGACCACGACGCCGGTGCGGCTCCCGACCAGCCGACGACCGGCGCGGCTGCTGCCGGCCAGGCCGCCGCAGCCGCGAGCGCCGTGGGCACCGCCCTCGGCACCGCAGGTCACGCCGCCGGCCAGGCGGCCGGGGCAGCGGCCCACCGGGTCGGCACCTTCGCCCGTGCGGCCGCCGACAAGGCGGCCGAGCGCCGCGCGCAGCGCCAGGCCGCCGAAGAGCGCGCCGAGCAGCGCCGGATCTCCCTCGACGACGCACTCGTCGAGGGCCGGGAGCCGCTCGGACCACCGCTGCCGATGCTCTCCGCCGAGACCGGCACGGCCCCGACCCGTGACCAGACCAAGGTGGTCCTGGTCATCATGGCTGCCTTCCTCATCGTGGCCACCGTGCTCGGCTTCTGGGGGGCGTCGAGGATCGGCTCGAACAGTGACCTCGGGCTGGGTGGCACCCCCGCTCCCAAGAACACCGTCAAGGTGACCGCCCCGGCCGTCACCGTCACCCCCTCGGCCCCGGACAGCAGCGGGGGCGAGCCAGGGGGTGAGTCGTTCGCGATCCTCAGCGCCACCGGCTTCGACCCCGAGGGCGACGGCGCGGAGCGCAACGGCGAGGCCCCACGGGTCTTCGACGGCAAGGCCAACACCTACTGGAGCTCCGAGGGCTACGCCAGCGCCAACCTCGGCGGCCTCAAGAAGGGCGTCGGCCTGCGGCTCGACCTCGGCCAGAACCGCAGCGTGTCGACGGTCCAGCTGGTGCTGCCCAACGCCGCCGACGTGACCGTCTACGTCGGCGAGGACCGTGACTCCCTGGGCAGTGCCACCGAGGTCGGCAGCTCGAAGGGCAAGTCCGGCACCGTCACCCTCAAGGCACCGTCGATCGTCAAGGGCCAGTACGTGTTCGTCTGGTTCACCGCGGTGACCCGGGTGTCCGACGGCCGCTTCCGCGCCACGCTCGCCGAGGTCACGGTCAGCTGAGCCGGCCCCGGCCAGCCGCCCGGCGCACCCATGAGCAGCCTCCCGTTGCACGAGCAGGACGACCGCGAGCTGCTCCGCGCGCACGTCGAGGGCGACCCGGAGGCGTTCGGCGAGCTGTTCCGCCGGCACCGTGACCGGATGTGGGCGGTGGCCCTGCGCACCACCCGCAACCGGGAGCTCGCCTCGGACTGCGTCCAGGACGCCTTCATCTCCGCCTTCCGGCGGGCCGGGTCCTACCGCGGTGACGCGGCGGTCACCACCTGGCTGCACCGCATCGTGGTCAACGCCTGCCTCGACCGGCTGAGGCGCGACAAACCGACCAGTGAGCTGCCCGAGCACGAGCTCGCCGACCGCCACGACGCGCCGTCCTCGGTCGACACCCGCCTCGACGTCCGCGAAGCGCTCGACCGCCTTCCCGAGGGCCAGCGGATGGCGCTGATCCTCGTCGACATGCACGGGCTGTCGGTCGCCGAGGCGGCCGCCGTCCTGGAGGTCGCGGAGGGCACCGTGAAGTCGCGGTGCAGCCGGGGTCGCGACGCCATGGCCGAGCTCCTGCGGGAACCATCGGGGCAGCCGTGACGTCGTACACATGTCGCCACCGCCGTGTCCGCACCGGCAGCCGCGCGACCACGCAACCGACACCGACCGTCTGGAGGAAGTCGTGGTGAGCACACCCCCCGTGCCCCCGGCGGACAGCGGCGTCCCCCCGCACGGGAGCTCCTCGCAGGGGCCGCACCGCCCGGGCGCACGACACCCCGACGACGCGGAGCACGACCCCACCGGCATCCGGGCGCTCCTGTCGGCGCTGCCCGACCCGGGGCCCATGCCGCCCGACCTGGTCGCCCGCATCAGCGCCTCGATCGCGCAGGAGCAGTCCGCCCGCCAGGGCGGCACCGTCGTGCCCCTGCGGCGGCGCACCTGGGGCTGGCAGCACCTGGGCGCCGCTGCCGCGGCCGCCGTGGTCCTCGCGGTGGGCCTGCCCGCCCTGCTGACCGGCACCGGTCCCGGTGACGTGATGGCGTCCCTGCAGGGCAGCTCCTCGGCCGACAGCGCCAGCAGCGCCGAGGGCGACACCGGTGCCCAGGCCGACTCCGGCGGCGCGCCCGCCGCACCCGGCCCCACCGTGCCCCGGCCGACCACCCTCGGCGACCAGCGGGTGCGCGGCTCGGTCGGCGACGTGGCCCTCGCCGCCACCGGCACGGCATACACGACTGCCGGCCTCGCCACGCAGGCGGCGGCGCTGGGCACCACCTTCGAGGCGTCCTCGGCCGCCAAGGACACCACCGTGCCCTCCGGCGAGGCCGGGCTGCGCAGCTGCCTCACCGCGCTCGGGGTGCAGGACGGGCTCCGGGTGCGGGGCGACGTGGCAACCCTCGACGGCGTCCCTGCCGTGATCGCGCTGGTCGACCGTGGCGGCACCGAGTCGGTGTATGCCGTGGCCCCCGACTGCGACGCGCAGCACCCCCGGCTGCTCGCCGGACCCCTCACCCTCCCCTGAGCGGCCGCCGCAGGCCGGTTGCGGCGCCTGTCGCCCGCCTCACCAGCCGGTCCCCCGCGCGTCGGGCCGGTCAGGCGGCAGCAGGGAACATCGAGGCCCTACGATCAGTTGAAGAGTCCGGCACCGTATGTTGCGGTGCACCGCCTTCTCGACCACAAGGGGCTGTAACCGCGTGACCACCACCGCACCCGCTGACATCCGCAGTCTGATCATCATCGGCTCGGGCCCGGCGGGCTACACCGCCGCCGTGTACGCGGCCCGCGCCAACCTCCAGCCGCTGCTCTTCGAGGGCGCCGTCACCGCAGGTGGGGCCCTGATGAACACCACCGAGGTGGAGAACTTCCCCGGTTTCCGCGACGGGATCATGGGTCCCGACCTGATGGAGAACATGCGGGCCCAGGCCGAACGGTTCGGCGCCGAGATCATCACCGACGACGTCGAGTCGGTCGACCTCGAGGGTGAGGTCAAGACCGTCGTCGACGCCGAGGGCAACACCTACCGCGCGCACGCCGTCATCCTCGCCATGGGCTCGGCCTACCGTGAGCTCGGCCTGCCCGACGAGAAGCGGCTGTCCGGCCACGGTGTCTCGTGGTGCGCGACCTGCGACGGCTTCTTCTTCCGCGACCAGGACATCGCGGTCGTCGGCGGCGGCGACTCCGCCGTCGAGGAGGCGACCTTCCTCACCAAGTTCGCCCGCTCGGTGACCATCGTCCACCGTCGTGGCGAGCTGCGGGCCTCCAAGATCATGGCCGAGCGGGCGCTGTCCAACGACAAGATCAAGTTCGCCTGGAACTCCGCCGTCGAGGCCATCCACGGCGACGCCAAGCTGACCGGCATCACGCTGCGCGACACCGAAACCGGGCAGACCCGTGAGCTGCCCGTCACCGGCCTGTTCGTCGCGATCGGCCACGACCCGCGCAACGAGCTGGTCAAGGGGGTCGTCGACCTCGACGACGAGGGCTACGTCCTGGTCAAGGGCCGCACGACGCTGACCAACCTCCCGGGGGTCTTCGCCTCGGGTGACCTGGTCGACCACACCTACCGGCAGGCCATCACGGCGGCGGGCTCCGGCTGTGCCGCGGCCCTCGACGCCGAGCGCTACCTCGCCGACCGCGAGCACGCCGGCGCCCCTGCCGCCGACGTCGCCCTCACCGACGAGCCGGCCCTCACCCACTGACCTGACGCACCGACCCGGACGCGCCGGCCCCCACCGGTCCGCCTGTCACCCCCAGCGGGGATCATGACAGGCAGCCGCAGCCACACCGCACAGCCAGCCACCCCGCCGAACGGCAACACCGCTGAACAGCAACACCGCAGACCAGCAACAACGCAGACCAGTCATCAACCGCAGCACCACCGAAAGGAGCCCCCGAGTGGGAGCCATCAAGGACACCACGGACGCCACCTTCGAGGCCGACGTCCTCCAGAAAGACAAGCCGGTCCTGGTGGACTTCTGGGCACCCTGGTGCGGCCCGTGCCGCGCCGTCGCCCCGATCCTCGAGGAGCTGGCCGTCGCGCACGCCGACAAGATCGAGATCGTCAAGCTCAACACCGACGAGAACCTCGCCGTCAGCAGCCGCTACGGCATCACCGGCATCCCGACCCTGAACGTCTACGTCGGTGGCGAGGTCGTCAAGACCCTCGTGGGGGCCATGCCCAAGCCCAAGCTCGTCCGTGAGCTCGCCGACTACCTCGGCTGAGCGAGACCACGCCGACCAGCTGTCTGACCGATGCCGGTCGCGCCCGATGCTGGGCGCGACCGGCATGGTCGTTCCCTGGCCTGTCCGGTTGGTCCGTGACCCGGTTCTGACTTAGGCTCGGGCGTCAGACACGGACGCGTCGGGAGACATCCCACCCGGTGTCGGCGCAGCACCGCTGACCTGCACAAACATCCATCCACGACGACCCGTTCGCCGGCCGTCACCCGCCCTGCCGAGGAGGCCGCGTGTCAGACAGCAAGTACGGCCTGCTCGGCCTCGGCAGCCACGGACCCGAGGTGGCGGACGTGCGGGCCCGCCTGGCCGCGCTGCCCGACGACCAGCTGCCTGACCGTCCCGACCTGCACGCCGACGACCCCGCCCAGTTCGACGCCTCGCTGGAGCGGGCCGTGCGAGCCTTCCAGCAGCACAAGGGCCTCATCGTCGACGGCGTCGTGGGCGTGGAGACGTTCACCGCCATCGACGGCGCCCGCTGGGCCCTCGGTGACCGGATCCTCCTGCACACGCCCGGACACCTCCAGCGTGGTGAGGACGTGGTGACCCTGCAGGAGCGGCTCAACACGCTCGGCTTCGCGGCCGGCCGGGTCGACGGTCGGTTCGGGCCGGAGACCGAGCGCGCCGTCCGCAGCTTCCAGCGGGCCTACGGCCTGTCCGGCGACGGATCGGTGGGCCCCGACACACTCCGGGCGTTCGACGACCTGCGCCGCTCGGTGTCCGGCGGGTCGGCCAACGTGCTGCGCGAGCGCGAGCTGGTCCGCCGGTCGGGGCACAGCCTCTCGGGCCGCGTGGTGGTGCTCGACCCCGGCCACGGCGGCTCCAACACCGGCGCCGTCGCCCACGGGCTGGTCGAGGCCGAGGTCGTCATGGACCTCGCCCGACGCATCGAGGGCCGGCTGACCGCGATCGGCGTCTCCGTCATCTACACCCGCACCGAGCACACCAGCCCCACCGAGGAGGAACGGGCGGCACTGGCCAACGATGCCGGGGCCGACCTCGTGCTCTCGCTGCACTGCGACTCCCATGACGCGGCCGAGGCCAGCGGGGTGGCCACCTTCTTCTTCGGTCGCGACCGCAAGACGTCCTGGTCGGCCGTCGGCGAGCACCTGGCCGACCTCGTGCTGCGTGAGGTGGTGGCCCGCACCGGGCTGGAGAACTGCCGCTCGCACGGCCGCTCGTGGGCCCTGCTCCAGCAGACCCGCATGCCTGCGGTGCGCGTCGAGGCGGGCTACCTCACCCACCCCAGCGACGCGGCCCGGCTGGCCGACCCGCTGTTCCGCGACACCCTCGCCGAAGCCGTCCTGGTCAGCCTCCAGCGGCTCTACATGGGCGACGACGACACGGCCACGACCGGCGTCCTGCGACTCGGCGACCTGCGCGCCTACCTCGCTTCCCACAGCTGACGCTGCGGCACCAACTCGCTACTGCCACAACGTTTTTCGGCGCTTCACCCCGACGACTCAGGCGCTGCGGTCCAGCCCCAGCATGTCGACGATCCGGTTGAGGTCCTCCACGGAGGCGAACTCGACCGTGAGCTTGCCCTTGCGCTGGCCCAGGGCGATGTTGACGCGGGTGTCGAAGCGGTCGGAGAGCCTGGCGGCCAGGTCGTCCAGCTGCGGGTGGCGGCTGCCGGCCCGCGGACGACGCGGCTTGGCCACCTCGTCGGGACCACCCACGGCCACGATCTCCTCGACGTTCCGGACGCTGAGGCCCTCGGCGACGATCCGCTGGGCGACCCGCTCCATCGCCGCACCGTCGGCCAGGCCCAGCAGGGCCCGCGCGTGGCCGGCGGACAGGACTCCGGCGGCGACCCTGCGAGCCACCAGCGGCGGCAGCTTGAGCAGCCGGATCGTGTTGGAGATCTGCGGGCGTGAGCGACCGATCCGGGAGGCGAGCTCGTCGTGCGTGCAGCCGAAGTCCTCGAGCAGCTGCTGGTATGCCGCGGCCTCCTCGAGCGCGTTCAGCTGGCTGCGGTGCAGGTTCTCCAGGAGGGCGTCGCGCAGGAGGTCGTCGTCCTCCGTCTCCTTGACGATGGCCGGCACGGTGGCCTTGCCGGCCTCCTGTGAGGCGCGCCAGCGGCGCTCTCCCATGATCAGCTCGTAACGCACGCCGTCGGCCGCGTTGTCGAGCTCGTCAGGCCCCTGACCTGCAGGAATGGGCCGGATCACGATCGGTTGGAGCACGCCGATCTCACGGATCGAGTGCACCAGCTCGGCCATGTCGTCCTCGTCGAAGACCGAGCGGGGCTGGCGCGGGTTCGGCCGGATCTGCTCGACCGGGATCTCGCCGTAGGAGACCCCCGGGACCGGAGCGAGGTCCGAACCCTCGTCGCCTGCGGCCTCGCGGACGTCCTGGTCGCCGCCCTCGGCGACGGGCGCTGCCGAGCCCGTCTCGGCTGCGCCGTCGGTCGTGGCGGTGGCGATGGAGCCGTCCACCGCGTCGGGATCGGCCTGGGTCACTCCCCCGCCCTGGTCCTGATCGGCACCTCGGGACCCACCGGCATACGCCGTGGCTGCGCCGGGGCGCGAGTCGGGGAAGAAGACGTCCACGGGACGGCCGTTGGGGGAGGTCGGGGCGTTGGGGATGAGGGCACCCAGGCCCCGGCCGAGGGCGCGACGCTTCTCGCTCATGGTTTCTTCTCTCAGTTCTGCGCGGAGGCGGTCTGGTGGTCGGCGGAGGCAGCGCCGCGATCGGCGAGCTCTGCGGCGGCTCCCAGGTAGGACAGGGCACCGCTGGAGTTGGGGTCGTAGGTCATCACGGTCTGCCCGTGGCTCGGCGCCTCGGAGATCCGCACCGACCGGGGCACCGTGTTGCGGAGCACCTGGTCGGGGAAGTGGCTGCGCACCTCGTCGGCCACCTGGGCCGAGAGTCGGGTCCGTCCGTCGTACATGGTGAGCAGGATCGTCGACACGTGCAGCGTCGGGTTGAGGTGGTTGCGGATCAGCTCGATGTTCTTGAGCAGCTGCGAGAGGCCCTCGAGGGCGTAGTACTCGCACTGGATCGGGATGAAGACCTCCTGGGCCGCGACGAACGCGTTGACCGTCAGCAGTCCCAGGCTCGGCGGGCAGTCGATCAGCACGTAGTCGGGTGCCGGGCGATCCGAGGTGAGGCGCTGCTCGAGGTAGGCGGCGATCGCCTTCTGGAGCCTGGTCTCGCGAGCCACGAGCGAAACCAGCTCGATCTCGGCTCCCGCCAGGTCGATGGTGGCCGGGGCGCACCACAGTCCGGCGATGTCGGGGCACTCCTGCACGACGTCCGCGAGCGGCGTGCCCTCGACGAGCACGTCGTAGATGCTCGGCACCTCGGCGTGGTGGTCGATCCCGAGCGCGGTGCTGGCGTTTCCCTGCGGGTCGATGTCGATGACCAGCACGGTGAGCCCGGCCTGGGCGAGACCCGCAGCGATGTTGACGGTGGTGGTGGTCTTGCCCACCCCGCCCTTCTGGTTCGCCACGGTCAGCACCCGGGTGGCCGGTGGCTTGGGGAAGACCCGACCGGTCAGGGCGATCCGCTTGCGGGCGTCTGCGGCGACGGCGCGGGCGAGGGGGGTGTCCCGGTCGCCCTGCGGAAGCGCGGAGGCCACCTCCTCACGGTCGTCCGTTTCACGTGAAACGACGGCAGCCAGGGACTCCAGTGCTTCCTCGGCAGCGAGGGAGTCCCCGGTATGGGGGGCCCCGTCCACGTCACGGTGGGAGATGGCTTCGTGGGACGTCTCTGTTTCACGTGAAACGTCGCGTGGCGCCTGCAGCCCCACGATGGAGGGATCGTCCGTCTGGGGTGCTGTTTCACGTGAAACAACCGGATCGCCCGCTGGGCTGACACTTCCGGGCCAGCCGAGGGCGGTGCTCGCGCGGCTGAGCCGCTGTGGCCATCCGAGTCCCTGGGTCAGTTGCACTGTTGCTGTGCTCACACAGTCACCTCGTTGGCCATGGACATCATCCAACCCTACGTCGCGACCGAGTTCCAACGCGGGAGGCAGCGCCTGCGGCGACAGCGGGGAATCCGGCCGTGGCCGACGCCAGAGACCGGCGGTCAGCGGGACGAACGGCCGGCGTTGTTGCCCTTCGCCGATCGACGGGCGGCGCCCTTGGAGCGAGCCTTGGCCGCCGGTCGCGGCCCGACCGTCACCTCCAGCGTGGTCGTCGGGACCGGCAGCAGCCCCGCGCCGTAGCTCTGGATGCGGGCAGAGGTCATGCCCAGCTTGCGCAGCGTCTTCTGCTCCGCGTCGAGCTCCTCGGCGGCTGAGCCACCCTTGAGTGCCACCAAGGTGCCTCCGTCCTCGAGGAGGGGGAAGGTCCAGCGGGCCAGCTTGTCGATCCGGGCCACCGCGCGGGCGGTGGCGTAGGGGGCCGACACGATCCCGGCGAGCTCCTCGGCCCGGCCGCGGTGCACCGTGCAGTTGTCGAGCCCCAGCTGCGCGACGGTGGTCGACAGCCAGGTCGTGCGGCGCAACATGGGTTCCACCAGGTGCAGGTGCAGGTCGGGGCGGACGATGGCCAGCGCCAGGCCGGGCAGCCCGGCGCCCGACCCGACGTCGACCACTTCCACACCGTGGGGAAAGGCCTCGTGGGCGACGGCGCAGTTGAGGATGTGACGGTCCCAGAGGATCGGGACCTCCCTGGGTCCGATCAGGCCGTGTGAGACGCCGGTGTCGGCGAGGATCGCGGCGAACCGCTCGGCCAGTCGCAGGCGTTCCCCGAACACCGCGGCCGCAGCCGCAGGAGCTGCGGGCGCCCCGGCCTGCCCCGTCGGGGATGCCGCGACGGGCGCGGTCCCGGTCTCCCCGGTCCCGCGCCCGTCGTCGGTGCGCTCGTGCGATGTCATGCGCGCTGTTTCACGTGAAACACGGTCGGAGTCGCTCGTGTCACGCCGGGAGGATGACGACGAACCGGCGCGGCTCGACACCATCGGACTCCGAGGTCAGGCCGGCAGCGAGCACCTCGTCGTGGACCACCTTGCGCTCGAACGCCGTCATCGGCTCGAGAGCGGCCTGCTCACCGCTCGCCTTGACCTGCTCGATGACCGTGTGGGCGAGCTCGACCAGGTGCGAACGACGTTCGGCGCGGTGGCCGGCGACGTCGAGCATCAGGCGGCTTCGCTCACCCGTCGCCGACTGCACGGCGAGTCGGGTCAGCTCCTGGAGCGCCTCGAGCACCTTGCCGTCCTGGCCGACCAGGCGACGGGGGACCCGACCCTCGTCGGAGTCGACGATCGACACGGCGGCACGGTCGCCGTCCACATCGACGTCGATGTCACCGTCGAGGTCGGCGATGTCGAGCAGGGTCTCGAGGAAGTCTGCTGCGACCTCGCCCTCGCGCTCCAGGTCGGCCACCTTGGTCGATCGACGGCGGGGGCTGGCGGACGGGTCCGCACCCTGCTCGTCCGAGTCGGCGTGGTCGTCCTGCGGGGCGTCCGCTGCGTCCGCCGCGTCAGCCGCGTCAGCCGCGTCCAAGGGGTCGCCGGCCTGCGCGTCGCCGCTCAGGGCCTGCGCCTCGGTGGCCTCCGTCTCGCTGGCATCGCCGGGCTCGGTGGTCTCGGTGACCTTGGGGGTCTGGGCGCTGGCGGGGGTGTCGTCCACGACAGTGTCGTTGTGCTCGGTCATGGTGATCACTCTCAGTTGTCGGTCTGGGGCTTGGGGTCGGTGGCGGAGCTGGCGTCGGCGGCCTTGCTGGGCTTGGCCCCCGGCTTGGCGGCCGCCTTGGCGGCTCCACTCTTCTTCTTCTTGTTCCGGGAGGGCTGCACCCGCTGGCCGGTGGGCTTGGGGGCCTCGGACTCGTCGGCCTTGTCGAGCCCCTTGACGGTGAACTCCTGGACGGGCTTGCCCTTCTTGCGCCGGCGTTCCTGCATGGCCTTCTCGGCCTGGGATCCGGGAGCCGGCATGTTGCGGATCACGTAGAACTGCTGGCACATCGACCAGACGTTGGTCGTGAGCCAGTAGAGCAGGACACCGATCGGGAAGTTGACACCGGAGATCGCGAAGAAGATCGGCATCAGGTAGAGCAGCATCTTCTGCTGCTTGGCGAAGGGGTTGTCCAGCGCGGAGGCCGGCATGTTCTTCATCATCAGCTGGCGCTGGGTGGTGAACGTGCTGGCCGACATCAGGATGATCAGGATGACCGTGACGATCTTGACCGTCGTCCCGCCGTCGCCCAGGAACCGGTCGGACAGCTGGGCCCCGAAGAAGGTCGACGACTCGGCCTCGGCGGCGAGCTTGCGCGAGATCGGGCCGATCGGGTCGACCGTGCCGTTGGCGATCTTCTGCAGGTTGTTGAGCACGCGGAAGAGGCCGAAGAAGAACGGCGACTGGAGCAGGATCGGCAGACACGAGCTGAACGGGTTGGTCCCGGTCCGCTTGTAGAGGTCCATCGTCTCCTGCGTCATCGCCTGACGGGAGTCGGGGTCCTTCTTGTCCTTGTACTTGGCCTGGATCTTCTGCATCTCGGGCTGGATGAGCTGCATCCGGCGCGAGGCGTGGATCTGCCTGACGAACAGCGGGATCATCGCCGCCCGCATGACCACCACGAGGCCGACGATGGACAGCGTCCACGCCACCCCCGAGTCGGACGGGATGCCGAGGGTGGTGAACACCCAGTGCCAGCCGTACAGGATCCACGAAACGATCCACTCGAACGGGTAGATCAGGTCAGCGAAGCTCATGTCGTCCTCAATCTGGTGGTGTCCCGTCGAGGTGACGGTCCACCGGTGGTTCCGATCGCACGGTGGGTATGCCGCGCGGCCGGCAGGTCTGGTGCCCGGCCGCTAGGCGGCGTGGGCGGGGGGTGCTGGCGGCTGGTCCTGCGACGGCCGCTGCGTCGCGCCCTCCGGTGCCTGGGCCTCCCGGGCGGGGACGTGGTCGACCCCACCGGCGGTCCACGGGTGGCACCTACCCAACCGCCGCAGCGCCAGCCAGGTTCCCTTGACTGGGCCGAAGCGACGGATGGCGGTGAGGGCGTAGGACGAGCAGGACGGGTAGTAGCGGCAGGTCGGGGGCGTCATCGGGGAGATGAAGCGCTGGTAGAACACCAGGAGCCCGATGAGGGGAGCCGCCGCCACGCGCTGGAGGGTGCTCACGACCGGTCCGCCCCCAGCCGCGCGGAGACCCGCGCCAGGAGCCCGTCGAGCTCGGCCGCCAGGGAAGCCGAGTTCGCTTGTGCTGCAACAGGATTCGCGCGGATCACCAGGTCCGTCCCGGCCGGCAACGCAGCGACGCGGGCCGCCATCAGGGCCCGCAGCCGTCGCTTGGTGCGGTTGCGGACGACCGCGTTGCCGACGGCCTTGGAGACAACAAAACCGACCCGCGGCGGTTGTCCCGCACGCGCGTCGGCCTGGTTGGCGTGGACCACGATCAGCGTGGAGCCAGCTCGGGCTCCCCTGGGCCCCCGGAAGGTGGCCGCGAAGTCCGAGCTCGCACGGAGCCGGTGCCCCGCGGGCAGCACGGGGTCGGCCTCAGGCGGAGAGCTCGGAGCGGCCCTTGGCGCGACGGGCCGACAGGATGGCGCGCCCCGCACGGGTGCGCATGCGCAGACGGAAGCCGTGGGTCTTGGCCCGACGACGGTTGTTCGGCTGGAAAGTACGCTTGCTCACGAGGATCTCCGTTACTGGTCAGGCCCGGGTGGCCTGCTGAGTGCTTGGGACGCCTGTTCGGCCGCAATCGGAGGCCCGCGCCTCGACCAACGGTGGACTCACCGACGATCCAGGGGCGTCACGGGCATGCGAAAACGGCCGACAGGCCTGGTCAAAGGTACGCGAGCGCGACGGGCAGGGTCAAACCAGCGCCGACCATGCGGCATACCTGGGGCTTTTAGC
Organism: Pedococcus bigeumensis; assembly: GCF_039531795.1. Lineage (NCBI taxonomy): Bacteria > Bacillati > Actinomycetota > Actinomycetes > Micrococcales > Intrasporangiaceae > Pedococcus > Pedococcus bigeumensis. The sequence goes on along the minus strand of NZ_BAAAQS010000003.1, from coordinate 543,071 downwards.
ACTGCTCGTCCTGGTTGGGGAGGCAGACACGCCGACGTGACACACTGATTTCGGCCGGCGCAGGCCAATTTTCGGTCGTTTCGGTTGCCGAGCCGCCGCCGCTGTTGTTACCGTCCCTCCTCGTCCCGTTCCTTGCCCACAGGTTGTGGATAACCATGTGGACAAGGCATGCTGAGGACCGGCGGTCGAGCAGGAGCACACCAGCTCACCGGCATTGACCAGCACAGACCCTGCGACAGGGCAGATCAGCGAAGACCGTCGAAAGGGATGTGGGACCGGTGAGTGACACAGATCTGGACTTCACTCAGATCTGGCAGAACACCATCGCCACCCTCGACGCCGACGGCCTCCCCGCCCGGGAGCGCGCGTTCCTCACGCTGGCCCGGCTGGCCGGCCTGCTCGACGGCACCGCCCTCGTCAAGGTCCCGAACGACTACACCAAGGACGTCGTCGAGCAGCGGGTCCGCGACGCCGTCACCCGTGCGCTGTCCTCCCAGCTCGGGGAGCAGGTCCACCTCGCGGTGACCGTCGACACCTCGCTCGACGACTCCCAGCACACCGAGGACACCACGGGGTACGTCGACGAGACCGCCGCCACCCCGCTCGGTGCCCTGGGCTCCGACATCCACGCGGGCATGGGGGCGCCCGGCCAGGGTGACAACGTCTTCGCCCTGACCCCCGCGACCGAGCCCCAGCGGCGACCGCGCGACGAGGTCCCGAGCCTGACCGACGAGTCGGCCACCCGGCTCAACCCGAAGTACACCTTCGACACCTTCGTGATCGGCGCCAGCAACCGGTTCGCCCACGCGGCCGCGGTCGCGGTGGCCGAGGCGCCGGCCAAGGCGTACAACCCGCTGTTCGTCTACGGGGAGTCCGGGCTGGGCAAGACCCACCTCCTGCACGCGATCGGGCACTACGCGCGCAACCTCTACCCGCACGTCAAGGTGCGCTACGTGAACTCCGAGGAGTTCACCAACGACTTCATCAACAGCATCCGCGACGACAAGGCGAGCAACTTCCAGCGCCGCTACCGCGACGTCGACGTGCTGCTGATCGACGACATCCAGTTCCTCCAGGGCAAGGTGCAGACCCAGGAGGAGTTCTTCCACACGTTCAACACCCTGCACAACGCCAACAAGCAGGTCGTCATCACCAGTGACCTGCCGCCCAAGCTGCTCAGCGGCTTCGAGGAGCGGATGCGCAGCCGGTTCGAGTGGGGCCTGCTCACCGACGTCCAGCCCCCTGACCTCGAGACCCGCATCGCGATCCTGCGCAAGAAGGCCATCCAGGAGCGGATGAGCGCCCCCGACGAGGTGCTCGAGTTCATCGCCAGCCGGATCTCGACCAACATCCGCGAGCTGGAGGGCGCCCTCATCCGGGTCACCGCCTTCGCCAGCCTCAACCGCCAGAGCGTCGACATGGGCCTGGCCGAGATCGTGCTCAAGGACCTCATCCCCAACGAGCAGGGCTCGCAGATCACCAGCGCGACGATCATGGCCCAGACCGCGGCCTACTTCGGGCTCACCATCGAGGACCTGTGCGGCACGTCGCGCTCCCGGGTGCTGGTGACCGCGCGCCAGATCGCGATGTACCTGTGCCGCGAGCTGACCGACCTTTCGCTGCCGAAGATCGGCCAGCAGTTCGGCGGCCGCGACCACACGACCGTCATGCACGCCGACAAGAAGATCCGGCAGCTGATGGCCGAACGGCGGGCGATCTACAACCAGGTCACCGAGCTGACGAACCGGATCAAGCAGCAGTCCCGCTGACCGGCGCAGCGCTGTCGCGCCGGTTTCCCCAGTCCGGTCCCCAGGCCCTCGGGGCGTTCTCCACAGGGTTCTCCACAGCTGTGAAGGTTTGTTCACCCCTGCGTCATCTTCGCCGGGAGAGCGCTCTGGCGTGCTCGGACGAGCACGAACCACGCTCAGCAAAGGGACATTCACGGCACAGAGCCCATGGTCCACACCTGTGGACAACTCTGTGGGTATGTGTTCCCCGCCCACGACCATCGTCTGAAGGGATGATCTTTTCCCAAGGCCTGTGGACAACCGGTGGACAACGGGTGCACGGCGGCCTCGACACTGGGGAGAACCGGGCCACGGGGTGTGGAGACCGTGTGGGCGACCGGGACGCCTCCACAGCCCGGGCCAGCTTGTCCGCCCGGCCGTCCACCGTCCGTGCACACCGGACGCGCCGCGCTGACCTGCGCCGATGCGCGCCGTCCACAGGATCCACACCCCCTATGACAACTACTACCCCTCCCTAGTCATGGATCCAGCCCCGAGTACCAAACCTGGGGACCGACCTGCCAGGGAGACGAGAAAATGACACGACCCTCGACCTGCGAGATCCGGGCCAGCGGATTGCCCGATCCGGGTTGGCCGACCGCACGGTGAGCACTAGGGTCAGTCCGCAATCACATTCTTGAAGTTTTCAGCGGCGGGGCCGCACGCGAAGGGCAGGTAGTCACGGTGAAGTTCCGGGTCGAACGTGAGGTCCTCGCCGATGCCGTGACGTGGGTGGCCCGCGGCCTCCCGGCCCGTCCGCCGGTGCCGGTCCTCGCCGGAGTGCTGCTCGAGGCGAACGAAGAGGGCACCCTGACCCTCTCGGCCTTCGACTACGAGGTCTCCGCGAAGATCACCGTGGCGGCCGAGGTCGCCGAGGGTGGCACGGTCCTGGTGCTCGGCCGCCTGCTCGCCGACATCTCGCGCAACCTGCCGTCCAAGCCGGTCGACGTGGCCACCGAGGGCAACAAGGTCTCGGTCGTCTGCGGATCCTCGCGGTTCAGCCTGATGCAGATGCCGGCCGACGACTACCCGACCCTGCCGACCTCCCCGACCGCCAGCGGCACCATCGCCGGCGACGTGTTCACCCAGGCGGTCGCCCAGGTCTCGATCGCGGCCGACCGCGGCGACACCCTCCCGATCCTGACCGGCGTGCGCGTCGAGATCGACGGCGACAAGATGACCCTCCTCGCCACCGACCGCTACCGCCTCGCGATGCGCGAGCTGACCTGGAACCCCGAGGCCACCGACGCGAGCCACCTGGCGCTGGTCCCGGCCCGCACGCTCTCCGAGACGGCCAAGGCGCTCGGCGCCTCCGGCTCCATCGAGGTCGCGCTCGGCTCCTCCGCCGGGGGCGACGGCCTGGTCGGCTTCGAGGCCGGGCAGCGTCGCACCACCACCCGCCTGCTCGACGGCGAGTACCCGAAGGTCACCTCGATCTTCCCGACCAGCGTCGACACCGAGGCGGTCATCAAGACCAGCGAGCTCATCGAGGCCGTCAAGCGCGTCGCCCTCGTGGCCGAGCGCAACACCCCCGTGCGACTGAAGTTCACCGACGGCCAGGTCGCCATCGAGGCCGGCACCGGCGACGACGCCCAGGCCTCCGAGGCGGTCGAGTCGACCCTGACCGGGCCCGAGCTCGAGATCGCCTTCAACCCGCAGTTCCTGCTCGACGGGCTCGGCGCGGTCGGCACCGACTACTCGCGGTTCTCCTTCACCCAGCCCTCCCGGCCCGCCGTGCTGTCCGGCCAGGCCGAGCTCGACGGTGAGGCCGACACCTCGTACCGCTACGTGCTGATGCCGGTTCGCTTCGCGAGCTGACTGCCGCCGGGCGTAGCCTGAGCGGGCCGCATCCCGAGGTATGCCGCAGAGCCGGCTTCGCGGCATACCGCACCACCAACAGCTCCACCCATTCGAAAGGCGTCGCATCATGCAGCTCGGTCTGATCGGTCTCGGCAAGATGGGCGGCAACATGCGCGAGCGGATCCGCCGCGCGGGCCACGAGGTGGTGGGGTTCGACCGCAACCCGGCGGTGGCCGACGTCAAGTCGCTGGCCGCCCTGGTCAAGGCCCTCGACGCGCCCCGCACCGTCTGGGTGATGGTGCCGGCCGGTGCGCCGACCAGCGACACGGTGGCGCAGCTGGCCAAGCTGCTCGACAAGGGCGACCTGGTGATCGACGGCGGCAACAGCCGGTTCACCGATGACTTCGAGAACGAGAAGCTCTTGAAGGCCAAGGGAATCGGCTACCTCGACTGCGGCGTCAGCGGCGGCATCTGGGGTCTCGAGAACGGCTACGGCCTGATGGTCGGCGGGTCTGCTGCCAACGTGCGCAAGGCGATGCCGATCTTCGACGCGCTGCGACCCGAGGGCCCGCGCGAGGAGGGCTTCGTCCACGCCGGCAAGGTCGGCGCGGGCCACTACACGAAGATGGTGCACAACGGCATCGAGTACGGCCTGATGGCTGCCTACGCCGAGGGCTACGAGCTGCTCGAGGCCAAGGACATCGTCACCGACGTGCCGGGCGCCTTCAAGGCCTGGACCCGTGGCACGGTCGTCCGGTCCTGGTTGCTCGACCTGCTGGTCGACGCGCTCGAGAAGAACCCGCACCTCGAGGACGTCTCGGGCTACACCGTCGACTCCGGGGAGGGCCGCTGGACGGTCGAGGAGGCGATCGCCAACTCGGTGCCGATGCCCGTCATCTCCGCCTCGCTGTTCTCCCGGTTCGCGTCGCGCCAGCAGGAGTCGCCGACGATGCAGGCGGTCGCGGCGCTGCGTGGCGGCTTCGGCGGACACCAGGTCATGTCGGTCGCCGAGGGCGAGAAGCTGCGCGCCGAGGGTGCGCCGAAGCACGAGAAGGCGGTCGCGGCGAAGGCTGCCACCAGGGAGAAGCCCACGGCCAGCGCGGCCAAGGCGGCGGCCAAGGGGCGCAAGGCGGCCTCGGCCGGCCCGTCGTCCGGCACCGGGTCCACCTCCGGGGCCAAGTCGGGGTCGACCTCCGGGCCCACGTCCGGCACCGGGTCGACCCGCAAGCGCGCTGCCAAGAAGTCCAGCTGACCCAGCACACCGCCCCCGCCACGCACCCTGCCTGCGGCCGACCCCATGAGCACCTGATCGGGCGACCATGCACGTCCGTCACCTGACCGTCGCCGACTTCCGCAGCTACACCTCCGCCGAGCTGCCGCTCGAGCCCGGCGTCACCACGCTCGTCGGTCTCAACGGGCAGGGCAAGACCAACCTGGTCGAGGCGATCGGCTACCTCGCGACCCTGTCGAGCCACCGGGTCTCGACCGACCAGCCGCTCGTGCGCTTCGGGGCGGAGCAGGCGGTCATCCGGGGGGCGGTGATGCGCGACGGCCGCGAGACCATGCTCGAGCTGGAGCTGAACCCGGGCCGTGCCAACCGGGCCCGACTGGGCCGCTCGCCGGTGTCGCGGCCCCGCGACGTGCTCGGCACCCTGCGCACCGTGCTCTTTGCTCCCGAGGACCTCGCCCTGGTCAAGGGTGACCCCTCGGAACGGCGGCGGTTCCTCGATGACCTGCTCGTCGCGAGGCAGCCCCGGTGGGCCGGCGTGCGCAGCGACTACGACAAGGCCCTCAAGCAACGCAACGCCCTGTTGAAGTCGGCACAACCGTTGCTACGCAAGGGATCTCGACGCAGATCGCCGGCTCGTCCGGCCGACGAGCCGGCCGATGACGCACGCGCGTCCGCCCTGCACACCCTCGACGTGTGGAACGACCACCTGGCCGCGGTCGGGTCGCAGCTCCTCTACGCACGGCTACGGCTGCTGCGCGACCTCGGCCCCTACCTCGCCAAGGCCTACGACGAGGTCAGCGCCGGACAGTCCGACGCCCGGGTCGCGTACAAGAGCAGCCTGCGTGAGCCGGCGGCCGCGTCGCTGGCCGCCGGCGAGGTCCCCGAGATCGACGCCCTGCGCGCCGAGCTGCTGGCCACCTTCGAGGAGGTGCGCGACAAGGAGGTCGAGCGAGGGATCTCCCTGGTCGGACCGCACCGCGACGACCTCGTGCTGTCGCTGGGCGAGCTGCCCGCGAAGGGCTACGCCAGCCACGGCGAGAGCTGGTCCTTCGCGCTGGGACTCAAGCTGGCGGCATACCAGCTGCTGCGGCACGACCTCGGCGAGGACCCGGTGCTGATCCTCGACGACGTGTTCGCCGAGCTCGACACGGGGCGGCGGGAGCGGCTGGCCGCGATGGTCGCCGACTGCGAGCAGGTGCTGATCACCGCCGCCGTCGACGCCGACGTGCCCAAGAGCCTGGTCGGCCAGACCTTCACGGTCACGCTCGGCGAAGTGGCGCGGCGTGCCTGACGAGCTGCCGGAGGACGGTCGGGGGCCTGACGCGGACGACGGCGCCGCGGAGCAGGCTGACCCCGACTCACGTGCTGACCCCGACCTGCTCGACGACACCATCCTGGTCGACGACGCGGCCGAGGCCGCCCTGCTCCGGGCCCGTGCCGCGGCGCGCGAGAAGGGTCTGCGACCGGGCCTGAAACCCATGCGCCGCAGGCAGATCGGGCGCCCTACCCCCGGCGCCCCCACGGACCGTCGCGACCCGCTGCTCCTGGGCGACCAGATGGACCGGCTGATGGCCGACCGCGGGTGGAAGGTCGACGTCGCGGTGGGCTCGGTGATGGGGCGCTGGCCCGACATCGTCGGGGAGGAGGTGGCGCAGCACTGCACCCCGGTCACGTTCGAGTTCGGGGTCCTCACCGTGCGGGCCGACTCCACGGCCTGGGCGACCCAGCTCAAGCTGCTGGAGTCGTCGATCATGACGCGCCTCGAGGGCGAGGTCGGCAAGGACACCGTGACCGCCCTCAAGATCGTGGGGCCGAGCGCCCCGTCGTGGTCCAAGGGACCGCGCCGCTCGCAGGGACCGGGGCCGCGGGACACCTACGGGTGAGCCGCCACCTGCCTAGGATCGGACCATGACGGCCGACGCCGACCGAGCCCTGGACCGGTCGCTGACCCGCGACCACTTCGACCACGTCACCCGGGTGACCACGCGCTGGTCGGACAACGACATGTACGGCCACCTCAACAACGCCGTCTACTACGAGCTCTTCGACTCGGCGATCAACGCCTGGCTGATCACCGGGACCGGCGTCGACGCGCTGGCGCTGCCAGAGCTCGGGGTCGTCGCCGAGTCGGGCTGCCGCTTCTTCCGCGAGCTCGAGTACCCCCGTCCGCTGGACGTCGCGGTGCGGGTGGAGCGCCTCGGCCGCAGCAGCATCACCTACGCACTCGGCCTCTTCGACGCCGACGACCCGGCGATCGCTGCCCTCGGCCACTGGGTGCACGTCTACATCGACCGCGACTCCCGCGCGACCGTCCCCATCCCGCCGGTGCTGCGCGACCTGCTCGAGCGAGCCGTGGCCGAGCGCTGATGCAGATCACCGGCGCCGTCCTCGAGGAGGTCGGCCGCACCTCGCCCTTTGCGGAGAGTCGACCCCTCGCGGTCGGTCGGCTCGACCTTGCCGCTCCCGAGGCGGGCGAGGTGCTCGTGCGGATCGAGGCCGCCGGGGTCTGCCACTCCGACCTGTCCGTGGTCGACGGCAACCGGGCCCGACCGGTGCCGATGCTGCTCGGCCACGAGGCGGCGGGTCGCGTCGAGCTGCTCGGCCCCGGGGTGACCGACCTCCGGGTCGGCCAGCGCGTGGTGATGACCTTCCTGCCGCGGTGCGGCGAGTGCGCCGGCTGTGCCACTGCAGGCCGGATCCCGTGTGGGCCCGGCTCCGCGAGCAACAGCTCCGGGGAGCTGCTCGGCGGTGGCCGACGGCTGTCTCGCGACGGCACCCCCGTGCACCACCACCTCGGGGTGTCGGCCTTCGCGACGCACGCGGTGGTCGACACCCGGTCGGTGGTCGTGGTGGACGACGACGTGCCGCCGGCGGTGGCCGCGGTGCTCGGGTGCGCCGTGCTGACCGGCGGTGGCGCGCTGCTCAACGCCGCGCCACCCGAAGCCGGCCAGGACGTCATGGTGATCGGTCTCGGCGGGGTGGGGATGGCGGCGCTGCTCACCGCCGTCGCGCTGGGCACCGGCGCGGTGGTCGCCGTCGACGCGGTGGCAGCCAAGCGCGAGCAGGCGCTCGAGCTCGGCGCGGTGCAGGCGTTGAGCCCCGACGAGCTGGCCGCCAGCGGGACCACCGCCGACGTCGTGGTCGAGGCGGCCGGCACCGTGCGGGCCTTCGAGGCTGCCGTCGCGGCGACCGCACCCGGGGGTCGGACCGTGACGGTCGGGCTCCCCCACCCGGACGCCCGGGCCAGCATCTCGCCGCTGGCGCTGGTCGCCCAGGCGAAGACGGTGATCGGCAGCTACCTGGGCTCGGCCGTCCCGTCGCGCGACATCCCCGTCCTCGCCCAGTGGTGGCGCGACGGTCGGCTGCCCGTCGAGGCCCTGGTGTCGGCGCGGATCGGCCTCGACGACGTCAACCACGCGATGGACGAGCTGGCCGCCGGCCGGGCGGTCCGACAGGTCATCGAGCTCTAGCGCCGCGGGCGACACCGACGCCGCGGACAACCGTGGCCGAGGCCGTCCTCGACGGGGTCACCGGTCCTTGCGTTGCAGGCCCGTCCGGTCGACGACATCGACCTGTCCCCGCCGCAGCCGGACCAGGCCATCGGCCTCCAGGGCGCGTAGCACGCGGTTGGTCGACGGGCGGGTCGCGCCGGCAAGCTCGGCGATGTCGGTCTGGGTGAGCGGGATGACGACAGGTTGGTCGGCGCCGGTCTCGTACTGCTCGCACAGGTCGAGGAGCCGACGCACGACCCTGCGGTCGGTGGGCAGGAACAGCGCCTCGAGGAGGTGGTCGGACAGTCGCTTCACCCGCGCGGCCAGGAGCGTGGCCAGCTGGGTCTGGATCTCGGGATGGCGTTCACACAGCCGGGCGAACTCGGCGAAGGTCAGGCTGAGGGTCGTCGTGGGCTCGAGGGCGCTCACTGTCGAGCTGCGGCGCTGGGCCGTCGACACCACGGCCACGTCGCCGAGGGCCCGGCCCGGGCCGATGACCCGGAAGGCGACCGAGTCACCCATGGGGGAGGTGCGCCGAGCCATCACCCGGCCCTGCGCGATGAAGTGCACCGTGTCGGCGGGGTCTCCCTCGTGGAAGAGGATCTCGCCGCGCTTGAACTGACGGCGCCTCGCCATGGCCAGGACCTCACGGCGCTCCCCCTCGGTCAGGTCCCGAAGCAGCTGCCACTCCATGACTCAGTGCACCACATGCGGCTCGGCGTGTCGGCGCTGTCGGCGCTGTCGGCGCCGTCGGCGCCGTCGGCCGAGTGTCACCACGAGCACACCCGCTCCGTACGCCAGTGCACAGACCGTCGCGCCGCCAGCCGGGACCGTGGAGTGACCACCCCGGAAGCGCCGGGAGGGACGGACGAAGGAGGAGGTCATGAACCGGAACCGTCGACACCACCCCGATCTGGCCCACCACCACCCGGTCGTGCACAAGGTGCGCGGGAAGTGGGTGTGGTCCTGCGACTGCGGGAGCGCGTCCTGCCGCACCGACGTGACCCAGCTGGACTGGCACCAGGTCGTCGTCGAGGCCTTGCGGCACGCCACCACGATCGCTGCCTGAGCTCATGACGCGCTCGGGGCCACCCCCTCAGGGGAGTGATCTGGGGGTGGCGGCGGAGCGGGCCTCGGAGAGGAGGATCCGCTCCGCCCGGTCGTAGCACTCCTGCGCCTTGGCTGCGGTGTCTCCCACTGCCGTCATCCCGACCCGGCCCGCCTCCGTGACGGAGCTGATCATGTGGAACACGACGCCGGTCTGGCTGGCGGGGTCGAAGTGCAGCCCGGTGCGCGCCACGACGTCGAAGAGGTCGTTCACGCGGAGTCCTCGCAGGCTCGGGTCCTCGAGGTGGTCGGTGGCGACGAGGTGCTTCTCCCGACCCGCCGGGGTCGTGAACAGGGCGGTCTGGCTGTCGTAGCGGCCGTTGGTGAGGAACTGCAGGGTGAGGAATGGGTGCGTGGTCCCACCCTTGCGCAGGTTGACCTCGATCGCGTACGAGTCCCACCCGGCGCCACGCCGGACGACGACGAAGTCGATCGCGAACCGTCCGAGCACGCCGAGCTCGGCCAGCCGGGCCCCCACCGCGCTCGCCTGCCGGGTGATGGTGCCGGCGTACTCGGGGTCGGCCGGGAACCGACACCCGAGGTAGGACTGTCCTGTGGGCCCGCCGAGGATCTGGTCGTGCGTCGACAGCACCTCCACCTCCCCGAGGGGGGTGATCCGGAGCTGAACGCTCGGACTGAGCACCTCCTCGCCGAGGATCCGTTCCTCGACGATGCCGGCGCGCTCGGCGAACTTCGCGAAGTACAGGTCGTGCGTGACGGTCTTGCCCTCGAGCTCCATCGTCCGCACCCGGTCCTCCAGCTCGGCCCGCTCCGACGTCGAGCCGGTGGGTGGGAGCCCACGGAGGTCGACGAGGGCGTTCCCGGCACCGGCCACCCCCTCGTTCAGCTTCACCATCGCCTCCTCGACGCCGGGGCGGCGAGCACGCAGCTTGGCCAGGGAGTCCACGATGGCGTCGACCGACCGGAGGTCCTCGAAACCCGCCGGGTAGTCCACGCCGGCCTCGTCGAACAGGCGCCGGCACCCGGTCTTGGTGCCCAGCGCGAAGTGCCTCGGGTCGGCTCCGTACATGGGGATGCCGAGCTCGAGGGCGAGGTCCCGCTCCAGGGTGGTGGTCGTGTAGGGCACGAGGTGCGACCGGCTGCGGTCGGGGATGAGGGCGCCGATGTCTGCCAGGAGGCGGGGCCGCTCCAGCAGCTTCTCGGTGAGGGGTCGCGGCGTGAGGTCTCCCACCGACACCAGCGACAGGCGGGCGCGGGCATGGCTGGGGATCACCCCGGGCAGGAGGGCGAGGTAGTACTCGACGATCGCCGGGTCGACCGGGCCCGACGTCACGTAGACCATGCGCAGCCGAGGCTGCCGCAGCAGCAGCAACAGGAACAGGTAGCGCTCCTCCATGGCCTGGTTGACCGCACCCCCTTTGGCCGTGACGCGGTCGAGGGACACCGACGGGACCACCACGACGGACTCGCCCGGCTCGTTGAGCCGCATCGACCTCCAGACCGAGGGCAGCCGGCCCTGCAGCCGGTCGTATGCCGCGTTGCGCTCGTCCTCGTCGAGCTCGGCCAGCGGGCGGGAGACGTCGAGCGAGGTCATGGCGTGACCCGCGCGGCGTCGAGGCCGAGGATGTCGAACACCTCGACCGGCCTGGTGATGCCGCGCAGCTCCATCGGTCCGAGCGAGCGGGTCACCGCGACCTCGGCCGCTCCGGTCACGACCCGCTGGGTGGCGAGGATCTGGCCCGCCTGGGCCTGGGCCGACAGCCGCGCGCTGACGTTGGTCACGGTGCCGATCGCCGCATAGTCGTAGCGCCCTTCGAAACCCACCCGGCCGAGCGTGGCGTAGCCCTGGGCGATGCCGACGCCGAACCCGAGCTCGTGCCCGTGGCTGCGCCACCCCTCCGCGAGCTCTGCCACGCGGCCCCGCATCGCCACGGCCATCCGCACTGCCCGCTCCGGTGCGTCGGGGCACGGGATCGGGTCGTTGAAGAAGACGAGGAGCCCATCGCCGGCAAAGTGCTCGAGGGTGCCCTCGAACCGGAAGACCAGGTCCCCGAGTGCCTGGTGGTACTCCCGCAGGACCGAGATCACCTCCTCGGGCTCGGCCGTCTCGGCGAAGCTGGTGAAGCCACGCAGGTCGCAGTAGACCGCCGTGATCTCGCTGCGGTGGCTCTGCAGGAACCCGTCGTCGCCACTTTCCACGACCAGCCCTGCCACCTGGGGCGACAGGAACCGGCGCAGCCGACCGACCCGCTCCAGCTCGGTCACCTGGGCCGCCACCTTGGCCTCGAGCTCACGGTTCCAGTCGGCCAGCTCGGCAGCCTGTCGCTCGATGGTGTCGTGGTACCTCTTCACGCGCACCAGTGACCGCACCCGTGCCAACAGCTCGGCCTGCTCGAACGGTTTGGTCAGGAAGTCGTCCGCGCCGGCCTCGATGGCACGCAGCTTCTGCTCCTGACCACTGGCGGTCACCATCACCACCGGGAGGAACGACGTGGCCGGGTTGGCGCGGATCTGCCGACAGGTCTCGTAGCCGTCGATCCCCGGCATGAGGATGTCGAGCAGCACGAGGTCGGGGACCTGTCTGGACAACCACGCGAGCGCTTCCTCGCCTGAGGCGGCGGTGTGGACGACGAAGCCTCGTGGGGTGAGGACCGCGTCCATCAGCTTGACGTTCTGGGGCAGGTCGTCGACCACCAGGATCACGGCATCGTCGGTCGTCATCGGGGGTCCTCCGTTCTGAGGTGGGCGCGTACCTGGTCGGCGAAGGTGCGGACACTGATCGGCTTCTCGAGGTAGCCGTCGAACCCCGCCGCCAGGGCACGGTCACGGTCCTGCGCCATGGCGAAGGCGGTCAGGGCCACGACCGGGATGTGCCCCGTGGAGGAGTCGGCGCGAAGCAGCGACAGGGCCGCGTGGCCGTCGATGCCGGGCAGCTGGAGGTCCATGAGGATGACATCCGGGGCGCGGCTCTGGGCCGTGGCGACGGCCTCCTCACCGGTGGTCGCCACGAGGACGGTGAACCCGGCATACTCCAGCACGTCTCGCGCGAGCTTGAGGTTGCGTTCGTTGTCCTCGACGAGGAGGACGACCCAGCTGGTCATCCCGCCTCCCGCCCGCGGGACCGGACCGGTCCGGCGGTGATCTGGGCCAGTCGCACGGCGAGGAGCCCGAGATCGACGGCGCTCTTGGACGTGACGAACTCGATCCGCCCGTCGAGCAGCTCGCGGTCCCGGGCCGTGAGTGTCTTGGCCGTGAGGACCACGACCGGGACCGAGGCGGTCTGCGGGTCGGACCGGAGCAGGTCGACCACCTCGAAGCCGTCGGTCTCCGGCATGAGCAGGTCGACCAGGACCACTGAAGGTCGGTGCGCCCGGATGAGCGACACCGCGACGTCCGGAGTGGTGCAGGTGTGCACCACCCACCCGGCCGGCTCGAGGGCGAGCCGCACCAGCTCCAGCGCCAGGGGGTCGTCGTCGACGAACACGGCCACCTTGCGCGCGGTCTGGTCGACCGGGAGCGCGACGAGCCGACGCAGGGCCGCGAGCAGGTCGTCCCGCGCCACGGGTTTGACGAGGTAGTCGGACGCGCCGAGGGCGAAGCCGCGCCCGCGCTCGTGGATGACCGAGACCACCACCACGGGGGTGGACGCCGTGTGGGGGTCGCCCTTGATCGCACCCAGGACGTCCCAGCCGTCCATCCCCGGGAGCCGGATGTCGAGGATCACCGCGGCCGGGGCCAGCTCACGCACCGCAGCCAGCCCGGCCGGTCCGTCGGGGACCGCAACGGGTCGCAGCCCGGCTGCCTCCAGGTGCAGCGACAGCAGCTCGGCCGAGCTGCGGTCGTCCTCGACGACCACCACCACCGGACGGTCGTCGCCGGTCTCGGCTGAGCGCTCGGGCAGCGCGGTCGCGAGGGCGCCCCGGTCGAGGGGGAGCGAGAAGCCGAACGTGCTGCCGTGGCCGACCTCGCTGTCCAGCCACAGCCGGCCACCGTGGAGCTCGACGATCCGCTTGGTGAGCGTGAGCCCGAGGCCGGTGCCCTCGATCTGTCGCGCGGTGCGTCCCCCCTGCTGGAACGAGTCGAAGATCCGCTGCTGGTCGGCGGGCTCGATGCCCATCCCGGTGTCCGACACCGTGATCTCCAGGTCGCCGTCAACCGTGCGGGCCCGTACCTCCACCCGCCCCCCGTCGGGGGTGAACTTCACCGCGTTGCTGAGCAGGTTGAGCAGGACCTGCTTGAAGCGGAGCTCGTCGGCTCGCACGACGTCGACGTCGGGCGCCACCTCCCGGTGCAGCGTGATGTCGTGTGCCGCCGCCCGCTCGCGCACCATCGACAGGGCGTAGTCGACCGTCTCGGCGACGTCGAACTCGGTCGGGTCGAGCTCCATGTGGCCGGCCTCCACCTTGCTCAGGTCGAGGACGTCGTTCAGGAGGGCGAGCAGGTGCCGTCCCGAGTTCAGGATGTCGCGGAGGTAGTCCTCCTGGCGCTCGTTGAGGTCGCCGAACATCCGCTCGAGCAGCACCTCGGAGAAGCCGATCACTGCGTTCAGGGGCGTACGCAGCTCGTGCGACATGCTGGCCAGGAACTCGGACTTGTGCTGGCTGGCCTCGGCCAGCTCGGCGCTCTGGAGCTCCAGCTGCTGGTAGAGCCGGGCGTTGGTGAGGGCGATCGTGGACTGGCTCGCGAACGCCTCCAGCACCGAACAGGTCTCGTCGCTGAGCAAGCCGGGCACCTTGCGCCGCACGACCATGGCGCCCACGACCCGGTCCGACCGCACCATCGGTACCGCGGCGACCGATCGCCACCCCGCGGCATACAGGACCGACAGGTGAGGGTCGCGGTCCACCAGGGACAGGTCCTCGATCTGCTGTGGCGAGCGCTCGAGGCAGGCCCGGCCCACGAAGGTCTCGTCGATGTGGATCCTGGTCCCTCGCAACGCCTCCACGACGTCCGGCTCGGTGCCGGAGGTGGTGCGTACGGAGAACAGCTGGGTCTGCTCGTCGTACTCCATCAGGGAGCCGCCGTCGGTGCCCGAGAGCTCGACCGCGAGGCTGACGATCGTCGTCAGGACCTCGTCGACGTCCAAGCTGGAGCTGACCGCCTCCCCCACCTCGGCGAGCGCCTCGAGCTGGTCGACCCGCCTGGCGAGCTCGGCCCGGCCGGCCTGCAGCTCCTGCACCAGGCGGACTCCGTTGATGGCGAGGGCCGCCTGGCCGGCAAAGGCCGTCACGATGGTCATCTCGCGGTCGGCGAAGGGGCTGACCTGGTTGCGCCACAGCACCAGGGCCCCGACGACCTGGTCGTCGACGACCAGCGGCGCGCCCATGGTGGTCCGGAACCCCGCGACGCGCTGGAGGTCCAGGCGGCCGTACTCCGGGTCGGCCACCACGTCGTCGATCTGCTGGGCCCGGCGGTCCAGCGCGACCCGACCCATGAGGGTGTCGCGATCCAGCGGCAGGGGGTGCTCGGCGATGTAGGCGATCGCCTCGTCGCTGATGCCGACCGCCTTGATCAGCTGGAAGACGTGTTCGTCGTCGAGGAGGCAGAGCTGCGCGGCATCCGAGCGGCACAGTCGGCGCGCGCTGTCCACGATCGTGGTGAGGACCATCTCGGGATCGCCCGCCGATCGGCCGACCGCGGACAGCACCTCGTTGACCGCGGCGAGCTGTTCACGGCTCTCGCGGAGCTCGGCGGCCAGGCCCTGCGCGAGGTCAGGCCCCAGGTCAGGCCCCAGGTCAGGCCCCAGGTCATGGGCCGGGACGGACCCGAGTGCAGGCCCCCCCTGCGACGGCCCAGCCGTGGGCGGTGTCGACCCTGCTGGTGTAGTCACTCGCAGCCTCCCGGACGAGCAGCACTCAAGCACTCGCGTCCCCTGCAACGACTTCCACTTGGCAGTGTCCACCCTCGGCGGGGGCGTGACCAGCGCAAACCCGGAGCACACCACTCGGGGTGGGGCTAGGCGGCCGACCGCCCGGGCGACCAGGTCACGTGGTGCGGAGCGTCGCCAGGACCTGTGCCACGACGGCCTCGACGTCGCCGCCCCCCACGGCACTGACCGTGATCATCACGCCCTCACCGTGGGTCAGGAGGTGGATGACCTCGGTCTCCGCCCGGCCCTCCGCGACCGGGTAGTGAGCCTGCGCCACCACCACCTCGCCGGCGGTCGACACCGAGTGCGTGCTGTCGACCTCCATCGCCAGGCGGGTCATCTGGCTCGTGATCTCCTGCGTGGTCGGCAGCCTCGAGAAGCCGCCCTTCTGCACGTCGATCGACTGGTAGCGGCCTTCGGAGGCGGGGCCCACGGCGGTGGCCAGGGTGCTGGCCCGGATCTTGGCGACGTAGTCCTGCATCGTGAAGCCCTGCCGGGCGGCCGCCTCGCGGACGTAGGGCTCGCCGAGGTCGCCCGAGCGGTCGTAGCGGTGCCAGCCGGCGGGCAGCTCGAACCGCACCGGGGGGTCGGCCACCACCAGCTCGTGGGGCGCCCGAGCCGCGCGCAGGCCGAGGCCACCGCTCACCCCCACCAGGAGGGCGACCAGGACCACCAGCACCGGGGCTTGCCGCACGCGCGCAATCTAGCGACCGGCTCACACCGCCGGACCGGAACGCGGGGATGCGGCTGTCACCCCTGCGGCGCACGATGGATCCATGACCGAACGTCCGACCCACGGCTGCACGATCGTCCCGCCCTACCTGCTCGCCGCGCTGACCGGTCACAGCGACGAGGCCGTGGCGGAGTGCGCCCGGCGCTCGCTCGACCGCGACCACGCGCTGCGCGCGCACCGCTCGGCCGGGGTCCCGACGACCTCCTCGACGACCGACCACCCGGTCGAGCACCAGGGCGGGCTCGCCGCCCCCCACGCCGACGACGGCAGCGGACCCCAGCGCACCATCGCCGACGCCAAGGGCACGCAGACCACCCCCGGCACGACGGTGCGCGCCGAGGGGCAGCCCGCGACCGGTGACCCCGCGGCCGACGAGGCCTACGACGGGTTCGGGCAGACCTGGAGCCTCTTCGACCAGACCTACCGGCGCGACTCCCTCGACGGCCGAGGGCTGCCCCTGCTCGGCACCGTGCACTTCGGCCGCGGCTACGACAACGCCTTCTGGGACGGCACCCAGATGGTCTTCGGCGACGGCGACGGCACGGTCTTCAACCGGTTCACCATCGCGGTCGACGTCATCGGTCACGAGCTCACCCACGGGGTCACCGAGCACACCGCCGCCCTCGTCTACGAGGGCCAGTCGGGCGCGCTCAACGAGAGCATCTCCGACGTGTTCGGCTCGCTGGTCAAGCAGCAGGCCCTCGGCCAGGACGCCGCCTCCGCCGACTGGCTGATCGGCGCGGGCCTGTTCACCGCCCGGGTCAACGGTGTCGCGCTCCGCTCGATGAGGGCGCCCGGCACCGCCTACGACGACCCCCAGCTCGGCAAGGACCCCCAGCCCGCGACGATGGCCGACTACGTCGAGACCACCGACGACAACGGTGGGGTGCACCTCAACTCGGGCATCCCCAACCACGCCTTCTACCTCGCGGCCACCACGATCGGCGGGCCCGCCTGGGAGGTCGCCGGCCAGGTCTGGTTCGACGTCCTCACCGGGGGTGCGCTGACCGCGACGGCCGACTTCGCGACGTTCGCGCGGCTCACCGTCGAGGCCGCTGAGCGCAGGTATGCCGCGGGCTCACCCGCGGCGACGGCGATCCGGTCGGCCTGGGAGCAGGTGGGGGTGCTGACGGCCGGCTCCCCGGCGCAGGACGCCAAAGCCTCGTCGGGGCCGGCGCAGGGTCCGGCCGAGCCTGCCCCCGCTCCCGCTCCTGCCCCGGCACCCTCCCCGCGGCCGGAGCCCGAGCCGGCTCCGGTGCCCCCGGAGACCCAGGTGCAGGTCCGGCGCACCGGTGGGCTGGCCGGGCAGCGTCGCGCCCGCACCGTGGCGCTGGCCGAGCTGTCCGACGACGACGCCCGGGGGTGGTCGGCGCTGCTGGCCGAGCACCGGCTCCAGGAGCTGGCCGCCACGGCGCCGACCCGGCCGGTCCCCGACGCCTTCGTCTACCACGTGGCCTGCCCCCCGGACGGTGAGGAGGTCACGCTGCCCGAGCACGGCATACCGGAGTCGGTGCGCGACCTGATCCAGCGCACACTCGGCGCCTGACCCGGGCGCCTGACCCGGGGGGCGGTCCGGCCTGGTGGTCCGGCCGGGTGGTCCCGGCGGGTTCGTGGGGCCTCGCGAAACGAGAGAATCGGGCGCTCAGGGGGTGGGAGACGTATCCCCACCCGTGAAAGGCCCGTTTTTTGTCGCAAATCCGCGTTCCCGGGCCTCCTGACGCGAGATCTGACACCTCCGACAGGTAGACTCGGAGGTGAATTCGCGGCCAGCTGGCTTCCAGTCTGGTCGCGTGCCATGAGCGGGCACCGCGAGCCGAGGGGGCATCCCCTGTTCGCTGTGCCACCGGAGAAGGAGCACCGTGTCCGAGGCTGACCACACGCCAGACCAGAACGCCCCCGCAGCCGGCACCCCGGCAGACAGCACCCCCGCACAGCAGGTCCCCCAGCAGACGCCCACCGAGCACCTGACGGCCGCCGAGGCCGAGGCTGCTCGTGAGGTCGTCGAGGCGGAGATCGTCGGCGCGGCGCCCGGGTCCGACTACGACGCCAGCCAGATCACCGTCCTCGAGGGTCTCGAGGCGGTCCGCAAGCGCCCCGGCATGTACATCGGGTCGACCGGCGAGCGGGGTCTGCACCACCTGGTCTGGGAGATCGTCGACAACTCGGTCGACGAGGCGCTGGCCGGCTTCGCCGACACCATCGACGTGACGCTGCTCGCCGACGGCGGCGTGCGGGTGGCCGACAACGGCCGCGGCATCCCCACCGACATCCATGCCGGCGAGGGCAAGTCCGCCGTCGAGGTGGTCTACACCCAGCTGCACGCCGGCGGGAAGTTCGGCGGCGGCGGCTACAAGGTGTCCGGTGGGCTGCACGGCGTCGGCTCCTCGGTGGTCAACGCGCTCTCGACGCGGCTCGACGTGGACGTCCACCAGAAGGGGCACGTCTTCCGCATCTCCTTCAACCGGGGCGAGGCGGTGGCCCCCCTCGAGACGATGGAGGCCTCCGACCGCACCGGCACCACGGTGACCTTCTGGGCCGACGGCGACATCTTCGAGACGACCACCTACGACTTCGAGACGATCCGCGCCCGGTTCCAGCAGATGGCCTTCCTCAACAAGGGCCTGACCATCAACCTCGTGGACGAGCGCCAGCCCGAGACCGCCGAGGACGACGCCGAGACGGTCGACGCCACGGAGCGCAAGCCGCGCAAGGTGTCGTACAAGTACGACAACGGCCTGGTCGACTACGTGACCCACCTGGTCTCCTCGAAGAAGTCCGAGCCGGTGCACGCCGACATCATCTCGATCGAGTCCGAGGACACCGAGCGCCAGCTCAGCCTCGAGCTCGCGATGCAGTGGACCAACGCCTACTCGGAGTCGGTGCACACCTACGCCAACACCATCAACACCCACGAGGGCGGCACCCACGAGGAGGGCTTCCGCGCGGCGATGACCAAGCTCATCAACGACTTCGCGCGCAAGCAGAACCTCCTCAAGGAGAAGGACGACAACCTCACCGGCGACGACATCCGCGAAGGCCTCACGGCCGTCGTGTCGGTCAAGCTCGGCGAGCCGCAGTTCGAGGGCCAGACCAAGACCAAGCTCGGCAACTCCGAGGTCAAGGGCTTCGTCCAGCGCGCCATGACCGACGAGTTCGGCCACTGGCTCGAGGCGCACCCGACCGAAGGGCGCGACATCGTCCGCAAGTCGGTGCAGGCCGCCGCAGCGCGGATGGCCGCCCGCAAGGCGCGCGAGGCGACCCGGCGCAAGGGGCTGCTCGAGTCCGGCGGCCTGCCCGGCAAGCTGCGCGACTGCCAGAGCAAGGACCCGGCGATCTCCGAGGTCTTCATCGTCGAGGGTGACTCGGCCGGCGGCTCGGCGGTGCGCGGTCGCAACCCGCACAACCAGGCGATCCTCCCGATCCGCGGCAAGATCCTCAACGTCGAGAAGGCCCGCATCGACAAGGTGCTGGCCAACAACGAGGTCCAGGCGCTCATCTCGGCGTTCGGCACCGGCATCGGCGAGGACTTCGACAAGACCCGCGCCCGCTACCACAAGATCGTGCTGATGGCCGATGCCGACGTCGACGGCCTGCACATCCGCACCCTGCTGCTGACCCTGCTGTTCCGGTTCATGCGGCCGCTGATCGAGGAGGGCTACGTCTACCTCGCGCAGCCCCCGCTCTACCGGCTCAAGTGGAGCAACCACCCCCACGAGTTCGCCTACTCCGACCGCGAGCGCGACGCCATGGTCCTGGCCGGCCAGGCCCAGGGCTGGCGGCTGCCGAAGGACGCCGGCATCCAGCGCTACAAGGGTCTGGGCGAGATGGACTACCAGGAGCTGTGGGAGACCACGATGGACCCCGACCACCGGGTGCTCCTCCAGGTCACGCTCGACGACGCGGCCGCGGCCGACGAGATCTTCGCGATCCTGATGGGTGAGGACGTCGAGTCACGCCGTGGCTTCATCCAGCGCAACGCCCGCGACGTGCGCTTCCTCGACATCTAGGTATGCCGGTGGGCCACGTTTCACGTGGAACCCAGCCGCGCCGCATACCCACTGGTTTGAATGGCACCGCTGTTGAAAAGTATTGACGGACAAGGGAATTCATGACTGAGATACCGCCGATCGAGTACGACCGCACCGAGGCGGTCGACCTCAACACGGAGATGCAGCGCAGCTACATCGACTACGCGATGACGGTGATCGTGAGTCGCGCGCTGCCCGACGTGCGGGACGGCCTCAAGCCGGTGCACCGTCGCGTGGTCTACGCCATGTACGACGGTGGCTACCGCCCCGACCGCGGCTACAACAAGTGCAGCCGCGTCGTCGGCGAGGTGATGGGCCAGTACCACCCGCACGGTGACTCCTCGATCTACGACGCCCTCGTCCGGCTCGTGCAGGACTGGTCGCTGCGCTACCCGCTGGTCGACGGCCAGGGCAACTTCGGCAGCCCGGGCGACGACCCGGCCGCCGCGCCGCGGTACACCGAGTGCCGGATGGCGCCGCTGGCCATGGAGATGGTCCGCGACATCCACGAGGAGACCGTCGACTTCCGCGACAACTACGACGGCAAGACCCAGGAGCCGGTCGTCCTGCCGAGCCGGTTCCCCAACCTGCTCGTCAACGGCTCCTCGGGCATCGCGGTCGGCATGGCCACCAACATCCCGCCGCACAACCTGCGCGAGGTGGCCGACGCCGCCCAGTGGATGCTCGCCAACCCGGAGGCCGCTCGGGACGAGGCGCTCGACGCCGTCCTGGCCCGCATCAGCGGTCCCGACTTCCCGACGGGTGCGCTGATCCTCGGCCGCAAGGGCATCGAGGACGCCTACCGCACCGGTCGCGGCTCGGTCATCATGCGCGCGGTCGTCGAGGTCGAGGAGATCCAGGGCCGGCAGTGCCTCGTGGTCACCGAGCTGCCCTACCAGGTGAACCCCGACACGCTCGCGCAGAAGATCGCCGAGCTCACCAAGGAGGGCCGCCTCAGCGGCATCGCCGACATCCGCGACGAGACCTCCGGGCGCACCGGCCAGCGCCTCGTCATCGTGCTCAAGCGCGACGCGGTGGCCAAGGTCGTGCTGAACAACCTCTACAAGCACACCCAGCTGCAGAACAACTTCGGCGCCAACATGCTCGCCCTGGTCGACGGGGTGCCCCGCACGCTGCCGATCGACGCGTTCATCCGCCACTGGGTCGAGCACCAGATCGAGGTCATCCAGCGACGGACCAAGTTCCGGCTGCGCAAGGCCGAGAACGAGATCCACATCCTGCGTGGTCTGCTCAAGGCGCTCGACGCCCTCGACGAGGTGATCGCCCTCATCCGCCGGTCGCAGACCGTCGAGGCGGCCCGCGACGGGCTGATCGAGCTGCTCGAGATCGACGAGGTCCAGGCCCGCGCGATCCTCGAGATGCAGCTGCGCCGCCTGGCCGCCCTCGAGCGCCAGAAGATCATCGACGAGCACAACCGCCTCGAGGCGATGATCCTCGACTTCGAGGACATCCTCGCCAAGCCGGAGCGGCAGCGCACCATCGTGTCCGACGAGCTGTCCGAGCTGGTCGACAAGTACGGTGACGAGCGCCGCACCCGGATCGAGTTCTTCGACGGCGACATGTCGATGGAGGACCTCATCCCGGAGGAGGACGTGGTCGTCACCATCACCCGTGGTGGCTACGCCAAGCGCACCCGGGTCGACGCCTACCGCTCGCAGGGTCGCGGCGGCAAGGGCGTGCGCGGCGCCTCGCTGCGCGGCGACGACATGGTCGACCACTTCTTCACCACGACGTCCCATCACTGGCTGCTCTTCTTCACCAACCTCGGCCGGGTCTACCGCGCCAAGGCCTACGAGCTGCCCGACTCCGGTCGCGACGCCAAGGGCCAGCACGTCGCCAACCTGCTGGCCTTCCAGCCCGACGAGAAGATCGCCCAGGTCCTCGACGTGCGCGACTACGCCCAGCAGCCCTACCTCGTGCTCGCCACCAAGAACGGCCTGGTCAAGAAGACGCGACTGGCCGACTACGACTCCCCGCGGTCCGGCGGCCTGATCGCCGTCAACCTCAAGGAGGGCGACGAGCTCGTCGCGGCCGACCTCGCGTCGGCCACCGACGACCTGCTCCTCGTGTCGCGGCACGCGCAGTCGGTGCGGTTCCACGCCACCGACGCGCAGCTCCGCCCGATGGGTCGTGCCACCAGCGGCGTGACCGGCATGCGGTTCCGCGGCGACGACTCGCTGCTGTCGCTGAGCGTCATCCACGAGGGCGAGGACCCCGACGTGTTCGTCGTCTTCGAGAACGGCATGGCCAAGCGCTCGCCGGCCTCCGACTGGAACGCCAAGGGTCGCGGTGGCCTCGGCGTCGCCGTCGCCAAGATCACCGAACGCAACGGTGACCTGGTGGGTGCCCTCACGGTCAGCGAGGACGACGAGGTCCTCGTCATCATGGGCAAGGGCAACATCGTCCGGATGCCGGTGAGCCCGGTGACGCGGCGCGGCCGCAACACCCAGGGCATGAAGTTCGCCAACCCGGGCAACGGCGACTCGGTCGTCGCGCTGGCGCGGAACCCTGAGCGTGCGGTCGATGACGCGGTGGAGGACGCGGCCGACGCGGTGAAGGACGCGGCCGGCGCCGTGGTCGAGGGTGTTACCGAGGGAGCTGCCCAGGGAGCTGCCGAGGAGGCGACAATCGAGTCCGCCGCGACCCCGGAAAGCGACTCCTCACGGGTTGATGCCGTACCGTCGTCTGAGAACGAGCAGGGTCTCGACGCGTCCGCGGAGGCGCCGGACGCACCTGAGAGCGACGCCACTGGAGGTAACGAGTGAGCACGGCAGGCCAGACCAGCAGGTCGGCCCTCCCCCAGGGAGGGGCTGCTCCTGTGAGCCCGACCCAGTCCCTGTCCCAGGGTGGCGCGCGCCCGGCCGGCGCCCGCCCCGCTGGTGCCCAGTCGGCTGCCCAGGCCGCACGGGCCCGGCGGGTCAAGCTCACGGTCTCGCGGGTCGACCCGTGGTCGGCGATGAAGATGTCGTTCCTGATCTCGGTCGCCCTCGGCATCGCCGGCGTCGTCATGGTCGCGGTGCTGTGGATGATCCTGTCCGGGATGGGCGTCTTCAGCGAGGTCAACCGCCTGGTCGGCACGATCATCAGCGACTCGGAGAACCCGTTCGACATCATGGACTTCCTCGGCTTCGGCCGGGTGCTGTCCCTGTCGATCGTCATCGGGGTCATCGACGTCATCCTGCTGACCGCGCTGTCGACCCTCGGGGCCTTCCTCTACAACATCTGCTCGGCCCTCGTCGGTGGGCTCCAGCTCACCCTGACCGACGACTGACCGACCGGCGCCCCCCGCAAAACGGTGGTTGCTCGACAACACGGACGCCATGGCCTCCGTTTCGTCGAGCAACCACCGTTTTGCTGCCCGGCGGGGGACGTCCGAGGGCCTCTCGGAACCGTTTTGGCCGACGGTATGCCGGTGATGTAACCTCGTGCCTCGCGCCACCTCCCGTGGCGCAGCGGAGATTGGGCTCACGGGCCTATAGCTCAGACGGTTAGAGCGCTTCCCTGATAAGGAAGAGGCCACAGGTTCAAGTCCTGTTAGGCCCACCAATCCCGATCCCCGCGGTTGCTCTGCGAGGGAAGGCGACGGCCCATGAAGAAGCTCCTGCTCCTCATCGTGGCGGCTGTCGGCGCCGTGGCAGTCCAGCGGAAGCTCAAGGCCCAGCAGGCCGAGAAGAACCTCTGGGCCGAGGCCACCGACTCTCCGAAGTAGGCAGCACCCGGCGGCCTTGGTCGCCTGTCACATGAACATGTGACACCAGGGGCCATGGCGCAATTGGTAGCGCACCTGCTTTGCAAGCAGGGGGTTAGGGGTTCGAGTCCCCTTGGCTCCACCACGTTCTACCGGCTCCCAAGGCCTCGCTCGGCACCCCAGCGCGGGGCCGTCCGTGTCTCCCGGTGGGCCAGCTACGCAGGTTGGTGGAGGCGCGAGACGTCGGCCGGGGCGCACGCTGGCTGACGTCCACTTCGCACGGGACGCGCGGTGGCTGTCGTGAGCGAGGTGGGTCGTATGTTCCGTGCCCGGACGGTCCTCGGATCGATCGTCTCGACCATCGCGGTGGTGGTGCTCGCCGCCCCGGCCGCCCTGGGTGCTCATGCCGACCGGGTGATCGTGCTGCCCGGGGCGTCGAGCACCGAGGGCATCGCCCGCGGCGCCGGCACGACCTTCTACGCGACCGACCTCTACGCGGGCGACGTGTTCCGGGGCGACCTGCGCACCGGCCGGGTGGAGCGCTTCATCGACAACGGCTCGGGCCGGCTGGCCGTGGGACTCAAGGCCGACCTGCCACACGGCCTGCTGTTCGTGGCGGGCGGCCCCACCGGTCAGGCGTACGTCTACGACCTCGACACGGGAGCCCCGGTTGCCACCTACCAGCTGACGACCGGGCCGGCCTTCATCAACGACGTCGCGGTCACCCGCACCGGGGCGTGGTTCACCAACTCGGCCGCCGCGGAGCTCTACTTCGTGCCGGCCTCCCGCAAGGCGACCAAGCCGCCGCGCACCCTGCACCTCACCGGACCCGCCAGCGACCTCAGCGGCGCGTTCAACAGCAACGGCATCGCCGCGACCGCGGACGGTTCGAGCCTACTGGTCGCCCACAGCGGGCAGGGTGCCGTGAACGTCGTCGACCCGGCGACGGGCGCCAGCCGCACCCTGGCCGGCGTGGACACCCCGAACGTCGACGGCATCCTCCTCGACGGGCGCACCCTGTGGGCGGTGCAGAACTTCAGCAACCAGATCTCCACGTTCCGCCTGAGCGGCGACCTGTCGTCCGGGTCGCTGACCAAGGTCATCACGAGTGGCGCCTTCGAGGTGCCGACCACGGTCGCCCGGTTCGGTGACCGCCTGGCCGTCGTCAACTCCAAGTTCGACACGGGTCAGCCGCCGACCGCGAGCGAGTACGAGGTCGTCGTCGTCGACCGCTGATCGGAGTGCGACCGCGGCTCCCGTATGCCGCCTGGCTGGGTCGGGCGCGCTGGATCAGGGGGGCAACAAGTGGGGGTCCGGCGAAGTAGCTAGGGGGCGAGGAGGACCAGCGGGACCCGGCAGTTGAGGCCGACGTTGTTGAGTCGCTCGACCAGGGGTCGGCCGTCGATCGTCGGCAGCTGCAGCGGCTTCGGCTTGCCCGACGCCAACGACCGGGCGTAGGCGTCCCGGGCCACGACGAGTCGCTGCCAGTCCTCGAGCCACTGGGACGCCGGCTGGTCGGCCTCGAGCCGGGCCGAGCCCAGGGTCTGCATCGTCGTGACCAGCTCGACCACCGCGTCGTTCTGGGCGTTGATCGCCCCCACGCGACGTGGGACCGGCGCCGTGGTCGCCACCGATGACGCCACCGCGGACTCGCGCATCCGCGCACACGCCGCCGTGGCGAGCCGGGAGATGGAGCCCTGCTCGACGACGGCCGGGTCGTCCTGGTTGGCGAAGGTCCACAGTTTCGAGAGCGCGACGAAGACGACCACCGCTGCCACCACCACGGCGATGCGGGCGGCCCAGACCCTCCACTGCTCCCCGGCCATTGCGACCATCCTCGCCCGACCAGGCCGGGTGCGACACCGGCAAACGCACGGCCTCACGCCAGGCGCGGACGCGCCTCAGGGCAGGCGAGGGGCGCGGCCCGACGACGAGGCCCCGCGCGGCATACCGAGGGGGTTGCCGGGCGGGGCCAGGTCTGGCCCGTCGTGGGCTATCCGTCGACCTCGACGGTGGGGGCTCCCGGTGCGTTCTTCTGCACGGAGGCGATGCCGTTCTCGGCAGCCGCCTTCGACTCGTACGCCTCACCCACGGCGATCACCTGGCCGTTGCTGGCCTTGAGCCGGAAGCGGTACTTGCCCGCCTTGTCCTGGTAGAGCTCGAACTTCCCCGCCATCACTGCACCTCCGTCAGTGGACCGACTGCGAACGCTCGCAGCCTAGGCCCGCCCGGAGGGCGCGTACAGACCTCGCGACCCAGCCCGGCCCAGGGGCTCAGCCCGGCCCAGGGGGCTCAGCCGGATCAGCGGGGCCCAGCCGGATCAGCGGGGCCCAGCCGGATCAGCGGGCTCAGTCAGGCTCGACCAGGCCCGGCCAGGCTCAGGCCGACTCGGCCATCGCCTTCAGCTTGGTCATCGCGTCCATCGTCTGCTTCGGGAGGTCGCGACGGATCAGCGGGGTGAAGAGCTTGCCGATCCCCCTGGTGGAGATGTCGATGCTGTGCGTCAGCGTGGTCCCGACGCCATCGGAGGCCGCGACGAAGTCGACCGTCACGTCCATCATCCGGTCGGTGAACTTCATCGCGAAGTGCCGGTCGGGCTCGCGGGCGATGATCTGGCCGTCCATCGTGCCGGTGCGGCGGCCGTCGTTGTAGTGGTACTTCAGCTGGGTGCCGACGTCGTTCGGTCCGTCGGACAGCTTGTCGATACCGGTGCAGCGCGACAGCCACAGGGGCGTCTTGGTGAAGTCGTCGACGATCGAGTACACCGCCGCGGGAGGTGCGCTGACGGAGAGCGTGTGGGAGAAGCGCGGCACGGGGGCCTCCGGGACGTCGAGTGGGTGGGCACACGCTACTGCGTGCCGGCCCCTCGCTGGAGGGGTCGCCTCAGTTGTCCGGGTATGCCGGTGGCTCGGCCTCCGCGCGCAGACTCGGCGGGGCGGGCAGCGGACGACGCGGTTCGCGCACCCCGGCCAGCCCGTCGCCGGGACCATCGGGCAGGAACGCGCCGACCAGGCGGCGGCCACGCACCCGCCGGTGGCGGTACACGGCATACAGGTCGGCGTGGGTGTGGTCGCGCGCGGTGACGCGGCGCAGGGTCGGGCCGCCCACCATCACCGCCTCACCGGGGCTGGACGCCGTGACGAAGACCGGGCGCCCGTGGGGCCGTCCGGCGCGGTCGTGGGCGATGAGCTCATACCTGGCCATGCCCCCAGCGTGCGCCGAAACGCACTCACTCACAAGCGATTCGGCAGCATCCATTCAGCGGCGAGGATCGGGCAACAAGGCAGCACCGATCCGGCAGCACCGATCCGGCAGCACCGATCCGCCAGCGACTCAGCGCAGCGCGATGCGCGGCGGTCCCGCGACGGTGTGACCGACGACCGGGGCGCCGGGCACCCCGCCGACCACCAGCAGGCCGCCGCTCGTCTGGGCGTCGGCGAGCATCAGGAGCACGTCCTCGTCCACCGACCCACCCCTGACGTCGAGGTGCGGACGCACCCAGTCGAGGTTGCGACGGGTGCCTCCGCTGACGTACCCGTCGCGCAGCGACTGCCAGGCGCCGTCGAGCACCGGCACCGCCGCCGAGTCCAGCACCGCCCCGACCCCCGAGGCGCGCAGCAGCTTGAACAGGTGGCCCAGCAGCCCGAACCCGGTCACGTCGGTGGCCGCCCGCGCCCCGGCCGCCACGGCCGCGGCGCTCGCGACGTCGTTGAGCGCGACCATCGACGCGACCGCGTGCTCGAACACCTCGCCGGTGCTCTTGTGCCGGTTGTTGAGCACCCCCACGCCGATCGGCTTGGTCAGCGAGATCGGCAGCCCGGGCAGCGCGGCGTCGTTGCGCAGCAAGCGCTCCGGGTCGACGACGCCGGTCACTGCCATGCCGTACTTCGGCTCCGGGTCGTCGATCGAGTGCCCTCCGGCCACCGGGCAGCCGGCCAGGCCAGCGACGTCCAGACCGCCCCGCAGCACCTCTCGCAGCAGCTCGAGCGGGAGCACCGACCGCGGCCAGCCCACCAGGTTGATCGCGACCACGGGTCGGCCGCCCATCGCGTAGACGTCGGACAGCGCGTTGGCCGCGACGATGCGGCCGAAGTCGTAGGCGTCGTCGACGACCGGGGTGAAGAAGTCGGCCGTGCTGATCACCGCCGTGCCGTCGGCGACGCGCACCACCGCGCCGTCGTCCCCGTCGTCCAGCCCGACCACCAGGTCCTCGGCCACCTGACCGCCGAGACCGCGCACGACCTCCTCGAGCTCCCCCGGAGGGATCTTGCACGCGCAGCCGCCGCCGGCGGCATACTGCGTCAGCCTCACGGACACCCGCTGTTCGGTCACGGTGCCTACGCTAGCCTCGCTCGCGGAGGCGTACAGGCGCCTGGTGGCCCTCCCGGTCTTCAAAACCGGTGCAGCCGAGCACCTCGGCTGGGCGGGTTCGATTCCCGTCCGCCTCCGCCACAGACAGGAGGCCGTATGCCGCAGCCGCACCCGCCGGACGCGCGCCGCCTCGTGCCGCGCACCGACGCTGTGCTCGCGAAACCTGCTGTGGCGCAGGCGATCTCACGTCTGGGCCGCGACATCGTGCGGTCTGCGGTGCAGGTGGCACAGGAACAGGTGCGCGCCGGCCGGATCGGGCCCGACGACGTCGTCGACGCCACGCTGGCCGCGCTGCCCCAGCGCTCGACCACCCTGACGCCGGTGCTCAACGCGACCGGTGTCGTCGTCCACACCAACCTCGGCCGGGCTCCCCTGTCGGCGGCTGCGGTGGAGGCCGTGGTGGCCGCGGCCGGCACCGTCGACGTCGAGCTCGACCTGGCCACGGGGCAGCGCTCGGCGCGAGGGCGCGGCACCACGGCTGCGCTCCTCGAGCTGCTCCCCGAGGCCGAGGCCGCGCTGGTCGTCAACAACGGAGCGGCCGCGCTGGTCCTCGCCACCACCGCGCTCGCGGCCGGTCGCGAGGTGGTGGTCAGCCGCGGGGAGATGGTCGAGATCGGTGACGGGTTCCGGTTGCCCGACCTGATCGCGAGCACCGGTGCCCGGCTGCGCGAGGTCGGCACGACGAACCGCACCACCCTCGCCGACTACGAGTCGGCCGTCGGTCCGGACACGGGGTGCATCCTGAAGGTCCACCCCGGCAACTTCCGGGTCGAGGGCTTCACGTCGGCGGTCCCGGTCGCGCAGCTCGTGGCGCTCGGCCCCCCGGTCGTCCACGACATCGGCAGCGGCCTGCTCCGCCCCCACCCCCTGCTGCCCGACGAGCCCGACGCCGCCCGCTCGCTCGCCGACGGCGCCGCCGTGGTGACCTGCAGTGGCGACAAGCTGTTCGGCGGTCCGCAGGCCGGGCTCGTGCTCGGGCGCGCCGACCCCGTCACCCGGCTGCGGCGCCACCCCCTTGCGAGGGCGGTCCGCGCCGACAAGACCACCCTGGCCGCCCTCGAGGCCACGCTGCGCGGCCCGCGCGCACCCGTCTGGGACGCCCTCGAGGCCGACCCCGCGGTGCTCCGCGCCCGGTGCGAGGCGGTGGCCGCGAGCCTGCCTGGAGGACTCGCCTCCGTCGTCCCCGCCGACGGGGTCGTGGGCGGCGGTGGCGCACCCGGCCGCACGTTGCCGGGCTGGGCCGTCGCCCTCCCCGAGTCGTATGCCGTGTCGTTGCGGCAGCTGGCCCGCCCGGTGCTCGCCCGGGTCGAGCGCGGACGCTGCCTGGTCGACCTCCGGTGCATCCCGGCGGACGCGGACCAGCTGGTGGCACGGGCGATCTCCGACGCCGGGCGGTAGGAGCGGGGATGGCTGTCATCGCCACGGCGGGTCACGTCGACCACGGGAAGTCGACCCTGGTGCGACTGCTCACCGGGCAGGAGCCCGACCGATGGGCCGAGGAGCGCCGCCGCGGCCTCACGATCGACCTCGGCTACGCGTGGACCGACATCGACGGGCAGCGGGTGAGCCTGGTCGACGTCCCCGGCCACGAGCACTTCACCGGCAACATGCTCGCCGGGCTCGGCCCGGTGTCCGCGGTGATGTTCGTGGTCGCCGCAGACGACGGCTGGTCGGCGCAGTCGCGGGAGCACGCGCGGGCCGTCGCGGCGCTGGGGATCCAGCACGTGCTGCTCGCCGTGACCCGGTGCGACCTGGCCGACGGGGCACTGGCCCGCGACGACTCCCTCGACCGACTGGGCTCGTTGGGCATCGAGGTCGCGGAGAGCGTGCTGGTGTCGGGTGCGACGGGCGCCGGCCTCCCGGCGCTGCGGGCAGCCGTCGGTCGGCTGGCCGCGGCGGCGGCGCCGACACCCACGCCGACAGCCACGCCGACAGCCACGCCGACACCCACGCCGACAGCCACGTCGACAGCCTTGGCTCGGCGCACCTCCGGTGACGAGCAGGTGCGGCTCTGGGTGGACCGCTCGTTCAGCATCCGCGGCGCCGGGACCGTCGCGACCGGCACCCTCGCGCGGGGTCGGATCACGGTCGGCGACGAGCTGCTGCTGGGAGGGGCGGCGGTCGGGGTGCGGGGACTGCAGACCTGTGGCGAGGAGGTCGGCTCCGTGGTCGGCCCGGCGCGGGTGGCGGTCAACCTGCGCGGGATCGAGCTGGCTCGGGTCGGTCGTGGCGCCGCGCTGACCGACCCGCGGTGGCCGTCCCACCCGTCGGTGCTCGACGTGGAGCTCGTCTCGCTGGACCGGGTCGAGACCGACCGCGGGACCGGCCTCGAGACCGGTCGTGAGAGCGCCCGCCTGGCGCGCGAGCTCACCCTGCACGCCGGCACCGCAGCCGTGCCGGTGCGCACCCAGGTCCTGCCCGATGGTCTTGTCAGGCTGCGCCTGAGCCGCCCGCTCCCGCTGGTGGTCGGCGACCGCGCGGTGCTGCGCGACCCGGGCCGGCACGAGGTCCTCGCCGGCGTCCGCGTGCGGGTCGTCGACCCACCCGCCCGCCGTCGCGACGGGCGCTCCCGAGGCGCGTCGGCGGCATACGGTGGCGTCGCGGCGACCGGGCCCGAGGTGGCGCGAGGCGTGCGCGAGCTGGTGGCCTGGCTGCGCGAGCACCCCCTGCAGGCGGCGTCGCGCGAGCAGCTGGATGGTTGGGCGCTGACCGCGGCCGACCTGGCTGGGGCGGCCGACCGGGGCGAGATCGCGCGAATCGGCGGCGTGGTGCTGACCGGCGACGCCGTGTCGCGGGCCGAGGCGGTCGTGCGCTCGCTCGACCAGCCGTTCACGGTGGGCGAGGCGGCCCGGGCCCTGGCCACCTCCCGACGCGTCGCGGTGCCGCTGCTCGAACGGCTTGACGCGACGCTGGTGACGCGCCGACTTCCGGACGGCACCCGCGAGGTGCGGCCGACCGTCAGGCCGTGATCGTGCCGCCCTCGAAAGTACAGGTGAGCCGGCCGCCGCCGGCGTCCGTCGTGTCGGTGACCGGGTAGCCGTAGCGGCCCGTGGCCCCACCCTCGGACTTCCACGCTGCGAGCACCGCGCCGTGGACCCGCCGCGGCGTGGTGGACCCGAGGGCCCAGAGCTCACCGCGCTGGAAGAACTGCGCGAGCCCTCGGGGCTCGGTGTGGCTCGGGCCGGTCGGGTAGCCCAGCACGCCCGCTTCCCGTCCGGCGTTCACCCACGGGGTGTACATCGGCGCGGGGACGGCCTCGGTCTTCACCGGTCCCCCGGCGATCGCGCCGTTCTGGAAGAGCTGGATCCAGCCGTCGGACAACGTCTGCTGTGGCCCGGTGGGGTAGCCGAGCGGGCCGCGGTCACGGGACAGCAGGCTCCACTTCCAGTAGCTCGCGCCGGCGACCACCTGGGGGGTCGTGGACGGGGACTCGACGATGGCGCCCTTCTGGAAGAGCTGGAGCGAACCGTCCTGCGCCCCCACGGTGGGTGCGGTCGTGGGGTAGCCGAGGATCCCGCGCTCGCGACCGTTGGCCTTCCAGATGGGCCACCGGTTGCCCCAGACGGCCTGCGTCGTCGTGCTCGCGGAGTCGGTGATGGCCCCGCGCTCGAAGGTCTGCAGCCATCCCTTGTCGACGGTGTAGACGAGGTCGGCGGTGGCGTAGCCGAGCCGGGCGCCGCGCGGTCCGCCGTGGGTCGCGTAGATCTTGCGGATGTACTCGGTGACGGCCACCGCGCCGTACTTCGAGGTGTAGTAGATGACCCCGCCCTGGAACAGGACGTAGCGACCGAGCCCGTCACCGACGTAGCTGACCGGGCCCTTGGAGGCCTTCAGGTAGGAGGCCTGCTCCCCCATCGCGTGGTACTTCTGGGTGATCGCCTCCCAGCGCGGCAGGCTCGGCGCACTGTGCTCGGCCGTGCGGTTGTCGGACAACGACGCCGTCGTGCAGTTGGCGAACTTGTACGGCGGCACGCAGCTGACGACCCGGCAGTGCACGCCGCCGGAGCACTTCACGTGGGTGTTGCACTGGCCGTAGCGGAAGGCGTTGCAGCAGACCCGGCGCTGGTCGCAGGTCGCCGACGACCCCGTGCCGCACGAGCAGCTCCAGCACTTCGAGTCGCACATGCCGTCGCTGCAACCGGTCGTGCACTTGGAGCAGCTGGCGTTGCAGTCGACGATGTAGCGGTAACCGCCCCCGCACCACGACGAGTCGGCGGCCTTCCACCACCCCGCGGCGAAGCTGCCCGGCGGACAGGTGTTCACGCCCTTGTTGACCGTGGAGCAGAACACCGTCCAGCCGCTCGACGCGGTGTTGCCGGGTCCGCAGATGGTGGCGTATGCCGCGACCGGCGTGAGCGCGTACTCCTTGGGCTTGGTGGCCAGCGCGGTGGCGGCCACCGTCGCACCCACCAGCACGTCGCGCCGGGAGACCGGGCGCATCCGGCGAGTCAGTGCGGACACGAAGCCCGCCATGCCACCCGGCCCGGCGTTGAGGTCGTCGAGCGTGCTCACGGTCGTCCTCCCTGGCGGGCCAGGGTGGCCCGGTCGGTGATCCTGATCGTCGAGACGAGGGCCGCGGCCCGCGGCACGGAGGCCATCCGTCGGGCGTGGCTGCCCACGACGGTGAACAGGCAGAACGCCCGACCGCCCGAGCTGAAGAAGTGCTGCGAGGCGCTGAGCCCCGGCAGCGGTCGCTGCAGCCGGTTCGGGCCGAACTGCGAGGGCGCGAGCCGAGGCAGCCCTTGCCGCTCGAACAGCCCCTGGTCGGCGACCTCGGTGCCGTAGTCGACCAGCGCCACGAAGACGTCGTCGGGACCCAGCAGGCCGACGACGTTGCTGCCGAAGTCACCGCGGTCGGCGGGCATCGGTCGGGTGCAGGCGTGCAGCACCGGACGGGTGACGTCCTCCTCGGCGACACTGCTCGGTGTGGTGCCCCCCGCTGCGGTGCCCCTCGCTGCGGTGTCGGTGCCCCTCGCGCCCGGGGCGAGGGGGCCGCCCGACTCGGCACCGGGCCTGCGGGTCACGGCCACCTGCCAGCCCGGGGGTGCGTCAGCCCTCATCCCGTAGTGGTCAGCCACAGCTCTCAACTCCATGCGTCAACTCACCAGCGCGGCGACCAGCACGATTGCGGCCGCTCCTCCGAGAGCCACCTTAGCGAGGGTTCGTGCCGGATTTGCCCATCTTTCGACCCGGATGAAGACCCGGTGCAGGTCGTCCCGGTCGACCACCCGGGCCATCAGCAGCGAGGGCAGCGCCCGGACCACGCCGAAGGTGGCGCCGATCGCCAGCCCCGCGCCGAGGTGCCCGGCGAGCGCCGCCAGCAGCACCGCGGCATACGTCGTCGCGCTGGTGATGATCGTGACGAGGCCGAAGCCGAGCTGGGCACCGAAGCCCACGCCGTAGACCCACCCGCGGTAACGGGTCAGCCACCGCTCGTCGACCTGTCGACGCCACGAGGGCACCGAGCGCTGGTTGCGCAGGTCGAGGACCAGGCCGACTCCCAGCAGGGCGGCGACCACGACGAGGGTCCAGCGCGACGAGCGCACCGGGTCGGGCAGGAGCCCGCCGAGCGCAGCGGCGATCCCCCCGGCCGCGAGCCCCCCCGCCAGGGAGCCGAGGAGGTATGCCGTGGTGGTCAGCCACCACCGGGAGTGTCGGGCCCGCTCGCCGAGCGGGCTGATGCTCGAGAGCATCGACTCGCCTCAAGGCGACCAGGTCGCCCGGACCGCCGCGACGGCGGCCATCGGGAGGCCCAGGGCCAGGGCCAGGGCGGTCACCGACATGTCAGTGGTCGTGCTGGTGGGTGGGGTCGGCGCCGTGGTGGTCGTGCGCCTGGTCGTGGTGGTGGTCGTGCTCGTGGTGGTGGTCGTGACCGTGCTCGTGGTGGGCCGGCGCCGGCGGGGAGTCCTCGTCCGGCGCGCGGTAGAGGCTCGGGTCGCCCGGGCGGACACCCGAGGCCAGCAGCTCGGCGTCGATGCGCGACAGGTTGTCGCGACCGCCCTCCCCCATCGCGTCACCGACGAGCAGGCCCGGCCCGGAACGGCCGGCCGCCGTGCGGGCCTCCGCGCTGTCGGCCACGCCCTGCGCCATCAGGCCACGCACCTGGGCCCACGTGGTCGCCGAACCCTCACCCGTGACCACGCCGTCCTCGACGTAGACGAAGTACGGAGACCCCGGGATGTCGTAGTCGACCCAGGCCGCCGACGACTGCACCACGTCGCGGTCACCGGCCAGCGTGCGCAGGCTCGAGATCGACTCCTCGCCCGGCCCCTTGGCGATGATGTGCAGCGCGCCCTCGCCGGGGACGTCGACCGGGCCCTGGAACTCGTCCCAGAAGGTCTGGCAGACCGAGCAGCCGCTGGTGAGGAACGCCAGCAGGGTGCGGGTGCCGGGGGTCGTGACGGTGACCTGCTGCTCCCGGCGGTCGAGGTCGGTGCCGACGATGTCGTGGGCGGTGGTGGAGTCCTTGCGGGTGGCCTGCACCACGCCCGACTCCAGCTCGACCGGCACCGGCCCGGGCTTGCCGCCGGTCGTGGCGAGGCTGACGCCCGTGCCGGCCTCCTTCTCGAGCTCGAGACCGGCGCCGAGCTCGTGCAGGGCCTTGAGGATGAGGGCGTGGCTGCGCAGCAGTCCGAGGACGAGGACGCCGAGGAGCGCGATGGCGACGCCTTCGGCGATCACGACGGCAAGCATCAGGAGCTCAGCCCTTCCGGGTCGGTGCGGCAGTGGTGCGGATGGCGGCGGGCGAGGTCGTCGGCAGCACGGCCATCACCTGCCAGGCGAGGAACCCGATGACGACGGCGAGACCGGCCGTGGTGACGGTGGCCCCGTCGACGCCGGCCCAGACCGAGGCGGGCGGGTCGACCGCCACGAGGAGCGCGGTGAGCGCGGCGAGCGCGGTCAGCACGAGGTGGGTGCGGGTGGCCGGGGTGTCGGGCTTCCCGAAGCAGCCGCACGACCCCAGGATGCCGCCGCGCCTCAGCACCCGACCCACGAAGGAAGTGAAGACGAGGTATGCCGCGGCGACCAGCAGCGCGGCATACCGACCGGGGGCGGCCAGCGCCCACACCCCCAGAGCGACCTCGAGGACGGCGAACCCGCGCACGACCTGGCGATGGACCGGCAGCCCGGCCCCGCGCAGGGCCCGCACGAGGGGCAGCGGGTCGACGATCTTCGGGACCCCGGCCACGACGAGCAGCCCCGCCGCGGCGAGGAACGGTCCGGCTACCAGGTCCCACATGTGGTGCAACCGTAGTCGAGCCGACCTGTCACAGCCTGCCCTGACCGCGCGAAACGGCGGTTGCTCGACGAAACGGGACGCATGGGAGCCGTTTCGTCGAGCAACCGCCGTTTCGTCAGCGGCCCTCGCGGGATGTGGGGTCAGTCGACCTTGTTCTTGGCGTCCTGCGCGGCGTCACCCACGGTGTCGGCGAGGTCGTGCGCGGTGTCGTCGGTCGCGTCCGCGGCCTCGTCGGCGACGTGCCGGCCCTTCGAGGTCATCTTGTCCTTGGCGTCGGCCGCGGCATCGGTGGCCTTGTCCTTCGCCTCGGACGCCTTGTCCTTCACGGTCTCGGCTGCACTGCTGGCCTTGTCCTTGGCGGCGTCGGCGAGCGTGGCGACCTTGCTGGTGCTGGAGTCGCGACCGGTCGTCGGCGCGGTGTAGGGGTCGTCGAGCGGCGTGGCCCACGGGTCCTCGCGCGGGGCCGACTTGCGGAACGCGGCGACACCCGCAGCCACCGCAGCGGCGAGGCCGAGGACCAGCAGGAACCGGCCCTTGCGACGACGCGGCTTGGCCACCGCGTCACCCTTGAGCACCGAGTAGGCGTCGGAGGAGCGGTCTGCGGTGTCGGTCGCGGCGGTCTTCGCAGCAGCCGAGGCGGCGGCGACGGCCGCGATGGCCTCGGCGACCCTGGGCAGCAGCGTGTCGACGATGGTGTCGCGCGCGGTGTCGACCTTGGGGGCCAGGCCCTCGACGGCACCCTGCAGCTTGGGGGCGGCCACCTCGATGCCGTGGTCGACCCGCGGCTTGGCCCAGTCGCGTGCGGCCTCGATGCCGTGCTCGACGTGGGGCTTGCCCCAGTCCTTGGCCTGGACGGCCCGCTCCTTGGCGACCTCGGCGGCCGGGGCCACCCGGTCCTTGAGGGATGAGGCGTAGTCGGCGGCGCTCTGGGCGGAGCTGCTGACTGCCTCGGTGGCCTGCTCAGTCTTGGTCTTGGTGCGGAACACCGTGCCTCCTGTGGCTTGGCTGATCTGGGACTCCGTGGGCCTGCGGACCAGTGTCTCGAAAGGCACCGGGCACAAGCCGGACGGACGGCTTCTCCCTACCCATCCTGCCTTGTTTCCGCTGGTGAGCAAGCCCGTGGGGGTACTGGGCGGCATCTCGGGTGCGCCCGCATGGAAGGATGCGTGACATGGACGTCACCCTCAAGACCAACCACGGCGACATCAACGTCACGCTGTTCCCCGACCACGCCCCGAAGACCGTCAAGAACTTCGTGGGACTGGCCAAGGGCGAGCAGGAGTACCGCGACGACGCCGGCCGCTCGAACCCCACGCCGTTCTTCGACGGCCTGGTGTTCCACCGCATCATCCCGGGTTTCATGATCCAGGGCGGATGCCCGCTGGGGCAGGGCTTCGGCGGCCCCGGCTACACCTTCGACGACGAGATCAGCCCCGACAAGGACTTCACCAAGCCGTACATGCTCGCCATGGCCAATGCCGGCAAGCGGATGGGCAAGGGCACCAACGGGTCGCAGTTCTTCATCACCGTCGGCAACGCCGCCTGGCTGCAGGGCAAGCACACGATCTTCGGTGAGGTGGCCGACGGCCCCAGCCGCGAGGTCGTCGACAAGATCGCCGCCGTGCCGACTGGTGCGAACGACAAGCCCCTCGAGGACGTTGTCATCGAGTCGGTCGTCGTCAACGACTGACTCGCGACCGACCATCGGCGCGAGGTGCCCGGCCCCCACGGGTCGGGCACCTCGCACGGAGGTCCTTGCGACGACCCCGAGACCTCGGAGCGCCACCCATGACTGAGCCCACGGCAGACCCGCAGCAACAGGTGACCCCGGTGTGCCCGCGGCACCCCGACCGGGTCTCCTACGTGCGCTGCCAGCGGTGTGGCCGCCCGGTCTGCCCGGACTGCCAGCGCCCCGCGGCCGTCGGGGTCCAGTGCGTCGACTGCGTGAAGGAGCAGGCCAAGACGGTGCGCACCACGCGCACGGTGTTCGGCGGCAACGTCACCGACACGCCGGTGGTGTCCTACGCGATCATCGCGATCTGCGTCTTCGTCTTCGTGCTGCAGACCGCCCGTCCGGGCCTGAGCCGCGACATCTCGTTCGTCCCCTACCTCGGCGCCCACGAGCCGTGGCGGTTCCTCACGTCGGCGTTCGCGCACGCGACGATCACCCACATCCTGTTCAACATGCTCGCCCTGTGGATGGTGGGCGCCCAGTACCTCGAGCGGCTGCTCGGTGGTGCTCGGTATGCCGCGGTCTACCTGGTCAGCGCCCTCGGCGGTTCGGCCTGCTACCTCCTGATGTCACCGGCCGTCGCCTTCGAGCCGGGCCGCCCGAGCTCGTGGTACATCGGCGCGGTCGGTGCCTCCGGCGCCGTCTTCGGCCTCTTCGGCGCGTTGCTCGTGCTCAACCGGCACCTGGGTCGGTCCTCGGCCGGCATGTACGCGACGATCGGCCTCAACGCCGTGATCGGGTTCGTCGTGCCCGGCATCGCCTGGCAGGCCCACCTCGGTGGGCTGGTGACCGGAGCCGCCGTCGCCGGCGTCATCGCCGCGACGTCCGCGAAGGAGCGCCGGCGGTGGCAGTGGCCCGGCGTCGTGCTCGTGCTGCTCGTGGTCATCGCCGTCGCGGTCGCGAAGTATGCCGTGGCGCCCAGCGACCTGCTCGCCTGAGCCGCCGCGTCCGCCCTCACCGCGTCCGCCCTCACCGCGTCCGCCCTCACCGCGGTCGTCCCATCGGGGTCGGCGCGTCCGTGGGCGCCTTCGATGAGCGCCGCGCTGGCCGGACCGCGGTTGTCCCACCTCTGTAGAGGGGGCGGATTACACGCCTGTCATTTGTCCCCAGCTGTGGAGAACCCTGTGGACAACCCCGCGGGCGACGCCACCGCTGTGGATCTCACCCCTTGTGGACAGGGGCCAGGGCGCGGGTGGGTCAGCGCCAGCGGGTGGTCATCGCGAAGCCGCTGAGCATCAGCCCGAAGCCGACCCCGAGGTTCCAGCGGCCGATCGCCTCGATCGGGAACCGCTGGCTGGTGATGTAGAAGACCACGATCCACAGGAGGCCGACGACCATGAGCGTCAGCATCACCGGCACGAACCAGGGCGGGTTCCCGACCTTGGCCTTCGCGGGCTTGCTCGGCGGGGTGTACGCGCGCTTGGCGCGACCCTTGGACTCAGGCACGGAAACACTCCTCGTAGCTCGGACAGCGCCATCACCGTCGCGACGTGTGGCATAGCGTAGTGCCATGGCGGACCAGCGGCTGACGTGGCTGACGCGCCGCCCCACCGCTTGGTCGGCCGTCGTGCCCCTGGTCGCGCTGGGTGCTGGCGTGCTCTTCGCGCTGAGCGCGGCCACCGCCCGCGGGACCGACCTGCGTTCCTCCGGCGGCGACCTCCCCGGCCTGATCCGCGACCAGACCCGGCAGAACTCCGTGCTGGCGTCGCGGGTCGCCTCGCTGCGCGCCGAGGTCGACCGGTTGTCCGCCCAGCAGGCGCCCGGCGACCTGCGCGTGACCCAGCTGACCCGGCAGGCCGACCGGCTCGCGCTCGCCGCCGGCACCCAGGCGGTGTCCGGCCCCACGGTGCAGGTGACCCTCACGGACGCCCGCAACGTTCCGGACGTGCTCCCCGACGGCATCTCGGTGGACGACTACGTCGTGCACCAGCAGGACGTCCAGGCCGTCGTGAACGCGCTCTGGGCAGGTGGCGCGGAGGCGATGATGCTGATGGACCAGCGGGTCATCTCGACCAGCGCGGTCCGGTGCGTCGGCAACACCCTCATCCTCCAGGGCCGGGTCTACTCCCCTCCCTACGTGATCACCGCCATCGGCAACCAGTCCGACCTGCGCGCGTCACTCGATCGCAGCCCGGCGGTCGCTATCTACAAGCAGTGGGTCGGCGCGGTCGGGGTCGGCTACGACGTGCAGTCGCGGCGTGATCAGACCTTCCCCGCCTATGCGGGCTCCATCAACCTCCAGAGAGCAAGGACGACCCGGTGAAGCTGGCCCGCTGGACCCTCGGCATCGTCGGCGACCTGTTGGTCACGGCTGGGCTGGTGCTGCTCCTGTTCGTCGGGTGGCAGCTCTGGTTCACCGACGTCACGGCCCACCGCACCCAGGACGCCACCGTCTCCAGGCTGACGCGTGACTTCGCGAAGCCACCGACCGGCACCCCCGGCAACCCCGGCACGGAGAACCCGAAGGCGGTGCCGTTCGGGTCGGCCTTCGCGATCGTGCGGATCCCGCGGTTCGGTGCCGACTACGCCCGGCCCGTGCTGGAGGGCACCAGCCGCGACATCC
Source organism: Pedococcus bigeumensis (assembly GCF_039531795.1). NCBI lineage: Bacteria > Bacillati > Actinomycetota > Actinomycetes > Micrococcales > Intrasporangiaceae > Pedococcus > Pedococcus bigeumensis. The sequence goes on along the minus strand of NZ_BAAAQS010000003.1, from coordinate 503,449 downwards.
TCCAGGACGGCATCGGGCACTACGACGGCACGGTCCTGCCGGGCGCTGTGGGCAACTTCGCCGTGGCCGGGCACCGCACCACCTACGGGCGCCCGTTCCACGACATCGACACCCTGCGCCCCGGTGACCTGGTCGTGGTCGAGACCAAGACGGCATACAGCGTGTATGCCGTGAAGCGACACGAGATCGTGGCGCCCACCGACGTGCAGGTGGTCGCACCGGTGCCCGACCAGCCGGGCGTGAAGCCGACCGAGCGGTGGATGACGATGACGGCGTGCCACCCGAAGTACAGCGCGGCGCAGCGCTACGTCGTGTTCGCCCAGCTGGTGAAGACCTACAAGCACGCCGACGGCCTGCCCGCCGGCACCCTCACCGTCCCGAAGACTCTCCCCAAGAAGGCCTGAGCCATGCTGTATGCCGCGATCTGGCGAGCGCTGCCCGGTCCCCTCCTCGTCCGGGTGCTGCTCGCCGCCGTGCTGGTGCTGCTCGTCGTGGCGGTCCTCTTCGTGTGGGTGTTCCCCCGGATCGCGCCGCTGATGCCGTTCAACGACAACACCGTCGACCCCAGCGCGGGCGTCGTCGTGCACGCCCGGGAGGTCTGATGACCCGCATCCTCGTCGTCGACAACTACGACAGCTTCGTCTTCACGATCGTCGGTTACCTCCAGCAGCTGGGTGCCGAGTGCGAGGTCGTGCGCAACGACGCGGTGGGCCCGGCCGACGGTGCCGACTTCGACGGGGTGCTCATCTCCCCCGGACCCGGCACCCCCGAGGAGGCCGGCGTCTCGATGGCGATGATCGAGGCCTGCGCCGAGCGGTCCCAGCCCATGCTCGGCGTCTGCCTCGGCCACCAGGCGCTCGGGGTCGTCGTCGGCGCGACCGTCGGGCGGGCACCCGAGCTCCTGCACGGCAAGACCTCGCGGGTCCTGCACGACGACACCGGGGTGCTGGCCGGACTGCCCTCGCCGTTCACCGCCACCCGCTACCACTCGCTGACGATCGACCCGGCGACCGTGCCGGACACGCTGGTCGTCAACGGCCACACCGAGTCGGGCATCATCATGGCCGTCCGGCACCGCGACCTGCCGCTGCACGGGGTGCAGTTCCATCCCGAGAGCGTGCTCACCGAGGGCGGACACCGGATCCTGGCCAACTGGCTGGTCGGCTGCGGGCTCGAGGACGCCGTCGACCGCTCAGCCGGCCTGAGCCCGCTGGTCCACGACGCCGAGGGCGTGGCCCGGGCGGTCGCGGCCGGCTAGCTCGCGCCGACCCGCGTCGTTGTCGGCCACCCGCGCCGGGTGGTCGGCTACGGAACGGTGGTGGGAACGGTGGTGGTGGTCGTCGTCGGCGGAGTCGTCGGTGCGGTGGTGGCCGTGGTCGGCGGCGTCGTCGGGGTCTGCACCGGCGGAGGCGGCTGGGCGATGGTGAGGGTGATCGTCGACCCGTCCTCGACCTTGGTCCTGGCCTTGATGCTCTGCTTGAGCACGGTGTTCTCGGTCTCCGTGCTGTCGACGTAGGTCGTCTTCACGCTGAGCCCGAGCTCCCCGAGGATGTCGGCCGCCTCGTTGCGGGTCTTGCCCACGACGTCGGGCACGGTCACCTTGCCGGAGGAGACGTTGAGGTTGACGGCGGATCCCACCGCGACGTCCTCGCCCGCGCCGGGCGACGTCGTGAAGACCTTGCCCTTGTCCAGACCGGTGTCGTCGACCTGCTTGACCGTGCCGACCTTGAGGTCGAGGGCCGCGAGCCGGGCGGTGGCCTCGTCCTGGGTGAAGCCCTTGAGGTCGGGCAGCTCCACCGTGTCGGGACCGCTCGAGACGCTGATGCCCACCTGGCTTCCGCTGGCGACCATCTCGTTGGCGCCCGGGTTCTGGTCGACGACCACGCCGATGTCCTTGGCACTGGCGACCTGGGTCGCCTCGGGCACCAGCCCGACCGCCCTGAGCTTCGCCTCGGCGGCGGCCTGCGGCAGGTCGATCACCGTGGGCACGGCCACCTTGGGTGCGTCCGTCGGCGGTCGGTCGAGCAGCGCCTTGCCGGCCACGCCGAGCAGCACGAGGGCACCGAGGACCGCCAGCACGAGGAGGAAGTAGGCCAGCCCGCGCCGCTTGCGCGGCTCGTCGTCGGGGTCGTGCCCGATGGCGGGCAGGCTGGCGGTGTTGGAGCCGACCGGGTCCCGCGGCCCGTCGAACCCGCCGGTGGTGGCGAGCACGGTGGTCGCGGCAGCCGGCGTGGTGGCAGCCATCGCGACGGTGAGGTCGGCGGCGCTCCCGGCGGTGCCGCGCGCGGCGTCGCTGATCGGGCGCCCGAGCCGCGCGGCCTGGACGTCGGCGCGGAACGCCGTGGCGTCCTGGTAGCGGGCCTCGCGGTCCTTGGCGAGGGAGTGCAGGACGACGGCGTCGAGCGCCGGGTCGACAGCGGGATTGAGGGTGGACGGCCGGGGCGGCGGCTGACCCACGTGCTGGTAGGCGATGGCGACCGGTGAGTCGGCCTGGAACGGCGGGCGGCCGGTGAGCAGCTCGAAGAGGAGGCAACCGGTGGAGTAGAGGTCGGAGCGCGCGTCGACGTGGTGGCCCTGGGCCTGCTCCGGCGAGAGGTACTGGGCGGTGCCGATGACCGCCTGCGTCTGCGTCATGGTGGCGTTGGCGTCGGCGACGGCCCGGGCGATGCCGAAGTCCATCACCTTGATCTGGCCCTGGGGCCCGATCATCACGTTCGCCGGCTTGATGTCGCGGTGCACGATCCCCATGCGGTGGCTGTACGCCAGCGCGTCGAGCACCCCTTCGGTGATCCGGGCGGCCTCCGCCGGGTCGAGCGGCGAGCTGGCGTTGAGCAGCTCGCGCAGGGTGCGCCCCTCGACGTACTCCATGACGATGAACGGGACGGGGACGGAGGCGCCACCTGACTCGACGGCGTGGTCCTCGCCCGAGTCGTAGACCGCGACGATCGAGGCGTGGTTGAGGCCGGCGGCCGACTGGGCCTCGCGGCGGAAACGGTTGAGGAACTGGGTGTCGCGGGCCAGGTCGGACCGCAGCATCTTGATCGCGACGGGGCGCGAGAGCCGGGTGTCGTGACCGAGGTGGACCTCGGCCATCCCGCCCCGGCCGAGCAGCTCCCCGACTTCGTAGCGGCCCCCGAGCAGACGTGGTGCGGTCACTTCTTCCTTCCCCCCTTGCCCTTGCCGCCGCCCTTGGGGTGCGCGGGCTTGGGCGAGACCTTGACTGCGGTGCTGGTGCGCGACGCCGTGGCCCTGGAGGTGGTGGCCGACGGTGTCGGTGGCTGGGTGGTCGTCACCGGCGTGGTCGCGGGCGTCGTCGACGGTTCGGTCCCGGCCGGTGGCCGCGCGGATCCCCCGCCGCCCAGGGCGATCGCCGCGATCACGACCACGAGGACGATGGCCGCCGCGGCGACGGGGATCAGCCAGGCCGGGCGCCGGGTGTCGTGCTCGCTGGGCTCGTGCTCGACGGTGTCTGGGTCGACGGTGTCGTGGTGCACGGGGTCGGCGGTGGCGGGGGTGTCCGCGAGGGCGACCCCGAGGGGTGCCGAGGTGGGGATGACGGAGGTCGGCAGGGGCGCGTCGGGGGCGAGGTCCAACGGGACCCCCACGATGGTCGGCGTGACCGCGGCCTCTGCGCCGGCCCGCAGGTGCTCGGGCACCTGGCCGGCCGGGAGGCGCAGCGCGTCGGCGAACTCGGCGGCGCTCTGGGGGCGCTGCGACGGGTCCTTCGCCAGCGCCGCCATGACGGTCGTGCGCAACGGCTCCTCGACGTCGCCGGAGAGCTGCGGGGCGGGCTGGCTGACGTGGGCGAGGGCGGTGGCCACCATCGACTCACCGGAGAACGGCCGCTCTCCGGTGATCATCTCGTAGCCGACGACCGCCAGCGCGTAGACATCGCTCAGGGGCCCGGCCTGCGCGCCCTTGGCCTGCTCGGGGGCGAGGTAGTGCGGAGTGCCCAGGACCTCACCGGTCTGTGTCAGCGAGGCCTCGCCGAGGGCGCGGGCGATGCCGAAGTCGGTGAGCTTGGCGTAGCCCTGGGGGTCCACGACGATGTTGGCGGGCTTGACGTCGCGGTGCACGACTCCCGCGTCGTGGGCGGCCTGCAGGGCCAGGGCGGTCTGGTGGAGGATCTCGGTGACCTCGGCCTGGGGCAGCGGCGCGCGCTCGTTGATCAGGCTCGACAGCGGCTCCCCGGTCATGAGCTCCATGACGAGGAAGGCCTGGCCGTCGTGCTCGCCGAAGTCGTGGACCGTGCCGACGTTGGGATGGGACAGCTGGCTGCTGAGCCGGGCCTCCGAGCGGAAGCGCTCGACGAAGCCTTCGTCCTGGGCGCTGTCGGGCAGCAGCACCTTGACCGCGACGTCCCGGTCGAGGGTCTCGTCGTGGGCGCGCCACACCTCGCCCATGCCGCCGGCGGCGATGCGCTCGACCAGTCGGTAGCGGTCTCCGACGAGGTCGTCGGCTGTGTAGGTCATCGGCCCAGCACCGCTTCCATGACGGCCTTGGCGATCGGCGCGGCGACCCGGCCCCCCGCAGCCTCGTTGCCGGCGTTCCCGCCGTCCTCCACGACGACCGCAACCGCGACCTTCGGGTCGTTCGACGGGGCGAACCCGGTGAACCAGGCGTGCGGGGGCTTGCCCTTCTGGTGCTGGGCGGTGCCGGTCTTGCCGGCCACGTCGATCCCGCTGATCTGGGCGGCCCGGCCGGTGCCGCTCTTGACGACGGCCTCCATCATGCGGGTCAGGGCCGCGGCGGTGTCGGCGGAGACGGCCTGCGAGAGCTGCTCGGGCTGGGGCTCGTCGATGACCTCGAGGTCGGACGACGTCACCTTCTTGACCAGGTGCGGGCGCATGACCACGCCGTTGTTGGCGATCGCGGCGGAGATCATCGCCACCTGCAGGGGCGTGACCCGCACGTCGTACTGCCCGATCGCCGACTGGGCGAGCTGGGGCTGGTTGAGCTCGGCGGGCACCGAGCTGGGCGTGACCGACATCGGGATCTGCAACCGGTCACCCATCCCGAACTTGGCGGCCTGGGCCTGGAAGTCGTTGGCGCCGACCTGCATGCCCAGCCAGCCGAAGGCGGTGTTGCACGAGATCTCGAGGGCGTGGGTCAGGGTCGTCTTGTTGTTGGGGCCGCAGCTGCCGCTGAAGTCGTTCGGGAGGTCGTTGTCGGTCTGGGGCAGGTCGAGCACGGCCGGGCCCGGGATCACGCTCTCCTCGGTGAACTTCCCGGACTCCAGCGCCGCAGCGGCGGTGACGACCTTGAAGGTCGAGCCCGGCGGGTAGAGGTTGCCGGCGATGGCCCGGTCGACCATCGGCTGGGTCGGGTCGGCGTTCAGCTTCTTCCACGCCGCGACGACCTTGTCGGTGTCGTGGCTGCTCAGCGAAGCCGGGTCGTAGGCCGGGTGGCTGACGAGCGCGAGGATCTCGCCGGTGGTGGGGTCGAGGGCGACGACAGCGCCGCGCTGGTTGCCCAGCTCCTTCTCGGCCGCGGCCTGCGCCTTGGCGTTGATGGTCAGCTCGACGCTCGCCCCGGTCTGCTCCTTGCCGGTGAGGATGTCGGAGACCCTGCGGTAGAAGAGCTTGTCGGACGACCCGGACAGCAGGTCGTTCTCGGCGCCCTCGATGCCGCCCCCCGCGCCGTAGGTGAAGGAGTAGTAGCCGGTCACGTGCGAGTAGAGCTCGCCCTGGGGGTAGGTGCGCAGCCACTTCAGCTCGTCGTCGGTGGCCGTGGACTTGGCGACCGGCTTGCCGCCGACCAGGATCTGGCCGCGCTCGCGCGCGTAGTTGGCGAGCAGCGTGCGGCGGTTCTCCGGGCGGTCCTGGAGCGACTTGGCCTGCACGAACTGGATGTAGGTCGTGGAGATGAGCAGCGCCGTGAACAGCATGGCCACGACGGTGGACAGGCGACGGATCGGGGAGTTCACCGGACCGCCACCACTTCGGTCCGGGCCTCGCCCGACGGGCTGGGTCCGCTCCGGACCTCCTCGACGGGTCGGCGGGCGACGTCGCTGATCCGCAGCAGCAGGGCGACGAGGGACCAGTTGGCGAGCAGGGAGGAGCCTCCGTAGGAGAGGAACGGCATCGTCAGCCCGGTCAGCGGGATGACCCGGGTGACGCCGCCGACGACGACGAAGCACTGCAGGGCCATCGAGAAGGCCAGTCCGCTGGCCAGCAGCTTGCCGAACCCGTCGCGCACGCCGAGAGCCGTCCGCAGGCCGCGCTCGACGAGGAGCACGTAGAGGACGAGCAGCGCGAACAGGCCGACCAGCCCCAGCTCCTCGCCGAAGCTCGGGAAGATGAAGTCGGACTCCGCGAAGTAGGTCAGGTCGGGACGCCCACGACCCAGGCCGGTGCCGAGGAGGCCACCGGCCGCCATACCCATCAGGCCCTTGGCGACCTGGTCGGACTGGTCGGGTGCGAAGGGGTCGAGCCACAGGTGCACGCGCGACTGGACGTGGCTGAACGCGAGGAAGGCGACGTAGGCGCCGCCGCAGAACAACGTCATGCCGATGGCGATCCACGAGGTGCGCTCGGTGGCGACGTAGAGCATCGAGACGAACAGGCCGAAGAGCAGGAGCGAGGAGCCGAGGTCCTTCTCGAAGACGAGCACGAGCAGGCTGAGCACCCACGCGACCACGATCGGGCCGAGGTCGCGACCACGCGGGAAGGTGAACCCGAGGACCTTGCGCCCAGCGAGGGACAGGGCGTCACGGGTCTGCACGAGGTAACCGGCGAAGAACACCGCGAGCACGATCTTGGCGACCTCACCCGGCTGGAAGGTGAACGGCCCCAGGCCGATCCAGATGCGGGAGCCGTTGACGGTGCGCCCGATCCCGGGCACCAGGGGGAGGATGAGCAGGCCGAAGCCGACCACCGCTGCGGTGAAGGTGTAGCGACGCAGCATCCGGTGGTCGCGCAGGAACCACAGGACCACGGCGGCGATCGCGACGGCGAGGGCGCTCCAGGTCAGCTGCCGCAGCGCCAGTCCCTCGGTGATGTCGCGACCCTCGGCGATGTCGAGCCGGTGGATCATCACCAGGCCGAGCCCGTTGAGCAGCGTGACGATCGGGAGCAGCAGCGGGTCGGCGTAGGCGGCCTTCCAGCGCAACAGCAGGTGGAAGGCGAGCGAGATGACGAGGAGCCCGGTGCCGTGGGTGACGAGTCCGGGCGGGAAGGCGCCGGAGACGGAGAGCCCGACGTTGACGTAGGCGAGCACCACGATCGCGACGGCGAGCAGCAGCAGCACCAGCTCGACGTTGCGGCGGGTGCGGGGGGCGACGCTGGAGACCGTCGTCATCGGGTGGTCGTGGACGACGGTGACGACGTCGTCGTGGTCGGGCTGGTCGTGGTCGACGGCGTGGTCGGCGTGCTGCCGCTGCCGGAGTCGTCACAGGTGGCGGGGCTGGCCGCACACCGCAGGGCCTCCGTGCGCAGCTGGCTCACGAGGGCCTCGGCGTCCTTGAGGGTGTCGGTCGACACGCGGTCCTCGACCTTGGCGCGGTAGAAGTCGGGGAGCTCGTCCACGCGGACGTCCGACTCGGACCTCACGTGCGAGAGCCTGATCGGACCGACGTCCTGCGTCACGCCCTGGTAGATGGCCACGTTGCCGGAGTGCGCCCCGACGAAGTACTGGCGCTGCGACCAGGTGTACGCGGCATACGCGCCACCACCGAGGACGATGAGCACGACCAGCAGCACGGCGATCCGGCGCAGCCAGCGTCCCGGCCCCGAGGCGGGACCTTCCTCGGCGAGGGTGACGTCGTCGTCGTCCGCGCCGGAGGCCTCGCGCGAGAGGGCCGCTGCCTTGGCGGCGGGCGTGACGGGGATGGGTCGGGTGCCCTTGGTGCGGGTGGCGGCGGCACCGACGATCTGGGGCTGCGTCGGCGGGGCGGCGCCCTTGGTGAGGTCGACGACGTCGCCGATGACGACGGTGACGTTGTCGGGTGCGCCGGCCTTCAGGGCCAGGTCGACCAGGCGGTCGGCCGTGGCGCCCGGGGGCTGCCCGGCCAGCACCATCTCGGCGATGGTGTCGCCCGCGACGTAGTCGGTGAGGCCGTCGGAGGCGATGAGGTAGCGGTCGCCGATGCGGGCCTCGCGGACCATCACGTCGGGCTCGTCGTCGTGCTGGCCGGTCAGCACGCGCGTCACCAGGGAGCGCTGCGGGTGGCCGATCGCCTCGTCCTCGGTGATCCGTCCCTCGTCGACGAGGCTCTGAACGAACGAGTGGTCCTTGGTGATCTGGGTCAGCTTGCCGTCACGGGCCAGGAAGGCGCGGGAGTCGCCGATGTGGGCCAGGACGAGCTTGTTGTGCGACCGCAGGATGGCGATCAGTGTCGTGCCCATCCCCTGCAGGCGGGGCTCGGCCTTGGACATCTCGGCCAGCTCGTCGTTGGCAGCCGAGATCCGTTGCAGGAGTGCGGTGCTCGCCTCGCTGCTGCCCAGCGCCTCGCCGTCGAGGTCGACCAGGGCGCCGATCACGGTGGACGACGCGATGTCACCACCGGCGTGACCGCCCATGCCGTCGGCCATCGCGAGCAGCCGGGGTCCGGCATAGCCCGAGTCCTGGTTCTCCGAACGGACCATGCCGACGTCGGAGCGTGCGGCGTAGTGGAAGGCGAAGGGCATCGTCGTCGCTGCCTATCGCCTGAGCTCGATGACGGTCTTGCCGATCCTCAGGGTGCTACCGGCCTCGACGCGGACCGGGCCGGTGAGGCGCTCGGTGCCGACGAAGGTGCCGTTGGTGGAGCCCAGGTCCTCGACGAACCACGCGTTGTCACGGTGGAAGATGCGCGCGTGCCGGCCACTGGCGAAGTCGTCCTCGAGGACCAGGGCACATTCGGGGTTGCGGCCGATGATCGTGCCGGCCTCGCGCAACGGCAGGCTGGTGCCGGTCAGGGCGCCCCCGGTGACGACGAGGGTCCGGGGAGCAGTCGAGTGCGGTTGCCGCTTGGGGCGCTTCTGGGCTGTGGCGGGCGCGGCGTCGCGAGACTCGCCCCGGCGGCCGGCGGGAGCCGGCTTGCGAGGGGTGCGGCTCACCACCCGGGTGCCGTAGAGGTCGCCCCGGAGCACGCCGGCGACGCTGAAGACGAAGATCCACAGGAGGACGAGGAGCCCGAGGCGGATGATCGTGAGAGTGAGCTCACTCATGCGTGGCCATCACCGCCGCCCGGCGCGGTAGATGACGGAGGTGCGCCCCACCGTGATCCGGTCCCCGTCGGACAGGCGCTGACTGGTGATGCGTTCGCTGTTGACGAACGTGCCGTTGGTCGACCCCATGTCGCGGATGCTCGCGACGAGGTGGGGGCCGTCGTTGGTCACCCGGATCTCGCTGTGCCGCCTGGAGATCCCGGGGTCGTCGAGGATGATGTCGGCGCTGTCGTCGCGACCGAGCACCGTCATGGCACCCATCAGCGGGTAGCGCTCGCCGTCGACGTCGAGCCACGGGCGGTCGGCGGGGTTGACCCGCCGTGGCGGGGCCGGCGGGGCCACCGGCGCCTGGCGCTGGGTCGCCTCGAGCCCGTCGTCGGCCGGCTCCGGTCGCGGCGCGACCGGAGCAGCGGGGCTGGGAGCCGGCGCGGCGGCATACCCCTCCTCGCCCCGCTTGGGCGTCGTGCCCGGGCGACGGGCGGTCGAGGTGCGCAGCCGGAAGACCCCGGTCTCGAGGTCGTTCGCGCTGGCGAAGTTGACCTGGAGCGGGCCGCCGGGCTGGTAGCGCTGCGACTCGGCGTGCTCCTGGGCGGCCGCGATGAGCTCGACCTCGAGCTCCTCGTCGTAGCCACCCAGGCGGTCGTAGTCGGTGTCGGAGAGCTCCACGGTGAAGAGGTTGGGCACGATCGTGCGGCCCTGTCCGAGGACCGCGGCGCGGTCGTCCATGGCGCGGCGGATCGCGGAGGCGATCTCCACCGGCTGCACCTCGGACTTGAAGGCGCGCGCGAAGGCCCCGTTGACGGCACGCTCGAGACGCTGCTCGACGCGGTCGAAAAGACCCATGGGTGCCACCTCCTCACGTGTTGCCCGGGCTCGGTCGGACATCGACCGGTCCTGTCTGGTCCACGATCGTAACGGGCTGGTCTGGGCAGGACGGTCACGCGCGCCGGGGAGAACCCCGCAGGAGGTGCTGCGCGGCCCGGTTGAGGACCGACGGGCGGTGGGTGGAGAGCAGCCGGGAGGTCGGTCGCGGGCCCCCGGGAGGCCGGTTTGGTGAATTCGGGGGGCGTCCGCCACAATTGGCCGGTCCCACGCGCGAGTGGCGGAACGGCAGACGCGCTGCGTTCAGGTCGCAGTGTCCGAAAGGGCGTGGGGGTTCAAATCCCCCCTCGCGCACGTGATCAGGAGGACCCCTCGACGAGCTCGTCGAGGGGTCCTCCTGCTTTCCCGGCTCGGGTCAGGTCAGCCCGTCACAGATCAGGGCATCGAGGTCGACCCCGGTGAACCTGTCGTGGACGCCGTGCATGACCGAGGGGGTCTCGTACTCCTGGCTCGGCACGTAGGTGACGGTGCCGGAGTCGCGGAAGGTCACGCCCTCGCCGGGGACCCGCAGCTTCAGCGCCGAGCCGGTCTCGGTGAGCACTCGTTGGGCCAGGTCACCCGGGACCGGGTAGACGTAGTGCTTGTGCCAGTCGCCCGACAGGAACACGGCCGGCCCCTCGCCCGTGGCTGAGAGCGTCAGCCGGTCCGCGGGGAAGTTCGTCTGGATCGAGGTCTTGAGGGCCCGGCCCTGGAGGTCGTGCCAGCGGATGAACTTGGAACGCTGGACGCCCGTCACGTAGACATCCTTCCCGCTGCACTGTAGGCCGATCGCCTCGTTCGTGTACGCGAGGTCCTGCAGACCGGTGCAGGTGATGCCGGTGCCGGCCACGATGCACGTCCACGGTGCGTAGTCCGGGTTCAGGGTGGGTGTCATGGTGGCGGGGTCGACGGTGTGCGGCGACTGGGCCATCGCCGGTCCTGCCAGCAGAGTCAGTGCAGCCGTGACGGCTGCCACCGCGATGCGCTTCATGGTTCCCCCGTTGAGTGTGCGTTCGCCGGTCGGCCACCTCAGCGTCGCGGTCGGCCGCGACGGGGTCAATGACGCATCCGGGGGGTTGACACACCACCCGGCGGCCGGCTCCGGGGATCCGGACGGTGCCGGCACGCGGAGCCCACCGCGCCGCTATCGTCGCCCCATGCAGTCCAGCAGCTTCACCCTGGCCACCCCCGACGGCACCCAGCTGCACGTGAACCGGTGGCTGCCCGACGGCCCGCCCAAGGCCGTGGTCCAGGTCGCGCACGGGATGGCGGAGCACTCCGACCGATACGCGCGGTTCGCCGAGCGGCTCACTGCAGCCGGGTATGCCGTCTACGCCAGTGACCACCGCGGCCACGGCTCCACGGCGCGCACCTCCGGGGACGCGGGCTACTTCGCCGACGACCACGGCTTCGACACCGTGGTCGACGACCTGCACCTCGTGAGCGACCACGCCCGCGAGGAGAACCCGGGTCTGCCGTTCTTCCTCTTCGGGCACAGCATGGGGTCCTTCCTCAGCCGCTCGTACGCCGCCCGGTTCGGGGCCGACCTCGACGGACTGGTGCTGTCCGGCACCGCCGGCGATCCGGGTGCGCTCGGCAAGGTGGGGCTCGCGCTCGCCACCGCCCAGGCGCGGCTGCGCGGTCGCCGCCACACCAGCGGCCTGATGGACCAGCTGACGTTCGGCCAGTACAACTCCGCGTTCAAGCCCAACCGCACGAAGTTCGACTGGCTCTCCCGGGACGAGGCCGAGGTCGACAAGTACGTCGCCGACGAGCGCTGCGGAAACGTCTTCACGAGCGGGTTCTTCGCGGACCTGCTGGGCGGGCTCGGCGCCATCAACACCGACGCCCTGGCGTCCCGCGTGCCCAAGGACCTGCCGATCTTCCTGTTCTCCGGAGGGCTCGACCCGGTGGGCGAGAAGGGCAAGGGCCCGACGGCCGTGGCCGAGCAGTACCGCCGCCTCGGCAGCGCGGACGTCACGCTCAAGCTCTGGCCGCAGGGGCGGCACGAGATGCTGAACGAGATCAACCGGGACGAGGTCATGGACTCGGTCGTCGCCTGGCTCGACGCCCATCTCCCCGCGCAGGGCTGAGGCAACGCGGCATACCGGAGGCTCGACGCCCCCTGCCTGGCTGATGTCGAGAACCGGCTGACGGCTCCGTCCTCGGGGTGATGGCGGCCAGAATGGCCGACACGGACCGAGGAGGAACCATGGCGAAGTACCTGTTGCTCAAGCACTACCAGGGTGGCCCGGAGCGCAGCCCCCAGGGCTGCATCCCGATGGACCAGTGGACGCCCCAGGAGATCACCGACCACATCAGCTTCATGCGCCACGTGGCCGACACGCTGGCCGAGCGGGGGGAGTTCGTCGACGCCGACGCCCTGTCGCCGGAGGGCACGTTCGTCCGGTTCGACGGCGAGGGCAGGCCGCCGGTGACCGACGGCCCGTTCGCGGAGACCAAGGACCTCATCGCCGGCTGGATGATCATCGACGTCGAGTCGCAGGAGCGCGCGCACGAGGCGGCGGCCTTCCTCTCGTCGGCCCCCGGACCGGGTGGGGTGCCCCTGCAGGAGTGGATCGAGGTGCGGCCCTTCATGTCCGAGCCGCCCACCGTCACGGAGTGACCGGGGTGCGCGGGGCGACCGGGCACCACCCCGAGGTGGAGGAGCTGCTCAAGCACCTCGGCCCGCAGGTGCTCGGCGTCCTCGTGCGCCGCGGAGACGACTTCGCCGCTGCCGAGGACGCCGTGCAGGAGGCGCTGGTCGAGGCGTTCCGGCGCTGGCCGGACGGGCTGCCGGACGACCCGAAGGCCTGGCTGGTGACCGTCGCCACGCGCAAGTACCTCGACATCGTGCGGTCCGAGGTGGCCCGGCGCCGCAGGGAGGAGCGGTTCCACGACGAGCCCGGACCCGGGGCCACCGAACAGGCCGACGACACCCTGCTCCTGCTCTTCCTGTCGTGTCACCCTGCCCTCTCGCCCGCGTCGGCCCTCGCGCTGACCCTCCGGGCGGTCGGCGGCCTCACCACGAAGCAGGTCGCCGAGGCCTACCTCGTGCCCGAGGCGACCATGGCCCAGCGGATCAGCCGGGCCAAGCGCACCCTCTCCGGTGAGCGACTCACCCAGCCGGGTGACCTGCGCACCGTCCTGCACGTCCTCTACCTGATCTTCAACGAGGGCTACGGCGGCGAGGTCGACCTGGCCGCCGAGGCGATCCGGCTGACCCGCCAGCTGGCGGCCGGCAGCGACGAGCCCGAGGTGCAGGGACTGCTGGCCCTGATGCTGCTGCACCACGCCCGCCGCGACTCACGTCGCACGGCCGCGGGTGAGCTGGTGCCGCTCGCCGAGCAGGACCGGTCGCTGTGGGACACCGGCCTCATCGCCGAGGGTGTCGACCTCCTCCAGCACGCGCTCGCCCGCGACCGGCTGGGCGAGTACCAGGCGCAGGCCGCCATCGCCGCCCTGCACGCCGACGCGCGGTCGGCCGAGGAGACCGACTGGACCCAGGTCCTCGAGTGGTACGACGAGCTCACCCGCCTCACCGACAGCCCGGTGGTGGCGCTCAACCGGGCGGTCGCGGTCGGCGAGGCCGACGGACCGCTGGCCGGCCTACGGGCCCTCGCCGCCGTCGACCCGGGCGTGCCGCGCCACGCCGCCGTCGCGGCATACCTCCACGAAAGGGCGGGCGACCTCGCCCGGGCGAGGGACCTGTATGCCGTGGCCGCCAGGGCGGCGACGAGCGCTGCGGAGCGCGACCACCTCACCCGACAGGCCGCCCGGCTGCGCGAGGGCTGACGGCCGAGGGGTCGGGCGTCAGCCGAAGAGGCGCCGGAGCAGTCCCTTGCGCGGTGCCGTGGTCGGCGCCGCGGGCGGTGGGGTGCCGGGCCGCTGGCGGGATGCCTCGACCCGGAACCCGTGCATCGGCACGTCGAACGGGTCGAGCAGGTCGCCGAGCCCGCGCTGGACGGCGTCGTCGGGCGCGCCCTCCCCGAAGCTGCCGAACATCCAGGCCATCGCTGCCTCACCGAGCTCCAACGGGTGGAACGGGTGGGGGTAGTCGTCGACCTCGGCGTGCTCCCCGTCCCAGTAGGGGACCTCGAACGGCAGTGGGTCGCCGACCGCGCCCTCGGTCACCTGCTGCGGGTCCGCGTCCGCGTAGATGTCGAGGGCGCGCACCGTGCGACCCGTCTCGTCGTGGACCTCGAACTGGCACAGGTCGACCACGCTGTGGATGTTGAGCTCCCACGACATCAGGCCGGCCGCCGCGGCAGCCGCCGCGAGGCGGTCCCGGTGTTCGCCCAGGACGGGACCACCGCCGAAGAGCGTCGTCGGACCGAAGGTCGCGACGTAGAGCTCTCCCTCGCCGGGGTAGCCGCCCTCGAACAGGTCGGCCGTCCCCAGTGGCTCACCGAGGACTCCCGGGAACCACCGTCGGGCGGCCTCCGCGGCGGCCCCGGCGCCACCCTCGTGGTGCGCGACCAGGTCGACGCGGGGCACGCCCGGCCCCACGGCATACAGCGACGTCTTGAAACCCATGTCCCCTCCATGACCGTGCGGGCTGACCCTCCCCACCTGCACCGACACCGTAGCGATCCGGGCCGGCCGTCGCGCGGTCTCTGACAGACTCGGAGCCATGGACCACGGGGCAGCACCCTCCACCTTCGCGTCGGCCTACCGCCACGGTTTCGCGCGGGTCGCCGCGTGCACCATCCCGGTGGCCGCCGGCGATCCCGCGCACAACGCCCAGACGATCGTGGAGCAGGTGCGCGGGCTGCACGAGGACGGTGTCGCGGTGGCGTTGTTCCCCGAGCTGAGCCTGTCGGGCTACGCCATCGACGACCTGCTGCTCCAGGACGTGCTGCTCGACGAGGTCGACCGCGCCGTCCTGACCGTGGCAGCCGCCACCGAGTCGCTGCTCCCGGTCGTCGTGGTGGGGGCGCCGCTGCGGCGCGGCAACCGGCTCTACAACTGCGCCGTCGTGATCCACCGGGGCAAGGTCCTCGGCGTGGTGCCGAAGTCGAACCTCCCCAACTACCGCGAGTTCTACGAGAAGCGGCACTTCGCGCCCGGCGACGACACCCGAGACGGGTTCCTCCATGCGCCGCACTGGCCGGGGGCCGACGAGGAGGGCGACCTCGCCTTCGGGCCCGACCTGCTCTTCGAGGCGTCCGACGTGCCGGGCCTGGTCGTCCACGTCGAGATCTGCGAGGACATGTGGGTCCCGGTGCCGCCGAGCGCCAAGGCCGCGCTCGCCGGCGCCACCGTGCTGCTCAACCTCTCGGCCTCCCCCATCACCGTCGGTCGCGCCGAGGACCGCCACCTGCTCGCGCGCTCCGCCAGCGCGCGGTGCAACGCCGCCTACCTGTATGCCGCCGCGTCGGCCGGGGAGTCCACCACCGACCTGTCGTGGGACGGCATGACGATGGTCTACGAGCTGGGTGACCTGCTCGGCGAGAGCGAGCGCTTCCCCGACGGGCCGCGCGCCACCGTCGTCGACGTCGACCTCGACCGGCTGCGTCAGGAGCGGCTCCGGCAGGGTTCCTTCGACGACAACCGCCGGGCCGAGGGCATCGACGCGCACGACGGCCGCGACTTCCGCACCACCGACTTCACCCTGCAGCCACCGACGGGCGACCTCGGGCTGCGCCGCAAGGTCGACCGCTTCCCGTTCGTCCCCGACGACGAGGCCAGGCTCGCGCTCGACTGCTACGAGGCCTACAACATCCAGGTCTCGGGTCTCGAGCAGCGGCTGCGCGCCATCGCCACCGACACCTGGCAGCCGCACATCGTGATCGGCGTCAGCGGGGGCCTCGACTCCACGCACGCGCTGATCGTCGCGGCCAAGGCGATGGACCGGCTCGGGCGCCCCCGCACCGACATCATCGGCTTCACGATGCCGGGGTTCGCGACCTCCGAGGGCACGAAGAGCAACGCCGTGCACCTCATGGAGTCGCTCGGCATCACGTGGGAGGAGCTCGACATCCGGCCTGCGGCCACCCAGATGCTCAAGGACCTGGGGCACCCATTCGGCCGCGGCGAGGAGGTCTACGACGTGACCTTCGAGAACGTCCAGGCCGGGTTGCGCACCGACTACCTCTTCCGGGCCGCCAACCAGCGCGGCGGCATCGTGCTCGGCACCGGCGACCTGTCGGAGCTCGCGCTCGGGTGGTGCACCTACGGCGTGGGCGACCAGATGTCGCACTACGGCGTCAACAGCGGCGTGCCGAAGACGTTGATGCAGCACCTGATCCGCTGGGTCGTCAGCAGCGGCCAGTTCGAGGGCGCGGTCAACGACACCCTCACCGAGATCCTCGACCAGGAGATCAGTCCCGAGCTGGTGCCGACCAGGGCGGGCGAGAAGATCCAGTCCACCGAGGACTCCGTCGGCCCCTACGCTCTGCAGGACTTCACGCTCTACCACGTGCTGCGGCGCGGCTACCGGCCGAGCAAGATCGCCTTCCTCGCCCTCCACGCCTGGTCCGACGCCGAGGTGGGCGACTGGCCAGCGGGGTATCCCGAGAGCCGCCGCACGGCCTACGACCTGGCCACCATCCGGCGGTGGATGGAGGTCTTCGTGCAGCGCTTCTTCAGCAACCAGTTCAAGCGCTCCGCGCTGCCCAACGGTCCGAAAGTCGTTGCGGGAGGGTCGCTCTCGCCCCGCGGCGACTGGCGTATGCCGTCCGACGTCACCGGGCGCGCGTGGCTCGAGGAGCTGCGCTCGGCCGTCCCGGAGGGCTGATCGGCGTAGGACCGCTGCACTACTGCGCTGTCGCCGCGCGGTGCGACAGTGGTGGGGTGGCAGTCACCGTCGAGGACGTCCGCCGGATCGCGGCGCCGCTGCCCCGCGCCTACGAGGTGCTGGTCCGCGACCGGGTGAAGTGGCGCGTCGGCAGCATCGTCTGGCTGGCGTTCTCCCGCGACGAGACGGAGCTCGGCTTCGCCTTCCCCCGCGAGGAGCGGGCGGCCCTCGTCGAGTCGGAGCCCGACGTGTTCTTCATGCCGGGGCAGGTCGACCTGCGCTACCAGTGGGTCGAGGCCTGGGCCGACGCGATCGACCTCGACCGCTTGCCCGAGCTGGTGCTGGACGCGTGGGCGATGGTCGTGCCCAAGTCCGTCTCGGCCCCCTACCTCGCGGAGCTCGGCGGCCGGCTCAGAGCTGACCGCTGACGATCCACTCGCAGGCCTGGTGGAACGCGTCCCACGGGTCGGTGCCGAGCGTGGTCGTGAACGAGCCGACGTGCCGGTTCTGCGGGTCGTGGAAGAGACCGGACCAGACCTCGCCGCGACCGGCAGCGGTCAGGGAGGCGCGACGCAGGAGGGTGCAGGACGAGATCTCGACGGCCATCGCGCCGGAGGGGTGCAGCTCGCGCTTCACGGTGAAGGCGTGGCCGAGCACGATGTCGGTGCACCGTGCGGCCTCGGCGGCCCGCGAACGCGCCCGGTCGTAGCCGGCCTGTCGCGAGTTGCCCAGCGACAGGGCGAGCGCGGAGCGCGCCGGTGACAGGTTGGCGACGCCGCGGGCCCGCTCGGCGTCCTCCCGAGCCGCCTCCCGCTCCATCCACGCGCGGGTGACGTCGGCGGCCAGCAGGTCGCGGGCGCCGGGCGACGCGTTGGCGACGTACCAGGCGTTGTCGTAGAGCCGTTCGATGACCGTCATGGCGGACCCCCTTGCACGAGCCAGATGGTGGTCCGGGAGGGGTCTGCGACGGCCTCTCCCGGTAGTCCCAGCGTGCGGCCGCCGGCGCTGCACCACATCCGACAGCAGGGGGCGGACGTTCTCCACCACGTGCACGAGACGAGCCTTGCGAATGCCGTGGTTTGGTTCCGGCAGCCCCGTGGCACGCGCGTCGGCGTGGCCGGATTTCTAGACGCTCGGACTAGTCCGAACCGAGGACACCAGGGGCCGGAGGCGATACAGCAGCGGGTGCAAGGAGCCGTGCAGGGAGCGGTGCGGAGACGGGGGGTGGCATCTGCCGCGCACCCGGCGCATAGTGGAAGTCGGGCCGGCGACGCGACCAGCGCGGAGCCACCAGGGCCCCCTCGGGAGGTGCCATGAGACGCGAGACAACCCTGCCAGAGCTGGTGCCGGTGCTGTCCGCGGGACGACACCGCAACCCGCGCAAGGGCGCCTGCTTCATGGAGATGGCCTCCTTCCTCGCCGGCGAGCGCTGGAGCGACCACCCGGCCTGCACCCACCCGTTGCTCGCCTCGCTGGCCCGGCTGGTCAACGACTCGCTGGGTGACGCCGACCGCGGGCGCCTGGTCACGCTGATCCCCGACGTCGTGGGGCTGACCGGGTCCGACCTCGACCTCGACCTCGCGATCGCCACCCGAGCGGCCGCGGCAGCCCTGCCGGTGGCTCCCGCCACCCGCCAGAACGTGCTCGCCGTCGGCCTGCTGACCGCCCAGCGGCTCGCGGCCGACCGCCCCGGGGTCCGCGACCTCGTCGACGACCTGGCCGGGGCGTCGTTCACCGCCGTCCCGGAGGCTCATGCCTGGGCCGTGCGCTACGCCCGGGACGCCGTCGTCAGCGAGCGCACCTACCGCCGCCAGACCGCGCCCCACACCGTCGCGTATGCCGTCGAGGGCATCGTCGTGGCCTGCGTCCCCGACGTCGCGGACCGCCTGGTGCACCTCCTGGAGCAAGTTGTGGCCGACGTGAGCGGTCGCGTCCAGCGTCCGCAGCCCGAGCCGGCCGGCCCCGTGGTGCCCTCTGCCGAGCGGGCGGAGTCCGTGACCGGGTAGGGGACCACCACCCCACAGCACGTGCTCACCGACTGACCCCAAGTCGGCACCAAGTGGTGCCCAAGCGGGTGGCTGCACCGTGTTCCGCACACCAACTGCCAGCGGAACAAGGAGTCACCCCGATGACCAGCACGACCAGCACCACCACCCCCACCAGCCTCCGCGCCGAGTCCCTGCGCGGGCTCTGCGACGGTGGGGTCCACCTCCCCGGCGACCCCGGGTACGACGCGGCTCGCCTGCCGTGGAACGCCGCCCTCGACCAGCGCCCGGCCGCCGTGGCCCAGCCGCGGACCGTCGCCCAGGTGCAGCAGGTGGTCCGGGCGGCCGCCGCGGCAGACCTGGGGGTCGCCCCGCAGAGCACCGGCCACAACGCGGGCCCCCTCGTCGCGCAGGGACTCGACGACGTCGTCGTGCTGCGCACCTCGGCGATGACCGGCGTGACCATCGACCCGGTGCGCCGGATCGCCCGCGTGGAGGGCGGCGCGCTGTGGATGCACGCCACCGAGCCGGCCGGCGACCACGGCCTGGCCGCCCTGCACGGCAGCTCCCCCGACGTCGGGATCGCCGGTTACTCCCTCGGGGGAGGCATCGGCTGGTACGCCCGCCGACTGGGCCTGGCCACCAACAGCCTCACCGCGGTCGAGCTCGTCACCGCTGACGGCGAGCACCTGCGCGCCGACTCGCACCGCAACGCCGAGCTGTTCTGGGCGCTGCGCGGGGGCGGTGGCAGCTTCGGCGTGGTCACCGCGCTCGAGTTCCGTCTCTACCCGATCGAGTCGGCCTACGCGGGCATGCTGATCTGGGACCGCGAGGTCGCGGAGCCGGTGCTGCGGCGCTGGGCCCAGTGGGCCCCCGGCGCCCCCGACGACGTCACCACGTCCTTCCGGATCCTCAACCTGCCCCCGGTCCCGGACATCCCCGAGATGCTCCGTGGTCGCTCGGTCGTCGTCATCGACGGAGCGGTCCTGGGGTCGGACGAGGCCGGGGCAGCGGCCATCGCCGACCTGCGGGCCCTGTCGCCGGAGATCGACACGTTCGGGCGGGTGCCCGCGCGGTCGCTGGTGCGGCTGCACATGGACCCCGAGGGACCCACGCCAGTCGTCTCCGACTCCGACATGCTCGGCGGGCTGCCCGACGAGGCAGTCGACGCCTTCCTGTCCGAGGTCGGGCCGGGCTCGACGTCGTCGCTGCTGATGGCCGAGCTGCGCCAGCTCGGTGGGGCCCTGGGCCGCGAGCACGAGGGTGGCGGCGCGTTGAAGAAGCTGGATGCCGAGTTCGTCACCTTCGCGGGGGCGATGGCCCTCACGCCCGAGATGGCCGCCCAGGGCGAGCACGACGCGCACCGCCTCACCAAGGTGCTGTCGCCGTGGGCCAACGGTCGCAGCTACCTCAACTTCGCCGAGAACGCCGTCGACCCCCGCACCGCCTACGACGAGCGGGCCTGGTTGCAGCTCAAGGGAATCCGCTCCGCAGTCGACCCGCACGGCCTGTTCGTGGGCAACCACCGGATCCCCCGGCTGGTCGAGCACGGTCGGGTCACCGACTGACCTCACCGCCCGGGGGGCCGGGGGAACCAGAGGGGGCTGGTATGCCGCGTGGCCACCACGCGGCATACCGGCCTGTCGTGGGGCGACGCGCAGCAGGAGCGCGGCGAGTGACCCGGGCCGAGTGGGTCGGCTGGCTGGACGCGGGAAGGCTGCGCCCCGGTCGTCCGGATCGCCCGAAAGCACGAGTGGGAACCCGCCGCTCGCGCGTACCCTCGGGCGGGTGAGAGTGGGTGTCCTCGGTGCCGTGCAGGCGTCCCTGGGCGACGGCCCCGTCGACCTGGGCACGCGCAAGCAGCGTGCCCTGGTGGCTGCCCTCGCGATGAACCACGGCCGGCCGGTGTCCGTCGACGCCCTGGTGGACATGCTGTGGCCCGAGGGAGGCCCTCCCGGGGTGAGTGGCACCCTGCAGGCCTACGTCGCGGGGCTGCGGCGCGCGCTCGAGCCCGACCGGGCGGCCCGCGCGCCGTCGACCGTCCTGGTGACCGTCGCGCCGGGGTACGCCCTGCGGGTCGACGACGACGCGCTCGACGCGGCCCGCTTCGACCGGGCGGTCAGCCGGGCCCACCGGCGGATCGGACAGCTGGCCGGGCTGCACGAGCCGAGTGGTCTCTCGCAGGAGGAGCTCACGGCCGTCGTCGCCGAGCTGGACGAGGCCCTGGCCCTCTGGCGCGGCACCCCCTACCTCGAGCTGGACGACGCGCCCTCCGCGGTCGCGGAGCGGGCCCGGCTCGAGGAGCTGCGCGTCGTCGCCCTTGAGGACCGTGCGGTCGCGTCGCTCGAGCTGGGCCAGCACGCGACGGTGGCCGGCGAGCTCGAGTCGCTCACCACGGCATACCCGCTGCGCGAGCGGTTGTGGGGGCTGCGGGCCCTGGCCCTGACCCGGGCCGGCCGCCAGGCCGAGGCCCTCGAGACGTTGCGCGAGGTGCGCGACGTGCTGGCCGACGAGCTCGGCCTCGAGCCGGGGCAGGAGCTGCGCGACCTCCAGTCGGCCGTGCTGCGCCAGGACCCCAGCCTCGACTGGCAGCCGGGGACGCCCCTCCCTGCTCCCGAGCCGGCCCGCGCGCCGGCCACGACCCGCATCCAGTCGTTCGTCCCGACCCTGCCGCCGTGGCCGCTGGTCGGGCGCGACGACCAGCTGGCCGACCTGGTCGGAGCGCTCGAGCAGGCCGAGTCGGGGTCGGTGGCCCTGGCGGCGCTGGTCGGCGAGCCGGGGATCGGCAAGAGCCGGCTGGCCGGCGAGCTGGCCAAGGTGGCCGGGGAGCGCGGCGCCACGGTGCTGCTCGGCAGGTGCTCGCAGGACGACGGCGCCCCGCCCCTGTGGCCGTGGCAACAGGTCTTGCGGGCGCTGGGTCGTGACCTGCCCGAGGAGACCGAGGGCGACGAGGACGGCGGCGGCCGGTTCCGGACCTGGGAGGCGATCGCCGGTGCGGTGGCCGAGGCGGCCTCCGAACGCACCATCGTCGTGCTGCTCGACGACCTGCACTGGGCCGACGTCGCCTCGCTGCGGGTGCTGCGGCTGCTCGGCGAGACGGTGCAGCAGGGCCGGCTGCTGGTGCTCGGCACCTGGCGCAGCCACCCCGAACCCACCGACGCCCTCCTCGACGCGGTCGAGACCTTCGCCCGGCGGCACGCCGTGCGCCTCGACCTGCAAGGGCTCAGCGCCGACGACGCGTCACGGGTGGTGGAGGCGGTCAGCGAGTCGACGCCGTCCGACGGCGAGGCCCGGGCGCTGCGGCAGCGCACCGACGGCAACCCCTTCTTCCTCGTCGAGTACGCCCGCCTGGCCCGTGAGGGCGGCGACCTGTCCGGCCTGGTCGCGGAGGCGCACCCGCCGGCCGCGGTCCACGACGTCCTGACCCGCCGACTCCAACGGCTCCCGGAGGAGACGGTCTCGACCCTGCGGTGGGCCGCCCTGGTCGGGCGGCAGTTCGACCTCGCCACGCTGGCCGCGGTGTCGCGCCTCGACGAGGACGACCTGCTCGACCACCTCGACCCGGCGCTCGAGGCCGGGCTGGTCCGCGACGACGGCATCGACCGGTTCCTCTTCGGCCACGCCCTCGTGCGCGACACCATCTATGCCGCGATCCCCAGCACCCGCCGGGCCCGGGCGCACGCCCGGGTCGCCGAGGCCCTGTCGGGCACCGCGGGCCGCGAGAACGAGGTGGCGCGGCACTGGCTGTCGGCGGGCCCGGCCCACGCGGCGCGAGCCTGGCTGGCGTGCGTGCGGGCGGCGACCGTGGCGCGCCGGCTGCACGCCTACGAGGAGTCCGCCGACCTGCTCCGCTCCGCCCTCGACGCCCTGCCCGGTGACCCCGACGCCACCCTCGGCGAGCGCTACGACGTCCTGATGGACCTCGCGGACGCGCAGCGCTGGTCGGGCGACTGGGAGGGCCTGGTCGGCACCGCCGAGCAGGCCATCGCCGTCGCCGACGAGATCGGCGACGTCGTGCTGCTCGGCCGCGCTGCCACCGCGACCTCCGTGGGGGCACTCTGGCAGTCGGGGCCGCACGGCACGGTCAACGAGGTCGTCGTCGCGGCGCTGCGCAGGGTGCTGGAAGGCCTGCCGCCGGCTGACGGCGCGTTGCGGTGCCGGGTGATGCTCGCGCTCGCGCTCGAGATCTACTACGGCTCCACCTTCGAGGAACGCAGCGCGCTGGTGGAGGAAGGCATCGCGATGGCCCGGCGGATCGGCGACGACGCGCTCCTGCTCGACGCCTGCCAGCTCGCCTACGTCGCCCTCTGGCGGCAGTCGACCGCCGAGCTGCGCCGTGACCTGGTCAGTGAGGGGATGGAGCTGGCCCACCGCCTCGGCGACGAGCGCGCCTACGTCGTCACCACGACCCTGCGGGCGGTCGTCGCGGGTGAGCTCGGTCTGGTCGAGGAGATGTGGGAGCACGCCGTCGTGGCCCGGGACTGGGCCCGGCGGCTGCGGCTGCCCTACGGCCTGATCGTCCTCGACAGCCTGGAGCTGCCGTGGCTGGCGATGGCCGGGCGGTTCGAGGAGTGCGAGCGCAGGATGGCCGACATCGTGCGCCTCGACCAGGAGATGGCGCTCGGCCAGACCGAGGACGCGACCGCCGGGGCGCTGATGTCGCTGCGGCTGTGGCAGGGACGCTCCGACGAGGTCACGCCGATCCTCGAGCAGTTCGCCGAGCACAGCGTGCTGCCGGTGACCTCGACGATGCTGGTGTTCTGGCTGCGGGCGGGTGAGGTCGACCAGGCTCGGGCGTATGCCGCGACGCACCCCGTGCGGGTGGACGACGACGACTGGTTCTCGATGCTCAACTGGTGCGCGGCAGCCGAGGCGGCGCTGGGGCTGGACGACCACGCGCTGGCCTCCGCGGCATACGACCGCCTGGCTCCGTTCGCCGGGCACTCGTGCTCGGCGGGGTCGGGCAACGCGATGGGTCCGGCCGACGCGTTCCTCGCGCTCGCGGCCGTGGCGGTCGGCGAGCGCGAGCTGGCTGCCCGGCACGCCGACCGCGCGCTGGAGCTGTGTGAGCAGTGGCAGATCCCGCTGGCCGCGCAGTGGCTGCGCGACCAGCGGGAGCGCTACTCGTTCTGACCGTGCCGGCGGCTGCTCAGTCGAGGTAGCGGAAGGCGAGCGCCTCCCGCCGCTCGAAGCCCCGTCGGGTGAGCAGCCACAGGATGTGGTTCGGCCGCCCGGTCTTCGCGAACACCTGCCGGCGCAGCGGTCCCGGCACGTCGTGGGCCGCCCACGGCACGAGTGCGAGCACCTTCGCGAAGGTCACGTCCTTGCGGAAGTGCTCCTCCTCGACCTGCTCCCACTCCTCGTTCGTCATCACCCGCTGGATGAGGGCGATCGCCTCGGCCTCCTCGTGCCGCAGGTGGCGGCCGAGGCTCTCGCGGGCGGCGCAGAGCCGCACCGCCAGCGCAGCCCGGGCGTCCTCGTCGGCGTGCTGCGCGAGCCGCTCGAACCCGGCGGCGCACGCCCCCAGGATCGGGTCGATCTCGGCGTGCTCGGCCTCCATCGCCTCGAGGACCCGGCGCTCCGCCGCGTCGGCCCGGTCGAGGAGGGTCGGCCAGAGACCGGCGTCCTCGCCCGAGTGGTGGTGGTGCAGCACCTCGGCGAACAGCTCCCAGCGGGCGGCGAGGGCGCGCCAGGTGCTGCGCGCCTCGACGGGGGTGGCGCTCGCCGCGGCGGCGAAGGCCGCCAGGTCGCGGCGGAAGCCGTGGTGCATCACGTACATCATCGTCATGTCGACCGGGCCCGGGTGGGCCGCGGTCTGGCCGGGGAAGGTGAGCTGCTCCGGCCAGAGCGTGGTGGCAGTGGTGGTCATGGTCAGACGCCTTTCAGGTCAGTGGTTGCGAGTCGGTGGTTGCGAGTCGGTGGTTGCGAAGTCGGTGGTTGCGAAGTCGGTGGTTGCGAAGTCGGTGGGTGGGAGTCACTGGTCGGAGAGCGCGATCAGTGGGAGGCGACGGTCTCGCGCTCGTCGTCGCGGAGCTCCTCGTCCCAGAGCTCGACGTCGTCGTCCTCGACCTCGGCGCGGACGTGCGGGAGGACCCGGTCGAGCCAGCGCGGCACCCACCAGTTCCAGTCGCCGAGCAGCGACATGGTGGCCGGGACCAGGACCATCCGGACCACGGTGGCGTCGAGCAGGATCGCGACGGCCATGCCGACGCCGAGCTGCTTGACCACGACGTCCACCTCGCTGGCGAACCCGAGGAAGACCGCGACCATGATGGCCGCCGCACTCGAGATCACCCGGCCGGTGGCGGACAGCCCCCGCACGACGCTGCCGTGCGAGTCGCCGGTGCGGGCCCAGTCCTCGCGGATGCGGGACAGGAGGAACACCTCGTAGTCCATGGACAGGCCGAACAGGATGGCGAACATCAGGATCGGCACCCAGCTCGACACGGCCAGCGGGTGGTCGAGGCCGAGCAGGTCGGTGGCCCAGCCCCACTGGAAGACCGCGGTCAGGACGCCGTAGGCCGCGCCGATGCTCAGCAGGTTCATGACCGCGGCCTTGACCGGGATCACGACCGAGCGGAACACCATGGCCAGCAGCAGCACCGAGACGGCCACCACGAAGGCGATGACGATCCACAGCCGCCCGGCCAGCATCTCGGCGATGTCGGCGAAGAAGGCCGTGCCGCCGGTGAGCTCGGCCCCGGCGGGCAGGTGTGCCCGCACGTCGCGGACCAGACCGGGGGTGCGCTCGTCGGTCGGCCCGAAGGCCGGGATGGCGTCGAACACGGTGATCGCCGAGTCCGGCGAGGTGACCGACGGGGTCACGGCCACGATGTCGGCGCGGGCCTCGAGGTCGCGGGCCAGGCCGGCCACGGCCGACTGGTCGAGCTTGGCGCGGTCGACGACCACCGTGAGGGGGCCGTTGCTGCCCGCGCCGAACTCGGCGCTGACGAGGTCGTAGGCCCGGCGGGTGGTGAGCTCGGTCGACTGGCTGCTCGGGTCCTGCGGCCAGGTGCGCATGTCGAGCGCGGGCACGGCCAGGGTGAGCATCACGATCGCGGCCGACATGGCCCAGAGGAGGGGACGCTTGGCGACCTTGACCGCCCACCGGGCGGTGAGCGGCGCCCGCGTGGGCTTGGCGGCGACCTCGCCGGCTGCGGACCGGCGTCCCGAGCGACGCACGGAGCGTGGCAGGAGACGTCGCCCGGCGAACCGGCACAGCACCGGCACCAGCGTCAGCGAGGCGGCCATCACGCTCAGCACCGCGATGCCGGTCGCGAAGCCGAACGAGCTGTAGACCGGCAGGCCCGCGAGCCGCAGACCCATCAGCGACACCAGCACCGTGCTCGCCGCGAAGACGACCGAGCGACCCGCGGTGGCCGCGGCGCGCCCGGCCGACTCGGTGACGCTGAACCCCTGGGCGAGGTACTCGGCGTGCCGGGTCACGAGCAGCAGCGCGTAGTCGATGCCCACACCGAGCCCGACCATGGTGGCGACCATCGGGGCTGCGGTGCTGACGTCGGTGGCGGCGGCGAGCAGGGTGATGCCCGCGCTGCCGACGCCGAGCCCGACCAGCGCGGTGCCGATCGGCAGGCCGGCGCTGACCACCGACCCGAAGGCGAAGACGAGGATGACGAGGGCGGCGACGATGCCGATGACCTCGCCGCGGCCGGCCATGGGGGCGGCCGCGCTCTCGGGGAGCTCGCCGCCCAGCTCGACCTGGACGCCGGTGGCCCGCAGGGGCGCGACGGCGGCCTCGATCGGGTCGAGGTTGGCCATCAGGTCGGGGTCGGTCACCGGTGCGTCGTAGGTGACGGTGACGACGGCGGTGTCACCGTCGGCCGACCGCTGGGCCGGCAGGACCTGGACGACGTGTGGCATGGCCCGCAGGCGGGTCGACAGCTGCGCGAGCGAGGCGTCGGTCGGCCTGGCGCCGGTGCGGTCGTGGACGACGACGCGGGCGGAGGTGTTGCCGGCGCCGGGGAGGTGGGCGCGCAGCTGGTCGATGCCGACCTGGGAGCGGGCGCCGGGCACGTTGTAGTCGTCCTGCGGGGTGCCGCCGGCCGTGGCGGCGAGGCCGACGACGACGAGCGCGAGGACGACCCAGGCACCGAGGGTGCGCCACGGGTGGGCGGCGGCACCGTGGCCGAGGCGGTAGAGCAGGGGTCGGCGCGGGGTGGGCCGGTGGAGCAGGGCAGGCATGGTGGTCCTTCGAGTGGTGCGGAGGTGAACTGGTCGGGACCAGCGTCGGCTCACCTGCTTGTGCGCCACTTGGGACTGACTTGGGGTGCCTGCGCCCCCCGGGGCTCAGTCGGGGAGGGTGACCTCGACGAGCAGCGCGCTGTGGTCCGACGCCACCGAGGGCAGCACCTGCGCGGCGACGACCCGCACTCCCCCGCCCACCCACACGTAGTCGATGCGCCGCGGTGGCGGCTCGGCCTCGAAGGTGGGTCTCTCGCCGTCCCCGGCCACGGTCCAGGCGTCCTCGAGCCGGGTGGCGAGGCACTGGTATGCCGGTGAGCCGGGGGTCGTGTTGAGGTCACCGAGCAGGACGGTCGGGCGCTCGTCGAGGGTGGCCACGATGGCCTCGGCCTGCCGGGTCCGCTCGGTCTCGCTGTCCCACTGCAGGTGCGTGCCCAGCACCCGCAGGGGTCGGCCCCCGACCGTCACCGTGGCCTCCAGCAGCCCACGCTGCTCGCTGCCCTCGAAGCACGGCAGCAGGGTGTTGGAGGTCGACTCGAGCGCGAACCGGCTGAGCAGGGCGGTGCCGTACTGCGCACGCGGGGCACCCGGGAGGGCCGGCGGCTCGTCGAGGTTGGCGGCATACGCGAGGTGCATCCCGAGCCGCTCGGCGAGGCGGCCGGGCTGGTCCTCGAACCGGCTCTGCTCACGACGGAAGCGGTCGACCTCCTGGAGCGCGACCACGGCCGCGCCGCTGGCGTCGATGACGTCGGCGACCCGGTCGAGGTCCAGCACGCCGTCGAGCCCGACACCGCTGTGGATGTTGTAGCTGAGCAACCGGAGCGGCATGGGGTCAGCCGTGCTGGCGGCGCAGCATGGGTGGCAGGTAGGCCGCGCCCGGCACATCGGGACCGGTGGCCGCGCGGTCGGCGGGGTTGGAGATGCCGCACTGCTTGAGCGAGAGGCAGCCGCACCCGATGCAGGAGTCCAGCTTGTCGCGGAGCGCCTCCAGGGCCGCCACCCGCTCGTCCAGCCGGGTCCGCCAGTGCGCCGAGATGCGGTGCCAGTCCGCCTTCGTGGGGGTGCGGTTGGACGGCAGGCCGGCCAGCTCGCTGCGGATCTCCTCCAGGCTGAGGCCGACGTTGCTCGCGGCGCGGATGAACGCGAGCCGGCGCAGCACGCTGCGCTGGTAGCGCCGCTGCCCGCCGGCCGTCCGGGACGCTTCCACGAGGCCCTCCCGCTCGTAGTAGCGCAGGGCCGAGGGCGCGAAACCGCTGCGGCGCGCGACCTCCGACACGGTGAGCACGTCGGTGGTGTCCACGCTCGCCCTCCCTGGGTCACGGAGCTACTTCAAGTCGACTTCAACTTCCACCCTGCCTGTGCTCGTGGGTCCGCGCAAGCCGTCCGGGGCGCGCGCCGTGCGGCAGATCTGCCTAGGATCCGGACATGACCCTGGGAGAGCTGCTCGTCGACGCCTTCGAACGGATCCGGGAGGGCGCGCGGGGCGCCGTCGACGGACTCACGCCGGACCAGCTCGCGCAACGTCCCGGCGACCGGGCCAACTCCATCGGCTGGCTCGTCTGGCACCTCGCCCGGGTGCAGGACGACCACGTCGCCGCGGTGGCCGACCGCGAGCAGGTCTGGACCACCCAGGGCTGGCACGAGCGGTTCGGGCTGCCGTTCGACGCCGACGACACCGGCTACGGCCACACGAGCGAGCAGGTCGCCCAGGTGCGTGGGCTGACCGCCGAGGACCTGGTCGGTTACCTCGAAGCCGTCCACGCCGTCACCGTGGAGTTCGTCCGACCGCTCAGCCCCGACGACCTCGGCCGGGTGGTCGACGAGCGCTGGGACCCACCGGTCACGCTCGGGGTGCGACTGGTGAGCGTGGTCAACGACGACCAGCAGCACGTCGGGCAGGCCGCCTTCATCCGCGGCCTCATCACCGCCTGACCCGACCTCAGCGGTAGCGCCGCGCCAGCTCGAGGGCGCGGTGCGGGTAGTCGGCCCCGAACAGCACTGCGTGTACCAGCAGGGGGTGGAGCTGGTGCAGCGCGACCCGCTCGTGCCACTGCGCGTCCAGGCGGTGCTGGGTCAGGTAGCCCCCGACGACGAAGTCCCAGTGCGGGCAGCCGAACAACGCCAGCATCGCCAGGTCGGTCTCCCGGTGCCCACCGTGGGCGGCGGGGTCGATCAGGACGGCCCCGCTCGGGGTCCACGCGATGTTGCCCGACCAGAGGTCGCCGTGGATCCGCGCGGGGGCGGACCCGTCGTCGAACTCCCCGTCGTGCAGCCGCCGCGCGACCCGCTCGAAGACGACCCGGTCGTGCCGGTGGAAGAGCCCTCGGTCGGACGCCGTCGCCAGCATCGGGAGAAGTCGTTGCTCGGCGTAGAACGAGCCCCATGACTCGTCGGGGCTCAGCCGCAGGGGCAGCAGCTGGGTTGCCGGGCCGAGGAAGCCGTCGCCCACCCACCCCTCGGGAGGGCTCCCGAACGCGGGCGCTCCGGCATCGTGGGTCCTCGCCAGCGCCGCCCCGAACGCCTCAGCCGTCGCCGGGTCGGGGTTGGCGAACGACAGCTTCGCCAGGTCGATGTGCTGGTCGCCCACGGCGAGGACCTCGACCACCGCGGCGCCACCCGGTGCGTCGGCCAGCCACGCGAGGCCGGCGGCCTCCCACCGGAAGTAGCCGGCCGGCGCCGACCGGCTGCCCTTGCGGAAGACGGCGGGCTGCTCCTCACCCACGGAGGAACCCCCTGCGGGAGCGCGCGCCTGCCATCCCGACATCTAACCGCGTGGGCCTGCCGAGCCGCCTGCGCGGCATACCGGCACTCCGGGCGAAGCACGATTTCAGAAACTCCGGGCGAAGCAGGAATTCAGAAACTTTGCCAAGCCCGGCCGGAGGCCATACCGCACGTTCGCCCGGTGTATGCCGCGCGGCTGGCACGGTGCCTGCATGCAGCTCACGATCCGGGTGCGTCCCCGTCTGGCAGCCGTCGCCGCCCTCCTGCTCGTCGCGTTCATCGCGACCACCGCCCGCAGTGCCCTGGCCGCCACACCGCTCACGGTGGCCCAGGCCATCGCCACGCAGGACGGCACCAGCCAGGCCGTCACCGGCTACATCGTCGGTGAGCCGGTCGCCACCAGCACGGTCAACCGGTCGGGCTTCAGCGGAGACCTGGCGATCGCGCTGGCCGACACCGCGTCCGAGACGGGCACCTCGCGGATGCTCTACGTGCAGCTGACGACCCAGTGGCGCTCGGCGTGGGGGCTGCGCACCAACCCGTCCCGGCTCGGCGCGAAGGTCACGGTCACCGGGCAGCTGACGGCCTACTTCTCCCATCCCGGCCTGAAGTCGCCGACCGCGATCACCAGCGGCACGCCCGACCCGGGCCCGACCACGACGACGCCACCACCGACGACGACCACGACGACCACGACGACCTCGCCGACCGACACCTACTACGCCAGCGCCCTGGGCAAGTCGGGACCGGCGCTGCGCAGCTCGCTGCACTCGATCATCCGCAACCAGACCGTGCTGACCTACGACCAGGTCTGGGACGCACTGAAGGACACCGACCAGGACCCCGCCAACAGCAACAACGTCATCGAGATCTACTCGGGTCGCTCGATCGCCAAGTCGGACCACGGCGGCGGGGTCGACCAGTGGAACCGCGAGCACGTCTGGGCCAAGAGCCACGGTGACTTCGGGACGGCGAACGGCCCGGGCACCGACGTCCACCACCTGCGCCCGGAGGACGTCACGGTCAACAGCGACCGCGGCAACCTCGACTTCGACAACGGCGGCTCCACCGTCAACCAGTGCTCGGACTGCTGGCGTGACGGCGACTCGTTCGAGCCGCGGGACGCGGTCAAGGGCGACGTCGCACGGATGGTCTTCTACATGGCGATCCGCTACGAGGGGGACGACGGCTGGCCCGACCTCGAGCCGAACAACTCGGTCGCGAACGGCACGGCTCCCGCCATCGGCAAGCTCACGGTGCTCAAGGCGTGGAGCGCCGGCGACCCACCGGACGCGTTCGAGAAGCGGCGAAACCAGGTCATTTACGACACCTGGCAACACAACCGCAACCCCTTCGTCGACCACCCCGAGTGGGTCTCCTCGATCTGGCCGTAGGAGCTTTGCCCGAACGCCTGTGGGCACCCTGACCTGCCGGTATACCGTGGTCAGGTGAGCATGGGCACCACCGACGAGGACGCGCGCGAGGCGGAGGCCTTGTACGACGACGCCGGGCAGCGCGGGCTCGGGGCGGCGAAGCGGCTGATGGACGACCTCGCCGGCAACCTCGAGGGACTCGACGACCTCACTCCGTACCTCGAGCGACTCGTGCAGTCGGTCAACGCCAACATCGACGGGTGTGACTGCGTGGGTGTGACGGTGGTCATGGAGGACCGGCCGCGCACCGCCGCCTACACCACCGCCGGGACGCTCGAGATCGACGCGGTGCAGTACGCGGTGGGCGACGGACCGTGCCTCGACGCCTTCCGCAACGGTCGCGAGAACCTCGTCGACTTCGCCGGTGGCGAGGAGCGCTGGCCCGCGTTCATCGAGGGCTGCGACCCGGGTGACGTGCAGACCCTCCTGGCCCTCCCCCTCGAGTCGGACCAGCGCCGTTTCGGCGCGCTCAACCTCTATGGCTACGCACGAAATGCCTTTGACCACACCGATCTCGCGCTGGTGCGGATGGCGGCCCAGCGCGCTGCCGACGCCCTTGCCGCGGCGGTCGACCTGGCCGGGGCGCGCGAGGTGGCCGGGCAGATGGAGCAGGCGATGGCCAGCCGCGCCGTCATCGAACAGGCCAAGGGGCTGCTCATGGGCCGCCACCAGATCGACGAGATGGTGGCCTTCGAGCTGCTGCGCAGGCAGTCGCAGGAGCAGAACCTCAAGCTGCGCGTCCTGGCCGCCCAGCTGGTTGCCGAAGCTCGATCTTCCCGTTCCGAGGCAATGTGAGCTAGTCTCGCTAGCACCTGAAGCAACCGGGTCGGCCAGCTGGCCACTCGGTTGCTTTTTTTGTGCCCCGGAGGTGCACCATGCGCAGTACCCCCCACGGTTGTCGCGCGGGCGTCCTCGGCTGTGACCGGCGGATCTCCCCAGGACTGGGTGCCCGGTGCACCCACGAGCCCCGTCGCGCGTCCCGGCGCGCAACCGGTGGAAGTCCGTTCGCAGCACCGTCGGTCGCCGACCCGTCGACCCTGCTGGTCTACGTGATGGACATCTACGACCCGGCGTCGTGGGGATACCTCCCCTCGGTCAGCGCGGTGCTGAGCGCCGCCTGCCCACTCGTCGACGTCGAGGTGGTCCAGTCGGGCCGGTTCGCGGCCGGCTCTCCCGCAGCGTGCCTGATCGCACTCCTGGCCGCGGCCGACCTCCCGGTGTCGACCGTCCTGGGTGCAGTGCAGCACCAGTACTTCGTCGGGGGCCAGCCCCTCGACGACCCGGGCGTCCTCGGCTCGATCGCCCACGACCTCGGGCTGGACGGCCCGGCCATCGAGATCTTCGCCCGCAGCCCGCGGGCCCGCGAGCTCGCGTCCGAGGACTTCGAGCTGGCCCGCGACCTCGCCCTCGGCGGCGGCCCGCTCCTGCTGGCCAGTCGGGGCGAGCAGGTCTTCGAGTTCGACGGTCCCGGCGCCAGTGGTGACCGGCTGGTCGACCAGTTCAGGACGGTGCTCACGAGGCCATAGGGTCTGTCCATGGCCAGACCGCACGCCGCCTCCATCGTCGAGGACGCCTGGCACCGCCGCGTCGACTCGGTGCTGCGCAGCCGGGGGTGGCAGACCCGCATCGTGGCGCACACCGGCTACGGCTCCGAGGAGTTCGCGCGCGTCCTCGGCCGCGTCCTGCTCACCCGCCGGGCCGACCGGAGCGAGGGCGGTGAGCGCGCCGACGCCGGCGCCTCGACCGCCGAGCTGAGGTCGGCGGAGGACGAGCGCCGCGGCTGGCGGGCCTTCATCACGGCCCCGGCGATGAACGTCCCGGTGAAGATCACCCTCGGCGACAAGACCGTGCACACCCGCACCGACCGCAGCGGCTACATCGACACGAAGGTGCGCGACCACCGGCTCACGCCCGGCTGGCACGAGGCGACACTGACGTCGGTGGACGCCGAGGACACCACGGCCGCAGTGATGGTCGTCGGGTCCGACGAGACGTTCGGCCTGATCAGCGACATCGACGACACGGTGATCTCGACCTCCCTGCCCCGGCCGATGATCGCGGCCTGGAACACGTTCGTGAAGAGCGAGAACGCCCGCCACGTCGTGCCGGGCATGGCGACGATGTACCGCGAGCTGCTCGCCGAGCACCCGAACGCCCCCATGGTCTACGTGTCCACCGGCGCCTGGAACACCGCGCCGACGCTGACCCGCTTCCTGCGTCGCCACGGCTACCCGCCCGGTCCGCTGCTGCTCACCGACTGGGGTCCCACCAACACCGGGTGGTTCCGCTCCGGCCAGGACCACAAGCGGGCCTGCCTCCACCGGCTGGCCAACGAGTTCCCCAACATCCGCTGGGTCCTCGTCGGCGACGACGGCCAGCACGACCCGAAGATCTACGGCGACTTCGTCGAGCAGCGGCCCGATACCGTTGCTGCCATTGCCATCCGCGAGCTGACGCCCAGCGAGCAGGTGCTGTCCCACGGCATACCGGTGTCGTTGGAGGAGTTCACGCCGGCGCGTGGGCGCCACGAGAAGGAAGTGCCGGTATGCCGCGCTGGCGACGGCTACGGGCTGGTGCGCCTCGTGCGCGTGGCGCTCGGCCAGGCCACCGCGTCGGACGACTGAGACCCAAGGTGACCTGACGGTCACGCACCACCCAGGCTAGCGCGCGGCGACGTCGAGGTGGGGCAGCTCGGCGCAGGGGGTGCGCTCACGCGGCGGCAGGCCCACCGCGGTCAACACGGAGCCCCCGACCAGGAGGCCGGCGCACACGATCATCGCGAGGCGGTAGGAGGGCGCGAGCGCGTCCGCGGAGGCGTAGTCGGCCCCACTGAGCCCGACCAGGGGTGGCAGGGCCGCGACCGCCAGGAGCCCGGCCGTCCGTGCCACCGCGTTGTTGACGCCGCTGGCCGTGCCCGCGAGCTCGTCGGGAGCAGCGGCCAGGACCGTGCCGGTGAGGGGTGCGACCGTCAGGGACAGTCCGAGCCCCACCAGCGAGATGCCGGGAAGCACATGGAGGACGAAGGACGGGTCGCGCGGGGCGAGCGCGAGGAGGGCGAATCCCGCTGCGGCGACGAGGGTTCCACCGATCATGAAGGGGCGCGGCGCGGTGCGCGCCGCCATCGTGCCGAACCGGCGGGCGAGGAACAGCATCAGGATGCTCAGGGGCAGCGTCGCGGCGCCTGCCTCCAGCGCCGACCAGCCCGCCACGGTCTGGAGGAACAGCACGAGGAAGAGCAGCGCCGCCGACAGGCCCGCGTAGACCAGCAGGGTGACCAGGTTGATCACGGTGAAGACGCGGTTGGCGAACAACGACGGTGGGACCATCGGCGCCGGCGCGTGGGTCTCGGCCCACGCGAAGGAGAGCAGGGCGAGCAGTCCGACGACGCCGACTCCGACGGCGCGAGCGCTCACGCCGTCGGACAGGGCGGTCAGCCCGTAGGTGAGGGCGGCCAGCCCGACCACGGCAAGGGCGATGCCGGTGAAGTCGACGTGCTTGCTGGCCAACGGGTTCCGGGACTCGGGGACGCACTTCAGGGCGAGCATGACCACGACCACCGCGAGGGGCACGTTGAGCCAGAACGCCCACCGCCAGTCGTGCTCGACGAGCCAGCCGCCCACGACCGGCCCGGAGGCCGACGCCACGCCGAGCAGGCCGGTCCAGGCGCCGATCGCCGCCATCCGGTCGTCCCGGTGGAAGGAGGCCTGCAGGATGGCCAGGCTGCCGGGCACCAGGAGAGCCGCGCACAGCCCTTGGACGGCCCGGGCGGCGACGAGGACCTCCACGGTGGGCGAGAGGGCGCACAGCGCAGAGGCGACGCCGAACCCACCCACGCCCACGGCATACATCGCCCGTCGCCCGAACCGGTCGCCCAGCGATCCGCCGAGCAGGATGAACGCGGCCAGCGTCAGGGCGTAGGCGTTGACCACCCACTGGAGCCCGGCCAGGTCGGCGTCGAGGTTGCGCCCGATGGTCGGCAGGGCGACGTTGACGACCGTGCCGTCGAGCAGGGCGATGCCGCTGCCGAGGACGGTGGTCGCCAGCACGAGGCGACCACCGTGCGACTTCAGCCGCAACAGCTCGTGGGGCGCGGGCTCGGAGGTCATGCGGCCGCTGTCGTCATGCGCCCATCGTGGCACCGTCGCGGACGCCCGGCCCGGTGACGGGCCGGTCTGCCAGACTTGCCGGGTGCCGGAGCTGCCCGAGGTCCAGGCGCTCGTCGACTTCCTCGCCGAGCGCACCGTCGGGCTGGCCGTGACCGGCATCGAGCTCGGGTCGTTCTCGGTGCTCAAGACCTTCGACCCCCCGCCGCAGGCGCTCACCGGAGCCCCGGTCGACGGCGTCTCGCGGCACGGCAAGTTCATCGACCTCGACTGCGACGGCGTCCACCTGATCTTCCACCTGGCCCGGGCCGGCTGGCTGCGCTGGTCCGACGCCGTGCCCAACACCGTGCTGCGGCCGGGCAAGTCACCCATCGCACTGCGCACGCGGTTCTCCGACGGCTCGGGCTTCGACCTCACCGAGGCCGGCACCAAGAAGCGGCTCGCCGCCTACCTCGTCCGCGACCCCCACGACGTGCCCGGCATCGCCTCGCTCGGCCCCGACCCACTCGCCCCGGAGTTCACCCGCGAGGCGTTCGGGGCCCTGCTCGCCGGCCGGCGCTCCCAGATCAAGGGGCTGCTGCGCGACCAGGGGTTCATCGCCGGCGTCGGCAACGCCTACTCCGACGAGATCCTGCACGTCGCGAAGATGTCGCCGTTCGCGATGGCGTCCAGCCTCGACGACGAGGCCACCGACCGCCTGTATGCCGCCCTGCGCGACACGCTCGCCGCCGCCGTCGCGACGGCTTCCGGCAAGCCCGCCAAGGAGCTCAAGGACGCCAAGCGCGCCGGCATGCGGGTGCACGGCCGGACCGGTGAGACCTGCCCCGTCTGTGGCGACACCGTGCGCGAGGTCTCCTTCGCCGACTCCTCGTTGCAGTACTGCGCGACCTGCCAGACCGGCGGGAAGCCGTTGGCCGACCGCCGGATGTCCCGGCTGCTCAAGTAGCGCCGATCCCGGACTGCGATGCAGCCGACACAGGCTCAGTCGGGCAGCAGGACGGTCGCGGCATCGAGGAAGGACTCCGCGACCTCGTCGTCGCGGAACCACCGCAGGTAGAGGCCGGTCGTGACGCGCTCGACGAACGCCCACTGACGCACCCGCTCCGGATCCGTGTCCGTGAGGTCGGCGGCCAGGTCGCAGAGGGCGTCGTGCCGCGCGCGGGCGGTGCGGTGGTCGCGGCTCGCCAGGACCTCCCTGCTGAAGTCGCGCACGGTCACCCCGACGTCGTACTCGGGCTCGCACCGGAAGCCGTCCGGGTCTACCAGCTTGTAGCGCGGGATCCCATTGGCCTGCAGCGCATTCCCGGGGTGCGGGTCGCCGTGGCAGAGCACGTCGCGCAGCGGGTCGCGGGTGGCCGACAGGTGGCGAGCCAGCTCGTGGGCGCGGTCGAGGGCGAGCCCCCAGCGGTCGTCGTCGTCGCCCTGCCGAAACCGGCGGACGATCCCCGCGAGCTGGGCTGCCTTGTCGTCCCCGGGGGCGGGGGCCGGCGCCAGGCCCACCGGCAGCTCCCAGGCGAGGCG
This sequence comes from Pedococcus bigeumensis, assembly GCF_039531795.1. NCBI lineage: Bacteria > Bacillati > Actinomycetota > Actinomycetes > Micrococcales > Intrasporangiaceae > Pedococcus > Pedococcus bigeumensis. The sequence goes on along the minus strand of NZ_BAAAQS010000003.1, from coordinate 466,735 downwards.
CAGGGCGGCCGCCAGGTGGTCGACCTGGGCTGCGGGCGGGAGCCGCGACGAGGCCAGGCTCGTGCCGAGCCGCTCGAGCAGCACGACGCCGCGCGGGGAGTCGGCGGCCAGCACCGCGGCATACCCCCGGCCCTGGGCCGCCTCGAGGGTGGTGACCTGCGCCGTGAACGCGGGACCCACCCGGTCGATCTTGAGCACTGCCGGGGTGCCGTCGGCGTCGACGGCCACCACCGGTCCTCCCAGACCCTCGCCGTAGACCTCGCCGACGGTCAGGGACCAGCGCTGCACGAGCTCGGCGAGCAGCTCGCCCAGGCCGTCGAGGACCGGGGCCAGCGCAGGGTGGCTGCCCACCTGGGCGCGGACGGTGGTCACCACTCGCGCGATCTGCTCCTCCTGACCCGTCATGGCGCCACTGTGCCGGTTGGTCGCGGTCCTGCCCACTCGTTTATCCCGCCAGGGGTCGTCCACCGCCGCAAGGGGGTCGTCCAGCCCTGGGTCGTGGACGCCGGGACGGGCGCCGGGTGGTTACATGGGCACATGAGTATTCCCCAGGTGCCGGTGACCGACGTCCACGACCAGGCGCTCATGCTCGACGTGCGCGAGCAGGACGAGTGGGACGCCGGGCACGCCCCGGGTGCCCTGCACATCCCCCTCGGTGAGCTCCCGTCGCGCCTCGACGAGCTGCCCGACACCGACGACAGCGTCCTCGCCGTGGTCTGCCGCGGGGGCGGGCGGTCGTCGCGCGCTGTGGCCTGGCTCTCGCAGCAGGGTTTCGACGTCGCCAACCTCGATGGCGGCATGAAGGCCTGGGAGGGCGCGGGCAAGCCGCTCGTCGCCGACTCCGGCTCCGCCACGGTCAAGTAGGGCTTGCCGACATGGCGTGGTTCGGTCGGCGTCGTGACGACGACGACGCGATGCCGGAGCCGCAGGCCGAGGAGCGCACCCTCCCCGACGCCGGTGACTCGCTCGACCCCAACGCCTCGCTGCGCCCGCTGGTCGACCCGCTCGGCGACGAGGAGCGGGCGCGGATCCGCGCCGCCCTCGAGTCCCTGACGGAGGACGGCGTCGACGTCGACGACCTCGCCTCCCTGGGCGCCGGCCTCGACCGGGCGTATGCCGCGTGGGCGGCCGCCCCCGAGGACGACCGCCCCGACCACGCCGCCATCGTCGAGCGCTACGCCGTGGGCATCGGCGAGTACCTCGACCGCAACACCGACCTCGACTGGCAGGTGGTGACGGACGTCTTCGGCACCGACCTGTCGCTCACCGAGGGCTTCAAGGGCTCGTTCGTCGTGGTGCCGCACAACCTGGTCGCCGGGCGCTGGATGCGGGGCGAGACCGGCTGGGTCCCGGCCGTCGTCGGGCACATCGTCAGGCGCCGCAGCCGCCGCTGAGCGGTGTCTCTGGCGCCCTATCGGGTCGTCTAGCGCTGCCGCTAGAAGAGGGCAGATCCCCCCATCGACCTCCGGCGACACGATCGCGCCGTATCGCCGCATCTCAGGGAAACGCTAGAGAGACCCATACGCTGCGATCGTGGACCCGATACGCAACCCGTACGCCCCCGGCGCCGGACAGCGACCTCCGGAGCTCGCCGGTCGCGACGAGCAGCTGCACGCGTTCGACGTCGTGCTCGAGCGGATCGCCCGCGGCCGTCCGGAGCGCTCCATCGTCCTCACCGGCCTGCGCGGCGTCGGCAAGACGGTCCTGCTCAACGCCCTGCGCTCCGCGGCGGTCCGCGCCCACTGGGGCACCGGCAAGCTCGAGGCCCGCCCCGACCAGCGCCTGCGCCGACCGCTCTCGGCTGCGCTGCACGTGGCGGTCCGCGAGCTCGGCCACCCGGCCGGCGACCAGGTCGACCACGTCCTCGGCGTGATCAAGGCGTTCGCGCAGCGCGACGCGGCACCCGGGGCCAAGCTGCGCGAGAAGTGGAACCCGGGCATCGACGTCCCGGCGGCGGTCGGTCGCGCCGACTCCGGCGACATCGAGATCGACCTGGTCGAGCTGCTCACCGACGTGGGCGGCCTGGCCGCTGACGTCGGGCGCGGCGTCGCCATCTTCATCGACGAGATGCAGGACCTCGCCGCCGACGACGTCTCGGCCATCTGCGCGGCCTGCCACGAGATCTCCCAGTCCGGCCTGCCCGTCATCGTCGTCGGGGCCGGCCTGCCGCACCTGCCGGCGGTCCTGTCCGCCTCGAAGTCCTACTCGGAGCGGCTGTTCCGCTACCAACGCATCGACCGGCTCGACCGGGCCTCCGCCGACCTGGCCCTGGTGGCACCGGCCGGCGACGAGGACGCGGCGTTCGAGCCCGAGGCCCTCGAAGCCCTGTATGCCGCGACGGCCGGCTACCCCTACTTCGTCCAGGCCTACGGCAAGGTCGCGTGGGACGTCGCGCCGCGATCGCCCATCACCGCGCAGGACGTCGCCGTGTCCGCCCCGGAGGCCGAGGCCGAGCTCGCGGTGGGCTTCTTCGGGTCCCGCTTCGAGCGAGCCACCCCCGCCGAGCGCGAGTACCTGCGGGCGATGGCCGACGCAGCCCAGGGCCTCGTCGACGGTGGCGAGGAGGTCGACGAGACGGAGTCGGTGCCGACCTCGGCCGTCGCCCAGGTGCTGGACCGCAAGCCGCAGTCGCTCTCGCCCGCCAGGGACGCGCTGCTCAAGAAGGGGCTCATCTACTCGGGGGAGCGCGGCCGGATCGCGTTCACCGTGCCCCACTTCGGGCGCTACCTGCGCACCCAGGGCTGACCCACAGGGCTCGACAGCGACCGCGACACTGACCTCGACAGGGGCCTGGACAGCGGCCTGGACTCGGTAGCGTGCTGCGCATGCCGATCAAGCTCGAGAACGTTGCCATCGCGGTCCGCGACCTCGACGCGACCATCGCCTTCTTCACCGACCTCGGGCTGAGCGTCCTCGGCCGCGACACGGTCAGTGGGGAGTGGACCGACACGGCGGTGGGCCTCGACGGGAACCACGCCAAGATCGCCATGCTCCAGACCCCGGACGGCCACGGGCGTCTCGAGCTCTTCGAGTACCTCCATCCGGCCGCGATCGAGACCGAGCCGACCCTGCCCAACGAGATCGGCATGCACCGCGTGGCCTTCTCGGTCGACGACCTCGACGAGGCGCTGGCGATCGCCGCACGGCACGACTGCCACCCGCTGCGTGGCGTCGGCACCTACGAGGACGTCTACCGGCTCACCTACGTCCGCGGCCCCAGCGGCATCATCGTGATGCTCGCCGAGGAGCTGCAGAAGGGCTAGCCGGGCGCGCTGGCCGCCTCCGGCCACGGTCGCCCGCCGACCGCTCGTTTGCGCAGGTCAGCGGGCCTCCAGGCGTCTGCGCGACCGCTCGACGCTGATCCGTTGCCGGTCCGCCGGAGCGGGTGTAGCGTCCGACAGTCCGGACAATTCGTCCGTCACGCACCGGACGAGGACTCCTGACCACCCAGGCGACGCCGACCGACGTCGCTCTCCCTCTGGGTCGGAGGACGACGATGTCTCGATCTCACGTTGCAGGTGCCACCGCGGTGCTGCTCGGAGCGGCCGTCATGGTGGCGCAGGTGCCGGCCAGCGCCGCGCCGGGGGGAGGGGGCGCCAGGGATGCCGTCGCCGGAGCCGGCGACGAGCTCTCGGTGAGCGCCCGGCTCGCCGACCGGCGGGAGGTCTCGGCGGGGACGCGGGCCTACTCCATCGGGTTCGAGGACGGCCGCTTCTATGCGAACGGCTGGCACATCACCGGGGAGATGGGTGGCGTCTGGACGCCGCCCCTGAAGCTCGTCGACGGCGTGTGGTTCGGCCTCGACGACCAGTGGGTGGGCCCGGCGACGAAGTTCACCTCCGGGTGGGGGTACAGCCGCTACGACCTGCCCGACACCGCGGGCCTCAAGGTGGCCCGGACGGACTTCGTGCCCGACGGTGTGCGCGGCGCGCTCTTCGGCCTGACCGTGACCAACCCGGGCGCGGCGCGAACAGCCAAGCTCTCGGTCGACGCCCACTCCGAGCTGATGGGCCAGTACCCGTGGGGCTTCAGCGGCGTCACCCCCAACGCGAGCGACAACCTCCCGGACACCGGTGCCTACGACGGCAGGAACCTCGCCTTCACCGACGACGGCGCGCTCCCGGGTGCACCGACCCACCACTACGCCGCGCTCGTCGGCACCTCCGCCACTCCCACGAGCGGGCAGATCGGTGACCAGTTCCACGGCGCGCAGCCCGGACACCGCTGCACCGGCACCGAGCCCGGGGCCCCGGCCGACCCCAAGCCCTCCGCCTGTGACGACGGACCGTTCGGCAACGGCACCGGTGGCCGGCTGACCTACCGCCTCGACCTGCCGGCGGGTGGCTCGAAGACCATCTGGCTCGCCGTCGCCGGCTCCGACCAGGGGCTTGCCTCGGCGCGGGGCGAGCTGGCCAAGGCGCTGGCCGACCCGGCCGCGGCCCTCGCGGCCAAGAAGGCATCGCGCCGGGCGCTCTCGGAGCTGACCCGGCTGTCCCTGCCCGGCGACCCGCTGGTGCAGGACGCGGTGGAGTGGGGCAAGCAGAACATCGCCGACCTCACCCAGACCGCGACGAACCTGCAGGTGCGCTGGACCAACCAGGGCAAGCAGTTCCCGGCTCCGTCCGGGACCGTCCCCACGGCGACCTGGATCGGGGCGGGCTTCCCGGACTACCCGTGGCTCTTCGGCACGGACGCCGAGTACACCGCGTTCGCGTCGGTCTCGGTCGGGCAGTTCGAGGCGATCAAGGACCACCTGCGGGCGCTGCGCGACGTCTCCGACATCCTCAACAACCGCTCCGGCGTCGTGACCCACGAGGTCGTCTCGGACGGCTCGATCTGGTTCGGCCAGGACTCCCGCAGCACGAACGCCGACGGCAGCACGGCCTACAACTTCAACACCGACGAGACGGTGAAGTTCCCGAGCACCGTGGCGCTGCTGTGGCGCTGGACCGGGGACGACCGGTTCCGCGACGAGATGTACGACTTCTCGGTGCGCAACCTCAGGTACGTCACGGACACCCTCGACGCCGACCACGACGGCTTCCCCGAGGGTCTGGGCAACGTCGAGCGCAGCGGCATGGGCACCGAGAAGCTCGACAACACCGTCTACTACGTCCGCGGTCTCTACGACCTGGCCGCCATGGCGAAGGCCAAGCACGACGGCACCACCTTCGCGTGGGCCAGCCGGCTCGCCCGCCGGATCCAGGACCGCTTCGACGGGGCGTGGTGGTATGCCGCGGCGTCCCAGTACGCCGACTCGCTCACCGACCCCGGAAACGTCCAGTCGTTCCAGAAGCACTGGATCGGCCAGACCCCGATGGAGGCCGAGCTCCAGGTCAACGGGCGCACCGTGCCCGGGCTGGCCCCCTTCGCCCACGGCACGGCGGCGCTCGCCGGTCGCGAGGACCCGTGCTACAGCGGGACGGCGCCCCTGTCGACCGGCCTGTTCCACACCGGTTGTGGCGGTGGCGCGAACGGCCAGGGCGAGAAGGTCATCTTCGGCCTGACCACCTCGATCCAGTCGATCGGCGAGGGCAACTACGGCCGGCTCGGTGCCGGGCAGCAGCAGCGCTACACCCACGCGCTGGCCGACCCCATGTTCGCCGAGCCCGCCACCGGCGGCACCCCGGACGAGCAGCCGGGCGCGATGCCGGAGATCTTCCCCTCGCCGGACCAGGGCGCCAACATCGCCCGGTGCTGGACCTGCCGCTCGATGTTCATGCAGGCGTGGGGCAACTACGGCACCGCCTGGGCCGTCGTGCACCAGTGGCTCGGGGTCCAGCCCGACCTCGGCAACGGCGAGCTGGTCGTGGTGCCGCAGGTCCCGGCGGGTCAGCCGTCGGCCTCCGGTGAGCACATCCGGCTCGGCGGTGGTTTCGCCGACGTGTCGGCCTCCGTCGCAGGGTCGCGCTACACGACGAGGGTCCGGGTCGACTCGGCGGTCGGCGCCGACAAGGTGTGGATCGGGCACACCGTCCCGCGCGGCAGCACCGTGACCCGCGTGGTGCTCGACGGCCACGTGCTGACCGGCTGGACCAGCCGCACGACCAACCGTGGCCTCGAGGTGACCGTCCCCACCAAGGCGGGGTCGCACACCCTGGAGGTGACGACCTCCTGACGGCGTGGCAAGGTCGGCTGCATGGGTCAGATCGCAGTCCACGAGTTCATCTCCCTCGACGGTGTCTTCGAGTCGCCGAGCTGGACCTTCGAGTTCGGCTTCGACCCGGCGATGGGGGACACCCTCGCCGGGATCACCGGCAGCGCCTCGGCGATCCTGCTGGGCCGCAAGACGTTCGACATGTTCGCTCCCGCGTGGCGGGACCGGACGGCGGAGCAGGACCCGGGCGCGCCGTTCTTCAACGAGACCACCAAGTACGTCGTCGGCGCGCAGGAGCCCGCACACGAGTGGGGTCCCAGTGAGCTGCTCGGCGCCTACGACGCCGACGCGATCCGACGGCTGAAGGACGACACCGACGGCACCATCTACATCTCGGGCAGCGGCCAGCTGGTGCGCGGGCTGCTCGCCGACGGGCTCGTCGACGAGCTCCACCTGTTCGTCTACCCGATCGCGCTGGGTGCAGGAGAGCGCCTGTTCGCCGAGGGCGGCGGGCCCACCACGCTGAGCCTGCTCGCCAGCGACACCTACGCCAACGGCGTGGTGCACCTGTCCTACGGACCCGCAGCAGCCGCGACCACCACGGAGTCCGGGGCATGAGCGCCGCGGGCAGCCGTCGGGTCGACCTCGGCCACGGTCTCGAGGTCAGCCGGCTCGGCTTCGGCGGCATGGCGATCACGCACGTCTACGGCGAGACCGACCCCGCCGAGGGGCTCCGGACCCTTCACCACGCGGTCGACGCCGGCGTCACCTTCATCGACACCGCCGACGTCTACGGCCAGCCCCGAGAGGGCGTGGAGGGGCCGGCGGGCACCAACGAGGAGCTCGTGGCCCAGCTGCTGCGCGACCGGCGCGACGAGGTGCAGCTCGCCACGAAGTTCGGCATCACCGGCGTCCCCAACCAGGGGCCCGGCGCGACCGCGGTCCGCGGCGACGCGGCCTACGTGCGCAGCGCCGCCGAGGCGTCGCTGCGACGGCTCGGCACCGACGTGATCGACCTCTACTACCTGCACCGGCGCGACGTCAGGGTGCCGATCGAGGAGACCGTCGGCGCGATGGCCGAGCTCGTCGCGGCCGGCAAGGTGCGGCACCTCGGCCTCTCCGAGGTGACCGCGACCGAGCTGCGCGCGGCCGCCGCGGTCCACCCCATCAGCGCGGTGCAGAGCGAGTGGAGCATCTGGTCACGCGACGTCGAGGCCCAGGTCGTCCCGGCGGCCGTCGAGATCGGTGCCGGGTTCGTGCCCTACTCGCCGCTGGGCCGGGGGTTCCTCACCGGGGCGATGACCAGGGAGGCCGTCGCAGGGTCGATGCTCAAGGGCCACCCGAGGTTCGACGCCGGCTTCGACGCCAACCAGCGCGTCGTCGAGGTGGTGACCGAGGTGGCCGCCGAGGTCGCGGCCACGCCGGCCCAGGTGGCCCTCGCCTGGCTCTACGCGCAGGGCGAGCGCCTCGGGCTGCCGGTGGTCCCGATCCCCGGGACCCGCCGCCCCGAGCGCGTGGACGAGAACCTCGGCGCCCTCGACGTCCGGCTGGACGCCGACCACCTGACCCGGCTCGACGGGGCAGCGGCGCTCGTCGAGGGCGACCGCAACCTCAGCAAGGACCCCGCCTGGATCTCATCCGGGCGCGAGTAGCCACCAGCCCCAGGAGCCAGCCATGGTCCAGCACGTCGTCGCCGCGGCACAGCAGGGAGTCCTCGACGACCTCCTCCACCTACCGATGCCCGCGGCCGAGAAGATCGTCCGCACGGTCGCGGTCTACCTCGGGATCCTCATCGTCATCCGGGTCGCCGGCAAGCGCCTGATGGCGCAGATGAACAGCCAGGACCTCGTCGTGGTGCTGCTGCTGTCCAACGTGGTGCAGAACGCCATCATCGGCGAGGACAACTCGCTGGTCGGCGGGCTGATCGGTGCCGCGGTCCTGGTCCTGGTCAACTCCGGCCTCGACCACCTGACCTTCCGCAGCGCGCGCCTGTCGTGGCTGCTCGACGGCCGGCCCACCGTGGTGGTCCTGGACGGGCTCGCGAACCACCGCGCCCTGATGCGCCTCGGCATGACGCCCGAGGAGCTGGACAACGCCATCCAGGCCCAGGGCGCCGACTCGCTGAGCCAGGTCCGCCGGGTGGCGGTCCAGCCCGGTGGCTCGGTCACGGTCGACCTCCAGCCCGACGCGCGCACCGCCACGATCGGCGACCTGCGTCGCGCGGTCGACGCCCTCACCGCGCGGCTCGAGGCGCAGGACGGCGGCGCGACACCGACCAGGGGCTAGCTGCCCTCGGGCATGCCGTGCAGCCGCCGGTGCAGCTCGCGCACCTCGCGTTCGAGCTCGGGTGCGGGACCGTCGACCACCAGTCCCGGCGCGACCGCCTGCACGGGCAGCGGGTTCACCGGTCCCGGTGGCACTCCCCACCCGCGGAGCCAGCCGACGAGCTGCTCGGTCGACACGGCATACACGATCCGGCCGAGGCCCACCCACGCGTGCGCCGCCGAGCACATCGCGCAGTGCTCACCCGAGGTGTAGACGGTGCAGGCCGCCCGCTCGTCCGGCGGCAGGTGCTGGGCGGCCCACTTGGCCGCCTCGAACTCGGGGTGCCTGGTCTGGTCGCCGTCCTGGACGCGGTTGCGGTCGGCGAAGCGCACCTGCCCGGCGCCGTCGACCAGCAGCGAGCCGAACGGCTCGTCACCGGCCTCCAGGCCTTCGCGGGCCAGGTCCACGCACCGGCGCAGGTGGGTCAGGTCGACGTCGGAGAGGGCCATCCCCCGATGGTCGCAGACCACCGGTCCTCAGCGGTGGCTCGCCTCGAGGTCGAGCAGGTAGCGCTTGGCGTCCAGCCCACCGGCATACCCGGTGAGCGCGCCGCTCGACGCGACGATGCGGTGACACGGGAGCACGACGCACAACGGGTTGGCGCCCAGCGCCGCCCCGACCGCACGAGCGGCGCTCGGTCGGTCGACCCGCGCGGCGAGCTCGCCGTAGGTGGCGCGGTCGCCGTAGCCGACGGTCGCCGCGAGCCGCGGCAGGACCGCGCGCTGGAAGTCGGAGGCCAGGACGAGGTCGGTCCGGAGCGAGAACGCGCGGGTGCGCCCGGACAGGAACGCCTCGAGCTCGGTGCGGGCCTCGTCGAGCTCACGCGGCTGCCGCAGGACGCGTGGGGAGACGCGTTCGCTGAGGCGGGTGAGCACGCGGTCCTCGTCCTGCGCGGTCGGCACGAACGCGGAGGCGACCATCGCGCCGGACTCGCTGCGGGCCAGCAGCATCCGCCCGATCACGGTGTCCTCCACGACGTAGGACACGTCGCTCGGGGCGAGCACCGGCGGGTGCAGGGACGAGGTGGTGCGCCCGAAGGCGGCGAGGCGGGTGGTGGGGTCGGTCGTGGTGGGGTCGGTCATGACACGTCCTTACGCAGGGTGGCGAGCGCATCGCTCACGAGCCGCCGGCTCATGGCGGGCGAGGTGCCCAGCGCGGCGGCGATGGTGGGGTGGTCGAGGTCGGCGACGTACTTGAGGACGACCGCCTCGCGTTGGCGTGGGGGCAGGGCGGCGACCGACGCCCAGAGGGGGCCGTCGGGCAGCGCGGCGTCGGCCGGCGGTGCGGCCGGCCCCTCGGACAGGGAGGCGGGGTCGTCGTGGGGCACCGCCCGGCGGGCCCGTCCGCGGTGCACGTCCATGGCACACCGGTGGGTGATCGTGAGCAGCCAGCCCCTCAGGTTCGTGGCCGAGCGCAGCGACGGGTAGGCCGCGAGCGCCTGCGTCCACGCCTGCTGGGCCACGTCGTCCCCGTCGACCGGGCCGGCGAGGGCGTGGGCGAGGCGGGCGACGTCGCGCCAGTGGGCGTCGACGAGGGTCTGGAAGGCGGGCAGCTTCACAGCCATGGAACGCCGCACCTCCCCGTCGTGTGAGCCCCGGGGCAGCACGCCGCCGGGCGGTGGCCATCGTGCCGCATCCCCGCAGCCGCCCGCACCGGGGAGCAACTGCTTCCGGGCGGTCCTCGACGCTGTCGAGACCAGTCGGTAGTCTCCGACCGAACTCGTATAGATCGGACATGGGCCCGCGCATGGCAGCTGCACCGCTGGGAGAACGCTCCCCGCGCTCCGAACCGCCCTCGAGCGGTCGGCTTCGCGACTCCTCGCGGACCGTCCGCGTCCCGTGGCGGGCGACGTCCGTGGCCTTGGTGCGCAAGGCCCTCGTCGACGACCTCGAGGTCCGCGAGGTGTCCGCCGCCGTGGTCGACGAGGCCGAGATCGTGGTGTCCGAGCTGGTCTCCAACTCCATCCGCCACGCCCGGCCGCTGGCCGACGGCAACCTGCGGGTGCACTGGAAGGTCAAGGCCGGTGTCGTCGAGGTCGAGGTGACCGACGGCGGCAGCGAGAGCACCCCGCGCCCCGCGCCACGCACGATCTGGGCTCCCTCGGGCCGGGGCCTGCGGATCGTCCGCAGCCTCGCCCACGAGTGGGGCGTCACCGAGGACCGCAGCGGCTCCACCGTGTGGGCCTCGCTCGGCGGCCCGTCGCGCCGCCGCAGCCACTAGCCCCGACCCGGTCCGGCGACGACATCCGCACTGCGCCGAGGAGGGAGTGGCCCGTAGGGGGAGCCGAACCAAATAGGGTTGTCGCCATGGGTAAGGCAACACGTCGCCGCAAGGGCGCAGACCACGGCTCCGCATCCGCACGCGTCGAGCCCGCACCGTTCGTCGCCCGACCGTTCGAGGGCCTGCCGGGCGAGACCGACTGGGTCGCGATGCGCGAGATCCTGCCGTCCGCCACGGCGACGGTGACCTTCGCCCAGGGCCAGGCCCCCGAGGGTGCGCCGAGCGAGGCGACCATCGCGACCGTGCTGCCGCTCGCGTGGCCCGGCCTGCACCGCGCCGACGGCACGGTCTTCGTCGGGTCGCAGTCAGGGTCGATCTCCGGCGACGCCTCCCGCGACCTGGCCACCTCGCTGCTGGCCGCCGCGTCCGCGGAGCAGGGCACGCCGATCACCGGCACCCCGGCCGCCACCGCCGCCACCCCCCGCCTGCAGGACCTGCTCGACACCTCGGTGCCGTTCGAGGTGACCGTCCACGAGGGCTTCGACTTCTGGGTCGGTGACAGCGAGCTCGACGACGAGGCCAAGGCCTCGCTCGACCGCGCCAACGAGTCCGTCATCCCCACGGTCAAGATGACCGCGACCCAGTCGGCCTACTGGTGCCGGATCGGCGAGCGCACCCACATCCGGCTGGTCCTGCCGCAGGACGAGGACGTCGCCACCGACGCGCTGGCTCGCCTGCAGGCAGCCGGTGACAGCGGCCTCGGCGACCAGACCCGGCTGCTCGGCGCCTTCCGCGCCTGCGGGCTGCTCGTGCCGGTGTGGGACCTCGACCCCGCCAGGTCCGCCGACCACTACGAGTCGGCGCTGGGCGAGTTCATGACCCGGTATGCCGCCGCGCTCGCGTCGGACGCGCCGCTCACCGCGGAGGAGCGCCGGGCCCGGGCCGGGCTGCTCAGCCGCCAGGTCACGCTGCGCTGAGCGGCCGACCCGAGATGACTGCCCACCCGGCCACCACCGTCGCCGCGGTGATCCCGGCCAAGGACGAGGCCGACCGGATCGCCGCGACGGTCCGAGCCGTGCGCGCCATACCGGGGGTCGACCTCGTCGTCGTCGTCGACGACGGGAGCTCCGACGGCACCGCGGAGATCGCCCGGGAGGCCGGCGCCGCAGTGGTGCGGCACGCCCGCAACCGGGGCAAGGCCGCCGCGATGACCACCGGCGCCGGCTACGTCGCGCGCCACGAGGGGGTCGAGGGCCGGGTCGGGGGCTCGGACGACCGACGTCCGCTGCTCTTCGTCGACGGCGACCTCGAGGACACCGCTGCGAACCTCGGCGTCCTCGTGCCGCCGGTCCTCGAGGGCCGCGCCGACATGACCATCGCCACGCTGCCACCGCAGAAGACGGCCGGCGGCGGACGCGGGTTCGTGGTGCGACTGGCCCGCAAGGGGATCGAGGACCTCACCGGGTTCGTCGCCGCGCAGCCGTTGTCGGGGATGCGGTGCATCTCCCGGGCCGCGTTCGACGCCGCCAGCCCGCTCGCCCGGGGGTGGGGCGTGGAGGTCGGCCTGACCGTCGACGTGCTGATGGCGGGCCTGCGCGTCGAGGAGGTTCCCTGCGAGCTGCACCACCGGGTCACTGGGTCCGACTGGCGCGGGCAGGTGCACCGCGCCAAGCAGTACCGCGACGTCGCCCTCGCCCTGGCGCGACGCCGGGCCCGACGCGGGCTGCGCTGACCCAGGTGACCGCACGGGGGCTGGTCGCCGTCCGCGACCGCGTCGCGTCGCCTGCGCTGGTCGTCTCGTTCGGGCTCCTGCTCCTCGTCGGGGTGGCGGGGGAGAGCGCGGCCAAGCCCGGCCTCGGACCGCGCGGCTGGGCCCCCGGCGACCTCGCGTGGTCGCCGTCGCCGGCCCTGGTCACCGGCCTGCTCTGGGCCGCCTACCTCCTGGGCGCGCTGGCGGTCTGGCTGCGCCTGCAGGGTGAGCCGTCGGTCGTCTCCGGTGCCGGGATGCTGGGTGCGGTCGCGGCGCGGGCTCGGGGCCGGCTGGCCCCGGGGGGCTGGTCCGCCCCGGGTGGCTGGGCGGTCCCGGTCGCGCTCGGCGTGCTGGCCCTGCTGGCCGGCCCGTTCGGGTCCGCCGACCACACCAACTACGCCGCCTACGGCCGGATCTCGGCCCTCGGTGGCGACCCCTACCTGACCCCGCCGAGCGCCTGGTCACCCGCCGATCCGGTGGTCTCCGGGGTCGAGCCGCCATGGACCGACACGGTGAGCGTCTACGGCCCGTTCGCGACGCTGCTCCAGACGCTGACCTCCCACCTCGGCGGCTCGAACGTGCGCGAGACGGTCTGGTGCTGGCAGGTGCTGGTCGTGCTCGCCTGGCTGGCGGTGCGGTCCCTCCTCCTGCGGGCCGGCGCCACGCCGCGACGGGTCGACACCCTCTGGACCCTCAACCCCCTCGTCTTCGGCATCGGGGTGCTGGGCGCCCACGTCGACCTCGTCGCCGCGGCGCTCGGGGTGGCGGCCCTGGTGCTCGCGGCCCGCCACCCGCTGGCCGCGGGCGGGTTCGCCGGCCTGGCGGTCTCGTGCAAGGTCACCTACGGCGCGGTCGCGGTCGCCGTCCTCGTCGGGTGGTGGCTGCACGAGCGGGCGCGGTTCGCCCGTCGCGGCGTCGCCTTCGGGCTCGCGGCCGTCGTCGTCGTCATCCCGCTGCACCTCTGGGCGGGCCCGCACGTCTTCGACCAGCTCGACCGTGCTCGCCGGTCGATCTCGCTGGCCACCCCGTGGCGCCTGCTCTACGAGCTGCTCAACGGCCCGCTGGCGGCCGGCTCGGCCCGGACCGTCGTCACCTGGTTGGCCGTGGTCGTGGCGCTCGTGCTCGTCGTGCTGCTCGCCCGACTGACCCGCGGGCTGGCCCCGGAGACCGCGACCGGCGCGGCGGCCCGGTGGACGCTGGTGCTCAGCGCGGCCTACTCGCTCGCGGCGCCCTACTCCCTGCCGTGGTACGACCTGTTCAGCTGGGCGGTCCTGCCGGTGCTGGCCGCGAGCGTGCTCGACACGATCCTCGTCGTCCGCCTCGCGGCGATGGCCGTCGCCTACGTGCCGGGGCGCGTGGTGGGCATGACCCCGACCGTCGAGCGGGTCTCGCTGTGGGTGCGTCGCACCCCGGTCCCGTATGCCGGGCTGCTGGTCTGGGGGTGGCTCACCCGCGCCGCGACGCGCGGGTCGTGGCGGACGAACGAGCCTCGTCCTCCAGCACCCTGACGCTGACGGCGATGATCAGCGGCACCGCGATGATGGCGCCGTTGGCCGGGATGGCGACCCCGGAGTCGTTGATGGCGAAGCCGATCGTGAGCGTGACCAGCAGGGCGATGAGACCCGGACGCAGGGTCGGGCACGCCTCGTAGGACCGCTGGAGCGAGCGCGACCCCCACGACGTCGGCCTGGCCAGGATGTAGATGACGAACACCAGGGCGATCGGCACGAGCAGCGACAGCCGGTAGTTGCCGAACAGGATGTCGATGTTCTGCTGCAGCTTGCGCGCGATGATGTCGAAGGCGCCGCCGCTGAAGATGGAGCGGAAGAACCGGCCCAGGTGCGACTGGTTCTCCACCCCACGCAGCGAGTCGAGGAAGCCGACCAGCAGGAACAGCCCGATGGTCGCGCCGGCGAGGACGGCGCCGCGTCTCCAGGTCATCTGGATGCCCAGGATGGCCAGGACCAGGTAGGCCAGGCCGGGCAGCAGGGCGGGCGGGCCGCCCCCGTCGGCACCCCACCCGGGGTAGCCGTCGACGACCACCGCGGCCAGCCCGATGGCCAGGGCGGCGACCGCAGCGACCTTCGGCCGACCCTGCTTCACGTAGTAGCTCGAGACGGCGATGCACAGCAGGAGGGCGGCGGTCGCGAAGAGGGCGAAGGTGACGTTGCCCATGCCGTAGAACCGGCCGCCGACGACGGGCTGCAGCCCCATCAGCGACGAGATCTGCAGGTGGGACCCGAACATGACGTCCCCGCCGAGCACGAGCAAGGTCACGAGGGCCACCACGACCAGCGGACCGGTGAGCCGGCGGCTCCAGGGACCCAGCAGGGCGATGGCGGAGATGATCGCGACGAAGAGGCCGACGCTGAGCACGACGGCGATCATCGGGACGGGGAAGCGCCACCACGGGATGAGGTTGGCCAGGAAGGTCGATGCGGGCACGGTCGAGGCCACGACGGCGACCCGGCGGGTGATCCGCAGCATCCGCAGGCGCAGGTCGATCGACCCGAAGTCGCGCCGCCAGACCACCGCGGCCAACAGGTAGATCGCGATCTGGGTGTAGACCACGCCGTTGAAGAACGGCGGCACCAGCGGGTGCACCTCGTGGCTGGCCTCGTCGAAGTCGAGCAGCTGCCGCAGCCGGTCCTGCGCGGCCGCGTCGGAGTTGCTGCCCGTGTCACCGCCGGTGTCGCCCCGGCGCAGGGCCGTGCCGCCCAGCGAGTCTGGGACGGGCACACCGGCGGCGGTCAGGGCGGTCACGGTCAGGTCGGCCGACTGGACCAGCCCGTCCTGTCGGGTCGAGGGGGAGTAGAGCGTGCCGGAGCCGAAGTGCGGGCCCTTGGCGGCGACCAGTCGCAGCCGTTCGCTGCTCCCGGCGTCCGACAGGCTCGCCACGACCACGTCCGACCCGCTCGGGGCGGCAGCGAGGACCTCGCCGATGCGCGCGTCGATCGCGGTGGCCTGCTGCGCCCGCGACCCGGGCGCGGTGGCCGCCTCGCCGGCGGGCAGGTCCTCGGGGTCGCGCAGCGAACCGACGTCCACCAGCGTCACCCGGCACCCGGTGAGCAGGCCGGTCAGCGCGGAGGCGTCGTACGCGGCATACCGGGGGACCGCACCGGACTTGTAGGCGGCGCCGACCCCGGCCCCCGGCCCCACCGCCTGGATGCACTGCTTGTTGCTGGCGAGCTGTTCGCCCAGGGTGCCCAGCGTGGAGTCGAACTTGAGGTCGTCGGTGGCCTTGACGTAGTCGTTCCAGCCCGGCACGAACCCGCTGTCGACGACGGGGACCGGTGGGCACGGGTCGGTGGTCTTGCGGGAGCCGTTCTTCCCCGGTCCGGGCGCGGCGGCGCGGTTGCCGGCCGACAGGCTCAGCCAGCCGTCGACGGGGCAGGTGTTCGTGAAGACCGAACGCACCGACACCGCCGCCGTCGACCCGTCGCGCAGGAACGTCCACAGCGCCGGCGTGCCCTGGGCGCTGACGTCGCTCCAGGTGAGGCCGCCGGTGCCGATCAGGATGATCGGGTTGGGACCGTCAGTGCTCGGTGCCGCGCTCGCGCTCGGCCCCGGGAGCACCGCGGCGAGGACCGTGACGAAGAGGGTTGCGAACAGGCCGACGAGGGAGTGCTTGGCGCGGCGGGTCACCGGTACAGGCTACGGGTCGCCCCGCAGGACAGAATGGAGGCGTGACCACCGCGACGCCGACCGCTGCCGTGGCCCGAGGTCGTGGACGCCGGATCCGCGCCGTGGGCCGGTCCGTGGGCTCCCGGGTCGCGGCGTGGTCGCCCCGGGCCAGGTGGGCGCTCGCCGTGGTCGTGGTCCTCGCGGGGGCGGCGATCCCCGTGCTGCGCTACCTGGTCTTCTGGCCGCTGGACCAGTGGCAGGTCGACGTCGAGGTCTACCGCGAGGCGGGCGTGTCGATCCTCACCGGCCGGCCCATCTACTCGGCGATGACCGAGGCGCCCCAGCTGCTGCCGTTCACCTACCCGCCGTTCGCGGCCGTCATCGCGATCCCGCTGGCCCTGGTGCCGTTCGGCGCCGTCGGCTGGCTGTGGACGCTGGCCCAGATCGCGGCCACCGCCGCGATCGTCTGGTATGCCGGGTGGCGCCTGATCCACCGCACCGGCCGCCTCGTGCCGGTCACCCTCGCCCTGCTCACCGTGCCGATGCTGTGGCTGCACCCCGTGTCGGACGGCATCAGGTTCGGGCAGGTCAACGCCTTCATGGTGCTGGCCTGCCTGATGGACCTGCGTCGCCCGCGGCCCGGTCTGCTCCGCCGGATCCCGCCGGGCGTGCTGGTCGGGTTGGCCATGTCGATCAAGCTCACCCCCGGGGTCTTCGTCGTCCACTACCTCCTGAACCGGCGGTGGAAGGAGGCCGCGACCGCGGTCGGGACCGCCGTCGCCGTCACGCTGGGGTCCTGGCTGCTGCTGCCGGAGGCGTCGTTCGCCTTCTGGGGTGGTGCCCTGCAGGACCCGGCTCGCCTGGGCCCCAACGCGGGCACCTCCAACCAGAGCATCCGCGGCTTCCTGCTGCGGGTCGGGCCGAGCGGGCTGGTCGGCGACGTGCTCTGGCTGGTGCTGGTCGCCGTCGTCGGCTTCGTGGGCTTCCAGCTGGCCCGACGGGCCTACCGGGCCGGTGACTCGATCAGCGAGGTCGCCGCGGTCGGGCTGATGGCCGTGCTGCTGTCGCCGGTGGCGTGGATCCACCACCTGCACTGGATGGTCGTGGTGGTCTTCGCCGTGCTCGGTGCCGACCCGCTCCGCGACCGCCGACGGATGCTCGCCGCGGGCGTCGTCACGGCCTTCTTCCTGTGTCGGATGCCGTGGTGGGGCATCACCTGGCTGAGCCACCCGGACTGGCCGCGCTGGATCGGTCGCGTGCTCCAGAACGCCGACACCTTCGGCTCCCTGCTGGCCCTCGCCCTGCTGTGGTGGGCGCTGCACCGCACGGCGCCCACGCGGCATACCGGCGACGCTCGTGACCCGGTCGGGCAGGACGTGCCGTCGTGAGGGTCGCGGTGCTCGACGACTACGCGGACGCGTTCGGCGCCCTGCCGTGCGCGCAGCGGCTGGCGGGCCACGAGGTGGTCGCCTTCACCGACTCGGTGACCGGTGACGCGCTGGTGCAGCGGCTCGACGGGTTCGACGCCGTGGTGCTGCTCCAGCAACGCACCGCCCTCCCGCGTGGCGTGGTCGAGCGACTGGCGAC
Organism: Pedococcus bigeumensis; assembly: GCF_039531795.1. Taxonomy (NCBI): domain Bacteria; kingdom Bacillati; phylum Actinomycetota; class Actinomycetes; order Micrococcales; family Intrasporangiaceae; genus Pedococcus; species Pedococcus bigeumensis. Next base: position 449,132 of record NZ_BAAAQS010000003.1, on the reverse strand, counting down.
CCTGCGGCTGGTGAGCCAGACCGGACGCAACACCAGCCACCTCGCGCTCGACGCGCTGGCCGCCAAGGGGATCGTGGTGAGCGCCGGTGGCGCGGGCGGCCCCCACGCGACCGCCGAGCTGACCTGGGCGCTCATCCTCGCCGCCCAACGACGGCTGCCGCAGGAGGTCGCTGCGCTCCGCGCCGGCCGCTGGCAGTCGTCGGTCGGCATCGGCCTCCACGCGAGAACCCTTGGGGTCTATGGCCTCGGACGGATCGGCGGACTCGTCGCCGAGGTCGGGCGGGCGTTCGGGATGCAGGTCGTGGTGTGGGGTCGGCACGGCTCGCTCACCCGCGCGACCGAGGCCGGGTATGCCGCGGCGGCCAGTCGCGAGGACTTCTTCGGCCGCAGCGACGTGCTGGCCGTGCACCTGCCGCTCAACGCCGACACCGCGGGCATCGTCACCGCCGCGGACCTCGCCCTGATGAAGCCCGACGCGTTGTTCGTCAACACCTCCCGCGCAGGGGTCGTCGCGCCGGGCGCCCTCGTGGCTGCGCTCGAGGCCGGGCGTCCGGGGCGGGCGGCCGTGGACGTCTTCGAGACCGAGCCCGTGCTGGGCGCTGCCGACCCGCTGCTGGCGCTGCCGACGGTGACGGCGACCCCGCACCTCGGCTACGTCGAGCGGGACGTCATCGCCGCCCTCTACGACGCGGCGGTCGACCACGTCCTGGCCTTCGCTGACGGCGCACCCGTCAACGTCGTGTCCGCCTGACCTCCCCCCCGCAAAACGGCGGTTGCTCGACGATACGGGCCCCATGGAGGCCGTTTCGTCGAGCAACCACCGTTTTGCCGGGGGCGCCAGCACGGGTCCAGCTGGGCCATGGCGCCCGTCCGGGGCGGCGGGTAGCCTCCGAGCAGCGGACCGGCGCCGCTCCGGGCGCCGGGCCCGGCCCGGCTCCGGGGGACGGAGCAGCCCGTGGCGAAGCCGACGATCCTGGCCGTCGACGACGACCCCGTGGTGTCCAAGGCGATCACCCGCGACCTGCGCGACCGGTTCGGCGCGGACTTCCGGGTCGCGGGTGCCACCTCGGGGCTGGGGGCCCTGGAGCTGCTGACCGAGTTCACCCTGCGCGGCCGGGCCGTCGCCCTCGTGGTGTCGGACCAGCGGATGCCCGGGATGACCGGGATCGAGCTCCTGGAGCGCGTCCGCACCGTCAGCCCCGACACCAAGCTGCTGCTGCTCACCGCCTACGCCGACACCGACGTCGCCATCAAGGCGATCAACGACATCGGTCTCGACTACTACATGCTCAAGCCCTGGGACCCTCCGCAGGACAAGCTCTACCCCGTGGTCGAGGACCTGCTCGGCGACTGGCGGGACGGTCATCGCGACAGCGCCGACCAGGTGCGCGTCGTCGGCCACCGCTGGTCCGACCGGAGTCAGGAGGTCAAGACCTTCCTCACCCGCAACCACGTGCCCTACGCGTGGCTGGACGTGGAGCGGGACGAGGGCGCCGCCGAGCTCGTCGAGCTGGCCGGGGCCCGGCCGGGCGACCTGCCGCTCGTGCTGGTGCCCGAGGGCGACCCGCTGCGCAGCCCGACCAACCGTGAGGTGGCCGCGGCCCTGGGCCTGCACACGCTCGCCGACGCGCCCCTCTACGACCTCTGCATCGTCGGGGGCGGTCCGGCCGGGCTCGCCGCCGCAGTCTACGCCTCGTCGGAAGGGCTGCGGACCGTGGTGGTCGAGCGCGACGCCCCCGGGGGGCAGGCCGGGCAGAGCGCGTCGATCGAGAACTACCTCGGCTTCCCCAAGGGGCTCTCCGGGGCCGACCTGACCCACCGCGCGGTGGCGCAGGTGGCGCGGTTCGGGGCGGAGATGGTGGTGGCCAGGGAGGCCGTGGGGCTGCGCGTCAAGGGGCCGGTGCGCTCGGTCGTCATCGACGGCGCCGACGAGCTGGAGGCCCGGGCCGTGGTCATCGCGACCGGGGTCTCCTACCGGCGACTCGAGGCCACCGGGCTGGACGAGCTGGGCGCCAGGGGGGTGCACTACGGGGCCTCCGCCACCGAGGCGGCCCAGTGCGAGGGCGAGGAGGTCTACGTCGTCGGCGCGGCCAACTCCGCCGGCCAGGCGGCCCTGAACCTCGCGCGCTACGCCAAACGGGTGGTGATGCTGGTCCGCGGAGCCGGCCTGGAGCTCACCATGTCGCAGTACCTCGTCGCGCGCATCGAGGCCGCCACGAACATCGAGGTCCGGGTCGGGTGCGAGGTCGCGGCCGCCCGGGGCCAGGAGCACCTCGAGTCGCTGACCCTGCGCGACCGGGCGACCGGCGCGACCGAGGAGGTCGACACCTCGTCGCTGTTCATCTTCATCGGCGCCATGCCCCGCACCGACTGGCTGGGCGACGACGTCCTGCGCGACGACCACGGGTTCGTGGTGACCGGCCCGGAGCTGCTGCAGCGACCGGGGCGGTCGGCCTGGCCGGCGGACCGGCCCCCGTTCGCGCTGGAGACCAGCGTCCCGGGGGTCTTCGCCGCCGGCGACGTGCGGCTCGACTCGATGAAGCGGGTCGCCTCGGCCGTGGGTGAGGGCGGCATGGCGGTGCACCTCGTGCACCGGTTCCTGGCGACGACATGAGCGCCCCCGACACGCGCGCCGCGACATGAGCGCCGAGGAGCTCGCGCACATCCCGCTGTTCGACGGGCTCACCGCCGAGCAGCGGGCGCGGCTCTGGGCGGCCGGGACCGAGTGGTCGTTCGACGGCGGCGAGGTCGCCTTCCGCGAGGGCAGGCCCGCCGACTTCTGGTGGGTGCTGCTCGAGGGGTCGCTCAGCCTCTCGCGCCGGGTCGGCCACCAGGAGACGGAGCTGGGAGTGATGACCAACCCCGGCCAGTGGGCCGGGGGCTTCCAGGCCTGGGACGCCCACGGCGTGTACCTCGCCACGGCCCGGGCCGCGACACCGGGGCGCCTGCTGCGGGTGCCGGCGGAGTCCCTCGGCGAGCTGGCCAGGGAGTGGTTCCCGTTCGGCGTCCACCTCATCGCCGGGCTGGTCAACACCGTCCGCAGCATCGAGGCCAAGGCCCGCCAGCGCGAGTCACTGGTCGCGCTCGGCACCCTGGCCGCTGGTCTGGCCCACGAGATCAACAACCCCGCGTCGGCCGCGACCCGTGCGGTCGACGCCCTCGACCGGGCCACGGAGGCGCTCGGGTCGTCGTTGCGCCGGCTGGCCGAGAGCGGCACGACGCCCGCGCAGTTCGTGGCGCTCGACACCCTGCGCCGGTCGGTCACCGAGGCCGGGGCCGAGCTCGACCCCGTCGCCGCGGCGGACCGGGAGGAGGAGCTGGCCGACTGGCTGGTGCGCCACGACGTGGACCGTGACTGGGTCATCGCGCCACCGTTCGCGGCGGCCGGCGCCGACCCGGCCCTCCTCGACCGGGTCGCCGCCGGTCTCGAGCCCGCCCAGCTGGCACCGGCCCTGGAGTGGATGGCCAGCTCGCTGGCCGTCGACGGCCTGCTGGGGGAGATCCGCGAGGCGACCCACCGGGTCTCGGAGCTGGTCGGGGCGGTGCGGTCCTACTCCCAGCTCGACCGCGCCCTCGTGCAGCAGACCGAGGTCACCGAGGGCCTCGAGAGCACCTTGGTCATGCTCGGCCACAAGCTGCGCGGCGGGATCACCGTGGTCCGCGACTACGCGCCGGACCTCCCCCTCGTCGAGGCCATCCCCGGCGAGCTCAACCAGGTCTGGACGAACCTGGTCGACAACGCCGTGGACGCCATGGCCGGCTCGGGCACGCTGTGGCTCACCGTCCGCGCGGCCGGGCCCGAGCCCGGGGCCGGTGTCGTCGTGGAGGTGGCCGACGACGGGCCCGGCGTGCCCGACGACGTGGTCGCGCACGCGTTCGAGCCGTTCTTCACCACCAAGGAGGTGGGCAAGGGCACCGGGCTGGGGCTCGACATCTCCCGGCGGATCATCGTGGAGCGGCACGGCGGCGAGATCACCCTGGAGCCGAGGCGCGGCGGCGGGGCGCTGGTCAGGGTGCGCGTGCCGCTGCGGGCCGCCGAGGGCTGACGGTCGCCCCACCACCCACCCGTGCCGCACCGCCGGTCCCTGCCCGCCGGTGCGGACAGGTCGGTGCGGGCAGGTCGGTGCGGGCACGTCGGGCGGATCACTGGAACAGGACTGCCCGGGCGGCGGCCGAGGCGAGCATGGACCGGCCGTCGTGGCCCACTCCCGGCACCACGGACAGCGTGTGGCCCGACGGCCGGACGCCGAGCTGGGCGTCGAGGTGGTCGAAGAAGCGCTGCCCCCGCTCGAGGCGGTTGCGACCCTGGAGGTCGGCCTCGCAACCGCTGTCGAGGTCGGCGTCGCGCTCGGTGTCCGAGCCGCCGAGGAGGAGGGCGACCCGGTGGACGGCATACCGCTGGGGGATCCCGGGGTGCTCGCCCAGGTAGGTGTTGAGGCCCTCGAGGCCGTACTTCCAGGTGTTGTAGCCGGAGCAGCCGGTCACGCTCTGGAGGGTGCCGTCGGCCGCCCAGCGCTGGCCGCCGAGGTAGGCGTAGCTCGACGGGTTCATCGGCACGAACGCCGCGAAGGGAGCATCGCTGCCCTCCGCGTAGCGCTGCACGAGCTGGCCGCCCGCGGAGTGGCCGACGACCACGAGCCGCACGCCCGCGCCATACGTCTGGCGCGCTGCCGCTGCGAGCTGGTCCAGGGCGGCGAAGCTCGAGATCCTGGCGCCGACCGTGTTGGCGCTGACGTTTCCCTCGCGCCACCCGGAGCCCCAGGTGAGGTGCGGGTCGCCGCTCGGCACCGGATCGGTCCGGAAGTGGGGGGCGACGACCAGGGTCGTGCCGAGGACCCCTGCGGCGCTGGCCGCGTCGATCGCGTACCGGGCGTAGTCGCAGTAGTTGCCGGAGCTCCCGTGGACGACGAAGACCACCCGGCGCACCGAGCCGGCCTGGTGCGTGACCGAGCCGTTGCCTCAGTAGTCGAGGGTTGCCGCCCCGATCGCGAAGGTCCGGCTCGACGGTGCCGTGCTGGTGGTCGCCTCGGCCCGGCCTGCGGTGAGGCAGGCACCCGCGACGAGGCAGAGGGCCGCCGTCACGCGTCCGGTGCGGGCCGCGGCCGTGGCTCGAGCGGCCGGTGGCGAGGAGTGCCACCGGGTATGCCGTGCCGCACCGCGCGTCGGGCGCGGCCGCCGCGCCGCCGGGGCCAGGGTGCGACACCTGCGGTGGGAGCGGTGCGCGGGGTGGACTGTCGGGGTCTGTGGGCTGCTCATGGCGACCGCCTGCCTTCACGTCGGGGGATGCCGACAAGACGGTGTGGGGGCGGCGCGCGTTACGGCGCCGGCTGCGGCGCGAGCCCTATCGGGCGAAGAGGTCGGCTGCGGCCGCCGACATGGCCGAGTGGTCGTGGGCCACCCCGGGGACGACCTGGAGGCTCCAGTGGAAGGGGGTGCCGAGCTCGCGAGCCCGGGTGCTGGCCACCTCGTAGAAGCGCTGGCCCCGGTCGATGCGGGTGGCGCCCTGCCGGCTTGCCCCGTCGTCCTGCCGGAGGTTGTCCTCCTCGACGTCGTCACTGCCGAGCAGGACGGTCAGGTCGCGGGCGAAGAGGGTCGGCAGGTCGACCCCACCCGGCGCGTCGCCCAGGCCGTAGGGGAACGACACCGAGGCGTCGGTCTCGGTGTACCACCCGGCGTTGGCCGCCACGGCGCGTCGCACCGGGGCGTCCGGGACGAACTCGAGGTAGCGGTGCACGAACTGGGCGCCGGCCGAGTGCCCGAAGAGGTCGAAGTCCGCCTCGCGCACCCCGCTCCTGGCCCGGGCCTGCTCGACCAGCGGCTCGAGGTAGGAGAAGGTCCACTCCGAGGGCGACACCGGGTCGCCCGAGTCGTCGACCACCCCACCGAGGTTGTAGGCGGCCACGCCGGGGAAGTCCTGGCGGTCGAACTCGGGGGCGACCACGACCCACGGGTGGTGCCGCAGGAGCGGGACCCACGAGTCGCGGTACTCGGCGGCGTTCCGGTTCGTGCCGTGCATGACCACGACCACCCGGCCACCGGCCACGTCACCCGAGCCCACGGCATAGAAGACCTTGATGGGTGTCCGACCGGCCGGCGCGAGCTCGAACGAGCCGGTGTCGTGCGGTCCCCAGGAGCGGTCGGTCGGGGAGCTGCAGGCCGCGCTCACGGCGATCGTCACGAGAAGCACCATCCAGGTCAGTCGGGGTCGTCCGGGTCGTCGGGGTGGTCCGGGTCGTGTGGGTCGTCGGGGTGGTCCGGGTCGTGTGGGTCGTGCAGGTCGTCGCATCAGAACGAGATCGACGCGGTGTTCTGGTTCCACGTCACCCGGGTGCCCAGCACCCGCTGTGCCGCGGCGCGGGTGGTCGGCGGGCAGGCGCGGGCCACGTAGCCGTCGAGGGTGTTGTCCGTCTGGACGCAGTCGAGGCGCAGGGTGCCGCGGCCCGTCGCGTCCCAGCGCAGGTGGGCCACCGCACCGACCCCGACCTTGCCGTAGCTCGCGAACCGGCCGGGCGCCCCGAACGCGAGGTTGCCCAGGCCGTAGGCCACCGGGGTGCCGTGCAGCAGCTCGACCGGCTGGAGGACGTGGGCGCCCGTGCCGATGACCGCGTCGTAGCCGGCGTCGACGAGGACCCCCGCCCAGTAGCGCTGTTGCGCATTGACGTCGGCGTAGTTGTCGCCCCAGTGGACGAAGGCCACGATCCGGGTGGCCCCGGCGGCGCGGGCGGTCAGCACCCCCCGCTCGACGCGGTCCACGGTCAGCGGCACCATGCCCGGCGTGGTCTCGGTGCTGCGGTGCAGGGGACCGAAGTTCTCCCCGAAGGCGATCACGGCGACGGTCTCCTGCGGGGAGCTGAGCAGGAGCGGCCGCATGGCCTGCGCGAGGTCCGCACCGGCCCCGAACGTCGACATGCCCGCCGCCTGCGCGAGCTGCTGCGTCTCGGCCAGCCCGGCGCCGCCGCGGTCCATGGCGTGGTTGTTGCCCAGGCCCAGGACGTCCACCCCGGCGCGGGCCAGCGCCTTGGCTCCCGCGGGGGCCACGGCATAGGAGTACTTGGCGCCCGGGTTCGCCGGGCTGGCCACGGTCGTGATCGGCCCCTCGGCGTTGACGATGGTGACGTCGCCGCCCAGGAGCGGCGTCACCCCCTTCAGCGGCGCGTCGGGGCCGGCGGCGTCGATCAGCTGCTGCGCCCCGTCGCCGAGCATCGTGTCGCCCGTGAAGGTCAGGTCGAGGCGACCGTCCGGGCCCGCGGAGACCGTGCGGTTCACGACCTCCGGGTCGTCGGGAGCAGCGACCGCGAGCTGCCACCCGACGGACCCGAGGCACACGGTGGTCACGGCGGTGAGGACGGCCATCAGCCGTCGGTCACGGGTCAGGTGGTGGCGGGCCATCGGGTCTCCTCGGGGTTGCGGCCGGTCCATTGCTCTTCGCGGTAGGTGCCGCTGTCCTTGACCTCGGTGAGGCGGCCCCGCTCGACCACCCAGATCACGTCGGCCTCGGCGAGGTCGGCCGGGTCGTCCGTGCACCACAGCACCGTGCCGCGGTGACGCAGCACCATGGCGCGGGCCAGGATGCGGCTCGCCGGGTCGAGCGCCTCGAAGGGGCGGTTGAGCAGCAGGATGGGCGGGTTGCCCATCAGGGCCCGGCCCAGCGCGATCAGCTGCCGGTCGGCGGGAGAGATGTTCTGCCCACCCTCGACGAGCCACTCGTCCACCCCGGAGCCACCGAGCCGGGGCAGGGCCTGGTGCAGGCCGAGCCCGAAGGCGATCCGCTGGACCTCCTGCGGCGTCGACGACCTGGCCGAGTAGGTGAGGTTGCGGGTCACCGTCCCGCGCATCAGCGGGAGGTCGGGGCCCACCATCCCCACGGCGCGACCGATCGAGCTCGGAGCGGTCTCGACGAGGTCCTGGTCATCGATGATGACCGCGCCACCGTCGGGGTCGACGAGGCGCGCCACGACGTCGAGCACGGTGGCGGCTCCGGAGTCGGCGCCGCCCGCGATCGCCACGACCGTCCCCGGCTCGACCAAGGCGGTCAACCCGTCGAGCGCACCCTGCACGGTGACGTCGTTGAAGCGGAGCTCGCCCCGCCGCACCCGCAGTGGGGGGAGCAGGGCGGTCTCCACCGCACGGCTCGAGCTGGTCAGGAAGTCGAGGATCTTCAGGCGGGAGACGGTGCCGCGGTGCCAGTAGTCGTGCATCAGCCCCAGGGTGCGCACCGAGCGGGTGAGGAACCGGGCGACCAGGACCTCGAGCAGCACCGTGGCCGGGAGCACGTCACCGCGTCGGGCCTGGACCACGCCGGTGGCCACGACGGCGGCGGTGCCCACCATGCTCGTGCCGGTGGCCAGGCCCCGGAGCCGGCCCCGGAGGTCGGCCACCCGCACGAGGGCCCGGTTGAGCGAGTCGTTCTGCCGAGACAACCTGGCGAACTCGCCACCGGTGCGGCCGGCCACCTGCGTGACGGCCAGGGCGTTCAGCTGCTCGGTGATGTTGCCGATGACCAGCGAGCGCCGGCGGCGCATGGTGCGGGTGGCCGAGCGCATCGCCTGGCCGCTGTAGAGGGAGGCGACCGCTCCCAGTGAGAACACCGCCACGAGCGAGCACGCCATCGGCCAGTTGAGGACGAAGCTCCCGGCCAGCCCGGCCACCAGCGTGATGGCGGCCGAGGTCCCCTGGAGCTGGCCGCGGCTCAGCCACATCCGCAGCATGCTCAGGTCGCCGGTCAGCCGCAGCAACAGGCCGCCCCTGGCGCGGTGGAGGAGGTGGCCCGGCAGCATCCGCTGGAGGTGGGCGTACATCTCCATCCGGAGGCGACGCACCACGGCATACCCGGCCCGCTCGGTGACGCTGAACTCGATGGCGCGCAGGATGCCCAAGGTGGCGCCGAGCCCGGCGAGGACGGCGCAGGCCAGGAGGGAGTGGCGGTACTGGCGCTCGGCGGCGAACCCGACCGTGGTCGGCTCCAGCACCTCGACGACCTTCGACAGCAGCAGGATGAAGGCGAGCAGGCAGGCGCCCTGGGCCAGGCCGAGTGCCACGACCGCCCAGACCGCCGCACGGGGGACGCGGAACCGGTCGCGGTCTCCGTGGGGTCCGCCCAGGGCCTTGAGGTCGGCGCGCCGAGGGGTCTGCGAGGACGGCCCGAGGGGTGGTGGTGCGTCCACGGTCAGATCGCCTGGTGGAGCAGGGGAGCGGTCGGCGCGTCGGCCAGCCGTGCGTCGGCCAGCTGCACGTCGGCCAGCTCGATGAGCTCGGGGTCAAGGCCCTCGAGCTCGATCGGCCAGGCCGCGGGGGGCGGCGGCTCGGGCTGTCGGGCCAGCGCCGGGTCGATCCCCAGCACGGGCATGACCAGCTCGGGGGCCTGCAGCTCGGGGATGCCCCAGACCGGCAGGCCGGTGGCCTCCTGCGTCTCGCGGATGGCCAACGGCGACCGCGTGAGCATGCCCGACACGGCCGCCACCTCGAACCCGCGCTCGCGCAGGTGGGCGACCCCGTGGGCGGCACCCATCGCGTCGGACGCGGCCAGCACGACCACGTCCAGCAGGTCGTGGACGACCGGCGAGGTCAGCAGCATGCGGTTCTCCTGCTGGAAGACACCGTCGGCGATCTCGACGAAGTTGACGCCGCAGCCCGCTGTCGTGAGCTGGGCGACCAGCTGGGTCATGGCCGACTCCAGGACCGGGATGGGCTGGCGGAACGTCGAGGCGAGCCCGGCGTCGGTGAAGTCGAACATCCGGTGCGCGCCGGCATCCAGCATCACCCAGTAGTCGTTGCCGGACCCGGTGCCGGTCACCTTGACCGAGCCGGGGCTGACCCCGACCTTGCTCAGACCGTGCAGCAGGTAGTGCATCGTGGTCGTCTTGCCGGCGTTCATGGACGTGCCGAGGACGGCGATGGTCCGCGGGCGCACGGCCGGTGGCGCCACCTCGGGCATCCGGAAGTCCCACACGTTGAGCGGTCGTCCGAGCTCGTCGCCGACCAGCCCCAGGGGGACGATGTCGGTGGCGCGGCGCACGGACCTGCTCTGCGACAGGGCCTGTGAGGCGATCCCACCGGAGGCCACCAGCTGCACCCGCCCGAGCGAGCGGGGCACGTGCGACTCGAACTGGTCGGTGGCGTAGCGGTCGGCGTACGCCACGATCACGAGGTCGCCGAGGTGCAGGGCGCTCCTGCGGCCGTTCGGCTGCTCGATCCGGCGGTGGTGCCCCAACCGCTCGACCTGCGCCAGCACCACGTCGCCCGAGCGGGGACGGACGGCCCCACCGACCAGTGTGTGCATTGCCGACCCCGGCACCCGCCGGGTGGCGAAGCTCTGCCGTGCCCGCTCCCTCGTCCTCGTGTCCAACGGCCGGACCCACACGTCCTGTCGAGACATGACCCCTCCTCCAGAGTTCGCTCAGAGCCACCCACCGGCGCGGGCCACCTCGGGCCCGACCCCCTCGTCAGCCCGCACCGGGCACGACGACGCCAGCGACGCGGTCACTGGTCCTGATGACCGCATGACGACGGCTCGCTCAAGGGATAGAGAGCGGGGAGTGGACGAACGGTGACGCGGGCGGCAGGGCGCGCGGTCGTCGCCGACTCAGATGGAGATGACCTCGAGGACCTGCAGGACGGTCAGCGCCGCGAGGAGGAAGCAGACGCCACCGCCGATCCGGCGGATCGTGGCGAGCTTGACCCGGGTCAGGAGCGCGCGTCCGAGCACCGCCGCGAGGGCGGACACGGTGGCCAGGGCGAGGAAGGCGCCGATGAAGACCGACACGGGTTGCTTGAACTGGAGCACCATCGAGGCGGTGAGCAGCTGGGAGAGGTCGCCCCACTCGGCGAGGAACAGCACCCCGAACGAGACCCCCACCGCCTTGAGCCCGACCGCGGTCGCAGCCCCCTTGTGGGCGAACTCCTCCTCGGTCTCGGCCTCCTCCTCGTCGGCCTTGTCCGCCCCCCTGACGAGGATGAGGCCGCCCACGAGGAACATCACGGCGGCGAACACCTCCACCGGTCGCTTCGGGAGCTGGGCCAGCAGGCCACCGACGGTGACGGCGACCAGCGTCTGCACGGCGAACGCGAGGGACACGCCGATCCAGACGAAGAGCGGTCGGAACCTCGTGGCCAGCACCAAGGTCGCGATGAACGTCTTGTCGGGCAGCTCGACCAGGAAGATCGCCCCGAAGACGATGGCGATGGTGGCGATGTCGAAATCCATATCGCGTCGACTCTATCCACGAGCCCCCAATACGCTGACGGGGTGTCCGCCCCCCAGACCCTCGCCGTGGCCGCGCTCGTCGTGGCCGGCCTCGCACTCCTGGTGGCACTGCTGGCCGTCATCGTCGTCAACCGGGTGCGGGTGCAGCTGCGCGAGGTCGAGGGCCAGCGTCCGGTCGGCACGGGCGACCTCGCCGCACTGCGCGCCGACATCGCCCAGGCGCTGCGGCACGTCGCGGTGGTGCGCTACGACGCCTTCGGCGACATGGGCGGGCGGCTGTCGTTCAGCGCCGCCGTGGTCGACGACCGTGGTGACGGGCTGGTGTTCTCCTCGATCCACGCCCGCGGCGAGTCCCGCACCTACGCCAAGGGGATCGTGGGTGGCGGCTCCGACGCGACCCTGACCCCCGAGGAGCAGCAGGCGCTCGCCGCTGCCCGCACCGGATCCCCAGGAGCATCGACATGACCTCCGTGACCAGGCACGGCTACTTCGGCCCCGCCGGCACCTTCACCCAGATGGCGCTGCAGGCGTGGGCGCCCGCCGAGGGGCAGGAGCACGTGCCGCTCCCGTCGGTCGAGGCTGCCCTCAACGCCCTGCGCGCCGGTGAGGTCGACGCCGCGATGGTGCCGATCGAGAACTCCGTCGAGGGCGGCGTGAGCGCCACGCTCGACGCCCTCGCGAGCGGCGAACCCCTCGTCGTCGTGGGGGAGGTGCTGGTCCCGATCACCTTCGTGCTCGCCGCGCCCCCCGGTATGCCGCTCGGCGAGGTCCACGCCGTCGGCACCCACAGCCACGCGTGGGCCCAGGTCCGCGGCTGGATGAGCACCCACCTGCCCGACGCGGCCTACGTCCCGACGTTGTCGACGGCCGCCGCCGCGGCCGGGCTGGCCGCTCCCGACGGTGCGGCCGCGGCATACCAGGCGGCGGTGTGTGCGCCCGTCGCGGCGCGCAACTGCGGGCTCGAGGTGCTCGCCGAGGGCATCGGTGACAACGCCGCCGCGGTGACCCGCTTCGTCTCGGTGGCCCGTCCCGGCCGGCTGCCCGAGCGCACCGGCGCCGACAAGACGACGCTGGTGCTGTTCCAGCGCGACGACCACGCGGGTGGGCTGCTCGAGCTGCTGGAGCAGTTCGCGGTGCGCGGCATCAACATGTCGCGGCTGGAGTCGCGTCCGACCAAGTCGTCGATGGGCGACTACTGCTTCTCGATCGACATCGAGGGGCACGTGCTCGACGAGCGGGTCGGCGAGGCGCTGCTCGGCCTCAAGCGGGTGTGCGCCGACGTACGGTTCCTGGGCAGCTACCCGGCCGCGCACGGCACCGCGGTCCGCGTGACGCCACACACCAGCGACGCGGCGTTCGGCGAGGCGCGCGCCTGGCTGCGCAGCCTCCGCGGCGCCTGACGACGCCTCCCTGGCAGGGCTTACTTCTTCTCGCGCCAGACGCGCTCGAACGGCAGCCGCCAGGCGTGCGGCGCGATGAGCTGGTGGATCGCGTTGGGTCCCCACGACGAGGCCGGGTACGGCTTGGCCTCCGGCGGGTTGTCGAGCAGCGGCTGCGAGCGCTCCCAGAGCGACTCGATGCCCTCGGCCGTCGTGAACAGCGTGTGGTCGCCGCGCATGGCGTCGAGGATCAGCCGCTCGTAGGCCTCGAGGACGTCGCCCACCCGCTCGGTCTCGCGGGTGGAGAACTGCATCGAGAGCTTCTCCAGCCGCATGCCGGGGCCGGGGCGCTTGCCGTAGAACGACAGCGACACCTTCGACTCGTCGGCCAGGTCGAAGGTGAGGTGGTCGGGGCCCGCGTTGCCCACCCCCGAGTGGGTCGGGAACATCGACCGGGGCGCCTCCTTGAAGGCGATCGAGATGATCCGCGCGCCCTCGGCCAGCTTCTTGCCGGTGCGCAGGTAGAACGGCACGCCGGCCCAGCGCCAGTTGTCCAGCCCGACCTTGAGCGCGATGAAGGTCTCGGTGTCGGAGTCGCCCGGCACGCCGTCGAGGTCGGTGTAGCCGGCGAACTGGCCCCGCACGACGTCGGCGGGGTCGATCGGCAGCAGCGACCGGAAGACCTTGTTCTTCTCCTCGGAGATGGCCCGCGGCTCGAGGGCGGTCGGCGGCTCCATCGCCACGAACGCCAGCACCTGGAACAGGTGGGTGACGACCATGTCCTTGTAGGCGCCGGTGGCCTCGTAGAAGCCGGCCCGCTCGTCCAGGCCGAGGGTCTCGGGGATGTCGATCTGGATGTGGTCGATGAAGTTGCGGTTCCAGATCGGCTCGAACAGCCCGTTGGCGAACCGGAAGGCGAGGATGTTCTGGGCCGCCTCCTTGCCGAGGAAGTGGTCGATCCGGAAGACCTGGCTCTCGTCGAACGTCTCGTGCACCGTGTTGTTGAGCGCGATGGCGCTGGTGAGGTCGGTGCCGAACGGCTTCTCCATCACCACCCGCGAGCGCGCGACCAGGTCGGCGTCGCGCAGCATCTGGATCACGGCCACGGCGGCCTTCGGCGGCACCGAGAGGTAGTGCAGCCGCAGCGTGTCCGGCCCGAGCGACTCCTCGGCGTTCTTCACCGCGGCGGCCAGCGCCTCGGCACCGGCCGACTGGGGCACGTAGACGAGGTTGTCGTCGAACTTGTCCCACTGCTCGGGGGTCAGCGGGTGGGTGCCGAACTCGTCGACGGCCTGGCGCGCGAACTCGCGGAACTGCTCGTCGCTCAGCTCCTCCAGCGAGGTGCCGACGACCCGGATCGCGGGCGCCAGCTCCGACGAGACGAGGTGGGCCAGCCCCGGCAGCAGCTTGCGTCGGGCGAGGTCGCCGGTGGCGCCGAACAGCACGATGACGTGCGGGTCGGCCTTCTCCAGGGCCGCGCGCGAGCTGCGCGCGTCGGCCGCGGGATACGAGATCGTCTGGGCGGCGCGCGGTGGCGTGGCTTCGGGCACGACCCCGATCATGGCACCGGCGGTGCCTGCCCGCACCTGAGTGTCAGCGGGTATGCCGCGCGGCGGCTCCGGGGGTACGCCGGCGTGGCGGCGGGCCCGGTCCGCGGGTGCGACTTGACGGGGCACCTTAGGTGAGGCTTACCTTGGTCCTAATACGCAACATCCGTATGCCGGAAATCAGGTCATCGTGCTCGTCAGCAATGCGCTCATCGGACTCCGTGAGGGTCTGGAAGCTGCCCTCGTCGTCGTCATCCTCGTCGCCTTCCTGGTCAAGACCGACCGGCGCTGGGCGCTCAGGCAGGTCTGGACGGGGGTGGCCGCGGCCGTCCTGCTCTCCGTGGCGGTCGGCGCCGTGCTCACCTTCGGCACCCGGCAGCTGTCCTTCGAGACCCAGGAGCTGATCGGCGGGTCCGCCTCGATCCTTGCCGTCGCGTTCGTCACCGCGATGGTGTTCTGGATGCGCACCGCCGCCCGGACCATCTCCGGCGAGCTCAAGGGCAAGCTGGACCAGGCGCTCTCGGTCGGCGGCTGGGCGGTCGCCCTCGTCGGGTTCCTCGGCGTCGGCCGCGAGGGCCTCGAGACCGCCCTGTTCTTCTACGCGAGCGTGCAGACGGCTGGGTCCGGCACCTCCCAGCCGCTCATCGGCTTCGTCCTCGGCATCGTGGTCGCCGTGGTCCTCGGTGTCCTCATCTACCGCGGGGCCGTGCGCATCAACCTCTCGAAGTTCTTCCGCTACACCGGGGTCGCCCTGGTCGTCGTGGCGGCCGGGATCCTCTCCTACGGCATCCACGACCTGCAGGAGGCCGGCTTCCTGCCCGGGCTGAACACGCTCGCCTTCGACGTCAGCGGCGCGGTCCCGCCCGGCTCCTGGTACGGCACGCTCCTCAAGGGCACGGTGAACTTCACCCCCGCCACCACCTGGCTGCAGGCCGTCGCGTGGACCCTCTACCTCGTCGTCGTGATGACCTTCTTCCTCCGGCCGGCCCGGACCGCACCCGCCCCGGCCGGCCCCACGCCCGCCACCGTCGGCACCCCCCGCTAGTCGCCGGCCCGGCGACCTGTCCCCAGGAGCACCATGCGCATCAGCCCCCTCCACGCCGGCCTCGGCCTGGCCGTCCTCCTCGCCACCGCGGCCTGCAGTGGCTCGGACCGGACGGCTCCCACGAGCGGGAAGGGTCCGATCGCGGTCGAGGCCAGCGACACGGCGTGCACGGTGGAGCGCACCGAGGCGGCCGCGGGAACGATCGAGTTCACCGTGCGCAACACCGGCTCGGAGGTCAACGAGTTCTACCTCTACGGCGAGGGTGACGAAATCGTGGGGGAGGTCGAGAACCTCACCCCGGGCCTGACCCGCACCTTCCACGTCGACGTGTCGACGCCCGGCACCTACCAGACCGCGTGCAAGCCGGGCATGAAGGGCAAGGGGATCCGCGCCCCCTTCACCGTCACCGGCGCGACGACCAGCCAGGCGCCCGACGCCGCGATGGCCGCCGCCGTGACCGACTACCAGGCCTTCGTGACGGCCCAGTCGGACGAGCTGCTGACCCGCACCACCGAGTTCGTCGACCTCGTGAAGGCCGGCCGGGTCGCCGAGGCCAAGCGCGCCTTCCCCGTGGCGCGCGGCCCGTGGGAGCGGATCGAGCCGGTGGCCGAGTCGTTCGGCGACCTCGACCCGATGATCGACGGTCGCGAGGACGTCGTGGCGGAGGGCACGGAGTTCACCGGCTTCCACCGCCTCGAGAAGGACCTGTGGGTCGACGGCCTGCAGCCCGACTCCTCGGCCATCGCCGACAAGCTGCTCGTCGACGTCAAGGCGGTCGTCGCCAGGGCCAAGGCCGTCGAGCTCAACCCGCTGCAGCTCGCCAACGGCTCGAAGGCGCTGCTCGACGAGGTCGCCACCGGCAAGATCACCGGCGAGGAGGACCGCTACAGCCACACCGACCTCTACGACTTCGACGAGAACGTCAAGGGCTCCAAGGCCGCGATCGACGCGCTCCGCCCGGTGCTCAAGGCCCGTGACGCCGCCCTCCTCACCGACATCGACGCCCGCTTCGCGGCGCTCGACGCCGAGCTCGACAAGCACCGCGCCGAGGACGGCTTCCGGCTCTACACCGCGCTGTCCAAGGCCGAGATCCGGTCCCTGACCGTGGCCCTCGACGCCCTGAGCGAGCCGATCTCGCAGGTCGCCGGAGTGGTCGCGTCCAGGTGACCGACGCCCCCTCCAGCCAGGTCTCGCGCCGCCGCCTCCTCGGGGTCGGCGCCGGGGCGGTCGTGGCCGGCGCCGTCGCCGGGGTCGGTGGGGCGTATGCCGCGACGCACGTCGCTGCCGACCCCGCCACCGAGGCCGAGACCGCGGGTGGTCCGGCGGACGACGCGGTGCCGTTCCGGGGGGAGCACCAGGCCGGCATCGTCACTCCGGCCCAGGACCGCATGCACTTCGTCGCCCTCGACGTGGTCACCGAGGACCGCGCCGCCCTCGCGGCCATGCTCAAGGCCTGGACCCGCGCGGCCGAGCGGATGGCCGCCGGCGCCGAGGCCGCCCCGGGTGGCGTGGTGGGCGGGGGTCCCTACCGCGCCCCCGAGGACACCGGCGAGGCCTACGACCTCGACGCGTCGGACCTCACCATCACCATCGGCTACGGCCCCTCCCTCTTCGACGACCGGTTCGGCCTCGCCGACCGCAGGCCGGCGGCCCTGACCGACCTACCCGGCTTCGTCGGCGACGAGCTCGACCCGGCGCGCAGCAACGGCGACCTCTGCATCCAGGCCTGCGCCAACGACCCGCAGGTCGCCGTCCATGCCGTGCGCAACCTCGTGCGGATGGGCTTCGGTGTGGTCGCGGTCCGCTGGAGCCAGCTCGGCTTCGGGCGGACGTCGTCCACGACCCGCGCCCAGGTCACGCCGCGCAACCTGTTCGGCTTCAAGGACGGCACCAACAACCTCAAGGCCGAGGACGTCGACGCCCTGTCCGAGCACGTGTGGGTCCAGCCCGAGGACGTGCCCGGGGCCAGCGCGTGGATGGCAGGCGGCTCCTACCTGGTGGCCCGCCGGATCCGGATGCACATCGAGATCTGGGACCGCACGCCACTGCAGGAGCAGCAGGACCTCATCGGCCGCGACAAGGGCGAGGGCGCGCCGCTGGGCCAGCAGGCCGAGTTCGACCCCCTCGACTTCGCCGCGAAGGGTGCCGACGGCCGGCCCGCCATCCCGGTCGACGCCCATGTGGCGCTCGCGCACGAGAGCCGGCTCAACGGCATACGGATCCTGCGCCGTGGCTACAACTTCACCGACGGCTCCGACGGCGTCGGGCACCTCGACGCCGGGCTGTTCTTCATCGGGTTCATGCGCGACGCCCGCCGGCAGTTCGTGCCGATGCAGCGGTCACTGGCCGCCAGGGACGGCCTCAACGAGTACATCGAGCACACCGGCTCGGCGGTCTTCGCCTGCCCGCCGGGACTGGGCCCCGACGAATACTGGGGTCAGGCCCTCTTCAGCTGAGGTGCCTCGGCGCGGGCCCGGTGCCGATACCACTGGTAGGCGAGCACGGCGCAGACCACGCCGTTGACCATCCCGGCCAGCACGTCGGAGATGTGGTGGGCACCGCGGTAGAGCCGCGCGATCCCGACGAGGAACGGGATCACGGCACACGCGGTCATCAGCAGGCGCCGCAGCCACGGTCGCTCGATGCGGGCCGCGGCCATCAGGAGCAGCGAGAAGTAGAGCGCCGTCGAGGCCCCCGTGTGACCGCTGGGGTAGCTCGACGTCGGCGGGGAGGCGTCCATCGGGATCGCGGGCGGTCGCTGCCGACCGACGACCAGGGTCAGGAAGAGGAAGATCGTCGCCTGCAGCGAGATCGCGATGAGCGGCACCACCGACCAGCGCCACTCGCGGGTGCGCCACCAGATGATGGCCACCGCGATGAGGCAGACCCCGATCACCACCTCGGTGTTGCCGAACCGCGAGCAGACCCAGCTGATCGGGTCCCAGAAGTCGGTGCGGTTGCGGTTGAACGCGTCGGTGACCTTGTCCTCGGCGTCGTCCACCGCGTCGAGGGGGCCGTTGAGGAGCAGGCCGACCCCGGCCAGGACCGCGAAGAGGACTACGCCGGGTGCGACGGCCCGGACGAGGAGGTCGCTGACGTCTTGCCGATGAATCCGAGCCATGAGGAGAACGTAATGCCCACACCGAGCACATAGCCCGCCAACACGTCGGACGGGAAGTGCACACCGAGAAAGATCCGGTCCAGGCCCACGACCAGCGCAAAGACCACGGCGAGCACGACCGCCACGCGGTGGCCGACCGACGAGAGCAGCGGCCAGAGCAGGAAGACGACGACGGTGGAGACGACCGCGGCGTTGAACGCGTGGCCCGAGGGGAACGAGTAGCCGGGCGAGTGCGAGATCGGGTCGTCGACGACCGGACGGGCGCGGCCGACCAGCGTCTTGGCCAGGAGGCCGATGTTCCAGCCCACCATCATCGTCACGAAGGCCCACAGGGCGCGGTTGCGCAGCCCCTTGCCCAGCCAGGCCCACAGGCACAGCGCGCTGGCCAGGATGTAGAGCAAGAAGGGTCGGCTGATGGCCTCGAGCGAGAGGAGGCTGTCGGCCAGGCCGTGCCGGCGGGTGAAGCCCGTCGCGCTGCGGATCACGGCGTTGTCGAGCCGGATCAGCGGGTCGAACTTCTGCCGCACCGCGAACCCGAGGAGCAGCACCGGCACCACGAACAGCACCATCGCGACGGCGCCCCGGGCCAGCCGCCCGGCGCGGGCCACCTGGGGTGAGGCCGTGCTGGTGGCCATCACTCGACCGACCCCACCCGCACCACGAGGGCTCCGGGGACCACCTCGGCGGAGATGGCGCGGGCCTTGCCGAGGGTGTCGCCGTCGATCTGGACCTCCTGCGGACGGTCGGCGCGGATCTTCATCGAGGGGCTGGTGTAGTGGTCGACGATCTGGTGCCCCTTGCGCTTCTTGGTGGCCAGCCGAGCCGCGACGGCGGCCCAGCCGGCGACGCCCTTCGGGGACAGGATGACCATGTCGAGCTGGCCGTCGTCGACCTCGGCCTCCGGCATGAGGACGAGCCCGCCGAGCAGCTTGCCGCAGTTGCCGATGACCACGGTCCGCGCACGACGGCTGAACTCCTCCTGGTCCTCGACCTTGACCCGCACCTTGAACTGCGGGCCGCGCAGGTTGCGGGTGCCGGAGACGACGTAGGCCGCCGGGCCCACCTTCGCCTTCAGCTTCTCCGGGGCGTCGGCCATGATCGCCGCGTCGAAGCCGAGGCCGGCCATGACGAGGAAGACGTGGGTGGCCGGCGACTGGTCCTCACCGGAGGTGTCCATCGTGAGCCGGCCGACGTCGACCCGCTTGTTCTGGCCGGTCAGGGCCACTCGCAGCGCGTCGTCGAGGTCGTCGACCGGCAGGTCGAGGTTGCGGGCCAGCAGGTTGCCGGTGCCGCCGGGCAGCAGCCCCATCGGCACCTCGCTGCCGACCAGCGCCTCGGCGACCGCGCGCACGGTGCCGTCGCCGCCGAGCGGGCAGACCAGGTCGACCCCTTCGTCGAGGGCCTCCTTGGCCTGTCCCGTGCCGGGGTCGCGCTCGGTGGTGAGGATGAACAGGGGCTCGGCCCACCCGTGACGGGTGGACTGCTCGGTGATCTGGCGGCGCACCGCGTCGACGTCGTCGAACTTGGTGGGGTTGACGATGATCGCGGCGCGACGGGTGGGGGATTCGGACACGGTGCCCTCCGGGCGGAAGTCGTTGCGGTGGGGGCGGCGCCCCCACCGGCGGCCACGGTGGGCACCGCCGACTGTGCGCACCCGCATCCCGGCCCACCCGGCGATGCCGAGGGCGAGGATGACGACGAGCACGATCGCCACGAGGACGACCCAGCCGGAATGTTCGCGAAGCACGGGCCGACGCTACCCCACGGTGGGGCCTGCATCAGCACAGGTCAGAGCGCCTCCCGGCGCCTCGGCTCGCGGGCGATTGGCCGGAAGTCGTGGGTGGTTGGCGTTGTCACGCCTCGGCAGCCCGCCGCCCCGCGCCCTACCGTGGTCGCCATGCCCGACCAGCCCGCCGACGCGATCGTCTCCGACACCAAGGACTGGACCTGGACCCTCCAGCGCCCGTGCCCCGACTGCGGGTTCGACGCCCGCGCGGTCGCGGCGCAGGACGTCGCGCCGACCACCCTCGCGGCCACGTCGCCGTGGGCGGCGGTGCTGGCCCGCCCGGAGGCCACCCGGCGACCGGCCCCCGACGTGTGGTCACCCCTCGAGTACGCCTGCCACGTGCGCGACGTCTGCCGGGTCTTCGACGGACGGGTCCGGCTGATGCTCGACGAGGACGCCCCGCGGTTCGCCAACTGGGACCAGGACGAGACCGCGCTGGCGGACCGCTACGGCGAGCAGGACCCGGTCGTGGTGGGTCGCGAGCTGCAGGAGGCCGCCGCCACCGTGTCAGCCGGGTTCGCGGCGGTGCGCGACGACCAGTGGGGACGCACCGGACTGCGCAGCGACGGCTCGGAGTTCACCGTGCTGACGCTGGGGCAGTACTTCCTGCACGACCTCGCCCACCACCTGGTGGACGTCCGCGCCTGAGCCGCGCACGGCGCGGCCTGACCCTGTTCACGGCATACCCGGGGCTCGCGCATCCCAGGGCACGTGGCACACCCCTCCCGGCGTCGCCGAGCGTCAGGCCTTCTGGGGATGACCCGTCAGGGCCGCCGCCCCGCCCATGACGAGGAAGATGCTCCCCGAGACGTACTTCTGCCGCTCGACCGCGCGGGGGTGCCGAGCCAGCCACTGCCCGATCGAGCCCGCGCTGAGTGCGTAGATGCTGTCGAACACCGCGCCGATGGCGACGAAGATCGCGCCCAGCACCAGCACCTGCGACCAGATCGGGCCCGACTCCCGGTGCAGGAACTGCGGGAAGAAGGCGACGAAGAACACCGCCGTCTTGGGGTTGGAGATACCCACCAGGAAGGCGTCACCGAACGCGCGACGGGAGTGCGTGACCGGCGCGCGGTCGAGGGCGAAGTGGCCCTTGCTCCGGAACTCCCGGATCGCCAGGTGGACGAGGTAGGCCGCGCCGGCGTACTTCACGACGGAGAAGGCCAGCACCGAGGAGCTGACCACCGCGGACAGGCCGAACGCCGTCGCGACCACCATCACCGCGGTCGCGGTCTCGATGCCGGCCATCGACGCGACGGCCAACCGGCGGCTGCCCTGGCCGATGCCACGCGAGATCAGGAACAGCATGGCCGGACCGGGCAGCAGGATCAGGGCGGTCGCGGCGAGGGCGAACGACGCGAGGGTGGGCGTGGACGGCATACCGCAAGGATCGCGCCCGGCAACCTGCCCGGGCAACGTGTTTCAGAGGTTGGTCAGAGGGTTGGTCAGAGGGATGGTCAGAGGGTTGGTCCGAGGGATGTCCGAGGGATGGTCGGACCGCGAGATGGACCTCCGCTGGGCCCTCGTGCCTGCTCGATAGGCTGACCCGGTGATCGACATCAAGCTCCTGCGTGAGGACCCCGAGCGCGTCCGCGCCAGCCAGCGCGCCCGTGGTGAGGACGAGGGGATCGTCGACGCGATCCTCGCCGCCGAGCAGACGCACCGCTCCTGCCTCACCGAGTTCGAGCAGCTGCGCGCCCAGCAGAAGTCGATGGGCAAGCAGGTCGCCCAGGCCCAGGGTGACGAGAAGCAGGCCCTCCTCGCCCAGACCAAGGACCTGTCCGCGCGGGTCAAGCAGCTGCAGGCCGACGCCGACGCCGCCCAGGCCGAGCTCGGCGGGCTGCTCCGCCAGATCGGCAACATCGTCGAGGAGGGTGTGCCGACCGGCGGTGAGGACGACTACACCGTCCTGGAGACGGTCGGCTCGATCCCGGAGTTCGACTTCGAGCCCCGCGACCACCTCGCGCTGGGGGAGTCGCTCGCGGCCATCGACATGGAGCGGGGCGCCAAGGTCGGCGGCTCGCGGTTCTACTTCCTCACCGGGGTCGGTGCCCGACTCGAGCTCGCGCTGCTCAACATGGGCATCGCGCAGGCCGTCGAGCACGGGTTCACGCCGATGATCACGCCCACGCTGGTCAAGACCGACGTGATGGCGGGGGCCGGCTTCATCGACAAGCACGCCGACGAGGTCTACCGCCTCGAGGCCGACGACCTGTTTCTCACCGGCACCTCCGAGGTCGCGCTCGCCGGCTACCACGCCGACGAGATCCTCGACCTCTCCGCCGGACCGAAGCGGTATGCCGGGTGGTCGGCCTGCTACCGCCGCGAGGCCGGGTCGCACGGCAAGGACACCCGCGGCATCATCCGCGTCCACCAGTTCCACAAGGTCGAGATGTTCACCTACTGCCGGGTCGAGGACGCGGCTGCCGAGCACCAGCGGCTGCTGGGCTGGGAGAAGGAGATGCTCGCCAAGATCGAGGTGCCCTACCGCGTCATCGACACGGCGGCCGGTGACCTCGGTGGTCCCGCGGCGCGCAAGTTCGACTGCGAGGCGTGGGTCCCGACGCAGGGTCGCTACCGCGAGCTGACCTCCACCTCGAACTGCACCACCTATCAGGCCCGTCGGCTCAACACCCGCGAGCGCGACCCGAACGGCCAGGGCACCAGGGCCGTCGCCACGCTCAACGGCACGCTCGCGACGACCCGGTGGATGGTGGCCATCCTCGAGAACCACCAGCAGGCCGACGGCTCGGTCGTCGTGCCGCGGGCCCTGCAGCCCTTCCTCGGGCTGGAAGTCCTCAAGCCGGTCTGACCGCCCCGCACCCCCACCCCGCCCCCACCCCCGCCCGGACCTCCCGCCCCCGCCCCGCCCCCACCCCCGCAAAACGGTGGTTGCTCGACGAAACGGCGGCCACAGAGCCCGTTTCATCGAGCAACCACCGTTTTGCGGGGGGCGGTAGCGTCGGCGAGGTGAGCGATCGACAGCTGCCCAAGTGGTCCGAGCTCAAACCCCTGCTCCGGCCCAAGCCGGTCGAGCTGAACGCGAAGAAGCGACGGCTGGCCGCCGCCCTGACGATCGCGGACCTGCGCGAGGTCGCCCGGCGACGCACGCCTCGCTCGGTCTTCGACTACACCGACGGGGCCGCCGAGTCCGAGCTCAGCCTCGCGAGGGCCCGGGCGACCTTCCGCGACCTGACCTTCCAGCCGTCGGTGCTGCAGGACGTCGGCGACATCGACACCACTACGACGGTGCTCGGGAGACCGGCGGCGCAGCCCTTCGGGTTCGGCCCGACCGGCTTCACGCGAATGATGCAGCACGAGGGCGAGCGAGCCGTGGTCCGCGTCGCGGAGCGGGTCGGCATCCCCTACGGCCTCTCGACCCTGGGCACCACCGACGTCGAGGGCGTGGCCGAGGCGTCGCCCGGCGCCCGCAAGTGGTTCCAGCTCTATGTCTGGCGCGACCACGCACCGGCTGAGGACCTGATGGCCAGGGCGAAGGCGGCCGGCTTCGAGGCGCTCATCCTCACCGTCGACGTGCCCGTCGCCGGGGTGCGGCTGCGCGACGTGCGCAACGGCTTCAACATCCCGCCTGCGCTCTCGGCGAAGACCGTGCTCGACGGCGCGATGCACCCGAGCTGGTGGGTCAACTTCCTCACCACCGAGCCGCTGCGGTTCGCCAGCCTGGACCGCTGGGACGGCACGGTGGCCGAGATGATGAACGCGCTGTTCGACCCCACCATGACGCTCAAGGACCTCGACTGGGTGCGCTCGACCTGGGAGGGCCCCCTCATCGTCAAGGGCATCCAGACCGTCGACGACGCGCGCCGGATGTTCGACGCCGGAGCCGACGCGATCGTGCTCTCCAACCACGGCGGACGGCAGCTCGACAAGGCACCGGTGCCCGTGCGCCTGGTCCCCGACGTGCGCGACGCCCTGGGCGACGGGCCGGAGGTGATGGTCGACACCGGGGTGATGTCGGGGTCGGACGTCGTCGCGGCGATGGCCCTGGGCGCCAGCTCGGTGCTCGTCGGTCGCGCCTACCTCTACGGCCTGATGGCCGGTGGCGAGGCCGGCGTCGAGCGGGCCGCCCAGATCCTCAGCACCGAGGTGCGCCGCACGATGGCCCTGCTCGGAGCGCGCCGCATCGCCGACCTGGGTCCGCAGCACGTCCGCCTTCCGTAGGCTCGCCGCATGACCGTACCCCCGCAGGCGGGCCCGCCCCACCTCGTCGCCCTCGACGTCGACGGCACGACGATCAACCACGCCGGCGAGCTGTCACCCGGGGTCCGCGGCGCCGTCCACGACGTGCTCGCCGCCGGCCACCACGTGATCATCGCGACCGGCCGGTCGATCGTGGCGACGACCACGATCATGGCCGAGCTGGGCATCGAGAGCGGGTATGCCGTGTGCTCCAACGGGGCGGTGACCATCGAGCTGGACACCAGGGAGGACAACGGGTTCCGGATCATCGACGCCATCACCTTCGACCCCGCTCCCGCCCTCAACCTGCTCCGCCACGAGTGGCCGGACGCGGTCGTCGCGGTGGAGGAGCTCGGTGTGGGGTTCAAGCTCAGCGCGCCGTTCCCCGACGGCGAGCTCCAGGGCGAGCTGCGGGTCGTGCCGTGGGACGAGCTCGTCGCCGACCCGGTGACCCGTGTGACGTTCCGGGCGCCGAACGGCACGGCCGAGGACTTCCTCGCCCTCACCGAGCGGATCGGCCTGCACGGCGTGAACTACGCCGTGGGCTTCTCGGCCTGGCTCGACCTCAACCCCGAGGGCGTCTCGAAGGGCTCGGCGCTGGAGCTCCTGCGCCGCCGGCTCGAGGTCGAACCGCAGTACACCGTCGCGGTCGGCGACCAGCGCAACGACGTCGAGATGCTGCACTGGGCGGCCCGGGGCGTGGCGATGGGCAACGCCCCCGACTCGGTCAAGGAGATCGCCGACGAGGTGACCCTCACGGTCGACGAGGACGGCCTGGTGCCGGTGCTGCGCTCGCTGCTCTGAGCGGTGGGGACCTGACGGTTCCGCCCTGAACGGTGAGGCCCTACGGTCAGGCCCTGAACGGTCAGGCCCTGACCGGGCCCGCCTCGCGCGCGCCGGCGCTGACCGCCCTGCCTTCCGGGGTCTGGCTGACCCGGTAGCCGGTGACCCAGTCCTGGGCCCGGTCGGTCACCAGCAGTCGGAAGACCACGCGCATCACCGCCTCCTGTGGGACCCGACCGATCCGGCCCGGCAGCTTCGAGCTGCTCGAGCGCGCACCGACGGCGACCACCTTCTCCACCCGCTGCCGCCGCGCCGTGACGAAGGACTCGAAGGCTGCAGGCACGCCCCGGGCCGTGGCGAGGCACCCGGCCAGCACGACGGCGTCCTCCAGCGCGAGCGACACCCCTTGTCCAGAGCTCGGCGACGGCGCGTGCGCGGCGTCGCCGACCAGCACGACCCGGCCCCGGTGCCAGGTCGCCACGTGGCCGAGGTCGTGGGTGTTGTCACCAGCCAGTTCCAGCTCTCCCGACTCGATGAGGGCCCGAGCCGGTCCCGCGTCGGCCGCCACGAGGTCGGCCAGCCGCGCCCGCCACTGGTCCGGGGAGGTGGCGGAGCGCTGGGAGCGGCTGATCTCCGGCTCCGGCACGTTGACGAACCACACGACGTCGTCGGCAGGGGTGCGGTGCAGCCCGACGAACGCGCGGCGCCCGAAGGTGAACTGCCAGCCGCCCGTGGGCAGGGCCTGCGCGAGCGGGGTGTCGCGGGTGATGCCGCCGAAGTTGGTCAGCCCGACGTAGCGGGCGGCCGGCGCCGACGGGTCGACCGCGCTCCTGACCGAGGAGTGCACGCCGGACGCGCCCACCAGCAGGTCGCCCTCGATGGCGCGCCCGTCCTCGAGGACGGCGACCGCCCGCTCTCCTCCGGTGCGCACGGAGGTGACCTTGGCGGCATACCTGACCTCTATGCCGCGGCGGGCGGCCTCGCCCATCAGCGCGCCGGTGAGGTGGGGCCGCTTCATCGTGAGTGCTGGCGTGCCGTCGGCCAAGGGGGTGCCGAGGGTGATCGAGCCGAGCTGTCGTCCGGTGGCCCCCAGCATGATGTTGCGACGCGAGGGGAACCCGAGGTCGCGCACGAGGTCGAGGCAGCCGATGGCGGCCAGGGCGTCGAGGCCGTTGGGCGCGATCGTGAGGTAGGACCCTGCCTGCGTGGCGGCCCGGTCCCGGGCCTCGAGGACGACGGCCTCGATGCCCACCTGCTGGAGGGCCATGGCGGTGGCGGGTCCGGCCACTCCGCCTCCGACGACGACAGCCTTCACGGTGCTAGCCTTTCTTACGACAATCGGATAGTTCGATAATCGAAAGGATTGCACGCGTGACACGGACCCGTCAAGCGGCCATCGAGCAGGCCGGGAGGGCGATGCAGCGCTACCAGCGCAGCGTCCAGTCGTTCGACGACGCGGTCGGCCGCGCGCTCGGGCTCGGCCCGGCCGACCTGCGCTGCCTCGACATCCTCAGCGAGGGCCCGCGGACGGCCGGCGAGCTGAGCGCCGCCACGGGGCTACGGCCGGCAGCCACCACCGCACTGATCGACCGGCTCGTCGTCAAGGGGTTCGTGGTGCGACAGCCGAGCGAGACCGACCGGCGACAGGTGCTGGTGGCCATGACGGAGGAAGGCGCCCGTCGCACGTGGGAGGCCTACGGCCCCATGGTCACCGAGGGACAGCAGGCCTTCGCGTCGTTCACGGTCGCTGAGCTGGAGCGGATGCGCGAGCTCCTCGACGGCGCCACCGAGCTGACCGAGCGGCACCGCGCGAGGGTCGAGCGCGGCTCAGCGTGACTGGAGCGCGTCCAGCGCCACCGCCATGCCCAGACCGACCCGCCAGTCGAGCTGCCACCCGTTGCTGGCCTGTGGCATGTGGATGTCGTAGCGGTCGCGCAGGCTCCGCTTGCGCTCCGACGACAGCACGACACTGCCGTCACCGGTGGTGAAGTCGAAGTGGAAGAGGAACGGCAGGGGGATGTCACCGACGACCGGGATGAAGTCCCAGACCCGGCGCAGGATCGCGATGTTCTGGTTGCGCTCGGTGCCGAACGCCTCGAGCCCGTCCGGGGTGCCCAGGTGCCACGACGAGCGCAGCAGCGACTTACCGAAGTCCTTGCGGAACCAGCCGATCGGCGCACCGCTGGCGTCGAAGACGTCGTAGGTCGCCCCGAGGTCCATCCGCGTGCGGGCCTTGAACGAGAAGACCGGCTGGGTGCGCGCCTCGTCGGCGTAGAACGTGACCTGCTCCTTGAAGGCCATCCGCTTCTGCTGCGCGACGGCGATCACCGGCCCCTCGGCACCGGTGGCGTCGACCGACCGGATCTCGTAGCGGTTGACCATCATCGTGATCTTCTGGCGCAGGGAGTAGTGCTCGGTGACAGCGGGTTGGCTCATGGCGGACAGTGTGCCGCACTCCCTGACCGCACCCGGTGGACTGGTGCCGCAGTGGACAGGTGCCGCGGCGGACAGGTGCCGCGGTGGACTGGTGCCGCGGTGGTTCGGTGCCGGGGTGGTCCGGTGTCGCGGTCCTTTCTGTCACAGTGGCGGACGTGGCCGTTCGCGACGAGTACCTCGCCTTCGCCCGCGGGCAGGCTGCCGGCGTCTCACCCACCTACGAGGCGCTGGCCGGAGCGGTGGCCGCCCACGACCAGCTGGAAGGGCTCCTCGCCGACCTGCCCACCGGCAAGCAGCAGCCGAACCTGCTCTTCGGCGTCGCCCGTCACCTCGACGGCCCCGTCACCGACCCTGCGGCCTTCGTCGCATGGGCCCTCGACCAGTGGCCGGTGGTCCGGGCCGAGCTGCTGGTCCGCTCCACCCAGACCAACGAGGCCGGCCGGTGCGCCACCCTCCTGCCCGTCCTCTCCGGTCTGCCCGGCCCGCTGGCGCTGCTGGAGGTCGGCGCCTCCGCGGGCCTGTGCCTCTACCCCGACCGGTACCGCTACGACTACGGACAGGGCACCGTCGGGGACGGCGACGGGCCGGTGCTGGGGTGCGCCTGGGACCGCGACGACCCGCCGCCCACCCGACGGCCGGAGGTGGTGTGGCGGGCCGGGCTCGACCTGCACCCCCTCGACGTGACCGACCCGGACGACCTGCACTGGCTCGAGTGCCTGGTCTGGCCGGAGCAGGAGCAGCGCCACGAACGCCTGCGGCAGGCGGCCGCCGTGGTCGCCGCGGACCCGCCGCTGCTCGTGGCGGGTGACCTCGTCGACGACCTCGCCGCGCTGGCCGCGCAGGCGCCGGTGGGGGCGACCCTCGTCGTCCTCCACACCGCGGTGCTGGGCTACGTCGACCCCGTTCGACGCCGACAGTTCGCCGACCTCGTGCGCACGCTGCCGGGGCACTGGGTGGCCAACGAGCACCCGAGCCTGCTCGAGGGTGTGGTGCCGGGTGCCCCCGACGCGACCCGGCCACCCCGCGAAGGTCCGGAGGCGTTCCTCACCGCACTGGACGGCATACCGGTCGGCTGGTCCGGACCCCACGGGCAGTTCTGTGCCTGAGCCGCTCGGGGACTGACAGACTGGCCACGCCATGGCTGACCTGATCATCACCTCGCCGTCGAACCCGCGCCTCAAGGCGCTCACCGCGCTGCGCCGCAGGCGCACCCGGGAGGAGACCGGCCGCACGCTGATCGAGGGCTTCGAGGAGCTCACCCTCGCGCTCGGCGCCGGGGTGCTCCCGGAGGCGCTCTACTACTGCCCCGAGCTGATGCTCGACCCCGCCAGCCAGGAGGGGGTCGTCGACGACGTGCGTCGCGAGGGGGTCGAGACGGTGCAGGTCTCGCGCACCGCCTTCGAACGGGCCGCCTACCGCGAGGGGCCGGACGGCTTCATCGCCGTGGTGCCGTCAGTGCTGCGGTCGTGCAGCGAGCTGACCGTGGGGCCGCGCGCCCTGACCGTCCTCTGCCAGGGTGTCGAGAAGCCGGGCAACCTCGGCGCCATGCTGCGCACCGCCGATGCCGCCGGTGCCGAGGCAGTGGTCGCGGCCGACCCCGTGACCGACTGGGGGAACCCGAACCTGGTCCGCGCCTCCAAGGGCACGGTCTTCAGCGTGCCGGTCGCGAGCGACTCGACGGCCGAGACCCTCGCCTGGCTGGACGCGCACGGCATCGCGCTCGTCGCGACCACCCCGGACACCGACCTGCTGCACACCGACGTCGACTACACCGGCCCGGTCGCCATCGCGGTGGGGGCCGAGAAGTACGGCCTCACGGACGAGGTGCTGGCGCACGCGGCCTACAGGGTGCGGATCCCGATGGTGGGCAAGGCGAACTCGCTCAACGTCGCGACCTCGGCCGCCATCGTCATCTACGAGGCGGTGCGCCAGCGCGGTGCCGCAGCCCCGGCTGCGCGGTCCTGATCTCCCACTGAGGCCCCACCGACCACACCCGTGTCAGGGGCACTCCCTGACGTATGTCACGATGTCGGGTATGCGAGTTGACCACGTTTCGTATGCGGCAGAGCACGACGGACTGCAGGCGACCGCGGAGCGCCTCGCCAAGCTGATCGGGGTCGACCCGGTCGATGGGGGGATCCACCCGCGCTTCGGCACGCGCAACGTGATCCTGCCGCTGGCCCACGAGCGCTACGTCGAGGTCGTCGAGGTGCTCGACCACCCGGCGTCCGACAAGGCGCCGTTCGGCCAGGCCGTCCGGGCCCGGTCCGAGGCTGGCGGCGGCTGGCTCGGCTGGTGCATCGCGGTCGACGACCTGGCGCCGCTCGAGGCCCGCATCGGCCGCGAGGCAGTGCCCGGCAACCGGTACCGTCCCGACGGCGTCGAGCTGCGTTGGCGCCAGCTCGGCATCAAGGGCCTGATGTCCGACCCGCAGCTCCCCTACTTCGTGGAGTGGGAGGACGTCTCGCTGCACCCGTCGTCCGCGGCCCACACGACCGTCACCATCGACAGCCTGCAGATCGCCGGCGACCCCGACCGGGTGCGCGACTGGCTGGGCCTGCCGCCCGACGAGACGTCCTCGGTCATCGACTTCACCTTCGTCGCCCCCCGCGGCACCCCCGGGCTGCTCGCGGTCACCTTCGACACCCCGGACGGCAAGGTCACCATCTGACCTGCTCGTCCCCGACACACGCCCCGCCCGACCCCCAGGTCGCCGCGGGGCGTCGTCGTCTCGCCACGTGCGCCCGGCGCGAAGGGTCCAGAGCCTGAGCGCGGCGTCACCAGCGCGGCGTCACCAGAGCGGCGTCACCAGAGCGGCGTCACCAGCGCGGTGACCTTCGCCCCTGCTGTGGTCGCTCCCACCGTGGTGCGCTGGTGGGAGGACGCAGGAGGGAGGAATGCCATGACGATCTCTCGCCGGGCGCACCCTTTCGTCCCGGCAACCCGGCCCCGTTCCGCCCATGCCGACAACCTGAAGGTCTGCCTCGTGATCGGCGTCATCGTGGCCCACGTGACGATGGCGTGGACCGGCATGGGCACGTGGGTCTTCGACGAGCCGCCCGTCCGCGAGCCGTTGCTCACCATCGCGACGTTGGTGGCGGTGATCGGCTCGTTCTTCGGGCTCGGGCTGTTCTTCCTCGTGGCGGGGATGTTCACGCCGAGGTCCCTGGCCCGCAAGGGGCTGGGCCGGTTCCTCACCGACCGGGCCGTGCGGCTGGGGATCCCCATGGTGTTCTTCTCGGTCGTGCTGAGCCCGCTCGTCGAGTACGTGGACCCGGACAACGCCGGCTGGGACCAGGGGTTCTGGGCGTTCGCGGTGCACACCTGGTGGCCCCCGGTGCCCGGACCCACGTGGTTCCTCGGCGTGCTCCTGCTGTTCTCCGCGGTCTACGCGGTCACCCGGACGCTCTGGCCAGCTCGCCCACCCGGTCTGACTGCGCTGCGCCCCCGACACCTGGTGACCGCCGGCGCGGTCATCGCCCTCACCTCGTACGCCCTGCGGTTCGTCGTTCCCCTCGGCGAGGAGCGCTGGCACCTGGCCCTCGGGCAGGCGCCCACCTGGGTCGTGGGGTTCACCCTCGGTGCCCTGGCCGGCGAACGCGGGTGGTTCGACCCGATCGGGGCCACCATGGCGCGTCGGGCCCGCCACCTCGCATGGGTCACGCTCGCCGGGTGTGTCGTCGTCCTGGGGCTCGCCAGTGCGCTGGGGGCGGACATCGACGCCTTCGGCGGTGGCGGCACCTGGCAGTCGCTCGTGACCGCGGTGCTCGAAGGAGCGCTCGTCGTGACGATGTCACCCTGGCTGCTCGACCTCTTCCGTCGCCGCTTCGACCACCAGGGTGCGCTGGCGCGCGAGCTGAGCCGGGCAGCCTTCGCCGCGTTCGTCGTCCACCAGGTCGTCCTGGTGTGGCTCGTCCTCGCGAGTCGACAGGTGCCGTGGCCGCCGGAGCTCGAGTACCTGTCGGTCGGCGTGCTCGGAGTGGCCGTCTCCTTCGCGATCGGCTCCCTCCTGGTGCGGCTGCCGGGTGTCTCCCGCGTCGTCTGACGGGCGCACGGTCAGGGACGCGCTGGCTGCGGCGCCCTTCGCCCCACCGAGCCAGCCGCCTTGCCGAGCTAGCCGCGCCGGGGCCCGAGGCTGCTGAGGACGAGCTCGTCGTCGGCGTCCCGTGCGGGCCAGGGCGGGTCGTCCCCCGAGGGTCCTTCGCCGTGACGGCCGAGCGACGTGACAAGGGTGAGGGTCCGCTGTGCGGCCTCGTCGTGGAGGATCTCGATGTCGTGCCACCGGGCGCGTTCACCGGTCGGAGGTTGGTATGCCGGGGCGTGGGGTGGTGGGGGCGGGTCGCCGCCGGGTGGTGCGACGAGCTCAGCGGGGCAGGGCGGTCGGACGGGGAGGCCGTGGCGGGTGGTGACGACCAGGCCGTCGGGGCGGGTGGGGTCACCGCTCATGCGGTAGTCGCCGCGGCCGATGGCGTCGTGGTGGAAGGGGCAGAGGCTGACCTGGTTGTCGTCGTCGGTCGCGCCGCCGTCGGCCCAGCCGTGCAGGTGGTGGATCTCGACGAACCGGGTGGCGGTGCAGCCGGGGAACCGGCAGCCGCGGTCGCGGTCCTCGATCAGCCGACGCGACCGGGGAGGCAGGATCCGCATGGCCCGCCCCACGCTGACCGGGCGCCCCTCGGTCTCCCAGACCGGCTGGAGCACGCCGTCGGAGACGAACCGGTCGAGCAGCCGCTGGGGAATGGCCCCGCCGCCGTTGACCCACGCGCCGTCGGTGGAGAGGTGCAGGTAGACCCGGTAGTGGCTGGCCCGACCGGTCGACGCGACCGAGGAGAGCGACCGCCGGGCGAGCTCCTCGAGCGCGTCGGCGTAGCTGGGGCGGTCGGTCGCCGCGAGGCCGCGCACCCGGGACACTGCGGACTGGTGCGGGCTCGCGCCATCCACCGCCTGGCCGACGGGCCCGTCCTCCCGCTGGGGTGCGGGACCGTCCTCGGGTGCGTTGGACGCGGCGAGGAACAGGGCGTCCTTGGCTTCCTTGATCGCCTGCTCGACCAGCGCCCCGACCGGTGCCGGCGCGCTGAAACGCAGCTGGAACCGTCCGTCCACGTCGTAGTGCATCGCCAGGTCGGGGCGGGCGCACGCCCTGCGCTCCGACTCGTCCTGCCCAGGCAGTCCAGCGGCGGGCGCCGTGTCGGTGGGAGACGGGTCGGTGGGAGCGGTGTCGGCGGCTGCGCGCTCGGCTGACTGGGCGTCCGTCGGCGGAGCCTCGGCGAAGGCGTGCCGGCTCAGCGCGCGACGCAGCTGCGGCACCGTGGCGTGCTGGGCGAACTCGGCCGCTGACTGCTGGTGGCTGGCCGGGGCGTGGTGGGCGACCACCGCGGTCTGGTCGAGGGACAGCAGCCCGTCCCGCAGGGCCTCGGAAGCAGCGGTCAGCTCGTGGCGCCGTTTGGCGATCGCGACCACGTCTCGAGCGTGCGCCGGCGACAGACCGGCACGGACGACGAAGTAGTGCTCCGGGGAGCGGAACCCTCCATCACCCCAGTGCTGGCCCTCGATGAGCTCGACGGCCAGGTCGACGAGCTCGCCCTGAGCCCGGTTGAGCCGCCCCGCGACCTCGGCCGTGCGCGCCCACAGCGCGCGCTGCTCCTCGTCGCGCTGCACGGCTGCCGGGCTGACTGACATAGGCCAATCGTACACCTGTTCGAAGACGCAAACCCAGTAATCCACACGTGAAAACGCCTGAGCCGCAACAGATCTCGATGCCCAGCGAACTCCCGGCGTCAGGGCTCAGTCGCCGAAGAACTCCTCGACCAGCTTCTTCGGGGCACGCGCGGCCCACGCATCCGTCACGACCTCCGCGAGCTCGGCGCGGGTAAGGCGGCCGAGGTCACGCTGGCGGAGCAGGACCGCGTTGTAGCCGTCGAAGTGCGGTGTGGTGAACCACGGTCCGTCACCGTCGACAAGCGCCTCCTTGTCACTCTGGTCAGGCACGCTGAAGACGATGACGTCCTGCATCCGCTCGCCGGTCTCGGGGTCGAGGGCGCCGGGTCGCGGCTCACGGAAGTGCAGGAACGACTTCTTCCGCACCACGTAGGCGGGGTTGCCCCACGACCGCCCTTCCTCGGCCTCGGGGAGCGAGAGCGCGATCTCCGCGAGGTCGGCCAGCTTCGCCTTGCGTGCGGCCATGGCAGCGACGCTATGCCGACTCGTGCCGGCCGCGAGTCGGGGCGTCGCCGACCAGCGCCTGGATCGAGGGCAGCTGGGCGAGCCCGTTCACCACCACGGAGAAGACGAGGAACGCGACCGCCCACCCGTGCTGCCCCACCGCCCAGAGGCCGAGCCCGGCCAGGCCGAAGACCAGCACCTTGGTGACCGGCCGGATCACCGGGCCCCCGAGCGGCGCCTTCGGTGACGCGAAGACCCACCAGACCCCGATGACCACCAGCACCATGCCGATGGCGAGCAGGACGCCGCCCTCGTGGTTGCCCCACACCGCCGCGGCTGCCGCAGCCAGCAGCTCGTCGACGAACACCAAGGCCAACACCACCCAGCCCAACGCCACCATGGGTCCAGCGTCGCACGCAGGCGACGAGCGGGGCCAGAGGCGTGAGAGGTATGCCGCGTGGTCACCACGCGGCATACCGGTCACCCCACGAGCTCAGTCGGGGTCGTCAGACATCCAGGAAGTCGACCAGCTCGGGGGCCACGCCGAGGTAGGTCTGCGGCGTCAGCTCGGACAGCCGCTTGGCGACGTCGTCGGGCAGACCGAGGCCTGCGACGAACTCGCGCAGGTCGTCGCCGGTGATGCGGCGACCACGGGTCAGCTCCTTGAGCCGCTCGTAGGGGTTCTCCATGCCGGCCACGCCCTGGGCGCCGAGGGCGCGCATCGCCGACTGCACCGGCTCGCCGAGCACCTCCCAGTTGGCGTCGAGGTCGGCGGCCATGGCCGCCGGCACCGCGTCGAGCCCGGCCAGCCCGCGAGCGGCGTTGTCGATCGCCAGCAGCGAGTGGCCGAACGCGACGCCGATGTTGCGCTGCATCGAGGAGTCGGTGAGGTCGCGCTGGAGCCGGCTGTTGACCAAGGTCGAGGAGAGCACGTCGAAGAGCGCGTTGCTCACCTCGAGGTTCGCCTCGGCGTTCTCGAACCGGATCGGGTTCACCTTGTGCGGCATCGTCGACGACCCGACCGTGCCCTGACCGCGCACCTGCGCGAAGTAGCCGAGCGAGATGTAGGTCCAGACGTCGGTGCAGAGGTTGTGCAGGATCCGGTTGAACCGCGCGAGGTCGGCGTAGAGCTCGGCCTGCCAGTCATGCGACTCGATCTGCGTGGTGAGCGGATTCCACTGCAGCCCAAGGGATTCGACGAACTCGCGGCTGAGCGCCGGCCAGTCGGCTCCGGGCACGGCCGCGAGGTGCGCGCCGTAGGTGCCGGTGGCGCCGTTGAGCTTGCCGAGGAACTCGGCCGCCCTGATCCGTCGCAGCTGGCGTCCGAGCCGGTGGGCGAGCACCGCCAGCTCCTTGCCCATGGTGGTCGGGGTGGCGGGCTGCCCGTGGGTGTGTGCCAGCAAAGGCACCTCGCGCAGGTCCGAGGCCATCGTCGCGACCGACTCGACGAAAGCGCCGGCCCGCGGGTGCCAGACGTCGGTGACCGCGCCCTTGACCATGAGGGCGTAGGACAGGTTGTTGATGTCCTCGCTGGTGCAGCAGAAGTGGATCAGCTCGGCGAGCCCGCGGTCCTCGTCCCCGGGGGCGATCGCGGTGAGGCGGCGCTTGAGGAAGTACTCGACCGCCTTGACGTCGTGCTGCGTCTCGCGCTCGATCGTCGCGAGCTCCTCGATCTCGGCCGCGCCGAAGTCGTCGACGACCTGGCGGAGCTGCCGCTGCTCGTCGTCGGTGAGCGCGCGCACGCCCGGCACGACCTGGTGGGTGGTGAGGAAGATCAACCACTCCACCTCGACCCGGATGCGCTCGCGGTTCAGCGCCGGCTCGGACAGGTGGTCGACGAGGGGAGCCACCGCACTGCGGTAGCGACCGTCGAGGGCGCCCAGCGCGATGGGCGGGGTCGCGTCAGCAAGCGAAGCCATGGCCCACAGTCTCCCAGAGTGCGCGGCCACCCCAGGACACCGGTATGCCGCGTGGTCGCCGCCCGGCGCCGGACCCTGCGCCGCCCGGTGCCGGGCTCCACTCCGGCCCCGGCCGGCCCGCGGCCGCGCGCCAGCCTGCGGCGCGGCATACGGTGGGAGGCATGCGATACACCACCCTCGGATCCAGCGGCACCGTCGTCTCCACCCAGTGCCTCGGCACGATGACCTTCGGCGCGGAGGCGGACGAGGCGACGTCCGGTGCGATCCTCGAGGCGTTCGTCGAGGCCGGCGGCACGTTCCTCGACACCGCCGACGTCTACTCCAAGGGCGTCTCCGAGGAGATCCTCGGTCGGTGGCTCGCGTCCCACCCAGAGGACGCCAAGGACCTCGTGGTCGCGACCAAGGGCCGGTTCGCGATGGGGGACGGAGCGAACGACCTGGGGCTCTCGCGCCGCCACCTGCGCCGCGCCCTCGACGACTCGCTGCGGCGCCTGGGGGTCGAGCACATCGACCTCTACCAGATGCACGCGTGGGATGCGGTGACCCCGATCGAGGAGACGCTGCGGTTCCTCGACGACGCCGTCAGCGCCGGGAAGATCTCCTACTACGGCTTCTCCAACTACCTGGGCTACCAGGTCACCAAGGCCGTCCACGTGGCTCGCGAGCACGGCTGGACCGCGCCGGTGACCCTGCAGCCGCAGTACAACCTGCTGGTCCGCGACATCGAGCACGAGGTCGTGCCGGCCTGCCTGGACGGCGGCCTCGGGCTGCTCCCGTGGTCGCCGCTCGCCGGAGGTTGGCTCACCGGCAAGTACCAGCGCGACACCACCCCCACCGGCCAGTCGCGGTTGGGGGAGGACCCCGAGCGCGGCATGGAGGCCTGGGGGCCGCGCAACCGGCAGGAGCGCACCTGGGCCGTCATCGACGCGGTCGGCGAGGTCGCCTCGGAGGCGGGCGTGACGTCGGCGCAGGTGGCACTCGCCTGGGTCGGCGCCCAGCCGGCCGTGACCTCGGTGATCCTCGGCGCGCGCACCGTCGAGCAGCTCACCGACAACCTCGCCGCGGCCGACCTCGACCTGTCCACGGAGCAGCTCGACCGGCTGGGTGCGGTCAGCGCACCGCACGCCGACGACTACCCGTACGGGACCGCCGGAGTGGGCCAGCGGCACCGGGACATCGCCCCTGCCTCGACCGACTGAGCCCCGTCGCGCCGGGTCGCGCTGGGTCGCGCAGGGGTCGCGCAGGGTCGCGCTGGGTCAGCTCGCCGAGAGGAGCGCCTCGACCCGGTCGAAGCCGAGCTGGTCGCGGTGGCTCGCGCGCGCGGCCCGGCACAGCTCGAGGGCGCTCGCGCCGTCGTCGTCGACCCCCTGAGGGTCGGCGCCGAGCGCGAGCAGGTGTGCGACCGACCGGTCGCGGCCACCCGCGGCGGCGAGTCGCAGTGGATGGCGTCCCCAGACGGCGTCGGCCCGATCCACCGGAGTGCCTG
This sequence comes from Pedococcus bigeumensis, assembly GCF_039531795.1. NCBI lineage: Bacteria > Bacillati > Actinomycetota > Actinomycetes > Micrococcales > Intrasporangiaceae > Pedococcus > Pedococcus bigeumensis. The sequence continues at coordinate 412,068 of NZ_BAAAQS010000003.1, read as the reverse complement.
CGGCGACGAGGTCGTCGACCACGTCGAGGCGCTGGTGGTCGGCCGCCATCACGAGGGCGCGCAGCCGGGCCTGCTCGTCGGCCCCCTCGATGAACCCGCTGACATCGCCGACGGCCGCTGCCTCCTCGACCGACCCCGGGGTGGCGCCGGCCGCGACGAGGACGTCGACGACCGAGGTCATGCCGAAGACGGCGGCGTGGAGCAGGGCCGTCGCCTCGGGCACGCCCCCGCCCTGGGCGGAGGACCGGGCGTCGAGGTCGGCGCCCGCCGACAGCAGCTCGGCCGCCACGGCGGCGTCTCCGTAGCTCGCCGCCGTGATCAGCGGCGTCTCCGCGTCGCCGACCTCGCCGTCGACCGGCGCTCCGGCCTCGACCAGCGCTCGCGCCAGGTCACCGGCCCCCGGCACGTCGCCCCAGACGCCGGTCGCCGGGTCGAAGCGAAGCATCGCCACGAACCCCAGCGGGGACGCGCCCCGGGGATGCCCGGGAGACGGGCGCAGCCCAGCGGACGCGCGCCCGGGCTCGGCAGCCAGCAGCTCGCGCAGGGCCTCGACGTCCCCGGCGCGGAGCACCGCGAGCAGGCGTCGGTCAGACTGCTCGTCCATCGTGCCCACGAGCGGACCGTACCCCGCGACCGGCAGACGGGGCCAGGTCAGGCGAAGCCGTACCGGTCCAGGGCCGACACCAGCTCGTCCTCCTCGAAGGCGAGGTGCTCGAGCAGGGTCGACGACAGGAGGTCGACGACCCGCTTCAGCTCGGCCGTGCCCCCGCCGTTGGTGGAAGCAGTGCCCGACACCAGCCCGACCAGTGCCTCGTCGAGCTGTTCGAGCACGTCGTGGATGACCAGGTGCTCGGACTCCAGCCGGTCGAGCACCGGCGTGAGCGCCGGGTCGCTGCGGCGCAGGTGCGGGAACACCGACCGGTCCTCCAGGCCGTGGTGGCCGGTGACGAACCGGCAGTACTGCGCGCAGTAGGCGCCCAGCGTCCAGTTGTTCTGGCGCATGGTCAGCTCGTTGATGGCGTTGCGCGCGCGATGGGCCTGTTCCTCGCCGGCCACCACCTGCTCGACGATGTCGCGCAGTCGGGTCAGCTCGGCCCGGAGGCCGTCGTGCACCTCGACGAGGTGCGCTCCCGCGCCCGAATGGCGCGGCGTGGCGTCGTCCGACGCTGAGGGTGATGGTGATGAAAGTCGTTCCGCTGCAACGTCTTCCTGGCGTTCCGCCACCGCCGAGTCGAGGGTATGCCGGGTGCTCACCGCCTCCGCGGGTGTCGCCTCCCCGGCGACCGCGGTGCTGCGCCGTGCGCGCTCGTCGTCGACCAGCTCGCGCACTGCCGGCGCGACCTCGTGGGCGAAGCGTTCGACCTGGTCGATGGTGTCGACGGCCAGGATGTAGGTGCTCATGCCCTCGGTGAGGGTGAGCTCGGCGAGCTGCTCGGCCCACTCTCGCGGCGAACCCTGGAGCATCGAACCCCCGCGCGTCCCGCCGTCCGCCCCGAACCGTCCGTGGATGTTGTAGAGCCGGCGGACCGAGGCCGGGTCGCGCCCTGCCTGGGTGGCTGCGTCGTCGATGGTCCGGTTGAGCTCGCGCAGGGCGTCCGGCGCGGCATACCCCATGCTCGGCAGCCAGCCGTCCGCGGACCGCCCGGTGAGGCGCAGCATGCGCGGCTTGTAGGCGCCCAGCCAGATCTCGACCGGGTGCGCGGGGGCCGGTCCGGGGTGCAGCCCGACGACGCGGTGGTGCTTGCCCTCGACCCGCACGGTGGGGGCGCCCTCGCCGGCCCAGACCGCCCGGATGACCGCCATCGCCTCGGTGAGCGACTCGATCGACTCGCCGGGGGTCAGCCGAGTGCCGCCGGCCACGACGATGGCGTCGAAGAACGCGCCGGTGCCCAGCCCCAGCTCGACCCGCCCACCGCTGAGCCGGTCGAGGGTCGCCACGCTGCGCGCCAGGACGACCGGGGGGCGCAGCGGGAGGTTGGCGACGTTGGGGGCGACGCGCACCGAGGTGGTGCGCGCCGCGATGACCGACAACAGCGTCCAGGTGTCGAGGTGCTTGGCCTGGTAGGGGTGGTCCTGGATCGTCACGAGGTCGAGCCCGGCCACGTCGGCAGCCGCGCTGAGCTCGAGGACGAGGTCGGCGTGGGCGGCGTCCGGGCTCGGGAAGATCCCGAACTGGAGGTCCTGTCCGTAGTCGGTCATCGCGGGCTCACTTCGTCGGCACGGTCTCAGCTGGTCGGCACGGGCGTGGGGCCACCGTAGGCGGCCGGACGCTCGTAGTCCCCGAGCACCTCGGCCAGCGCCAGGTGGCGCTGCGCGTCGGCGTGCCGACGCTGGCGCTGGAGGGTGCGGCCCAGCAGCAGGTGCAGGTAACCGTCGTCAGGGGCGTCCTCGACCAGTGCGCGCAGCTCGGTCTCGGCCCGACCCAGCTGGGCCGACCCGAAGTAGGCGCGGGCCAGCAGCATCCGCAGGTCGGCCGTGCCGTGCAGGTGCTCGGCGCTGCCGGACTCGTCGACGAGCTCGCGCAGCGCGGTGGCGGCAGCGCTGAAGTCGCCGCGGTCGAAGAGGCTTCGGGCCCAGTCGAGCCGGAGGGCGAAGGGCGTGCTGTTCGTCGTCATGACCGCTCAACAATAGTTCGATATTCAACTATTCCGGGTGTCGAGTGCCTGGCGCACGTGCTCGACGATGCCGTCGGCCGCCGCCACCACCTCCGCGTAGGTCCGGTCGAAGGCGGTGTCGTCGCCGTAGTAGGGGTCGTCCATGTCGAGGTGGCCGCCGCGCTCGGCGGCCGGGTCGAACTCCCGGAACAGCCGCAGCTTGGCGCGCTGGCTCTCGGTGCGCGCGAGCCTGGTCAGCTCGCGCAGGTGACCGGCGTCGGCGGCGAGCACCAGGTCGACGTCGTCGAGCCAGGACCGCTCGAAGCGGCGGGCCACGTGGTCACGACCGCCGAAGTCGTCGTGCCCGTTGCGTGCCAGCACCGCGAGGGTCCGCGGGTCGGCCGGGTTGCCGACCTCCCACGAGTGGGTGCCCGCCGAGTCGACGACGACCCGGTCGCCGAGTCCGGCGTCCTCGAAGCGCTCGCGCAGGACGAACTCGCCCATCGGCGAGCGACAGATGTTGCCGGTGCACACGACGGTCACGCGGTAGGGACGCTCGGTTGCCATGCCTCCATTCAACCCACGGCGACGACGAGCAGGGCCACGGGGGCGGCGAGGACGCCCGCGGCGAAGGCCAGCATCGACGCCCGGAGCCACCCCGGCGCGGGGGGCTCGGCCAGCAGCCGCATCCGGGCCGCGGTGGTCGCGCGGTCCTCGGTGGCCCCGAGGGCGGTGTCGGGGTGGCTCCCGGCCGCGAGCGCGACCAGCGCCCGCGCGAGCGGCACGGGACCCACCGCCCGACGGGCGACGCGGTCCGCCAGCACCTCGATGAGCAGGTGCACCTCGCGCAGCGCCGGGGCGGCCCGGAGGCGGCCCGGGACCGCCCGGTGCAGCACGGTGAAGAACTCGAGCACCAGGTCGTGCCGGGCCCGCAGGTGGGCGCGTTCGTGGGCCATCACCGCGGCCAGCTCCTCGGGCGGGAGCGTCGCGAGGGTGCCCTCGGTGAGCACCACCCGTCGCCGCAGGCCGGGCAGGCAGTATGCCGTCGGCGTGGGGTGCGCGAGCACGCGCACGTGGTCGCCGGTGTCGGTCCCCAACGCGTCGACGAGGGTGCGGTGCCCCCGGCGCTGGGCGCGCAGCCCGGTGCCGATGGTGTGACCTGACCAGAGCAGGCGGACGAGCATGGCGGCGCTGAAGCCGGTCGCGAGGACCACCCCCCACCGCGGGAGCGTGGTGGACAGGGTCGCGGCGGGTGCCACCGCGAGGGCGGCGACGACGCCCGCGAGCGAGACGGCCTGCCACACCAACAGCGCCTCCCTCGGCGCGCGCCGGAAGCCGACGAGCCGGGTCATGACGCGCGGAGCGGGGCCGGTCAGGCCGAGCGCCAGGACCGCCAGTCCGGCCGCGGCGAGGGTGCTGCTCAGGGTGCCTTCGCCCGCGAGTCGGCGCCGTGCCGTGCCTCCACCTCGGCGAGCGCGGCCTTGAGGTCGGCGATCTCCTCGGGTGAGGCGTCGCCGAGGAAGTGCAGCATCGCGGAGCGTCGGTCGGTGGTGCCCATGCCGTGCAGCTGGTCGAGCATGGTCGAGGCGGTCAGCTCCTCGCGGGAGCCTGCGGGGGAGTAGCGGTAGGCGCGGCCGCTGCGCTCCTGGGTCAGCAGCCCGGCGTCCGCCAGCCGACCCATCACCGTCATCACGGTCGTGTAGGCGAGGTGGCGGCTGGTCACCAGCGCGTCGTGGACGTCCCGCACCGACACGGGAGCCCGGTCCTCCTCGGCGGCCCGCCAGACCTGCTCCATCACGGCCCGTTCGAGGTCGCCCAGCGTGTTCATCGCCTTGCGGTGCATCGTCAGCGTCACCTCATTCCGTTCACTGCAGGGTCGGCACGGCCTCGGGGACCGTGGTGGTCCCGGTCAGGTCCATGATGCCGTGTGCCTCGGCCAGCCCTTCGGGTCGGTGGCTCACCACCACCACGCTGCGCTCGCCGCGAGCGGCCAGCAGGTCCGCCATCACGGCCAGCGCGGTCGGGTGGTCGAGGTGGGCCACGGGCTCGTCGAGGAGGAGCACCGGGCGCTGTGACAGCAGCGCTCGCGCGATCGACAGCCGGGCCCGCTCCCCGCCGCTCAGCCCGCGGCCGCCCGCGCCGAGCCGGGTGTCCAGCCCGTCGGGCAGGCCTGCCTGCCAGCCGTCCAACCCGGCCGCGACCAGGGCTTCGACGAGGTCCGGGTCGGTCGCCGCGGGCCGGGCCAGCCGCAGGTTCTCGCGCAGCGTCGTGGCGAAGACGTGGGGCTCGTCGTCGACCACCGCGAAGAGCCCGCGCACCCGCTCCACCGGGAGCCCGAGGGCGTCCTGCCCGTCGACCAGGTAGCTCCCCGCGTGCGGGTCGAGCTGCCGGGCGAGGACGGCGAGGAGGGTCGACTTGCCGCAGCCGCTGGGGCCGGTGACCGCGACGACCTGGCCGCGTGGCACCTCCAGGTCTGCGTCCTGCAGGGCCTGCCGGCGGCCGTCCCACGAGGCCCCCAGGCCCCGGAGCCGAAGGTGTGGGACGTCGGTGGCGGGCTCGGTGGAAGGCACGGCGGGCGCCTCCGTGGCAAGCACGGTGGAAGGCACGGCGGACGCCTCGGTGGAAGGCGCGGCGGACGCCTCGGTGGAAGGCACGGCGGACGCTCCAGTGGCGGGTGGCAGGACGGCGACGGCGGGTCGTTCGTCGAGCAGTGCCGTCAGCCGGCGGTCGGCAGCGCCGGAGCGGGCCCACGCCCGAGCCGCCTCCGGCAACGCGGTGAACACCTCCGCCAGCGCGAACGGGGCCAACACGAGCAGCGCCGAGACCGGCGCGCTGTGGTCCGTGCGCGTCGCGACCAGGGCGCACCCCACGGTCGCCAGGGCCGTCGCGAGCGGCAGGGCACCGGTGGCCAGCGCGCGTCCGCGACTCTGGACCCGGGTCGCGTCGGCCACCCGGCGCTGGGCGTCCCGCACCCACCCGACCGCCTCGGCGCCGGCGCCGACGGCCTGCAGGTCGAGGGACTGGCTGGCGACCAGCTCGGTCACGCGGGCCACGTCGTCGCGGGCGGCCACCAGGGCGTCCATCGACCGGGTCTCCACGCGCCGGGCGAGCAGCGTCGTCAGTCCCGCCACGAGCAGGAGCCCGGCGACGACGAGGCCGGCTGCCGGCTCGACCCACGCGCAGAGCACCACGGTCGCGAGGCCCGCGAGCGCGGTCGTGACGATCGGCACGGTGACCCGCACCTGCGCCTCCACCCGCTCGGTCAGGTCGTCGACGACCCCCGCCAGCATGGCGGCCCGGCCGCGGCGCGGGAGCCGCGCGGGCGTGAGGGGCACCAGCGCGGCATACACCTCGGTGCGGGCCGTCGCGAGGTCGTCGAGGGCGGCGTCGTGCGACCGCAGCCGCTCCCAGTAGCGGAAGACCGGACGCGCCATGCCGAAGGTCCGGACGGCCACGATCGCGGTCAGGAGGGTGAGGATCACCGGGCGCTCGCTGGCGCGGACCACGAGCCAGCCCGAGGTCGCGGTCAGGGCGACCCCTGAGCCGAGCGCGGTGGCGCCGAGGGCGCCGGCGGCGGCGATGCGGGGCGAGAGGCGCGGCGCGCGGCGAGGCGAGCTGCGCGGCGCGCGGCGGAGCGAGACGCGGGCGGAGAGGCGGGGCGCGGAGATGGTCATGCCGTGACCGCCCGCGCGGTGGTGGTCGCTCGGAGGGTGACGTGGTGGCCGGTCAGGGCCAGGAGCTCCGCGCGGTGGGTGACGGCCACGACGCAGCGCTGCCGGGCCAGCTCGAGGATGACGCGGTGGGCCACGGCGACCGACTCGTCGTCGAGGTGGGCGGTCGGCTCGTCGAGCAGGAGCACGTCGGCGGGCGAGAGCTTGGCCCGGGCGAGCACCAGCCGGGCGCGCTGCCCGGCGGAGAAGCCGCGGCCGTCGTCACCGAGCGCGGTCTGCAGCCCGTCGGGCTGGGCGGCGACCACGCCGTCCAGACCCACGGCGCGCAGCGACTCCCAGATGGCGGCGTCGGTGACCTGGCCCGCTCCGAGCGTGAGGTTCTCGCGGAGGCTGCCGACGGTGAGGAACGGACGCTGCGTGACCAGGTGGACCGATCCGGTGCGGACGTCACCGGCCGTCGGGGTGCGCAGCCCCGCGAGGAGCTCCAGCAGGGTGGACTTGCCAGACCCCGACGGCCCGGTGACGACGGTCAGCCCGGTGGACGCGGTGAGGTCGACCCCCTCCAGCGCCGGCGTGTCCGACCCCGGGTAGCGGTAGGAGAGCCCGCGGGCGATGACGACCCCCGGCCGATGGGTCGGGGCCGGGGCACCGAGCTCCGGGGCCCCGAGCTCCGGGGCCGCGGGCTGCGGCGCCGCGAGCTGGGGAAGCGCCGTCGCCAGCGCCGCGGCGCCATCGGCTGCGCTGTGGAACTCGGCCCCCACCCGGCGGATCGGCCAGTACGCCTCCGGCGCGAGCAGGATCGCCAGCAGCCCGGTCGCGAGGTCGACCGACCCGTGCGACAGCCGCAACCCCACGGTCACGGCCACGATGGCCACGCAGATCGTGGCCAGCAGCTCCAGGGCCGCCGAGCTGAGGAAGGCCAGTCGCAGGGTCGCCATCGTGGCGCGACGGTGCCGCTGGCTCACGTCTCGGATCGTCTGCACCTGCCGCTCGCCCCGCCCGTACGCCACCAGGGTCGGGAGCCCCCGCACCACGTCGAGGAAGTGGCCGGAGAGGTCGGCCAGCGCACCCCAGCGGCGTTCGGTGGCGTCCCGGGTGGTCGCCCCGATCAGGGCCGCGAAGAGCGGCAGCAACGGCAGGGTCAGCACCACCACGAGGGCGCTCGGCCAGTCGACGAGCGCCAGGGTCACCACCGCCAGGACGGGCACGACCGCGGCCGTGACCAGCGCCGGGAGGAAGCGCGCGACATACGGCTCCACGCTGGCGGCACCCTGGGAGGCGAGCGTCACCGCGTGCGCGGTGCTGGGTCGGTCCTCCGCCGGAGCCGAGAGCCACCGGGTCAGCAGCTGCTCCCGCACCGCGCTGCTCACCGTGGTGCCCGCCGACGCGGCGACCGTCTCCCCGACGAACGACAGCACCGCGCGCACCAGCAGGACCACGACCAGGTATGCCGCGGGCCGGGCCACCGGCTCGCCGCGCACCACCGCGACCACGAGCGAGGTGAGCGCGAAGGCGGTGGCGACCGTCGCCACGCCCTGCGCCACCCCGACCGCGGCGAGCAGCCCGAGCGGGCGCCGGGCCTGCGGCACCGCGCGCAGCACGGCCGGGTCGAACGGACGCATCAGTGGCTCGCCACCGCGGGGATGTGCTGGGTGCCGATGCGCTTGCGGAAGACCCAGTAGGTCCACGACTGGTAGAGCAGGACGATCGGCGTGAAGACCACCGCGACCCACGTCATGATCTTCAGCGTGTAGGGGGTGCTGGAGGCGTTGGCGGTGGTGAGCGACCAGGCGGCGTCGGTGCTGCTGGGCATCACGTCGGGGAACAGCAGGAGGAAGTAGGTCGCCACCGCCATCGCGATGGTGACGAAGGTGCCCACGAAGGCCCATCCCTCGCGGCCGCGCAGGTTGGCCGCCAGCGCTCCCACCAGGGCGAGTGCGGCGAGCACCGTCGTGACCCACGAGGCGGCGTCGCCGCCGGACGCGCCGAGGATCCCCAGCAGTGCCACGGCGAGGACTGCCGTGACGACACCGGTGCGGGTGGCGATGTCCCGCGCGTCCGAGCGGATCGGGCCGTCGGTCTTCAGGGCCACGAACAGCGCGCCGTGGGTGAGGAACAGCCCCAGGGTCACGAGCCCGCCCAGCAGCGACACGGGGTTCAGCAGGGTGACGAGGTTGCCTGTGAACTCCTTGGCACCGTCGATGGGCAGGCCCCGCACGACGTTGGTGAGAGCGACGCCCCACAGCAGGGCGGGGACCAGCGAACCCACGACGATGGCCGCGTCCCAGCGGGCCCGCCAGCGCACGTCGTCGCGCTTGCCCCGGTAGTCGAACCCGAGGTTGCGCACGATGAGGGCGACGAGGATGAGCAGCAGTGGCAGGTAGAAGGCGCTGAACATCGTGGCGTACCAGTGCGGGAACGCCGCGAAGGTTGCGCCACCGGCGGTCAGCACCCACACCTCGTTGCCGTCCCAGACGGGCCCGATCGTGTTGATGAGCACCCGGCGGCGCTTCTCGGTCGTCTCGGCGTCGCCACCCCTGCCGAGGACGGGGAGCAACATGCCGACCCCGAAGTCGAACCCCTCGAGGACGAAGTAGCCGGTCCACAGGATGGCGATGATGACGAACCAGACGGTGCTGAGTTCCATGGCGGTGCAAGTCCTTCCGAGAGGTGCAGTGAGGGGGCCGGCGGGTCGGCAGGCGGGTCGGCCAGCCGGTCGGGCGGCAGGTCAGTAGGCGAAGGCGAGGGGAGCCTGGTCGTCGTGGGTCTCCGGGGTGGCCGGCTCCTCGAAGGGCGGCGCGCCCGCCCGCAGGTAGGTCAGGAAGAGCTTGACCTCGACGACGGCCAGCAGCCCGTAGAGCAGGGTGTAGACGACCATCGACGTGACGACCTCCCCGGCCGACACCGAGGGCGACACCCCGGTCTTGGTCGCCATCACCCCGAAGACGAGCCACGGCTGTCGACCGACCTCGGTGAAGATCCAGCCGAAGCTGTTGCCCAGGATCGGCAGCAACGGCGCGGCCATGATCGCCCAGTGCCACCAGCGGGCCCGGGGGATGCGTTCACCGCGGGTGGTCCACAACGCGAGCGCCGCGATGAGGGCGGCCAGGATGCCGACCCCGATCATCAGCCGGAAGCTCCAGTAGGACAGCGGGATGTTGGGCGTGTACGTCGCGTCGGCGGTGAGCGGGCTACCCGTGCCGTACTTCTGCGCGTACTCCTTCTTGAGCTCGTTGATGCCCTGGACGCTGCCGTCGAAGTGGCCGGTCGCGAGGAAGCTCAGGACCCCGGGCACGGTGATCGCGAACTTCTCTTCCGACCCGTCGAGCGACCCGACCGTGAAGAGGCTGAACGGAGCGTTGCCGTCCGAGCTCTCGTAGAGGGCCTCGGCCGCGGCCATCTTCATCGGCTGGACCTCGGTCATGATCTTGCCCTGGACGTCACCGGTCACCGCGACTGCCAGCCCGGCGACGAGGACCACGCTGGCCCCGAGGCGGGTCGCCCTGCGGTACATCCCCGCGTCCGCGCCCACGTCGCGGCGCCGCAGGTGCCACAGCGCGACCGCCATGACCATCGCCCCGCCGACCATGTAGGCCGCCGTGACCACGTGCGGGAAGGTCACGAGCTGGACCTTGTTGGTCAGGACGGCGACGAAGTCGGTCAGCTCGGCGCGGTGCGTCGTCGGGTTGTAGCGGTAGCCCACCGGGTTCTGCATGAACGAGTTGGCGGCGAGGATGAAGTAGGCCGACAGCAGCGTGCCGATGTGGACGATCCACATGCAGGCGGCGTGGAGCTTCTCGGGGATGCGGCCCCAACCGAAGATCCAGAGCCCGAGGAAGGTCGACTCGAGGAAGAACGCCAGCAGCGCCTCGATGGCCAGCGGTGCTCCGAAGATGTCGCCCACGAACCGGCTGTAGTCCGACCAGTTCATCCCGAACTGGAACTCCTGGACTATGCCGGTCACCAGGCCGAGGGCGAAGTTGATCGTGAACAGCTTGCCGAAGAACTTGGCCAGCCGCAGGTCGTCCTCGCGCCTGCGGCGGACCCAGGCGGTGTGGTACCACGCGACCAGGGCGGACAGCCCGATCGTGACTGGTACGAAGAGGAAGTGGTAGACGGTGGTGATGGCGAACTGCCACCGGGCGAGGTCGAGGTTGTCCATCCTGGCTCCGCGGTCGACGTGACTACTACATGGCGTAGTAGATACTACGGTATGTAGTAGTCAGGTCGACAGGGCCGAAGGTCCCGTGTGGGTCAGGTCACCGGTCGGTCACCGCGGGTCGGGCCACCGCGGGTCGGGCCACCGCGGGTCGGGCCACCGCGGGTCGGGCCACCGCTCAGTCGGGGTAGCCGCTCAGTCGGGGTAGCCGAGCGGGTTGCCGCGCTGCCAGCGCCACTGGTCGACGCACATGTCCTCGATGGTCCGCGTCGCCTTCCAGCCGAGCTCGCGCTCGGCCCGGGACGGGTCGGCATACGAGGCGGCGATGTCGCCGGCCCGGCGGCCCACCACCTCGTGGGGCAGCTCGTGGCCACAGGCCTTCTCGAAGGCGTGCAGCACCTCGAGCACCGACGTGCCGTGGCCGGTGCCGAGGTTCCAGGTGGACACCCGCTCGTCGGTCGAGCCCAGCTTGGTCAGCGCCGCGAGGTGCCCGGAGGCGAGGTCCTCGACGTGGATGTAGTCACGCAGCGCGGTGCCGTCGGGGGTGTCGTAGTCGTCGCCGAAGACGAAGAGCTTCTCCAGCTTGCCGACCGCCACCTGGGCGATGAACGGCATCAGGTTGTTCGGAGTGCCCGAGGGGTCCTCGCCGATGGTCCCCGACTCGTGCGCGCCGACCGGGTTGAAGTAGCGCAGCAACGCGATCCGCCAGCGCTCGTCGGTGCGGGCGACGTCGCGCAGCACCTGCTCGATCATCACCTTGGTCCAGCCGTACGGGTTGGTCGCGGAGGTCGGCAGGTCCTCGGTGAACGGCGGGGTCGCGCTCTCGCCGTAGACCGTCGCCGACGAGGAGAAGACCAGCCGGAAGCAGCCGTGCCGTTGCATCGCGCGCACCAGGGCGAAGGTCGAGTCGAGGTTGGTCTGGTAGTACTCCAGCGGCACCTCGACGCTCTCGCCGACGGCCTTGAGCCCCGCGAAGTGCACGACCGCGTCGAACTTGCGCTCGGCGAACAGCGACTCGACCTTGTCGCGGTCGGTGAGGTCGAACGCGTGGACCTCCAGCGGCCCGCCGGTCAGGGCCTCCAGTCGCGGCACCACGGTGGGCTTGGCGTTGGAGAAGTTGTCGACGACGACGACCTCGTGGCCGGCCGCCCTCAGCTGGACGACGGTGTGGGACCCGATGTACCCGGCACCGCCGGTGACCAAGACGCGCATGGCCCCACCGTATGCCGCGGGCCCAGCTCCCAGCCACGGGCCGCCACCTCGTGGGCTGGGAGCTGGGTGCGAGCGGGACTGGGAACCGGGGTCAGCGACCGCTCTTGGCGCGCTCGATGGTGACCCGGTGGGCCGGGGCGCCGTCCTCGGGTGTGCCCTCGGTGCCGGGGTCGATGCCACCCGCGGCGATCTCGTCGAGCACCCGCATGCCCTCGTCGGTCACGTGGCCGAAGACCGTGTAGTCGGGCCGCAGGCGCGAGTCCCGGTAGACGAGGAAGAACTGGCTGCCGTTCGTGTCGGGGCCGCCGTTGGCCATCGCGAGCGTGCCGCGCGGGTAGCTCTTGCGGCTGCCGTCGGGGAAGCCGGGCCAGTTCTCGAGCGCCCGGGCCGAGTCGAGCTCGTCCTCGAACGCGTAGCCGGGGTCGCCCCAGCCGGTGCCGAGCGGGTCGCCGCACTGCAGGACCGACAACGCGAACGGCGGCGTCTGGTAGGCGGTGAGGCGGTGGCAGTCGGTGCCGTCGAAGTACTTCTGGTGCGTCAGGAACGCGAAGCTCTGCACGGTGCACGGCGCCAGCGCGCGGTCGAGCACGACCGGGATGTCGCCGTGGTTGGTCTGGAGGGTGAAGCCCAGGGTGCCGCGGGCGGGCGTGCGGGCCGGGTCCTGGGGCAGCCCGGTCCAGGTGGAGTAGGTCTGGTCCTCGAGCGGGGCGTAGCCGCAGGCGCCTCGGGTCGGCCCGTCGGCGGGCGTCTCGCCGGCGGTCGCGACGCCGGGGGTCAGGGCGGCCGAGGCGGCGACGCCGAGCGCGACGGCCAGCGTCCGCAAGGAGCTCTGGATCTTCAGGGTGCGCATGTGTCCTCCCAAGGTGTCCGGGCCGGTTCTCGGCCACCTCGGACCCTAGGGACGAACACGACATTTCGCGCGTCGAGCGCCCGCCGCGACAGCGCGGCGGCCGACCGGCTCAGCGCGGCGGCAGGCTGCGCGACCGGCCGCGGAACTCCGCCACCAGCGCCCCGTCGGACTCGCGCGTCACCGTCACGTCGGTGATCCCACTGCGGCCGTATGCCGCGCGGACCCGGCCGTCGGCGACCAGCACGTCGCCGCGGTGCGCCGTCGTGACGAAGGTGATGTCGGCCCCGGCCGCGACCGTGAGCTGCCCCCGGGAGTTGCAGGCCAGCGCGAACGTCGAGTCGGCCAGCGTGAAGATGAAGCCGCCGTGGGCGATGTCGTGCCCGTTGACCATGGCGTCGGTGACGGTCATCCGCACCACGGCGTGGTCGACCTCGACGACGGTCGCCTCCATGCCGAGCCCGCGGGAGGCGCGGTCGTCGGCCCACATCCGGGAGACGTGGGTCAGGTCTGCGTCGTCCATGCCCCGGAGTCTGTCAGAGCGGCAGGCTCAGTCCCCGGCGCCGGCGAAGCGCACGTCCCAGGGTCGGACGGTCACCCCCAGCAGGCCGCCCAGCACCGACTGGTCGTCCGTCGTGGCCAGTGCCTCGACGTCGACCTCGGCGCCGGCAGGCAGGCGCAGCACCGCCATCCCGGTGCCGGCTGCCGCGTCCACCGGACCGGCCGCCACCAGCCACCCGCGCTCGCCGAGCCGCTGGAGGAAGGCGACGTGCTCGGCGAAGAGCGGGTGGGCGAACACCGACCCGCCCTCGGCCAGCAGCGGTCCGGGCCGGTGCTCGAGCGCGAACCAGCGTTCCGCCCCAGCGGAGCCCGGCTCGTCCTCGGTGCCCAGCCGCCGTTGGTAGCCGGAGAGCACGACCGGCCAGCCGTGGTCGTACTCGTCGCGGGCCTGCTGCGGCTCGGCCAGCCGCTCCCACCCCGTGTGGGTGAGCGTCACCAGCGTGCCGGCTCCGTCCTGGGTGAACTCGACGGTGACCTCGGTGGCGCGTTCGGGTCCCTGGCCGGGGTGCCAGGTCATCGCGAACCCGACCGGTCGCTCCCAGTGCAGCACCGTGCCCCAGACCGCCGTGTCGGACCCGCGTCGCTCCACCAGCGCGCCGTCCTCGAAGGCGACGCTGCCCTCGGCGCCGAACACGCTGTGGGTGCCCAGCGGCCACCAGGCCCCGAGGTGGGCGGTGAACAGCTCGAAGGCCGTGTCGGCGTCGCACCGCACCCGGACCTCGCGTCGCACGGGGGCGATCGGGTGGCCGGTGCTGGGAGTGGTCTCGGTGGTCATCGAGGTCGTCCTTCCGACTCAACGCCCTGCTGGTCGACATACGTGGCGAAGGAGGCGAGCGCGGTGTCCCAGGTCGTCACCAGCCACTGCTGGAGGTCGACGAGACCGTCGGGCGCGAGGGCGTAGAGGTTGCGCGTGCCGCGGCTCTCGTGGTCGACCAGCCCGGCGCCCTCCAGCACCTTGAGGTGCTTGCTCACCGCGGGCCGGCCGATCGGCATCGCCGCGGCGATCTCGCCGACCGCGCGCGGGCGCTCGGCCAGGAGCTCGAGGATCTGCCGGCGGCTGGGGTCGCCGAGGGCGTCGAGGGCGAGGGCTGATTGGTTACTCATGGGCAACGGTTACTCTAGAGCGACGGTTAGGCCGATGTCCAGAGCCCTTTACGATGAACCGCATGATCGAGGACCGCACGACCACGGCAACGGCGCCCAGCACCCACCCGCTCGTCACCAAGCACGCGGAGCTGCTCGCCCAGGCGACCACCGCGCTCGCGGAGCGGTCGTACTTCAGCCGCTTCCCCGAGTCGCCGTCCCCGCGCGTCTACGGCGAGGGGGCTGCGGAAGCCGGCCAGGCGGCATACGAGGCGTTGCGCGACAACGCGTTCGGTGGTCTGGGCGACGTGCGCACCGATGGCGACTGGGTCGGCGAGGAGGTCTCGCCCTACGGTCCTGCGCTGGGGATCACGTACCCGCACCTCGACGTCGACGCGGCTCTGGCCGCCGCGACCGAGGCGATGCCGGCCTGGCGTGACGCCGGTGCCCGCACGCGGGCCGCCGTCTGTGTCGAGATCGTCGAGCAGATCAACGCGCGGTCGTTCGAGAACGCCCACTCGGTCATGCACACCACGGGCCAGCCGTTCGTGATGGCGTTCCAGGCCGCGGGGCCGCACGCCCAGGACCGGGCGCTGGAGGCTGTCGTCGCCGGTCTCGTCGAGCAGGAGCGGGTGCCGAGCTCGGTCGTGTGGGAGAAGCCCGGCCGCGACAAGGAGGGCAACCCCGCGCCGCTGCGGATGCAGAAGGACTACCGCCTCGTGCCGCGCGGCGTCGCCCTCGTCATCGGCTGCAACACCTTCCCCACGTGGAACGGCTACCCCGGGCTGTTCGCGTCGCTCGTGACCGGCAACCCCGTCATCGTCAAGCCGCACCCGCGGGCCGTCCTCCCGCTCGCGATCTCCGTGGCGGTGTGCCGCGAGGTGCTCTCCGCGGCCGGCTTCAGCGCCGACCTCGTGCAGCTCGCCCCCGAGGCCGAGGGCGAGGGGCTGGCCAAGGTGCTCGCCGAGCGCGACGAGGTGCGGATCATCGACTACACCGGTGGACCGACCTTCGGCGCGTGGCTCGAGGAGACCGGCGCTGCTCGCGGCCAGCTGGTCTACACCGAGAAGGCCGGCGTCAACACGGTCGTCGTCGACTCGACCGACAACCTGCGCGGCGTGCTGGGCAACCTCGCGTTCTCGCTCAGCCTCTACTCCGGCCAGATGTGCACGACCCCGCAGAACCTCTACGTGCCGCGCGACGGCATCGAGACCGACGAGGGCCACCTGTCGTTCGAGGACTTCGGTGGGCGCCTCGCCGCGGCGATCGGCAAGCTCACCGGCGACGACGCCCGTGCGGTCGAGCTGCTCGGCGCGACGGTCAACGACGGGGTCCGCACCAACGCGGCCGGTCTCGCCGCCCTCGCCGAGGAGGCCGGTGGCACGGTCGTGCTGGACTCCCGCGAGGTCAGCCACCCGGCCTACCCCGACGCCGTCGTCCGCGCCCCCGGGCTGGTGAGCATGGACGCCAGCCGCGAGGACGTCTACACCCAGGAGTGCTTCGGCCCGGTCACGTTCCTCATCGGGACGAGCGGCACCGACCAGTCGCTGGCGCAGTTCCGCGACACGGTCCGCGAGCACGGTGCGATGACGGCCGCGGTCTACTCGACCTCCGAGGACGTCCTCGACGCGGCTCGTGACGCGGCCGCCGATGCTGGCGTCGCGCTGTCCGAGAACCTCACCGGGCCGGTGTTCGTCAACCAGACCGCGGCGTTCTCCGACTTTCACGGCACCGGCGCCAACCCGGCGGCGAACTCGGCCTACGTCGACGCGGCGTTCGTGGCCAACCGGTTCCGGGTGGTCACCTCCCGCCGCCACGTCTAGTTCGGCACGCCGGGTTCGGCGGAGCGCGCTGATCTGGCACGATCGGGACCATGAACTTCCTGATCAAGGTCGCGGTCAACGCGGCGGCACTGTGGATCGCGGCCTGGCTGGTGCCCGGCATCAGCTTCGGGGACGGCAAGTTCGGCTCCAAGTTCGCGACCGTCCTGCTGGTCGCGCTGGTCTTCGGGCTCGTCAACGCCGTCGTCAAGCCGATCGCGAAGTTCCTCAGCTTCCCGTTCATCATCCTGACGCTGGGGCTGTTCACCTTCATCGTGAACGCCTTCATGCTGCAGCTGACCGAGTGGATCGCCGACCCCCTCGGGCTGAGCTTCACCATCAACCACTTCTTCTGGGACGCCGTGCTCGGCGCGATCGTCATCACGATCGTCTCGATGGTCCTCGGCTGGGTCCTGCCCGACGGCGACGACGACTGATGGGAGACGGCGACGTCCGCTTGCGCGCGGCCCTCGACCAGGTGCCTGCCTACGTCCCCGGCAAGCCCGCCGCGGCGCCCGAGGGCGTCACGGCATACAAGGTGTCCTCCAACGAGAACCCCTACCCGCCGCTGCCGTCGGTGCTCGAGGTCATCCGTGCGACCGCCGGCTCGGTCAACCGCTACCCCGACATGGCCGTCACCGAGCTCACCCAGGCGCTCGCCGAGACCCTCGGGGTGCCCGCGGAGCACATCGCCACCGGCACCGGCTCGGTCGGGGTCCTCGGTCAGGTCATCGCGGCCACCTGCGACCCCGGCGACGAGGTCGTCTACGCCTGGCGCTCCTTCGAGGCCTACCCGATCGTCACCGCCCTGGCCGGAGCGCAGTCGGTGCAGGTCGGGCTCGACGACCACGCCCGGCACCGCCTCGACGCGATGCGTGCCGCGATCACCGACCGCACCAAGGTCGTCATCGTCTGCACCCCCAACAACCCCACCGGCCCGATGGTCACGCACACCGAGCTGGAGCGGTTCCTCGAGTCCGTGCCGAGCCGGGTGCTCGTCGTGATCGACGAGGCCTACGTCGAGTTCGTCACCGACCCCGAGGCGCCGCGCAGCCTCGAGCTCTACCGCGACCGCCCCAACGTCATGGTGCTGCGCACCTTCTCCAAGGCCTACGGCCTGGCCGGCCTGCGGATCGGGTATGCCGTGGCGCACCCCCCGGTCGCGGCCGCCCTGCGCAAGACGGCGACCCCCTTCGGCGTGAACTCGATCGCCCAGGCCGCGGCCGTCGCGTCGCTCAAGGCCTACGACGAGCTCAAGGAACGCGTCGACGCGCTGGTCGCCGAGCGCACCCGGGTGGTCGCGGCGTTGCGCGGGCAGGGCTGGTTCATCCCGGAGACGCAGGCGAACTTCGTCTGGTTCGGGCTCGGTGACCGCTCCGGCGACTTCGCCGCGGCCGCGCAGGAGGCCGGGCTGACCCTGCGCCAGTACGGCACCGACGGGGTGCGCGCCACGATCGGCGAGACCGAGGCGAACGACGTGCTGATCAGGGTCGCCGGCGACTTCCTCTCCGAGCACCCGGTGGACCCCGCCTGACCGTCGTCCCTTTGGGGGAGGGCGTCACCCGGGATCGGGAGGAGAGTCGGCAGCACACTCCCGGAGGCCTGCCATGACCGACCTGACTGACGCCCGCCCGATGATCCCGGAGTTCTCCGGCCAGCAGCTGGCCCCGGGCGATGACGGCTACGACCGAGCCCGCAGCGTGTTCAACGGGATGATCGACCGGTCGCCGAGCCTGATCGCGACCTGCGTCAGCGCAGCGGACGTCGCGGCGGCCATCGCCTGGGCGCGGGCGTCCGACCTGCCGATCTCCGTCTACGGCGGAGGGCACTCGGTCCAGGGTTCCGCGGTGCTCGACGGGGGTCTGTGCGTCGACCTGCGCGGGCTGCGCGACATCGTGGTCGACCCGGACAGCGCGACCGCCCAGGTGGGCGGCGGGTGCACGTGGGGTGAGCTCGACGCGGCCACCCAGGTGCACGGGCTCGCCGTGACCGGCGGGCGCGTCTCGACGACCGGCGTCGGTGGCCTCGCCCTTGGCAGCGGGAGCGGCTGGCTGGAGCGCAGGTTGGGGTTCACCTGCGACAACCTGCTCGAGGCGCAGGTGGTGACTGCGGACGGGCAGGTCGTCACCGCCTCGGAGACCGAGCACCCCGACCTGTTCTGGGCGCTGCGTGGCGGTGGCGGCAACTTCGGCGTCGTCACCCGCTTCACCCTGCGGCTCCACCCGATCGGGCCGATCGTCTTCGGCGGCATGCTCATGTACCCGGCGCCGATGGGAGCCGCCGTGCTGCGCAACTTCCGCGACTTCGTCGCCGACGCCCCCGACGAGGTCGGCGGTGGCGTCGCCTTCATCACCGCCCCGCCGATCGAGATGGTGCCGGAGCCGGCTCGCGGCAAGCCGGCCGTGGGCGTGATCGTGGCCTGGACCGGACCGCTCGAGGAGGCGGAGCGGGTGCTGGCGCCCCTGCTGGAGTTCGGGCCGCCGGCCTTTGCGCAGGTGGGGCCGATGCCCTACCTGGCCCTCCAGCAGATGCTCGACGACGCCAACCCCCACGGCATGCAGAACTACTGGACCGCCGACTTCTTCGACGAGCTGCCGGACGAGGCGGTGGAGACCCTCGCGTCGCTGGCGACCGCTCCGGTGTCGCCACTCAGCCAGGTCATCATCGTGCCGGGTGGCGGTGCCGTCGCGCGCGTGCCCGAGGACGCCACCGCCTTCGGGGAGCGCCAGGCCGCGTTCAACATCCACTACCTGTCGATGTGGCCCGACCCGGCCGACACCGAGGCCAACATCGCCCACACCCGCACCCTGGCGACCGCGCTGAAGCCGTGGACGACGGGAGCGGTCTACCTCAACTTCATCGGCGACGAGGGGAGTGAGCGGATCGAGAGCTCCTTCGGCGAGGCCAAGCTGGCCCGCCTGCGCGCGACCAAGGCGGAGTGGGACCCCGACAACGTGTTCCGGCACAACCAGAACATCGCCCCCAGGTAGTCGGGGAGCCCCGGGCGCGACAGACTGGGGCCATGGTCGACACCTGGCTCCCGCCCTATCTCGCCCGCCCCGACCGCTACGGTCCGATGCCCTACCGCAAGGTCGGGCAGAGTGGTCTGCGGCTGCCCGCCGTGAGCCTCGGCATGTGGCACAACTTCGGCGACGACAAGCCGTTCGACGTCCAGCGCGCGATCCTGCGCCGTGCCTTCGACATCGGCATCACCCACTTCGACCTCGCCAACAACTACGGGCCGCCCTACGGCAGCGCCGAGCAGAACTTCGGCCGGCACTTCGCCGCCGACTTCCGGCCCTACCGCGACGAGCTCATCATCAGCTCGAAGGCCGGCTGGGACATGTGGCCGGGTCCCTACGGCGACGGCGGTTCGCGCAAGTACCTGGTCGCGAGCCTCGACCAGACGTTGCAGCGCACCGGGCTCGACTACGTCGACATCTTCTACTCCCACCGCCCCGACCCCGACACCCCGCTCGAGGAGACGATGGGGGCGCTCGCCAGCATCGTCAAGCAGGGCAAGGCCCTGTATGCCGGCATCTCCAGCTACGGTCCCGAGCTCACCGCGCGGGCGGCTGACCTCCTCGACGAGATGGGCGTGCCACTGCTCATCCACCAGCCGTCCTACTCGATGGTGAACCGGTGGGTCGAGGGCGGCCTGCTCGACACCCTCGGGGAGCGCGGCATCGGCTGCATCGCGTTCAGCCCGCTCGCGCAGGGGATGCTGACCGACAAGTACCTCGGCGGGATCCCCGAAGGGTCCCGGGCCAGCCAGGGCAAGTCGCTGTCGCCCGACCTGCTGACCGACGAGACCCTGGCGCACGTCCGCAAGCTCAACGACCTAGCCTCCGAGCGTGGCCAGTCGCTGGCCCAGCTGGCGCTGGCCTGGGCGCTGCGCGACGACCGGGTGACCTCGGTGCTGATCGGCGCCTCGTCGGTCGGCCAGCTCGAGGACTCCGCCGCGGCGGTCGGCAACCTGAGGTTCAGCGACGCGGAGCTCGAGGAGATCGACCGCGACGCCGTCGAGGCCGGCATCGACCTCTGGCGCACCCAGTCCCGCCTCACCTGAGCAGCGAGCCCTGCCGCGCGCGGCAGATGCGGGCTCGTTCGGAAGGCAAACCCGCTGGTGGCGAGCGCGGAGGAGTCCGGATTCTGAGATTTTCGGTCGTCCCGATATCTTGGCCCGGTAAGGCCCCCCTGTGAGCGCCGCCACAAGCGCGCCCCACACCAGCCGCCCCACGACGGCGGAGACCCCGCCCGGGTGAAGAAGGAGTTCCAGTGAGCGACAACGCAGTCGCCGGCGCCACGAGCGTCGACCATGAGGACGAGGTGCTCGCCGAGCTGACCGCCCCGGTCCCGGAGGTCGGTGACGGCGGACCCGAGATGATCCAGCTGCTGACCCCCGAGGGCCAGCGCGTCGAGAACACCGAGTACGACGAGTACGTCAAGGACCTCACCGACGAGGACCTGCGCGGCTTCTACCGCGACCTCGTGCTGATCCGCCGCGTCGACGCCGAGGCCACCGCGCTCCAGCGCCAGGGCGAGCTCGGCATCTGGGCCAGCCTGCTGGGCCAGGAGGCGGCGCAGGTCGGCTCCGGTCGGGCGATGCGCCCGCAGGACTACGCCTTCCCGACCTACCGCGAGCACGGCGTCGCCTGGTGCCGCGGGGTGAACCCGCTCAACCTGCTCGGCCTCTTCCGTGGCGTCAACCACGGCGGCTGGGACCCGAACGAGAAGAACTTCCACCTCTACACGATCGTCATCGGCGCCCAGACGCTGCACGCGACCGGCTACGCGATGGGCATCCAGCGCGACGGCGACGTCGGCACCGGCGACGACGAGCGCGACGCCGCCGTGATCGCCTACTTCGGTGACGGCGCGACCGCCCAGGGTGACGTCAACGAGTCGTTCGTCTACGCCGCGGTCAACAACGCCCCGGTCGTCTTCTTCTGCCAGAACAACCAGTGGGCCATCTCCGAGCCCAACGAGCGCCAGACCCGCATCCCGCTCTACCAGCGCGCTCGCGGCTTCGGCTTCCCCGGCGTGCGGGTGGACGGCAACGACGTCCTGGCCGTCTACGCCGTGACGCAGCAGGCCCTCAACGCGGCCCGCTCGGGCAACGGCCCCACGTTCATCGAGGCCTACACCTACCGGATGGGTGCCCACACCACCTCCGACGACCCCACCAAGTACCGGGTCTCCGCCGAGGTCGAGGTGTGGAAGCACCGTGACCCGATCGAGCGGCTGAAGTCCTACCTCGTGCACACCCAGAAGGCCGACCAGGCGTTCTTCGACGCGCTCGAGGTCGAGGCCGACGCCCTGGCCGTCGAGGTCCGCGAGGGCTGCCTCTCGATGCCCGACCCGACGCCCGACTCGATGTTCGACCACATCTACGTCGAGGAGCACCCGGTCGTCGAGGCCGAGCGCAAGGAGTTCGCCGCCTACCACGCCGGCTTCGAGGGCGAGGGGAGCCACTGATGGGCACCATGACGATCGCCAAGGGCATCAACAACGGCCTGCGCGCCGCCATGGAGCGCGACCCCAAGGTCGTCCTGATGGGCGAGGACATCGGCAAGCTCGGTGGCGTCTTCCGCGTCACCGACGGCCTGCAGAAGGACTTCGGCGAGGACCGCGTCATCGACACCCCGCTCGCCGAGGCCGGCATCGTGGGCACCGCGATCGGCATGGCGCTGCGCGGCTACCGTCCCGTCGTCGAGATCCAGTTCGACGGGTTCATCTACCCCGCGTTCGACCACATCGTCAGCCAGGTCGCCAAGATGCGGGCCCGCTCGCTCGGCAAGGTCAAGTTGCCGATGGTCATCCGCATCCCGGTCGGCGGTGGCATCGGCGCGGTCGAGCACCACTCCGAGTCCAACGAGGCCTACTTCGCGCACACCGCCGGTCTCAAGGTGGTCTGCTGCTCCAACGCCGAGGACGCGTACTGGATGATCCAGCAGGCCATCGAGTCCGACGACCCGGTGCTGTTCTACGAACCCAAGCGCCGCTACTGGGACAAGGGTGAGGTCGACGAGTCCGCCGCCCCCCGCGAGCTGCTCAAGGCCCAGGTGTGCCGCGAGGGCAGCGCTGCGACGCTGGTCGCCTACGGCCCCATGGTCAAGACCTGCCTGCAGGCGGCCGAGGCCGCTGCCGCCGAGGGCAAGGACCTCGAGGTCATCGACCTGCGGTCGCTGTCCCCGCTCGACCTCGACACGGTCGCCGCGTCGGTCGAGAAGACCGGCCGGGCCGTCATCGTCCACGAGGCCTCCACGTTCCTCGGCATGGGTGCCGAGATCGCGGCCGCCCTCCAGCAGCGCTGCTTCTACCACCTTGAGGCGCCCGTGCTCCGGGTCGGCGGCTACAACCTGCCCTACCCGCCGAGCAAGCTGGAGGAGGAGTTCCTCCCCGACCTCGACAGGGTGCTCGACGCCGTCGACCGCTCGCTGGCCTTCTGAGAGGGGCGCGAAAACCCATGGCAGTCAAAGAGTTCAAGCTTCCGGACCCCGGTGAGGGCCTGACCGAGGCCGAGATCGTCACCTGGAACGTCAAGGTCGGCGACGCGGTCAAGGTCAACGACATCATCGTCGAGATCGAGACCGCCAAGTCGCTGGTCGAGCTGCCGGTGCCGTTCGCCGGCACCGTCACCGCGCTGCACGTCTCCGAGGGCGACATGGTCGAGGTCGGTACGCCGATCATCTCCGTCGACACGGCGGGTGGCGCCGTGCAGGCCCCGGGCGCAACCGCCGTGCAGGACGCGCCCGCGGCCGGAGCCGTCGAGCCCGGGATCGAGGGCTCGCCCGCGCCGAAGATGGCGGCTGCCGCGGCGGCCGCCGAGTCCGACGACGAGGAGATCGAGGAGGGCAAGATCGGCGGCACCACGTCGACCGGTCGCACCGCAGTCCTCGTCGGCTACGGCGTCAAGCAGACCGAGGCCAAGCGTCGCCCGCGCAAGGGCACCCCGGTGGGGAGCGTGCCCGCCAAGGTCGAGGCGCCGCAGCTGTCGGCCAAGGCCACCGACGTCGCCATCGAGCCGGTCGAGCTCGGCGGCGAGGGCGGACCGGCCGCCGCGCCGGTCGCTCGTGAGGGTGGCGCCCGCGCGCTGGCCAAGCCGCCGGTGCGCAAGTACGCCAAGGACCTCGGCATCGACCTCGGTTCCGTCGCCGGGTCCGGCGAGGGCGGCATCATCAGCCGCGCCGACATCGACGCGCACGTCTCGCGCGGCGCGGAGCCGACCACGGCGGCTCCGGCCGCCGCGGCGGAGCCCGGCCAGGCAGCATACGTGGCTCCGGTGTTCACCCGGGGCGGCGAGCGCGAGACGCGCATCCCGATCAAGGGGGTGCGCAAGATGACCGCGCAGGCGATGGTCGGCAGCGCGTTCACGGCGCCGCACGTCACCGAGTGGGTCACGATCGACGCCACGGCGACGATGGAGCTCGTCGAGCGGCTCAAGAAGGACCGCGAGTTCAAGGACGTCAAGGTCACGCCCCTGCTGGTGCTGGCCAAGGCGATGACGGTCGCGCTGCGCCGCCACCCGGAGATCAACGCGACGTGGGACGAGGCCGCCCAGGAGATCGTGGTCAAGCACTACGTCAACCTCGGCATCGCCGCAGCCACCCCGCGTGGCCTGATCGTCCCGAACATCAAGGACGCCGACCAGATGTCGATGCGCCAGCTGGCCGAGGCCATCGGCGCGCTGACGGCCACCGCCCGTGAGGGTCGGACCCAGCCGGCGGAGATGTCCGGCGGCACGATCACGATCACCAACGTGGGCGTGTTCGGCGTCGACACCGGCACCCCGATCATCAACCCGGGTGAGGCGGCGATCCTCGCCTTCGGCGCGATCCGTCGCCAGCCGTGGGTGGTCACCGCAGCCGACGGCACCGAGACGATCGAGCCGCGCTGGGTCACCCAGCTCGCGCTGTCGTTCGACCACCGGCTGGTCGACGGCGAGCTCGGCAGCAAGTTCATCGCCGACGTCGGCGCGATCCTCGCCGACCCGGCCCGAGGCCTGGTCTGGGGCTAGCGAGCAACTGCAGACGCCGACGGCGCGCCGGGACCTCCCGGCGCCCCGTCGGCTGTTGCGGCGGCTACTCGTCGCCGCGCAGGGTGAAGGAGCGAAGCCGGTCACCGGTGAACCACAGGGCCGCGACGCTGAGCACCGCCGCGGCGACCAGGGCGTAGGTCAGCCCGGTGCCGGAGCCGGTCACCTGCGGGCTGACCGCCTCGGCCACACCGCGACCCCAGGCCCCGATCGAGACCCACTTGATCCCGCCGAGGAGCGAGCCGAGCAGCCCCTCCCACAGCAGGGCGAAGAGCAGCCCGATGACGACCGCGTGCCGCGTGAAGGCAGCCAGGGCCAGGAACAACGCGGCGTATGCGGTGCCCGCCACGACGCCGGCCGCCCCCCAGGCGACCGCCTGCCGCACGTCCCCGCTGTCGAGCACCAGACCGGCCACCAGCAGCGGCAGCCCACCCAGCGCGACGGTGGCGGCCCACGCCACGGCGAACTTGCTGAGGGCGATGACGTGCCGGCTCACCGGCTTGGAGAGCAGGTAGACGATCGACCCGTCGTCGACCTCGGGGCCGAGCACCGCGGTGGCCGCGAGGAGCGCGACGAGCGGCAGCGCGAGCGTGAAGCCCAGGCTGAGCACGGCGTCGTAGCCGACGGCGTCGTCGGTCAGGGCCGCGACGATGACGGCGAGGGCGATCAGCACCGCGGGGATGATGACCAGCACCAGGCCGCGGCGCCGGCCGAGGAGGGCCTGGCGCGACAGGCGCAGGATCGTCGAGTTCACTGGTCAGCCCCCCACCAGGTAGGCGAAGACGCTCTCGAGCGACTCGTCCGTCGGGGTCAGCTCGAGGATGCGGATGCCGTGCTGCCGGGCCACCTGTGGCAGCCGGACCGTGAAGGCACCGAAGTCCGAGACCGACACGTCGACCCCACCCTTGGGGCGCAGCGACACCGCGACCACCGAGGGCTCGGCGATCAGGGCACTGGCCAGGCCCCGGTCGTCGTCGCCGACCACGACGTACTGCACCGGTCGGTCGGTCATCAGCCTGCGGATCTGGCCGAAGTCACCCGAGGCCGCGTGCCGCCCCGACACGACGACCTCGATCTGCCGGGCGACCTGCTCGACCTCCTCGAGGATGTGCGAGCTGAACAGCACGGTGCGCCCCTCGCTACCCATCCGCCGCAGCAGGGTCATCAGGTGCAGCCGCTGGCGGGGGTCGACGCCGTTGAAGGGTTCGTCGAGCAGGAGGACGGCAGGGTCGTGGACGAGCGCGGACGCGAGCTTCACGCGCTGGCGCATGCCCTTGGAGTAGGTGCCGATCCGGCGGGCGGCGGGCTCGGTCATCTCGACGACGTCGAGTGCGAGCTCGGTCGCGGCGCCGGGGTCGGCGAGGCCGTGCAGCTCGGCGTTCGCCTGCACGAACTCGCGCCCGGTGAGGTAGCCGAAGCTCAGCTCGCGCTCGGGCACCAGGCCGATGGATCGGTAGGCGTCGGTGTGCCGCCAGATCGGTGTGCCGTCGAGGGTCACCGAGCCGGCCGACGGCGCGAGGAAGCCGGACATCAGGGCGATGAGGGTGGTCTTGCCGGCGCCGTTGGGCCCGAGCAGGCCGGTGACCCCGGGCCGCACCGTCATCGAGATCCCGTTGACGGCCACGACGTTGCCGTACCACCGGGACGCCTGGTCGATCGTGATGACGCTCATGGACGCCCCCTGCTCATGGACGGTCTCCGCTCATCGACGCCCCCTGCTCATGGACGCTTCCCCGCTCATGCGGTGGCCACCCTGCGGTAGCGCCAGACCAGGCCGGCGAGGCACGCCGCGGACAGCCCGACGAACACCACGACGTAGGCAGCCTGCATCGGCACGCCCGTCGGTGGCGTCGCGACGTCGCCGTCAGCCCACGTCGCCATCAGGCCCCGGTAGAGCGAGTAGGGCGAGAAGAGCCCGGCCACCTCGCCGACCCGGGCGTGGTGCTCTTCACCGGCGATGGCCTGGATCGCCGTCACGATCCCGTTGCCCAGCAACAGCAGGGCGATGGTCGCGACCACGGCGAACCCGCGCCGGGTCGACCACGACGCGATCAGCCCCGCCACCCCGGCCAGCGACAACGCGAGCAGCACGGCCAGGCCGACGCCCACCGCCGCCTGGCGGCTCTGGTCGGAGACGTCGAGCTCACCCAGCAGCGCCACGGCATACAGGATCAGGATGGGCCCCAGCAGGAAGACCAGGGTCGCGCCGAGGAGGGCGCCCCAGCGGGCGACGGCGTAGGTGGCCGACGGCAGCGGGCGCGCGAGGTAGAGCGAGATGGTGCCGTGCCGCAGGTCGCGCGAGAAGAGCACCGGCGCCTGCGAGGCGACGAAGATGCCCAGCAGCACCTGGGTCGTCGAGGCATACTGCGCGTAGCCGATCGGGAGCTCCTTGAGCCCGACCATCACCATGACGCCGCCGATGATGACGGCCGGCAGGACATTGAGGCCGAGCAGGATGAAGGGCAGCACCTTCGACCGGCCGGACCGGCCGAGCCCGAAGGTGTTGCGGAACCCGGTGACGAGGAGTGCGCCGGCGATGGACGCGGCGCCGAGCCGGGGCCCGGTGTAGGGCCGGTAGCCGAGGTCATGGATGACGCTGCGGCCCTCGGGGGTGGCTGACGAAGGATCTGCGGCACGATCAGCGGAGCGGTCGGCGGAACGATCCGCGGAGCGGGGCAGCTCAGTCATCGGCGAACACGTCCTCGATCCGGCGGTGGTCGACCTGCAGCCGCACGAGGCCGAGCCCCAGGTCGCTCGCGGTGTCGCGGATCAGGTCGTGCACGTCCCGGGCTTCGACGCCGTCAGCCCGGCCCGGACGGTCGGCTGCGGCGTCGACGGTCAGGAGGGCGCCGCGCGGCGTGGTGGTCACGCCGGCCGCGGCGAGTCCCTGCGCCATGCGTGCGGTCGCGTCCTCGCCGTGCACCTCCACCAGCAGGACGCCGGTCGCGTCGAGGAACTCGTCGGTGCGCGAGGCCCGCAGGAGGTGGCCGCCGTCGAGGACGACGACGTGGTCGCTGACCCGCTCGAGCTCGCCGAGCAGGTGGGAGGTCACGATGACGGCGATCCCGAAGTCGTGCCCGATCCGCTGCACCAGCCCGAGCATCTCGTCGCGCGCGGCCGGGTCGAGGCCGTTGGTCGGCTCGTCGAGCAGCACCAGCCGGGGGTCGTGGGCCAACGCCTGGGCGAGCTTGGCCTTCTGCTTCATGCCGGTGGAGTAGCCGCCCATCGGCCGGTAGCGCTCCTCGGCCAGGCCGACGTGGCGCAGCACCTCGGCGGCGCGCTCGCGGGCGGCCACCTTGGGCAGCCCCGACATCATCGCCATGTGCACGACGAAGTCGCTCGCGCTCACGTCCGGGGGCAGGCAGTCGTGCTCGGGGAGGTAGCCGACGGCCGCGCGGATGGCCGGACCCTCGGACGCGATGTCGTGCCCGAGCACCTGCGCCCGGCCGCCGGTCGCGGGGACCAGGCCGAGCAGGATCTTGAGCAGCGTCGACTTGCCGGCGCCGTTGGCGCCCACCAGTCCCGTGATCCCCGGACCGATCTCGAGGTCGAGGGAGTCCAGCGCCAGCACCGGACCGTAGTCCTTGGTGAGGCGCTGGGTGCGCACGACGGCCCCCGCGTGATCGGCTTCCACGCGAGCCACAGTAGCCGTGCGGGGTGCGCCGACCGGTGCGACCTCGTGGAGGTTCGGTGCAGGTTCAGGGGAGGTTCAGGGAGGACCCCGACCAGGGCCGCCGCAACGAGCCGCGAGGTATGCCGCGGACGTGAGCCCGCGGCATACCTCGCAGCGTGGTGGAGCGGTGGAGCGATGGAGCGGTGAAGCGATGGAGCGGTCGTGCGGTGGTGCTGCGTCGAGCGTCAGTGGCCGATCGCGGGTGGCGCAGCGGCAGCCGCGTCGGCCTGGGCCTTGTCTGCACCTGCCTGGTCGGCGTCCGCCTTGTCGGCGGCACCCCGCTCGGAGTAGGCCGAGCCGCCGCGCAGCTCGACGTGGGGGAGCAGCAGCATCACCAGGAAGCCGATGACCATCACGCCGGAGCCGACGAGGAAGACCAGGTCCATCGAGTCCGAGAAGCCCTGGAGGAACGGCTTGGCCAGCCGCGGGTCGAGGTCGTTGAGGAACGAGCTGTCCTTGAGGACCCCACCCGCGGTGCCGCCGGCCTGACCGGCCGCGGACGACAGCCCCTTGGCGAACTCGGCGTTGGCCGGGTCGGCCAACGCGGCCTGGAAGTCCTTGGTGCCGGCCGAGGCCTTGAGCGCCGTCTGGATCCTGTCGGGCACCGTCGAGAAGAGGATGGACAGGAAGACCGCGGTGCCGAGCGTGCCACCGATCTGCCGGGTGAACGTGGCGGAGGAAGTGGCCACCCCGATCAGGCGCGGGGAGACGGCGTTCTGGACGGCCAGGGTCAGGGGCTGGAAGTTGAAGCCCAGCCCGAGCCCGAACGCCACCATGACGATGCTGGTCTGCCACAGCGGGGTGTCGGCCTTGATGAAGTGGAAGACGAACAGCGCGATCGCCAGCAGGGCCGACCCGATGATCGGGAAGCGGCGGTAGCGCCCGGTGCGGCTGATGATCTGGCCGGAGACGATCGAGCCGGCCATGATGCCCAGGGTCAGGGGCAGCAGGAGCAGGCCGGCCTTGGTCGGCGACGCGCCCTTGACGATCTGGAGGTACAGCGGCAGCGAGGCGAGACCACCGAACATGGCCATGCCGATCAGCACCGAGGCGCCGGAGGCGACCGCGACGGTCCGCTCCCGGAACAGC
Source organism: Pedococcus bigeumensis (assembly GCF_039531795.1). Taxonomy (NCBI): domain Bacteria; kingdom Bacillati; phylum Actinomycetota; class Actinomycetes; order Micrococcales; family Intrasporangiaceae; genus Pedococcus; species Pedococcus bigeumensis. The sequence goes on along the minus strand of NZ_BAAAQS010000003.1, from coordinate 383,321 downwards.
GTGAGCGGCAGCAGCGCCTCGTCCTTCATGGCCCGCTCGACGAGCAGGAACGCGACGACCCCGATCAGGCCGATGACGTAGCAGGCGATCGAGCGGCCGGAGCCCCAGCCCCAGTCGCGACCCTGCTCGGCGACGAGCAGCAGCGGCACGAGGCCGAGGGTCAGGGTGGCCGCACCCCACCAGTCGATGCGGTGGTCGAGACGGGTGTGCTGGAGGTGCAGGGTGCGCGAGACGACGAAGAGGGCGGCGATGCCGATCGGCACGTTCACGAGGAACACCCAGCGCCAGCCGTCGAAGCCGAGGATGGTGTCCTGGCCGGCGAAGAACCCGCCGATGACCGGGCCGAGCACGCTCGAGGTGCCGAAGACGGCGAGGAAGTAGCCCTGGTACTTGGCACGCTCCCGTGGCGGCACGATGTCGCCGATGATGGCGAGGGCGAGCGAGAAGAGACCGCCGGCCCCGAGGCCCTGGACGGCGCGGTAGAACGCCAGCTGGAGCATCGACTGCGAGAGGGTGCAGAGCACCGACCCGATGACGAAGATCGTGATCGCGGTCGTGAAGAACTTCTTGCGACCGTAGATGTCGGACAGCTTGCCGTAGAGCGGCGTGACGATCGTCGAGGTGATCAGGTAGGCGGTGGTCGCCCATGCCTGCTCGTCGAGGCCCTTGAGGTCGTCGGCGATGGTGCGGATGGCCGTGGCCACGATGGTCTGGTCGAGGGCGGCGAGGAACATGCCCATCATCAGGCCGACGAGGATCGTGATGATCTGTCGGTGGGTCAGGGGCCCGTCGGGACGGGCGGGGGCGGCGGCTGCCATGTCAGTTCTCCGGGGAACGAGTGGGAGTGGGGGTAGGAGTAGGGGGAGGGGTGGAAAGGTTCTTGCGTTGGCGTTCGAGGTCGGCGCCGAAGCGCTCGAGGTAGCCGGCGAAGTCGCTGGCCTCCTCGGGGGTCCACTCACCCATCAGCTCGCGGAACCACTCGGTCCGCTGCTGCGTGATGCCGGCGAGGAGCCGGGTGCCCTCCTCGCTGAGCTGGACGACCTGGGCGCGCCCGTCGGCGGGGTCGCTCACCTTGTCGACGAGTCCGTGCCCCTCGAGGGTGCTCACCTGCCGGCTCACGGTGGAGACGTCGGAGTGCACGACCTCGGCGAGCACCGAGACGCGACGCGGTTCGGCGGCCAGGTTGAACAGGATCGGGTAGGCGGTGGCATCGACCGCCGGGTGGATCCGTGGTGCGTGCTGGCGCATGGCCTGCAGGAGCTTCATCAACCGGATCAGGCCGACGCTGACGCGCTCAGCCGTCTCCCGGTCGAGGTGGAACGTGTCGGGCGACATGGACATACCTTGGGTCAGGAACTTGCTTGCGACATACAAGTATCACGAAATGGTTGTGTGCAGCAAGCAATAAGAAAAGCAGCGCAGCATAAAGAAGCAGCGAGAACGATCCAGCCAGCCACGATCCAGCCAGCAACGAGCCAGCGAGCCAGCGAGCACGGACTGCTAGGGGACGAAGACGAGGTTCTCCAGCACCTGGTGGGCGACGGCCTCGTCGCCCTGCACGGTGAAGTGGATGTCCTCGACGGTGCCCCGTCCGGCCGCCCGCCGGGTCAGCGCGTCGGTCGACAGCGTGATGGTGGTGAAGACGTCGTCGGGGTCACCGTCGTGGGCGATCCCCGAGAACAGCGGTATGCCGCGGGGCTTGCCGTCCTCGTGCGACTCGACCCAGACGCCGGCCCGCCCCACCACCGGACCGGTGCTCTCGATGATGACGACGTTGCCCGGCGGGATCTGGGCCTGGCGGGCGATGAGCTTGGGTAGTGAGGAGAAGAGCAGGTGCATGAAGACGACGGCGCCACCGGAGTCGAGGTCGCCGGGGCGACCGAGCGCCTGGCGGATGTCCTGCTCGTGGGTCCAGATGTCGAGGATCCGGGTGGGCAGGCTGTCTCGCAGCGGGGCCGGTCCCCAGGCGCCCTGCACGACCGTGTCGAGGGTGACGCCGGGTGCGCTGAACTGCTCGACCCGCAGGGCCGCGATGGTCTCCAGCTCGGCAACCACCTTGGCGCCGACCATCGGCCGCCGCAGCTCCACGGCCCGCTCGAGGAACTCCCCCTCGGCGTTGTGGATGTGCTCGTAGTCGGGCAGCTCGACCCGCGGGTTCGCACCGCTGTGCAGCCAGGTCTCCAGGCCGACGACGTGCGAGATCTGGTCCTTGACGGTCCACCCCGGGCAGGCGGTGGGCAGCGCGAAGTCGTCATCCGAACAGGAGTGCCCGAGGTCGACCACCGCCTGGGTGGTCTGCTGGTAGGCCGCGACGAGTCCGGCCAGGTCTTCGGGTGCTGCCGGGTGCAGAGGCATGCCCCCACCCTACGAGGTGGCTGGTTGCACGGCGGCCCGGGCGAGGTCCCGGGCCTCGGTCTCCTTAGGCTGTCACCATGACCTCCTCCGTCGCGCCCGCCGGGCGCACCACCGACGGAAAGAACACCGCGGACCCCACCCCGGCGCGGGTGCCCCTGCTGGCCCTCGGCGTGGCGGCGGTGCTGGCGCTGCCGCTCGCCGCGGTCCTCGGCGAGGCCGCCGCCGCCCCGGTGGTGGCCGACCCGGGGGCGTTCGTCCGGTGGGGCGTGCTCTACGCGCGGGTGGTCCACGACCTGGCTGCGGCGCTGACGATCGGGTTGCTGGTCCACGCGGCATACCTCGTGCCGGAGACCACCCGCACCAACCGGCGCCTCGTCGCGACCCGGCTCGCGGGGATCGCGGCCGGCCTGTGGGCGCTCGCGGGCGCAGCCGGGGCCGTGCTCACGATGGCCACCTCCATCGGCATCCCGCTCACCGACCCGGCCTTCGGGCAGCAGTTCACGACCTTCGCGTGGACCTACGAGCCGACCCGGGTGACCCTCATCACGGCCGGCGTCGCGGCGGTCATCTCGCTCGGGGCGCTCGTCGCGAGCAGCCGCGCCGCGATGGCCTGGTTGTCCGTGCTCGCCGTCCTCGGCGTCCTGCCCCTCGCCCTCGCCGGGCACGCGGCCGGCGCCACCGACCACGCCACCGCCGTCAACGCGCTCGCCGTGCACCTGGTCGCGGTGACGGTCTGGGTCGGCGGCCTGGTCGCGCTGGCCCTGCTGCGACCCCTGCTGGGTGACGACCTGGCGGCGACCGCGGGGCGCTTCTCGACGCTGGCCGGGTGGTGCTTCGCGGCGGTGGCGCTGTCGGGCCTGCAGAGCGCGCTGATCCGGATCGGTCCGCTCAGCGACCTCGGCACCCGCTACGGCGTGCTGCTGATGGTCAAGACCGCGGCCCTCCTGCTCCTCGGGTATGCCGGGTGGCGCCACCGCCGATCGCTGCTCGCCGGCCTGCGCGACGGCCGGTCCGCGGCGTTCCTGCGCCTGGTCGTCGCCGAGCTCGTGGTCATGGGCATCGCGATGGGCACCGCCGTGGCGCTGGCGCGCAGCGCCCCGCCGGTGCCGGACACCGCGGTGGAGGACCCGTCCCCGGCGTTCGCGCTCACCGGCTACCCCGACCCCGGCCCGCTGACCGGCGACTCGTGGCTGACGACCTGGACCATCGACTGGCTCTGGCTGGGCCTTGCGGTCGTCGCGGTCGGGCTCTACCTCGCCGGGGTGGTCACGCTGCACCGCCGCGGCGATGCCTGGCCGGCCCACCGCACCGTGGTCTGGGTGCTCGGCTGGGCGGTCTTCGTCTACGCGACCTGTGGCGCCCCCGGGGTCTACGGCCGGGTGCTCTTCTCGATGCACATGGTGATGCACATGGTCGTCGCCATGCTGGTGCCGCTCCTGCTGGTGCCGGCGGCGCCGCTCCTGCTGTCGCTGCGAGCCCTGCGGTCCCGCCCCGACAAGACCTGGGGTCCGCGCGAGCTGGTCCTCCAGGTCGTCCACTCGCGGCTGCTCAGGGTGTTCGCCAACCCGGTCGTGGCGGCCGTGCTGTTCTTCTTCAGCCTGGCGATCTTCTACTACTCACCGCTGTTCGAGCTCGCGCTGCGCACCCACACCGGGCACGTGCTGATGGTGGTGCACTTCCTGCTGACCGGCTACCTCTTCGCCTGGGTGCTGATCGGCATCGACCCCGGGCCCAAGAAGTGGTCGCCGCTGATGCTGCTCGTCGTGCTCTTCGCGACGATGTCGTTCCACGCCTTCTTCGGGGTGGTGATGACCGGCAGCTCGACGCTGCTGGCGCCGGGCTTCTTCGAGCTCGTGCGGCTGCCCTGGATGACCGACCCGCTCGGCGACCAGCACGAGGCCGGGGCGATCGCCTGGGGCATCGGGGAGGCGCCGACCGTGATCCTCACTCTGCTGGTGGCCGTCGCGTGGGTGCGCACCGACCGCGCCGAGTCCACGCGCAAGGACCGCCAGGCCGACCGCGACGGAGATGCGGAGCTGGCCGCCTACAACGCACACTTGCAGGAGCTCAAGCGTCGAAACGAGGGGCGGCGATGACCATGCGGGTGGCCGTGGTCCAGGTGGCGTACGGCGACGACGAGGCGATGGACGACCGGGTCGACCGGGTCGCCGCGCTGGTGCGCGCCCAGGCCGGACACGACCTCGTCGTGCTGCCCGAGCTCTGGGCACCGGGCGGGTTCTCCTACCGCGAGTGGGCCGACCGGGCGCAGCCCATCGCCGGCTCGATCGGGTCGGCCATGTCGGCCGCGGCTCGTGATGCCGGGGTGCTCCTGCACGCCGGCTCGATCATCGAACGCGCAGAGCCGGGCCACGGGGGCGCTGTCGGGGTGGGAGCCGACGGCCACGGTCTCTGGAACACCTCGCTCCTCTACGGTCCGGACGGGGCTCTCGTCGCGGCCTACCGGAAGATCCACCGGTTCGGCTTCGGCTCGGGCGAACCGAAGCTGCTCGACGCGGGCGAGGACGTCGTCGTGGTCGACCTGCCGGGCGCTGCCCCGCATCGCGCGGGCCTGTCGACCTGCTACGACCTGCGGTTCCCCGAGCTCTACCGGCGTCAGCTCGACGCCGGTGCCACCGTCTTCGTCGTACCCGCCGCCTGGCCGGCTGCGCGGGTGCGGCACTGGACGCTGCTCGCGCACGCCCGCGCGATCGAGGACCAGTGCGTCGTCATCGCCTGCAACACCGGCGGCACCCACGCTGGCACCGAGATGGCCGGGCACTCCCAGGTCATCTCCGCCTCCGGCGAGGCGCTCGCCATGGCCGGCGCGGGCGAAGAGGTGCTCAGTGTCGACGTCGACCTCGACGCCATCACGGCCTGGCGCGAGCAGTTCCCGGTGCTCCAGGACCGTCGGCTCTGATGCGCGCACGTCATCGCCTCAAGGCCCCACCCCTGCTCGGGCGGGGCTGGCTCAACACCGGCGGCCAGTCGCTGAGCCTCGACGAGCTGCGGGGCCGGGTCGTCGTCCTCGACTTCTGGACGTTCTGCTGCGTCAACTGCCTGCACGTCCTCGACGAGCTGCGACCGCTGGAGGAGAAGTTCAGCGACTCGCTCGTGCTGATCGGGGTGCACTCGCCCAAGTTCGAGCACGAGGCCGACCCCGACGCCCTCGCCGCGGCGGTCGAGCGCTACTCCGTGCACCACCCGGTGCTCGACGACCCCGACCTGGTCACCTGGCAGGCCTACACCGCCCGCGCCTGGCCGACCCTCGTCGTCATCGACCCTGAGGGCTACATCGTCGCCTCGATGTCCGGTGAGGGGCACGCGCACGGGCTCACCGTCCTCATCGAGGAGCTCGTGGCCGAGCACACCGCCAAGGGCACCCTGCGCCGTGGCGACTCCCCGTATGCCGCGCCGCCGCCGCCCGAGACCGCGTTGCGGTTTCCCGGCAAGGCCGCCGGGCTCGACGACGGGTCGTTCCTCGTGTCGGACACCGCCCACCACGAGCTCGTCTGGCTCGAGCCGGACCTGGTCACGGAGCGACGACGGTTCGGCGCAACGAACATGGATGCAGCGAACATGGATGCAGCGAACGTGGATGCAACGAACGTGGATGCAACGAACGTGGCTGGCGCGAACACCCTGGCCGAGCCCCAGGGCGTGCTGGTGCTGCCCGCCGCCACGGCCGAGCGGGTCGGCTACGACGTGGTCGTGGCCGACTCGGTGCACCACCAGGTCAAGGGACTCCGGCTGGCTGACGGCGCGTGGACCCTGCTCGCCGGCACGGGTCGACAGCTGCGCGAGCGGTCGGGCAGCGGCCCGGCGCTCAAGCAGGACCTCTCCACCCCGTGGGACCTCGCGTGGTTCATCGACCGGGTGGTCATCGCCATGGCGGGCACCCACCAGCTGTGGGCCCTGCACCTGGCCACCGACCCCGCCGACAACACCGTCGCCGTGCTCGGCGGCACGTCCGCGGAAGGCATCCGCGACGGAGCGGCCGACGAGGCGTGGTTCGCGCAGCCGTCGGGACTGGCCGTCTCGCCGGACGGCTCCCGGTTGTGGGTGGCCGACTCCGAGACCTCGGCCCTGCGGTCGCTCGACGTCACCGACGAGGGCTTCGTCGTGACCACCCACGTGGGACAAGGGCTGTTCGACTTCGGGCACCGCGACGGCCCCGCCGACCAGGCGCTGCTCCAGCACCCGCTCGGGGTCACCGTGCTGCCCGACGGGTCGGTCGCCATCAGCGACACGTACAACGGGGCGATCCGCCGGTTCGACCCCCTGACGTCGGAGGTGAGCACCCTCGCGACCGGCCTGCTCGAACCCTCCGACGCCGTCGTCGAGGCCAGCGAGCAGCGCGACGGGCCTCCGGCTGGGCGCAGCCAGCTGGTCGTGGTCGAGTCGGCGGCCCACCAACTCGTGCGGATCCCGTTGCCCGACAAGGCCCAGCGCGTCGACGGCCTTGCGCACCAGACGCAGCGCCCGCGCACGGAGGTCGCCCCGGGTGCGCTCACCCTGACCGTCCACTTCACCCCGCCCACGGGTCAGAAGCTGGACCACCGCTACGGCGACCCCACCAGGCTGATGGTCTCGGCCACCCCGGAGGGGCTCCTGCGCGAAGGCGCGGGCGGCGCGCAGGGCCTGACACGCACTCTCGTCCTCGACCCAGCCGCCGGCGACGGGGTCCTGCACATCTCCGTGCAGGCGGCCTCGTGCGACGGCGACCCGGTCACGGGTGAGGTGCCCGAGCACGCGGCGTGCCATCTGTACCAACAGGACTGGGGCATCCCGGTCGTCCTGGTCGAAGGCGCGACCGATCGCCTCGACCTCGACCTGCGCGGCACGGACTAGCTGTACTGACCAGCGGCACGGACCAGCGGCACGGACTAGGGAAACGCACTGGCGGCACGGATTAGCCGGCCACGAACGAGCTAGCTCCGCAGCGAGTAGAGGACGGACTTCTTCCCTCGAGCATCGGTGTCGACCCGGTGCCAGTAGCGGGGGTCGTGGACCCTGCGGTGGTGGTGCCCGCACAACGGCACCGCGAGCTCGAGGTCGGTGTGGCCGCCGGACGCCCACGGATCCTCGTGGTGCAGCTCGGACCAGGCATAGGGCCGGTCGCACCCCTGCGCAGCGCAGGTGTCGTAGGCGATCGCGAGCGAGACGCGTTGCGCCTCGGTGAAGAAGCGCTCCTGCCGACCGAGGTCGATCGGCACGGACCGGCCGCCAAGCACCGCCGGGACGATGCCCGCGTTGCAGGCCAGCCGTCGAGCCTCGCTGGCCGAGAGGTCGTGGCCGGTGTCGAGGTGCGCCGCGCCGAGCGCCGCCTTGAGCTGGTCGTGGGCGACCGTCACGACCACCGTCGCCGCGACCTTGCCCGAGAGGGCGTCGGTGGGCAGGTGCTCGAGGAGCTCCACGAAGGCGGATCCGTAGCGGTGGGCCCAGTCGCCGTCGGCGGCACGGAAGGCGTCCCAGGTGGCGTCGGCCACCTCGGCCGCGGTGGTGGCACCGGCCGCCTTCGCTGCCCTGGCCGCCTGCTGCGCGAACCGCCGGGGCGACGCGATCTGCTGGACCGTCTTGACGAGGATCGCCGCCGCGAGGGATGGGAGGGTGAAGTGGCCACTGGTGGTGCCGTCGCCGTTCTGGTGCCAGGTCAGGCGCGACTTCGCCAGCGCCACGTCCTCCTGCGTCCGCAGGACCCGGTCCTCGTGGGCGTCGACCTCTGCCTGCGACCGCTCGACTGCGGCGAGGGCTCGCCGCCCGTCGCGTCGCAGGGTGCCAGGATCGACAAGCTTGGCCCGGCGCACCAGCGCGGTCTCGATCGCGGTGCGCTCGTCGGCCCCGAGGCCCTGGGGCAGCTGGGCGGTCGCCGTGGCGATGACCATGGCGTGCTCGGTCGACACGTCCCCGGCGGCCAGTGCCTCCCGGGTGGCGTCGAGGCCGTGGTCCAGAGCGGTCGCCAGGCGCACGTCGCGCGCTGCTTGACCACCCTCACGCCTGGTGCGGGCGGCGAGCCAGGCCCCGGTGCCGGTCATCCCCGACTCGGCCGCCACCGCGGACCGGTCGGCCTCCGCGACCAACGAGAGCCGCACCGCCTGCAAGCGGGTGATCACCCGGTCGACGGCACCCAGGGCGCTGCCGGCCGCCGCGGCTCCGATGACGTCTCCGCCGACGTGCCGGTCGAGCAGCTCGTCGATGGCGCGCAGCACCTCGACCGTCCCGGTGAGGCCGGGGTCGAGGGTGACAGCTGCGGACATGTAGGCAACTGTAGTCGAACATCTGTTCGAACACAAGCACGATCCACAGGAACATGACCAGAAAGATGGTCATCCGCCGGGTCCGGCCCCACAGCGGCCCGGCGGGCGAGGGTGGGCCGGGTCCCGCGAGGCACCCGCCGACGGCCGCGGCAGCGCGCGTCGGTTTGCGAAGTATGCGCCGCGTTGCCGCAGGTCAGGGCCCTTCGGCCGATAGAGTCGAGGCAACGGGCGACCAGTGCCCGCAATCCCCCCAGGAGTGAAGCATGTACATCGGACTCGGCATCTTCCTGATCGTCGTCGGCGCGATCCTGACCTTCGCCATCGACGCATCCTCGGTCGGCGGGGTCGACCTCCAGACGATCGGCTGGATCTGCATGATCGCCGGCGTTCTCGCGATCCTGCTGTCGCTCGTCCTCACCAACCGTCGCGGCGTGGCCGGTGGCGGCTACTCGGCCCGCCGGGTCAGCCACAGCGACCCGGCCACCGGCACCCGCGTCGACGAGGTCGACGTCGACCGTGACGGTCGCGTCTGACCCGCACCGTTTCACCGCCACGGGGCGGAGGGGATAACTCCCCTCCGCCCCGTCGTGCGTGCTGCAGCTGTACGGGTAGTTCTCCCCATCGACGGGTGCGCCGAACGTTCCTACCTTCGTCATCAGCAGCCGGTTCCACCAGGGGGACGGGCGGATCCGAAACACGATGCAGGAGAACGCAATGCGCACACCGAACCTCAGCCAGAAGCCGGTCCGGGTGGCCCTCGCCGCCGCCCTCGGCCTCTCGGCCGTCGCGGGCGGGGCGGCCATCGCCGACGCGGCCACGGGCACCGTCCGGACGAGTGGGGCCACCCTCACCGTCCGCTCCGGTCCGGGCACCGGCTACACGGCGGTGGCCACGATCGCCAAGGGCACCAAGGTCAACATCAGCTGCCAGACCTACGGCTCGACCGTCAAGGGCACCTACGGCACCTCGAGCATCTGGGACAAGATCGGCACCGGTCGCTACGTGTCCGACGCCTACGTCTACACCGGGCGCGACGGCTTCGTCGCCCCCAGGTGTGGCGGCAGCACCCCGGCCCCGACCGGCGCGATCAAGGACGACTACCCCTACCGCGGCGCCACCTCGGGCGTCGACCCGTGGAACTTCTACAAGGGCCAGTGCACCTCCTTCGCCGCTTGGCGCGTGCGCCACAACGTGGGGGTGGCCTTCTCGAACTCCTACAAGGGACAGCACTGGGGCAACGCCGAGCACTGGGACAACGCTGCCCGCGCCGCCGGCATCCCGGTCCACCAGTCCCCGAAGGTCGGGGACATCGCGGTCCGCAGCAGTGGTACCTACGGCCACGTCGCCTACGTCGCGAAGGTCAACAGCGACGGCAGCTTCATGGTGGAGGAGTACAACCACGTGCGCTCCGACACCTACAGCTACCGCAGGGCCACCCGAGGCACCGGCAGCGAGCAGTTCAGCGACTTCATCCGGTTCACGTAGGGAATCCCGGGATCGGCACCTCGGCAGACATCCGTTCCGCCCGCTGATCCGAACCAAGAGGGTGCGCTCGTCCCCGGAGGGGAGGGCGGGACCACAGCAACCTGACGAACGCCGAGCAGGTATGCCGAAGGGCTGGCTCCCAGGGGGGGCCAGCCCTTCGGTCGTGCCGGGACCACCCGGCATACCCGCGTGGTGGGGTGGTGGTGCGTCAGAACGCGGACTCGGGGACGTCCATCAGCGCGTTGTCGGTCGACTCGGCGATCTGGCGCTCGGCCGCGATCTTCGGGAGGACGTTGCGTGCGAAGAACGACGCCGCGGCGATCTTGCCCTCGTAGAAGTCGCGGTCCCTGGCCGAGACGCCATCGGACGCCAGCGCCTTGGCGGCCACCGAGGCCTGGCGCAGGAGCAGCCAGCCGATGACGAGGTCGCCGGCGCACAGCAGGAGGCGGGAGGTGTTCTGGCCGACCTTGTAGAGGTTGGTGACGTCGCCACCCTCCTGCCGCGGGTCGGACTTCATCAGCTCGCCGACCATGTAGCCGAGGATGCCCTGGACGTCCTCGAGGCCCTTGCCGAGCAGCTCGCGCTCGGTGTCGAGGCGCCCGCCGTCGGCGCCGAGGTCCTTGGCGAACTCCTGCACCTGCATGGCCACGTGCGAGAGGGCCTGGGCCTTGTCGCGGATGATCTTGCGGAAGAAGAAGTCGAGGCCCTGGATGGCGGTGGTGCCCTCGTAGAGGGTGTCGATCTTGGCGTCCCGGATGTACTGCTCGATCGGGTACTCCTGGAGGAAGCCCGAACCACCCAGGGTCTGCAGCGACTCCGTGCCGAGCAGCACCCAGGCGCGCTCGGAGCCGACGCCCTTGACGATGGGCAGCAGCAGGTCGTTGACCCGGTTGGCCATCTCCGCGGGGGTGTCGGCGGCGATCTCCTCCGACCCCGACTCCAGGAACGCCTGGTGGACGGTGTCCTGCTGCGTCGCGGTGTACATCACCAGCGCGCGCAGGCCCTCGGCATACGCCTTCTGCGTCATCAGCGACCGACGCACGTCGGGGTGGTGCGTGATGGTGACGCGGGGCGCGGCCTTGTCGGTCTGCTGCGTCAGGTCGGCGCCCTGGACCCGCTGCTTGGCGTAGTCGAGCGCGTTGAGGTAGGCCGTCGACAGCGTCGAGATCGCCTTGGTGCCCACCAGCATCCGCGCGTGCTCGATGACGCGGAACATCTGGGCGATGCCGTCGTGGGTGTCGCCGAGCAGGGTGCCGACAGCCGGCTCCCTGTCGCCGAAGGTGATCTCGCAGGTCGTGGAGACCTTGAGGCCCATCTTGTGCTCGAGGTTGGTGACGTTGGCGCCGTTGCGCTCGCCGAGCTCGCCGGTCTCGAGGTCGATCTGGAACTTCGGCACGATGAACAGCGACAGTCCCTTGGTGCCGGGGCCGGCGCCCTCGGGCCGGGCCAGCACGAAGTGGATGACGTTGTCGGTCATGTCGGACTCGCCCGAGGTGATGAACCGCTTGACGCCCGTGACGTTCCAGGTGCCGTCGGCGTTCTCGGTGGCCTTGGTGCGACCCGCGCCCACGTCGGAGCCGGCGTCGGGCTCGGTCAGCACCATCGTGCAGTGCCAGCCCTTCTCGACGATCCAGTGGGCCAGCTTCTTCTGGTCGTCGTTGCCGAGGATGTAGAGGAGGTTCGCGAACGAGTAGGAGGCCGCGAACATCGCGATCGCCGGGTTGGCGCCGAGCACCATCTCGTTCATCGCCCACTTGAGGCTGGGCGGGGCGACGGTGCCGTCGAGCTCGGCCGGCACGTCGACGCTCCAGAAGCCGGAGTCGACGTAGGCCTGGTAGCTCTTCCTGAACGACTCGGGCATGGTCACCGAGTAGGTCTGGGGGTCGTAGACCGGGGGGTTGCGGTCGGCGTCGGCGAAGGACTCGGCCAGCTCGTGCTCGGCAAGGCGCGACACCTCCTTGAGCATCTCTCGGGCGGTGTCCTGGTCCACCTCCGAGTAGTGGCCCTGGCCCAGCACCTCACCGCGGCCGAAGACCTCGAAGAGGTTGAACTCCAGGTCGCGCAGGTTGCTCTTGTAGTGGCCCATGTCGGGCACCTCCACCGTCTCGAACGTCGTCGTCGTGCGTGGCCAGCCCTGTACTGGTCAGTAACTTCCATGGTGCTACTGACGAGTAACGAATGCAAGCCCCTTGCCCTCGAAGGACTCGGTGGGATTCCCCACCAGCCCGACACCCGCACGAAGCCCGACCGAAGACGACCAGGCATGCCGCAGGTGCCAGGTATGCCGCGGGCGCGCGGGAGGTGCCCGGGTGCGGGTCGGTGGCCACCCGGCATACTTCCGAGGGTGAGCGAGGAACCGCAGGAGCAGCCCGCGAGCCCGTCCAGCGGCGCCGTGCAGCGCGCCCGCGCCGACCTGGCGGCAGGTCGGGAGTGGAAGGCCCGCGAGCGGCTGGTCGGCCACCTCGCCGCCGAGTACGACGCCGAGGCGCTGGAGCTGCTCGGTGAGGTGAGCTACGCGATGCGCGACCTGCCGGCGGCGGGTGCGGCGTGGTTCGGCACGACCCGTCGCGGCAAGGACGTCGACGAGTCGGTCGAGGCCTGGCGGGAGCGGCACGGTGACCACTTCGCCCAGATGTGGAGCAGCCTCCCGCGCTCGGTGCGCGAGCTCGAGGGCAACAAGCGGGTGGACGCCCTGCGTCGCCGCGCCGAGCAGGTCGGCAGCTCGGGCGGCGCCGGCGTCGGAGCCGGGCACGGACAGCCGGGCCAGGCGCGGGCAGGGCAGACGCCGGCGGGTCAGGCAGGCGCCGGCCCGGCGCGGGCAGGTCGGGTTGGCGCCGGCGTCGGGGACGACGCCGGTGACGGCGGTCCTGACGCGGCGACGGTCATCGCGTTGGTCCTGGGGGTGCTGTTCGTGGCCTGTGCGGTGATCGGCCTGGTGACGGTCCTCGGCTGGTTGGTGCCCGGATGATCGACGAGTCGTCGGTCGGGGTCGGCGGACCGCCGCTGGTGCGCCCGGCCGTCATCGCCCAGGTCGCCGACTCGGTGCCCGTGGCGCAAGGGGAGGACTGCGTGCGGGTGGCGGTCGACGGGGTCGACGGGGCGGGCAAGACGGTGTTCGCGGACGAGCTGGCGGCCGAGCTGTCCGCGCGAGGTCGGGCCGTGGTGCGGGTCAGCGCCGACGACTGGCACCAGGTGCGCGAGCTCCGCTACGCCCGGGGCCGCACCTCGCCGGAAGGTTTCTGGCTCGACTCCTACGACTACCCGCGGCTGCGCGCCGAGGTGCTCGAGCCGCTGGGGCCGGGTGGCTCCCGGGAGTACCGGCCGCGAGGCCACGACCTGCCCAGCGACGAGGTGCTGACCGGTCCGTCTGTGCACGCTCCGGCCGGCTCGGTGGTGCTGGTCGACGGGCTGTTCCTGCAGCGGGCCGAGCTCGAGGGGTGCTTCGAGCTCGCGATCTGGCTGGACGTGCCGTTCGAGGAGACGGCCGCGCGGATGGCGGAGCGCGACGGCACCTCGCCCGACCCCGAGGACCCGTCCATGCAGCGCTACGTGGGGGCCCAGCGCACCTACTTCGAGCAGCGCTCGCCGTGGGCCCGCGCCGACCTCGTGGTCGACAACACCGACCTCGCCGCTCCTTTCGTCGTGACCGGCCGGTTCGACTAGCTCTCGGCGTCGGCGTCGGCGCGGCGTGGGTGCTTCACCCGGTCGGTGCCGCGTGTCACCCTCGGGACATGGACAGGGACACCAGCGAGCACAGAGACACCGGCGAGCGGGGTGACACCGGCGAGCGGGGTGACACCCTCTCCGACGTGCTGCTGCTGCACGCGGTCCAGGCCAGGTGCGACGAGTGCCGCGGGGAGCGCATCCTCGTGCCCGTCGTCGACGAGCTGCCCGGCGGGTTCTGCTGCACGGTCTGCGACACGGCCGTCTTCGCCGCCGTCGACGACCTGCCGGCCGTGGCCGCCCTGCGTCGGTCAGCCTGACCTGCGCCGCGACTCGACCTGCGCGCCCCGCGGGGAGCTCAGGCAGGGCGGCCGAAGCGCGCCAGGTGGTGCCAGACCTTCTTGAGGTCCTGGGGGTCGTGCCCGCCAGCGGCCACGGCCACCCCGATGACCGCGGGGTCGAGCCGCTCGTCGACCGCCACCTCCTCTGCGACGGCGACGATGTGCGCGCCGCGGTAGTCGGGATGGGCGCGGACCGTGGCGAGGTCGAGGCGGAAGCCGTCGTGCCACTCGACCTCGCACGGCAACGTCGCTGCGTCCGACTCGACCGAAGTGCCACGGTAGACCGGGTCGAGGACGAGCGCCTCGACGTCGGTCGTGAGGTCGATGACGCCGTGGACGTGCGCCTCGACGTAGCTGTCGAGGTCCTCGGTCACCCCCGACTCCCAGTCGTGGTCGGCCGCGGTCGTGAGGTCGAGGTGGGCCGCGGTGCCGAAGTGCTCGGGCTGGTACACCGAGTCGGGGTAGCAGAACGTGGTGCGGGCGAGCGTGTGTGGCGCGAGCCGCAGGTGCGCCGACCCGAACCGCGGGGCGCCGCCGACCGACCAGCGACGGTGGTTGAGGGCGCCGTACTTGGGGCGCTCCCCGGCGGGCGCCTCGTCATACGCGCCGCCGAAGATGCGCTGCTCCCAGAACCAGCGGTGGCCCCCGGGGTGCGCCGTCAGCCCGCCGTTGCCCGTGCCGGTCTCGAACTGGTTGCGGTAGCGGCCGTCGCGCGCCATCGCCCGCAGGATCGGGGTGCCGTCCTGCTGGCGGTCGGGGTGGAAGTTCAGCGTGACCCGCAGCGCCGGGTCGACCGGCGCACCGAGCGCCCGCGACTCGACGTGCGTCACGGCTGCCTCGGCCCAGCGCGACAGCTCACGCATCACCCGACCCCCGAGAGAGGGAATCGCCGAGGATCCGCGCGGCGTGGGGGAAGGCGCCTGGGTTGGGCCCGCTGTAGTTGAGCCGCAGGAAGGGACCGGCGGCCTCGGCCGGGAACCACTCGGTGCCCGGTGCGACGAGGAGGCCGGCGCGCTCGCAGCGCATCACCAGCTCGGCGAGGTCGGTGCCGTCGGGCAGGCGAGCCCAGAGGTTGAGACCTCCCTGGGGCACCTGCTCCACATGGGCCTGCGGTGCGTGTGCCTCGAGGCTGTCGAGGAGCAGGTCGCGACGGGCCCTGAGCTGTTCGCGGACGCTGCGCAGGTGGGTCTGCCAGGCCGGCTGGGTGACGACGTCGAGGGAAGCGGCCTGGAGCAGGCCGCTGACGTACATCGAGTCGGCACCGCGGTCGGCGAGGATGCGCTCGCGGACCGGGCCGCGGGCGATGACGGCCGCGATGCGCAAGGCCGGGGAGACGCTCTTGGTGAGCGTTCGCAGGTAGATGACGTGACCCGAGTCGTCGTGCGCGGCAACGGGTCGGGAGGTCGAGGTGATGCCGAAGTCGTGGGCCCAGTCGTCCTCCACCAGGAACGCCCCGTGGTCACGCACCACCTCGAGCACCTGCTGGGCGCGCTCGACCGACCACTGCGCGCCGGTCGGGTTGGCGTAGTTGGGCTGCCCGTAGAAGACCCGGGCACCGCTCTCCTCGAAGGCTCGGGCGAGCTCGTCGGGGTCCGGTCCGTCGGGCCCCGACGGCACCGGCACGACACGCACCCCCGCCTGGGCGGCGGCAGTGATGGCGCCCCAGTAGGTCGGTGACTCCATCAGGACGGGCTGACCGGCCGCGACGACCGCACGGAAGAGCGAGCTCAGCCCGCTCTGGCTGCCGGGCAGGATGATGACGTCACTCGGTGAGGGAGGCGTGACCCCGACCGGGGTCGCCGCTCCGAGCTCGTGCGCGAACCACGACTGCAGGTCGGGCAGCCCGGCGACCGGTGGCCTCGACAGCGTCGTGTCACCGCGCACGGCGCGGGTCAGGGCGGCGCGCACGAGTCGTTCGGGCAGGAGCTCGCGCTCGGGGTAGCCGGAGTGCAGGGCGATCACGTCGTTGGGCGCGTTGCGCATCGCGGCCGAGACCGCAGGGGTGCGCGACTGGGGGGCGCGCAGGGCGGCGGTCTGCCAGCCGTAGTCGGAGGGCCGAGCAGTCCGCACGGCGCGCACGAAGGTGCCCACCCCCGGCCGGCTCTCGACGACTCCCTGGCTGGTCAGCTCGCGGAGCGCGCGCTGGACCGTGACCGGGCTGGCCCGGTGGCGCGCGACCAGGGTGCGGGTGGAGGGCAGCCGGGCGCCGGGGGGAGCGTCCGCGATCCAGTCCCGGAGGGACGCCGCAATCCGGGAACTGCTATCGTCATTCATGACGCAGCATAGTAGCGCTACTCTCCAATCCCGGCGAGCGCTATCAGCGCGCACCCCCACCGGCCTCTGGTGGGGCCTGCTGGGAGTAGCGGCCTTCTCGTTCACCGTCCCGTTCACCAAGGTGTCGGTCGGCGGGCTGTCGCCCCTCTTCATCGGGTCCGGCCGCGCCGTCGTCGCGGCCGTCCTCGCCGCCGTCGCGCTCGCCGCGACCGGCCAACGTATGCCGCGTGGTCGCCAGTGGGCGCGGCTCGCCGTCGTTGGGGCCGGGGTCGTCGTCGGCTTCCCGCTGCTGACCACCTACGCGCTGACCACCGCACCCGCCAGCCACGGCGCCGTCGTCATCGCCCTGCTCCCGGCT
Source organism: Pedococcus bigeumensis (assembly GCF_039531795.1). Classification (NCBI taxonomy): domain Bacteria; kingdom Bacillati; phylum Actinomycetota; class Actinomycetes; order Micrococcales; family Intrasporangiaceae; genus Pedococcus; species Pedococcus bigeumensis. The sequence continues at coordinate 366,591 of NZ_BAAAQS010000003.1, read as the reverse complement.
GCCACGGCCACCCTGGCCGTGCTGCGGGGGCATGAGCGTCCGCCCGTGTCGTTCTGGGTCATCGCGGCCGTGGGTGCCCTCGCCGCGATGGGCTTCGCGTCGGCCCAGTGGGGTGGTCTCGGCCAGCTGCGGTGGTCCGACCTCATGCTGTTCGGGGCAGTCGTGGCCGCCGCCGTCGGCTACGCCGAGGGCGGACTGCTCGCCCGCGAGCTCGGCCCCTGGCAGACCGTGTCGTGGGCGCTGGTGCTGTGCGCGCCGCTGATGGTCGTCCTGACCGTCGGGTCCGTCGCGCACCGGACGCCCTCGGCGACCGGGGTGCAGTGGGCGGCGTTCGCCTACCTGGGGGTGGTCAGCATGTTCCTCGGCTTCTTCGCCTGGTACCACGGCCTGGCCATCGGTCCGATGGCGCAGGTGAGCCAGGTCCAGCTCGTCCAGCCGGTGCTCTCCATCGCCTGGGCGACGCTGCTCCTGGGTGAGGAGCTGACCTGGACCACGGGCGTCGGTGGCCTGGTCGTGATCGCCTGTGCGGGCGCGGCAGTGCGGGTGCGACTCGGCATACCAGCGCTGCGCGCTGCGCCGACGACGTTGGCGACCTCGGCGCCGGGAGGAGACTGACGCCATGTACGTGCCGCACTTCAACGCCCTCGACGACGAGGCGGCGATCCGCGCGATGGTGGCCGAGCTCGGCTCGGCGCAGCTGGTCACGACGGGAGCCGACGGCTACCCGATGGCCACCCTGCTGCCGGTGGTCTGGCGGGGCGACACCGTGATCGCGCACCTCGCCCGCGCGAACGAGCACTGGAAGCAGATCGCTGACGACCAGCCCGCGCTGCTCGTCGTGACCGGCCCGCAGGCCTACGTCTCGCCGACCTGGTACGCGACCAAGGCCGAGCACGGCAGGGTCGTGCCGACGTGGAACTACTCCGTCGTGCAGCTGACGGGACGGGCGACGGTGCACGACGACGTCGACTGGCTCCAGGGCGCGCTCGACGAGCTGGTCGAGCGCCACGAGGGCCATCGCGAGGCGCCGTGGCGCAGCTCGGACGCGCCGGAGAAGTACCTCCGCGGGCAGCTGCGGGCGATCGTCGGGCTCGAGCTCGCGGTGGAGCGTGTGGAGGCCAAGGCCAAGCTCAGCCAGAACCGGTCCGACGCCGACCGGGCCGGGGTCGTCGCGGGGCTGCTGGCCGAGGAGTCGCGCGACGCCCACGCCGTCGCCGAGCAGATGCGCAGCGGAGTGCTCAGACGCTGATGCGCTGACGCTGACGCTGGCCCTGTCCGGGGTCAGGGTCAGGGGCGGCTCGTGCGGCTGCGCCACTCGTCGGCCAGCAGCGCGTAGAGGTAGCCGTCCATCCACTCGCCCGACGGGTGCAGCGCGTCCTGCACGGCGTGCTGTTCCCGGCGCATCCCGACGCGTTCCATGAGGCGGTAGGAGGGGGCGTTGCCGGCGAAGCAGTCCGCCGTCACGCGATGGAGCCCCAGGTCCTCGAAGCAGATCCGCAACGCCGCCTCGACCGCCTCGGTGGCGTAACCCTGGCCGGTGTCCTCCGGTCGCAGCGCCCACCCGAGCTCGGCCTGGCTGCCCTTGGCCCGCGAAGCCAGCTGCGGGGGTGCCCAGGCGTCACCGATCTTGATCATGAGGTCGCCGATCACGGCGCCCTCGCGTTCGATGACCAGCAGGAGGTCGAGTCGCTCAGGGGCGACGAACCGCTCGTGGAAGTCCTCCGGCGGCTCGCCCAGCCACTCGGTCACCAAGGAGGAGCTGCGGTAGGAGAGCACGGCATCCGCGTCGCCGACGGTCGCCCTGCGGAGGGTCAGTCGCGCTGTGGACACTGGCCATTCGACGTCTGCGAGCTCTCTGGCCACGGTCCATTGTGCGTCACTGCCCAGCTGGTTGGCGGGTTGGTCGCCGACGCGCGGGTCAGCTCCAGAAGGCGGCGAGGGGCTCCGCCAGCGCGCGACCCTGCTCGTGGCCGCCGCGGGCGGCCTGCCGTCGGGTGGAAGGGTCCAGGGCGTTGGCGTCGAACCCGTCGCCGGCCCCTGCGTCCGGGAAGACGGTCTCGACCCGGCTGCCCCCCCGCGCGGAGGTCCTCGACCTGGCTGGCGAGGTCCATGCGCCACTCGAGCGGCATCCGGGTCCGTCCGCCGAAGGGCGACAGCACCAGCACGCGCGCGAATCCCATGGCCAGGTCTGCGTTCTCGCTGCGCCGGTAGCCGCCGTTGAGGTATCGGTCTGCTCCGATCGGGTACCCGTTGCCGGTGCTGGCCGCGACGGCGTCGACCAGGTCGATCCCGCTCTCACGGTCGAACACCACGGGCTCGCCGCTGCGGGCGTCGACGGCGGTGGCGATGATCGCGTCCGACCACTCCACGTAGTCGCGACCGGCCGCGCCCGGACCGCGTGGCCCGTCAGGTCGGCCGTCACCACCGCGGGGCCGAGGCACCTGCGCGAGGACGGCGGCATACAGGTCTCCCGGGCTCGTGCCGCTCGTGATCTGGGCCGCCACGGTCGAGCCGGCCGAGGTGCCGACGATGAGGTCGGCGGCGAGCAGGTCGACGCCCCCCTCGGCGGGGCCGGCGACCAGGCCGATCTCCCAGGCGTTACCGGCGGCCCCGCCGCCCGCGAGCACCAGCGCCCGTGCGTGGTCAGCTCTCATGCGTCACATCAGCTCGGCGAGCCGAGCCAGAGCAGGACCGGTATGCCGCGCAAGTCGTTCGTTGACCTCGTCGAGCGCCGTCGACGGGACGTACCCGGGTGGGACACGTGCAGGGTTGGTGGCCACGCCGGCAGACCACTCCTTGATGTCGGGCTCGGCCGCGACGGCGGCCGCGTTGCGACTGCCGTGGACGATCATCTGGGCCCACTCCTGCAACGAGTTCCCGTAGATGGAGGGGCTGCAGATCCGGTTCTTCTCGGCGTCGTCGGTGCGGGTGGCCTCGACGTAGCCGGTGACCGCTGCGCCGAAGGAGGGGAAACCAGCCCGCACGGTCTGGAGCGTGATCGCGTCGCGGCTCCAGATCGGCACGCGACCCGGGTTCCGCAAGCCGTCCGCGGCACAGTGCACGACGACGGCGTCAGGGTCGACGGCCACCGGGCCGTCCGCGAACAGGAGCCGTCCCCGGTCGACGGTGTGGATGTGCCCGCGCCGCACGACGTTCTCGATGGTGCGCAGCTGGTCGAGCTCCCAGGTGGCGAGGGTCGGGGTCCTGGCCATCGTCGGGGTGACCGAGCGGTCGACTCGCAGCATGACGCCGCGTTCCTCGAGCCGCACGAAGACCTCGTCGAGGTCGGCGGCGCCCAAGCTGGCCTCCATCATGTCGGCGATCGCGCCGAGGAAGATCGCCGGGTCGGGCTGGATCACGGCCCGGTTGAGCATCCACGGGTCGCGAGGGCGCACCCAGCAGATCGCCTCGGGGTCGACGCCGCGCGAGAGCAGCCAGATGACCGCATCCGTGGCGGTCTTGCCGGATCCCACGATGACGTACTGCGGGGGCGCCTCGTCGAGCATGGCCAGCGCGTTGACGGGAATGACCCTGGCGCCCTGGGCGACCCCGAACGGTGGCGGACTCTCCGCGGGGATGCTCGGGGCCAGGTAGCGGGCGTCGACGACCCGGCAGCGCTCGGGGACCTCGAAGCTCTCGCCAGAGAGGCGTGAGACGAAGGTGCGGTCGCCGAGGTACTCAGTGTTGGGGAAGAAGTCGACGCTGCCGCCGGCCACCAGCCGCTCGAGCACCTTGGCGTAGTAGGCGCAGATCTCCGCCTGGGTGGCGCGCTCCTGCAGCCCCCGCTCGGGGCCGCGCTGTTGCAGCTGCCCGTCGCCCAGCAGGGTCGACGCGACGCCGTAGAAGCAGGAGGACTGGTGCAGGCGGACGAAGGGGTAGGCCGCGAGCCAGTGGCCGCCGACGCCGTGCCGCCGGTCGACCATGGCCACGCGCACGTCCCGGTGGTCGACGAGGGCGTCGGTGAAGGCCATCCCCATGGCGCCGGCCCCCACCACCAGGTAGTCGGCTTCGACGATGCGCGTCATGCGACCACGCTGACACCGTGCGGGCGGCTCGTCCATGGTCAGATGGATGAGCCGCCCGCGTCAGTCGCGGATCAGTCGCGAGTGGCCGAGGCGCGCCTGGGGCGGCTGTGGGCGGCCAGGCTGAGGACCAGTCCGACCAGGACGGCCAACGCCCCGCCGGCGCCGGCGTACAGCAGCCCCTGGTCGACTCCGGTGTGCGGCAGGGCGCTGGGCGCGACACCCGGCTGTCCGGGGTTGCCGGTGTCACCTGTGTCACCCGTGTCGCCGGTGTCACCAGCCAGCGTGACCGTGGCCGTAGCCACGCTGGACGTGACGACGCCGTTGCTGCCGGTGCCGGCCGCGGACGCGGTGTTCACGAACGACCCCTGGGCGACGTCGAGGTCGGTGACGGTGTGTGCCGGGACCGTGCAGGTCAGCGACTCGCCGGGCGCCAGGACGGTGCCGGTGCAGGTGACCTGCCCTGCGGTCGGGTCGAGGACGGTGATGTCGCTGACCGTGGCGGTGCCCGTGTTGGCCACCTCGATGCTCCAGTCGATCCGGTCGCCGGTGTCGTTGACCTGGTTGCTGTTGACGTCGACCACATGGGCGCGCTTGGTCACCCGCAGGATGCCCTCTGCGTCGGAGCCCACCACGGTCGTCGACGGAAGTGAGCTCACCACGGGACCCGAGGGCGCCGTGCCGTTCGCCGTGGCGGTGTTCGAGACCGAGCCCTGGTCGAGGTCGGCCTGGGTGACCGCATACGTGGCGGTGCACTCGAGCTGCGCCCCGGGAGCCAGCGTCGCCGACTGCGACGGGCACGACACCGCGGACATGGCGCCGGCTCCGCTGAACTCACCCTCAGCCACCTCGACAGCGGTCAGTGTCACGTTGCCGTTGTTGGTGACGAGGAAGGTGTAGCCGATCTGGTCACCCACGGCACTGACGGCGGACGGCTCCGCCGACTTGACCAGTGACAGGGACGGCGCCTGGGCCACGGTCACCGTGGCGGTCGACGACTCGGAAGGACGGATGGGAGTGGTCGAGCCCGGAGCGGTGCCGGAGACGGTGGCGGTGTTCGTCACCGTGCCGGTGTCGACGTCGGCCTGGGTCAGCGTGTACGTCGCCGCGCAGGTGACGTCGGCGCCGGGGGCCAGCGCGGCGGCCGCACCGGGGCAGCTGATCGCCGGTGTCGTTCCCGACCCGCTGAACGCCACCTCGTCGACGGTAACGCCGGCGATGGTCACGTTGCCGGTGTTGCTGACGACGAACGTGTAGCTCACCGTCTGACCGGCAGCGTGGGCAGTCGTCGGACTGGCGCTCTTGACCACGGACAGGCTCGGTGCGGCGGGGATCGTGACCGTCGCCGTGTCCGGGGCAGACGTGACCGCGGTGGCCGAACCCCGGGGTGTGCCGTCCGCGGTCGCGGTGTTGCTGACCGACCCGGCGTCGACGTCAGCCTGGGTCAGCGAGTAGCTGGCCGTGCAGGTCGTGTGGGCCCCGGGTGCCAGGGATGCCGCAGCGGACGGGCACACGACCGGTGAGAAAGTCCCCGAGCCGGTGAAGGTGCCCTCGGTGACACCCACGGTGTCGACGGGGACGTTGCCGGTGTTGGTCACCAGGAACGAGTACGTCAGGGTGGTGCCGGCTGCGGCTGCGGCTGCGGTCGAGGGGGCGGCGGACTTCGCGATGGTCAGGCGCGGGGTCGGAGCCGTGGCGGTGGTGCTGGTCGTCGAGGGCGCCGAGGTCACCGGGCTGCTGCTCGCCGGCGGCGTGCCGGTGACCGTGGCGGAGTTGTCGACGGACCCGTTGACCACGTCGGCCGTGGTGACCGTGTAGGGGTTGTCCGCCGTGCAGATCTGCCCGGTCCCCGGCGCCAGCGTCGCGCTGGGACAGGAGACCGCGCCGACCTTTGAGTCGGTCACCGCGAGGTTCGCCATCGTGACCTCACCGGTGTTGCTGACGGTGAAGGAGTAGGCGATCTGGTCGCCGGCGTCGGTCAGGCCGTCGCCGTTGACGTCCACGGGTGGGGCGTCGTGCTTGACGATCACCAACGTGGCCGACTTGGCGGTGTTGGTGACGGTGCAGGTGTAGGCGTCGAGGGCCTGGGGGGTGAACGTCCAGTCCGGGCCGGTGCCCGACAGCGTCTCGGAGCTACCGGTGGCGGCGCCCATGCAGGTCGCGCTCCTCGTGTAGTTGCCGAGGGTAGAGCCTGAGGCCATCGCCTCGGTCAGGGTGTAGGTCCCGCCACGCGTGACGACCGTCGAGCTGCTCGTCGAGCTCGTCGCGGTGCCGGAGGTGGTGGTCGAGGTCAGGGACGTGCCGCCCGAGTCCTTCAGCGACACGGCGAACTGGTCGGCGGCGTCGATGCGGCCGGCCACCTGCTTCGCGACGCTGATCGTCGCCTCGGGGCAGCTCGTCACCGAGCTGGAGTCGTTCGCGCTGTTCGAGTCGGTCTCGTTGGCCAGGACCGTGGCGGTGTTCGTCACGCAGGTCGTGACGGTCGCTGGGGTCCGCGCCGTGATCGTGAACGTCTGCGAGGCCCCGACAGCCAACGTGCCGCTGACGCAGGTCACTTGGTTTCCACTCACCGTGCACCCACCCGTGCTGGAGGCAACGGTGGTCAGCGGTGACGGGACCGTGTCGGCGACGACGAAGCCCGAGGAGGTGCCGGCGCCCTGGTTGGTCACCTGCACCGTGTAGGTCACCGTGCTGCTGGCCGCGAGCCTGGCCGGGCCGGTCTTCGCGATCGCCAGGTCGGTCGGGATGCCCGGCGAGGAGGTGCCGTCGTTGTTGCCGTTGGGGGGGCCGGCGTTGGACGAGACGACGGTGAAGGTGGGGACGGTCGCCGACGGGTTGTTGATCTCGACCTGGTAGATCGTGCCGGTGTCGTTGTTGGAGAAGCCGAGGTTGTCGTTGCCGTAGACCCACGCGGCGCCATAGCCGCTCGCACCCGGGACGACGGCGCCGAAGAAGTCGACCGCGCCAGTCACCGGGCTGATGCGCACCATCTGCGCGCTGTTGTTCCGGTTGCCCCACAAGTAGCCGTCCTTGTAGACGAAGTCCGAGACCTCGGGGACGGCGCTCAGGTTGACCGTGCCGACGGGCAATCCCGTCGTCGGGTTGATCACCCGGATGAAGTTGGTCGAGTTGCCGAACATCACGTACAGGTTCCCGTCGGCGCCGAAGGCTCCGACGTTGTTCTCGCCGTACACGGTGCTCCCGACGCCGGTGATGACGCCGTCCTGCCCGATCCTGATGAGTGAGTTCTGGGGCAGGAAGCTGCCGTCGCTGGCATTGCCGGCGCTGCGCGAGATCGCGTAGATGAAGTTGTCGTTCGGGTTGTAGCCGATCGAGTTGTACTGGAAGTTCGCGGCCGGACCGACAGGGGTGAAGCTGGTGGTCCCGGTCTGGCTGGTGGTCGCCTGGTAGAGCCTGGTCGGGAATCCCTGGGCGATGAACACCATCGGCGCCGCCGAGTTGAACGGGTCGCCGGCGGCCGCCGAGGCGGGCAGGGCAGTCACCGCGGACAAGCCGGCCGTGACGAGCATGGTGAGCAGTGCGACGACCAAGGCCAGCGGCCGGGTATGCCGCTTGGTCCGGGCACGAGGGCGTGACGTGGCGACAGACATGATGCGCTCCTGCAAGCGTCGAGTACGGGGGGAAACACCGCCTCGGCCGCGGGTAGCGTGACCAGCGAAGTCTGCGTGGACACTATCTCCCGATTGTGCCGGACCTGACCCTCTGCACGTGATTCGGGCCGTACGGACGATATGTCGTCATTCAGTTAACATCCGTTGAATCGAGCGCATCGATGTCTGGTGGCGCTCGATGCGGACAAACTGCACCAAACACAACGGGTTTCGTCGGATCGGAAGGCGGCCAGGCCGGCGGTCACGGCGAGGACCAGCCCGAACGCACACGTCGGGGGGCACTGGCCGCTGGGGCCGACAACGGCGCAGGTCAGGGGTCTGCAGCGCCCGCGCGAGGCGTAGGGTCACGCACATGTGCAGTGATTGCTCCTCCCACTCCACCGCGACCCAGGGAGACTCCTGATGGCCTTCCTGACTCGCTACTCCGACGACCAGACGACACCCTCGGTCGGCTCTGCCCTGCGCGACCTCGCGGTCCGCGCCGCCGCCCCGGCGATCCTGCTGTGGCTCGCCATCGTCGGCGCCGGCCTGTTCATCAAGGGCCCGCTCAAGGGCCTGAACTCCGAAGACACCATCAGCAAGGACGTGCAGGGCACGCGCACCAAGACCTGGGACTCCATCACCATGGTCTGGTCCCACATCGGCAACACCGAGATCGTCATCGGCGTCTGCGTGGTCGCTGTCGCCCTGCTCTGGTGGCGCACCCGTGAGTGGTGGCGCGCCGTGGTGCCGGCGATCGCCATCGCGCTCCAGGCCACGGTGTTCGTGATCGCAACTGCCGTGGTCGGCAGGCCGCGACCGCACGTGCCCCACCTCGACCCGGCGCCGCCCACCTCGAGCTACCCCAGTGGACACGTGGGGGCGTCGACGGCCCTCTACGTGTCGTTTGCCCTTCTCGCGCAGTCGATCCAGCGCCCGGCTCTGCGTCGCCTCGTCACCACGGTCTTCCTTCTGATCCCCGTGCTGGTGGCGTACGCCCGGCTCTACCGGGGCATGCACCACCTCAGCGACATCCTGATCGGCGCCCTGAACGGCCTGGTCTGCGCCCTGCTCGCGTGGGCCTACCTCCGCCGCCGAGCCTGAACCCTGCCGAGCTGACCCGGCCGAGCCCTGACCCTGCCGAGCCTGAACCGCGCCGGCCCCTGAACCCTGCCGAGCCGAGCACCCCGGGTCCAGCCGGGAGAAGTATCGTGGGTGTCGATCCCGGCGCCCGAGCAGCGTGAAATCTCCCCGGAGCGGCGTCCCGACAGATCGAGGCCGACTGTGCCATCAGCACTGGAGCACATGAGGACGGAGCTGGGCACGATCATGTCCGGCACCGGGACGGGGCGCGAGGCCGCGGACCGCCTCTGCGTGGCGTGCGTTGACCTCCTGGAGGTCGATGGGGCGGCCATCTCGATGGTCTACGACGGGTACTCGCACGGCACGTTCGGTGCGAGCAGCGCGGCGAGCCGCCGGCTCGACGAGTTCCAGTTCACCTTCGGCGAAGGCCCCTGCCTCGATGCGGCCGCTGCGGGTGAGGCGGTGATGGCGCCCGACCTCAACGCGCCGGGTGAGCAACGCTGGCCCGGTTTCGCCGGCGCTGCCCTGGACGAGGGCATCCGGGCCGTGTTCGCGCTGCCCATCATGATCACCTCAGCCTGTGTCGGGGCGCTGGACCTGTTCCGGGCACGGCCCGGTCCACTCACCGCGGACCACCTCGCCGGGGGCATGCTCGCGGCGGAGCTGGCGACGATGCCTCTGCTCGACCTGATTGCCAGCACCCATGACGACGAGGAGCACGAGCTCGACGGAGGCCACGACGATCTCGCCGACCTCGACCGGATCGAGGTGTACCAGGCGACCGGCATGCTCATCGCGCAGCTCGACGTCAACCCCGCCGAGGCGCTGGTGCGGCTCCGAGCGCACGCGATCGCGACCGGACAGACCGCGAGCGAGGTGGCGTGGGCCATCGTCGAGCGTCGGCTCGAGCTCGAACGCGACGAACACAGAGACGCGGGTAGGCGATGACGATGGCGAACAGCAGAGAGCAGGACATCATCCGGGCCTTCGTGGACTTGTCGAACGAGCTCGTCGAGGGCTACGACCTGGTCGACCTCCTCTCCGACCTGACCGCCAACTGCGCCCGCCTCCTCGACGTCGCCTCCGCCGGCCTCCTGCTCGCTGACGGGACGGGAGTCCTGCACCTCGCCGCAGCGTCGTCCGACCGGACCCACCACCTCGAGGTGTTCCAGCTGCAGCGTGAAGAGGGGCCCTGCCTGGACTGCTTCCACGGCGGCGAGCCGGTCATCGTGCCCGACCTGTCCGAAGAGACGCACCGCTGGCCCCAGTTCGTGGGCACTGCAACGGAGGTGGGCTTCGCGTCCGTCCACGCGCTACCCATGCGGCTGCGGCACACCGTGCTTGGCACCCTGGGTCTGTTCGGGGACCGTCCTGGCCGGCTCAGCGACGACGACCTGTCCCTGGCCCAGGCCATGGTCCATGTCGCGAGCGTCGCGTTGGTCAACGAGAAGTCCGCTTCGGACCTGACGACGGTGAACACCCAGCTCCAGCACGCGTTGGTCAGCCGGGTCGCCCTCGAACAGGCCAAGGGAGTCCTCGCGCATGTCGGGGGCCTCGACATGCAGGACGCGTTCAACGTCCTTCGTCGCTACGCGCGCGACAACGGTCTCAAGCTGTCGGATGTCGCCCGCCAGATCGTCGCGCGCGAGCTGCCCGGTGAGACCTTGATCGACCACGCCAAGGCAGTCTCGATCCTGAGCTGACCGCCTGGCGCTTCGTCCGGTTGCCTGTCGGCATGCACCTCAGCTGCCTGGGGGGAACCCGCCGACGGCAGTCGCCTGCGACCAGACCTGCCGCCAGCGACCGTCGGCCCGTTCGTAGACATGGGTGTGCCAGGCGCGGTGCCGTAGCCGAGTCGACCCGGCGGCAACCTGCAGCTGCGACTCGTACGTCACCACGGCCACCTCTCCCGAGACACGCACCTCCACCGGGGTGGTCGGGTCGAAGGCCTCGTAGTCCAGGCTCCGTGACGACACCGCCCTCAGGTACTCCCTCCGTGTCTGCCGCTCGCCCGAGGGGTCGACCAGCTCGAATGTCGGTGCCAGCACCCAGCCGACGGTCTCCGCGTCCGCCGCGACGAGCGCCTTCCGCAGAGTGCGGTCGAGCTCGCTGACCTCGCGGGCCGCTGAGGCCGCCGTGGCGTCCGAGGCGTCCGCAGGGCGCAGGACGGACGAGACCCCGGCCACCGCGACCGCCACCGCCGCGAGCGCGATGGCGAGGGCGACGACCAGAAGGGGCGTTGGCGACCGCCTCGGGGAAGCCGGCTCCGGTGGCGCCGAGGACCGACGACCCGTCGCCGACGGTGACCAGGAACTCGACCGCCACTGGAGCAGGCCACGACCGGGGGTCATCCAGCACAACATGGGGTTGGCTTCGGGTCAGCGGGGCGTGTAGGCGATCAGGGCTTCACCGTCGAGGGTGAAGGTGCCGGAGTCGTCGCCGCCCTCTTGGTGGAACGTGCAGCGGTCGTGGCGGTCGTGCGCCGGTGCGGGCTTCGAGTAGTGGTCCACCGTGGTCTGCGGCACACCGCCGGTGGGCGTGAAGGTGACGGTGAAGGTGAACGAGTAGGGGTGCCCCACCTGGTTGCTGCCGACCACGAGCCCGGGCGTCCACGGCGCGTCGGCGGGCACGCTGATCGTCAGCGGCCCGAGCACGTCGCACTGCAGCAGAAGGGGCTCTCGGGGCGGATCGGCCGCGGCCGGACCAGCGAGGGCCAGGCCGAGGCCGATGGAGGCGGAGGCGGCCAGGCCGAGGCCGGCGGCCCGCAGCGCGGCAACCCGCCCGGGGCTCGGGGCTGAGGTGGGGGTGGTGTGGGTCATGGGCTTCATGGCAGGTCTCCTGTTCGTGAGTGGTCCCTCGACGGTCCGCCCGGTCGACCCACACCCGCGTCGGGCAAACCCCCCATCTTCGGAGGTCGCCCGCGGATCGGCGACGTGGGGCATATCCCCGATGCGGCAGCGGCACCCGGCATCGCAGGCTCGTGACCACTACCCGCTCCTACCCCCGGAGGTGAGCGCCGTGACGACGCCATCGCTACTCGGTCTGTCCCACGTGTCCCTCAGCGTCCGCGACCGGACCGCTGCCCGTGACTTCTGGGTCACGGTGATGGGCTTCGACGTCGTGGCCGATGAAGACGGCTACTGCTTGCTGTTCGACCACGGCACCGCTCTTGCAGTCATCCTCAGCGACCACGACCACCAGGTCGCCGACACCTTCGACGAGTGCCGCACCGGGCTGGACCACCTCGCCCTCGCGGTCCCCGACGTGGAGGGCCTGCGCAGCTGGCTCCAGCGTCTCGACCGGATGGGCGTGCCGCACTCCGAGGTCACGGAGTCCGAGGCAGGTCACCACCTGAACCTTCGCGCCCCCGATGACCTGCCGGTCGAGCTGTTCGTCATGAAACCGGAGTTCGCAGCCGGCCTCGGGGTCGACTCGACCCAGCCCGTGGCGAGCATCGGCTGATCAGCTCGGCCCTGGACCTGCCTGGTCGCCGTGCCCGAGGGCGAGCGACCTCGCCAGCTCGGTCCGGGAGCGCAGGCCCCGCTTGCGCAGCACCGCGCCGAGGTGGTGTTCGACCGTCTTCGGGCTGAGGAACAAGGCAGCCGCCACCTCGCGGTTCGTCAGCCCCTGGGCGACCAGGAGGGCGACCCGGGTCTCCTGCGAGGTCAGCGACTCTCCCGTGCCCGCACGGGTCTGGGCGTGCTCACCGGTCGCGGCGAGCTCGGCCCGCGCACGCTCGGACCACAAGGTCAGGTCCATCGCCGAGAACTCCAGCCGGGCGGCGTCGAGGTGCGTTCGGGCGTCGACGCGGCGCCCGGCCCGACGCAGTCGCATCCCGCGGAGCAACCGGGTCCTGGCTGACTCGAACCGGTCGGTCCTGGGGTCGTGCAGGGCGATCGCGCGCTCGAAGGACGCCTCGGCCGATGACAGGTCGGGTGCCACGAGCCCTTCGCACCGAGCCACCATCGCAGCCACTTGCGGCAGCATCGGGTCGGGCTGGGCGGCTCGGAACCGTGCTGACAGCTCGCGCGCCTCGTCGTCGCGGCCGAGCACCAGGTAGGCCTCGACGAGGTCGGGCGCGACCCCCAGGGGTTCGAGGAACGCGCCGACGCCGCCGAAGCGGGCGATCTGGTCCTCGAGCACCTCCACGACCGTCTCGAGGTCGCCGGCGCACAGGGCACAGGTGGCGACCACCCGCCCCAGGTGCGGTGGCATCGGGTCGAACCCGTTGGCGGCCACGACTGCACGAGCCCGGTCGAGGTGTCTCGTCGCTGCGTCATGCCGCCCTCGGTAGGCGTCCTCGAGAGCCGCGGCCTCCGACGCCGTGCCGACATCGACCCGGAGGTCCAGCGCCTCGAGGAGCTCGACCGCCTCGCCGGCCCACGCATGGGCCCGCACGTGATCGCCCATCCAGGCCAGGCCCATGGCATAGACCGACAAGGCCATCGCCAGCGCACCCAGAGCCCCGGCTTCCCGGGCTCGGGCGATCCGTCGCTCGGCGTAGGGGAGTGCGGACCAGGGGTCCATGAGGTACCTCGGGATCAGCGAGGACACGACCAGGTGGCGAGGGTCGTCGCGCAGTGCGGGGTCTGTCTCCAAAAGCTCGATCGACTTGTGCAGCAAAGGAAAACCGAGATCGAAGCGACCTTCGACGACTCGTGCAGCGCCCTCCACGTATGCCGCGAGCATGGCTTGCTCGGGGTCGTCCGGATCGGCTGCCGCCGCAGCACGATCCGCCGCGGAGAGCATTCCGGCGGTGTCGTCGAGCAGGTGGTAGGCGCCGAGCAGCTCGGCCAGGGTGCGCAGCAGCCGTCGGCCAGTGGCCACCTGCGCAGCCCGCTCGAGCAGGTCGCGACTTCCGACCAGCGTGCCGTGCGCCTGCTCGATCAGGCCGAGCGCGTACAGCACCGTGGCGCGAGGGCCCGGACCGGCGTCCGAGGCCAGCACCTCGGCCGCCAACCGGCGGGCACGACCGGTGTCGCCGCCGATGAGCGCATCGCCTGTCGCGACGGCGAGCCATTCCTGTCGTCTGACCCGTTCCGGCGCCAGCCGAGCCGCTCGCTCCATGGCCCGTGATGCTGCGGCGAACCCGTGGCGGGTGCGATCCGCCTCGGCCACGGCAGCGAGCTCCGCTGCGAGGTCCGCGTCGGGCCCGGTGGCCGCCTGGGCCCGCTGCCAGGTGCGGGCCGTGCCCGGTGGAAGGACCTGGGCGAGTCGGGCATGTGCGGACAGCCGCTCCGAGCGGGAGGCGCGGTGCCAGGCGGCGGCCCGCAGCAAGGGGTGCCGGAAGGTCAGTGACTCGTCTTCGAGCACGAGGACACCGGTCGCTCCCGACAGGCACTCCTCGACGTCCAGCCCTTCCGCGTCCAACGCCGCGAGGACCGGAGCGGGATCAGGCTCTGCGACCGCGGCACACAGGGTCGCAGCTCGCCACGACGGTGCAGAAAGGCCGGCCAGCTCGTCCACGAACACCGACCGAAGGGTGTCCGGCACCGGGAGGGTCGAAGGCAGCGGCGCGGCCCCGGCGCGTTGGGCCGGGTCGAGGACGCGTCGACACTCCACCAGCGCAAGAGGGTTGCCGCCGGTCTCCGAAACCAGGTGCGCTGTCACCTCGGCCGAGAACCCCGGCCCGAGCAGACCTCCCGCTGCCGGGGCCGGGAGACCGCGGAGCTCCAGGACGGCGATGCCCGAGAGGCGGGACGGGCGTGGTGTGCCGCTCCGATGGGTGAACACGAGGGCGACCCGGTCGTGTCCAAGTCGGCGGGCGGCGAACGCGAGCGCATCCGCCGACTCGTCATCGACCCACTGCACGTCGTCGACCGTGACCAGCACGGGGGACTGAGCGGCAGCGGCGGACAGCAGTGCGAGCGTCGCGGCTCCCACGAGGAACCGGTCGGCCCGCGAGTCGGTCGGAGGGCCCCACCCGAGAGCGTCCGTCAGAGCGGCGCCCTGCGCGGGGGAGAGCGCACCCAGATGACCGCGCACTGGGCCCAGGACGGAGAGCAGAGCTGCCCCGGGCAGCACCGACTCGGCCTCCACCCCGACCGCTGGGAGTACAGCCCACCCGCGGCTGCGAGCCTCCCCCGCGACGGCGCGCAGGAGATGTGTCTTGCCACTGCCGGGCTCTCCCGACAGCACGGTCGCCGCGGGATCGCCCGCACCTGCGACGTCGAGCAGGCCGAGCAGGGTGGAGAGCTCCGTCTCCCTACCCCACGTAGCGGAGCCGGCCCCATCGGGACCCCGCCCGGACATGACCGCACGGTACTCCCGGACCGCCGTCGCCCCACAGGTTTGCGGTGACACCCGACACCAGCCCGTGCGCCCTGCGTCAGCCGCTGCATGAGCCCGTATCACCGTCCGCGCGCGCGCCTCCTCTCGATGAGGGGATCTCGATGAGGGATCTCGATGAGGGGACCACCCTCGCCAGCCTCGCCCGTTCGTCGGGGGGACGTCGGCCCATCGCCCGATTACCCCCGGTCGCGGGGAGGCGTTCCATGGACATACCCGAGGCGACCACGAGAAGGGCGAGAGCGATGTTCGACACGACACCCGAACAGTCCAACGACCCGGTGGCCGCCTGCACGGTCGACGCCGTCCACCGGCGCGACCACCACCACGAGGGCGGTCAGGACTGCCACCCCCACCTGATCGAGGTCGTCCACCTCGGCCGGCGCGCTGTGGCCGTCTGTCACGACTGCTGCCGGGACTCGGGCTTCGTCGCGGAACGCGACGCCGACCGGCTGGCCTCGGCCCACCGCGAGGAGACGGCTGTGGACGGGGGTTCCCCCTCCTTCTCACGCGTGGCCTGAACCGCACCCGCCGTTGCTGGACCCTGCTCTCTGCGGCGAGCACGCGGCATACGCGGCCGCTGTCCGACGACGGCACTGCGGAGGTCTCCTGCCGCGGATCGGTGACCACGGGTTCGCCGCGACTCGCCGCTGATTGACCGGGATCGAAAACGCGTTGATCATGACAACACCTCGCCACGCCGGCGACTCAACCCAAGCGGCACGTGTCGTGCAGCCGACGGAGTCCACGCCCTATGAAGCCTTCTCCGAGCTTGACTGGTGGCGACCCGCACCCCACGCGTCTCCAGATCGTGGTCCTCTCGGCCTCCGTCTTCATGGCTGTCACCACCGAGCTGCTCCCCGCCGGACTGCTGCCGTGGTTGAGCAGCGACCTCGGTGTGGAGAACGACCGGGCCGGGCTGCTGGTGACCGCCTACGCCTTCGTCGTGGCGACGACGGCCCTTCCCTTGACCAAGGCGACGATTCGCTGGCCCCGCCGACGACTGATCACCGCCGTCCTCCTGGGCTATGCCGTCTCGAACGTCCTCATGGCGATCGCCGGGTCGCTCCTGGTCGCCGGTCTCGCACGACTAATCGGTGGCCTGTCGCACGCGATCCTCTTCTCGATCGTCACGGCGTATGCCGCGCGGATCGTCCGCCCGGAACGGTTGGGCGGCACCGTGGCCGTGCTGTGGCTGGGGACCGCCCTGGCCCTGCTCGTCGGGGTCCCGGCCGGCACCGCCCTGGCCGCTGCCACGGGATGGCGCCAACCGTTCGTGGTGCTCGCCGTCCTGGCCGCGGGCCTCGCCGGCTGCGCCGCCATCGTGCTCGCTCCGATCGAGACCCGGGACGCCGAGCGCGTCTCGGTGCGGAGTGTCGTCCGTACACCCGGGGTCGCCCTCGTGGCTGTCGCCACGGCCCTGGTCATGCTGGGCAACTTCATGGTCTACACCTACATCGGGCCCCTCCTGCAGTCAGCGGGGTTCGCCGAGCGGCAGATCGGCCCGGCGTTGCTGGTGCACGGGACCGCAGGTGTGGCGGGGCTCTGGTTCTCGGCACGCACGGCCGACCACCAGCCGCGTCTGGGGCTGGTCATCGCCCTGAGCCTGCTCGTCTGCTCGCTCATCGTGTTCGGGGTCGTCGGGGACACCAAGGCCGCGGCCCTCGTCGCGCTGGTCGGGTGGGGTGGCGCCTACGGGGGCCTGGCCACCTTCTTCAACGCTGCCGCGCTGCGGGCGTCGCGAGCGCATGACACCGCGACCGCACTGGTCAACATGGCCTTCAACGTCGGCATTGGCGGAGGCGCCCTGCTGGGGGCGCTCGTCCTCGGCGCAGGGGGTCAGCCCCCGGTCCACGGCCTGCTCGCCGCCGGCCTGGTCGGCGCCGGACTCGTCCTCGTCGTCCGGGGCAAGCGCAACGCCTTTCCCGCAGACCTGCGAAGACAGGAGGAGCCGGGAGCCGGGTGACGTCGGTGCCGGCGGGCGCTGGCTGGCCTGACGTCGGCGCTGGCTGGCGCTGGCTGGCCTGACGTCGGGGCTGGCTGGCCGCTGGCGAGTGTCCGCGGTGTCCCGCCAACCGTGGCGGGGGCGGAACCGAGCTCCGCAACGGTCGTCTGCCCGCCCGACGCCGAGCATTGTCACGGCCCGGAGCCACTCCCTACACTGCGAATCGGGGAGGGGGTGTCGATGGCTGATCCGCATCTCGGTGGCGCGCAGTTCTGGGTGCACGGTCACTCCGGGCGGCTCCAGACCGCGCACCTGTGGCGGACCGAGGTGATCGGCTACTACCTGCGACTCAAGGCCGAGGGCCCGAACGAGGCCTGGCTGCACTACGCCCCCCCCACGATCGTGACGCCCCACACGCGGCTCACCTCGGTGCTGATCGAGATGGTGACCCTGGGCGGGGCGAGGGTCGACAAGGTGCACGTGTGGGCGGGAGCGCGGCAGCTGGTCCTCGAGGACGACCTCGGACTGTCCAGCGACAAGGGCGAGGCGACCCACCTCGACGAAGAGGGCCTGGACTTCGGCCGGTTCGAGATCAAGGTCAACGACCCCCCGCCGGTGCGCACCGGTGTGGCGGTCTCGTTGTTGATCGTCGCCAAGGCGCGCCTCGATGCCGTGGCCATCTCGGCCGTGGGTCTGTCCCTGACGACGGAGTGACACGAAAGCTTTACGGGCGCAACGAGATTCAGGAGGATCGGATGAGCGGATTGGCGGAGCGAATCACCGCACAGGTGCGCAAGGACCTGAGCCACCACATGGTCTACCCGCCCGGTGTCCCGCTGGCCCTGGGCGACATCGTGGAGAAGTCCGGAGGCATCTGGGTGCCGATCGGCAACATCGCCAAGGACCTCGGGATCACCCTCGAGACGACCGAGGACGAGTCGGCCGGTGACTGGGAGTCCACCTCCGAGCGCGGCTACGACATCCAGGTAAAGCTGGCCGGCCAGCCTGCGCCCGCGTTCAAGTTCCTCGCCGACGCCGAAGCCGGCATCAAGCTGACGCTGAAGGGGGAGAACGCCTTCGTGCTGAGCATGTCGAAGGTGCGGATCAACCGGATCGCCTCGGTCGACGCGTTCTGGAACGAGGTGAAGGGCAAGCGCGGGTTCTGGAACTGGGACCTGTCCCGTCGGATCGTCACGAGGGTGGTCACCAGTGAGGCGACGACCTTCCTGGCCAGCGCCACGGCCGACACGGCGTTCGAGATGAGCGCCAAGGCCGACGTGCGGGCCGGCGTGGTCAGCGTGGCCGACCTCTCGACCGAGCTCACGCTGCGGTCGACCATGTCGGCGAGGGATCGTTTCGTCACCGACCAGGCCGCCACGCCGCTCTTCGGTGCCCACCGGGTGAAGCTGCTGAGCCACGACCTGGGCATGGCGTCGACCGAGTCGGAGCGTCTCGACGAGACGGGACTGACCGACGCCGACAACGACACCGGCGACGAGTAGCCCCCTCTCGATCCACATCGACGGCGAGGAAGCGACATGGCAGGGATCCCCCCGGAGGAAGCGGAGCGCTTCCTGGTCCGCGAGCGCATCGACTACGACGCGACCGACTGCCCGGTGCGCTACGAGGTGTGGAGGGAGTACGCACTGAACGGTCCGCAAGCGCGTCCCCACCTCCTGCTCGAACGCGCGACCGAACGGCAGGCGCCGGGGCAGTCCAGCGACGCGCACGCGACCCAGACCGGGATGAGCACCTCCGACCTGGCCACCGAGATCGCCCGGCGCCTCCGCCGGGCCCGAGCCCGCCAGCCCGACGTGGATCAGCCGCAGCCGCGGGCAGTGACGATCAGCCTGCAGGAGCCCGGCCAGCCACCTCGACCCTTCGACGGACCGGCGACGGACGACGAGTCGGGCACCGAGAGCGACGAGCTGGCTCTTCCGCACTTCGGCGACTGGATCGTGATCGAGCCCAACCTCGTCGAGCTGGTCATGGTGGTGCTGCCGCTCACCACCTGGAACCCGGTGCTGCGTGCGGGTCTGGCGCAGGACGAGAGGTCCCTGGCCCGCATCATGGAGCCGCCCACGGCACGACGGGCCCTCACGCCGCTCGAAGGGGCGCGCCCGGTGGACCCGAGGGTGTCGTGGTTGTTCCGCTTCCTGGGGCGCCTGTGGGGATGGGATCCCGACCTGGCGGGCGAGCGGCTGCGAGGTGCCCAGTGGGCCCTCAAGCACCTGGGTGAGGTCCACCTGGCCCAGCAGGAGCTCGAGCCGAACGGGGTACGCGACCTGAGCGGCTACATCGCGTCGGTCAACTTCGACCGGACGGTCTCCACGGCCGTCTCCTACTCGGGCCGCACCGTCAAGGCCGACGTCGCGCGCAAGGCGTTCCACATCGACTGTTCGCACCTCACCTGGGCGGTGATCGACTCGGGGATCGACGCGCGACACCCGGCCTTCCGGGCGTGGGGCAAGGATGAGGATGAGCCCTTCCGGACCCGGGTCGTGAAGACGCTCGACTTCACCAGGATCAAGATGGCCGACTTCACGGCGCTGCAGCGTGGTGACGACTTCGTCAACCGGTTGGAGCGGACCATCGGGATCGCGGCGCCGACCAGCGCCGAGGACGAGTCCGGCTACACGGCGCCCACCAACAGCCACGGCACCCACGTCGCCGGGATCCTCGCGGGAAACTGGTCCGGCGCCGAGGACCACCAGGACGTCCGTGGCGTCTGCCCCGACCTCAAGCTGTGGGACCTGCGGGTCGTCGGGGAGTCGGGAGACGGCCTGGAGTCCAGGCTGCTGATGGCCTTGCAGTACATCCGGGAGGTGAACGCCCAAGGCGGGGAGGCGTTGCAAGTCGCGGGCGTCAACCTGAGCCTGTCGGTCCCCTACAACCCCAGGGCTTATGCCTGCGGCTGGACCCCGGTCTGCCAGGAGGCCCGCAGGCTCGTCCGATCGGGCGTGGTCGTCGTCGCAGCCGCGGGCAACAGCGGCTTCGACCAGACGGACGGCGGCCCGGCCAGTGCCGGCACCGGGTTCCAGGTGGTGGGCATCACGGACCCGGGCAACGCGGCGGAGGTGATCACCGTGGGCGCGACCCATCGGTTCCAGCCGGACCGCTACGGAGCGAGCTTCTTCTCCAGCAAGGGCCCGACCGCCGACGGACGGCTGAAGCCCGACCTGCTCGCCCCCGGTGAGGGCATCTACTCCGCGGTCGGTCGCAAGGACTTCGCCGCGAAGGACGGCACCAGCCAGGCCGCGCCGCACGTCTCCGGGGCTGCCGCGCTGTTGATCGGGCGCAACTCCGAGCTCCTGGGCGAGCCGGAGCGGGTGAAGCACCTGCTCGTGTCGAGCGCCACCGACCTCGGTCGCGACCGCAACTTCCAGGGCAGCGGGCTGCTCGACGTCTTCCGTGCACTGCAGGCGCTGTAGCCGTGCCACGTCGAGGGGAGCGCTCATGACGCTGGTGCTGGGGATCAACGGGCTGACCGGACTCCATGACCGCCATGACCCCGGCGCGGCCCTCGTCGCCGACGACCTCGTCGTCGCGGCCGTGGAGGAGGAGCGGCTCAACCGGGTCAAGCGGGCCGTCGGGTTCGCGCCGGAGCAGAGCGTGCGAGAGGTCCTGCGGATCGGCGGGTTCGACCTGGACGACGTGGACGTCGTCGCCTACCCGTGGTCGCCCACCCCCATCGGCGAGCCGGAGCACGAGGTGGCGACCCTGGTCGTCGACTGGTTCCGGCAGCTCGGACGTCGACGTCCGCTCGAGGTGCGGTTCATCGAGCACCACGCGGCCCACGCCTGGTGCGGCTACGCGTTCGCCCCCGCGGCCAGTCGGACCGCCTCGATGGGCTTCCTGGTGCTCGACGGGTCGGGCGAGACGACCTCCGGCGCCGCGTTCCTCCTGCGGGACGATGGCCTCGAACGGCTGTGGAACGTGGCCCAGGCCACCTCCCTCGGCGGCTACTACGAGGCGCTCACCCAGCACGTCGGATTCGCCCTCGGGGAGGAGGGCAAGACCATGGGGCTGGCGTCCTACGGCAACCCGCGCGAGGAGCTGGCCGTGCCGGTCCTGCCCGACCTGCGCTTCCCCGGTGAGCTTCCGACGCGCACCCACGACGCGACGCTGACCCCGTCGTCCTTCCGTGAGCTGCGGTCCCGCCTGCTGCAGTCCTTCGAGGTGTGTTGTCCGCAGGTGGGCACCTTCCAGGCTCGTGCCGATGTCGCGTTGGCCGCGGAGCGCTACGTGGGCGAGCGGGTCCTGGCCTACGCGCACGAGCTGATCCCGCAGGTCGACACCCTGGTCTACAGCGGCGGAGTCGCCCTCAACTGCACCCTCAACGCCGAGCTGGCGAAGGACTGCCGGGCCGCGCGGGTCGACCTGGTGATCCCCCCGTCCGCCAGCGACACCGGCGTCGCGCTCGGTGCGGCGGTGGCCGTCGCGGTCCACGAGGGCCACCGTCCGAGACCGACCGAGCCCTACCTGGGGCGGACCCACGCGACCGAGGCGGTGGTGGCCGCCGCGGCGCAGGAGGGACTGGTCGTCGAGGAGCTGTCAATCGATGATCTTGCGTCGGCCCTGGTGGCCGACTCGACGCTGTGCGGCTGGTTCGAAGGGCGCAGCGAGGTGGGGCCGCGGGCCCTGGGTCGACGCAGCATCATCGCGCGCCCCGACGACGCCGGGGTCCGCGACAAGCTCAACCGCGTCAAGGGTCGGGAGGGCTGGCGCCCCCTTGCCCCGTCCCTCACGGCGGTCGAGTTCGAGCGGTCGTTCCCGGGAGAGGTCCCCTCACCCCACATGCTCGTCGCGGCGAACGCTGCCCCCGAGGCGGCGGCACGACTGGCAGGGGTGGTGCACGTCGACGGCAGCGCCCGCGCGCAGGTCGTCGAGGACGAGGGTCCCTACCACCAGCTGCTCGTCGCGATGGGTGCGCAGGCCGGGTCCGAGGCCGTCACGTGCACCTCCTTCAACCGCGCAGGAGAGCCCATGGTCTACACCCCTCGGGACGCCCTGCTCAGTGCTCGCCGGATGGGGCTGGACCTGCTGGCCGGCCCGGGGTGGGCAGTGCGGTTGGGCTGAGTCAGCCCCGCGACGCCCGACGTCGTCCGCCGCACGACCAGCCGACTCAGGCCGGGCGCACCGTCAACGAGGTGTCCTGGGTGGAGCGCACCGTGTGCGACGAACCGTCGAGGACCAGCCGCCGCGCCGTCCGCCACGACCACCGCCGGTCCTCGCGCCGCAGCAGCACCAGCGTCAGGGTCGGGGCCTGCAGCTCGATGCGGGGGTGGACGACGCTGGACAGTCGTGCGCAGATGTCGTCGGCAGGCACCTCCCCGTTGGCATAGGCGATGCTGATGTGCGGGTCGAACCCGTGCGTGGGCTCCGGCAGCTTGTGGAGGGGGCGGCCGCCCAGGACGCCGTCAGCAGCGTCGAGGATCAGGTTCCTGATCTCCACCAGGGGCTCGGCCGGCCGCAGCGGGAGGAAGATGGCGTCGGTGTCCAGCTCGGGTGGCTCCAGCGTCATCGCAGGAAGGGCGACCTTCTGGATCGCGCGGGCCACTTCCTCGAAGATCCGGTGCGCGCTGACGGGGTCGATCTCGTCGGCGAAGTCCAGGCCGTGCACGGTGGCGTGCAGCCACTTCTCCTGGATCAGGTCGAGGTGTGGCAGCCCCACCAAGGTCTGTTGGTAGGAGCGGACCAGCGCGTGCGCCGAGGTGTCGCGCGGGATCGTGATGTAGAAGGTCCAGAGCTCTCGGCCAGGTCGCCAGTGCGGCGAGTCGGTCCAGTGGTTCACCAGATGGGTCAGAGTCAACGGGACCCCGGGGTGTCGTGGCGCAGCCAGGTCATGCACAAATGGTGGCACCCCGAGGCCGGAACAGCACAACCACACGCCGGTGTCGTTCCCGTGAACAGCGCACGGACCCGGGGTCGAGAACCGACGAGGGCCCTGAGGGAAAGGCGTGTCGGGACCCTCGTTTCGCGTGAGCCGGTGACGAGAGCCCAGCGGATCTCAATCGCGGGCCCTCAGCAGAGCCTCCAACGATTGGGCCTCCTCGCGACACGCCGCGCAGCCAAGAAGGTGCCTGTCCATGGCCGGGTCGTGGTGCTCGGAGTCGCCGAGCAGCGCTTCGACATGGGTGTCCATGCGGTCAAAGCACTCGTCGCAGGACAGCCATGGCGTCGTGTCGAGCAGAAGGGCGTCGACGGCCTCGGGCGTGAGGTCGCCGAGGCGGAGGGGCGGAGTCGCGTCGTTCATGGCATGCCTGCCGTGCGGGTGGTGGGCGTGTTGGCCCGAGACGGGTTGTTCTCCGTGGCTTCGGACAGGTAGCCGCGGTGGGTGAGCTCTGCGCGGAGACGAGCTCGGGCATCGTGGACCGTCTTGTAGAGCGCGCCTCGGGTGGTGCCGAGCCGCTGCGCCAGCACGTCGATGGCTATGCCGTCGACGAGCAGGGCGATCGCGATGCGCCGCTGGTAGGGGGTGAGACAGGTCCTCATCGCCTCCGCCAGCGCGCGGGCGAGGTCACTGCCCTCGGCATGGAGCTCGGGGCTGTCCTGACCACCGGCCGGGCGATGCAGCAGGTCGAGGTCGCGCAGCTCGACCTCACGATGCTGCCACTGGAGTCGGCGGACGTCGGTGGCGGCCTGCAGGACGGCGAACTTGAAGGCCCACGTGGTGAACCTGCTCCGCCCCTCGAAGGTGTGCACCTTTCGGAGCAGCGTCGCCATGGCCTCGTCCGCAGCCTGGTTGACGATGAGGTCGACGGTGCCGGGCGATGCGTCGGGTAGGGCGCTACGCATGCGCCACACCTGGTGTGCGGCCGCGCGCAGCATCAGATCGTGCAGCTGGCGCATGGCCAGGGGCTGCCCGGGCCCGGCGGTCGTGAGCGCTCGCACCCAGTCGGTCGGCTCTCCCTGGGCATCCAGCCCAGCTGTACCTTCAGCACGTCCTGACCGGGCATCGGCTGGCTCGCGACGAGCTCCCGAGGACCGTTCCTCGTCGCGGCTGACGGCAGTCACCACGACGCCACGGTGTCGTCGGCCGGCGACAGGATGCGTGCGGCAAGCTCAGGCGGACATCCGGCGTCCACCAGCTGCAGAAGTGCATGAAGGTCGACTCGTTGCGAGGCCAGCGCGGTGGCCAGGGCGACCGGGAACCCGGCCTCGCGAAGGCGGCACGCGCGCCAAGCCACGACGTCGACCGGACGTCCGGCCGTCCTGCAGGGCCCGGCGGTACGGGTCGGGTTGATGGTCATGACTGTTTGCTGCGCCAACCCCTCAGGTTCATACCCGCGAGTGAGGCGCCGGTAAGACGTCCGGGCACGAGGCCGACTAACACCCTGTCAGCCTCCCACGGAGCTGCCACGGCGTCACCGCCGTGGGCTGCGGTGGCATCACCGCCGCACAGTCCGGTGGGGGGACACCGCACACCCGACTGTTGGAGACCACCATGGCCGCGACCGCCCAGACCACCACCAACCAGACCCGGCCACTGCGCCACCGGGACGCCACGTACCAGGCCTTCATGGTGCTGCGCGCCGCCTTCGTCGTCGCTCCGGTCGTGTTCGGGTTGGACAAGTTCCCGAACCTGTTGGTCCAGTGGGACAAGTACCTGGCACCGGTGCTTTCCCGACCGTTGCCCGTGACCCCACACCAGGCGATGTATGCCGTGGGAGTCATCGAGATCGTCGCCGGGCTCCTCGTCGCCTTCCATCCCCGCCTCGGCGCGCTGGTGGTGACCGCGTGGTTGGGCGGCATCATCGTGAACCTGCTGCTGATCCCCGGCTACTACGACGTGGCACTGCGGGACTTCGGGCTCCTGCTGGCCGCCATCGCCCTGCAGAGGCTCGCCACCAGGTACGACGCTCGGCCCACCCTGTGGCCCTTGCGCAGGGGGTAGCAGACATGACCATCGACGGCACGGCAGCGCGGGAACGATCCGGTGGCACCGCATTCGTCCTGACCGGCGGCGGGAGCCTGGGCGCCGTGCAGGTGGGGATGATGACGACTCTGCACGAGCATGGCATCCACCCCGATCTCCTGATCGGCACATCGGTCGGCGCCGTCAACGCCGCATACCTCGCCGGACCGGGCACCACCGCTCAACGAGTCGGCCAGTTGGCAGCCCTGTGGTCAGGGATGCGTCGGCGCGACGTCTTCGTGCCCGACCCTCGTCGCTGGGCCCGTGCCGCCTTCGGCGGAACAACCTCGATGTTCTCGGCGGAACCGCTGCGCAGACTCCTCGAGCTGCACCTCGGTTATGACGCGCTCGAGGATGCGCGTCTGGGTCTGGCCGTGACCGCCACCGACATCGTCACCGGTGGGCCGCGGTTCCTCAGCAGCGGCGCCGTCGTCGACGCCGTGACGGCCAGCGCTGCAGTCCCCGGACTCCTGCCTCCTGTGCACCGAGGCGGTCGAACCCTGGTCGATGGAGCGGTTGGGCACGCCGGTGCACTCGCCTACGCCGAAGCCCGAGGCATGGATGACATCTACTTGCTGCCGGCTGGCTACCCCTGCGCCGGGCCGCCGCCGAGCAGCGCTCTCGGGGTGGGTCTCACGGCCCTGAACCTGCTCCTGCACCGGCAGCTGATCGAGGAGGTGCACGCCTACTCAGGACGAGCCCGGCTGCACATCGTCCCACCGCTGTGTCCCCTGGCCATCTCGGCTGCCGACTTCTCGCAGGCCGACACCCTGATGCGCCGCGCCGGCGCCAGCGCCGGCCATTGGCTTGACCGGTCCGACCCGTTGGCCGCGCCGGCCGGTCGAACCACCGGCAACGGCGACGACGAGGTCCTCGCCTTCCATGGACCGCACCGCCGCGCCGCCGGGCCCGGTCGTCCCGACGACGGCGCGCCGACCCGTTTGCCCGCCACACGGCATACCACCGCGTGACGCCCCTCTCCGGCTCCCTCCGGACGCCCCCGAAAGGACGACTTCCTTGAGCACTTCAGCTTCCGCCGGCCCGACCAACCAGCCTCTCGGATCGCAAAGAAGGCAAGCCCACGCTGACGACAGCCACAGCGGAGGCCGCCGCCCACGCGGCGCGTGGAACGGTACCGGGGCCATGGCCGAGCCGGACCTGGTGGCCGCGACGGCCGCAGCCCACTGCCTGCTGACGTCGCTCGGGGTGGAGCTCTACAGCGAGTCGATGGCCAAGACCCCGCAGCGCATGGCCGCAGCGTTGGTCGAGCTGCTGACCCCGCGACCGTTCCAGCCGACGACCTTCCCGAATGACGGCGGATACGACGAGCTCATCGTGGCCCGGGGCATCCCGGTGCGGTCGCTGTGCGAGCACCACATGCTGCCGTTCGTGGGGATCGCACACATCGGGTACCTGCCCGGGGAGCGCATCCTCGGCCTCTCGAAGCTGGCCCGTGTCATGGAGCACTTCTCGCGCCGGCCCCAGGTCCAGGAGCGCCTGACCACCCAGGTCTCCGCTTGGCTGCGTGACCAGCTGGGGGCGGCCGGAGTCGGCGTCGTCATCGAGGCCGAACACCTGTGCATGACCCTGCGCGGAGTCCAGGCGCCCGGTACGACCACGGTCACCTCGAGCCTGCTCGGGGTGCTTCGCGAGGACGCCCGCACCCGTTCGGAGTTCCTCGCTCTCACCCATTCGACACGCTGACGGGTGTCGAATGGGGACGACCCCGGGCCTGGCCTGGAGCCGGTGACGAGAGCCGTCGCTGGAGGGGCTCGCTTCGCTCGCGGCGGCTCCTCCCGATTCTCGGCATCCTTCCGAGTCCGATGCCAGAGGCCCCCAGACGAAAAGCGTGTCTGGGGGCCTCTGGCATCGGAGCCGGTGACGAGAATCGAACTCGCGTGTCCAGCTTGGGAAGCTGGCGCTCTACCATTGAGCTACACCGGCGCACCCCACCGAAGTGGGACGAGCACCGCCCGGAGGGCGGTGCGGCAGGAAGTCTAACCGAACGCGCGCGCGAGACGGACGGCCCCCGGCATACCCCTCGCGTTAGTCTCTCACCGTGCTGCTGAGCGACCGCGACATCAAGGCCGAGATCGACAACGGGCGAGTCGTCCTCGACCCCTGGGACCCGGAGATGGTCCAGCCGTCGAGCATCGACGTGCGCCTGGACCGCTACTTCCGGTTGTTCGACAACCACAAGTACCCGTTCATCGACCCCGCCGAGGACCAGCCCGACCTCACCCGGCTGGTCGAGGTCGACAAGGGGGAGCCGTTCATCCTGCACCCCGGCGAGTTCGTGCTCGGGTCGATCTTCGAGACGGTGACGCTCCCCGACGACGTCGCGGCTCGCGTCGAGGGCAAGTCCAGCCTCGGCCGCCTCGGCCTGCTCACCCACGCGACGGCCGGCTTCGTGGACCCCGGCTTCACCGGCCACGTCACCCTCGAGCTGAGCAACGTCGCCACCCTGCCGATCAAGCTGTGGCCCGGCATGAAGATCGGCCAGCTCTGCTTCTTCCGGCTGAGCTCGCCCGTCGAGAACCCCTACGGCTCGGCCAAGTACGGCTCGCACTACCAGGGCCAGCGCGGCCCGACCGCGAGCCGGTCGTTCAAGAACTTCCACACCACCGACGTCTGACCGCTGCCGAGGTATGCCGCGTGCTCACCCAGAGCGCGCCTCCCAGCACCGCGTCGCGAGCGCGCCACAGGTGCGACGAACGTGTGCTCGCGCGCGTTGAGGGGTAGGAGGGTCGTCGGTGCGGGGGCGACGCCATCCGGCAGCGACCCGGCTACGAACGACGTCGACAGACTCGAAACCCTGAAGGAGGCGACCGTGCCCGCATCCCGACTGCTTTGGACGGCGGAGGTGGACCATCCCCGCGCGGTCGTGCTCGTCCTGCACGGGGGCAAGTCGCGCAGTCGGCAGCCGGTGCGCTCCTGGCAGGGCGCCGTGCTGCGCATGGTGCCGTTCGCGAACGCCGTCGCGTCGGCGGGCGACGGGCAGATCGCCGTGGCGTTCCTGCGCTACGCCGTGCGCGGGTGGAACGGCGCGGAACAGAGCCCGGTGGCTGACACCAGGCTGGCCCTGGAGCAGATCGAGGCGAAGTACCCCGGGGTGCCGATCGGCCTGCTCGGGCACTCGATGGGCGGCCGTGTCGCGCTGCACCTCGCCGACGACGAGCGCATCGCCGCCATCGCCGCGCTCGCCCCGTGGGTCGAGGGACAGGACCAGCCCCGGTCCCACCCCGGCCTGCACGTGCTCTTCATGCACGGCAGCCTCGACCGGATGACCTCGCCGCGGGCCTCCCGGGCGATGGCCACGGCGATGGCCCGGCGCGGCGCCGACGTCAGCTACGAGTCGGTCCGGGGCGAGAGCCACGCCATGCTCCGCCAGGCCTCCCGCTGGCACCGCGAGGCGGCCGCCTTCCTCGTCGGCCACCTGCTCGACCAGCCCTGTCGGACCCTCACGCCATAGTGTCGGGAAGGGCTCAGCGGGGGCCGCCGACGAGACCGTCCCGGCGAAGGACGGCGACCAGAGGAGACGACATGGCCGAGGTAGTGCTGTTCCACCACGCCCAGGGGCTGACCACGGGGATCACCGACTTCGCGGAGGCCCTGCGCGACGCGGGCCACACCGTGCACACCCCCGACCTCTACGAGGGCCAGACCTTCGAGACCCTCGACGACGGCCTCGCCTACATGAAGCAGGTGGGCTTCGACACCATCCTCGAGCGGGGCAAGACCGCCGGGGAGGCGCTGCCCGCCGAGGTGGTCTGGGCCGGGTTCTCCCTCGGTGTCATGCCCGCCCAGCTGTTGGCCCAGACCCGTCCGGGCGCGAGGGGTGCCCTGCTGATGGAGTCGTGCGTGCCGCCGTCGGAGTTCGGAGACGGCTGGCCCGACGAGGTGCCGGTGCAGGTGCACGGCATGGCGGACGACCCGATCTTCGCGGGTGAGGGCGACCTCGAGGCCGGCCGGGCGCTCGTCGAGGAGGCTGCCGACGGGGAGCTGTTCACCTACCCCGGAGCGGTTCACCTGTTCGCCGACAACAGCATCTCCACCTACGACGCCGAGCAGGCCGCGGTCCTCACCGACCGGGTCCTCGAGTTCCTCGACCGGGTGTCCTGACGTCTGCGCGGGATGGTCGGGCGGAAAGGGTGCTCCGGGCGGTGCGGCGGGCGATGCAGCGGTGACGACGCAGGGAAGGGGCTAGCGCTCCTCGGGCGTCGACACGGCATACCGCGCAACGATGCGCTCGGCGATCTCGAGCTCGGGCGACAGGTCGCGGTCCTCGATGCCCGCGGGCAGCGCCTCGCACCGCGCGAACGCCTCGCCCAGCTCGCCCACCGGCACGACGCCTCGCATCCGCAACGCCCGCACGGTGCACACGAGCTCGACGGCGAGCATCCGCCGGTACGCGGCGGTCGCCTCCCCGAGCCGCAGCGCGGCCTGCCCCGCGAACGACGCGTCGTCCTCGATCCCGGCCGACACCCCGGCGGTCTGCACGCTCGACGGTGTCGAGGCGACCCCGCGGATCGTCGACAGGGCCGAGGCGGCGACGTACTCCGCGATCAGCACCCCCGACGACCCCATCGTCGAGTCCGACAGGAACAACGGCAGCCCGCTGTCGGAGTCGGTGAGGGTGTGGCTGATCCGCGACTGCACCGCCTGCGCCGAACGCGTCAGGGCCAGCAACGTCGTGTCCACCGCCAGCACGAGGTATGCCGCGTGGAAACCGCCGTGGTGCGTCACCTCCGGCGCGCCGTCGGTGCCCGTGAAGAGCGGGTTCTCCGAGGCCGTGTTGGCTGCCGTCTCGACGACGCTCTTGAGGTCGAGGACCGTGTCGAGGACCGGACCGTGCACCTGCGGCCAGGTGCGCAGCCCGAAGAAGTCCTGGAGGTGGGCCGGCTCGCCGGGCTGGCCCTCCAGCAGGTCCCGGAGCACGCGGCTCACCTCCTGGGCGCCGCGGAAGGGCGTGGCGGCGGCGGCCGTCGCGCTGACCGCCTCGGGATTGCCTTGCAGGGCAACGAAGCTCAGTGCACAGACCGTGTCGGCGGCGCGGGCCAGCTCGTGCAGCGACGCGGCGTGCAGCGCGGTCTCGGCGATGGCGAAGGCGTTGGACGACATGAGGGGGAGGGCGTCTGCCGAGGTGAGCTGCACGTCGCAGCGCCTCGCGCCGCCGGCTCGCTCACGCTCCCCGATCAGTGCCAGGCCGACCTCGGCGAGAGCGGTCAGGTCGCCGGTGCCGAGCGAGCCGTAGCGGTGCACGACGGGGAGGTCGCCGTCGGGCGCGCCCACGAGGTCGGCGAGCGCCTGGGCGAGGGCGGGCGAGGCGCCCGACCCCCCGGCGAGGATCTGGTTGGCCCGCACCGCCAGCGCGGCCCGCACGACGGACGACGACATCACCTCGCCCCAGCCGGCGGCGTGCGAGCGGAGCAGCCGCAGGCCGTGGTCGACCTTCGAGTCGGTGCTCTCGTCGCGGGCCGCCCCGACGCCCGTCGTGCGGCCGTAGACCGGGCGGGTGGTGCTGACCTCGGCGGCGTTGCGGTGCGACGCGGCGGCCCTCGACAGCGCGTCGGGGTCGATCGAGGCGGGGGTGCCGCGAGCCGCCCGCTCCAGTGCGTCGAGGTCGAGGCTGTGGCCGTCGAGGTGCACCGGTTGCGTCACGCCGCCCAGTATCCCCGTCGGTGTCGCTTGTCGGTGTGCTGGGTTAGGTTGATCGCCATGATCGCCTTCGACGGTGTCACCAAGCAGTATCCGGACGGCACCGTGGCCGTGGACGACCTCAGCTTCGAGGCTCCCAGCGGCAAGATCACCGTGCTGGTGGGTCCGTCGGGCTGTGGCAAGACGACGTCCCTGCGCATGATCAACCGGATGATCCAGCCGTCCTCGGGCACGATCTCGCTCGACGGCCGGGACACCGCGCGGATGAAGGAGTCCGAGCTGCGGCGCGGCATCGGCTACGTCATCCAGCACGCCGGCCTCTTCCCGCACCGCACCGTCCTCGACAACGTCTCGACGGTCCCGCGCCTGTTGGGCATGGACAAGACCGAGACCCGCAAGCGCTCGATGGAGCTGCTCGAGCGCGTGGGGCTCGACCCCGCCTTCGCCAAGCGCTACCCCGCCCAGCTGTCCGGTGGGCAGCAGCAGCGCGTCGGGGTGGCCCGCGCCCTCGCGGCCGACCCGCCGGTGATGCTCATGGACGAGCCGTTCAGCGCCGTCGACCCCGTCGTGCGCGAGCAGCTCCAGGACGAGTTCCTGCGCCTGCAGGGCGATCTCGGCAAGACGATCATCTTCGTCACCCACGACATCGACGAGGCCATCAAGCTGGGCGACCAGGTGGCCGTGCTCAAGGTCGGTGGCCACCTCGCCCAGATCGCCGCACCGGCCTACCTGCTCTCCCACCCGGTCGACGACTTCGTCGCAGACTTCGTCGGGCGCGACCGGGGCTACCGCGCGCTGTCGTTCCAGCCGACCCCGCGCCTCCCGCTCGCGTCCGAACGCACCGTCTCGATCGGGGAGCGGGTCGACTCCGTCGACGCTGGCTGGGTGCTCGTCGTCGACGACGACAACCACCCGCTCGGCTGGGTCGAGCCGGCTCGCGTGAAGGGTGAGGTGCGCAGCGAGGCGCTGCACCGCGGCGGCACCGTCGCGCGGGCGAGCGGGCCGCTGCGAGCCGCCCTCGACGCCGCCCTGTCGAGCCCGAGCCGGCGAGGGGTGATCGTCGACGACGCCGGCGCGCTGGTGGGCACGGTCAAGGCCCACGAGGTGCTCACCGCCATCGAGGAGACCAGCCGTCCCGAGCTGGAGAACCCCGAGAACCCCGGGGCGCCGGCGGCATGACCTGGTTCCTCGACCACATCCCCGAGGTCCTGCGACTGGCGTGGACGCACGCCTACCTCGCGGGCATCCCGTTGGTGGTCGGGCTGCTGCTGGCGCTGCCACTGGGCTGGCTCGCGCGCCGCTACGCGTGGCTCTACGCGCCGTTCACGGCCGGGTTCGGGTTGCTCTACACGATCCCCAGCCTCGCGCTGTTCGTGATGCTCCCGCTCTTCACCGGCTACGGCATCCTCAGCCCGGTCAACGTCGTGATCGCCCTGTCGCTCTACACCCTCGCCCTCCTGGTGCGCACCGTCGCCGACGGCCTCGGCGCGGTCCCCGACCACGTGCAGAACGCCGCCACGGCGATGGGTTACACCCGGGGCAAGCGGTTCTTCGCGATCGAGCTCCCCCTCGCCATCCCGGTCATCGCGGCGGGGCTGCGGGTCGCTGCCGTCAGCAACGTCAGCATCGTCAGCGTCGGCACGATCATCGGGGTCCAGCAGCTCGGCCTGCTGTTCAGCGACGGGTTCAACCGCGACTTCTACGACCCGTTGGTCGTCGGCATCATCGGCTGCGTCGTGCTCGCCCTCCTCTTCGACGTCATCATCATCGTCGTGGCGCGGCTGCTCACGCCGTGGCAGCGGGCGACGGGGGGCCGGTCGTGAACGGCGTCATCACCTGGCTCACCGACCCGCTCAACTGGTCGGGCCCCGACGGCATCCCGGGCCAGACGCTCGCCCACCTCCGCTACTCCGCGATCTCGCTGTTCATCGCCAGCCTCATCGCCCTCCCGCTCGGGCTGGCGATCGGCCACACCGGTCGCGGCCGCTTCTTCGTCGTCAACCTCGCGGGCGCCGCGCGGGCGATCCCGAGCCTCGGCCTGCTCTACCTCATGGTGCTGTGGCTCTTCCCCAAGCTCGCGGGTGACTCGGCGTTCCTCGTGCCCAGCCTCATCGTCCTGGTCGTGCTGGCGATCCCGCCGCTGATGGCAGGCGCCTACGCCGGCGTCGAGGGGGTCGACCCGGCCGCGCGCGACGCCGCCAAGGGGATGGGCATGACCGGCCTGCAGGTCCTGCGCAAGGTCGAGGTGCCCAACGCCCTGCCGTTGATCTTCTCCGGGTTCCGCTCGGCGACGCTCCAGGTGATCGCCACGGCCACCCTGGCGGCCGTGGCCGGCACCGGCGGGCTGGGGCGGTTCCTCATCGACGGCCAGAAGATCCGCGACTACCCCCAGATGGCCGGCGGCGCCCTGCTCGTCGCTGTCCTGGCCCTCGTGGTCGACCTGCTGCTCGCCGTCGTGCAGCGCTACGTCGTCTCGCCGGGGCTGACCGGCCGCGGAGCGGGACCGGCTCGCGGGTCGCGGCGGCGGTCACCGAACCGTAACCAAGCTAATACCCCCCTCGATGTAGACATTCCACCGTCGACACGTACGGTGGATCCTCAGACCCCATGAACTACGGCAGGAGCGGGACCGTGAAGCTCACCAAGATCACCCTGACCATCGCCACGGCGGCGGCCCTGATGGCCACCGCGGCGTGCGGCAACTCCGGTGGCGACCCGCTCGCCACCACCTCGAGCTCGAGCTCGGGTGGCGCCGCCTCCGGCACCATCAAGGTCGGCTCGGCCGACTTCCCCGAGAGCGCACTGCTCGCCGAGATCTACGCCGGGGCCCTCGAGGCCAAGGGCGTCAAGGTCGAGAAGAAGCTCAACATCGGCGCCCGCGAGGCCTACATCCCGGCGCTCCAGGACGGGTCGATCGACCTCATCCCCGAGTACACCGGCGTGCTGCGCGACTACTTCAAGAAGGGCCAGACCGGCACCGACGCCGAGGCCGTCTACACCGAGCTCAAGGCTTCTGTCCCGGCGACGCTGACCGTGCTCGACAAGTCCGCGGCCGAGGACAAGGACGCCTTGGTCATGAAGAAGTCGCGGGCCGACGAGCTCGGCGTGAAGTCGATCGCCGACCTCGCCGGCAAGGCCGACAAGCTGACCGTCGGCGGACCGCCGGAGTGGAAGACCCGCGACACCGGCATCCCGGGCTTCAAGAAGATCTACGGCCTGGAGTTCAAGGCGTTCCGTCCGCTCGACGCCGGTGGCCCGCTGACGCTGGCTGCCCTGAAGAACGGCCAGATCGACGCCGGTGACCTGTTCACCACCGACCCGAGCATCGCCGCGAACGACCTCGTCGCGCTCGAGGACCCGAAGAGCATGTATGCCGCGCAGAACGTCGTGCCGCTGATCACCAAGAGCAAGAGCAACCCGACCATCGAGGGTGCCCTCAACGCGGTCTCGGCCAAGCTCGACACGGCCAGTCTCTCCGCGCTGCTCACGGAGGTCGTCGTCAACAAGAAGGACGCCGATGTCGTGGCCAAGGAGTTCCTGACCAAGAACGGCCTCGCCTGACGAGTCCGGTCTGACCGGTTCAGCCCGACTCCTCCCGGAGACGGATGAAGGCCGGGTGTGGTGTCCCCCCGGACCCACACCCGGCCTTTCGGCATGACCCCCCGGTCTGCCAATCCCGGATCCGCGATCTCGGGAAGCGCCCCTCCGCGCCTCACGTGACCTCGGATCCAGTGATCTCCGTTGCCACCAAGAGTGGCGGACGGTGGCCCGGTCGGGCATCGGTGAAACCACCGATATTGCTCGGCGCGGACGAGATAACCTGTCGGGGTGCTGACTCCGTGCGTGGGTCGTGACGACGTCCTCGAACGCCTTCGGCTCCTGCTCAGCAGCAACCGGTGGGTGACGCTGACCGGTGCCCCGGGATGCGGCAAGACGCTCGTTGCGCGGCACACCGCGAGCAGCGCCGGGTCGGTCGCCTGGGTCACCGGGCACCAGCACGCGCACGTCGACTCCCTCGTCACCGCCTGCCTCGACGCCCTCGACGCCGAGGTCGCCCCGGGCGACTCGCCCACGCTGGCGCTCAAGCGGGCGCTCGACGGACGCCAGACCCTCGTCGTGCTCGACGGCGTGGACGCGATCGAGGGGCTGGGCGAGCTGCTCAACGACCTGATCGACGACGCCGAGGACTGGCGCCTGCTGTGCACCGCGACCACGGTCGCAGGCCGACCCCACGAGCAGGTGCTGCGACTCCCCCCACTGCCGGTGCCGTCGTCACGTCAGCCCCTGGAGGGGCCGGCCATCGAGCTGCTGCTCTCCCGGGTCGCCACCGCCGGAGGTCACTCGGTCGACCTCGACCAGCACGACACCATCCTGCGCGGGCTGTTGCGCGCCAGCGGGGGGCTGCCCTCGCTCATCGAGCAGCTCGCGGTGCAGATCGCGCTCGTCGGGGTGAGCGACGTCTCGCCCACCAACACCCTCGCCGATGCGGTCCGGGCCTCCTACGACCTGCTCGACCCGGCGCAGCAGGAGTGCTTCCGCCGACTGGCCGTCATCGGTCGCCCGGTCGGACTCGACGTCCTCGCCGATGTGTGCGGGGTGGGGCGTCCGCAGGCCGTCCAGCTCGCGGCGGCCCTCGCCCGACGAAGCCTGGTCGAGGTGCAGCCCGACGGTCGGTTCGACCTGCTGCCCCCGATGCGCGAGGCCGGACGGCTCCTCGCCCGGGAGACCGACGACGCGGCCAAGGCCCTCGAGGGACTGCTCACCTGGGCCGACCGCGTGGTGCCGAAGGCGGTGAACGCGGGGTCGGCCGACGAGCCGTTCCTCAGCCAGCTCGCCCTCGTCGACTCCACGGTGCGCCAGGCCTGCGCCGCCGACGCGACGCGGGCGCGCGGCTACGCCATCGCCAACCGCGCCTTCCCGTCACTGTCCTCCGCGATGCGGGCCCGCGAGGCCCTCGACATGATGGATGCAGCCCTCGCCAGCGGCGACGGACCGCCGATCATCGGTTCGCAGCTCGCCCGCCGGGCCGGCATCTGCGCGTCCGAGGTGCGGGGCACCTACGAAGGGCTCCGGCTCCTCGATCGCGCCGAGGAGCACGCCTCGGCCCTCGACAGCGCCACGCGTGACCTCGAGCTGGCCCGCAACGCCGCCATCCGCGCCGAGATGCACCTCGATGCCGGCGACCTCGCCGCGGCCCGCCGCGACGCCGAGCGCACGCTCGCCCTCGGGGGCGGCGACCCCTACGTCATCCGTCAGGTGCGGCGCACCCTGATGGACGTCTGCGTCTCGGCCGGCGACTTCGCCGAGGCAGAGGAGCTGGCCACCCTCATCGTCGACTCGCCGCCCGCCGACGAGCTCTGGATCGCGCTGTCGGCCCGCACCCTCCAGGCCAAGATCGCGTGGGAGCA
The DNA here is from genome assembly GCF_039531795.1 of Pedococcus bigeumensis. NCBI lineage: Bacteria > Bacillati > Actinomycetota > Actinomycetes > Micrococcales > Intrasporangiaceae > Pedococcus > Pedococcus bigeumensis. The sequence continues at coordinate 330,658 of NZ_BAAAQS010000003.1, read as the reverse complement.
GGGCCGGCTCGTCGAGGCCGCCTCCTTGGCGACCTTCGCCCGCACGCAGGCCGAGGAGATCCGGGAGGACCGGATCGCGCTGCTCGCCGACACGGTGCACCGCATGGTCGCCGGCGGCCCGGGGCTGCGGGTCGACACCGAGGCCCTGCCGTGGGCGGTGCGCCTCGTCGTCCAGCTCCAGGACGCGCGCCAGCTGCTCGCCGAGGGCGATGTCAGCCGCGCTGCCGGCCGCGCCGCCGACATCGTCGTGCTCGCCGACAGCAGCAAGCTCGGCCGCGACGCCGTCGAGGCCAGGCTCCTGGTCGCCGACGCCCTGATGGCGCTCGGCGAACCCGCTCAAGCGCGACCGTCCTACCTGTCCGTGCTCCGGCGGTCCGTCGAAGTGCCCCTCCCGCTGCGCGCCGCCGACGCCCTCGACGGGCTGGCGGCGATCGCGGCCGAGTCGGGCACGGCGGCATACCGGTCCCTCGCGGGGGCCGCGGAGGCGCTGCGGGTGGGTCGCCGGGCGGTCGGGCGCGAGCGACCGGGCGTGCCGTATGCCGCGGGGTCGGCGAGGGACTGCCCCACGGGCTGGGTGCAGGCCGGGCAGCTCACCGCTGCCGGGGTGGCCGCGGTGACCGGCCTGGTCGGGAGCCAGGAGTCGGCCGAGCAGGCGCCGACCCCCCTGCGCGTCCTGACGCGGGCGGAGCGGGCCGTCGCCGAGCTGGTCGCCGAGGGACTGACCAGCCGCCAGATCGCCGAGCAGCTGTTCGTGTCGCCACGCACGGTGGACGCCCACCTGTCCCACATCTTCCGCAAGCTGGAGATCGCCTCGCGAGCCAAGCTCGCAGCGCTGATGGTCGAGATCGCCTGAGCGACCAGGCGGTGGGCCCGCCCCGACCAGCCGGCGGAGCGGGGCCACGCAACCAGAACCGCCCCGGCACCGAATGACCACCGTGCCCGACCTCACCGCCCTCGACCGCGCCGTCCTCGACCGCACCGCCCGCGACCGCACCGCCCGCGACCGCACCTACCGCTGGGTCATCCGGCTGTGCCGCGTCCTGTTCCGGGCGTTGGGGCTGCGGATCGAGGTGTCCGGGGTCGAGCACCTGCCGTCGACCGGGCCCGTGGTCGTCGCGGCGAACCACAGCAGCTTCCTCGACTTCATGTTCGTCGGGCTCGCGGCGGTGCAGCGGGGGCGGCTGGTGCGGTTCATGGCCAAGGAGTCGGTGTTCCGCTCACGCCTGTCCGGGCCGCTGATGCGCGCCATGGCGCACGTCCCGGTCGACCGGGCGCACGGGGAGCTGGCCGCCAGACAGGCCCTGCGTGCGCTCCGGGCCGGCGAGGCCGTGGGTGTCTACCCGGAGGCGACCATCGGGCGGGCGTTCGTCGTGAAGGACGCCGAGGACTTCCGTCGGGGCGCCGCCTACCTGGCGCTGGCCACCGGGGCGCCGCTGGTCCCGGTCGCGCACTGGGGCATCCACCGGATCTTCACCGTCGACCGACGCTACTCGCTGCGCCGGGGCAAGGCCGTTGAGGTGGTGGTCGGAGCGCCCCTCGTGCCGCTGCCCGGCGAGGACGCCGATGCCCTGACGCTGCGGTTGCACGACCGGCTGCGCGTCATGGTCGACGAGCTGGTCGAGCGCTACCCCCAGCCGCCGACCGACCCGGCCCGCGCCTGGTGGTGGCCGGCCACGCTGGGCGGCGCCGCACCGGCCCTGGTGGACGCCCGGGTGCTCGACGTCGCGGCGGTCCGTCGGGTCGACGCCCGCCGCTGACCCACCGAAACCCCACCTGTCCTCCTGCCAGGAACCTTTGCTAGCAAAGGTTCCTGGCAGGAGGACAGGGTGCAACCTGACGGTCACCGAGCAACCTTTGCTAGCAAAGGTTGCTTCAGGCGACGGGCTGGGGCTCGGGGTCGGGAGTGGGCTCGACGGCCTGGGTGGGGGAGGGCTCGTCGTCACGGCGCTTGACCGCGGCCAGCAGCATCTGCGCGACGTCGACGACCTCGACGTCCGCGCCCTTGCCCTCGGACTGCGCGGCGGTGAGGCCGTCGGACATCATCACGCGGCAGAACGGGCAGCCGATCGCGATCCGCTCGGCACCGGTGCCAATGGCCTCCTCGGTGCGGTTGGTGTTGATCCGCGTGCCGAGCTTCTCCTCCATCCACATGCGGGCACCACCGGCGCCGCAGCAGAACGACTTCTCCTTGGTGCGCTCCATCTCGCGCAGCTCGACGCCGGGCAGCGCGCCGATCAGCTCGCGCGGCGGCGCGTAGACCCCGTTGTGCCGACCGAGGTAGCAGGGGTCGTGGTAGGTCACCGTCTCGGCGGTCGAGGCGACGTCCCTGTTCGACGACTTGCCGGGCACGTCGGCCGGGCGGGCGACGGGCACCAGCTTCTTCTCGCGGACCAGCCGGTTGAGCAGCTGGGTGTGGTGGACCACCTCGTACTTGCCGCCGAGCTGCGGGTACTCGTTCTTGATGGTGTTGAAGCAGTGCGCGCAGGTGACGACGATCTTGGTGGCGCCGACCTCGTTGAGGGTCTCGACGTTCTGCTGGGCGAGCATCTGGAAGAGGAACTCGTTGCCGGCCCGGCGGGCGGAGTCACCGGTGCAGGACTCCCCGTCGCCGAGGATCGCGAACGACACCCCCGCCTGGTCGAGCAGCTCCGCGACGGCGCGGGTGGTCTTCTTGGCGCGGTCCTCGTAGGCACCGGCGCAGCCGACCCAGAACAGGTAGTCGACGTCGTCGGCGGAGTCGACGTCCTGGCCGAGGATCTTCACCGGGAACGGCAGGTCCTTGGCCCAGTCGAGCCGGGCGCGGGCGGCCATGCCCCACGGGTTGCCCTTGTTCTCGAGGTTCTTGAACAGGCCGTTGAGCTCGTTGGGGAACGCGCTCTCGATGAGGTTCTGGTAGCGGCGCATGTCGACGATGGCGTCGACGTGCTCGATGTCCACCGGGCACTGCTCCACGCACGCGCCGCAGGTGGTGCAGGACCACAGCACGTCCTGGTCGATGACCGCGTCGGGGCCGTGCGGGTTGTAGGCGGCGAGCGTGTTGGTGATGTCGTAGCCGGTGTCACCGATGAGGGGGACCTCGGCCAGTGCCGCGGCGTCCTCGCCCAGCGCCTCGCGCTCGGACTCGGTGGCCAGCAGCCACGGGGCCTTGGCGTGCGCGTGGTCGCGCAGCGCCATGACGAGCATCTTGGGCGACAGCGGCTTGTCGGTGTTCCAGGCCGGGCACTGGCTCTGGCAACGGCCGCACTCGGTGCAGGTCGTGAAGTCCAGCAGACCCTTCCAGGTGAAGTCCTCGACCTTGCCGACCCCGAGCGCTGCGTCCTCGTCGAGGTCCTCGATGTTCTCGAAGTCGACCGGCTCGCCCTTGACCATCAGCGGCTGGAGCTCGCCGAGCGAGGTGCGGCCGTCGGCGTGGCGCTTGAGGAAGATGTTGAAGAACGCGAGGAAGCGGTGCCACGCGACGCCCATCGTGGGGATGAGGGAGATGGTGATCATCCACGCGAACGAGATGAGGATCTTCACGGCGGCGACGACCACGATGACGTTCTCGAGGGTGTCCACCGAGGCGCCGTCGAAGAGGCCGCCGAGCCACCCGGTCAGGGGGTAGTGCAGCGCGTCGGCGTGCCCCTTCCCGGAGAACCCGGTGGTGCCGCCCTTGAGGTCGAGCGCGTACTCCAGCGCGCGCAGGGTGATGATGCAGATCGTCACGCCGAGGATGGTCAGCTCGACGTAGTAGGCCTGCCAGAACGTCGACCCGAAGAACCGCGAGCGCCGACCACCCTCGCCCGCAGCCGAGCGCGGGTGGTTCTTCTGGCGGATCACCATCAGCGTCACGATGCCCACGAGCCCGGTCCACGCGAAGAACTCGGTGACCCACTCGTAGAGGAAGAAGTGCCCGATGACGGGGAGCACGAAGTCTGCCTTGACGAGCTGGCCGAAGGCGTTGAGCAGCGTGAAGAACAGCACGCCGAAGCTGATCATCGTGAACCAGTGCGCCACTGCCACGACCGGCAGCCGCGACATCCGGGTGTGCCCCAGGAACTCGCGCAGCAGCGTGACCGTCCGCGTCCCCTTGTCACCGGTGCGGGTGGCATCGGGCTGGCCGAGGCGGAAGACGGCGAGGAACTGCCGGATCACCCGGGCGAACAACGCGATGCCGGTCAGGGCAACGGCGAGGCACACGACGAGCGCGACGATCTTGAGCGCAGACATGGCCGCCACTCTACTGGCCAGTAAGCGCTCGCTCACCGCTCTGTGACCCTTGCCGCACCAGTGTTTCCCGAGGTGGGGGCTGCGCCGGCGACCGCGCCGACAGGGCGGTCTCGAGCCGCTGGCGAGCGCGTTGGAGCCGCTTGCGCGTCGTGGCGGGGCTGGTGCCGAGCACCACGGCCACCTGCTCGGACGTGAGTCCTTCCCAGTAGGTCAGCGTGAGCACCTCGCGGTCGTCGGGCCGCAGCTGCGCCAGGGCGGCACGGACTGCCTCGACCGCGGGATCGCCCGCCGGCCCAGAGGTGTCTCGGTATGCCGCGAGCTCGCCTCGAAGTCGCTGCGTCGCCGCGTGCCGCCGGCGGGTGGCGCGACGGTGGTTGGAGAGGGTGCGGCGGGCGATGGAGAGCAACCAGGCGAGGCAGTGCTGCTCGTCCTCGGGGACGTCGTGGATCTTGCGCCACAGGATGGTGACCACCTCCTGGTAGACGTCGGCAGCGTCCTCGACCGGAGTGGTCCGGCGGGTGAGGTAGGCCAGGACCCGGGCGCCGTGGGCGCTGAGGACGGTCTCGAGCCGGCGCTCGGCGGGCGTCATCGGCGGCACCCGACCCACTGCGGGAGCTTGCTGTTCGCGAGGAAGGTGTCAGGGTCCTGGGTGCCGACCGCGCCGTCGAGGCTGCTCAGCCGCCGGGCTCGGGCGTCGAGGGTGAGCATCTGCCGACGAGCCGACGAGGCAGTGGTGCTGTCGCCGTCCTCGTCCGCCCAGACCAGGGTGCAGCCCCAGTCCGCGCTGGCCCGGGCCAGCAGGTCGAGGCGCAGGCTGCTGTCCTGCACGGTCCCCTCCCCGGGAGCCGGGCAGGCACCGCCAGAGGTGTAGGACCGCGCCACCGCGGAGGCGTAGCCCGCCCAGGTGTGCCCTGGCGGGGCCGGCAGGTCGGTGGGCGCCACCGTGGTGACGTAGGCCGTGAAGTCGTCCGCACAGGTGTTGATGAGCTCGGACCCGTCCTCGAAGTCGGGGTTGAGGGCCGGGTTCCCGAACCGGCCCGTCTGGGCCAGGAAGTGCTGGGCGGCCCAGGCGCCGGTGGGGACGAAGACGGTCGCGGCGGCGATCGTCGCGGCTGCGAGCTTGTGGCGGCGACGCAGGCCGCGGACCCGGCCGCGGATGGTGCGATCCGACTCGACCACTGCCCTGGCAAGGGCCAACGAGAGCTGGTCGACCCGGGCAGGGTCGCGGACCGGATCGGGTGCGGGCGGGGCGGCCGCGGTCAGCAGGTCGCCGAGCGGGTCACTGGTGGTGTGGTTGCTCTCCATGCCCCCGTACTGTCCCCGCACCAGCGAAGTGTGACAGGGCACGCAGCCGAAGTGTGGTGTGACAGGGCGTCGCGCGTCACACCACCCACCCGCCCCCGCCCATCGCGGGGCGTGGACCCGCGTTGCCAAGGCGCATAACGATCTGTTGGAATATTCATAACGTCGGGTTCGCTGAACCCGACGAAGGCCCATGACCTCGCGCCACGGCTCGCCGCGGCATACCGACGCAAGGAAGCTCGCATGCCCATCTATGACGACGTCACCAAGCTCATCGGCAACACCCCGCTGGTGCGGATCAACCGGATCATCGACAGCGACGCGATCGTCGCCGCGAAGCTCGAGTTCTACAACCCGGCTTCTTCGGTGAAGGACCGCATCGGCGTGGCGATCATCGACGCCGCCGAGGCGGCCGGGGCGCTCAAGTCCGGTGGCACCATCGTCGAGGCCACGTCGGGCAACACCGGGATCGCCCTCGCGATGGTCGGCGCGGCCCGGGGCTACAAGGTCGTCCTGACGATGCCGGAGACCATGTCGAAGGAGCGGCGGGCCCTGCTGCGCGCCTACGGCGCCGAGCTGATCCTGACCGAGGGCGCCCTGGGCATGAAGGGTGCCGTGGCCAAGTCGGAGGAGATCGCGGCCGAGCGCGGCGGCATCCTGGCCAAGCAGTTCGCGAACGAGGCCAACCCCGAGATCCACCGCAGGACGACCGCGGAGGAGATCTGGAAGGACACCGACGGCCAGGTCGACATCGTCGTCGCCGGCATCGGCACCGGCGGCACCATCACGGGTGTCGGTCAGGTCCTGAAGTCGCGCAAGCCCGACGTGCAGATCATCGCCGTCGAGCCCGAGGAGTCGCCGATCCTCAACGGCGGCCAGCCCGGTCCGCACAAGATCCAGGGCATCGGCGCCAACTTCGTGCCCGAGATCCTCGACCGCGACGTCTACGACGAGGTCATCGACGTCAACGCCGAGACCTCCGTCGAGTGGGCCCGTCGCGCTGCCAAGGAAGAGGGTCTGCTGGTCGGCCTCTCCTCGGGTGCGGCCCTCGCTGCGGCCGACCAGGTCGCTCGTCGCCCGGAGAACGCCGGCAAGACCATCGTCGTCATCATCCCGTCGTTCGGGGAGCGCTACCTGTCGACGATCCTCTTCTCCGACCTCCTCGACTGACGTCGTCTGGTGACCCCGCTAGAACCCTTCTGCTGCAACGGAACCCGATGACCCTCGCCCTCTACGCCAGGCGCGCGCGCAACCGCGTCGTCGACGACCTCGACGCCGCGATCGCGCGCGACCCGGCCGCGACCTCGCGGGTGGACGTGGCGTTGAACGCCCCCGGCCTGCACGCGATCTGGGCATACCGCTTCGCGCACCGGCTGTGGCTGCGCGGGGGATGGACCAAGCCGGTCGCGAGGCTGGTGATGACGGTCGTGCGGTCCGTGACGGGCGTCGAGATCCACCCGGGCGCCGTGATCGGGCACCGGTTCTTCATCGACCACGGCATGGGTGTCGTGATCGGTGAGACGGCGGAGGTCGGCGACGACGTGATGCTCTACCACGGCGTGACGCTGGGTGGTCGGTCGCTGCAGCGGGTCAAGCGGCACCCGACGGTCGGCTCGCGCGTCACGATCGGTGCGGGTGCGCGGATCCTGGGTCCGGTCCACATCGGCGACGATGTGCAGATCGGGGCCAACTCCGTCGTGGTCAAGGACGTGCCGGCGGGGGCGATTGCCACCGGCATCCCCGCGACCATCCGCTTCCCGCACGGCCACGAGGACCCCTACGAGGCGATGTTCAAGGACCCGGCCCTCTGGATCTGAGCGGGGTCGGGTCGCCAGTCCGTGCCGAACAGGCAGAACGCCCCCGCGGACGGGTGCTCCCCGAGCGTCGCGGCGAGGGCCTCGGAGGCGGTCCGGCCCGAGGCGAGCTGCTGGTGGTAGGCCACCATGGCCTGCTCTGCGACGACGTCGGCCACCGGGGCGACCGGCGCGACGACGCTGCGGACCCCGAGGGCCAGCAGTGCGGCGGTGAGGCCGAGCGGCTCGTCGCCCGGTCGGGGGTCGAGCCGGCCGACGTCGCAGGCCGAGAGCACGACGTGCGGCGCGGTGGCCGGTCGCGGCAGCTCGTGGGCGAAGACCGGCCCGTCGGCCATCTGCAGCGACGAGAACCACGGGCTCTGCGGCTCGTGGGTGCCGTGCGCAGCGACGTGGACGACGCCGCCGCTGACCAGGGCGTCCCGCACCGACTGGGCCGTCGCGGCCGTGTGCCCGGCGGTGTCGGCGCCCACCGACCGCCAGGTCTCGGCGACCGCCGCGCACTCCGCGCCCGCCCGCACCAGCCGGGGGCCGGTCAGCGTCGTGACGGCCAGCGGACCGGCCGGTCGCGAGCCGGCGGAGAGCAGGGGAGTGGCCCACCGGGTGACTGACGGCGAGACGGTGACCGCGCGCCCGGCCAGGCTGGGCAGCATCCCCCACGGAACCGCCATCAGGGTGCGGCCCGGGACGACGACGACCGGCCCGTCGCCGAGGCGCAGCTCGGCGAGCAGCCGCTGGTCGAGGCCGGTCACGGACTCGGCCACCGCGCGCCCCACGGCAGCCTCCATGGCCGGGTTGGTGCCCGCGAAGGCGTGCGCCCGCAGGTCGCGGGTGAGCCGGTCCGCCAGGGCCGACACCTCGGCGGCAGGGCCGACGTGGTGCAGCCGGGTGCCCTGCCCGGTGACGACCAGGACGTACTCCTCGCCCTCCTGGGCCACCCACACGAGAGCCTGCTCGCCGCGGGCGCGGAGCAGCTCGCGCGCGGTGCCGTGCGCGAGCGGGGCGCCGGCTGCCGAGACGTCACCCTGCTCGGCGCGGGCCCAGTCGAGGCGGCTGACCTCCCATTCCAGGCGGGCCGCACGGGCGCGCTGCCGGGTGCCCTCGTCGCCCGGCGACACTGCCTCTCGGCGGGCCTGGCGCAGCTCGGCGAGCAGCTCGACCGAGCGCTGGTCCTGGGGCGACGAGAGCGGTGGCAGCCGATGTGACACGGCCCGCCAACGCTCGACCGCGTCGAAGACCCGGGGTGCGGAGCCGCTCGCCAGGGCGTCGTTGACGTCGAAGTCGGCGAGCCGCCGACCGTGCAGGGCCAGCGCCGCACGGATCTCGACGCTCTGGATCGGGGCCTGCCGCTGCGTCAGGCGGTGCATCGCGGCGCGGACCGCCCGCCGCGACCTGACGGTGTTGCCCTGGGCCGCCGCGACCCTCGCGACCAGCAGGCGGTCGTGCATGTCCGCGGCGAAGCCCTGCCGCACCCGCCCGCTCAGTCTCTGCACGGCATACCCGGCCTCGTCGACCTGACCCCGCACCAGCAGGGCCTCGACGTGGACCCGCGCCGCGAGGCGTTCGTCGGGGGTGACCGGCCGGTCGACGTCGAGCCACGGCGCGAGGGTGCGGTCGAGGCCGCGTGGCACCGCTCCCTCGCTCAGGGACAGCGAGGCGCGCAGCAGGGCAGCGCTTCTCTGCCGTTCGGTCGCACCGCGGGCACGGAAGGCGGCCACCGCTGCGTCGAGGTGCGCACGGGCGGTCGCCAGGTCGTCACGCAGCATCGCCGTCGTCGCGAGGTCGAGCCGCAGGTCGGCCTCCTCGAGGCGGTGGCCGTCGCGCCGCGTCTCGTCGAGGGCGCGGCTGAGGGTCTCGCGGGCCTGGTCGAGCAACCCGGCCTCGAGAAGCACCAGGGCGAGGTCGTGCTGGGCCCGCACCCGCCCCACCGACACCGACATCTCGTCGGCCTCGCGCATCAGCTCGATCGCCTGGGGCAGACGGCCCGCGTAGTACTCGAGGCAGCCCAGGTTGTGGCGGACCTTGAACTCCTTCTCGGCGAGCCCGTGCGCCACGCTCAGCTCGAGCGCGGCCATCAGGTCGGCGCGCGCCGGACCCAGCTCGAGCAGTGACAGGTGCGCCAGCCCGCCGTTGATCCGCGCCGCGACCTCCTCGCCGGGGGTCAGCAGCGCGTGCCCGTCACCGACCTTGTCGAGAGCCGTCAGGGCCGCGCGCCAGTCCTGGCAGGAGACGTGGACGACGGCCTCCTGGATCCAGCTCAGCGCTCGCAGCCGGGGCGAGGCGTTCTGGGCCCGCGACTCCCGCAGCATCGCCAGCGCCTGGTCGAGCCCGTGCAGCGCCAGGGTCGGCCAGGCCAGCGTGATGAGCAGGCGGGCGCGGGTCGGCACCCGGTCGTGCTCGTTGAGCTCGTCGGCCAGCGCCAGGGCACGACGGAGCGAGCGCTCGGCGTCACGGAACCGGCCGATCTCGTTGAGGTTCCGTGCTCGGGCCAAGAGCTCGGCGACCTGGTGGTCAGCAACCTCGATGTCGTACCTCAGATCTCGATGGCCGGGGTGATGACAGGACGGCTCTGCGGGTCGTCGAGCCTGCGCATGACGAGGTGGACGAGCCCGCGCTGCACCGAGGTGAAGGTGAACCGACCCGCGTCGTCCGTCGTGGTCTCCTGCGTGCGCGAGCGTTCGCGCAGCTCGATGTGTGTCGGTCCGGTCGTCACCCACCCGCTCAACCGGGCGTTCGTCCCCTCGACCAGCTCGATGGTGATCATCGCGCTGAGCTGCTCACTGGAGAAGGTGATCGTGCCGGCCCGGTCGTAGTCGGTCGACCGCACGCCCGCCAGCTCCGCCGTCGTCGTGGTGATCTCGGCGATCTCGGCCTCGAGCGCCGCCACCGACATCGCGAACTTGGCCCGCTCGGCCAGGTCGCTCGGCACCGGGTCGCTGGCCTGGAGGATGGACCGCAGGGTCGCCAGGGTGCGCAGGTCCTGCTCGTCGATCGGCTCGGCCGCGAGGGCCTCGAGGTCGCGTTCGGCGGTCATGACGTCGCCCACCCGGGGTCGCCGAGGAGGGCCAGCTTGAGCTTGGCCAGGCACCGGCCACGGGTCGGCCCGATGCTGCCGACCGGCATGCCGAGCGCGTCGGCCACCTGGACGTAGTCGGGGCGCTCGGCGAGGGCGATGACCCGGAGCAGCTGCTGGCAGCGCTCGGGCAGGTCCTTGAAGTGGCGCCACAACAGGCCCTGCTCCTGGCTGCGGACCACGGCGTCGGCGGGCTCGTCGCCGGTCGTCGGGATCTCGGGCAGCGCGTCGCCGACGTCCTCGCGGACGTCCTCACGACGAGACTTCTTCGACACCGCCCATGCCTCGCGACGGGTGGTCGTCAGCAGCCACTTCAGGACGCCACGGGGGTCGCTGATCCCTGCCGCGTGCTGGACCAGCGACAGCCAGGTGTTCTGCACGACGTCCTCGGCCTGCGCGGCCGAGAGCCCCTGGGCGCGGGCGGTGTGCCACAGCAGCGAGGTCGTGCTGTCGACCAGCTCGGACATCCCCTCGGGCCGGCCGTCCCGGTAGTCGCTGAATGCGTTGGCGGCCAGCTCGGCCAGGCTGCGCGTGCCTCCCTCTGCCTGCATCACCGCTCTCCCTCCTCGAGGGTGGACTGCGCCTTGCGCAGGGCCTCGAGCCTGGTCTGCACGTCGGCGTCCTCGGGGCACTCGAGCCGCACCAGGATGGCGGCGACGTCACCGGCGTATGCCGGAGCCGCGAACGAGGTGCCGCTCCACAGGCCGAACCCGCAGGAGTAGTCGTCGGGGTCGCACGCACCCCGGGCCGGGTCGTGCCCGGCGGGCTGGGCGATCACCGGTCGCAGGCTGCCGTCGAAGGTGGTGGGCATCGTGCTGACCACCGCAGTCCCGCAGCGGTAGGCCGTCACCCACGACCCGGTGTTGGAGTAGATCGACACCGTGCTGCCGTCGGGGTTGTGGGACCCGACGCTCGTGATCGGGTGGTCGTACCCGCCCGCGATCGCGAACGCCGCAGGGTAGAACTCCTGGTTGGTGCCACCGTTGCCGGCTGCCGCGACCACGGCCACGCCGGTGCTGGCAAGCGCCCGCAGCACGCTGGAGAAGGCCGGTTCGTCGTCGAAGGCTCCCGGGGTCTCGTGGTAGTAGCCCAGCGAGAGCGACAGCACGTCGACGGCCGGTCCCTTGCCGCGGCCGGAGTGCGCCAGCAGCTGGCGGACGTAGAGCAGCGAGAGGGTCTCCACGAGGAACGCCTCGTCGGTGACGCCGTCACCGTGCATGACCGGGACGATCATCAGGGTGGCCTCGGGGCAGTGCTGGCGCACGACGCCCGCGATGAACGTGCCGTGCCCGGCAAGCGGGTCGAGCACGCCGTTGACGCGGTCGAGGGTGCAGCCCGTCAGCTCGGGGTCGTCGGCCGGTGTGAACCGGAGCCCGATGGGCAGCCCGTCGACCTCCACGTCGCGGATGACGTTGTCGGCGAACCACGGGTGCTGTCCCAGCCCGGTGTCGAGGAGGGCCACGACGGGTCCCGGTTTGCCGGTGGGCTCCGGGACCGGACCGGCCCAGACCACGGGCAGGCGCGGCGACGGACCGCCGCCCGGCATCGCGACCTCGTCGTCACCGACCCCGGAGCCGTAGCCGACCCCCGAGCCGTACCCCACTCCCGAGCCGTACCCCACCCCGGAGCCGTAGCCGACGCCCGACCCGTAGCCGACCCCCGAGCCGTACCCCACTCCCGAGCCGTAGCCGGCTCCCGTGACGATGTGGCTGAGGCCCACGGCCTTCGCCGCATCGGGGTCCTCCGCGCGCAGGGTCTGGAGGATGAGCCAGGCGTCGGGCGCGACGACGGGCCGGTTCGGCAACGGCCGGAACTCGACCGTCGTCGACACCGCCGCGTCGACCTGGTCGCCCAGCTCGTACTGCTCCACCAGCGCCTCGAACCGGTCGTCGCGACGGGCCTGCACCGAGTAGCCGAGCCGCTCGGCGATCGCGGACAGGGCGCTGATCGGGCCCTGCGCCGAGCGCGTGCCGAGACCGCGCACGAGCAGGCGGTTGCCGGCATACAGGGTCGGCTCCAGGGCGTCGTCACCGTCGAGGCGCACGGCCTTCGCGGGGTCGAGCACGCGCACGTCGAGACGCCGTGCCGCCGAGCGCGGGATCGCAACCGAGGGCGTGGGCCCCGGCCCGGACGGCGGCGGGGGGGTCGATGCGGCCATGAGTTCTCCTGTGGTGGTGCCGACCACGCAGTGCAGTGTTCAGCGTAGTGAGGGATCGCTTCATCTGACAGGAGAAGCCGCTGGGTCGGGTGATACCGGACGGCACCGGAAATCCGGCCGCGCCGGTCGGTGGGTCAGGTCGGGAAAAATCTTCGGACCGGGATGTATCAGAGTGCGGCGCCCCGACTCTTGTCCACTGTCAGACCTGGTCGGGGGACGGGGTGGGCACAACGAGAGGAAGCCTCATGTCATGCAGGATCCGTCGCAGGGGGCGGCGGGTCAGGCAGGTGGAGGGCCGCTGGGCACAGGGGTGCCAGCGGACCGGACGGCAGGTCGTGGGGGCGTGCTGCCGTCCCGCCCTACGGGGCGCGTCGCCGGGTAGGTCAGGTCGAGGAAGGTGCTGGTCAGGGGTTCCCAGCACGCGCCAGGCCGGACCTTCTCGGCGACGCCGTTGAGCCCAGCAACACAGGAGCGGCACGGCATACAGACCTCGTATGCCGTGCCGCTTCGTGCTGTGCGCCGCCTCGCCTCGCCGCTCGCTCGCGCGGGCGGGCGGGCATCCGTGGGGCGGGTCGGTCAGGGGAGCTTGCCGGGGCCGGGGCCGAAGCCGGTCGTGTCGGCGTGCAGCCGTCCGTCCGTGCCGCGGTGGAGGGTCTCGGGCAGGTCCTCACCGGTGAAGCGCTCCTTGGCGCTCGCGCCGGCGGTCTTCGCGGCGTCGCCGAGCTTGGCCGCGACGACCGGTGCCTGCTCCTTGACCGCCTGCTTCACGGTGTCGACCCGCGTCTGCACGGGTTCGCTGCCCCAGACGCGGTCGGCCTGGGCCTTGATCTGCTGGTAGCGCTTCTGACCGGCCTTGGCCCCGAGCACGTAGCCCGCAGCGAGACCGGCGAGGAAGGAGAGCTTTGCCATGGTTCGCATCCTTTGGTCGGGTCCTCGACCCTAACCCATGACCCTGGCAAACGTGCTGGTCAGCGGCTCGCCAGAGCATGCCATCGAGGCAGACAGAAGGAGCCCGACGCGATGCGTGTGTCGGGCTCCTTCAGCGTGCGGCGGGTGTGGGATTTGAACCCACGAGAGGTTGCCCTCTGGTCGCTTTCAAGGCGACTGCACTAGGCCACTATGCGAACCCGCCCGGTGCGCGCCAACTATTCCAGACCTTCCCATCCGGCTGTGAGCGAGTACCGTGGAGGGAGGGCGACGACACGCCACGCAACGGGTGGTCGCAAACTGGACTACGGTCCGAAATGTGTTGAATAGCAGCATAATTCGCGTCATGACCCAAGCATTCCGGCGTCACCCATACGCGAATTGAAGGATCCTGAAGTCACGGCCTCGCGACTAGCGTTCGCGGTGGGGGAGATGAGACGTCCGCTTTCGGGCGGCGGGCCGAAGGCCGGGCAACCCTGCAGCCCGGCCTTCGCGCCGTCCGGGCCCGGCCGTCCTGGCCGGCTCAGCGAGCCCGGCGCTGGCGCCCGCCGGCCAGCGCGGCGTCGGCCAGGGCGTCCGCGACCGCGTCGAGGTCGCCGGTCACCGCGCCGACGGTGACGCGGACGTGACCCCCGGAGCCGCCCGCCTCAGGAGCGCCGATCCGGAACGGCGCCCCGGCGGCCACGCCGATCCCCTTGCTCGCCAGCCGCACGACGGCGGCCGTCTCGTCGAGCACCGGCACCCAGATGTTGATCCCCTCGGTGCCCGGCACCGGCACGCCGCGCGCGGCCAGGGCGTCGACCACGTGGGCCCGCCGCGCGGCATACGTCACTGAGGCGTGCGCGACCTCGGCACGGGCGGTCTCGCTGGTGAGCAGCCCGTGGAGCACCTGCTGGAGGAGCCGGCTCGACCAACCCTGTCCCAGCTCGCGGCGGGTGGTCAGGGCCCGGTGCAACGCGGTCGGCGCGCTGAGCGCCGCGAGGCGCAGGTCGGGACCGTGCGACTTCGAGAACGACCGGAGGTATGCCGTGTGCTCGGGCCGCCAGCGCCCCAGGCTCACGAGCGTCTCGGACGACAGCCCCGCCGCCGAGTCGTCCTCCACGACGAGGGTCTCGGTGCCGTCGAGCAGGGCTGCGACCGCCTCGGCTCGCGCCGTGGTCATGGTGACGCCGACGGGGTTCTGGGCGCGCGGCTGGAGGAAGACGGCGGCCACGGGCTCCCGGAGGGCGGCCTCGAGCGCGCCGAGCTCGAGCCCCTCGTCGTCGAGCGGCACCCCGACCAGCTGCACCCCGACCGACTCCAGCAGGTCGACCAACGGCGGGAAGCCGGGGTCCTCCACCACCACGCGGTCGCCGAACCGCAGTGTCGTCCGCACGATCAGGTCCATCGCGTCCATGGCGCCGTCGACGACGGCCAGGTTGGCCGCGGCATACGGCCAGTCCTGGCGGAGGGCGTCCGCGAGCGCCGGGAGCACCGGGTCGTCGAGGTAGCTGCCGGTCGTGGGGGCGGAGGTGAGCTGCGCGAGCACCGACCCGAGGGACGGCAGCAGCGCGGGGTCGGGCACCCCGGTGGACAGGTCGAGGCTGAAGACCGACTCGTGGCGCAGGGCTTGGCGGTAGCGCCCGCCGGTGGCGCCGCCCTGCTCGAGGACCGTGGTGCCCCGGCGTCCGTCGGCGTGGACGGCGCCCGACCGCGCGAGCAACGCCCAGGCCGCGCTCACCGTGGTGGGCGACAGTGCCAGCTGGGCGGCGACCGTGCGGATCGGTGGCAACCGGTCGCCTGCCACCAGCTCGCCGTCCCGGATCGCCGCCGAGACGGCATGCGCGAGGCCCTTCGCGGTGGGGTGGTCCAGCCGGTGCTCGAGAGCGGAGAGGACAGCGGTCATGTTTTGTACCATAGCAATAGTGTCATTGTGTTACCAGCGAGTGGATCGTATGGTGGGGGCATGACGACGCGCATCTCCCACTGGATCGACGGCCGCCACCACGAGGGCAGCTCCGGACGCACCGCGCCGGTGTACAACCCCGCCACCGGGGTGGTCTCCGCCGAGGTCGACCTGGCCTCGGTCGAAGAGGTCGACGCCGCCGTGCAGCTCGCCGCCGCCGCGGCACGCGAGTGGCGCCACACCTCGCTGTCGCGTCGCTCCGCCGTCCTCTTCGCGTTCCGTGAGCTCCTCCACCAGCGCACCCCGGAGCTGGCCGAGATCATCACGGCCGAGCACGGCAAGGTGCGCTCCGACGCCGCGGGCGAGATCGCGCGGGGCCTCGAGAACGTCGAGTTCGCGACCGGGGTGCCGAACCTGCTCAAGGGCGGGTTCAGCGAGCAGGCCGCGACCGGCGTCGACGTCTACAACATCCGCCAGCCGCTCGGCGTCGTCGCCGGCATCACGCCGTTCAACTTCCCCGCCATGGTGCCGCTGTGGATGTGCGCCAACGCGATCGCCTGCGGCAACGCCTTCGTCCTCAAGCCCAGTGAGAAGGACCCGTCCGCCGCGCTCTTCCTCGCCCAGCTGTGGAAGGAGGCCGGGCTGCCCGACGGCGTCTTCACCGTGGTCCACGGCGACAAGGTCGCCGTGGACGCGATCCTCGACCACCCCGACATCGCCGCGGTCAGCTTCGTCGGGTCCACCCCGATCGCCAAGTACATCTACGAGCGCGGCACCGCCAACGGCAAGCGCGTCCAGGCCCTCGGAGGCGCCAAGAACCACGCCCTCGTCCTGCCCGACGCCGACATCGACATGGCCGCGGACGCGGTCGTCTCGGCCGCCTACGGCTCGGCCGGCGAGCGCTGCATGGCGCTGTCGGTGGCCGTCGCGGTCGGCGACGTCGGCCAGCCGCTGGTCGACGCCATCGCCGCGCGGCTGCCCAAGCTCACCGTCGGCGACGGGGCCGACCCCGACTCCGACATGGGTCCGCTGATCACCGCGGAGCACCGCGACAAGGTCGCCGGCTACGTCGACGCGGGCGAGTCCGCCGGTGCGGCCGTGGTCGTCGACGGTCGCACCGGCGACCACCCGAGCGAGGGCTTCTTCCTGGGCACCACGCTGCTCGACCACGTCACCCCCGAGATGACCGTCTACACCGACGAGATCTTCGGCCCGGTGCTGTCGGTCGTCCGCGTCGACACCTACGAGGCCGGCCTCGCGCTCATCAACTCCAACCAGTACGCGAACGGCACCGCGATCTTCACCCGGGACGGTGGGGCCGCCCGCCGGTTCCAGTACGACGTCGAGGTGGGCATGGTCGGCATCAACGTGCCGATCCCGGTGCCGGTGGCCTACTACTCCTTCGGTGGCTGGAAGGACTCGCTCTTCGGCGACACCCACATGTACGGCCCGGAGGGCATCAACTTCTACACCCGGGGCAAGGTGGTCACGCAGCGCTGGCCCGACCCGGCCACCTCCAGCGTCGACCTCGGCTTCCCGCGCACCCGCTGACATCGCTTCCCGCGCACTCGCCGACGTCCCTTCCCGCGCACCCGCTGACGCAAGTCGCCAGACTGTCCGGAACACCCGGCATACCAAGGAACCCCGATGACCGACACGCTGCCAGCCGCCACCGCCGCCACGACCTCCGCCACCGCCTCCGAGGAGCAGGTGCGTCGCGACGACCGGGCCCACGTCTTCCACTCCTGGTCGGCGCAGGGTCTCATCGACCCGCTGCCGATCGCCGACGCGCTCGGTTCCCACTTCACCGACTACTCGGGCAAGCGCTACCTCGACTTCTCGAGCCAGCTGGTCAACGTGAACATCGGCTACCAGCACCCCAAGCTGGTCGCCGCGATCCAGGAGCAGGCCGGTCGCCTGACCACCATCAGCCCCGCCTTCGCCAACGACGCGCGCTCCGAGGCGGCCCGCCTCATCAGCGAGCTCGCGCCCGGTGACCTCAACCGGGTGTTCTTCACCAACGGTGGGGCCGAGGCGACCGAGAACGCCCTGCGGATGGCCCGCCTCCACACCGGGCGCCACAAGGTGATGGCCGCCTACCGCAGCTACCACGGCGCGACCGCGGGAGCCATCG
This sequence comes from Pedococcus bigeumensis, assembly GCF_039531795.1. Taxonomy (NCBI): domain Bacteria; kingdom Bacillati; phylum Actinomycetota; class Actinomycetes; order Micrococcales; family Intrasporangiaceae; genus Pedococcus; species Pedococcus bigeumensis. The sequence goes on along the minus strand of NZ_BAAAQS010000003.1, from coordinate 313,159 downwards.
CCCTGACCGGCGACCCCCGCCGCTGGCCCTCGGAGCCGGGTATGCCGGGCGTCGTGCGCTACTGGGGGCCCTACCCCTACCGCTCGGCCTTCCATGCGCAGGACGAGCAGGAGGAAGGCGTGCGCGCGCTCCAGCACCTGCGCGACCTGGTCACGGTGGAGGGACCGCAGACCATCGCCGCGATCATCCTCGAGACCGTCGTCGGCACCAACGGCATCCTTGTGCCTCCGCCCGGCTACCTGCAGGGCGTCCGCGACCTGTGCGACGAGTTCGGGATCGTCATGATCGCCGACGAGGTGATGGCCGGGTTCGCCCGCTGCGGTGAGTGGTTCGCGATCGACCACTGGGGCGTCGCCCCCGACCTGATCACCTTCGCCAAGGGGGTCAACAGCGGCTACGTGCCGCTCGGTGGCGTCATCATCTCGGAGCGGATCGCCCAGACCTTCGACCAGCGGCCGTTCCCGGGCGGGCTCACCTACTCGGGCCACCCGCTCGCCTGCGCGTCCGCCGTCGCCTCCATCAACATCTTCAAGGAGGAGGGCATCGTCGAGCACGCACGCTCGCTCGGCACCGATGTCATCGGTCCGGGGCTGCAGGCCCTGGCCGAGCGCCACCCCAGCGTCGGGGAGGTGCGCGGGCTCGGCGTCTTCTGGGCGCTCGAGCTGGTCCGCGACCGGTCGACCCGCGAGCCGCTCGTGCCGTTCAACGCCGGTGGGGCCGACGCCAAGCCGATGAACGACTTCGGGGCCGCCTGCAAGGAGCGCGGTCTCTGGCCGTTCATCCACTTCAACCGCACCCACGTCGTGCCCCCGTGCACCACCACGGCCGACGAGGTGCGTACGGGCCTGGCGATCCTCGACGAGGCGCTCACCGTCGCCGACGCCTTCTACACCGGCCCGGACGCCTGACCCCGGTGGGTCATCCCGCCCTGGCCGACGCCGCGCCCGCGGTCTACTGGCTCGACCAGCCCGACCGACCTGCGCGTCGCCCCGGGCTCGGGGGTGCGTCGTCCGCCGACCGGTCAGCCGACCTCGTCGTCGTCGGCGCCGGGTACTCCGGTCTCTGGACGGCCCTGCTGGCCAAGGAGGCCGACCCGTCGCTCGACGTGCTGGTCCTCGAGGCGGGCTCGGTGGGCTGGGCGGCCTCCGGCCGCAACGGCGGCTTCTGCTCCGCGAGCCTGACGCACGGCGAGGCCAACGGCCGGGCCCGGTGGCCGCAGGAGTATGCCGCGTTGCACCGCCTGGGGCTGGAGAACCTCGACGGCATCGAGGCGACCGTGCGCCGGTATGGGATCGAGTGCGACTTCCGGCGCACCGGTGAGCTGACCGTCGCGACGCGACCACACGAGGTGCAGTGGCTGGCCGAGGAGTCGGAGGGCGAGCTCCTCGACCGCGACGCGGTGCGAGCCCACCTCGACTCGCCCACCTACCTCGCCGGTCGCCACCAACCGGACGAGACCGCGATCGTCGACCCGGCCCGCCTCGCCTGGGGCCTGGCGCGGGCGGCCGAGTCGCTCGGCGTCCGCATCGCCGAGGGCGTGCGGGTGACCGGTCTGGCGACTGCTGGGTCTGGGGTCGACGTCGCCACCAGTGAGGGCCAGGTCGTCCGTGCGGCGCGAGTGGCCTTGGGCACCAACGCATTTCCTTCACTGCTCAGGCGCACCCGGCTGCACACCGTCCCGGTCTACGACTACGCCCTGATGACCGAGCCGCTCACCGGCACGCAGCTCGCCGCGCTGGGCTGGTCCAGTCGGGCCGGGGTGGGTGACATGGCCAACCAGTTCCACTACTACCGCCTCTCGGCCGACAACCGGATCCTGTGGGGCGGCTACGACGCGATCTACCACTACGGGCGTCGCCTCGAGCCGAGCCTGGACCAGCGGCCCGCGACCTTCGACCGGCTGGCCACCCACTTCTTCGAGACCTTCCCCCAGCTCGAGGGCCTGCGGTTCAGCCACCAGTGGGGCGGGGCCATCGACACGTCCACGCGGTTCTGCGCCTTCTACGGCACGGCCCACCGGGGTCGCGTCGCGTACGCCACGGGGTTCACCGGGCTGGGCGTCGGCGCGACCCGGTTCGGCGCCCAGGTCATGCTCGACCTCCTCGACGGCGCACAGACCGAGCGGACCCGCCTGGCGATGGTGCGTGAGAAGCCCCTGCCGTTCCCCCCGGAACCGTTGGCCTACACCGGGATCCAGCTGACGCGGTGGGCACTCGCCCGGGCCGACCGACACGAGGGCCGGCGCAACCTGTGGCTGCGCACCCTGGACCGGGCCGGCCTCGGCTTCGACTCCTAGCCCGGCAGCTGCGGGACCGGCTGGTCCTCCGGGTCTTGCTGGTCCTGCGGGTCTTGCTGGTCCTGTTGCTGTGGGTCCTGCCTGAGGGTGAGGTGCGCGCGAAGGATCCCGGCCGCCACCTCGTCCGGGGTGCGGCGTGCCCGGGACGCCTCCTCGAGCAGGGCCTGCGCGACGTCCGCCGGCAGGGAGAGGGCGAGGCCCCCGGGCCCGGGATCGTTCGTCGTGCCGGGCCCGAACTTCAGCAGCGCCGCGCCCACGACCGTGCCCAGCACGTCGAGGATGGCGACGACGCCGACCGCGCGGTAGTAGCCGTCGTCCCCAGGGTGCACCCCGAGGACCAACAGGCTCGTCATCCCCGCCAGGAGAGCGGCCAGCCCGACGGTAGCCGTGAGCATCCGTCGGGCCACCGAACCAGATGGCCGTCGGGGTGCCAGGAGCAGACAGATCTGCGCCAGGGTCGCTGCGACGATCGCGCCGATCGCGAACGTCTTCACCCACCACTCCCCGGGGTCCTCCTCGAAGCTGCTCCAGATCATGGTGAGCCCGGTCGCGAGCGGCACGAGGACGACCGCTCCTCCGATGACCCCGACGGGCTGCGTCCTTCGGCCCGCAGTCGTGAGGTAGCAGAGCACGGCGATGCTGACGACGCCCACGAGCAGCGTGGTCAGCAGGACCTGGCCCTGCGTCTGGCCGAACTCGCCCCCGCTGAGGAGGGCGGCGATGCCGAGCAGCGCCGCCACGGAGAACGACCCGATGGTGACGCGGACGATCCAGCGCCGGACGGGAGCGGTGGTGGGGGTGGTCATGCTCCATCGTGGTCGATCGCGCACTCCTGCGCCTGAGCACAAGGTCCCAGCCCGGGCGACAGCGCCCGATCTGCTCGTCCTGGCTGGCCTCCGGGCGCGGTGTGGGGCGCGACCACGGCACCGACCCGGGGTGCGAGGATGGCCGGGTGAGCCTCCCCGAGCCGCGCCCCCTGGACCTGCCCCGGACGCCACCACTGCGCCTGCGCGGCCGGACCTTCGATGCGTCGAGCCCTGCGGTCATGGGGATCATCAACCGCACCACCGACTCCTTCTTCGCCGGCAACCGGCACGCGGACCTCGAGTCGGCCAAGCGTGCCCTCGAGCTCGCCGTCCTGGCCGGTGCCGACATCGTCGACGTGGGAGGCGTGCGCGCAGGGCAGGAGGGCGAGGTGGTCGGACCCCAGGAGGAGATCGACCGCGTCATCCCGTTCCTGGCCCACGCCCGCGAGACCTACCCCGAGCTGGCGCTCAGCCTCGACACCTGGCGTTCCGAGGTGGCGCAGGAGGCCGGCCGGCACGGCCTCGACCTCGTCAACGACACCTGGGCCGGTCACGATCCCGAGCTCGTGCACGTCGCGGCGAAGATCGGGGCCGGGGTGGTCTGCTCGCACACCGGTGGGCTCCCGCCGCGGACCGACCCGGTCAAGGTGACCTACGGGCCCGATCCGCTCGACGTCGTCCGCGACGTGCTCCGCACGCTGGCCGAGGGTGCGTCCGCGGCCCGGCAGGCCGGCATACCGCAGGACCGCATCCTCATCGACCCCACGCTCGACTTCGGCAAGACCACTGTGCACTCCCTGGAGGTGCTCCGGCACACCGCCGACGTGGCGGAGCTGGGCTTCCCCATCCTGCAAGCGCTGTCCCGCAAGGACTTCGTGGGTGAGTCGCTCGGGCTCGAGGCCGACGACCGGCTCGAAGGCACGTTGGCGGCCACGGCTGTGGCGGCCTGGTTGGGGGCCACCGTGTTCCGTGCCCACGACGTCCGTGCCACCCGTCGGGTGGTCGACATGGTCGCGGTCATCCGCGGCGACCGGGCACCGGTACGCGCCGTACGCGGTACGTGACCGCCCACGCACGGGCTCACCTGTCACGGCCCGGACCAACAACCGGGCCATCCCGGTGCATCCCGGACGCGACGACGACCGGAAGCCCCCTGGCATTCCGGCCGTCGTCACATCCCTCAGCTCACCGCAGGCTGATGGTCACCGTGTGCGGCACTCCGTCGCCGAGGTCGATCCTCAGTTCGTAGGTCCCGACCTGCAGGGGCTTGGTGTTGAGGTTGAACAGGTACTGCCCATCGGTGTATCGGAACAGGTTGCCGGTGGTGGCTGCGGAGGTCGACACCGCCACCGCCACCTGCCCAGCCGGCGTGGGCGAGACCTTGCGGACCCACAGCGTGGCCTGCAGGTTCGTCACGCCGGCCGAAGCACCGGTCAGTGCGAACTTCACCGGGATGGTGCTGCCCTGCTTGTAGACGCCACCCTCGGTGACCGGCGCGAGCACACCGCTCCAGCCGACCGTCACCGTGACCGAGAAGGACACCGTGGCGGTGTTGCCCGTGCGGTCGGTCGAGGTGCACTTCACGTTGGTGGTCCCGAGCGGGAAGGTGCTCCCGCTCGGCGGGGTGCAGGTCACCGCGGTGGCGCCGTCGACCAGGTCGGTCGCCTCCGGCGTCGGGTAGGTCACGACCGCGCCGTTCGCCGACGTCGCCGTCGCGGTGCGGTTCGCCACCGCGCCGAAGCTGGGGGCCGTCGTGTCGACCACGGTCACCGTGAAGGCCGTCTTGCCGACGTTGCCGCTCAGATCCGTCGCCGAGCAGTTGACGACCGTGTTGCCGAGGGGGAAGGTCGAGCCCTGTGCGCGGTCGCACGTCACTGGTCGTGCCCCGTCGACGATGTCTGTCGCCGTCGGAACGACCCAGCTGTGTGCCGCACCTGCGGCCGAAGTGGCCTCGATGGTCTGGCTCGCGACCGCCCCGACCACGGGAGCCGTCGTGTCGGCGACGTTGACCGTAAAGGTCTTGTCGACCGAGTTGCCGGCGTCGTCCGTGGCGGTGCACTTCACCTGGGTGGCGCCGAGCGCGAACACCGAACCCGATGCCGGGTCGCAGAGGACCGCGGGTGACGGGTCGACGAGGTCGGTGGCCGTCGCGCTGAAGGACACCGGTGCGCCGCTCGGCCCCGTGGCCTCGACCGTCTCCACGGAGATGTCGTTGAACACCGGCGGCGTCGTGTCCTCCACGGTCACGGTGAAGTGACCCGTGCCCGCGTTGTCGTGGGAGTCGGTGGCCGTGCACGTGACGGTGGTCTTGCCCAGCGCGAAGGTCGAGCCGCTCGCGGGGGTGCAGACGAGGCCGACGTTGCCGTCGACGGCGTCGGTCGCGGAACCGACCAGGTAGGTCACGTCCGCGCCGTCAGGACCGGTGGCCTCTTCCGTGACCGACTTGAAGACGGGCAGGGTCGGCGCGGTGGTGTCCACGACGTTGACCTTGAAGGAGCGCGTTGCGTCGTTGCCGTGGGCGTCAGTGGCCGAGCAGCTGACCGTGGTCGGGGTGTCGAGGCTGAACTGCGTCCCCGACGTGGGGGTGCAGTGGACGACGACGGCTCCGTCGACGAGGTCCGTGGCCGAGGTCGACCAGCTGACGACGGCACCCGCGGGGCTGGTGGCCTCTTCGACGATGTCGTCCGGGACGGTGAGGGCCGGAGGCGTCTCGTCCGTGACGGTGACGGTGAAGGTCGCCGACCCCGTGTTGCCGTGCGTGTCGTCGGCGGTGCAGGTCACCGTGGTGTTGCCCACCGGGTAGGTCGCACCGGACGCGTGGTTGCAGCTGACCGGGCGGGCGCCGTCGACGTCGTCGAGGGCGGTGGCTGCGGTCCAGCCGACGGCCGCACCCGAGGGCCCGGTGGCTTCGACCGCCGCCGGCTCGTGGACCGTCACCAGAGGGGCAGTCTTGTCCTGGACCGTCACGACGAACGAACCCGAGCCGGTGTTGCCGGCGGCGTCCTTGGCCGTGCAGGTCACGGTGGTCGGACCGAACGGGAAGGTGCTTCCTGATGCGGGGGTGCAGGTGGCCAGCACCGCGCCGTCGACGTTGTCGCTGGCGCTCGCGTTGAAGGAGCGGGTGGCGCCAGCGGGGCTGGTGGCGCTGATCGTCACGTCAGCGGGCACCGTGACCACGGGGCCCGTGTGGTCCGCCACCGAGACCGAGAAGGTGGTGCTCGACGAGTGGCCGCTGAGGTCACTGGCCGAACAGGTGACGGGCGTGCTGCCGATCGGGAAGGTCGAGCCCGAGTCGGGCAGGCAGGTGACGGGGCGGCTGCCGTCGACCGCGTCGGTCGCGGTCGGCGCCGTGTAGGTGGCCGGAGCGCCTGCTGCGTTGACCGCGTCGACTGCCAGGTTGGAGACCGTGGAGAGCGACGGCCCGGTGGTGTCGACGATGGAGTAGGTCGCCGTCGCGGTGCCGAGCAGGCCACCGGCGTCGGTGTAGGAGCAGGACACGGTCCGGCTCCCGAGCCCCGAGGCCGCGCGGGGTCCGCTGAGGGCAGACACGGTGGGCGTCACGTTGCCCGAGCCGTCATGGTCGTCCGTCCACGAGCAGGTCGCGGTCGGCGCGGAGCCGAACTCGTAGCTGCCGCCTGCCGTGACGCCGGACAGTGTCATCAAGGGCGCGGTGTTGCTGGTGCAGTTCCAGGACACCGCGAAGGTGCCGGTGTCGCCGTCCGGGTAGGCAGCCGACGTGACCTTGACGGCCACCGTCGTGTTCCCGGTCGCTGCGCCCGAGGAGATCGTCGTGCTGATCGGGAAGGTGAATGACTGCCTTGCGCCGTTCGCGGTGAACCCGTCGGGGACGACGACCGGGCCGCCGACCTGGCTGGTCGTGACCTGGGTGCTCCCGTCGGTGATCGCGATGGACAGCGTCTCACCGGGTAGGTAGTGCGAGGTGTTCGAACCACCGGTGCGCTTGACCTCGACAAGGCCAGACCTCGTGACGGGAAGCGTGCAGGCGGTGGCCACGAGATCGGTGGTGGCCGCGGCGACCGTGTCGCCGTCGGGCGTGACCTGGTCGGCCAAGGCCGACCCGGCAGAGAAGAAGGTGAGGCTGGCGGCGGCGAAGACTGCCACCAGACGGGATGGTGCGGACAGTGACATGGACGTCCCCCAAGAACGAACGAAGCAGAGCGAGTAGTGAGCGAACCATGACACCCCTGCTGACCTGCGGAAATACCCACAAGGCACAAAGAGTCCAAACGGCTGACACGTTCGTTGAGGTGGCTGTCCTAGGCCTCGGTTTGGGTGCGTCTGGGCCCACACGCGCCCCGTCGGAGCGTGAGTTCGCGAGGTGGCGTGAGTTGGTTACCTGACAAGAATTTGACCTCCGAGGACCTCACGCGGCCGCCATCCTGCGTGCTAGCGTTTCTCACGGTTGCATCAAGCAGTTCCTCGCAAGGTCGACGAAGTGCCCGCCCTAGCACCATCAGAGCGGGCATTCGCCTTCTTAGGTGGCAGTTGGTCTGAGGGCGGGCATGTCTCGTCCGTGGGGGTGTGTGTACGGCAGCCTGGGTTCCGCGAAGTGTGGACTCCCAATGGCTACAAAAGAAAGAGTTACCCCATGGCACAGGGAACCGTTAAGTGGTTCAACGCTGAGAAGGGCTTCGGCTTCATCGCCCAGGACGGCGGCGGCCCGGACGTGTTCGTCCACTACTCGGCGATCGACTCCTCGGGCTACCGCTCGCTGGACGAGGCGCAGCGCGTGGAGTTCGAGGTCACCCAGGGACCCAAGGGTCCCCAGGCTGACGCCGTTCGCCCGATCTGACCCGAGGACTGCTCAACCAACAGTCTTCCGACAAGGCCCCCACCACCGGGTGGGGGCCTTGTCGCGTCCCGGGTATGCCGTGGGGCTCAGCGGGCGAGCGCGGTGAGGAAGGCCTTCGCCACTGGAGCGGCGACGCTGCCGCCGCTGGCACCCTTCTCGACGAGGACCGCGAACGCGACGTCGCCCTGGTAGCCGACGAACCACGCGTGGGTCTCCGGCGGGTTCTTGGTGCCGAACTCAGCGGTGCCGGTCTTGCCGCGGACGGTGCCGCCCGGCGTCCCCTTCAGCACCGTGGCGGTGCCCTGGCTCACGACCTCGCCCATCAGGGTCCGGAGCTGCCCGACCACCTTGGCGTCCAACGGCTTGGGCGCCCGATCGGCACCGTCCGCGGCGGGATCGGTGACGAGGGCAGGAGCGATCGCCGAGCCGCGTGCGACGTTGCCGGCGAGCACCGCGAGGGCCAGCGGCGACGTGACGTTGCGCCCCTGCCCGATGGCCGCCGACGCCTTGTCGGTCTTGCCGTTGTTCTTCGGGATGCTCGCGTCGAAGGCGTTGGCGACGCCGAGGGTCTTGGCCCACCCCGTCAGGCCGAGGGTGGCCGCGGCCGTGGCGAGGTCGTCGTCCCCGAGCTTGGTCGACAGCTGGACGAAGGCGGTGTTGCACGAGTGCGCGAAGTCGGTGGTGAAGTCGGGGGTGCCGAGTGACTCGCCCTCGAAGTTCTTGTAGGACCTGCCGTCGACCACGAACGTCTTGGGGCAGGTGACCGAGGTGCCCGGCGTCACCGTGCCGGAGCTCAGCAGCGCGTAGCTCGTCGCGATCTTGAACGCCGAGCCGGGCGGGTAGTGGCCGGTCAGGGCCCGGTCGAAGCCGAGCGCCGGAGAGTTGGCCGAGGCCAGGACGTCACCGGTCTTCACGTCCACCGCGACGAGGGCCGAGGGGACGTCGCCGGTCGACGCGAGCGCGCCCTCGGCGGCTTCCTGCACGGTCGGGGAGAGGGTGGTCGCGACGTCCTTGCCGGGCACCGCGTCCTTGGCGAACAACGGGGTGTCACGGGCGGCGCTCGAGGTGACCTGCACCCCGGCCGTGCCGCCGAGGACCGCGTCGTACTGCCCCTGGAGGCCACTGACCCCGGCGTAGTCGCCCGCGGCATACCGGCCCTTGGACTTGGCGATCTGCTCGGCGCTCACGGCGCCGAAGGACCCGAGCAACGGCTGGCCGAAGGTGCGCGTCTTCGCGAGTGGTTGCTCGCGCGCGGGGTAGATGACGCCCTTGAGCGCGTCGAGGGCGTCCTTGCGTTCGTCGAAGTCGGACTGTCGGTAGGTGATGACCGGGATCGGCGCCTTGCTGCCCGCCTTCGTCGCGGCGGCCAGCTTGGCCACGAGCGACCCGGCCGGCTCGTCGACGATCTTCTCGAGCGCGCGCACGGTCGCGGCCGTCGCCCGCGCGGGGTCGATCTGCACCGGGTAGACCTTGCCGATGGGGGTCAGGGCCTGGCCGTCGCGGTCGAGGAGGGTGCCGCGCTGTCCCCAGGTCCGGGCAGCCGTCAGGGTGGCGCCGCTCTCGAGCTGGGGATGCCACTGCGAATGGCCCTTGGGGAGGGTGATGGCCCAGCGGCTGCCACCGGTCTCGGCCCGCTCGGCGGTGACCGGCACGTCGTAGCGCCAGGTGACGCCACCGGCCAGGGTCCACGCCACGTGCGCGGTGGCCGTCGCCCGGTCTCCCGTGCGCCGTACGCCGTACGCCGTGACCTCGACCGGTCCCGTGCCGAGGCCGGATGTGGCCTTGGTGAACTCGGCCTGCACGACCTCGCTGGTGGTGCCGGTGAAGAGCAGGCCGGGCTTGGTGAAGGAGCGTCCGGCCCACGCCGTGGCGAAGGCGGTCACCTCGTCCTTGGCGGCGGCGTCGAGCTCCTTCTCCGCCTGAGTGTGCTTCCACCACAAGCCTCCGCCGGCCGCTGCTGCGACCAGGACGACGGCGGTGACTCCCCCCACGACTCTGCGTTGCCTCATGCGTCCATCCAACCCCACCTGTTGCTGCTTCGTCCCATTTGTCACCCCGGGACAACCGCCAGACCCCCTGCGGCGTCTGGAAGGCAGGGCGCATCAGGCCTAGCACTCAGGAAGCGCCCGTACACTCACGAAGGCGATTCGTCGCCCGGCCACCTGCAGGGGTGGCGTTTTTCGGAATCAGAGAGGTACACGTGAGCGAGCCCACCAACGGCTCTGCGCCCGGCGACGACGTCGTGGGCCAGAGCACGGGTGCCCCCGCCGACGGCACGAACAGCACCGACCTCCCCTCACGTCGGTCCGACGTCCACCCGCGCAGGTCCGACCGCCACACGGCCAAGCAGCATCGGCACCCGTGGCTGCGTCGGGCCGCCTTCGGCATCGCCGGCGTGCTCGTGGTGGCCCTGGTCCTCGGCGTGGCCGCATACGTCAAGCTCAACGGCAACATCCAGCGCCTGGACATCACCGGCGCGCTGGGCGACCGCCCGTCGCAGCAGGCCACCACCGACGCGCAGACCAACCTGCCCCCGCTGAACATCTTCGTGATGGGTTCGGACAGCCGGGAGGGCACCAACCTCGGGAAGGGCCAGACCGAGTACGGCATGGCGGGCAGCCGCTCCGACACCAACCTCATCGTCCACCTGTCCGCGGACCGCAAGTCGGCGATCGTCGTGTCGATCCCGCGTGACTCGATGACCAGGGCGCCCCGCGACTGCAAGAACAAGAACGACAAGGTCGACGACGGCGTCATCCGCCAGTGGAACCAGAACTTCACCCTGGGTGGTCCGGCCTGCACGATCCGCACCTTCGAGGGCCTCACCGGCGTCTTCATCGACCACTTCGTGGTGATCGACTTCCGCGGCTTCCAGAGCATGGTCGACGCCCTCGGTGGCGTGACGGTCTGCCTGCCCGAGGCGGTCAAGGACCGCCAGAGCTTCCTCGACCTCCCGGCGGGCAAGAGCAGGGTCAACGGCAAGAACGCGCTGGCCTACGTCCGACTGCGCCACAACATCGGTGACGGGTCGGACCTGGGTCGGATCGACCGCCAGCAGGCGTTCCTGTCGTCGGTGATCCAGGAGGCGACGAAGTCGTCCCTGCTGCTGCGGCCGGACAAGCTGTTCCGCTTCCTCAACGCCACCACCTCGGCCATGACCACCGACAAGGGCCTGAACGTCGGTGAGATGAAGGACATCGCACAGAGCGTGCAGAAGATCGGCACCGACCAGATCCGGTTCGTGAAGCTCCCGACCGAGCCCTATGCACCCGACCCGAACCGCGTCCAGTGGACCTCGACCGCCGACACCATCTGGAAGGCGATCCGCACGGACAAGCCGCTGCCCGGCACGAAGGTGCCCACGAGCAGCACGACCGCCACCGGCTCGCCCACCACGACCGGGCCCGCGCTGACCGTCTCCCCGGACCAGATCCAGGTGCGGGTCAGCAACGACTCGGGCATCGCGGGGCTGGCCAAGCAGTCGGCCGTCGAGCTCCAGGTGCAGGGCTTCAACGTCTCGTCGTACATCACCGGCAACAAGAGCACCGACGGTGTCGTGGTCCGCTACGGCGCAGGGCAGAAGGAAGCGGCGCGCACCGTGGCGGCCGTCTACCCGGGGGCGCAGCTGCGCGAGGACGACAGCCTGGGCACGACGATCGAGCTGAGCATGGGTGTCGGCTCGCCCAAGGCCGTCGAGATCCCCAACCGCCTCGGCACCCAGCCGCTGCCCAAGCCGACGGTCTCTGCCACGCCGAGCACCGGCCCGAGCGAGACCATCAAGGCGCGCACCGCCGACCAGGACATCTGCAGCTGACCTGCCCGGCGCGGCTCCAGTGGTGTGCGCGCAGGGCCGCTTTGCTCCCGTCGCAGGGGTGCAGATACCCTGTGCGGGCTCGGTTGCTCGTCGACCGGGTGAGGAGACGTCGCCTAGTCCGGTCTATGGCGCCGCACTGCTAATGCGGTTTGGGTTTATCGCCCATCGAGGGTTCAAATCCCTCCGTCTCCGCCACACGAAGCAAGGCCCGACACGCTTTTCGTCGGGCCTTGCTTCGTGTGATCTGAACGAGCGGGATTTGGGAGGAGTCGCGAGGAACGAGCGGCGACGGCGTCCCTCCGTCTCCGCCACATGAAGCAAGGCCCGACACGCTATTCGTCGGGCCTTGCTTTCGTGTGGTCTGAACGAGCGGGATTCGGGAGGCGAGTCTGGCATCCTGTGGCGACCGAAGCCGAGGAGTGCCAGCCGTGTCGTACCCGTCCAACCCGTTCGGCCCGCCGGGCCAGGAGCCGCCGCAGCACCCCCAGGCCTGGGCGCCGGTCCCCCAGCCCGGGTATGCCGCGCAGCCGCCGACGCCGGGGGCGTACCCGCCGTTCTCGCCAGCCCCCAGGAACGGCAACGGCCTGGCGGTGACCGCGATCGTGCTGAGCGGTCTCGCGCTGCTGGGCGTCCTGGCGATGGCCGCGTTCTTCCTCGTCGGGCCGATGAGGGGCGGCTCCGGCTACGTCCTGACCGGCGAGGTCACGGTCGTCGACAAGGGGGCGAGCGACGGTGACCTCCAGCAGTCGCTGACCACCGCGATCGAGGACGACGGCGGCTCGGTCGACGAGCTCGTGTGTCCGTTGCGCTCGGAGGTGGGTCAGGGGCTCGTCACGGTCTGCCACGGCTCGGTGGACGGGTTCGACTGGACCGGGGTCGTGGTGTTCGAGGACGACGAGGGCTCGTTCATCGTCACCGAGTACTGACCGGCCGGGCGCCGGGGCTCCCGCCGGAAGATCCACGAGCGCATGGCCACGAAGCGCAGGACGGTCGAGGCGGCCGTCGCGGCGCCGACCACGACCGTGGCCACCGAGGTCGACGGGGAGGTGACGGTGGCGTGCAGGAGGGCCAGCGCGCCGGCGGTCATCAGCCACGTCACCGCGAAGACGGCGAGCCCCTGTGCCTGTGACCGCAGGGCACCGGCTCCGCGGATGCCGAAGGTCCACCGACGGTTCAGGGCGGTGTTGCCCACCGTGGCCACGAGCAGGGCGACGAGGTTGGCGACCTGGGTCGAGGCGAGCACGGTCGCGAGCAACGCGAACAGGCCGAGGTGGATGACCGTGGAGACCACTCCCACCACCGCGAACCGGCTGACCTGGCGCCACGTCCCCGCGGACGGGTCGCGGCGGCCGATGCGGGCGGCGATGTCGTCGACAGGCAGTCGTCCGGAGGACAGCCCGCGGCGCAGCCTGACCACCCCGCGCAGGTCGTCGACCGCCGTCGCGACGACGTCGACCCTCGAGTCGGGGTCGTCGAACCAGTCGACGGGCACCTCGTGGATGCGCAGGCCGGAGCGTTCGGCGAGCACCAGCAGCTCGGTGTCGAAGAACCACGTGGTGTCGTCCACCCAGGGCAGCAGCTCGGCGGCGACGTCGGCCCGGATCGCCTTGAACCCGCACTGTGCGTCGGTGAACCCGGCGCCCAGCGCACCCCTCAGCACGAGGTTGTAGCAGCGTGAGATCACCTCACGGCGGGCACCCCGGACGACCCGCGACCCCCGGGCGAGTCGCGACCCGATGGCCAGGTCGGAGTGGCCCGACATCAGCGGGGCGACCAGCGGCCACAGGGCGTCGAGGTCCGTCGAGAGGTCCACGTCCAGGTAGGCGAGGATCGGTGCGTCGGAAGCGAGCCACACCTGCTTGAGGGCCCGCCCCCGGCCCTTCTCCGCCAGTCGCACCAGCACCACCCCCGGCAGCGCGGCCACCAGCCCCGACGCGACGGCGGCCGTCGCGTCGGTGCTGGCGTTGTCCGCCACCGTGATCCGGAACGGATAGGGGAACGTGTCGACCAGGTGGGCGTGCAGGCGGCGCACGCTGGCGGCGACCGTGTGCTGCTCGTTGTGGACGGGGACGACGACGTCGAGGACGGGGGCGGGCATCACGGCTCTCCTCAGGTGGTCTGCGTGCTGGTGGTCGCGGAGCTGCCACTCGACGTCAGTGGCTGCGTCAGGTCGTAGAAGGTCGACCCGCCGATCGTGACCTGGGTGAAGCTCGCGGCGACCCACTGCGAGATCTGGGAGCCGGTGCCGGATGCGCCCATCCCGCCACCGGGGCCTGCACCGGACCCCCCGCCTTCGGCGAAGTAGTGGATGTCCCCGTCGGCGACGTACTGCTGGAACTGCGCCAGGGTCGGGCTCGGGTCGCTGCCGTTGAAGCCACCGATGGCCATCACGGGAAGCCCGGTCCCCAGCTGCAGCCCGGCTGCGTTCTGCGAGCCGATGGCGGCGGCGACCCAGCGGTAGGAGCTGGCGTCGGCCGCCAGGGCCGAGACGACCTCGGTGCTTGGCGTGGAGGCGTCGAGCAGGCCGCCCATACCGCCGCCGGTGCGCGCACCACCCGCGGTGCCGGTGCCACCGGCCGGGCCCGTACCGGTGCCGGCCTGCGGGCCACCGGTCAGGCCCTGGGGAGGTGCGCCCAGCCCGCCCGGGCCGCCACCCGGCATACCGCCACCTCGGCCGCCGGCCACCGCCGGACCGGCCGTGACGATGGAACCGGTGTGGGCGGTGCCGACGGTCTGCACGCTGTAGGCGGCCGGCCCGGCGAGCGCCGCCACCAGGGCACCAGCGACCACCGCGGGCACGAACCGGCGGTGCAGCTGCGTGATCGCGAGCAGCAGGAGGGCACTGGCGAGGCCGAGGGCGAGGACGACGAACCGCAGCCAGCCCTGCCAGTCGGTGCGCGAGAGCAGGATGAACGACCATGTGGCGGCAGCGGCGGTCGCGGCGGCGAGCGCGATCGAGCCGACCGGGCTGTGCCGGCGCTCCCAGGCCTCCGCGGCGCCCATCCCGACCAGGGCGGCGATGGCGGGCGCGAGGGCGACCGTGTAGTACTCGTGGAAGATGCCGGCCATCAGCGAGAACGTCACCATCGTGACCAGCAGCCACCCGCCCCAGACCAGGTATGCCGCGCGGCGGGCGTCCGTGCGTGGCGCTCGGCCCCGCAGGTACAGGCCGACGGCCAGGAGGATGAGGGCCGAGGGGATCAGCCAGGAGATCTGGCCGCCGACTGACGAGCTGAACATCCGCCCGAGCCCGGTCGTGCCCCAGCCGCGTCCGCCGCCCACCGAGCCGGTCTCGTTGCCGCTGATCCGGCCGAGGCCGTTGTAGCCGAACGTGACCGACAGGAACGAGTTGTCCTGCGAGCCGCCGATGTAGGGGCGCATGCTCCCGGGGATGAGCTCGACGACGGCCACCCACCAGGCCGCGGAGAGGACCATCGCCGCGCTTCCCACGAGGGCGCCGATGAGGCGGCGGCGCAGCGTGGTGTCGGCGAAGAGGACGTACGCGAGCCCGAACGCCGGGACGACCAGCAGCACCTGGAGGGCCTTGGTGAGGAAGCCCAGGCCGATGAAGACGCCGACGACGGCGAACCACCTGGCCGAGCCCTGCTCGATCGACTTCATCGTGGCCCAGGCGCCGAGCGCCATCAGCAGGACCAGCAGCGCGTCGGGGTTGTTGAACCGGAACATCAGGACGGCCACCGGCGTCAGGGCCATGACGGCACCGCCGATCAGACCGGCGGCGGCACCGAAGTGGCGCTTCACGGTCGCGTGGACGACGCCGACCGTGGCGACCCCCATGAGCACCTCGGGCATGAGGATGCTGAACGAGCTGAGCCCGAGCACCCGCACCGACAGGGCCATCACCCACAGGGAGGCGGGCGGCTTGTCGACGGTGATCGAGTTGCCGGCGTCGGAGGAGCCGAAGAAGAACGCCTTCCAGCTGTCGCTGCCGGCCTGCACCGCTGCGGAGTAGAACGAGTTCGCGTAACCGTTGGCGGTCAGGTTGTAGAAGTAGAAGAGGGCTGTGGCGAGGAGCAGGCCGAGCAGCGCGGGACGGGCCCACGACGGGTCGTCGCTGGGGCCTCGCCACAGGCGCTGGACCCGGCTCGGCGTCGTCGGCGCGGCCGAACCTGCCGGCACTGGAGTGGTGGGGCGCCCGGGCAGGTCGGGCTGGCCGGTGGCGTCGCGGTGGAGGGTCATCGTGTCCATGGCCCTACCCTCGAGCCCGGCCCTGTGCGGTCCCTGTGGTGCTCCTGAGCTCCGGTGATGAGGCCGTCCCACCGCCCGGTCAGTACGGCTAGGCCGGCAGCCGGACCGTGAAGGTCGTGTCGCCGGGGCTCGAGGAGAGCTCGACGTTGCCGCCGTGCGACTTGGCGACGGCGTCGACGATCGACAGCCCGAGGCCACTCGAGCCGGAGGCGCGGTTGCGGGAGTCGTCGCCCCGCGTGAACCGCTGGAAGACGTTGCGCTGCAGCGACTCGGGCACGCCGGGTCCGTCGTCCGACACGCTCAGCCTGACCCACTTGCCGTCGGGCTTGACCGACATCACCACGCGGGTGCCGGCAGGGGTGTGGGTGCGTGCGTTCGCCAGGAGGTTGGCGACCACCTGGTGCAGTCGCGCGGCGTCGCCGGTCACCTCGACCGGCTGCTCGGGCAGGTCGAGCTCCCACCGGTGGTCGGGGGAGGCGGCGTGGGCGTCGCTGACCGCATCCATCGCGAGGAGCGACAGGTCTACGGGCTCGCGGTCGAGTGGCCGACCGGCGTCGAGCCGGGCCAGCAGCAGGAGGTCCTCGACCAGGCCCTGCATCCGCAGCGCCTCGGACTCGACGCGCGACAGCGCGTGGGTGACCGACGGGGGCACCGGCTCGCGCTCGCGACGGGACAGCTCGGCATACCCCCGGATCGAGGCGAGCGGGGTCCGCAGCTCGTGCGACGCGTCGGCGACGAACTGTCGCACCCGCTGCTCGCTCTCGTGCCGGGACTGCAGCGCGCCCTCGACGTTGTCGAGCATGTTGTTGAGGGCGAGGCCGACCTGGCCGACCTCCGTGCGGGGGTCGGTGTCGGCAGGGGGAATGCGTTCGGCGAGTGCGACCGCTCCCGAGTCGAGCTTGAGGTTGGAGACCTGGGTGGCCATGTGGGCGACCCGCTGGAGCGGTGCGAGGTTGCGGCGCACGAGCCAGAGACCACCGGCCGACACGATCACGAAACCGACGATCGTCCCGCCCGCCACGAGCGTGATCATCGTGACCACCGTCTCGTTGACGCTCTCGACCGGGAGGCCACTGATGACGGTGTCGCCGTCGAGGGCGCGCCCGGCGGCGACCCGGTAGTCGCCCAGCCCGGGCACCTCCACGGTCTTGGGCGTCGTCCCGATGCTCGCGGCGTCGAGGGCTGCGATCTGCGCGGCGGTGAGGGTGCCGGAGGTGCGGTCGTGCTCCACCCGGCTCTGCGTGGCGACGCCGTTGCTGAGGCGGAGGAAGAGCAGCTCACCCCCGGCGCCGGGCGGTCCACTCGGACCGTTGCCGTCGTCCGAGCTGTCGTCGGGTCGGAGCCGGTCCGGGCCGCCGGCGCGCACGAGGCTGGCCGTGACGCCCTCATCGAGCTGGCGGACCAGGCTCTGGTGCAGCAGCAGGACGGTCAGGGCGCCCGAGGCCAGCGTCACGGCGAGGAACAGCCCGACGACCGTGGCCACGAGCTTGCTGCTCAGCGACCACGCTGCGGGGTGGAGGTGCGACCGGGCGGAGCCGACCGCGGCGGCTGGGCTCATGTCGCGGGCTTGAGGACGTACCCGACGCCACGCATGGTGTGGATCATCGGCTCCCGCCCCGCGTCGATCTTCTTGCGCAGGTAGGAGATGTAGAGCTCGACGACGTTGGCCTGGCCGCCGAAGTCGTAGTTCCAGACGCGGTCGAGGATCTGCGCCTTGGAGAGCACCCGCTTGGGGTTGCGCATGAGGTAGCGGAGCAGCTCGAACTCCGTCGCGGTGAGGTTGATCGCCTCGCCGGCGCGGGTCACCTCGTGGCTGTCCTCGTCCATGCTCAGGTCACCGACGACCAGGACCGAGTCGGACTCGTCGGTGACCACGGCGGTGCGGCGCATCAGGGCACGCAACCGCGCCACCACCTCCTCGAGGCTGAACGGCTTGGTGACGTAGTCGTCGCCGCCGGCGGTCAGGCCGGCCACCCGGTCCTCGACGGCGTCCTTGGCGGTCAGGAAGAGCACGGGCACGGTGGGGTTGTCGCCCCTCATCCGCCGCAGCACCTCGAGGCCGTCGAAGTCGGGCAGCATCATGTCGAGGGCGACCGCGTCGGGCTGGAACTCCCGGGCGGCGCGGACCGCCGCGACCCCGGTGGCCGCGGTGCGGACCTCCCAGCCCTCGTAGCGCAGCGCCATCCCCAGCAGCTCGGTGAGGTTGTTCTCGTCGTCCACGACGAGGACCCGGACAGGTGACCCGTCGAGGCGTTGGAGCTTGGCGGAACCTGACTGCTGCGTGTTCATGCTCCTAGGAAACACCGCAACCATGTGCGGCGCCCTCGCAACTCCTGTGTGAATCCTGTGAGACCTCTGTGCCGGATGCTCAGCCGCCCGACACCCCGTCCACAGCATCGCCACAGTGTCGGACCCGAGAGTCGGACCCGACCACCTCCCCAGCGACGTTGGAGTTCCGATGACGACCCCTCGCACCGACGACACCGTGCCCCACCTCGAGTGGGCCCAGACCCAGACGGTCCCGTATGCCGCGCCGACCGATCCCGAGCCCGTTGCCTCCGTGCCCGCGGACGGCGTGCCCGTTCGCTCCGCGCCCGCGGACGGCGTGCCCGTCGAGTCGCCCGGCACGCCGGAGACCGCACCGGCCCTCAACCCACCCACCTGGAGCGGCCGCAAGACCGCGATCGCTGCGGCCCTGGCCATCGGCATCTCCTCGATGGGGGCGGTCGCGGCGGCCGCGGCGCTGCCCGCCGGCACCACCCGAGGGGGTGGCCAGCTCCAACCCGGCCAGTTCGGCCCCGGAGGTCGTCAGGGTGGGGGCTTCGGCCAACAGGGCACCCTGCCCGGTGGTCAGGCGCCGGGTGGTCAGGCGCCCGGTGGTCAGGCGCCCGGTGGCCAGCTGCCGCAGAGACCCGGGACCCAGCTCCAAGCACGCGCCGGTCGACCCGGATCCGAGCACGACATGATCCACGTGGCCGTCCTGCCCCGATGCGCCCTGGAGCGGTGGGCGCGGAGCCGACGGAGGACACCCCGGTCCATGCCGCAAGAGAGCGCGGAAGCCTTGCCACTCAAGGACTTCGGCCTCGTGCCGGTCTGCGGCTCGGTGCGCCCCTCGGAGTCGCAGCGCCGGCTCGGCCGGCAGCCCTGACTCAGGGACGGATCTCGCCCGAGCCGCGTTCGACCAGCTCGGGCTCCAGCACGATGTGGCGCGGGGGAGAGGTGTCGCCGTCGATCCTGGCGAAGAGGCGCTGAGCGACCTCGGCTCCGATCGCGCCGACGTTCTGTCGGACGACGGTCAAGGGCGGGTCGACGATGTCAGCCAACGGGAAGTCGTCGAAGCCGACCAGTGCGACCTGACCGGCCTTGCCGAGCCGGTGCAGGGCGCGAATCGTGCCGACTGCCAACGAGTTTCGCGCAGCAAAGATGGCGGTAGGCGGCTCGTCGCTGTCGAGCAGCCGGCGGACGGCGGCCTCGGCATCCTCGGGTGAGCGCAGTGACGTGATGATCTGCGAGGGGTCGAGCGGCAGGTGCCGGGCGCGCATGGCGGCCTCGAACCCCTCCCGCCGGGTCCGGGCCGTCTGGATGGTCGGCAGGTCGCCGAGGAAGGCGATCCTGCGGTGTCCGTGCGCGACCAGGTGGTAGACCGCGAGCCGGGAGCCGCGGGCGTTGTCGATCGTCACCGAGTCGGTGTCGATGCCGTTGGGGCTGCGGTCCACGAAGACGATCGGCAGCCCGCTGCGCAGGTCGTCGGCGAGGTAGTCGTGGCGATCAGTCGCGGGCATGAGGAGCAGGCCGTCGACCCTGCGGCGCACCAGGCCCTCGACCAGCGCGCGCTCCCGCTCGGGCTCCTCGTCGAGGCTGGATGCCACGATGACGACGTCACGGTCGCGGGCTGCGTCCTCGAGGCTGCGCAGGAGGCTGGACGAGAACGAGTTGCTGACGTCCTGAAGGAGGGCGCCGACCATGGCTGTCCTGCCGTGACCCCGGCGCAGGTTGCTGGCGGCCAGGTTGTGGCGGTAGCCGAGCTGCGCCACCGCCCGTTCGACCCTCGTGACGACGTCGGGCGAGACGCCGGACTCACGGTTCACCACCCGCGACACCGTCTTGAGGCTGACGCCCGCCAGTGCGGCCACCTCACGCATGGTGGCGCGCGGACGGCGGGCATCACCCTTTGACAACGATGTCACGATCACGTCTGCAGTTGTACAGGACCCGTTGACAAAAGCACAACCGAGGACTAGAAACTGTCCTGACAACGTTGTCACGCGGCGATGGAGCCGCACCAGATGGGAGACCCCAATGCGTCACAGCACCTTGCAGACCCCGACCTTCCGCCGCTCCGTGGCGATCACCCTCGCGGCCTCCACTGCGCTCGCCCTCGGCGCGTGCAACCGGGGCGGCGCCGACACGAGCGGTGGCGGCGGCGAGGCCGCCGTCGGTGTCACGCTCATCACCAAGGACTCGACGAACCCGTTCTTCGTGGCCATGCAGAAGGGCGCCAAGGCCGACGCCTCCAAGAACAACGTCAAGCTCACGGTCGCCTCCGGAAAGCAGGAGGGCGACGACCAGGGCCAGATCACGGCGATCGAGGACGCCATCGCCCGCGGTGACAAGGGCATCCTGATCACGCCGATGAGCACCGGCGTCAACGCGGCCATCAAGAAGGCCCGCGACGCCAAGCTCTTCGTCATCGCCCTCGACACCCCGCCCGACCCGGCCGACACCGTGGACATCACGTTCGCGACCAACAACCGCAACGCCGGAAAGCTCGACGGCCAGTGGGCCGCGGCCCAGCTGGACGGCAAGCCGGCCGTGATCGCGCTGCTCGACCTCTTCGACGACAAGATCGTGTCGGTCGACTACAACCGCGACCAGGGCTTCCTCGAAGGCATGGGCATCGACGTGGCCGACGGCAAGAAGAACGGCGACGAGGCGAAGACCGGCAAGTACACCGGTGGCAAGGGCGGCGACTACACGATCGCCTGCAACGAGGCCGGTCAGGGCGCCGAGGACGGTGGACGCTCGGCTATGGAGAAGTGCCTGGCCAAGAACCCGAACATCAACGTCGTCTACACGATCAACGAGCCGACCGCGGTCGGTGCCAACGCCGCCCTCAAGGCCGCCGGCAAGACCGCGCTGATCGTCTCGGTCGACGGAGGCTGCGCCGGCGTGGCCAGCGTCAAGAGCGGTGTCATCGGGGCCACGGCCCAGCAGTACCCGCTGAAGATGGCCACGCTCGGCATGGAGGCCATCGCGAAGATCGCCCGTGGCGGTGAGAAGCCGCAGGTCTCCCCGGGCCTCGACTTCTTCGACACCGGCGTCGCGCTGGTCACCGACAAGAAGGCCGAGGGTGTCGACAGCATCACGTCCGACGAGGGCGCCAAGATCTGCTGGGGCAACTGACCATGTCGACCCAGGTCACGTCTGCTGCCGCTGAGTTCGCTCGGCGGCAGCAGTCCCCCCTCCAACGCGTCCAGCACCAGCTGCACGGCCGGCCCTGGCTGAGCCCGCTGTTCCTGCTGCTCGTGACGTTCGTGGCGTTCTTCATCGCGACGCCCACCTTCCTGACCGCCAACTCGATGGGCATCCTGCTCCAGCAGACGGCGGTGGTGGCTGCACTCGCGGTGGGCCAGACCCTGGTCATCCTCACGGCGGGCATCGACTTGTCCGTGGGCGCGATCATGGTGCTCTCGATGATGGTGACGGCGACGCTCGCCAAGGACGGCGGCATGCCGGCCCTCCTCGCCCTGCTGATCGGGGTGGTCCTGGCGACGGTCGCCGGTCTCCTCAACGGCCTGCTGGTGACGCGGATCAACCTTCCTCCGTTCATCGTGACGCTCGGCACTCTCAGCATCTTCACGGCCGTCGCGCTGCTCTACTCCGGTGGTGAGAGCATCCAGGCCGACCACCTGCCCCGGCTGCTCAACTTCCTGGGCGAGGGGTTCGCCATCGGCCAGTTCCGCCTCACCTGGGGCATCGTCGTGGTCATCCTCATCTACGCCGTGATGGGCTTCGTGCTCTCGCAGACCGCGTGGGGACGCTACGTCTACGCGGTCGGCGACGACGCCGAGTCGGCCCGCCTCTCGGGTGTGCCGAGCAAGCGGATCCTGCTCGCCGTCTACACGGTGGCCGGCCTGATCTACGGCATCGCCGGGTGGATCCTCATCGGCCGGGCCGGAGCCGCGACCCCCAACGCGGCGCCCGACGCCAACCTGGCCAGCATCACCGCGGTCGTCATCGGTGGCACCAGCCTCTTCGGTGGCCGAGGCCGGCTCATCGGCACCCTCATCGGCGCCCTCATCGTCCAGACGTTCGCCTTCGGGCTGTCCCAGATGGGCGTCAACCAGCAGTGGCGTGTCATGGCGACGGGCGTCCTCGTCATCGTGGCCGTCGGCATCGACCAGTGGATCAGGAAGGTGAAGGCATGAGTGCAAGCACGCTCGAGGTCGCCCACGGTGGCGTCCCGGCCGGCAAGGAGGAGATCTACGGCAAGGAGCCGGTCCTCTCCGCCCGCAAGCTCGTCATCACCTTCGGTCGCGTCGTCGGCCTCGACGGGGTCGACCTCGACCTCTACCCCGGCGAGGTGCTGGCGGTCATCGGCGACAACGGCGCCGGCAAGTCGACGCTCATCAAGTGCCTCACCGGGGCCTACGTGCCCGACTCGGGTGAGATCACGATGAACGGCAAGCCGGTCCACTTCCGCAAGCCGCAGGACGCTCGTGAGGCGGGCATCGAGACGGTCTACCAGCAGCTGGCGGTGATCCCCGCGCTCGACATCGCGAGCAACCTCTACCTCGCCCGCGAGGAGCGACGCAAGGGCCCGCTCGGGTCGGTGCTGCGGATGCTCGACAAGAAGGGCATGGAGAAGCGGGCCGGCAAGTCGGTGCAGGACCTCGGCATCCAGACCATCCAGAACATGAGCCAGGCGGTGGAGACCCTCTCGGGTGGCCAGCGCCAGGCCGTGGCCGTCGCCCGCGCGGCGGCGTTCGGGAGCAAGGTCGTCGTGCTCGACGAGCCGACCGCTGCCCTCGGTGTGAAGGAGTCGGGCATGGTGCTCGACATGGTCAAGCAGCTGCGTGACAAGGGCCAGTCGATCATCCTGATCAGCCACAACATGCCGCACGTGTGGGAGGTGGCCGACCGCATCCACATCCAGCGACTCGGCGGCCGCGCCGGGGTCATCACCCCTGCATCGCACGACATGGGTGAGGGCGTGGCGATCATGACCGGCGCGAAGAAGCTGGAAGGTGCCGCGTGAGCGGCGTCGTCGTCGTCGGCTACATCCCGACGCCCGAGGGCATCGCCGCCTTCGAGCGGGCCAAGGACGAGGTCGTGATCGACGGCTCAACCCTCGTGGTGGTCAACACGGGGCAGAGCGGCAACTTCGCCGGGTCGACGTTCGCGAGCCCTGCTGACATCGACGCGATCGATGTCGAGCTCAGCGGCGCAGGGATCGCCCACGAGGTGATCCAGTCGACCGACGAGCTGGCGCCCGCCGAGGCGATCCTGCGGGTCGCGGAGGAGCGGGACGCCCGGCTCATCGTGATCGGGGTACGGCGACGCACCCCGGTCGGGAAGCTCTTCCTCGGCAGCACCTCGCAACAGGTGCTCCTCGACGCACACTGCGCGGTGCTCGCCGTGAAGGCGGCCCGCGGCAGCTGACGTCACCACCCCGGCCCCCGGGCCACCCAGTCGCGAGCGGCGTCCCTCCGGAAGAGGAGGGGCGCCGCTCGTCCGGTCCCGCTCTTCCCGTCCGGCTGCTCCGCCCGTCCGGCCTGCTCCGCCCCGTCCCGCCGACTCTGCCCGGTCAGGGACGGGAGGTCAGGTCCGCGCCGAGCCGAGCCCCAGGACGACGGCGATGCCGAGCGCGCTGCGGGGGTCGTAGGCGGTGCGCCACAGCCCGCCGTGCACCGCACCGGCAGCTTCCTCGCGCCAGGGCGTCAGCAGTGCGTGCGGAGCGGTGCGCAGGTCGTGGACGAGGAGGGCCGCCATGAGGGTGTTGCTCGTGGCCGGCTCGAAGACCTCGATCCCGAACCGGTGGGCGCCGGCATACGCGCTCGCCAGCGCCCGGTTCTTGACCACCGAGCGGGTGCGGGTGGGTGGGGCGACGTTGAGCGAGACGGTGCGCCCGTCGCGCCGGGCGACGGTGGCCCGCCAGCGCTGCAACCGCTTGGCCAGCGCGTAGTTCGGACCCTGCTGCGGCACGAGGCTGTCGTTGAGGCCGGGGTCGGTGCCGGGCGCGTAGTTGCGCCGCAGGAGCCGGCCGCCGCTGACCGTCCGCAGCGCGGGCCGCACCAGCCGCATCGGCGTCGACGGGCCGCGGTAGCTGCGGGTCGACTGCTCGACCGCCTCGCCGGGCACGGCGAAGACGTCGGTGGGCGTGGCCAGGAAACCGAGCGCGACGTCGGGGCGCCGGCTCATCAGCTCGACGCTGAGGGCGTCCACGGCGGTGGAGACGCGCACGTTGGTGGCACCGTCGGCATACACGTAGTTGCCGAGGACGAGCGGGCCCTCGACCTCGGTCAGCCAGTCGGCGACCGCGGGGAGACCGTGCAGCAGGTCGGCCCCAGCGTGCGCAGCGAGGTCGCTGGCCGACCACGGCGCGTCGGCGGCCACCGGCATGTGCAGCGTGCCGGCGCTCGACGCTGCGGCGTCGAGCACGCGCTTCCAGATGTCGGGTCGGGGCAGGTCGACCCCCACCACGTGCCCGCCCCACGACAGGATCGAACGCAGTGGACCCATCTCCGCGCCGGCACCGAGCACGACGACCCGCTGGTCGCTGAGGTCGAGCCAGTCGGGGTTGGCCAGCACGGTGCGCACGGCCTCGGCCGCGGACGGCTCGATGATGCCGCGGGTGGTCCAGTCGTCGAGCTGTCGCCGGAGCGCGTCGCCACGCAACCGCTGGCCGTGCAGGGGGAGGCTGAGCTCCGTCGCCCGCTCGCCGGTGCCCCGCACCGTGGCGGTCCCCAGCGGCGGGCCGCCCCCAGCCGTAAAGGCGTCGTCGAGCGCCACCTCGCCGTCCGGGGTCGTGGCGCGCATCCGTGCGTGGAGGGAGTCGAGACCCGCGCGGGCGACGTCCACCGCCGCCTCGCCGTCACGCAGCAGGCCGGCCTCGACCATCCGGCGGAAGTGCGTCAGGTAGCCCTGGCGCCAGTTGGTCTCGCGTTCCGCGGCCTGGGCCCCGACCGGGTCGACCGGGCGCAGTGCGTCCGCCACGACCGCGCGTCCGAGCGCGGAGGTGCTGCGCTTGCCGTCGACCTCGGGGAAGACCACTCCGTGCGGTTGGTGGGAGTCGCTCTGCGCCATGCTCCGCGAGTATGCCGTGTGGGCCCGGATCGCGATGCGGCTGCCCGTCGGGGTCAGCTGACGGCGTCAGCGAGGCGCCGGGCGATCTGGTCCACAGCCGCGCGCAGCTCGGGACCGTTGACGATGCGGAAGGGGACGGGCAGCGCTGCCAGCTGGGCGGCATACCAGTCGGGGGCGCTGGTGCTGCCGACCAAGCGGGTGGTGCCCTCGGGGCCTTCCTCGAGCCGGCCGAGGCCGCGTGGCAGCAGCCGCGTCACCGTCTCGAGCGCAGCCTGGACGACGACCTCGGTGTCGTACTCCCACCCGGCCGACAGGTGCGTCTCGAGCTCGCCGACCGCGTCGAGGTCCTGGGGCGGCTCGAACCGCTCCCCGAGGACGGCGACCGCGGTGACCCGGTCGATGCGAAACGCGCGACGGGCGCTCGCCGCGTGGCTCCAGCACAGCAGGTACCACCTGCCGTGGCGCACCACGACGGCCCAGGGGTCGACCTCCTGCGACCACTCGCGTCCCGCTTCGGTGCGGTAGCCGATGCGGACGCGCGAGCGGTCGATGCTCGCCTGGACGAGGGCGGTGGTCGTCTGGGGGTTGGGCCGCGCGGCGGCGCGGTCGGGGGCCGGCGCGGCGGCGCGCCGGACGGCTTCGGCCTGCTCGGCGACGGGCTGGGGGAGTGCGCGGATGATCTTGCCCAGGGCGCTGCCGGCCGGGTCGGCGGTGTCCGCCGCCTCGTGGTGGCCGTCGAGCACCGCCATGACCAGGGCGAGCGCCTCGGACGCCTCGAACATCAACGGCGGCAGCCGCAGCCCGCGACCCACGCGGTAGCCGCCGTAGGGTCCGCGCTCGGACTCCAGGGGTATGCCGGCCTCGCGCAGGATGGCGACGTAGCGGCGGGCGGCGCGCTCGGTGACGCCGAGCCGCTCGGCCAGCCGGCCCGCGGTGATGCCGGGGCTGCCCTGGATCAGCTCGAGCGTGAGCAGCGCGCGGGAGGTCGGACTGGTGTCGGCGGACGACATGGCGACAGCGTAGGACGACGTGCGGAAGCCGAACGTCCGGAACAGGCCCTAGCGTCCTGTGTCATGGCCACAACAGACCCTGCGCCCGACGACGTCACCGACACCCCGTGGGAGCCCCCGCTGGCCGGCAACGAGACCGACGCGGTCCTCGGTGCCCTCGAACGGCTGCGCGCGACCTTCCGCTACAAGGCCGACGACCTCGACGCGGCCGGTCTGGCGACCCGCATCGGGGCGTCGTCGCTGACCCTCGGCGGGTTGCTCAAGCACCTCGCCGTCGCCGAGGACCACAAGTTCACGGTCAAGCTGAGCGGTGCCCCGATGGATCCCGTGTGGGACGACAACGGGTGGGATGACGACGACGACTGGGAGTTCGCCTCCGCCGCCGACGACTCCCCCGAGACGCTCTACGCCCTCTACGACGGCGCGGTCGAGCGGTCGCGGGCGAGGGTCGCCGAGGCCCTGCACGACGCGGGTCTGGCGGTCGGGCTCGACCACATGGTCGAAGCCAAGGACGACCGGGGCAACCACGCCAACCTGCGCCGCCTCCTGCTCGACATGGTCGAGGAGTACGGCCGTCACACGGGCCAGGCCGACCTGCTCCGTGAGGTGGTCGACGGGCGGGTCGGCGAGGACCCGCCGCCCGGGTGGCAGCCGGTGTCCGGCGCCTGGACGTGGGCGACCCGATGACCCAGCACGACGAGCACCCGGGGTTCGACGCCGCCCACCGTGGGGCGACCTTCCGCCGGTTCGACTTCACCGATGCCGTGTTCGACGACACCTACCTGGTCGGCGCCCGGTTCAAGAACGTCGCCCTCAAGGGCGCGCGGATCACCGGCTCGCAGGTCGTCGACGTCGAGATCACCGGTGAGGTGGAGCACCTCACCGTCAACGGCGTCGACGTCACCGACTACGTCGAGGCGGAGCTGGACCGACGCGAGCCCGACCGCACCAAGATGCGACCGAGGAGGCCGGCGGAGTTCCGCGAGGCCTGGGGCATCATCGAGCGCCGCTGGGCCGAGACCTTCGAGCGGGCCCGGCGCCTGGACCCGCAGCTGCTGCACGAGCGGGTCGACGGCGAGTGGTCCTTCATCGAGACGCAGCGCCACCTGGTCTTCGCGACCGACGCGTGGATCCGCCGCGCGCTCCTGGGCGACCCGTCACCGTGGAGCCCGCTCGACCTGCCCCACGACGACATGGCCGACATCCCCGAGGTGCCGCGCGACCGGTCGGCGCGACCGTCGCTCGACGAGGTGCTCGAGCTCCGCCGCGACCGGATGGCGACGATGCGCACTGTGGTCGACGGGCTGACCGACGAACAGGTCGAGGGCCGGACGACCCCGGTGGTCGAGCCGGGCTACCCCGAGTCGCGGGACTACCTGGTCGCCGACGTCGTGGGCTGCATCGTCAACGAGGAGTGGTACCACCACCAGTACGCCACCCGTGACCTCGCCGTCCTCGAGAGTGCACGACACGCTGGACCACGTTCCTGATCACCAGCGTGTCGCGCACTCTCGACGTTGCGGGCTGGTCACTCGAGGCCGAGGCGGGCCTTCAGGTCGTCGAGCTCGACCCGCAGCTGGCTCGGCAAGGTCTCGCCGAA
The DNA here is from genome assembly GCF_039531795.1 of Pedococcus bigeumensis. Taxonomy (NCBI): domain Bacteria; kingdom Bacillati; phylum Actinomycetota; class Actinomycetes; order Micrococcales; family Intrasporangiaceae; genus Pedococcus; species Pedococcus bigeumensis. Next base: position 285,305 of record NZ_BAAAQS010000003.1, on the reverse strand, counting down.
CTTCGCGAACCACTCCTCGATCTGGGGGATCTCGGCCTTCCACTCGTCGACGTCGACGGCGAGCGCCTGCTCGAGGTCGGCGTCGCTCATCTCCAGGCCCGCGGTGTCGAGCGACTCCGGCGTCGGGACGTGGCCGATGGGGGTCTCGACCGCGGCGGCCTTGCCCTCGATGCGCTCGATCGCCCACTTGAGGACACGGCTGTTCTCGCCGAAGCCGGGCCAGAGGAAGCCACCGTCCTGGTCACGACGGAACCAGTTGACGTAGAAGATCTTCGGGAGCTTGGACGCATCGGCGTCCTTGCCCAGGTTGATCCAGTGCTGGAAGTAGTCGCCGGCGTTGTAGCCGATGAAGGGGAGCATGGCCATCGGGTCGCGACGGACCACGCCGACCGCACCCGTGGCGGCAGCAGTCGTCTCCGAGGAGAGCGTGGCCCCCATGAACGTGCCGTGCACCCAGTCTCGCGCCTCGGTCACCAGCGGGACGGTCGTCTTGCGGCGACCGCCGAAGAAGATCGCCGAGATCGGCACACCCTTGGGGTCGTAGTACTCCTTGGCGAGGATGTCGCACTGCTCGATGGGGGTGCAGTAGCGGCTGTTCGCGTGGCTCGAGAGCTCGTCGGAGTCGGGCGTCCAGTCCTCGCCCTTCCAGCTGGTGGCGTGGGCCGGCATGTTCTCCAGTCCCTCCCACCAGATGTCGTTGTCGTCGGTGAGCGCGACGTTGGTGAAGACCGAGTTGCCCTTGTTGATGGTCTTCATCGCGTTGGGGTTGGTGTGCTCGTTGGTGCCCGGGGCGACGCCGAAGAAGCCGAACTCGGGGTTCACGGCATACAGGCGGCCGTCCTCGCCGAAGCGCATCCAGGCGATGTCGTCGCCGAGGGTCTCGACCTTCCAGCCGGGGATGGTCGGGGCGAGCATGGCGAGGTTGGTCTTGCCGCACGCGCTCGGGAAGGCGGCGGCGATGTAGTAGACCTGCTGTTCCGGGGAGATCAGCTTGAGGATCAGCATGTGCTCGGCCAGCCAGCCCTCGTCGCGGGCCATCACCGAGGCGATGCGCAGCGAGTAGCACTTCTTGCCCAGCAGCGCGTTGCCGCCGTAGCCGGAGCCGAACGACCAGATCATCCGCTCCTCAGGGAACTGGACGATGTACTTCTCCGGGTTGCACGGCCACTTCACGTCGGCCTGGCCGGGCTCGAGCGGGGCGCCGACGGAGTGCAGCGCCGGGACGTACTTGGCGTTCTCGCCGAGCTCCTCGATGCGGCGCAGCACGTTGACCCCGGTGCGGGCCATCACCCGCATGGAGACCACGACGTACTCGGAGTCGGTGATCTCGACACCGAACATCGGGTTCTCGGCCTCGACGTGACCCATCACGAACGGGATGACGTACATGGTGCGGCCCTTCATGCAGCCGGCGTAGAGCCCGCGCATGAGGTCCTTCATCTCGTTCGGGTCCATCCAGTTGTTGGTGGGCCCGGCGTCCTTCTCGTCCACGGAGCAGATGTAGGTGCGGTCCTCGACCCGGGCGACGTCGGTCGGGTCGGAGGCTGCGTAGAAGCTGTTCGGCTTCTTCTCGTCGTCGAGGCGCACGAACGTGCCGGCCTCGACGAGCTTGTCGGTCAGTCGGGTCCACTCGGCGTCGGAGCCGGTGACCCATTCGACGTGGTCGGGGGTGGTCATCGCGGCCACCTCGTCGACCCATGCCTGCAGGCCGGCGTGCGTCGTGCCGCCTGCGCGCTGGTCGGTGTGCGTCGCCTCGGTCGTCATGTGATCGGCCGTCCCTTTCGTCCGGGGCGGTGCTCCCCCGGATCATGAGGTGATGCGTCCACGCCGACACCGGTCAGCCGACCGTGTGTCCACATGGTGAACGCTCCTGATCTGGCCAAGGTACGCCCCCCTACGCGCCAGTAGATACCGCGCAAGGTCTAGTCGGCTCGTGAAAAGCCTCACAACCGACGGGTAGGAATCGCTGGCTTGCTGCCTTCTTGCAAGGCTTGCAAGAAGGCAGCGGATTCCGTTGCGTTTCTTGCCTTTCGGCGCACGGGGAGGGTGCTGGTCGGCGGCGGGGGTGTGGCCGTTGCTGCCGGCCACGGTCGGCCGCGGGGGGAGGCGGGCCACGGGGCGGTCCCAGCCGGGTGGCCGACCGATTTCGTCGCTGCGGGGTCGAGCCGGTAGTCTTTCCCGTCGTTGCTCTGGGCGATCCCACAAGGAATCTCAGGGCGACATTCGCGCCCGTAGCTCAACGGATAGAGCATCTGACTACGGATCAGAAGGTTAGGGGTTCGAATCCCTTCGGGCGCACCCGGTCGCCACGGCGACCACGCACTCTGAGTTGAGACAGACGGTGGGGCCCCCGCTCGCGGAAACGCGGACGGGGGCCTTACTCGTGCCCGGCCCGGCTGCGGAGCCGACTGAGCTGCCGCACGCCGGATGAAGCGCTGGGCGCTCAGTGAGCGTCAACCCACTCTCCGCCGGGCCCGGACAGTCGGTTGGCGCTCACTCAGCTGCCGGACCCGGAGTCCAGCGCTCCATGCGGGCCGCAGGGGGGAGAAGCGCGGGGTCTGCGGCCGGCCAGTGGGCCGGGTCGGGACCGAGCTGTACCAGCTGCTCGACCTGCTCGCGACACCAGGACGACACGACCCGGCGCCCGTCGAGGACCTCGTCCGCGAAGGTCGCCCACGGCACCCACTCGGCGCCGCCGACCTCGGTCGGGTCGAGCCCCAGCTCACGACCGGGCAGCATCCCCACGAACACCGGGCACCGCTCGTTCTCCACCACACCGTCCTGCTCGGCGACGTACGCGAACTCCGGCAGCACCAGCTGCAGCTCGCCCACCGTCACGCCCAGCTCGTCGAGCGCCCGGCGCCCGGCCGCCGCGTCGAGCGCCTCGCCCGGCCCGGGGTGGCCGCAGACCGAGTTGGTCCACACGCCGGGAAAGGTCGCCTTCGTCGGCGCCCGTTGCGTGACGAGCAGCATCCCGTCGGGGTCGACGAGGTATGCCGAGAAGGCCAGGTGCAGGGGCGTCGCGCCGTGGTGGACGGTCGCCTTGTCCTGGGTGCCCACCGCGCTGCCGTGGTCGTCGAGCAGGACGACCAGCTCGGTCATGCCGACCGTCCCAGCTCGTTGACGGCTGCCGAGAACACCCAGGGCGCGCGCGCCGCCAGGGGCACCAGAGCGCGCCGAGCGACCTGCGGACGGGTGGCCGCGAGCAACCCGTGGGTCAGCGCCGAGCACCGCCACGTGGCGGCCAGCCACCCGCGCTCGTAGTCACTCGGCCGGTCGGCAGCCACTGCGGCGACCGCCGCCCGTGCCTGGGCCAGCCCGAGCGAGATGCCTTCCCCCGTCAGCGCGTCGACGTAGCCGCTGGCGTCGCCGACGAGCAGCACCCGTCCGGCGACGCGGTGGCGGCTGCGTTGGCGGAGCGGGCCGGCCCCCTGCACGCCGGAGGCCGGCTCGGCCCCGGCGAGGCGCTCGGCCAGCGGCGGGAAGTGGGCCAGGTGCTGGGCGAACGAGCGGCGCTCGCGGCTGAGGACCGCCACCCCCACCAGGTCGTCGGCGACCGGGGTGACGTAGGCCTCGGCATCCGCGGCCCAGAGGACGTCGACGCGGCTCGACCACGGCGCGGTCGCGAAGTGCTGGCGCAGCCCGTACCTGCCGGGCCCGGACGAAGGCCGGTCGAGCCCGAGGTGTCGACGGGCCCACGAGTGCAGCCCGTCGGCGGCGACCACGTGCCGGGCCCGCAGGACTGGTCCGTCCGCACCACCGGACCGCCGGGTGGCCACGTCGACGCCGTCGTCGTCCTGGTGCAGGCCGGTCGCGGACAGGTGCTGCACCGGGACGCCGGCCTCCGCAGCCGCCGTGGCCAGCCTGCTGTGCAGCTCCGTGCGACGGACGCCGAGCCCGGGTCCCTGGGTGAAGTCCGCCACCGCGCTCGCGTGGGGGGACAGGTAGCGGATCCCGTTGAAGGAGTGGCCCTTCGGGTGCACGCCGAGGCCGGCGAGGGCGGCCAGGCCGCCGGGCATCAGGCCCTCACCGCAGGCCTTGTCCACGGGACCGCTGCGTGGTTCGAGCACCTCGACCGTGAGGCCACGCCGCACGGCATACAGGGCTGTCGCCAGCCCCACCGGGCCACCGCCGACGACGAGGAGGTCGACGCTCACGCGGCACCCGCGCGCAGCCCGAGGGCCTGCTCCTCGACGCGGATCCGGACCGACAGCAGGAGGAGGTTGAGGACCGTGAAGGCGGCTGCGGTCACCCACGCGGTGTGGACCAGGGGAAGGGCGAGGCCCTCGACGACGACGGCGACGTAGTTGGGGTGGCGCATGAGGCGGTAGGGACCGGCGGCGACCAAGGAGGCGCCCGGCACCACGATGACGCGGGTGTTCCACTGCTGACCCAGGGTCGAAATGCACCACCAGCGCAGGCCCTGGGCGAGGAGCACCAGGACGAGCATCGGCCAGCCCAGCCCGGGGACGAACGGCCGGTCGGCGACCACCACCTCGACGACCGCGCCGACGAGGAGGGCGGTGTGCAGCAGCACCATGACCGGGAAGTGGCCGCGTCCCGACTCCACCCCACCGCGCGCGAAGGCCCAGGCGGCATGCCGCTTCGACACGACCATCTCGGCAAGGCGTTCGAGCCCCACGGCGGCGACGAGCACGGTGAACAGGAGCTGGGAGGTGGTCATCGTCAGCCAGCCGCTCGGAGCAGCACCATCTCGAGGCAGAACCCGGGGCCCATGGCCATCAGGACGCCGTAGGAGCCCACCGCCGGTGGCCGGTCGCGCACCGTGTCGGCGAGGACGTGCAGCACGGACGCCGACGACAGGTTGCCGATCTGGTCGAGGGAGTCCCAGGTCACGCCGAGGGCGTCGCGCTCGACCTCCAGGGCGTCGGCCATCGCCTCCAGCACCTTGGGGCCACCCGGGTGGGCCACCCAGAACCCGATGTCGGCGCGAGTGAGGCCGTGCGCACCGAGGAAGCCGTCGACGTCCTCGCCGAGGTTGGCCCGCACCAGCTCCGGCACCTCGACACCGAGGACGATCCGCAGCCCGGACGCGCCGACGTCCCAGCCCATCGCGCGCTCGCTGTCGGGGTACATCCGGCTGCGGGTCGCCAGCACCTGCAGGTCGTGCCCGGTGTCGGGACCGAGCTCCGCAGCCCGGTCCGCGCCGACCATGACCACCGCAGCGGCCCCGTCGCCGAACAACCCGCTGGCGACGAGGTTGGCGGTGGACGTGTCGTCGCGCTGGACCGTCAGGCTGCACAGCTCGGCCGAGAGCAGGACCGCCACGTCACCGGGGTGGCCGAGCAGGTGGTCGTGGACGCGGGCCACGCCGGCCGCCCCCGCGACACAGCCCAGACCCACCATCGGCACCCGCTTCACGTCGGGGCGCAGGCCGATGCGGGCCGCGATCCGGGCCTCCAGCGAGGGGACCGCCAGCCCCGTCACGGTCGTCGAGACGATGAGGTCGACGTCGGTGGGGGTCAGGCCGACTGCCTTGAGCGCGTCGACGACCGCCTCCGACCCGAGGTTCACGGCGACCGCGATGAACTCGTCGTTGGCCTCGCCGAAGTCGCGCAAGGCGGCATACCTCTCGAGGGGCAACGCGAGGTGACGGTGGCCCACCCCGGCGTTCGCGTGGATCCGCTCGAGCAGCAGCCGGTCGACGCCGTGCGCGCCGAGCACCTCCGCGAACGCAGCGGTCACCTCGCCCTGGGCGTAGCGGTGCTCGGGCAGGACCCCGGCGACGGACACGATGCGGCTCACGAAGAGAGCCTAGGCACACCGACGGCGGTCCTGCCTCGCCGGGACCATCCGGGCCGGCCGGAGGCCGCCTAGGGTGGGGCCGTGTCCAGCGACCCGGTGTCCGCGTCGTCGACGTCGCGCACCGCGTTGGTGCGGGCCTGCCACCCCGGCCCGACGCTCGCCGTCACCGTGCTGGTGGCGCTGCTCTCGGTGGCGCTCGGCCTCGCCGTGACGAGGGGCCTGTTGGTCACCGCCGCGGTCTTCACCGGACAGCTGACCATCGGGTGGTCGAACGACCTCATCGACGCGGCGCGTGACCGGGCCGTCGCCCGGGACGACAAACCCCTGGCTCGCGGCGAGCTCTCGGAAGACCTGGTGCGCAAGGCCATCGGCCTCGCCGCTGCCCTGTGTGTCGTCCTCTCGCTCGCCTGTGGCTGGCGCTCGGCCGCGGTCCACCTGTTGCTCGGGGTGGCGAGCGGCTGGGCGTACAACCTCGGCCTCAAGCGCACCGCCTGGTCGGCGTTGCCGTATGCCGTCGCGTTCGGCGTGCTCCCCGGGGTGGTGTCGCTCGCGGGGCCCGACCGTGCCTGGCCGCCCGCGTGGATGATGGTCACGGGAGCGGTCCTCGGGGTGGGTGCCCACCTGCTCAACGCCTTGCCCGACCTGGCCGACGACGACGCCACGGGGGTCCGTGGCCTGCCGCAGCGACTGGGCGCCGGTCGGGTGCGGGTGCTCGCCCCGGTGGTGCTGCTGCTCGGCTCGGTGGTGGCGACGTTCGGGCCCGGTGGGGGAGTGCCCGTGGGTGCCTGGGTCGGGCTCGGCGCCTGCGTCGCGCTCGCGGTCGTGGCATTGCTCGGTCGGGGCAAGGCTCCCTTCGTCGCGGCCATCGGCATCGCGCTCGTCGACGTGGCCGTGCTCGTCCTGCGCTGAGTCCCACGGGCGGGGCGACTTCATGCGGCCGAGTGGGTGGTCTCGCTCGTGGCCGGTCGGGGTGGCTCGGCACGTGGATCGGCAGCACCCTGGGCATGGTCCTGGCCGACGCCCTCGCGATCATCGTCGGCGCCTACCTCGGCAAGAAGCTCCCGGAGCGCGTCATCAAGCTGGGTGCGACGGTGGCCTTCGTCGTCTTCGGCGTCGTCCTGATCGTGCAGGGCCTCTCGATGCGCTGACCCGGGTGGAAGGGCGGCCATCGGATCTTGCGGGCAAACGGCGCAAGCGCGACAACGAACCTTGACCGGCGGCATACGCAAGAGGACTCTCGCAAATGGACCCTCTGCGCGGTCCGGACGGAGGTCGCATCATGAGCTCGCCGGTGCTCGAGAACATCCTGCTGTTCGCCAACCCGGACGTCCCCGACCTGGGGTGCTTCGTGCGCCGGAAGCACGAGCTCGAGGTCAACGAATTCGACCGGAACATCCACGTCGAGCTGAACCCGTCGATCGACTTCCACCCCGCCCACCACCAGGTGTACTTCCGGGTGCAGTGCGGTCATGCCGGCCACTTCCAGCGCGCCCTGGTCAAGATGACCCCCGACCTGTCGATCCCGGGCCCGGTGCTCGAGCACTTCCCACCCGACTTCGTCCTGGGCGGCGACTTCCACCCGCAGCCCAGCAACTGGTTCAAGTTCCCGACCCAGTCGGGCCAACGGTTCTACTGGTTCTTCGGGCAGCACCGCGACCCGGCCGGCGGCGACTGGCTGTCCGACAAGCTCGTCGGTCACACCTACGACCTGTACGAGAACGGCACCCTGTCGACGGTCAAGTACGACGACACCGGCGGCGACCGGGACTTCGACGACTTCGTGCTCGAGGCGGCGGTCGTCGGGCGGCGGTCGTGGCGCGACATCCTGCAGGCGGTCGACCAGGCGAAGGTCAGCGAGCTCGTCGCCAAGGAGGGCCTCGCCGGGGTCCGCGAGCGGATGTATGACGAGAAGGCCGACTGAGCGCCATCCTGACGCGCCGCCCCTGACGCGCCGCCCCTGACGCGCCGCCCCTGACGCGCCGGTTCTGACGCGCCGGCCCGTCTGGCGTCGCTGGCCTCGGCGCCCGGCGGTCAGCGCTTGCGGCGTGCTCCGAGGGCGACGATGACGCCGACCAGGGCGACGAACGGCCCGATGACCGCCCAGATCGCGACGCCGCTCATGCTGCTGCCGCCCACGATGTCGAGCCCCTGCAGGGTCCAGAGGAGCCCGACGAGGACGAGCAGGATGCCGATGCCGAGCGCGAGGCGTGGGTTCACGTCGCGAGCCTATGCCCGCGGCCGGGCACCCGGCACGGACGCCCCGGTGCTGCCGGACCGGCCTCAGGCGGCGCGGTCGGCCGCGAGGTGGGCGCGGAGGGCGACGTAGACCTTGCGGACCCCGATGGCGCGTTGCAGGTCGTCCTGGATGCGCGTGAAGAACTCGCGGCGGTAGTTCTGGTCGATGACGGCCTGCACGGTGAAGTAGAGGCCGGCGAACGCCGACAGGAAGACCGCGACCGAGAACAGCTCGTCGCTGACCAGGTGCAAGGGCCCGGTGTAGTGCGGAGGGGAGCCGACCCACGTCTCGATCACGCTGGGGCGGATGGCGATCGAGCCGAAGACGACGAAGAACCCGAACACGATCAGCACCAGCGACAACATCTGGATCGCCTGGGCGATGAAGAGCATGAGCATCAGGTTGCGGCGCTGCAGAGGAGGAAGACGTATGCCGGCCACCTCGGTGGCGAGGTGCGGCTCGGCGAGGATCTCGCGCGCGGCCGAGGCCAGCGGGGTGCCGACGCAGGTGGCCGCGAGCATCTCGCCCTCCACCTCGGCGCCGACCCGCTCGATCTCGCTGCGGAACGACGGCGCGAGGAAGGCGACTGCGAGCAGGGCGAAGATCCCGACGCAGACCCACAGCAACGGCCGGGGCAGCGCAGCCGACACCTGCCAGACCTCCGTGTTGATGAAGAGGAAGGTGATGAACAGGAGCAGGAAGGGCAGGGCACGGGTCGCGAGGGGGCCGATCAGCGACCGGTTCTCCCAGGCGTGGGCCAGCGCCCAGCGGCCGATCCGCCCCACCCGGAACACCCTGACCGCCCGGCCGAGGGCGACGACTGCCGCGGTGAGCAGACCGGCTGCGACCGCTTCGCCGGGGCCGGCCTCGAGGTTGAGGGCGACCACCGTCACGAGCACGGCCGGGGCTGAGGCGAGCGCGGCCCAGAGGCCCACGGTCCGCGGCACGAGGGATCGCTGGATCGCCTCGTGCCCCGACTCGACGAAGTAGGGCAACCCGTGGGAGTCGAACCAGGCCTCGCACTTGGCGACGTCGTTCGTGGTGAGCACGACGTCAGCCTCTCAGGTGTCTGCGGCTGGGTCGTCACCCGACACCACAGTCACGCCACAAAGCCCTCACGCCACAACAGCTGTCACACCACGCAGAACTCGTTGCCCTCGGGGTCGCGCAACGTGACCGCGTAGTAGTCGGCTCCCTCGGGGGCGTTGACGTACGCGATGCTCGCGCCGAGGGCGACCAGGCGCTCGACCTCGGCGTCGACGCTGGCCCGCCGCGCGGCATACGGCATCGCCTCGCGGCCAGGGGTGTGCCTGAGGTCGAGGTGCAGGCGGTTCTTCACCGACTTGGGCTCCGGCACCTCCTGGAACCAGATGCGCGGCCGCACGCCCTCGGGGTCGACGATCGCGCCGCTGCCCTCCTCGGCACCCTCCAGCTCCTCGGCGGGCAGGCCGGCCGCGCGCCAGTAGGAGAGCCAGGAGTCCCAGCCGTCGGGGGCCGGCTCCGGCACGTAACCCAGCGCCTCGCACCAGAACCGCACGAGGCGGGAGGTGTCGGCGCAGTCGACGGTGAGGTGCCAGTTCGCAGTCATGCGGGGAGTGTCGCACCGCGGTGTGTCAGCCGGGCCCTCCCGCACGTCACGCGCCGTCGGCCGCGGCGGTGAACCGCGCCGACCACTGGCGCAACACCTCGAGCACCTCCGGCGTGGCTTCCTCGAGCGTGAACGGCGCGTCGATGACGCCGAGCCCGAACGCCGCCCAGCCCGGGTGCACGGCGTCCATCTCCAGCAGGCAGGACGTGTCGTCGATCGGCGTGACCTGCGCCCACCGACCGGTGCGGCGCTCGACGAGCGCGGCCGGAGCAGCGACCCGAGCGCGCACGACGACGCGGGTCTCGTTGCGGGACAGGCCCTTTCGCACGTATGCCGCCGCATCACCACCCGGCACCTCGCGGGGCCGGAAGCGTGACCGGGTGCCGAACGGCTCACTGAGGCGGTCGAGCCGGAACGAGCGCCAGTCCTGGCGGTCGAGGTCGTAGGCGAGCAGGTACCAGCGCCGGCCGACCGTCACCAGGCGATGCGGCTCGACGTGCCGCCGCACGGCTTCGCCGGCGCCCTGGCCCCCACGCGCGAGGTAGGTGAACCGGATCCGCTCGGTGTCACGGGTCGCTTGTGCCACCGCGGCCAGGACGTCGGCGTGCACGGCCGGCGCCTCGGAGAAGGGGGAGTCGTCGGTCACCGCTCGCAGCGCCTCGGCCCGCCGCCGCAGCTTGGGCGGGAGCACCTGCACGACCTTCGAGAGCGCGCTGACCGACGCCTCCGACAGTGCGCCGGCGGTGAGCTGGGCTGCTCCGTTGAGCGCCACCACCATCGCGATCGCCTCGTCCTCGTCGACGGTCAGTGGTGGCATCGTCGCGCCGGCCCCGAGCTGGTAGCCGCCCTCGATCCCGCGGACCGAGTCGACGGGGTAGCCGAGCTCGCGCAGCCGCTCGACATCTCGGCGCAGGGTGCGTTCGGACACCTCGAGCCGACCCGCGAGCTCGGGTCCGGCCCAGAACCGGTGGGTCTGGAGCAGCGACAGCAGTCGCAAGGTGCGGGAGCTGGTGTTGGCCATGGCTTCAGGATGCCCGACCTAGCGGTCAGAAAGTGGCCGGAAGTCTCCCTAGCGTCGGTCGTGACAGGAATCCCGAGAGTCCAGGCAGTGAGGAGAAGGACATGACCACCACCCTCGAGCTCCCCCACGAAGGTGAGCCCACGGCATACCCGCCGGTCGACAGCGCGCCCGGCGCGGCCGGTGCGGTCGCGACGCAGCCCGAGACCCGGGCGGTGGCCCGCGGGGCGCTCCCGCTGGGCCGGGCCCGCACGATCGCGCTGCTCAGCCTCTTCCTCGCGTCCACGATGGAGCTGCTCGACACCACGATCGTCAACGTCGCCCTGCCGACCATCGAGTCGGGTCTGCACGCGAGCGCCGCACAGCTGCAGTGGATGGTGGCCGCCTACCCGCTGGCGTTCGCTGTCGGGCTCATCACGGGCTCGCGACTCGGCGACCTGTGGGGTCGCAAGCGGGTCTTCCTCGGAGGCCTGGTCGGCTTCACCCTCATGTCGGCGGCCTGCGGCTTCGCCCCGAACGCCGAGGCGCTGGTCGGTTTCCGCGCCCTCCAGGGCCTGGCCGCCGCGGCGATGATCCCGCAGGTGCTCTCGAGCCTGCAGGTGATGTACACGCCGCACGAGCGCGCCAAGGCGATGGGGCTGTTCACCGGGCTGGCCGGGCTGTCGGCGGTCCTCGGGCCGGTCATCGGTGCCGTCCTGACCGAGGCCGACCTCGGTGGCCTGGGCTGGCGCTCGATCTTCCTCGTCAACGTGCCGTTCGGTGTGCTGGCGATCGTGGCGGCGCTGCGGTGGGTGCCGGAATCCGTTGCCACGCAACGCCCGCGCATCGACCTGCGCGGGGTCAGCGTGCTCGCCATCGGTCTCCTCGCGGTGCTCTACCCGCTCACGATGGGACGCGAGCTGGGTTGGCCAGCCTGGGTGTATGCCGCGATGACCGCCGGTGTCGTCGTGCTCGGCTTCTTCGCCCGGTCGCAGGTGCGGGCCGAGCGCGCGGGTGGCGAGCCGCTGGTCGCGCTCAGCCTCTACCGGGGTCGCGGCTTCGCAGCCGGCTCGGCGATGAACTCGCTGCTGTTCATGGCGATGGCCTCCTACTTCCTCTGCCAGACGATCTACCTCCAGGCCGGTCTGGGCTGGTCGGTGCTGAAGGCCGGGCTCGCGGCGATGCCGTTCGCCCTGACGACCACGGTCTTCGCCGGGGTCGGCGTGGCCGTGCTGGCACCGAAGATCGGCCGACGGGTGCTGCAGATCGGGGCGCTGACCTGGGCGGCGGGAGCGGTCGTCCTCGCCGTCACGGTCCACTCCGCCGCTGCCTCGACCTCGGTCTGGACGTTCCTGCCCGGGTTCGTGGTGGCGGGTGCCGGGTTCGGGCTGATGGTGTCGCCGATCGGCGTCTTCACCCTCGCGGACGTGCCGGTCGAGCAGGCCGGGTCGGCGTCGGGGCTGTTCAGCACGACGGGTCAGCTCTCCGGCGCGGCCGGGGTGGCAGTGCTGGGTTCGCTGTTCTTCTCCGTGGTCGACGCCCACGGGTCTGCCCTGGCGGTGGGAGCGGGGCGGGTGGCGGCGCCGGTCGAGATGTTCCGGCCCGCGATGGAGGTGGCGCTCGCGGTCCTGGTCGCGCTGATGGTGGTGGCGGCCGTCGTGGCCCGGCAGCTGCCCGCGGTGCCGAGCCGGCCCACGGAGCACTGAGCGGACGGTCGGGGGGCCGGGTCGGCGCCTCGCGTCCGGCTCAGTGAGCGCCAACCCACTCTCCCACCGCAGTCGTGAGTGGGTTGGCGCTCACTCGCGGCGGCCTCTCCGCGTCAGGAGGTGAGCAGGTAGCCGAGCCAGACGGCTGGCAGCCCCAGGCCGAGGGTGAGCGCGAGGTTGGTGACGAACGGCCGCCAGGCCCGCTCCTCCAGGAAGACCCACGTCTCGAAGGCCAGCGTGGAGAAGGTCGTCAGCGCCCCACAGAAACCGATGCCCACCAACGGCATCAACCAGTCCGCGGTGTGCGGGACCCCCGAGACCACGCCGAGGACGAACGACCCCACGACGTTCACGACCAGGGTGCCGAGGATGGTCCCCGCGCGGGTGTGCTCGCGCGCCCACCGGTCCACGAGGAACCGCAGCGGCGCCCCCACGGCAGCCCCCGCGAGCACCAGCAGGGCGTCACTCGCCCTCACGGTCGCCGCCCGAACAGCCGCTCGCCGAGCGTGATCCCGAGCCCCACGGCCACGAGGCCGACCACGAGCGACCCCACGAGGTATGCCGCGGCGACCAGTCCGTGCCCGGCCTGCACCATCGCGTGGAAGTCCAGTGCGTACGACGAGAAGGTCGTCCACCCGCCCAGCACCCCGACGCCGAGGAAGGGCCGCAGCCACGGGTGGGGGCGGGCCATCGAGAGCACCCACACCACGAGCACGCCCATGGCGAGCGACCCCGAGACGTTGACGAGGAAGGTCGCCCACGCGAACGTCCCGGAGGTGTGGGGAAGCGCCAGCCCCACGGCATACCGGCCGAGGGAGCCGAGCACCCCACCCGCGGCGACGGCCGCGAGCAGGCCGGAGTCGCCCCGCCGCACGAGGTTCATCAGGCGCGCTTGGTCTCCAGGAAGTCCGCGATCCGCCCGATGGCCTCGGTGAGCACCTCGACGTCGGGCAGCGTCACGAGCCGGAAGTGGTCGGGCTCGAACCAGTTGAAGCCGGTGCCGTGGGTCACGAGGATCTTCTTGGTGCGCAGAAGGTCGATGACGAACGCCTGGTCGTCGTCGATGGCGTAGACCTCGGGGTCGAGTCGCGGGAAGCAGTAGAGGGCGCCGTGGGGCTCGACGCAGGAGACGCCGGGGATCTCGTTGAGCAGCCGCCAGGCCGTCTTGCTCTGCTCGTAGAACCGGCCGCCCGGGTGGATGTACTCCTCGATCGACTGGTAGCCGCCGAGCGCGGTCTGGATCGCGTGCTGGCCGGGGACGTTGGCGCACATGCGCATGTTGGACAGCAGGGTCAGGCCCTCGAGGAAGTCCGAGGCCAGCTCCTTCGGCCCCGACACCATCACCCAGCCCGCGCGGTAGCCGCAGACCCGGTAGGCCTTGGAGAGCCCGCTGAAGGTCAGGCAGAGGACGTCGTCGCCCGCGAAGGTGGCCGTGTGGTGGTGGACCGGCTGGTTGACCTCGTCGGCGAACAGGATCTTCTCGTAGATCTCGTCGGACATCAGCACGAGGTTGTGGCGGCGGGCGATGTCGGCCATGCCCCGGACGACCTCGTCGCTGTAGACCGCGCCGGTCGGGTTGTTGGGGTTGATCACGACCAGCGCGTGGGTGTTCTCGGTGATCTTGGACTCGATGTCGGCGAGGTCGGGGTTCCACCCGTTGGACTCGTCGCAGCGGTAGTGCACGGGCGTCCCGCCGGCCAGCGTCACGGCCCCGGTCCACAGGGGGTAGTCCGGCGCGGGGACGAGGATCTCGTTGCCGTCGTCGACGAAGGCGGTCAGCACCATCGAGATCAGCTCGGAGACACCGTTGCCGATGTAGATGTCGTCGACGTGTGTGTCGGTCAGCCCCCGTGACTGGTAGTAGTGCGCCACGGCGGTGCGGGCGGAGTAGATGCCGCGGGAGTCGCTGTAGCCCTGCGAGTTCGGCAGGTGGTGCACCATGTCCTGGAGGATCGCCTGGGGCGCCTCGAACCCGAACGGCGCGGGGTTGCCGATGTTGAGCTTGAGGATCTTGTGCCCCTCGGCCTCGAGCCGCTGGGCCTCCTCGAGGATCGGCCCGCGCACGTCGTAGCGGACCTGGTGGAGCTTGCGGGACTGCGTGATACGGCGCACGAGATCAGTCTCCCAGCATCTCGACCGTCGTCACGACGCTGGTCACCGCCGGGCGGGTCGGCGTCGAGCTGAACCCGAACCGGCACGGCGGGTCGACCGGGGCCAGCCGGCCGAGCGGGGCTCCCCGCCAGGCGCCGGCCAGACTCGTCACGGAGCGCAGGTCGGTCGCGCCGTACCACTCGCGGCGGCCCTCGAGGGCGGTCCCGCGGGTGCGGACCCCGCGCATCACCACCCTCGCGACGGGGTCGACGACCGTGGCCCAGGCGGGTGCCGAGGCGATCCGGCGCGGCACCGCGCGCAGGAGCCACCCGAGTGGGCGGCGCGCTCCGACCTGCAGGTATGCCGCGAGGTGACCCTCCACGTGCACGTCCCAGCCGTCGCGGGTCACCCCCACCGACACGGGGGTGGTGCAGACCTCGTCGAACGCGTAGGTCTGCTGCACGAAGTCGACCACCTCGTCACTCGGCGCGAGCAGGGTCCGGTGGCCCGAGGCGTCCTCGACCATGACGTCGGAGAACGATCCCAGGGGTGACTCGACCCACCGCCCCACGACGAACCGCACGCCGCTGGTCGACCCGACCCCGGCGATGGCGCCCGTGAAACGAAGTCGCTGCACGGGCACCAGCCTGACAGGCGCGATCAGCAGGCCGTCAGTGGGTCGGCTTGGCGAAGGACAGTGCCGCGACGACCCCGATCAGGAGCACCGCGGCCGGGAGCAGCAGGGTCTGCGACATCGCGGTGGCGAACCCGTCCGCGATCTGCGGCGGGAGCTTCACCCCAGAGGTCCGCTGCGACATGTTCTGGGGCATGCCCGGGAGGTTGGCCGCGAGCCGCGCCTCGATGACGGCAGCGATGGCGGCGCTGCCGAGGACGGCCCCCACCTGGCGGGTGGTGTTGTAGATGCCCGAGCCGGCGCCGGCCGACGACAGCGGCAGGTTGCGGGTCGCGGTCGCCGCGAGGGGCGCCCACATGAACGCGTTCGCGACGCCCATCAGGGCCATCGGCAGGAGCAGCACCCAGATCTTGGTCTCGACCGTGGTCACGCGGCTCAACCAGAACAGCGAGGCCGAGCACAGCGCCAGCCCGAACGCCGTGATCGTCCGCGGGTGCACGCGGTCGGTCAGCTTGCCCGCGACCGGCGCCAGCGCTCCGGACAGGACGGCCATGGGCACGAGCAGCAGGGCAGCCCTGGTCGGCGTCAGGCCGCGCACCACCTGTGCGTAGAGCATGAACGGGAAGGCCATGCCGGTGATCGAGAAGCCCACCGCGCTGATCGCGATGTTGGACAGCGAGAAGTTGCGGTCGCGGAACAGCCCCAGCGGCACGAGCGGCTCGGTGCGGATCCGGCTCTGCCAGAAGATGAACAGCCCGAACACGACCAGGCCGGCGGCGATGAGCAGCGGCACGGAGATGACACCTTTGATCGTGCCCCAGTCGTAGGTCTCGCCCTCCTGGATGCCGAACACCAGCAGGAACATCCCGACCGCCGAGAGCGCGACACCGACCCAGTCGAAGCTGTGGCTGTGCGTCTCGAGCCGGGGCACCAGCCGCGTGGCGAGGGCGAAGGCGACGATGCCGATGGGCACGTTGATGAAGAAGATCCACTCCCAGCCCGGGCCGTCGACGAGCAGGCCGCCGAGCAGGGGGCCGACCAGGATCGCGACGCCGGCCGTGGCGCCCCAGAGCGACATCGCCTGGCCGCGCGAGGCAGCGGGGAAGGTGCGGGTGATGACCGCCATCGTCTGCGGAGTCATCAGCGAGGCGCCGAGACCCTGCACGACGCGGGCGATGATCAGCATCTCGATGGTGCCGGTCAGGCCGCACCAGAGCGAGGCGACGGTGAACAGCGCGAGCCCGGCCAGGTAGACGTGCTTCGGCCCGATCCGGTCGCCCAGGCGGCCGGTGATGAGCAACGGCACGGCATACGCGAGCAGGTAGGCAGAGGTGACCCAGATGACGGAGTTCACGTCGGCGTCGAGGCCCTGCATGATCGCCGGCGTCGCCACCGACACGATCGTGGAGTCGACGAGGATCATGAAGAAGCCGATCACCATCGCCCAGAGCGCGGGCCACGGCCGGTAGTCGGCGGGGAGGTCGGTCCTCACGGTTGTGGGTGCGGCCATGGCAGGTCGCCTTTCTCGAGTCGGGAGATGAAGCCGTTGATCCAGTCCTGCTGCGCCACGGTCATGTGGCGGATGTAGTCGGCGGTGACCCAGTACGCCTCGGCCACCTCGCGAGCCCTGGCCTTGTCGACCAGGCAGTCGATGTCGGCCAGCTCGCGCTCGATCACTGCGAGGTGGGCCCGCAGGTCGGCGCAGACGGCGCTCGCCGGGGCGTTGTGCGCCTCCGCGAGGGCGAGCGCGAAGGTGGGGAACTCGTTGACCGGCTCGCGCAGGATCTCGCGGATGCGCGAGACCAGGGCGGCCCGGCCGCTGTCGGTGATCGCATAGGTGGTGCGCTCCGGCCGGTTGCCCTCCCGTCGGGTCCCCGTCGCCTCTGCCATCCCGTCGGCAGTCAGCCGGTCGACCGTGCGGTAGAGCGACCCGGGCGTGACCCGGACGATCCGGTCCTCGTGGCGGTCCAGCAGCAGCTGGTACATCTCGTAGGGGTGCATCGACCGCTCGTTGAGCAGGGCGAGCGCCGAGATGGCGAGGGGGCTGAGGGTCACGCCGTGCTGTCCTTCGCTGCTGCTGCTGCTGCCTGGCGGGGTGGGGTGGAGTGGGGTCCGCTGGGACGGCATTCCGGGTGAAATATTCCACGCGGAATATACGACTGACCCCGACGGCCGTCAACCGCCACCCTCCTGCGCGCGTGAACCCGTCGACGGTCCCTGCAGCAGGCCATAGGCTCCCGTCCATGGCATCCACGTCCGACCTCGGTGAGCTCGAGGTCGAGCTCACCCGGCTGCTCCGGCGGGCCCGGAGCGCGCAGCAGCGCACCGCCGCCGAGGTGCACCCCGACCTCGACTCCGCCGGGTATGCCGTGCTCGTCGCCGTGCGAGAGCTGGCCGCCGCCGGCGGCGGCGCCCGAGGCGGCGACATCTCCGACGTGCTCGGTCTGCACAAGTCGACGACCAGCCGCAACCTCACCACCCTCGAGGACCTCGGTCTGGTGGAGCGGATCCCCGACCCGGCCGACGCGCGGGCCCGCCAGGTGCGGCTCACCGCGGCCGGCTCCGAGGCGCTCGACCGCACGGTCGCGGGTCGCAAGGAACGGCTCCGCGCCCGACTGGGCGACTGGGCAGCCAAGGACGTCACCGACCTGGCCCGGCTGCTGCGCCTGCTCAACGACACCGCCCCCTGACCCACCCGCAGCCCCACCCCGACCGGCAAGCCACCCCCGGCCTCACCGCCGAGCCCCCCGGCCTCACCGCCAAGCCCCCCGGCCTCACCGCCAAGCCCCCCGGCCCCACCTTGATCGGGTCCAGGGACAAAGGGCGGCTTCCCCCCGGAACGGCTCCGGGGTGAGGCATGCCGTTCCCGGGTGAGGCTGGTGTGGGCCGGTCAGGCGTTCCCCATACAAGTTGCGTGTAGCAACTAACTGGAGTTATGGTTGTGCTCTGCAACCAAAGGAACGCCCATGACCCCTTCCTTCCGCGAGCCCCGGACGAGCTCGCACCGCGCCGCTGGCGAGGTCGTCTCCGCGCTGTCCAGCCTGATCCGGGCCAGTCGCTCGGTCGCCCGACAGCGCCAGGCCGAGCTCGGCGCCTCCGGCACACCCCTGGCCATCCTCAAGGTGCTCGCCGCGCAGACCGGCGAGGACCGACCCGGCGACCTGGCCCAGGCGACCGGTGTCGCACCGTCGGTCGTCAGCCGCGCGCTCACCCGACTCGAGGAGGACGGACTGGTCGTCCGACGCAAGGACGAGTCCGACGCGCGCGCCTGCCACATCGCGCTCACCCCCGAAGGCCGTGCGCAGCTCGCCGCCATCACCGACCAGTACGTCGCCCTCCTCGGTGACGCGCTGACCGACCTCTCCGACGACGACGTCGAGCGACTCCCCGGCCTGCTCCGCACCCTCGAGCACGCCCTGCGCCGCGCCGGCGAACGCACCACGCCGCTGCGGCATACCTCGCTCGCGCCCAGTCTCGTCGCGGCCACCGCGCCCGACTCCGCGCACTGAACCACCTTCTCGATCACCCACCCGTACCCCACAGCCACTGAGAGCCTCGATGTCACCGACCACCGCACCCGCCCCCGCGCTCGAACCCGCAGCCCTGCCGGCTGCTCCCGCTCCCGCCGTCGACCACGGAGCGATGTCGCACCGCCAGATCCTCGAGGCGATGACCGGGCTGCTCGCCGGTCTCTTCACGGCGATGCTCAGCAGCACCATCGTGTCGACTGCGCTCCCGACGATCATCGGCGACCTGCGGGGCACCCAGCGGCAGTACACCTGGGTGATCACCGCATCCCTGCTCGCGACGACCGTCAGCACCCCGATCTGGGGCAAGCTGTCCGACCTGTTCAGCAAGAAGCTGCTCGTGCAGCTGTCGCTGCTGGTGTTCGTGGCCGGCTCGGTCGCGGCCGGGCTGTCGCAGTCGGTGGGCTTCCTGATCGCCTGCCGCGTGGTCCAGGGGCTCGGCATGGGCGGCCTCACCGCGCTGACCCAGTCGATCATGGGGGCGATGATCGCCCCGCGCCAGCGCGGTCGGTATGCCGGCTACATGGGTGCGGTCATGGCCGTCGCCACCGTGAGCGGCCCGCTGCTCGGTGGTCTCATCGTCGACAGCAGCCTCGGGTGGCGCTGGACGTTCTACGTCTGCATCCCGCTGGCCATCATCGCGCTGTTCGTCCTCCAGGCGACCCTGCACATCAGCACGCCGAAGCGGACGCCCAAGATCGACTACCTGGGCGCCGGCCTGATCGCGGTCACCGCCTCGTTGCCCCTGCTGTGGGTCACCTTCGCCGGCAGCGACTTCCCGTGGTGGTCGGCCCAGACGGTCTGGTACCTCGGTGGCACGCTGGTCGCGCTCGCCCTCACCCTGGTCGTCGAGCTGCGCGCCGCCGAGCCGATCATCCCGATCCGCCTGCTCAAGAACGCCACCACCGGTCTGGTCGTCGTCGCCAGCGCCGCGGTCGGTGTGGCGATGTTCGGTGGCACGACGTTCCTCACGCAGTACTTCCAGATCTCGCGCGACTACAGCCCGACGCACGCTGGCCTGCTGACCATCCCGCTGATGGCCTCGCTGCTCCTGTCGTCCACCGTCGGTGGCCAGGTCGTGAGCCGGACGGGTCGCTGGAAGGGCATCATCATCGGCGGGGCGGTGTTCCTCGTGGCCGGCACCGCCTGGCTCGGTCGGATCGACCACCTCACCCCGATGTGGCAGATCGGCCTCGCCATGGCGCTGATGGGCTTCGGCATGGGCGCGATGATGCAGAACCTCGTGCTCGCCGTGCAGAACACCGTCGACGTGGGCAACATCGGCGCGGCGTCCGCCACCATCGCGTTCTTCCGCACCCTCGGCGGAGCGATCGGTGTCTCGGTGCTGGGAGCCATCCTCGCCAACGACGTACGGGACAACATCGCGACGGGTCTGGCCCGGCTCGGCCCGAAGGCAGCAGCAGCGGCCCAGAGCGGCGGCGGCACCGGCACCCTCGACATCAAGGACATGCCGGCGCCGATCGGGCAGATCGTCCGGGCCGCCTATGGCGACGCGACCGGCCACATCTTCCTGATCAGCGCGGTGTTCGCGGTCGTGGCGCTCCTCGCGGTGCTCTTCGTCAAGGAGGTGCCGTTGCGCACGACGGTCTCGATGGGCGACGAGGTCAAGGTCGCGGCGACGACCGGGACCGGCGCCCCCTCGGTCTGACCCCTCGTCGTTCGGAGGATCCGCCGCGCCAGGACCGGGCGGATCCTCCGAACAAGGCAGGGCGCGTGACGAGGGCCACGGGCGCCGGCGGTTCCCGGGCTACCGATCGGTAACTAGGCTCCCGACCATGACGACGCTCTCCGGCAAGACCATCATCATGTCCGGCGGCAGCCGGGGCATCGGCCTGGCCATCGCGGTGCGCGCCGCCCGCGACGGAGCCAACGTCGCGCTGATCGCCAAGACCGACAGGCCCGACCCGCGGCTGGCCGGCACCATCCACACGGCAGCCGAGTCCATCGAGGCGGCCGGCGGGCACGCCCTGCCGATCGTCGGCGACGTGCGCGACGACGACCTCCTGCTGGCCGCGGTCGAGAAGACGGCGGCCCGGTTCGGGGGGATCGACATCGTCGTCAACAACGCCAGCGTCCTCAACCTCAGCCCGACCGCCCAGCTCGAGCCGAAGCGCTACGACCTGATGCAGGACATCAACGTCCGGGGCACGTTCATGCTGACCCGGGCGGCGATCCCCCACCTGCTGGCCAGCCCCGACCCGAAGGTCCTCACCCTCTCGCCGCCGATCAACCTGGACCCGCGCTGGTTCGCCGGCCACCCGGCATACACGATGGCGAAGTACGGGATGACGCTCGCGGCCCTCGGCTTCGCCCACGAGCTCGGGCAGAAGGGCGTGTCGTCGACCTGCCTCTGGCCGGCGACCCTGGTGGCGACCGACGCGATCGGCAACCTTCCCGGCGGCGACCAGATGGTCAAGGTCAGCCGCAAGGCCGAGATCGTCGCCGATGCCGCCTACGAGGTGCTCACCACCGACGGCCAGGCCCTCAACGGCCAGACCGTCATCGACGAGGACCTGCTGAGGGCGCGTGGCGTGACCGACTTCGCCGCCTACTCCATGACGGGCAAGGACGAGGGCCTGGCGCCCGACATCTTCCTGAGCTGAGCGAGCGGGGGTATGCCGCGCCGCTCACCTAGAGCTCGCGGAGCCGGCCGGCCTCGACGTGCCAGCGGCGGGTGGCCTGCACGTCCGCCAGCATCCGGCGGTCGTGCGTCACGAGGAGCACCGTGCCGCCGAACGAGTCGAGCGCCTGCTCGAGCTGTTCGATCGCCGACAGGTCGAGGTGGTTGGTGGGCTCGTCGAGGACGAGCAGGTTGACCTCGCGAGCCTGGAGCAGCGCGAGGGCGGCGCGCGTGCGCTCGCCGGGGGAGAGCGAGTCAGCGGCCCGGTGCACGTGCTCGGCGCCGAGCCCGAACTTGGCCAGCAGGGTGCGGACCTCGGCGTCGGGCCACTCGGGGAGGGCGTCGCCGAACGCGCGGGCGAGCGTCTGCGGTCCGAGGAACAGGCCGCGCGCCTGGTCGACCTCGCCGACCCGCACCGAGGAGCCCAGCCCCGCCGTCCCCTCGTCGACCGGCACGGTGCCGAGCAGCATCCCCAGCAGGGTGGTCTTGCCCGAGCCGTTCGCGCCCGTGACGACGATCCGGTCGGCCCAGTCCACCTGCACGTCGACCGGCCCGAGCGTGAAGTCGCCACGACGGACCACGGCTCCCGCAGCAGAGGCGACGACGGTGCCGGATCGCGGCGCCGCGGCGATCGTCATCCGCAGCTCCCACTCCTTGCGGGGCTCGTCGACCTCCTCCAGTCGCTCGATCATCCGCTCGGTCTGGCGCGCCTTCGCCGCCTGCTTCTCGGCTGACTCGGCGCGGAAGGCCGGGATGAACTTGTCGTTGTCGGTCTTCTTGCGTCGGGCGTTGCGGACGCCCACCGTCATCCAGTTCCGCTGGGTGACGGCGCGCTGCTCGAGCCGGGTGCGCGTGCCCGCGTACTCCTCGTAGGCCTCCCGCGCGTGCCGTCGGGCCACCTCGCGCTCGGCCAGGTAGCTGTCGTAGCCGCCCTCGTAGACCCCCACCTGCTGCTGGGCCAGGTCGAGCTCGACCACCCGCGTGACGGTGCGGGCGAGGAACTCCCGGTCGTGGCTGATGATGACGGCTGGGCTGCGCAGCCCGGCGACGAACTGCTCGAGGCGTTCGAGGCCGTCGAGGTCGAGGTCGTTGGTCGGCTCGTCGAGGAGGAGCACGTCGTAGCGCGAGAGCAACAGCGCCGCGAGCCCGGCCCGGGCCGCCTGTCCGCCCGACAGCGCGGTCATCGGGGTCTCGGGGTCGACCCCGAGACCGAGGGCGGCGAGGGTGACGGCGGCGCGTTCCTCGAGGTCGGCGCCACCCAGCGCGAGCCACGACTCCAGCGCCACGGCATACCGGTCGTCGGCGCCGGGGCCGCCCTCGCCGAGGGCGTGCGCAGCGTCGTTCATCTCGGTCTCGGCGGCGTGCACGCCGGTGCGGCGGGCGATGAACCCGGCCACGGTCTCCCCGGCCCGGCGCTCGGGCTCCTGCGGCAGGTGCCCCACCGACGCGGTGGGCGGGCTCAGCGTGACCGTGCCCTGCTCGGGCGCCAGCTCACCGGCCAGCAGCCGCAACAAGGTCGACTTGCCGGCGCCGTTGGCGCCGACCAGGCCGACCACGTCGCCCGCGCCCACGACCAGGTCGAGCCCCGAGAAGAGCTCCCTGGCGCCGTGGCCTGCGGCGAGGTCGGTGGCCTTCAGGGTTGCGCTCATGTCGGGGGCGACGCTACCCGCAGTGCACCGGTCGTCGACACAGGGTTTTGGTGGTCGACCCCGTCGTTCGCCGACTGGCCCCGCGGGGGGTTGTGGGATGGCGGTGGGCGCGGTGGGATGACGACATGACCACGCTGTCGCACACCGCGGGTGAGACCGACGTCCCGTTGCTCGAGCAGACCATCCCCGACAACCTCGACGCCACCGTGGCCGCCTTCGGTGGGCGCGAGGCGCTGGTCGACGTCGCGCAGGGGATCCGCTGGACGTATGCCGAGTTCGGCGCCGAAGTGGGTCGGCTCGCCCGGGCGCTGCTCGCCTCCGGGATCGCCAAGGGGGACCGCGTCGGCATCTGGGCCCCGAACTGCGCGCAGTGGACGGTGGTGCAGTACGCGACCGCCAAGATCGGCGCGATCCTGGTCAACATCAACCCCAGCTACCGCACCCACGAGCTCGAGTTCGTCCTCAACCAGGCCGGCATCCGGGCGGTGTTCCTGGCCGAGTCGTTCAAGACCAGCAACTATGTCGCGATGCTCGACGAGGTGCGAGCCGGCTGCCCGGAGGTGCAGGACGCCTACGTCTTCGGGCAGGACTCCTGGGACGCGCTGCTCGCGCGAGCCGACGAGGTCACCGCCGAGCAGGTGGCCGAGGTGCAGGCCGGGCTCGACCCCCACGACGCCATCAACATCCAGTACACCTCGGGGACCACCGGCTTCCCCAAGGGCGCGACCCTCAGCCACCGCAACATCCTCAACAACGGCTACTTCGTCGGCGAGCTCTGCCGCTACACCGAGGCCGACCGGGTCTGCATCCCGGTGCCGTTCTACCACTGCTTCGGCATGGTGATGGGCAACCTCGCGTGCACCACCCACGGGGCCACCATGGTGATCCCGGCGCCGGGTTTCGACCCGGCCGCCACCCTGAAGGCGACCGCCGACGAGCGGTGCACCTCGCTCTACGGCGTGCCCACGATGTTCATCGCGGAGTGGTCCCTGCCTGACTTCGCCTCCTACGACCTGTCGTCGGTGCGCACCGGCATCATGGCCGGATCCCCTTGTCCGGCAACGATGATGACCAAGCTCATCGACGCCGGGATTACCGAGATGACCATCTGCTACGGCATGACCGAGACCTCGCCGGTGTCCACCCAGAACCGCACGGACGACACCTTCGAGCAGAAGGTCGGCACGGTCGGCCGGGTCGGGCCGCACCTGGAGATCAAGGTCGTCGACCCGGTGACGGGCGAGACGCTGCCCCGGGGGCAGGCGGGGGAGTTCTGCACCAAGGGCTACTCCGTGATGCTCGGCTACTGGGAGCAGCAGGACAAGACCGACGAGGTGCTCGTCGACGGCTGGATGCACACCGGCGACATCGCCGTGATGGACGACGACGGCTACGTGCAGATCACCGGCCGGATCAAGGACATGGTGATCCGGGGCGGGGAGAACATCTACCCCCGCGAGATCGAGGAGTTCCTCTACACCCACCCCGACATCCTCGACGCCCAGGTGATCGGGGTCCCCGACGCGAAGTACGGCGAGGAGCTGTGCGCGTGGATCCGGATGAAGGAGGGTGCCGAGCCGCTCGACGCCGACGCCGTCCGGGCCTTCGCGACCGGCAAGCTCGCGCACTACAAGATCCCGCGCTACGTGACGGTCGTCGACGAGTTCCCGATGACCGTCACCGGCAAGGTGCGCAAGGTCGAGATGCGGGAGAAGACCGTGGCCGACCTCGGCCTGGCCACCTGACGCTGCCTGCGGGTCCTGCGGGTCCTGCCGGTCCTGCCCGACCTGGCCCACCTGCCCACCTGGCGCCGCCCTGACTGCCCTCTGACCTGCGCAAACGCGGTCGTCCTGGGTGGACGCAGCCCCGGGCCTGCCCTAGGTTGCGAGAGCCGGAGACCCGTTCCGGCCCAACCTGGAGGGCTCATGAAACCCGTCATCTGGATCATCCTCATCGTCGTCGTGCTCGTCGCCATCGCGCTGTTCGCCATGCTGAGCAGGAGCAGGCAGGTCGCGGCGCGTCGGGACGAGGCCGCCGACCTGCGGGCCACTGCCGCGGAGCACGACCGCGAGCACCGGGAGCGGGAGGCCGCCGCCGCGGAGGCGCAGGCCCAGGCCGACAAGGCCCGCGCGGAGGCCCAGGAGCAGCAGGCTCGCGCCCAGCGGCTGGAAGCCGAGGCGGAGCGCCGCGGCGAGGCGGCGACCGAGGCTCGCGCCACCCGTGACGAGCACCTGCAGCGGGCCGACGAGCGCGACCCCGACGTGAAGGTGGACGACGCCCGTGAGGTGGACGACACCCGAGGGGTGGACAACACCCGGGAGTCGGACGTGGATGCTGCCGAGCACGACCGGGTGGTCGACGAGGACCCCGAGGCCGTGCACCACGACACCGACGTCCGCGACACCGATGTCAGCGACACCGACGTCCGCGACACCGACGTCCGCTACACCGACGTCCGCGACACCGACGTCCGCGACACCGACGTCCGCGACACCGACGTCCGCGACACCGACGTCCGCGACACCGACGTCCGCTACACCGACGTCCGCGACACCGATGTCAGCGACACCGACGTCCGCGACACGGGCGACGAGCGGCCCCGGCAGGTCTGAGCCCAGGTCGTGTGCCTGGGTCGAGGCCTGGAGGCCTGCTCAGGCACACGACCGAGGTGGGAATGGGTTGACCGACGCCGTGGTTCTACGAGATAGTTGAAATTCGAACTAGATCGGGAGTGACCATGCCTGCTGTCTCCGTCGCCGACCTCACCGTCCTGCCCAGGGTGCCTGCTGTGGCCCCGGCCGCAGTGCAGCGCAAGGTCCGCTCCGTGACGAGCGCGCCCAGCGGCTTCGAGGGCGAGGGCTTCCCGGTGAAGCGCGCCTTCGCCGGTGTCGACCTGCGTGACCTCGACCCGTTCATCCACATGGACGAGATGGGGGCGGTCGAGTACGCGCCGGGCGAGCCCAAGGGCACGCCGTGGCACCCGCACCGCGGGTTCGAGACCGTGACCTACATCATCGACGGCATCTTCGACCACCAGGACTCGTTCGGCGGCGGTGGCACGATCACCGACGGCGACACCCAGTGGATGACCGCCGGCTCGGGGATCCTGCACATCGAGGCACCGCCGGAGCACCTGGTCGTCAGCGGTGGCCTGTTCCACGGCTTCCAGCTCTGGGTGAACCTGCCCAAGGTCGACAAGCTCAAGGCGCCGGCCTACCAGGACCTGCGCTCCAGCGAGGTGGGCCTGCTCACCTCGGCCGACGGCGGCTCGCTGCTGCGGGTCATCGCCGGCGAGGTCGGCGGCGTCGCCGGTCCGGGGTCGACGCACACCCCGATGGCCATGGTGCACGCGACCGTCGCCCCCGGCGGTGAGCTGACCGTGCCGTGGCGCCGCGACTTCAACGCCCTGGTCTACGTCATGAGCGGCGACGGCTTCGTGGGGCCCGACCAGACTCCGGTCGGTCCCGGCCAGCTCGCCGTGTTCGGCCCCGGAGACGCCCTCCAGCTCTCCTCGGCCCGCACCCAACAGGAGCGGTATGCCGCGGGGCTGGACGTCGTCGTCCTCGGCGGTCTGCCGATCCGTGAGCCGGTCGCCTGGGCCGGTCCGTTCGTGATGAACACCGAAGCCGAGGTCCGCAAGGCCTTCGAGGACTACCAGGCCGGTCGGCTCGGCCAGCCCGTGCCGCACGGCGACGTGGGCGGCACCGCCTGACCACGGCATACCCGCGACACGCCTGGACGACCCCGAGCCCACCGGCTCGGGGTCGTCTTCGAGAGGGCCGTTGACTCCGATGAGGGATATACGATACGGTCCGTAGCGTATTGAAAGGAGCGGATCCATGAGCCGTCACGCCGCCCGCAAGTACCCCCACGACTACCTGCACGAGAACCGCCCGTACGCCGAGAGCCAGTCGGACATCGGTGGTGGCCTGTTCCTCGGAGCCATCACGCTGATCGTGCTGATGACGCTGATCGTCGTCGGCCTCGTCTGACCGGACCCCCCACAGCCGCGCCCGTCGTCCACCGTGTGGACGGCGGGCGCGACTGTGCTCACATTGCGTCGCCATTGCGGCGGCGCACCCCCTAGGTTTGGCGACGTCACGGCAGGTTTTGCAGAGTCACGGCCAGCGACGGGAGCAAGGGTGCGCATCGGAGTTCCAGCAGAGTCCAAGCCGGGTGAGACCCGGGTGGCAGCCACGCCCAGGACCGTGGGCCAGCTGATCGGCCTGGGGTACGACGTGGTGGTCGAACGCGGGGCCGGTGCCCGGTCCTCGTTCGCCGACGAGGCGTATGCCGCGGCGGGCGCCTCCGTCGTCGACGCCACGCAGGCGTG
The DNA here is from genome assembly GCF_039531795.1 of Pedococcus bigeumensis. Lineage (NCBI taxonomy): Bacteria > Bacillati > Actinomycetota > Actinomycetes > Micrococcales > Intrasporangiaceae > Pedococcus > Pedococcus bigeumensis. The sequence goes on along the minus strand of NZ_BAAAQS010000003.1, from coordinate 258,137 downwards.
GGCCGGCGATGTCGTCCTCAAGGTGAACGCGCCGAACGACGAGGAGATCGGCCGGCTGCGGGCCGGGTCGCTGCTCGCCTCGCTGGTCTCACCCGCGCTCAACCCCGACCTCGTCGAGAAGCTCACGGCAGCCGGGGTGACCGCGCTCGCGATGGACGCCGTGCCGCGCATCTCCCGAGCCCAGTCCCTCGACGTGCTGTCGTCGATGGCCAACATCGCCGGCTACCGCGCGGTGATCGAGGCGGCCCACGAGTTCGGCTCGCTGTTCACCGGACAGGTCACCGCCGCCGGCAAGGTCCCCCCTGCCAAGGTGCTCGTCGTCGGCGCCGGGGTCGCCGGTCTCGCGGCGATCGGCACCGCCAGCAGCCTCGGGGCGGTGGTGCGGGCGTTCGACGCCAGGTCGGAGGTCGGCGAGCAGGTCGAGTCGATGGGCGCGGAGTTCCTGCGGATCGCGGTCGAGGACGAGGGCCCGTCCGCCACCGGCTACGCCAAGGAGATGGGGGAGGACTTCAACCGCAAGGCCGCCGAGCTCTACGCCGAGCAGGCCAAGGACGTCGACATCGTCATCACCACGGCCCTGATCCCCGGCCGCCCCGCCCCGCGGCTGCTCACCGAGGAGATGGTGGCGTCGATGAAGCCCGGCTCGGTGGTCGTCGACCTCGCCGCGGCGAACGGCGGCAACGTCGCCGGCACGGTCGCCGACCAGGTCGTCACGACCGCGAACGGCGTCAAGCTGATCGGCTACACCGACCTGCCGGGGCGGCTCCCCACTCAGGCCAGCCAGCTCTTCGGCACCAACCTGGTCAACCTCCTCAAGCTGCTCACCCCGGGCAAGGACGGTCGGGTCGTCCTCGACCTCGACGACGTGGTGCAGCGCGGCATGACGGTGTGCCGTGACGGTGCGACCCTGTGGCCCCCGCCGCAGGTGCAGGTCAGCGCCGCCCCGGTCGCCGCGGCCAAGGCAGCCCCCGAGCCCAAGGCGCCTAAACCGCCGCCGGACCCGCGGCGCAAGTACGTCGCGATGGCCCTGGCCGCCGTCGTCTTCGGCCTCGTCGCGGCGAACTCACCCGCGGTCTTCCTCGGCCACTTCACGGTGTTCGCACTCGCGGTCATCGTCGGGTTCTACGTCATCTCCAACGTCGCCCACGCCCTGCACACGCCACTCATGGCCGAGACCAACGCGATCAGCGGCATCATCCTGGTCGGCGGTGTCCTGCAGCTCGGCAGCTCCAACGCCGTGATCCAGGTCCTCGCGTTCCTCGCCACGCTCGTGGCCAGCATCAACATCTTCGGAGGGTTCGCCGTCACCGGCCGGATGCTCCAGATGTTCCGGAAGGACTGAACCGGTATGAGCGGCAACGTCACCACCAACCTGGTGCAGGCGGCATACATCGTCTCGGCGGTGCTCTTCGTGCTGTCCCTCGCGGGTCTCTCGAAGCACGAGAAGGCAAAGGAGGGCAACGCCTTCGGCGTGGCCGGCATGGCCCTCGCGCTGGGTGCCACGATCTGGCTGTCGGTCGACCGGGCGGCGCATCCGCTGCTCACCATCACGCTGATCGCCGTCGCCATGGCGGTCGGCGCGGCGATCGGGCTGTGGCGGGCCCGGGTCGTCGAGATGACCCAGATGCCGGAGCTGGTCGCGATGCTGCACAGCTTCGTCGGCCTGGCCGCCGTCCTGGTCGGCTACAGCTCCTACCTCGAGTCCCGCGACGCCGGCACCGACGACAAGCTGCACCTCGTCGAGGTGTTCATCGGGGTCTTCATCGGTGCCGTGACGTTCACCGGGTCGATCGTGGCCTTCCTCAAGCTGAGCGCCCGCATCAAGTCCTCGCCATTGATGCTCCCCGCCCGGCACTGGCTCAACCTCGCCGCGCTGGTCGTCTCGGCCGGGCTGCTGGTCTGGTTCGTCCAGTCGCACTCGGTGGTCCCACTGCTGCTCATGACGGTGGTCGCGCTGGCCTTCGGCTGGCACCTGGTGGCCTCCATCGGTGGCGGCGACATGCCCGTGGTCGTGTCGATGCTCAACAGCTACTCCGGCTGGGCCGCGGCAGCAGCGGGCTTCATGCTCGGCAACGACCTGCTCATCGTCACGGGCGCTCTCGTCGGCTCCTCCGGTGCGATCCTCAGCTACATCATGTGCAAGGCGATGAACCGGTCGTTCTTCTCCGTCATCGCGGGCGGGTTCGGCCAGGAGGTGTCGGTCAGCGACGACACCGACTACGGCGAACACCGCGAGACCATCGCCGCCGACGTCGCCGAGCTGCTGCGCGACGCCTCCACCGTCGTCATCACCCCGGGCTACGGCATGGCCGTGGCCCAGGCGCAGTACCCCGTCGCCGAGCTGACCAGCCAGCTGCGCAAGAAGGGGGTCAACGTCCGGTTCGGCATCCACCCGGTCGCCGGTCGGCTGCCCGGCCACATGAACGTCCTGCTCGCCGAGGCCAAGGTGCCCTACGACATCGTCCTCGAGATGGACGAGATCAACGGCGACCTCGCCGACACCGACGTGGTCCTCGTGATCGGCGCCAACGACACGGTGAACCCGTCGGCGGCCGAGGACCCCACCAGCCCGATCGCGGGCATGCCGGTGCTCGAGGTCTGGAAGGCCCGCAACGTCGTCGTCTTCAAGCGGTCCATGGCGACCGGCTACGCGGGCGTGCAGAACCCGTTGTTCTTCAAGGAGAACAGCCAGATGCTCTTCGGCGACGCCAAGGAACGCGTCGAGGACATCATCAAGGCGTTGTGACCTCGGGGGGCGGGTGGCCCTGGTCGGCGACCACGCAGAACTCGTTGCCCTCCGGGTCGGCCATCACCTGCCACCAGCTGTCGATCGCCTCCAACAGGTCGGTCACCGGTGCGCCGATCCGCTTGCCGCCCAACGCCTCGAGCCGTTCGACCAGGGCCGGGACGCCGAGGTCCAGCGGGGGGTGGACGTCGACGTGCATGCGGTTCTTGCCGGCCTTCGCCTCCGGCACCCGCTGGAGGATGAACACCGGACCGGGCGGCTCGCCCTCGCGGGGGCGCAGCACCTCGAAGTCAGGCAGCGAGAACACCGCGTCGTAGCCGAGGGCCGCCGTCCAGAACCGCACGAGCAGGGGCAGGTCACGTCCGTCGAGGACCATCGAGAGTCGCATGGCTCCCACGATGCCGTATGCCGCGTGGTCGCCACGCGGCATACGGCAGAGCTCCTGGGGCCAGACCCCCGAAGGGGCGCCTGCGTCAGGTGCTGGTGAGGCTGGGCAGCTCGCCCTCCTTGGCTCTCCCCGACAGCCGGCTGTTGTGCATGCCGTAGGTGAAGTAGACGACGAACCCGATCGCCATCCAGGCCAGGAAGCGGATCCAGGTCTCGATCGACAGGTTCATCATCAGGTAGATCGAGGCGAGCGCGGCCGCAGACGGGAGCCACGGTGAGAACGGCACGGTGAAGGCACGCTCGAGGTCGGGGCGCTTGTGCCGCAGGATGGGGACGGCCACCGACACCAGGGTGAAGGCGGCCAGGGTGCCGATGTTCACCATCTCCTCGAGGTCGATGTGGTTGCCCAGCCACGAGCCGATGAACGCGACCACGAGCCCCACCGCGATGGTGATGCGGACGGGGGTGCCGGTCCGGGCGTTGGTGCGCCCGAACGACGGTGGCAGCAGCCAGTCGCGGCACATCGCGAAGAGCACGCGGGTCGCGCCGATGATCAGCGTCATGACCACGGTCGTCAGGCCTGCGACGGCGCCGCACGAGATCAGCGTGCCGTAGCCGCTCTTGCCGACGTCCTTGAAGGCGGTGGCCAGGGCCGCGTCCGGGTCGATCTTGTCGTACTTGACCATGCCGGTGATGACGAAGGCGACGGCCACGTAGAGGACCGTGCAGATCACCAGCGAGGCGATGATCCCGATCGGCAGGTCACGCTGCGGCTTCCGTGCCTCCTCGGCGGTGGTGGCCACGACGTCGAACCCGATGTAGGCGAAGAAGACGATCGAGGCGCCCGCGAAGATGCCACCGATGCCGTAGGTCGTCGGGGTGAACCCGAAGATGGCCTGGATGAGTGGTTGCTTGATGCCCTCGCTGCCGACTCCGGCCTTGGCCGGCGGGATGAACGGGTGGTAGTTGGCCGACTTGATGTAGGCGATGCCGGCGAAGATGACGAACAGGACGACGAAGAGCTTGATCGCCACGAGGACGAGGTTGACCCGCATCGACTCCTTGATGCCCCAGGCCACCAGCGCGGTGAGCACCGCGATGAGCAGGAACGCCAGCAGGTTGAACTGACCGCCCGGGTTGTCGTCGGTGCGAGGGGCCAGGGCGTCGGGGAGGTTGATCCCCATGTCGGTGAGCAGCAGGTTGGCGTACTGCGACCAGCCCTGCGAGACCACTCCGGCGCCGAGCGCGAGCTCGAGGAGAAGGTCCCAGCCGATGATCCAGGCGATCAGCTCACCCAGCGACGCGTAGGAGAACGTGTAGGCCGAACCCGACACCGGCACGGTCGAGGCGAACTCGGCGTAGCAGAGTGCGGCGAGCCCGCAGACGACGGCGGCCACCACGAAGGAGATGACGATGGACGGCCCCGCGTAGGCCTGGGCCGCCTTGCCGGTGAAGGTGAAGATGCCCGCGCCGATGATGACGCCGATGCCGAAGACCGTGAGGTCCAGCCAGGACAGGCTCTTCTTGAGGGCGAAGTCCGGGTCCTCGGTCTCGCGGATCGACTGCTCGATCGACTTGGTCCTCATGACGGACATCGCATCGCCTCCGTGCTTGGTGTCAGGCCCTTTCGGGTCAGCCGCCTGTGCGGCCCGATTCGAGCCAACCTAGCGCCGGTGTGTCCGCCTCGCTCCTCGGGAATCCGGCATACGAAACGTCCGGGCCGGCCCCTGCGGGCCGACCCGGACGTCGGTCGTGCGGTGGTGGTTCGCGGTCGCGCGGTCGCGCGGTGGTGGTGCGCGGACGCGCGGCCGTGCTACCGGTCAGACGAGGTCGTAGCGGTCCAGCTCCATGACCTTCACCCAGGCCGCGACGAAGTCCGTCACGAACTTGTCGGCGGCGTCGTCGCTGGCGTAGACCTCGGCCAGGGCGCGCAGCTCGGAGTTCGACCCGAAGACCAGGTCGGCCCGCGTGCCGGTCCACTTCACCGCGCCGGAGGCGTCGACCCCCTCGTATGCCGTGGAGTCGGGTGCGGAGGCGCGCCAGGTCGTGTCCATCGAGAGCAGGTTGACGAAGAAGTCGTTCGTCAGCGTGCCCGGCCGCTCGGTGAGGACGCCGGCCGTGGACTGCTGGTGGTTCGCGCCCAGCACCCGCAGGCCACCGACGAGCACCGTCATCTCGGGGGCGCTCAGGGTCAGCAGGTTGGCCCGGTCGACGAGCAGGAACTCCGCCGGCAGGCTCACGCCCTTGCCGAGGTAGTTGCGGAACCCGTCGGCACGCGGCTCCATCTCGGCGAAGGAGTCGACGTCGGTCTGGTCCTGGCTGGCGTCGGTGCGACCCGGGGTGAAGGGCACCTCGACGTCGCGTCCGCCGGCCTTGGCGGCCTGCTCGACGCCCACGCCGCCGGCCAGCACGATCAGGTCGGCGATCGAGACCCGCTTGGCGCCGGACTGCGCGCTGTTGAACGACTCCTGGATGCCCTCGAGCGTCCGCAGGACCGAGGCGAGCCGGGCCGGGTCGTTGACGTCCCAGCCGCTCTGCGGCGCGAGGCGGACGCGTGCGCCGTTGGCGCCACCGCGCTTGTCGCCACCGCGGAACGTCGAGGCCGAGGCCCAGGCCGTGGAGACCAGGTCGGCGACGGACAGGCCCGAGGCAGCGATCTGCTCCTTGAGGGAGGCGATGTCAGCCGCATCGACCAGCTCGTGGTCGACCGCCGGGATCGGGTCCTGCCAGAGCTGCACCTCGCTCGGGACCTCGGGGCCGAGGTAGCGGGCGATCGGGCCCATGTCGCGGTGGGTCAGCTTGAACCACGCCTTGGCGAAGGCGTCCGCGAACTCCTGCGGGTGCTCGAGGAAACGGCGCGAGATCTGCTCGTAGACCGGGTCGACGCGCAGGGCGAGGTCGGTCGTCAGCATGTTGGGGGCGATCCGCGCGGAGGGGTCGTGGGCTGCGGGGACGGTGCCCTCGCCGCCGCCATCCTTCGGCTTCCACTGATGCGCGCCGGCCGGGCTCTTGGTGAGCTCCCACTCGAAGCCGAAGAGGTTCTCGAAGAAGTGGTTGCTCCACTGGGTGGGCGTCTGGGTCCAGGTGACCTCGAGGCCGCTGGTGATGGTGTCGGCGCCCTTGCCGGTGCCGTAGGTGTTGCGCCAGCCCAGGCCCTGCTCGGCGAGCTCGGCGCCCTCGGGCTCGTCGCCGACGTACTTCTGGGGGTCGGCAGCACCGTGGGTCTTGCCGAAGGTGTGGCCGCCGGCGATCAGCGCCACGGTCTCCTCGTCGTTCATCGCCATCCGGCGGAACGTCTCGCGGATGTCACGGGCCGCGGCGAGCGGGTCCGGCTGGCCGTTGGGACCCTCGGGGTTGACGTAGATCAGACCCATCTGGACCGCGGCGAGCGGGTTCTCGAGCTCGCGGTCGCCGGTGTAGCGCTCGTCGCCGAGCCACTCGGTCTCCGGACCCCAGTAGACGTCCTCGTCGGGCTCCCACACGTCCTCACGGCCGCCGGCGAACCCGAAGGTCTGGAAGCCCATGTTCTCCAGCGCGACGTTGCCGGTGAGGACCATCAGGTCGGCCCACGACAGGCTCTGGCCGTACTTCTGCTTGACCGGCCACAGCAGGCGGCGGGCCTTGTCGAGGTTGGCGTTGTCGGGCCAGCTGTTGAGCGGGGCGAACCGCTGCTGGCCGGAGCCCGCACCGCCGCGGCCATCGCGGATCCGGTAGGTGCCGGCGCTGTGCCAGGCCATCCGGATCATGAACGGGCCGTAGTTGCCGAAGTCGGCCGGCCACCAGTCCTGCGAGGTGGTGAGCACCTGGGCGATGTCCTGCTTCACGGCGGCCAGGTCGAGGCTCGAGAAGGCCTCGGCGTAGTCGAAGTCGGCACCGAGCGGGTTGGCCACGACCGGGTTCTTGGCGAGGATCCGCAGGTTGAGCCGGTCCGGCCACCAGCCGCGGTTGCTGCCGCCGCCCTGGGTGGGGTGCGGGGTGGAATGGGCGACCGGGCACTTGCCCTCGGAGGCGCTGTCACCGGTGAGCCCGTCGGCCTGGGCGTTCGTCTCCGCGGTCAGGGGCTGGTCGGGGTCCCACCCCGCGGCGTTGGCCTCGTCAGCACGGGCATTGGGGGTCTGGGGCTGGTCGGTGTCCGACATGTGGTTCCTTCCACGGTTGGTCGAGTGCAGGGCGGTGGTCGGGTCTGGTTTCGTCTTCCGGGCTGGGTCGGTCTTCAGGGCTGGGGTGGTCTTCAGGGCTGGGGTGTCTTCAGGTCCGGGTCGGTCTTCAGGGCTGGGGTGGCGTTCAGGCGATGGCGGTGCTCGCGGCGTCGGCGGCGCAGTCGGGGCACAGGCCCCAGTAGACGACCTCGGCCTCGTCGATCACGAAGCCGTGGTCGTCCGACGCGGTGAGGCAGGGGATCTCGCCCACCGCGCACTCGACGTCGGCGATCGTGCCGCAGCCACGGCAGACGACGTGGTGGTGGTTGTCGGCGACCCGGGCCTCGTAGCGCGCGACCGACCCGGCGGGCTGGATGCGGCGCAGCAGTCCCGCGGCGGTGAGCACCCGCAGGACGTCGTAGACGGCCTGGTGCGAGACGTCGCCGAGGCCGGCGCGCACGGCGCCGATGATCGTGTCGGTGTCGGCGTGCGGGTGGTCGTGCACGGCGGTCAGCACCGCGACCCGAGGGCGGGTCACCCGCAGCTCGGCGCCACGCAGCACCTGCTCGAGCTCGACCGTCGTGGGCATGGCCCGAGCCTGTCCCATTCTCTTGAATGAGTCAAGAAAACTTCTGTCGCGTGAGACACCCGTCCACGACTCCCGGCCACGCGTATCGACAGGGGTGCCCGGATCCGGCCCCCGACCAGCACCCGTGGCCGGAAGTGCGGTCAGTCGTGGCCCACGTCGCGGCGGCGGGGGCGGATCGGGATGGGTCCGGTGTCGGCGCTCCGGTCCCTCGCCCGCAGGTCGGGGCTGCGGTAGAGCGAACCCTGGCCACCTGGGGCGGGGGACGTCGGTGCGGCGGGACTGTGCCGCGGGTCGTCCCACCCGGCATACGGGTCGGGGAGGCTGCCACCCGGGTGACCGCCGCCGGGCGGCGGCTCGTCCCAGTCGTCGGTCTCGTCGAACGGGCCCTCGAAGGGGTCGTCGAACAGGTCTCGCCGGTCGCCCACGCCGAAGATCTCGGAGCAGATGACCCGGTAGTGGTGGTCGGGGTCGGGCACGAAGGTGACCTTGTGGAGGGCCTGGTCCTGACCGGCCGACTCGAGCACGAACCGGCCGTAGCCGAAGATCCGTCCCGGCACTGATCGCTCGTAAGCCATGTCGGTGACCTTGGTCAGCGGCATCATCGGCACGCGCCGGGTGATGAAGCCGTGGAACAACAGCAGTCGCTTGTCGGTGGCGATGAACCAGTCGTGGCGCCAGTTGACGACCTTCCAGGCCGCCCGTGCGACGACCGCGAACCAGGCCCACCAGAGGATGCTGCTGAGGGTGCCCAGCGACGGGTCGATGCGGGCGTCGACCCAGAACGCGAGCACCAGCCCGACCACGGCGGAGCCGACGGGCTCGGCGACCCGGCCCCAGTGCTGGTGGACGGCGAAGACGATGCGTTCCCCGTCGACCAGGTAGCGGTCGATCTCGCCGCGGCTGGGCGTCGGGCCCATCGGGGTGGGCCTACCGGCCGAGCAGGGCGTCGAAGAAGTTGCCGATGTTGCGCGCCCCGTCGGCGAGGATGCTGCCGGAGGTCTTGACGATCTGGGCGGCCTGGTCGGGTGACGTGAAGATGGCGTAGGCGGCGAACGCGACGAGGACCCACAGCAGGATCTTCTTCACGCGCGTCATGCTCAGCTCCTCGAGAGGTCAGGGTCGGTCGTCAGGGTCGGTCGTCAGGGTCGGTCGCCAACAGCGGGCTCAGGCCGCAGGCACGTGGTTCGGGCGCACCACTGGTGTCCATCCTGACCGATGCCATCGGCTGAACGGGTGAGGCGCGCCGCGCGGCCCGGCCACGCGGCATACCCGGTCGGTGGGGTCAGACGACGCCGTAGAGCCGGTCACCCGCGTCACCCAGGCCGGGCACGATGTAGCCCTTGTCGTTGAGCTTCTCGTCGAGCGCGCCGGTGACGAGCGTGATCGGGATGTCGAGGTCGGCCAGCGAGTCCTCGACGTGCTTGATGCCCTCCGGAGCCGCGAGGAGCGTGACGGCCGTGATGTCGTCGGCGCCGCGGTCGGCGAGGTAGCGGATGGCGTCGACGAGGGTGCCGCCGGTCGCGAGCATCGGGTCGACGACGTAGCACTGCCGGCCCTTGAGGTCGTCGGGCAGCCGGTTGGCGTAGGTGATCGCCTCGAGCGTCTCCTCGTTGCGCTGCATGCCGAGGAAGCCCACCTCTGCGCTCGGCAGCAGGCGGACCATGCCCTCGAGCATGCCCAGCCCGGCGCGCAGGATGGGCACGATCAGCGGCTTGGGGTTGGACAGCTTGATGCCCGTGGTCGGGGCCACCGGCGTCTCGATGTCGAACGGCTCCACGCGCACGTCGCGGGTGGCTTCGTAGGCCAGCAGCGTCACCAGCTCCTCGGTCAGCCGCCGGAAGGTCGGGCTGTCCGTGCGCTTGTCGCGCAGGTAGGTCAGCTTGTGCGTGATGAGCGGGTGGTCGGCAACGTGGACGCGCATAGCCGAAACCTAGCGCGTGGCGCGCCCTGCGCGTCCACGTCCGCGGCCCGGGCTCAGCCCACCGGGTCGCGGAAGGGCCAGCCCGCACGGGTGCAGGGGGCCGACCCGCACCGGCCCGCACCGGCCCGCACCGGCCGGCACCCGGCCCCGAGGGCCGGCATGGGCGACACTGGGCGGGTGACCTCGACCCGTGGCCCCGCGCTCGACCAGCGGTATGCCGCGTGGATGGGCCTGGCGCTCGACCTCGCCGCCGCAGCGGCGCGTGACGGCGACGTCCCGGTCGGCGCCGTCGTGGTGTCGCCGTCGGGCGACGTGATCGGTGAGGGGCGCAACCTGCGCGAGGTCGAGGGGGACCCGACTGCGCACGCCGAGGTCGTCGCGCTCCGCGCTGCTGCGCGCACGCTCGGCGAGTGGCGGCTCGAGGACTGCACCCTCGTCGTCACCCTCGAGCCGTGCCCGATGTGCGCCGGCGCCCTGATGCTCTCGCGGATCTCCCGCCTGGTGCTCGGCGCCTGGGACCCGAAGCTGGGGGCGACCGGTTCGGTCTGGGACATCGTGCGCGACCGCCGGGCCACCCATCGGGTCGAGGTGGTCGGCGGGGTGCGGGCTTCAGAGTGCTCTCAGCTGCTGCTGTCATTCTTCGAGGGGCACCGCACGGCCGGAGCCCCCGGCGGGACTCGCGCGGGGGCCTCGCCGGTCGGGCAGTTCGAGCAGGGGGAGCGCGCGTGAGCGGGATCGTCAACAGCCTGGTCAACCAGGTGCTGGGTTCGCCGCCATGGCTCGTCTACCTCATCATCGCGCTCGTGGTCTTCGCCGAGGACGCGCTGTTCGTGGGGTTCGTGCTGCCCGGCGAGACGCTCGCGATCATCGGCGGCGTGACCGCGAGCCTGGGCCACACCTCGCTCACCTGGGTGCTGGTCGTCGTCATCCTCGCGGCCATCATCGGCGACTCGGTGGGCTACGAGATCGGGCGGTTGTTCGGGCCGCGGGTGATGGGGCTGAAGATCCTCGAGCGTCGTCAGGCCAAGCTCGACTCGGCCCAGGACTTCCTGCGGCGGCGGGGTGGCTCGGCGGTCTTCCTGGGTCGGTGGACGGCGTTCTTCCGGGCCGTCATGCCGGCGCTCGCGGGGCTGTCGGGCATGCGCTACCGGGTCTTCCTCCCTTGGAACGCCGTCGGCGGGATCGCCTGGGGCGCAACGGCCGTGACGGCCGGCTACCTCGCCGGCGAGTCGTACCACCGGGTCGAGAAGTGGCTGGGTCGCGGCGCCGCCGGGATCGTCGGGCTCATCGTCGTGGTGGCCATCGTGGCCTGGGCGGTCCGCAGGCATCGCCACCGCGCCCGCGCAGGCTCCGCCTGACCCGCGCCCGCACTTGTTGCCACCTGGCTGTCACGGACGGCCCGGATCAGGGGTCTCGTGACGGCTGGAAGGCAACAAGTCGTGGGGCGCTCGCACTTGTTGCCACCTGGCTGTCACGGACGGCCCGGATCAGGGGTCTCGTGACCGCTGGATGGCAACAAGTCGTGGGGCGCCCGCACTTGTTGCCACCTGGCTGTCACGGACGGCCCGGATCAGGGGTCTCGTGACCGCTGGAAGGCAACCAGTGGCCGTCAGGCGGGTGCCTCAGCCGCGGTCCGAGTCGGCGGCGGTGGCCTTGGGCATGAGGAGCGCCGCGACGATCGTCACGAGTGCGGCCACCAGCACGCCGACGAAGACGGCTGCGCCCGCGTCGGTCGCGGTGCCGGGGTCGGTCTCGGGGTGGCCGGAGCGGGCGATGACGCCGTTGGCGACGGCACCCAGCACCGCTGCACCGACGGCGCTCCCGATCGAGCGCGCGAACATGTTCGTCCCGGTGGCCACCCCCCGCTCGTGCCACTCCACGCTGGCCTGGGCCGCGATCAGCGACGGGCTGGCGACCAGCCCCAGGCCGAGCCCCGTGACGAAGCACGAGACGGCGACCAGCGCCACCGAGGGGTGCTGCGCCGTCAGGGCGAGGGTCCCCGTGCCGAGGACGACCAGCGCCATCCCGACGAGGATCGCGGGTCGGAAGCCGAAGCGGAGGTAGAGCAGGCGGCCCGACAGGGTGGCCGAGATCGGCCAGCCGATGGTCAGGGCCGCCAGCGCGAGACCGCCGACGAGGGGGTCGATGCCGAGCGAGTTCTCGAGGTAGGTCGGGACGAACGACGTCAGGCCGATGAGGATGACACCGACGCCCAGCGCGAGCATCGTGGTCGTGGCGAGCAGCCGGCGGCTCAGCACCCACAGCGGCAGCACCGGCTCCGCTGCCCTGCGCTCGACCAGGAGGAAGGCGAGCAGCAGGAAGGTGCCGGAGCCGAGCACCGCGTAGCTCGTCGGTGACGACCACGACCAGGCCTGGCCGCCCTCGAGGATGCCCAGGATGAGCAGGGACATGGCGGCCGTGAGCAGCGCGGCGCCCGCGTAGTCGATCCGGTGCTCCTGGCGAGCGACCCGCTCGTGGAAGTTGCGGGCGATGAGCGTGCCGGCGACCAGGCACAGCGGCACGTTGACGAAGAAGATCCAGCGCCAGATGCCGAGCTGGGAGAAGATCCCGCCCAGCGTCGGGCCGACGACCGACGACACCGCCCACACGCTCGCGATGTAGCCCTGGGCCTTGGCCCGCTCCGCCACCGTGTAGATGTCACCCGCGATCGTGATGGCCATCGGCTGCACCGCCCCGGCGCCCAGACCCTGCACGGCGCGGAAGACGATCAGCGAGGTCATGCTCCAGGCGAAGCCGCACAGCACCGACCCCGCCAGGAAGAGGCCGATCCCGAACAGCATGAGCGGCTTGCGCCCCACGAGGTCGGCGAGCTTGGCGTAGATGGGCACCGAGACGGCCTGTGCCAGCAGGTAGACCGAGAACAGCCACGGGAACTGGGAGAAGCCGCCGAGGTCGCGCACGACCGAGGGCACCGCCGTCGCGAGGATGGTCGCGTCCATGGCGATCAGCCCGGTCGAGACCATCAGGGCCAGCAGGATCGGCCCGCGGTCGGAGCGCAGGCCCACTCCGGCGCTGGTCGTGGTGGTGGAGGTCATCTTCGGTGACAAGTGCCGACGCCGGCTGTGCATTCCCTGGCCGACCTCCGGGTATGCCGCGGCGGCACCTGTTCGCGTGCGTCTCCGGGGGGCTTCGGGGCGATTTCGTCGCCGTCGACCGCTCTAGTAACCTGCTCCGCGGTGGCGTGTCCGAGCGGCCTAAGGAGCACGCCTCGAAAGCGTGTGTGGGTGAAAGCCCACCGTGGGTTCAAATCCCACCGCCACCGCCAGCTGGAGCCCCCGGGAGCACGTGACCCGGGGGTTTCCTGTTTCTACCGCCCTGCGAGAAACCGGCCCATCGCCCGGTTCCGGGCGCCGCTCCACGGCGACGGTCCCGGAAGTCGGCCCATCGCCCGGTTCCGGGCCTCGCCGGGCGCGTCGGCTGACTGTCCAAGCGGGCTGCGGCATGGAACGGTGGGGTCGTGACCCCGGAGCCCGCTGAGCCAACCGCCCCCACGCCGGTGTTCTTCCTCGCCGGCGGCACGGGGATCTCGGCGGAGACACTCGGCAACCTGATGCTGGCGCAGTTCCCCAGCCTCACCTTCGCGCGACGCAAGATCCCGTTCATCACGACGGTGGAGCAGGCCCGCGCAGTGGTCACCGAGCTCGACGCGGCCACGACCGACTCGGTGACGGCCCTGGTCTTCTCGACCGTCTCGGACGAGGAGATCCGCAAGGAGCTGCAGAAGACGCAGTGCGCGTTCATCGACCTCTTCGGCTCGCACCTCGACACCGTCGAGCGGGTGCTGCACGTCAACGCCACGCACGGGGTCGGCGCGCTCCACGGTGTCGGCGACACCCGTCGCTACGACCTCCGGATGAAGGCGATCGAGTTCGCGATGGAGCACGACGACGGCGCCAGCCTGCGCAACCTCGAGCAGGCCGACCTGATCCTCGTGGCGCCCTCGCGGTGCGGCAAGACGCCGACCTCGATGTACCTTGCCCTCCAGCACGGCCTCAAGGTCGCCAACTACCCGCTCGTCCCCGAGGACTTCGACACCGACAGCCTGCCGCGACCGGTCAAGGGCCTGGTCTCGAAGTGCTTCGGCCTGCTGTCCACCCCCGCCCGGCTCAGCCAGGTGAGGGGGGAGCGGCGCCCGGGTTCGACGTATGCCAGTCTCGCGCAGTGCAGCTACGAGCTGCGCCGGGCCGAAGCGCTCTACCGGCTGCACCGCATACCGTCGATCAACTCCGCCTCGATGTCGGTGGAGGAGATGGCGGCAGTCATCATGCAGACCAGCCGGCTGGGCAACCTTGCCTGAGTCAGTGTCAGATCGCGGCCCGCGCCGCTTGTCGAAAGGATCGCCGTGAGCGGCAACATCTCCTGGTTCAAGGACCTCGGGTTGGGCGACGTCGAGTCCGTGGGTGGCAAGAACGCCTCCCTGGGCGAGATGGTGCAGCACTTGTCGAAGGCGGGCGTGCGCGTCCCCGGCGGGTTCGCCACGACGGCTGACGCCTACCGCCGCTTCCTGGCGCACGAGGGGCTCGCCGACCGGATCAGCGCCACGCTGGCCGGCCTCGATGTCGAGGACACCCGTGCGCTGGCCGAGGCCGGCGCCCAGATCCGCGACCTCGTGGAGGAGCAGCCGTTCCCGGCGGACCTCGAGACCGACATCCGCGCGGCGTACGAGGAGCTCGTGGCCGGTGCGCCCGGTGAGGTGAGCTGGGCGGTGCGTTCGAGCGCGACGGCGGAGGACCTGCCGGACGCGTCGTTCGCGGGGCAGCAGGAGACCTTCCTCAACGTGCTGGGGATCGACAACATCCTGCTGGCGATCAAGAAGGTCTTCGCCTCCCTCTACAACGACCGGGCGATCGCCTACCGCGTGCACAGCAACTTCGACCACGACGTGGTGGCGCTGTCGGCGGGCGTGCAGCGGATGGTGCGCTCGGACATCGGGTCGTCGGGGGTGATGTTCACGATCGACACCGAGTCCGGTTTCCCGGACGCGGTGTTCGTCACGAGCAGCTACGGCCTGGGTGAGGCGGTCGTGCAGGGTGCGGTGAACCCGGACGAGTTCTACGTCTACAAGCCGGCGCTGCGCGCGGGCCGGCCGGCGATCCTCAAGCGTGGGGTCGGCGGCAAGGCCACCAAGATGGTCTACACGCAGGACTCCGCGGTGGGTCGCTCGATCGACTTCGTGCCGGTCGACGAGGCCGAGCGTGGGCGCCTGAGCCTGACTGACGACGAGGTCACCGAGCTCGCCCGGCATGCCCTCAAGATCGAGGAGCACTACGGGCGGCCGATGGACATCGAGTGGGGCAAGGACGGCGTCGACGGCCAGCTCTACATCCTGCAGGCACGCCCTGAGACGGTGAAGTCGCGACAGTCGGGCTCGACGCTGCAACGGTTCCGGATGGACGTGCCGATGAAGGAGCGCGGTGAGGTGCTGGTCGAGGGTCGCGCGATCGGCCAGAAGATCGGGGCCGGCGCGGTGCGGGTGCTGACCAGCGCCGAGTCGATGCACGAGTTCCAGCCCGGCGAGGTGCTCGTCGCCGACATGACCGACCCCGACTGGGAGCCGGTGATGAAGCGCGCCAGCGCGATCGTCACCAACCGCGGCGGGCGCACGTGCCACGCGGCGATCATCGCCCGGGAGCTCGGCATCCCCGCCGTCGTCGGCACCGGCACGGCGACGCGCGCGCTCTCGGACGGCCAGGAGGTCACCGTCTCCGCGGCCGAGGGCGACACCGGCCTGGTCTACGACGGGCTGCAGGAGTTCTCGGTCACCGAGACCGCCCTGGACGACATGCCCGACGTGCCGGTCAAGATCATGATGAACGTCGGCACCCCCGACCAGGCGTTCGAGTTCTCCCGCTTGCCCCACAAGGGAATCGGGCTCGCCCGGCTCGAGTTCATCATCAACCGCCAGATCGGGATCCACCCGAAGGCGCTGCTCGAGCTCGACGACCAGGAACCCGCGATCAAGGCCGAGATCGAGGCCCTCATCGCGGCCTACGACAGCCCCCGCGACTACTTCGTCAAGCGTGTTGCTGAGGGCGTCTCGATGCTCGCGGCCGCGTTCGCGCCCGAGCCGGTGATCGTGCGGATGAGCGACTTCAAGTCCAACGAGTACGCCCACATGCTCGGCGGCCAGCGGTACGAGCCGGACGAGGAGAACCCGATGATCGGGTACCGCGGCGCCGCCCGCTACCTGTCTCCGGAGTTCGCCGAGTGCTTCGCCATGGAGTGCGAGGCGCTGCGGCTGGTGCGCGACGAGATGGGCCTGACCAACGTCAAGGTGATGATCCCCTTCGTCCGCACGCTGAAGGAGGCCGAGGGCGTCATCGACCTGCTCGGGCAGAACGGGCTCAAGCGCGGCGAGAACGACCTGCAGGTCGTGATGATGTGCGAGGTCCCCTCGAACGCGGTCAACGCCGACGCCTTCCTCGACCACTTCGACGGGTTCTCCATCGGGTCGAACGACCTCACCCAGCTCACCCTCGGGCTGGACCGCGACTCCGCCCTCGTCGCCGGGGGCTTCGACGAACGCGACCCGGCCGTCAAGAAGATGCTCACCATGGCCATCGAGGCCTGCCGGGCGAGGGGCAAGTACGTCGGCATCTGCGGGCAAGGTCCCTCCGACCACCCCGACCTCGCCGACTGGCTGATGGACCAGGGCATCGAGTCGATGTCGCTCAACCCCGACACCGTCGTCGAGACCTGGCTCCGCCTCGCCCGGAGATCGCCCGGGGCCTAGGAGCAGGGGCGGGGCGACGGCCGGGTCCGGCCGCGTGCGCGCGGCCGGAAGTCCGGCGATTCGGGAATGAACGCCCCGCCCGATAGGGTTGCAACCACTGCGTGCGCACCGTCGTGCACCACAGGTCGTCTGCTCCGCGCCCCAACTACTGGTTGGCGCCGTCAGCTCACAGCAACTCGTGAGTGGTCCAGCATCTTCGGCCACTCCCTACTGCTGAACTGAGTTCTCTGTGTCTTCGCACGTCGTGTCCCCGAACCACGCCCCGGTGGCCTTTGCCGACCTCGGCATCCACCCCCGCGTCATCACGGCTCTCAAGGAACGCGGCATCGACGCGCCGTTCCCGATCCAGGCCGCGACCCTCCCCGACTCGCTCGCCGGTCGCGACGTCCTCGGCCGTGGCCGCACCGGCAGCGGCAAGACGGTGGCGTTCGCGCTGCCGATGGTCTCCGCGCTGGCCAAGTCGGGCCGCCGTCGGGCGCCGCACACCCCGCGGGCCCTCGTGCTCGTCCCGACCCGTGAGCTGGCGATCCAGGTCGCCGAGACGGTGACCCCGCTCGCCGCAGCGCTGGAGCTGCGCACGATGACGATCTTCGGTGGCGTGGGCCAGAACCCGCAGGTCTCCGCGCTCCGCCGCGGGATCGACATCGTCATCGCGACCCCGGGTCGCCTCGAGGACCTGATCGGCCAGGGCCACGTGCGCCTGGGCGACATCGAGGTGACCGTGCTCGACGAGGCCGACCACATGGCCGACCTCGGCTTCCTCCCCGCCGTCAAGCGCCTCCTCGACGCGACCCCGCGGGACGGCCAGCGACTGCTCTTCTCCGCGACGCTCGACAACGCGATCGACCAGCTGGTGAAGCGCTACCTGCACAACCCCGTCACCCACAGCGTCGACAGCGCCGCGTCGCCGGTGCCGGCGATGACGCACCACCTGTTCAACGTGAGCCGCGACAACAAGCCGGCCGTGGTGCGCGAGCTCGTCGCAGGGCAGGGCCGCACGCTGGCCTTCACCCGCACCAAGCACGCCGCCAAGAAGCTTGCCAAGCAGCTCACCGCGTCGGGCATCCCCGCGGTCGACCTGCACGGCAACCTGTCCCAGGCCGCGCGCCAGCGCAACCTCGCTGCCTTCAGCGAGGGTCACAGCCGGGTGCTCGTGGCCACCGACATCGCGGCCCGCGGCATCCACGTCGACGACGTGACCCTCGTCGTGCACGTCGACCCGCCGGCCGAGCACAAGGCCTACCTGCACCGCTCGGGCCGCACCGCCCGCGCCGGCGCCGAGGGTGTCGTCGTCACCGTCAGCACCCCCGAGGAGCGCGGCGACACCCGCACCCTGATGCGCCAGGCCGGCATCAAGCCGACCGCCGTCGACGTCACCCCCGGACACCCGGCCATCGGCGACCTGACCGGACCGGTGGCCGCCCTGGTCACGCCGGCCCCGGTGGTCGAGCAGGCCAACAGTGGCAACGGCGGACGCTCGCAGCGTGGTCGCGGCGGCTCCGGCGCGCCCCGCCAGCAGGGCGGCGCCGGTCGCGCCCCCGGCGGTGCCGGTCGCGCGTCGGGCGGCGGCGCTCGTGGTCGTCGCGGTGGCTCGCAGTCCTCGAGCACCGAGTCCTACCGCACCGAGACCCCGCGGTCGGGCGGTGCGCGCGGACAGGGTGGCCGCACGGCCGGCTCGTCGGGTGGATCGCAGCGTTCGTCGTCCAGCCGTCAGGGATCCTCGTCGCAGGGCACCTCCCGCTCCGGTGGCGGCATCGCCGCCTTCTCCTCGAGTCGCCGCGGTCGCTGAGCCCGCGCGCCGCGGTCGCTGAGCCCGCGCGCCCACCGGGGCACCCGGCATACCCGCTCGGGGTGACCCTGGGTCGCACGTCGTCCATCCGCACGCAAGGGTGGACCCATGCACGACGACACCACCCTCACGACCGGTCGCGTCACCCGCGTCCTCACCGAACGCCTCTGGCCCGCGGTCCACGCGGTCTGCGTGCCGTTCACCGTCGAGGCGCACACCCTCCCGGGTGAGCCGGTGTCGCCGAGCGAGGGCCTTGCCCTCGACTTCGAGCCGTATGCCGTGGGCTCGCCCTGGGGGGCAGCCTGGGGCACCACGTGGTTCCGGCTGACCGGCACGGTGCCGGCCGAGTGGGCCGGACGCCGCGTGGAGGCTGTCGTCGACCTCGGGTTCGACGTGGCCGAGCCGGGCTTCCAGTGCGAAGGGCTCGTCTACCGCCCCGACGGCTCGCCGGTGAAGGCGGTCAACCCGCGCAACCACTGGGCGCTCGTGACCGCTGCCGCGGGTGGCGGCGAGCAGGTCGAGCTCTTCGTGGAGGCAGCGGCCAACCCGGTCGTGTTCGGCCCGGTGCGCTTCAAGCCGACCAACCAGGGCGACCTGCTCACCGCCTCGCCCGACCTGCTCTACACCACCCGGCGGATGGACCTCGCGCTCTTCGACGAGGAGGTCCACGCCCTCGCGCTGGACCTCGACGTGTTGCTCGGGCTCCAGGCGGAGCTGCCGGCGGGACAGCGGCGAAGCCGCATCCTCCAGGCGCTGGACGACGCCCTCGACGAGCTCGACCTCGCCGACGTCTCCGGCACGGCCGGGGCCGCCCGGCAGGAGCTGGCCGAGGTGCTGGCCCGCCCTGCCAGCGCCTCCGCCCACGTGGTGTCGGCCGTCGGCCACGCCCACATCGACTCGGCCTGGCTGTGGCCGGTGCGCGAGACCGTGCGCAAGGTGGCCCGGACCACCGCCTCGATGGTGGCGCTCATCGATGAGACCGACGACTTCGTCTACGGCATGTCGAGTGCCCAGCAGTACGCCTGGGTGAAGGAGCACCGGCCCGAGGTGTGGTCGCGGATCGTCGCAGCGGTGCAGTCCGGGCGCTTCCTGCCCCTGGGCGGGATGTGGGTGGAGAGCGACACCGTGATGCCGTCGGGTGAGTCGATGGTGCGCCAGCTCCTCTACGGGCAGCAGTTCTTCGAGGAGGAGTTCGGGATGCGTTCGAAGGGCGTCTGGCTCCCCGACAGCTTCGGCTACTCCCCGGCCCTGCCGCAGCTGTTGCGGCGGGCCGGATTCGAGTGGTTCTTCACCCAGAAGATCTCGTGGAACCAGGTTAACACCTTCCCCCACCACACCTTCCTCTGGGAGGGCATCGACGGATCGCGGGTGCTGACCCACTTCCCGCCGATGGACACCTACAACTCCGAGCTGTCCGGCGCCGAGCTGGCCCTGGCCGAGCGCCAGTTCCGCGACCACCGCATCGCCTCGGGCTCGATCGCGCCGGTGGGCTGGGGGGACGGCGGGGGAGGGACCACCCGGGAGATGACCGGCCGGGCCGAGCGCCTCGCCGACCTCGAGGGAAGCCCGCGGGTGCGGTGGGAGCACCCCGACGACTTCTACGCGCGCACCCGCGACGAGCTGGTGGACGTGGACGGGCAGCCGCGCCCCGGTACGCCGGTCTGGGTGGGTGAGCTCTACCTCGAGCTGCATCGCGCCACCCTCACCTCGCAGCACCGCACCAAGGCGGGGAACCGTCGGTGCGAGCACCTGCTCGTCGAGGCCGAGCTGTGGGCCGCCACCGCTGCGGTCCGGGCCGGCGCTGCGTATCCGCACGACGAGCTCGACGCTCTCTGGAAGCAGGTGCTGCTGCAGCAGTTCCACGACATCCTGCCCGGCACCTCCATCGCCTGGGTGCACCGCGAGGCCGTGGAGCAGTACGCGCGCGTCGAGCGGGCCGCCGAGGAGCTCGTGAGCAGCGCACTGGCGGCCCTCGTGGGCGAAGGGCGTAAGCGGGTCACCGCCAACGGCGCAGGGTCGGAGCGCGATGGTGTGCCGCCGGGCGCGGCCGTGGTCGGCGGCAGGCCCGGCGTCGAGGACGGGCCGGGTGAGGCCGTCGTGTCGGGTGAGGCGGTCGGGTCGGGCTTGCGCCCGGGCGCTGGGTCAGGAGCGGTCGAGCTCACGCGGACAGGTGAGGACCTGGTGCTCGACAACGGCGTGGTCCGGGTGACGCTGTCGGCGCAGGGTCTGGTCACGTCGGCCGTCGACCTCGGCTCGGGACGCGACGCCGTCGCGCCGGGTGGGGCCGCCGGCCTGCTGCAGCTGCACCCCGACCTGCCGAACAAGTGGGACGCCTGGGACGTCGACCGGTTCTACCGCAACAGGGTCCGCGACCTCCGGGACGCCGATGGCCTCGACGCAGCAGTGGACGAGGACGGCGTCGCCCGGATCACCGTTCAGCGCACCATCTCGGCGGAATCGACTGTGCGACAGGTCTTTTCGCTGGCGCCGGGCTCGCGGACCCTCCAGGTCGAGCAGGTCACCGACTGGCACGAGGTGGAGACCTTCCTCAAGGTGGCCTTCCCGCTCGACGTGCGCGCCGACCACACCAGCGCCGAGACCCAGTTCGGCCACCAGCGCCGTGCGACCCACGTCAACACCAGCTGGGAGGCCGCGCGGTTCGAGACCTCGATGCACCGGTTCGTGCACGTCGAGGAGCCCGGTTTCGGCGTCGCCCTCGTCAACGACTCCACCTACGGCTACGACGTCACGCGCGACTGGGTCGGCGACGGCACGGTCGCGACGACCGTGCGGCTCTCGCTCCTGCGTGCACCGAGGTTCCCTGACCCCGACACCGACCACGGAGCCCACACCCACCGCTACGGTCTCGTCATCGGCACGGGGCTCGAGGGTGCGGCCCGAGAGGGCGGCTGGCTCAACACCCCGGCGCGCGAGGTGGAGGGCGCCCGAGGGTTCGAGCCTCTCGTCCGCGTCGAGGGTGCCGGGGTGGCGCTGTCGGGTGTCAAGCTCGCCGCCGACCGCTCGGGCGACCTCGTCGTCCGGGTGCACGAGGTGCTGGGCGGCCGGGCGCCGGGCACCGTCCGGGTCGACACGGACGTGGCGTCCGTCGCCGAGGTCACGCTGCTGGAGGAGCCGCTGCACCAGCCCGCTCGTGGGGTGGCGAGCACGGGGCGCGCCACTGTCGTCGAGGTGGAGCTCGGGCCGTTCGAGGTGCGGACGCTGCGGTTCAGTGGTCGTCCTGCGAAGTCACGTCAGGACGGTCCCGAACACACTCGTTGAGTCCGTCCGCGGCATACGCCCGCGGGAGTATGCCGCGCTGCCACCCTCGTGGGACGCCGGGCCCCGGCGTGGTTGCCTACGCTGGCAGGCATGCCCGAGCCCGACGACCTCGCCTGGGGTCCGCCATGGATGCGCGGCGCCCGGGCAGGATCCGGTCGGGCACACCCAGCGGCGCGCTACGTCGTCGCGCTCGTGGTCGCGGTCATCCAGGTAGCCGGCAGCTTCGGCGCCTCGCACGCGCAGCCCGACCGCCGCTCGCTCGACGCCCTCGCCGTGGCGCTGCTCCTGGTGGCGCCGGCGGCCATCACGGTGCGGCGGCGGTACCCGGTGCCCGCCATGGTGGCGGCCGCGCTCGCCGCCGCCGGGTTCCTCGCGCGCGGGTACGCCTACGGACCGGTGTTCCTGGGCCTGGCGATCCTGCTGGTCGTGACGGTCGTGCGTGGTCACCGGGTGGCGGCCTGGTCGGGAGCCGTCGCGGTGCTGGCCGGTGATGCCGTCGGCCGGCTCGCCTTCGGCTCGGCGGCGTGGTCGTGGCAGGCGGTGGGCGGGCTGCTCGCCTGGATCCTGGTCGTGCTGGCCGTTGCCGAGGTCGGGCGCAGCTGGCGCGACCGGGCCGTCACCTACCGGCAGGTCGCCCGCGAGACGAGGCTGCGGCAGGCCGGGGAGGAGCGCCTGCGCATCGCCCAGGAGCTGCACGACGTCGTGGCCCACCACATGTCGCTCATCAACGTGCAGGCCGGGGTCGCCCTGCACCTCGCCGACCGGCGGCCCGAGCAGGTCGAGCCTGCGCTGATCGCCATCCGGGACGCGAGCAAGGAGGCGCTCTCCGAGCTGAGGTCTCTCATCGACGTCCTGCGGCTGGACGGAGCGCCGGCCCCTCGCTCGCCGGTCGCCAACCTGGCGGGGCTCGACGACATCGTCGAGCGCAGCGGGCACGCCGGCCTCGAGGTCAGCAAGACCGTGACCGGTCAGGAACGTGGCCTGCCCGCCGCCGTGGAGCTGGCGGCATACCGGATCGTGCAGGAGGCGATCACCAACATCGTGCGGCACGCGGCCGCGACGCGAGCCGCGGTGACCCTCGACTACGGTGAGGACGTGCTCTCCCTGACGATCGAGGATGACGGCAGCGGCGCAGCCACGCTGCAAAACCTCGTGCAGGGCAACGGGATCAGCGGCATGCAGGAGCGGGCGCGGGCGCTCGGCGGCGAGCTGCGCCTCTCTCCCGCGACCGGCGGCGGCCTGCGAGTCGAGGCCGACCTCCCGACGGGTGGCCCGGGGTGATCCGGGTGGTGCTGGCCGACGACCAGGCACTGCTCCGGGCCGGGATCCGCGCCCTCCTCGACGCCGAGGACGACATCGAGGTGGTGGGCGAGGCGGCTGACGGTGCCGAGGCGGTGACCGTCGTCAGGCAGACGGCGCCCGACGTCGTGCTGATGGACATCCGGATGCCCGGCACGGACGGGCTCGAGGCGACCCGGCAGATCGTCAACGACGAGAGCCTCGCCGGGACGCGCGTGGTGGTGCTCACGACGTTCGACCTCGACGAGTACGTCTTCGAGGCGGTGCGGATCGGGGCCAGTGGGTTCCTCGTCAAGGACACCGAGCCGGCCGAGCTCCTGCGCGGTGTGCGTGCGGTCGCGGCGGGCGACGCCCTGCTGTCGCCCGGGGTAACGCGGCGGCTGATCGGCGAGTTCGCGACCCGCAGCCGCCCCAGCGCCACCCCGGCCGCGGACCGACTCGGCGAGCTGACCGAGCGCGAGCGCGAGGTCGTGGCGCTCGTGGGCGAGGGGCTCAACAACGACGAGATCGCCCAGCGGCTGTTCCTCAGCCCTGCGACGGCCAAGACCCACGTGAGCCGGTCGATGGTCAAGCTGCACGTCCGCGACCGCGCCCAGCTCGTGGTGCTCGCCTACGAGTCGGGTCTGGTGCGCCCGGGGTGGTCGCAGGAGTAGCTGCCGTCGAGGGGTGTGCGCCCTGGGGAGCAGGTGAGGTGTCGCCCGCGGTGGGATTCGGAAGGTGCTCTCCCACAGGAGGATCGAGGAGTCAGCTCAACCCGACCGAGGAGTCACCATGACGACCGTCATCGCCACCGCGGCAACCGCAGCCACCCTGGCTGCCGACCACGACAGCTGGAACGGGCCCGGCCCCTGGTGGCCGCTGTTCCCCCTCTTCTGGCTGCTCTTCATCGTCGGCATCTTCGCCGCCTTCCGCTTCTTCGGCTTCCGTCGCTGGCGCCAGGTGCAGGGCTACGCCGGCACCCGCGCAGGGGAGGCGAGGCTGGCCGAGCGCTACGCCGCCGGTGAGATCGACGAGCAGGAGTACGAGCGTCGGCTCGCCACCCTCCGGCGGATGGGGTCGTCGTGACCTCGTAGCCAGCTGGCGAGCCGGGCTGGACGCCCTCCAAGACGTGCGCGGCGGGGTCACTGGAGGCGGGGAGGATGGTCAAATCCGTTGGGCGGGAGGAGAATCAAGTTGTTCGGCCCGCCTCGGATCGACGGACCGCCTTCAAGGAAAGGTGGTTGTGACCACCATGAAGCGATGGAACCATCCACAGGATCTCATTGCTCTGATCGCCGGCGCCTACGCAGCCCTCTCACCGTTGTGGACCACCACGACGAACCGGGCGACCTGGACCATGGTCGTGCTGGGCGCCGTCACCGCAGTCCTGGCTCTGATCGAGCTGTTCAGACCGGACATGATGTCCATCGAGGGACTCACGGCCCTGCTCGGTGCCTGCCTGATCGCGGCTCCCTGGGTCATGGGCTTCAGCGGCACCCGGCCGATGGCGTGGACCGCCTGGATCGCCGGCGCAGTCGTGCTCGTGGTCGGCGCCGCCGACCTCCAGGTGACCCGGTCGCACCACAAGGGGACCATGGCGACCACCCACTAGGCCACCGACCAGGCGTCCTCAGGTGAGGCTGAGGAGGGCCAGCGCGTAGGCGCACTCGGCGTCCGGGTCCGTGTACGTCTCGCGCCCCTCCTCGGTCTCCACCGTCACCAGCCACTGCGAGTCCTCGCGGCTCAACGACACCAGCCGCTCGCCGATCAGGTCGCGCAGCTGGTCCTCGCGGGGCATCCAGAGCGCGGTGTCGAGGGTGACCGAGTCGAGGGCCCACTCCGTCGTGCCGTTGAAGCCGAGCAGCGGCTGACCCTTGAACGTGTGCACGTCGATCGTGAGGTGGCTGATCCAGAACACCTCGCCGACCACGTTGGGCTGGTCGATGGTGAACCGGTCACCGGGCGTCGGCTCCCACAGCACCCCGCCCTGGTTCAGGCTGCGCGAGAGCTCGACCGTGATCATGGGGCGAGCCTACGTCGCGCCTGCTTCGAGCGCCGCTCCGCGGCCAGAGGTATGCCGCGCGGCCAGTGGCGCACGCGGCATACCCCGGTCTGTGCCGGGCACTAGAGCAGGTCGAAGACCCGCAGCTCGTCCTCGCTCATCAGCCGTGAGCGGATCAGGAACCGCACGCCTTCCGGCGCCTCGACCGAGAAGCCGCTGCCACGCCCCTTGACGACGTCGACGGTGAGGTGGGTGTGCTTCCAGTACTCGTACTGGGAGACCGACATCCAGAACTCGATCGGGTCGAGCAGCCCGCCGACGGGCAGGCTGGCGAGGTGGATGTCGGCGTCACCGGTGATGAACTCGCCCGCGGGGAAACACATCGGGGAGCTGCCGTCACAGCAACCGCCGGACTGGTGGAACATGAGCGGGCCGTGCTTCGCGGTGAGGCGGCGGAGCAGGTCCGCCGCCTCACCCGTGAAGTCGACCCGGCTGTGCTGGGTCTGGTCCACGCCGGCCTAGAAGAAGCCGAGGGCGTCGGGGGAGTAGGAGACCAGGAGGTTCTTGGTCTGCTGGTAGTGGTCGAGCATCATCTTGTGGTTCTCGCGGCCGATGCCCGACTGCTTGTAGCCACCGAACGCGGCGTGTGCCGGGTACTGGTGGTAGCAGTTCGTCCAGACCCGTCCGGCCTTGATGCCGCGACCCATCCGGTAGGCACGGGCGCCGTCGCGGGTCCACACCCCGGCGCCCAGGCCGTAGAGGGTGTCGTTCGCGATCGCGAGGGCGTCGGCCTCCTCGCTGAAGCTCGTCAGCGACACGACCGGTCCGAAGATCTCCTCCTGGAAGACGCGCATGGAGTTGTTGCCCTCGAAGACCGTGGGGGTGACGTAGTAGCCCTCGGCGAGGTCGCCGTCGAGCACGTTGCGCTCGCCGCCGGTGAGCACCTTGGCGCCCTCCTGGCGGCCGATGTCGAGGTAGGACAGGATCTTCTCGAGCTGGTCGTTGCTGGCCTGCGCCCCGATCATCGTGTCGGTGTCGAGCGGGTTGCCCTGCTTGACCTTCTCCACGCGCTCGATGGCGTCGCCCACGAAGTCGCTGTAGATAGACTTCTGCACGAGGGCGCGCGACGGGCAGGTGCAGACCTCGCCCTGGTTGAGCGCGAACATGGTGAAGCCCTCGAGGGCCTTGTCGTAGAAGGCGTCACTCGTCGCGGCGACGTCGTCGAAGAAGACGTTCGGGCTCTTGCCGCCGAGCTCGAGGGTCACCGGGATGATGTTCTGGCTGGCGTACTGCATGATCAACCGCCCTGTGGTGGTCTCACCCGTGAAGGCGACCTTGGCCACGCGGCTGGAGCTGGCGAGCGGCTTGCCGGCCTCGACGCCGAAGCCGTTGACCACGTTGAGCACCCCGGCCGGGATGAGGTCGCCGATCAGCTCGAGCACCTTGAGGATCGACCACGGGGTCTGCTCGGCGGGCTTGAGCACCACGGCGTTGCCGGCGGCCAGCGCCGGGGCCAGCTTCCACGTCGCCATCAGGATCGGGAAGTTCCACGGGATGATCTGGGCGACGACGCCCAGGGGCTCGTGGAAGTGGTAGGCCACGGTGTTCTCGTCGATCTCCGAGCTGCTGCCCTCCTGGCCGCGCAGCACGCCGCCGAAGTAGCGGAAGTGGTCGATCGCGAGCGGCAGGTCGGCGGCCAGGGTCTCGCGCACCGGCTTGCCGTTGTCCCACGTCTCGGCGATCGCCAACGCCTCGAGGTTCTCCTCGAGCCGGTCGGCGATCCGGTTGAGGATGAGCGCGCGCTCGGCGAGCGACGTCTTGCCCCAGGCCGGTGCGGCAGCGTGCGCCGCGTCGAGTGCGGCCTCGATGTCCTCGGCGGTGCCGCGACCGACCTCGGTGAAGGCCCGCCCCGTCACCGGTGAGATGTTCTCGAAGTACTCGCCCTTCTTCGGCTCGACCCAGTTGCCGCCGATGAAGTGCCCGTAGCGCGGCTCGACCGTGACCTTCGAGCCCTCGGTACCGGGGGGTGCGTAGACCGTCATCGTTGTTCTCCCAACGTCCTTGGTGGTGCCCCGCGTGTGGGGGATGCCGTGACGGTAGGCAGTGCAACGTTGCGACGACGTTGCGCGGTGTCCCAGCAGCAACCTTTGCTAGCAAAGCGACCTCATTGATGGACAGGTTGCAGCCTGTCCGTGAGCGAGCAACCCTTGCTAGCAAAGGTTGCTTGGGGCCCGAGTCGGGGCGGGTCAGGCGCCGAGCTCGTGGTCGAGGCGCGCGATCTGGCCGATGACCAGTGGTCGCAGCGGGGAGGTGCTCCCGAGACTGGCGAGCTGGGCGGTCCACATCTCGTGGTCGTCGGCGCCCCACGCCGAGCGGGTCCAGGTCGACATCAGGTCGGCCTCGCCGCTGGCGAGCAGCGCGCGCCGCAGCTGGCCCTCCACGCTGCCCCGCAGCCGCACGACCCCGGGTGACGTCGAGGCGGGGAGCAGCGGGCCGCGGTAGCTGCGCAGTGCAGCACCGACGGCTCCCGCAGCGAGGTGGGCCTCGACGGCCAGCCAGTCCGCGGTGACCTCGGCGGCGAGCCGGTAGGGCCGCGAGGCGAGGAGGTCGTCACCGAGGAGGGACCGCAGCCGGTTGAGCTCGGCCCGCAGCGTCGACGACGTCACGTCCTCCTCGTAGAGCAGCACGCCGAGCTCGTCGCCCGAGAGGCCGCGGGGTGCCGACGCCAGCAGGAGCAGGATCTCGCTGTGCCGGCGACTGAGCCTGATCGTGCGCCGGTGGGAACGACCGTCGTCCACGGTGAGCAGCGCCTCGTCACGACCGAGGGCGTGCACGGCCGCAGTCAGTCGGGAGGACGACTGCACCGGTGGGTCGGTGCCCCTGGTGAGCAGCTCACGGGCGAGCTCGGCCTCGGCCATCCGGGCCGCGGCGCGGACCATCGCCATGGTCTGCGGGACGACGATCTGGTCGCCGCCGGTGATGTCGAGGACGCCGAGGAGCGAGCCGTTGGTCGGGTCGTGGATCGGCGTCGCGGCACAGCTCCAGCGCTGGACGGACCGTCGGAAGTGCTCGGCGCCGATGATGTTGACCGACTGGTCGAGGGCGAGCGCCATGCCGGGCGCATTGGTGCCGGCGAGCCGTTCGTCCCAGTTGCTGCCCTCGACGAACCCGATGCTCTCCGCCCGGCGCAGCACCCCGGGCGTGCCACACACCCAGAGGAGCTGTCCCGAGGCGTCGGAGACCGCCATGATCGCGTCGCACTCGCGCGCGGCCCGGCCGAGTACGTCATCGAGCAAGGGGAACACCTGGGCCAACGGGTGCGCCTCGCGGTGGTCGCGCAGGGCGTCGGCGGGCAAGGTGATCGGCGCCTCCACGCGGTCGGCCTCGACGCCGGCGGCGGCGGACCGCACCCACGAGTCGGCCACTTGCGCGCGCACCGCCGTCATCGGTTCCACCGCCTCAGTGTGGGTGGGGCGCGGACGCCTGTCCACGGTCGTCCGCACTGTGTGCCGCCCAGTGGCGGACTGCCGCGCCGAGCGGTCCGCGCCGTCAGACCGACGTCGGAGGGTCGGCGTCAGCAGGTGGGCGTCAGCGGGTGGGCCTCAGGGGGGCCGACCTCAGTGAGCGGACCTCAGCAGGGCGGGGTGGTCGCGGCGGCCGGCTTCTTCTTCGGTGGGGGCGTCAAGGCGGTGAACTTCGCGCCGAGCACGAGGTCGACGGAGGAGTCGGTGCGGCTGTCCTTGACCGCCTTCGCCCCCTTCACCAGGGCCAGCACGAGCTTGCTCGACGCTGCGCCGGTCGGCCCGAAGCGCACCTCGGCGGCGACCGTGACGTCTCGCTGGAGCGGGTCGTTGCTGACCGTGGAGATCCGGAAACCGCGCTTGCGCACGTCGGCCGCAGTCTTGGCCGCGAGGCCGTTGCGGTCGGTGGCGTTGTAGACGTTGACGGTGACCTGCGACGGCGTCTTCACGGTGGAGGTCGCGGTGCAGGTCGGCGCGGGGGAGGCCTTCGCCTTGTTGCTGTCCTCGTAGTAGGAGTAGGCGTACCAGAAGGCGAAGAACAGCATGAGCGCGACGAGCCCGAGGGTGATCAGCGCCCGGCGGCGGCGGGCGCGGCGGGCGCGCGAGGACCCCGACTCCACGACGTAGCTCACGAACCCACCTCCGCCCGCGTCCTCGCGGCCCCGATCTTCCTGGGGTCAGTCAAGCACGAGGACGCGCGCGTGGAGGGTAGGTCGCTGCTGAAGTGCGGCGCGCAGGGCGCGGTGCAGGCCGTCCTCGAGGTAGAGCGTTCCCTTCCACTCCACCACGTGGGCGAAGAGGTCGCCGTAGAACGTGGAGTCCTCGGCGAGCAGGTGGCCGAGGTCCAGCGTGCGCTTCGTGGTGACGAGCTCGTCGAGCCGCACCATGCGCGGAGGCACGTCCGCCCAGTCGCGCGGCGTCTGCTTCCCGTGCTCCGGGTACGGCCGCCCTTCACCCACCTTCTTGAAGATCACCCAGCCACCATAGGGGTATGCCGCGTCCCGCCGACGCCCACTTCTCACCTGCCCACGTGGTGGGGCCCGCACTAGAGTGCCGAAGGTGACCGAGACCACGCCTTCGCAGACCCCTTCAGCGCCGCCCGCCGCGGCCAGCGCCCAGCTCGACGAGATCCGCGCCGGGTACTCCTTCGAGGGCGGGGCCCTCCACTTCGGTGCCGCAGTGGTCGACGGCAAGGCGTATCCCGATGCGCCCGTGCGCATTCCGCTGTCCACCCTCAACCGGCACGGCCTGGTCGCAGGCGCGACCGGCACGGGCAAGACGAAGACGCTGCAGCTGATGGCCGAGCAGCTGTCCGGTCAAGGTGTGCCCGTGTTCCTCGCCGACATCAAGGGTGACCTCTCCGGCCTCGCGACGGCGGGGCAGGCCAACGACAAGGTCACCGCCCGCGCCACGGACGTGGGGCAGCAATGGGTCGGCACGGCATACCCGACCGAGTTCCTGTCGCTCGGCGGGCTCGGCAACGGCATCCCGATCCGGGCCACGATCACGTCGTTCGGTCCCACGCTGCTGTCCAAGGTGTTGGGGCTCAACGAGACCCAGGAGTCCAGCCTCGGTCTGGTCTTCCACTACGCCGACAAGAACGGCCTCGCGCTCCTCGACATCAAGGACCTGCGCGAGGTCATCTCGTTCCTCGGGTCCGACGAGGGAAAGGCCGACCTGAAGGCGCTCGGCGGCCTGTCGTCGGCGACGGCCGGCGTCATCCTCCGTGAGCTGGTCGCGTTCTCCGACCAGGGGGCCGAGGCGTTCTTCGGCGAGCCGGAGTTCGACACCCAGGACCTGCTGCGCACCGCTGCCGACGGCAAGGGACTGGTCACCTGTCTCGAGCTGCCCGCGGTGCAGGACCGGCCGGCCCTCTTCTCCACCTTCCTCATGTGGATGCTGGCCGACCTCTTCCACGACCTGCCCGAGGTCGGTGACGTCGACAAGCCCAAGCTGGTGTTCTTCTTCGACGAGGCGCACCTGCTGTTCAACGACGCGAGCAAGGCGTTCCAGGACGCCATCGAGCAGACCGTGCGATTGATCCGGTCGAAGGGCGTCGGTGTCTTCTTCGTGACCCAGTCACCCAAGGACGTGCCGTCCGACGTGCTCGCCCAGCTCGGCAACCGCGTGCAGCACGCACTGCGCGCCTTCACCCCCGACGACGCCAAGGCGCTCAAGGCCGCAGTGTCGACCTACCCGCGCAGCGGCTACGACCTCGCCGAGCTGCTCACCTCGCTCGGCACCGGTGAGGCGGTCGTGACCGTGCTCTCCGAGCGGGGCGCGCCCACACCGGTCGCGTGGACCCGCATGATCGCGCCGCAGTCGCTGATGGCGCCGTCGGACGAGGCGACCGTCAAGCAGGTCATCGCCTCGTCCGCGATCGGCTCGAAGTATGCCGCGATGGTCGACCGCGAGTCGGCCTACGAGAAGCTCCAGGCCCGGCTGCAGGCGGCGCCCGCCCCGGAGCAGGCGCCCGCCCCCGCGCCCGCGCCGAAGGCGGAGGCGCCGGCCCGCGCTCCTCGGCCGGCGAAGGAGGAGCCGAGCATGGTCGAGCAGGTCGTGCGGTCGACGGCATTCAAGTCGATGGTCCGCTCGGCCGGCACGGTCATCGGTCGCGAGATCACCCGCTCGATCTTCGGCACCGCCCGCCGCTCGCGCTAGTCGCAGCCGCCGACCCCGCGGCATGCCCGACCCCGCATGCCCGACCCCGCATGCATACCAAGGTCCGGCGGCTCAGCCGAGGAGGACGGCCACCAGCAGGATGACGGGGACGGCGCCGATCGTCGTGATGAGGATGGTGTCGCGGGCCAGGACGGTCGCCCGGTCGTAGCGGGTGGCGTGCACGAAGATGTTCTGGGCCGTCGGCAGCGCCGAGGTGACGACGATCGCCAGCAGCGCGTGGCCATCGACGCCGAGCACCACGCTGGCCACGAACCACGCGACCAGGGGTTGCACGAACAGCTTGAGGGACGACGTGGTGACCAGCTCCGGCACCGAGCCCGCGCGCCCCAGCCCCGGACCGAGGCGCAGCGCGATGCCGTAGGCGACCAGCATGGACGGCACGGCCATGTTGCCGAGCAGGCCGAGCGGTGCGGCGACCGTGGTGGGCAGCGTCCACCCGGTGAGCGACAGCCCGAGCCCGATGAGCGAGCCGACGGTCAGGGGGTTCGTGAACGGCTTGGAAAGCAGCTGCCACCAGGAGGAGCGGCCGCCGCGCGCGTCCGCGTCGAGGAAGCCCAGCGCGAGGGGCTGGAACACCAGCAGCTGGAACAGGAGCGTCGGGGCGACGAAGGCGGCATCGCCCAGGACGTAGCTGGCGACCGGGATCCCGAGGTTGCCGGCGTTGACGTAGGACGACGAGAGGGCGCCGATCGTGGTGTCGCCCAACGAGCGGTGCCACAGGGTGCGGGCCAGCACGACGTAGACGCCTCCGGCCACGACGACGCCAGCAGCGGACGCGCCCAGGTTCGCGGAAAGCACCTGGTGCACGTCGGCCCTCGACAGCGTGACCACCATCAGGGCCGGGCTCGCGACGAAGAACGCGAGTCGCGACAGGACCTGCTGCGCGCCCAGGTCGACGATACGGAGGTGGGCCAGCAGGGCGCCCACGGCGATGACCAGGCCGATGGTGGTGAAACCGTTGAGGACTCCCTGCACCCCGTCAGGCTAGGTGGGCGAGGACAGCACGGGCCCGAGGGTCTCAAGGACCGAGGCGTCCTCGATGGTCCCGGGGACGGTGGGTGTCCTGCCGTCGGCCATCTCGCGCATCGTCTTGCGCAGGATCTTGCCCGACCGCGTCTTCGGCAGCGCCGCGACGACGTCCACCCGCTGCAGCGACGCGATCGGGCCGACCTCGTCGCGCACCCGCTGCATCAGCTCCGTGCGGATGCGCTCGCCGTCAGCCGCACCGTCGACGCCGGCCTTGAGCACCACCAGGGCTCGCGGCACCTGACCCTTGAGCTCGTCGTGGACGCCGATGACGGCGCACTCGGCCACCGCCGGGTGACCGGCCAGCGCCGCCTCGATCGAGCCGGTCGAGAGCCGGTGGCCCGCGAC
The DNA here is from genome assembly GCF_039531795.1 of Pedococcus bigeumensis. Classification (NCBI taxonomy): domain Bacteria; kingdom Bacillati; phylum Actinomycetota; class Actinomycetes; order Micrococcales; family Intrasporangiaceae; genus Pedococcus; species Pedococcus bigeumensis. The sequence continues at coordinate 225,676 of NZ_BAAAQS010000003.1, read as the reverse complement.
GTTGAGGACGTCGTCGGTCCGCCCCATCACGTAGAGGTAGCCGTCCTCGTCCACCAGGCCGCCGTCGCCGGTGAGGTAGTAACCGTCGAACGCCGAGAGGTAGCCGGCCACGTAGCGGTCGTCGTCGCCCCAGAGCGTCGGCAGGGTGCCGGGAGGAAGCGGGAGCCGGATGCAGATGGCGCCCTCTTCGCCTGCGGCCAGCTCCCGGCCACCGTCCCCGAGGATGCGCACGTCGTAGCCGGGCACCGGCACGGTCGGGGAGCCCGCCTTGATCGGCATCGGCTCGAGCCCTCGCAGGTTCGCAGCGATCGGCCAGCCGGTCTCCGTCTGCCACCAGTTGTCGACCACCGGCACCCCGAGCCGCTCGGTCGCCCACTCGTAGGTGTCGGGGTCGAGCCGCTCCCCGGCGAGGAACACCGTCGTGAGCGTGGACAGGTCGTGGCCCTTCATCAGCTCGCCACCGGGGTCGTCGCGCTTGATGGCCCGGTATGCCGTGGGCGCGGTGAACATCGCCTTGACGCCGTGGTCGGCGATCACCTTCCAGAAGGCGCTCGCGTCAGGGGTGCCGACCGGCTTCCCTTCGTACAGAACGGTGGTCGCGCCAGTCAGGAGAGGGGCGTACACGATGTAGGAGTGCCCGACCACCCAGCCGACGTCGCTGGCGGTGAACCAGGTGTCGCCCGGCTCGATGCCGTAGATGTTGCCCATCGACCAGCGCAGCGCGACCGCGTGACCGCCGTTGTCGCGGACGATCCCCTTGGGCCGTCCGGTGGTCCCCGAGGTGTACAGGATGTAGAGCGGGTCGGTGGCCGCGACCTCCACGCAGTCGGCGGGCTCGGCGTCAGAGACGAGCTCGTCCCAGTCGAGCTCCTCCCAGTCGGTGTCGCGCTCGCCGACGGCTGCCCGGGCCTGCTCACGCTGCAGGACGATCACCGACTCCGGCTTGTGCGAGCTGCGGTCGAGGGCCGCGTCGAGCAGGGGCTTGTACTGGACCACGCGCGTCGGCTCGACGCCACAGCTCGCGGCCACGATCACCACGGGCTTGGCGTCCTCGATGCGCGCGGCCAGCTCGGCCGGCGCGAAGCCCCCGAAGACGACGGAGTGGACCGCACCCAACCGGGCGCAGGCGAGCATCGCGACGACGGCCTCGGGCACCATCGGCATGTAGATGACGACCCGGTCGCCCTTGTCGACCCCCAGCGACGCGAGTGCCCCGGCGAACGTCGCCACGCGGTCCAGCAACGCGGCATACGTGATGGTCTGGTGGGTGTCGGTCACGGGCGAGTCGTAGTGCACCGCCGGCTGGTCGCCGCGCCCCGCGGCCACGTGCCGGTCGAGGGCGTTGAAGCAGGTGTTGAGCGTGCCGCCGGTGAACCAGCGGTAGAACGGCGGCCGGTCGTCGTCGAGCACCCGTGGCGGGGGCGTGATCCAGTCGATCGCCTCGGCGGCGCGGCCCCAGAACGCATCCGGGTCCTCGAGGCTCTGCCGGTATGCCGCGCGGTAGTCACCGTTGCCCATGTCGCCATCGTGGGCCACCACGCCGCGACCCGCCAGAGCGCGGTGCTGACTCGGCTCCGGGAACCGGTGACCCGGCTCCGGAAGGAGCGCGTGGATCAGTAGCCCGTCAGGTCGAGCTGGGCGAGGACGGCGGTGCCGCGGGGCGACAGGAAGACGGTGCGCCAGCCGGCGGACTCGCTGCGGCCGCACAGCTGGTCGTGTGGGGCGAGCCCCGGGCAGACCAGGCCGCGGACGCCCTTGCCCTCGACCACGACGACGACCGGCAGCCTGCTCAGTCGTTCGTCGTCGGCGATGGGTGGCAGGAGCACGAGTGCCCGCCCGCGGGTCGACGGCGTGCTCCTGGTGGCAGCGCCCACGAGCCGGTAGCGCAGCTCCACGGAGAGGGGCGCGTTGGGGAGCAGGACGCGTCCGCCGGTGGCGAGGGACTCCGACTGCCGAGGGAGCCGGTGGCCGTCGGCCGTCACCTGCAGCTCGGTGATGCGGGTGGCGGGCGGCAGGGCGCCGGCCACCACGCCCTTCGTCGCGGGCAGGGCGACCTGCAGTCCGGTGGCCGCCCCCAGGAAGCGGATCTGCTCGACCACGTCGAGGGTGCCGTCCTTGCGGGGCGACACCTGCACGTGGATGCCCGGGTCGGTGCGCCCCGGGTCACCACGGGTGGCGGTGGCCTTCGAGGCAGGGGCAGGCGACAGGGTGGCTCGGTCCGGGTGCGGCGCGCGGTCGAGCAGCACCCGGGTCGCGACCGAGGCCGCGGCCAGCACGGTGAGGAGGAGCACCGCGAGGGCGGCGCGCTTGGCGCGGCGCCGACGGCGGCCGGAGGGACGACGTGGTGGAGGGACCGCCGTGGCCCAGCGCAGCATGACGTCCGTCCGAGATGGTCGGCCACCCCCGGTGCCCGGCTCGTGCGCCTGACTCATGCGGTCCGTCCCTTGCTGTGGGACTTCTGAGTATGTGCAGGTCAAACCGGCCCTGACACCCCCATGCGGGTGACTTAGCCACGTGGATGGTCGTGGTCCGCGGAGCCGCGGCGCCGGAGCCCGCGGCCTACCCGGCGCCGGCGGGTCAGTCCTCGGGTGTGCTCTGGTAGCGGATGTAGGCGCTGGAGTCGCGGTGCCACAGCCGCACCAGCGCCCACCCGCCCACGAGGAGGAGGCCGAGGGCCAGGGTGCGCGCGAACAGCCCTGCGGTGGGCAGCAACCCGCCCGCGAAGAGGCCGAGTGACACGGGGAACAGCACGCTCGCGAGGATCCGGGCCCAGCGCGAACCGCGCTCGGTCGCGCGCGCCATGGCGAGCCAGATGACACAGCTGACGAGGGCGACCACGGTCGTCAGCGTGAGGGTGAACCGGAGCACGCCCTCGATGTCGGCAGCGGTGGCGGGCAGCTTGCCTGCTGCCACCTCGTTCCTGATGGCGTCACGCAGCTGACCGCGCGTGAGGAAGCCGCGCACCACCTCGAGCACCTCGAGCACCGCACCGAACTGCATCAGGCGCACGGCGTCGACGATCGACCGGGGCGGGACCAACGGTGAGCCCGGCTGCCAGGCTGTGTCGTCCGGGCGCCCGTCGCCCGGGCCGTCGGGGCTGAGGACACCGCGCCAGTTGATCTGTCGGGCCATGCGGTGCGGCTCCTCCGGACGACGCCGGTTTCCTGACGGGCCGAGCACGTCGTGCGTGTCGGCCGGTCAGGCACCCGAGCACGGGACCTGGGTCTGTGGCGGAGGATAGGGGATTCGAACCCCTGAGAGCTTTCACTCAACACGCTTTCCAAGCGTGCGCACTAGGCCACTATGCGAATCCTCCGCCGAGGAGGCTACCTGAGCCGAACCCCACCACTGAAATCGCTCCCGAGTGACCCGGTGGAATCCGCCTGCGCAGCCTCCGCCGCGTGCCACGATGACGGTCATGTCGGGGGTGGCAGTGCAGGCCGGGGTGGACCCCAGGGTGCGGCGCACGCAGGTGGTGCGGGTCGTGCTCACGGGCCTGCTGCTCGGCGGCTGGGCCCTGTGGGCGGCGTCGACCTACCAGTCGCAGCTGCGCATCGTGCCGGCCACGACCTTCCACGACGACCTCGCCTCCGGGACGGTGGTCGCCTTCCGGGTGGCGACCAACGTGCGCCACGACCGCGTCTGGCCTCCCGACGGGTCGCCCGACATGGTCGACCTTCCCGCGACGAACGAGGACGGCACGTTCGTCCGCCCCGACGGTGTCAGCTACGGCCCGCCCCCCACCGTCGTCTACTGGACCGACGCGTCGGTGGGGGCCGCGCGGGTCCTCGACGCGAACGACTCGCGGACGTCTGGGGGCTGCTCACGGGGGCACTCGCCCTGCTCGCCGTGGTCTTCGGTCCCGTGCCCACCCGCGGGACGAGGTGGTTCTGGTTCTGGGTCACGGGCGTGACGTGGGGCCTCGGCGTCGTGGCGTATGCCGTCGCCGAGCTGCTGCGACCACGCCCGGAGCCGCACGTCGACGGAAGCGCACTGGAAGGGGACGGACCCGAGGACGGGTCGGCCGCCTCGGCCGAGCTCGAGGGAGTTCCCGGTCAGCGGACGCGTGGGTGGATGGGCCTGCTGCTCGCTGTCGTGCTCGGCATCGCGCTCTCCGTGCTGGGCAGCGAGATCTCCCAGGCCGTCGGCGGGGTCTGGGTGCCGCTGCCCTGAGCGGCGGGGGTCAGCTCGGTGACGGCGCGGGCGGGCCGACCAGCAGCGCCAGCACGGTCAGGGCGCCGACCGCGAGCACCGCAGCCCCCGCGGCAGCGACCGGTCGAGCGAGCATGCACGCCTGCGCGCGCTCCAGCGGCCCGGCCGGCCGTTCGCCGCCGGGCGCCAGCCGCCACGGGCCGTCGAGCAGGCCACGCCGCTCGGCGCGGCGGTCGAACCACACGGTCATGAACGGCGGCACCGCGCTGGCCAGGGCCAGCGTCGTGGTGCCGAGCCCCCACCGTTGGTTCACGGCGACGAAGACCGTGGCCAGGCAGTAGGCGACGAACACCACGCCGTGCACCATCCCGAACACCTGGACGCCCAGCTCGGTCGTCGCGGTGACGTACTTGAGGAACATCCCGACCAGGAGCAGGGCCCACGTGACCGCCTCGGCGAAGGCGAGACGGCGGAAGAGGTGCAACGGCGACATCGGGGTGCTCCAGGCGGTGGTCGGACGGTGCGCCCATGGTCGCAGGACGGGGATTCGCTGCCTCGCCCGGGGCCCGTCTACACTGGCTCCAGACACCCCGTGTGGTGGTACCTCTCCGAACTCCCCCAGGGCAGGAATGCAGCAAGGGTAGGAGAGCTCTTCCAGGTACGCGGGGTGTCCCTTTGTGTCCGGGTAGCCGACTCGGCCAACCGGCCAGCAGCCCGAAACCCGGGGTATGCCGCGTGGCTGGCACGGGAGACCGGCCACCTGCCCAGTGCTCCGCCGCCCACCCGTCAGGTGCGGTGACCCTCGTCCAGCAGCCTGACCCGGCGCCGCCCGAACGCGACCGCGGCATACGACGCCAGCACGAGGACCATGAGGGCGTTGACGGCGCTCGACCTCGTGAGCAGTGCGGTCGCGGCGACGCCGCCGACGATGGTGAGCAGCAGCGGTCGGGAGTACCAGAAGGCGACCGACACCACGGCCGACCCGGGGGAGAACAGGCTGACCGGAGGCAGCCCGCGGAACGCTGCCATCAGGTGGGCCCCCGCCACCAGGGCCACCATGGCCGCCGGCCACAGCACGGCCGCGAGCCCGGCACCCGGCGCCGTGACGAGCACGCCGGTGCCGGTCAGGAGCGCGACCACCGCGTAGAGCGCCGAGGGCGTCACCAGGTGTGCCAGCGCCTCCCTGCCGTAGGCCAGCCCGATCAGCGGCGGGGTGCCGGCGTTGTCGCCCTGCAGCCGCATCCCCTCCGCCCAGGTGCCGTAGCCCAGGTAGCACGACAGGGTGCCCACGAACGCGACGATGTTGGGCACCCCCGGGATCGTCGCGTGGGCGAGGGACCAGCAGCCGGCGCCGACCAGCACCACGCCGACGACCAGCGCACCGGGCGAGCGCCGCAGCCCCAGCAGGTCGCGGCGGGCCAGCACGGCGACCGGTCCGCCGGCCCGGAGCCGGCGGCGGCGCAGCCGGGTGGACGGGGAGGCGACGTCGAGCCGGGCCGCCCGCAGGTCGGCGGCCAGCACCGCACCACCCATCGTCACGGCCCGCGACGACTGGGTGCGCATCCCGACGTGGTGCAGCGCCCGCAAGGACCGCGTGCCCCGGAGCAGGGTCGAGGCACCGCGGGGCCCGGTCGGCCACGACCGCACCTGCCCCCACAGCCACGACGCCGCGAAGCCGAGCCCGACTCCCAGCCCCCCGACGCTGGCCGGGAGGAGCGCCCACGCCGACGACACGTCGGCGACGACCATGCCTGTGCCGATCACCGCGCCGGCGAGCAGCCCGCCGATGAGGCAGCCGAGCAGGCTCAGCCGCCACCAGCGCCGCAGCACGACGGCGCGGTCGAGCGAGCTGACGGCGACGTGGTCGAGGTAGGGCAGGTCCGGCACGACCGGCCCCCGGAGTGAGCCGAGCCGGTAGGCGACCAGCCACACGGCGGCGACGACGCCACCGACGACGAGCACGCCCTGGACGCCGGTGAGGTGGCGGGAGAGCCAGGCCGGGTCGACGAACTCGAAGAACGCCCGCGAGGCCGGCACCCCGTAGGTGAGGGAGGCGATCACGGCAACGTAAGCGGCATACACGACGTTGCCGTTGCCGTGCTCGGGCAACCCACCGCGGATGACCTGGCGCGCCTGCTCGAGGCGCTCGCGGTCGTGGGTGGGGCCGACCTCGTGCGCGGGCTCCGCGGTCACGGGGCGACCACGTCGATGACGCGGTCGGCGATCGCGGCGGTCATCTGGGGGTCGTGGCAGGCCACCACGAGCGCGCCACCAGCGGCCTTGCGGGCCAGCAGGATCTCGGTGAGCAGGCCCCGCTTGTGGGTGTCGAGACGCTGCTCGGGCTCGTCGAGGAGCAGCACGCGGGACGGGCGGAACAACACCAGCGCGAGGTGGAAGAGGTGCTGCTGACCCGACGACAGCTCGTGCGGGAAGCGCTCGGAGAGGTGGTCGATCTCGAGGCTGACGAGCAGGTCGTCGGCCCGCTGGTCGGCGGTGCCGATCGCGCCACCCCACGTGGAGTCGATCAGGACGAGGTGGTCGACCACCGTGAGGTCGCGGTATGCCGTGGGGTAGCCGATCAGGGCGGCGACCCGGGCGCGGGTGGTCTGGTCGCGCTCGTCGAGAGGGCCGCCGTCGAGCGTCGCGGCGCCCTCGGACGCCTCGAGGGTGCCGGCGAGGATGCGCAGGAGGGTCGTCTTGCCGCTGCCGTTCTCCCCCCGGACCACGACGCACTCGCCCGAGCCGACCGCGAGGTCGATGGGGGACAGGAGCACGTTGCCGTCGATGTGCTTGCCGACGCCGGAGGCCTCGAGCCGGATGGGTGGAGCGTCCACGGACCCGTCCAGGGGCGGCTCGGTGGTGTCAGGTCTGCGGCGTGCGAACATCTGTCTCCCTCGTCCGCGCCAGTCTGCCACCGCGCCGATCGCGCGCCCGCCGGAGCCCTGACCCGCACCTCCCGGCCGCCCGCCACCGACCCCCTCGGGAGGGGGACGCGGATGTCCGCGGGGGCGACTAGGGTTCCCGAGGTGAGCACCGCCCTGTACCGCCGCTACCGGCCCGAGTCCTTCGCCGACGTGATCGGCCAGGAGCACGTCACCGAGCCGCTCATGCAGGCCCTGCGCACGGGCCGGGTCAACCACGCCTACCTGTTCTCCGGCCCGCGCGGCTGCGGCAAGACGACCAGTGCCCGCATCCTGGCCCGTTGCCTCAACTGCGAGCAGGGCCCGACGCCGACCCCGTGCGGCGTCTGCGACTCCTGCGTCGCCCTGGCCCGCGGCGGCGCCGGCAGCGTCGACGTCATCGAGATCGACGCGGCCAGCCACGGCGGTGTCGACGACGCCCGCGACCTGCGCGAGCGCGCGTCCTACGGTCCGGCCCAGAGCCGCTACAAGATCTACATCATCGACGAGGCCCACATGGTCACGCCGCAGGGCTTCAACGCCCTGCTCAAGATCGTCGAGGAGCCGCCGGAGCACGTCAAGTTCGTGTTCGCGACGACCGAGCCCGAGAAGGTCATCGGCACGATCCGCTCGCGCACCCACCACTACCCGTTCCGCCTCGTCCCCCCGGGCCAGCTGTCCGACTACATGGCCTCGCTCTGCCAGCAGGAGGGCGTCGCCGTCGCTCCCGGCGTGCTGTCCTTCGTGACCCGTGCCGGTGGCGGGTCGGTGCGTGACTCGCTCTCGGTGCTCGACCAGCTGATCGCAGGCTCGGGCGACGAGGGGCTCACCTACGAGGGGGCCGCGGCGCTGCTCGGTTTCACCGATGCCGAGCTGCTCGACGCGATCATCGACGCGTTCGCCGCTGCCGATGCCTCGGGCGTCTTCCACCAGGTCGACCGGGTGATCGAGACCGGGCTCGACCCGCGGCGGTTCGTCGAGGACCTGCTCGAGCGGCTGCGTGACCTCATCGTCGTGGCGGCCGTGCCCGACGGTGCCTCGTCGGTGCTCCGCGGGGTGCCGGAAGACCAGCTCGAGCGGATGCGCCAGCAGTCCGCGGCCTTCGGTGGCGGCGCCCTGTCGCGGGCCGCCGACATCGTCAACGCCGGGCTCACCGAGATGACCGGCGCCACCGCGCCGCGGCTCCAGCTCGAGCTGATCTGCGCGCGCGTCCTGCTCCCGGCCGCCTCCGGCGAGAGCGGGTATGCCGCCCGGCTCGACCGCCTCGAGCGTCGCCTCGACGTCGAGGGCGTGCCGTCGACGGCGCGCGCCTCGGCCCCGCCGGCAGCGGCTCCCGCGCCCGCCCAAGCTCCCGTCACGACGCCCGCCCCGGTGGCTGCTGCTCCAGTCGCGGCGCCGGTTCCGGTGGCCGCCGCTCCCACCCCGGTCGCGGCGCCCGCTGCGCAGGAGGTTTCGCCCGCGCGCGGCTCGGACGCTTCCCCCGGGCCGGCGGACGACGAGCGCACGGCGGCTGCCCCTGCCCCCGCTGCCGCTGCGCCCACAGCACCCCAGTCGGTCGCCGAGCCGCCCGCACCAGCGCCTTCCGAGCCGAGGGCCGAAGCCCCCGCCGAGCAGGGTGCGCCGGTCGACGAGACCGCGTCGGCACCTGCGGGTGCCGCGCCGACGGCCGTCACCGGCGGCATGGACGTCGCGGCCATCCGCCGCGCCTGGCCCGACATCCTCGGCTGGATCTTCAAGCACAAGCGCACGACCTGGACCCTGCTCTCCGAGCACGCCACCGTCCACGACTACGACGGCTCCAAGGTGGTGCTCGGCATCTCGACCATCGGCATCGCCAACACCTTCCGCCACGGCCCACACGCCGACCTCGTGCGCCAGGCCCTCATCGACGTCCTCGGGGTCGATGCCCGGGTCGAGGGCATCCCGACCCCCGACGCCGGCCAGTCCGTCCCCAGTGGGGAGTCCCACCCGACCGTCGCCCCGGCCAACCGCTACCCGTCCGACGACCCGGCGGTGAAGGGTGACAACCCGGCGCCGTTCGGCCCCCGCGCCGCCACCGAAGGCGCGTCGGGCGGCGCGGGTGGCGCGTCGGGCGGCCCAGGCGGCCCCGCGGCATACGCAGGCATCGCGGCCTCGAGCCCGCCCCCGGAGACCGGTGGCGGTTGGGCGACCGCGTCCTCGGGTCCGTCGAGCGGTCCGAGCTGGGCCAGCGACGACGCCCCGGGCAGTGTGGCGGCTCCGTCGGGTGGTCAGGGGGCGCCGTCCGAGCCCGCGCCCCCCGCGGCTCCTGAGCCGGGCACCGGCTCGAGGCTGGCCGCGGCGAAGGCTGCGGTCGCGGCGGAGGAGCCGGCCCGCACCCCTGAGACCTATGTCGCCGACGACAGTGCGGCCAGCGCCGACGACGAGGACATCGCCGAGCTCGGTGAGGTGGGCCGTCCGGTGATCGAGCGGCTGCTCGGCGGCAAGGTCATCGACGAAGGACCCTGAGCGTCGCTATGGAGCTCGCCGAGCTGCTCACCCGCCCGACCCCGGTCGAGCGCTCCGCCCCGGTGCCCGGTGACGAGGTGGTCGCCCCGGCCGACGTCGTCATGGACCGCGCGTTCACTCTCGACGCGCCGCCGCACGTGGTCTGGCCGTGGGTCGTGCAGCTGGGCAAGCGCCGCGCCGGCTGGTACCTCCCCGCAGCGCTCGAGCGGCTCGTCCCGCCCTCGCGCCGCGGGCTACGCCGGATCGAGCCGCGACACCAGTCGCTCGCGGTCGGCGACGTCGTGCCCGACTGGGGTGGGGCGAAGGCCACCTTCACGGTGGTCGGGCTCGAGCCGAGCCGCCACCTGCTCTACGGGTCCACACGGGGGAGCACCGACCTCACCTGGTGCCTCCTGCTGTCGCCCGCCGAGGGCGACCGCACCCGGCTGCACCTTCGGCTGCGGCTGGCGCCGGTGCGGCACCGGCGGGTCGCGGAGCACGTGGGTGGGTTGTTCGACCAGCTCACCGTGATGGGCCTGGCCGCGGGGCTGCGCGAACGCGTCCGGGGCGGCGTCGTCGGCACTGACACCCAGAGGGCATAGGCTCACTGACGTGTACGAAGGCGTGGTCCAGGACCTGATCGACGAGCTCGGCCGGCTGCCCGGCGTGGGCCCCAAGAGTGCTCAGCGGATCGCCTTCCACCTGCTGCAGGCCGACGCGATCGACGTCAAGCGCCTGGTCGAGGTGCTGACCGAGGTCAAGGCCAAGGTGCGGTTCTGCGAGACCTGCGGCAACGTCGCGGAGTCCGAGCAGTGCCGCATCTGCGCCGACCCGCGGCGCGACGGCACGGCGATCTGCGTCGTCGAGGAGCCCAAGGACGTGGTGGCCATCGAGCGCACGCGTGAGTTCCGCGGTCGCTACCACGTGCTCGGCGGCGCGATCAGCCCGATCGACGGCGTCGGCCCCGACGACCTGCGCATCAAGGAGCTGATGACCCGGCTCGCGTCGGCCGAGGTCACCGAGGTCATCATCGCCACCGACCCCAACCTCGAGGGCGAGGCGACCGCGAGCTACCTCGCGCGGTTCCTGCGCCCGATGGGCCTGCGGGTCACGCGGCTCGCCTCGGGGCTCCCCGTGGGTGGCGACCTGGAGTATGCCGACGAGGTCACCCTCGGTCGTGCTTTCGAAGGCAGGAGGCTTCTCGATGTCTGACGACCTGCAGGTGCTGGCCGACGAGTCGGCTGCCGACGCCCGCGCCTACCTCACGACGCTGACCGAGGTCGCGTCCGGTTCGGCCCCCGACGCCGCGATCCCGATGACCTTGCTGGCGCTGTCCCAGGTGCTGGTCATGGGCGCTCGGCTCGGCGCCATCGAGGACATCGTCCCGGCCGAGCGGTTCGAGACCGACACCGTGGAGGCCGAGCTCGACCCGCTGCGCACGGGGGTGGCCAACCTCTTCGAGGGTCTCGACGAGTACGCCGACCTGGTCGACCCGGTCACCTCGACCGAGCTCACCACCGGCTCGCTGTCCAACGACATCACCGTCGTCGCGGGCGCCCTCGCGCACGGCCTGCGGCACTACGACCAGGGCCGCATCTCCGAGGCCCTGTGGTGGTGGCAGTTCAGCTACCTGTCCGACTGGGGCGAGCGGGCGGCCTCCGCCCTCCGGGTGCTCCAGTCGCTGATCGGCCACATCCGGCTCGACGCCGACGAGGAGACCATCTCCGAGGCTGAGTTCGACGCGCTCCACCCCTGAGGTCGGCCCGACCCGTCCCGACGCGTCCCCATTCGGGACCGCGCACTGGAGCCAGGACCCTGCTCGCCCAGGGCGATCAGTGTCCTGGCGTGCGCCGAGGCGTGTCGTCCAGGTAGGACGAGCGCGGTCAGGCGATGCGGGTGCCGTTGGGCAGCCGCCGGATCGGGGTCCGCAACCGGCTGCCGGCCAGCGCGGTCGCGCCCGCGCCGAGCACCAGCAGGAAGGCCAGCCCGTAGGGCCAGACCGGAGCGGTGTCGAGCGCCTTCTGGAGCGGGTCGTCGGCGCTCGCGTCATTGCCCTGGGGTGACTCGTTGACGAGGTAGCCGGCGCACTCGTCGTGCACGTCGCTCGGGCCGTTGCGCGCTGCTCGGGCGCCGGCGCTGATCCACCGCATCGGGGTGAACCCGCTGGAGTAGATGCCGTTGTCCTTGCGGGGAGTCGACGGTGCCGCGTCGGCGACCACGACGAACGGGTTGAGCGGCAGCATCCACCAGATCCGCTCGGTGTGGGCGACACTCGCCTTCCGGGTGAAGGTGATGCAGTCGGCCCGGGTCGGCTGCAGCTGGCTCTTCTGGATCTCCTCGAGCTGTTGCGGGGTGAGCGAGGGGTCGGCCGGGTCGTACGCCGGTGGCTGGTGCTGCTCCCACCAGGTGTCCGGGATGCCGTAGACCTGCTGCTGCTCCTCCTGCGTCACCAGGAACGCGCTGAGCCCGAACCCGATGGTCGTGCCGAAGACCAGCGCGCCCATCGCCAGGTAGGTCAGCACCGCCGACGAGACCGTCCGTGCGGTGAGCGTCGAGAACATCAGGCCGATGGCGCAGACCACGGCCAGCACCAGCACGAGCACCAGCAACGACAGCACGATCCGGCCGGCGGAGATCCCGCCCTCGAACCACGCCCACGCCAGGAACGGCAGGGCGGTCGCGAGGAAGGCCAGCGCGACCACCCAGGCGGAGAGCAGCTTGCCCAGCGCGATGTCCCACTGCGTCAGCAGGGTCGTCTGCAGGGTGGCGAGCACGCCGTGCTCGCGGTCGCCGTTCACCGAGGTCGCCGTGAGCGAGGGGACGATGAGCATCGACAGCCCGAGCACGAAGAAGACGACGATGTCGTACATCGCGGAGCCCGACCTGAGGTCGGGGTCGTTGGTGGCCCAGTAGGACAGGCCGCTGATGCCCGCGATGAGCAGCACCCAGATGCCGAAGACTATCGGCCACCTCGAGGTGCGCAGGCGCTGGCGCAGCTCGAGGGCCGCGATGGTCTTGATCCCGTGCCAGCTCATCGCCGGTCCTCCGTCGCTGCGAGGTAGGCGGACTCGAGAGCACCCTGGCTCGGCGCGAACGCGATCACGCGGATGCCGTCGCCGACCAGGTCGGCCAGCAACCGGGCGGCGTTCTCCTCACCGGCGACCTCGACCTCGGTGAGGCCACCACCGACCCTGGTCGCTGGGACGTGTCTCTCCTCGAGCCAGCCGGCCAGCCGTTCGGGGTCGAGCGAGTCGATCCGCCACGAGGCCGTGGCGGTGGCGATGAACCCGGCGTCGAGGCTCTGGGTCTCGAGGCTGCGGCCGCGCGCCACGATGACGGCGCGGTCGGCCACCTCCTGCAGCTCGGTGAGGATGTGGCTCGACACCAGCACCGTCTTGCCCTGCGCGGCCAGCCCACGGAGCACGTCGCGCAGCTCGATCCGGCTGCGGGGGTCGAGCCCGGAGGCCGGCTCGTCGAGCAGCAGGACGGTGGGGTCGTTGATGAGCGCGCGGGCCAGTCCCAGCCGCTGCTTCTGACCCCGCGACAGGACGCGGGCGCGACGGTCGGCGAGGTCCTCGAGGTGCACGGTGTGCAGCAGCTCGTCGGCACGGGCGCGGGCCCGGTCGGGCGCGATCCGGTATGCCGCGGCGATCGTCAGCAGCACCTCGCGCACCGTGAGCGCGTCCCAGGTGCCGAAGCCGTCGGGCATCCAGCCGATCTTCGCCCGGACCTCGGTCGGCTGGGTGACCGGATCGAGCCCGTCGACCCTGATCTGCCCCTGGTCGGGCACCAGCAGCGTCGCCAGCATCAGGAGCAACGTCGTCTTGCCGGAACCGTTGGGACCGATGAGGGCGGTGACCTCGCCCGGTTCAGCCGTCAGGCTGATGTCCTCCACGGCGAGCACGTCCCCGAACGCCCGCCGCACCCCCTGCACCTGGATGCTCATGCGCGAAGGCTAGCGGCGCACGGTGCCGCGGAACTCCGCTTTCGTACTCACCCGCCCGTCCGGCATACGACACCCGCGTCCCACGATGAGGACCGCGGATAGACTGACCGCCCCGTCCCGCCCCCCAGCCCGCCGTGGTCCCAGGAGAAGCACCGTGCCCATCGTCGTCCAGAAGTACGGCGGCTCCTCGCTCGCCGACGCCGCGAGCATCAAGCGCGTCGCCCGGCGGATCGTCGAGGCGAAGAAGGCCGGCAACGACGTCTGCGTGGCGGTCTCGGCCATGGGTGACAGCACCGACGAGCTGCTCGACCTCGCCAACGAGGTGAGCCCCCAGCCCCCACCGCGCGAGATGGACATGCTCCTCACCGCCGGTGAGCGGATCTCGATGGCGTTGGTGGCCATGGCGATCGCCGACCTCGGCTACACCGTCCGATCCTTCACGGGCAGCCAGGCTGGCGTGATCACCGACTCGAGCCACGGCAAGGCGCGCATCATCGACGTCACCCCGGGTCGCGTGACCGACGCGCTCGACAAGGGCCACATCGTCATCGTGGCCGGGTTCCAGGGCGTCAGCCAGGACACCAAGGAGATCACCACGCTCGGTCGTGGCGGCACCGACACCACTGCGGTCGCGCTCGCCGCGGCGCTCAACGCCGAGGTGTGCGAGATCTACACCGACGTCGACGGGGTCTTCACCGCCGACCCGCGGATCGTCCCGTCCGCCAAGAAGCTCCACCGCATCTCCAACGAGGAGATGCTCGAGCTGGCCGCGTCCGGCTCCAAGGTCCTGCACCTGCGCAGCGTCGAGTACGCGCGCCGCTTCGACATCCCGATCCACGTCCGCAGCTCCTTCTCAGCGAAGGAGGGCACCCTCGTCACGGACAAACCAGCTGAAGGAGACACCGTGGAAGCCCCGATCATCGCCGGTGTCGCACACGACCGCAGCGAAGCCAAGATCACCGTCGTCGGCGTCCCGGACCACCCGGGCAAGGCCGCCGCGATCTTCCAGACCTGCGCCGACGCCGAGATCAACATCGACATGATCGTGCAGAACGTGTCGGCGACCGAGACCGGCCTGACCGACATCTCGTTCACCTGTCCCAAGACCGACGGCCAGACCGGGGTGCACGCCCTGAAGAAGGTCCAGGAGTCGGTGGGCTTCGCCTCCATCCAGTACGACGACCAGATCGGCAAGCTGTCGCTGGTCGGCGCCGGGATGCGCTCCCACCCCGGCGTCTCGGCGACCTTCTTCAAGGCGCTGGCCGACACCGGCGTCAACATCGAGATGATCTCCACCTCGGAGATCCGGATCTCGGTGGTCACGCGGGCCGACGTGCTCGACGACGCGGTGCGGGCCGTGCACTCGGCGTTCGGGCTGGACTCCTCGGAAGGCGAGGCCGTGGTCTACGGAGGCACCGGCCGGTGACCTCACTCGCCTCGAAGGCCCCGCGCCCGACCCTGGCCCTGGTCGGTGCCACCGGAGCCGTGGGGGCGGTGACCCGGCAGGTGCTCGCGATGCGAGCCGACATCTGGGGGGAGATCCGCGCTGCTGCCGCTCCCGAGGACGCCGGCACGGTGCTCACCGTCTGCGGCCGTGAGGTCGTGGTGCAGGAGCTGTCGCCCGAGTTCTTCGACGGGGTGGACATCGCGCTGGTCGACGTCCCCCCGCCCGTGGCCGCGCACTGGGCGCCGATCGCCGCCGCGCGCGGCGCGGTCGTCATCGACAACAGCTCGGCGCTGCGGGGTGACCCCGACATCCCGCTGGTCGTGCCCGAGGTCAACCCGCTGCAGATCCGCAACCGGCCCAAGGGCATCATCGCCAACCCGGGCGCGACGACCCTGACGATGATCGACGCCCTCGGGGTGCTGCACGCCGGGTGGGAGCTGACCGAGCTGGTCGTGGCCTCCTACCAGGCCGCGTCCGGGGCTGGTCGCGTCGGCATGGCCCGCCTCTACGACGAGCTGGAGGTGGTGGCCGGCCACCGCGAGCTGGGGCACCAGTCCGGCGACGTGCGGCGGCTCATCGAGCACGAGCTCGGCACGCTGTCGCCGTTCCCCGCACCGCTCGCCCTCAACGTCGTGCCCTGGATCGGCACGGCGGCCGAGGACGGCTGGACCTCCGAGGAGCTCAAGATCCGCAACGAGACCCGCAAGGTGCTGGGGCTGCCCGACCTGCGCGTCTCCGCGACCTGTGTGCGCGTGCCCGTCATCACCACCCACTCGGTGGCGGTCCACGCGACGTTCGCCCGACGGATCGACGTCGCCGAAGCGCGTCAGGCCCTCGTGGAGGCCCCGGCCGTCGTCGTCCTCGACGACCCCGGGAACCTGGAGTTCCCGACGCCCTCCGACATCGTGGGCTCCGACCCGCGGTTCGCCGGGCGGCTCCGGCAGGCGCTGGACTTCCCGAACACGCTCGACTTCTTCATCTGCGGCGACAACCTGCGCAAGGGCGGCGCGCTCAACATGGTGCAGGTCGCCGAGCTGGTCGCGAAGGATCTGGCCGTCGTCAGCTGAGCCTCAGTCGTCGAGGGTGGCCCGCAGGCCGGCCGCGCCCACCGAGAGCTGGAGCCTGCCCCTCGCGGGGAGGTCGACCACGGCGCAGCCCTTGAGCAGGTCCACCTGGGGCGCCTCGACGAGCCGGCAGACGGTATGCCGTCCGGTCGCGGTGAGCGCGAACGCCCCGTCCTCGTCGACGGTCGCGAGCGACCCTCCGGCGCGCGTGACGTCGTCCCGCAGCACCCGCCCGGCGACGTAGGGCAGGTCGTCGGCGCTCGGCGGGTCGATGCCGGATCCCGACAGGAAGTCCACCAGCCCGTCGGCGTCGAGCACGGCGACCCAGCCGCCGCCGAGCGACCGGTCGCCCCTGCCCGTGTCGTCGACCGCGACGACCGTGCCCTCGAGGCCGTCCGGCCCCCCGCACCCGGTGACGGCGGCCAACGGGACGGCCAGCAGGACGGCCGCGGCAGCGCCGACGACCCGGCGGTGCCGCGGGCCACGGCTGGACCGCGCGCCGGAGCTCGTGCGGACGGAGGAGGTCATGGGGCGACATCCTCGCGCACGGCCGGCGCGCAACCCTGCCGATCACGGCTCGGTGACGAAATGTGTCGTCAGCGTGTCGCTTGACCTGTGACTGATGTGACTGGTGTGACGATTGCGACTCGACAGGAGCACGAGCCAGGGGGCGACGATGAAGGACGAGGACCTCACACCGAGACAGCTGTGGCGCAAGCACCGGATGCGCCAGGTGATGCTGTTCGTGACCATCCCCGGCGTGCTCCTGGGCACGGCGAGCATCACCGCCGCCTACTCCGCCGGGTGGATGTCCCCACCGCCGCCCAAGCCGGCCTGCAGCCCGGTGGTCGTGCCGGCCCCGGCCAGGGCCTCGTTCACCGTCAACGTCATGAACGCGACCGGTCGCAACGGGGTCGCCGGGCAGGTCGCGTCGGGCCTGGCCAAGCGGAAGTTCACCGTCGGCGGCATCAGCAACGCCCCGGAGTCCTGGTACGTCACCCAGTCGGCCGTCGTGCACCACGGCCCGGACGGGCTCGACCAGGCCCTCCTCACCGCGTCCCAGATCCCCGGCGCGAAGCTGTTCGCGGACAGCCGCAAGGGCACCTCGGTCGACGTCGTCGTGGGGCTCGCCTACAGGGACATGGTCGCGATCCCGCCGCGCCTCAAGCCGATCCCGAGCGAGGTCAAGGTCAACGTCTACAACACGACCTTCAAGACCGGGTTGGCCAAGACCGTCGCCGACGAGGTCGCCGGCCGCGGCTTCAAGGTCAAGGAGGTCACCAACGACCCCTTGCGCACCATGCAGCTCGGCACCGCCGTGATCCGCTACGGCGAGCAGGGCGACCTCGCAGCCGCGCTGCTCAAGGGCCACGTCCCGGGGGCGCAGCTGGTCAAGGACGGCCGCCTCGACGCCACCCTCGACCTCGTCATCGGCAATGCCTGGACCGCGCTGACCCCGGCCAGTGAGGTCCCGCCGCTGCCGCCCCGACCGAAGCAGCCGACCCCCACGGTCGCCCGCCCCTGCAAGTGACCCCGCAGCCGGACCAGCCGCGGGGGCGAGCGCCCCGGCGGGTGACCAGCACCTGAGAGCCGGGCCGGCGCGGACTGGATTCGAGGGGGACGAACAGGGCACAGTGGGTGCCCGATGACGCCTCGCCCTGTGTATGCCGTGCCCCTGCTGTCCCTCGTGTGCCTCGCCCTCGCGGCGTGCGGGGGCGACCCGGGGGCCTCCGCCGCCCCCACGTCCGTGGCCGAGGCCACGCCCAGCCGCACGGGCACCACGACCGCCACGACGACCTCGGCCACCACGACCGCTCCGGCGGCCACGAGGACCAGCCGCACGAGCCCGGCGTCGACGACCGCGAAGGTCGCGCCGTCGCGCCCCACCTCGGTGCGCCCGCCGAGGCCCACGGTGGTCACCGCGCTGGCCCCGGTCGCGCGGGCCGGGGCAGAGCCGTCCGTGCGGTTCCCGAAGAACGAGCCGGCCGTCGGCTCCGGTGCCAACGCCTCCGTCACCCGGGTGCCGGACTCGGTCTGGAACCGCATGGTCGGCGTCTCGTGGACCGAGGGCTGCCCGGTCGGCCGCTCCCAGCTTCGCTACGTCCGCGTCAACTTCTGGGGCTTCGACGGCAAGCGCTCGCGAGGCTCGCTCGTGGTCAACGCGTCCATCGCCGACGAGGCCGCCGCAGCCTTCGCCCGGCTCTACTCGCTGCAGTTCCGGATCCGCCAGATGAAGCCGATGGACTCGACCTGGGGCAAGAACCCCAAGGGTCCCGGGGCCAACGACTACGCCGCGATGGAAGCCGACAACACCTCCGCGTTCAACTGCCGCTACGTCGGCGGCGCGGAGGCGAGCAAGGTCTACAGCAAGCACGCCTACGGCACGGCCATCGACGTCAACGACTTCGAGAACCCCTATGTGGCCGACGACGGCACGGTGTACCCCGACCGCTACTGGCTGCACCGGCGCGGCCCCGCTCCGGGGGTGTTCTCCTCCAGCGGCAGCGCGGCCGTGCGGGCGTTCACCAGTCAGGGCCTGCGCTGGGGCGGGCTCTGGAACCACCCCGACTACCAGCACTTCGACCGATGAGCCGCGGTCCGCTGCTCGGCGCGCTCGGCGTCGTCGCGGTCGCCCTGGTGGCCGGCTGCGCCGGGGACCCCCAGGCGGCCCCCACCTCGACGTCGGCCACCACGCTGACGTCGACGACCACGACGACCACCGCGTCCACGACCACCGAGCCGGCGCCCCGCACCACCACCCGCACGACCACCCCGAGACCGACGCCCAAGCCGACCTCACGGCCCACGTCGAAGCCCACCTCGAAGCCCACCTCCAGGCCCACGTCGAAGCCCACGTCCAGGCCCCGGGCCGCGACCTGTCGGGTGCCTTCGGGCATCAGGGCTGCGCAGGTCGTGCTCGTCACCTCGTCCGGGTCCAGCGCGACCGTCCGAGCCTGCCGCCGCACCTCGAGCGGTTACCTGCGCGACCTCGGCCCGTTCTACGGTCACGTGGGACGCAACGGGGTGAGCTGGTCAAAGCGCGAGGGCGACCTCAAGACGCCCGCCGGGACCTATCCGTTGCGCGGCGGGTTCGGGGCGAGGGCCAACCCGGGACTGGTGCAGGGGTGGTTCCGGGTGGACGGCAACGACGTCTGGGTCGACGACAGCCAGTCGAGCCTCTACAACACCCACCAGCGCAAGCCGGCCGCCGGCCGGTGGGACTCCGCGGAGGACCTCCTCAACACCCCGGCGTACAACTACGCGCAGGTGATCGGCTACAACGAGTCGCGGACGCCGGGCAAGGGCTCGGCCATCTTCTTCCACGTGGACACCGGCGGCGGGACCGCGGGCTGCGTCTCGCTCCCGACGTCGTCGCTCCTGGCGGTGCTCCGGTGGGAGCGCGCGGGCGCCGTCATGTCGATCGGCTGAGCCCACTCCTGAGACCATGCTGGCAGCGCCACCCCCGACACGGCAGAGTGGGGACATGACCGTATTCGACTGGCCAGGCTCCTCGGCCTTCCGCGCCTCGCTCCTTCGTCGCTCGGGTCCTCAGGCGGTCGTCGCATGACCGTGAAGACCGTCGCCATGCTCACCGCCGGTGGGCTCGCCCCGTGCCTCTCCTCCTCCGTGGGGGGCCTGATCGAGCGCTACTCCGAGGTCGCCCCCGAGGTGCGGATCATCGCCTACCGCAACGGGTATGCCGGCCTGCTCACCGGCGACTCGGTGGAGGTCAGCGACGAGGTGCGCGCCAAGGCGCACCTGCTGCACCGGTTCGGTGGCAGCCCGATCGGCAACAGCCGGGTCAAGCTCACCAACGTCAAGGACTGTGTGAAGCGCGGGCTGGTCCAGGAGGGGCAGGACCCCCTGCACGTCGCGGCCGAGCAGCTGACCCGTGACGGGGTCGACGTCCTGCACACCATCGGTGGCGACGACACCAACGGCACGGCAGCCGACCTCGCGGCATACCTGCACTCGAACGGCTACGAGCTGACGGTGGTCGGGCTGCCCAAGACGATCGACAACGACGTCATCCCGATCCGCCAGTCGCTCGGGGCGTGGACGGCCGCCGAGCAGGGCGCGGTCTTCGCCCGCAACATCATCGCCGAGCACTCCGCCAACCCGCGCATGCTCATCGTCCACGAGGTGATGGGTCGCAACTGCGGGTGGCTGACGGCAGCCACCGCCCTGGCCCACCACGAGTGGGCGCAGGCCACCGAGTTCAGTGGGTGGCTCGAGAACTCGGCAGAGCGCTGGGACGTCCACGGTGTCTTCGTGCCGGAGCGGCCGCTCGACATCGACAGCGAGGCGAAGCGGCTGCGCACCCTGATGGACCGGTTCGACGGCGTGAACCTCTTCGTCTCCGAGGGGGCCGGCGTGGCCGAGATCGTGGCCGCCATGGAGGCTGCGGGGCAGGACGTTCCCCGCGACCCGTTCGGCCACGTGCAGCTCGACAAGGTCAACCCGGGCGCGTGGTTCGCGAAGCAGTTCGCCGACCTGCTCGGCGCCGACAAGGTGCTGGTGCAGAAGAGCGGCTACTTCTCCCGCTCGGCCGCCGCGAACGACGCGGACCTCGCGCTGATCCGCGACTGCACGACGTATGCCGTGGACGCGGCCCTGCGGGGCGAGTCCGGTGTCGTGGGCCACGACGAGGAGCAGGGCGACGCGCTGCGAGCCGTCGAGTTCGACCGCATCAAGGGTGGCAAGGCGTTCGACGTGACGACGGGCTGGTTCACCGACCTGCTTGCCGACCTCGGCCAGGCGTAGCAGGGTCGGGGCATGGCACCCACCTGGCCCAGCCCCGCCCGCCGCGCCACCGGACCGGCCACCGCGGCATACCGGGAGGCGCGTGACACGCTCGTCGCGCTGAGCGGACAGCACGACCGCGCCGTCGCCGAGTTCCGTTGGCCCGACGTGGGGGAGCGGTTCAACTGGGCGGTCGACTGGTTCGACGCGATCGCCCGCGGCAACGACGCGACCGCCCTCTGGATCGTCGAGGAGGACGGCAGCGAGCGAAAGCAGAGCTTCGACGAGATCGCGACCCGATCCGACCAGGTCGCCGTCTGGCTCTCCGGGCTGGGGGTGGCCAAGGGTGACCGGGTGCTCCTCATGCTCGGCAACCAGCTGGAGCTGTGGGAGGCGATGCTCGCCGTCTTCAAGCTCGGCGCCGTCATCATGCCGACGACCGCCGCGCTCGGGCCGACCGACCTGCGCGACCGGGTCGACCGCGGCGGCGCCAGGGTCGTCGTGGCCAACGCCGTGGACGCGCCCAAGTTCGAGGAGGTGCCGGGTGACTACCTGCGGGTGAGCGTCGGCGAGGTGGACGGATGGCACACCTACACCGACGCCTATGCCGCGCAGCCGCACGCCTTCGAGGCGGTCACGGCACCCAGCGACCCGATGCTCGTCTACTTCACCTCCGGCACGACCAGCAAACCGAAACTCGTTGAGCACACTCAGGTTTCGTACCCCGTAGGCCACCTGTCCACGATGTACTGGATCGGCGCCAGGCCGGGTGACGTCCACCTCGCGATCAGCTCGCCGGGCTGGGCGAAGCACGCGTGGTCGTGCTTCTTCGCCCCGTGGATCGCGGAGGCGACGATCTTCGTCTACAACTACGCGCGGTTCGACGCGAGTGCCCTGCTCGACCAGATCCGACGGGCCGAGGTGACCACGTTCTGCGCACCACCGACGGTGTGGCGGATGCTCATCCAGGCCGACCTCAGTGGAGGCAAGGGCGCACTGCGCGAGCTGCTGGCTGCGGGGGAGCCGCTGAACCCCGAGGTGATCGCCCAGGTGGAGAAGGCGTGGGGACTGGTGATCCGCGACGGCTACGGGCAGACCGAGACCACCCTGCAGGTGGGCAACATCGCAGGCGAGCCCCTCAGGCCCGGGTCGATGGGTCGCCCGATGCCGGGCGTGCCGGTGGCCCTGGTCGACCCGCTCACCGGCGAGCTCGCCGACGAGGGCGAGATCGTCCTCGACCTGTCGCAGCACCCGGTCAACCTGATGACCGGCTACCTCGGTGACGACGAGCGGCAGGCCGAGGCGATGGCGGGCGGCTACTACCACACCGGTGACGTCGCGCAGCGCGACGCGGACGGCTACATCACCTACATCGGCCGGACCGACGACGTGTTCAAGGCGAGCGACTACAAGGTCTCGCCGTTCGAGCTCGAGAGCGTGCTGATCGAGCACCCGGCCGTGGCGGAGGCTGCGGTGGTGCCGGCCCCCGACCCGACCAGGCTGGCCGTTCCCAAGGCGTACATCGCCCTCGCGCCGGGCTGGGAGCCCGATGCGGAGACCGCGAGGGCGATCCTCGGCTACGCCCGCGAGCACCTCGCCCCCTTCCTGCGGGTCCGGCGGCTCGAGTTCTACGAGCTGCCCAAGACCATCTCGGGCAAGATCCGCCGGGTGGAGCTGCGCGACCGCGAGCGGCACGCGTTCGAGGGTGGCACCTCGCTGTCCGAGGAGTTCCGCGACGACCAGTTCCCCGAGCTCAAGGGCTGACACCGGACTGCGCCTGACCGACCGGGCCGGGCTGAGGGTCGTGGGTGGTCGGCGGGCTACCGCGTCGCGGTGTCGGTGTCCTGGCCGGAGCCGGTGCCGTCCGAGGGAGGGTCTTCCTGGTCCTGCGACCCAGCCTCCGAGCCGTCCTCGTCCTCGCGCTCGTCCCTGTCGCCAGTGCTCGACGCGGTGCTGTCCTCGTCGTCGCTGGTGCGCGACGACTGCTCGTCGTCGTCCTGCGTCGGCATGCTGTCCCGCGTCGACGAGTCGCGCTCGTCGTCCTGTGTCGCATCGTGCGCGTCGTCGCGCTCCTCGGACTCGTCGAAGGAGCGCGAGCGCCGCCGCAGCTCTGACGGCCCGGACACCTTCCCCTCCTGCACAGGGACCTGGTCGGAGTCCTCGTGGGTGGCCCCCGGCGCCGCGACCGGAAGGTTCGGCAGCTGGGTCGGTGTGGTGCCCGTGGGGTGCGGGGTGGCCTCACTCGGCCCAGGAGCCACGACGGCGCGATGCGGGTCGGGTGCGGTGGTGTGCTCGAGCCCGCCCAGCCCGCCCATGGCTGCTGCTGCCGTCGCGGTGGCGAGCACCACCCCCACGACGACCGTGGTCCCGGTGGCCAGGTGGCGCGCGCCACCCTGACGACGTCGTCCCACCTCGTCACCGGGCGCGGACGGGGCCGCGGGCCCGATCAGCTGCGCGAGCTCGGGGTTGGGTTCCGGAGGAGTGGTGACGAGTGCGCGCAGGCCTTCGAGGGTCTCGTCGAGGACAGCGTCGCCCGACGGCTCGGTGCCGGTCAGGACCGCCTCGACGGCGATGGCGTCGAGGTCGGTCGCACGGGCTGGCTCGGGAGTCGGGTACATGTCGCTAGGAGTCATCGTGGGTCCACTCGTGGGGTTACGCCCTGGGCATGAGCGATGGTGCGCAGGGCCAGGAGACCACGACGCTGCAGCTGTTTGACCGAGCCGACGCTCCGGTTGGTGGCGGCGGCCGTCTCCTCCAGGCTGAGGCCGGCCACGACCCGGAGGAGGACCACCTCGCGCTGGCTCTCGGTGAGGGACTCGACCAGCGCCAGCGCCTGTTCCGCACCGAGGGCCCGGACGGCCACGGACTCCGCCGACTCGCTGGCACGGTGGTCGTCCTCGGGCAGGTAGGGCACGCTCACGGGCTGGCGACGACGGGCCCGGAGCTCGTCGACCGACCGCGCGTGCGCCAGCGAGAAGGTGAAGGTCCGCAGGCCGGCCGCGCCGCCGGTGAGGTCGGGCAGCCGGTGGAACAACGTCAGGAACACGTCCTGGGTGAGCCCTTCGGGGTCAGCGGAGCCGCGTGCGCGCAGGTAACCGGCGACCCGGGGCGCCAACGCGTCGTAGATCGACCGCAGCGCCCCGGGCTCACCCTCGACTGCTGCAGCGACCAGCTGGTCGGTGACCGCGTCCACGGAGGTCAGGGTGACAGAGCTCGGGGGCCGTGTGCCGCAACCTGGTCGTCAACCGGTGCTCAGTCGTCGGACCCGTGGTCGCCGCCGTCGTCACCGTGGTCGCCGTCCTCGTGGTCGCCGTCCTCGTGGTCGCCGTCCTCGTGGCCGGTGGGGCTGGTCGAAGGCTGCTCGTCGTCGCCCTGGTCGTCACCGTCCTCGCCCTGGTCGTCACCGGACTCCGTGTGGGTCGCCGTGCTGGTGTGGGAGTGCGTCTCCGCCTCATGGGTGGCCGGCTCCGACGGCTCCGGGGCTTCCGAGGTCTCCGAGGCTTCCGAGGTCTCCGAGGTCTCCGAGGTCTCCGAGGTCTCGGTCTCGGCGGTCTCGGTCTCGGTGGGGTCGGCGGTCTCGGTTGCGTCCGTGGGCTCGCCCTGGTCGTCCGAGGTGGTCGCGCTGACAGCCGGCGTGCCGTGGGAGACCGGTGCCGTGGCTGCCTGGGCGGCGCTGAACCCGAGCGCGCCCAGGACGGCTACTGCAGCGCCGGCGCCGAGGACCTTGCGACGGAGGGGGAGGGTGCGGGCCATGACTGTCCTTACTCGAGGGTGCAGGGGTTTTCAGGGCGGTCATCGTCCCTCCGTGGCTCAGGGTTACGCAGATTGACGTAGTTGACCGAGTCTTTACCCGGGGCGCGGAGTCCACCCCCGAACGGCACCGGACGGGCGCTGGACCCGCGCACCGAACGGGTGCACGCGGCATACCCGCCCAAACGGGGCGATCCGACCATGAGTCCACCGTCGAGGCAGGGACTGGTCGCGAACGGTTGCTGTCGGGGCCTTTCGGTGCCTGTCGAGCGCCGCTACCGTGAAAGTGGCGGTCCGCCAGGTCCGCCGGGGTATCACAGCAGGCCGGGGCTGCCAGTGCGGACTTACCCATATGCGTTTCACGTCGCCCTCGACGGCAACGGGCTGAACGGCCTCGAGGGCAGGGCAGGCGTGTGCCTGTTCCACTACGACCCCGTCACCGGCGACCACGCCTACAAGGTCACCTACTTCGGCGGCGCGTCCGGGGGTCACGCGCCGAGCGTCGACCCGAGCCGGCGGATCGGCTTCCTGGGCAACACCGGTCAGCACCTGCTCTTCTACGACCTCGCGACGCTGGAGGAGGCCGACCGCGTCTCGACGCTGCGGTTCGAGGTGCCCGACACCACGATCAAGGGGAGCACCCACCTCGTCTGGCTCGACGACACGCAGTTCGTCACCTCGATCGGCGAGCACCTGTGGAAGTTCGACGTCAACCGCCTGACGAAGGCCGAGCAGATCGCGCCGCACGGCCTCAAGATCCCGCACGCGATGAAGCGCACCGCCTCCGGTCGCTACCTCGTCTACGGCGGGATGGACCACCCGACCAGGGGCGAGGCCAAGGAGGTCGGCATCCTCGACACGGTGACGGGCGAGGTCCGCCGGATCGCGCTGCCGACCACGTGCTGGCACGTCGTGTGCCACCCGGTGCTCGACGTCTTCTACGCGATCTCCTTCAGGGTCAACGCCGCCGACCGCTCCGACTACGAGCACTGGGGGATGGCGTGGCTGCGGCAGTACGCGTTCGAGATCGACGCCGAGGACGGTCGAGTCGTGCGTCACTGGGCCGCCGACCGCGACCTGCCGGCCCACATCAACTCCGACGTGACGATCTCCGACTCCGAGCTCATCTTCTGCACCGGCGGCAGCCACACGGTGGTCTTCGTCGACCTGCTCACCCTGAGCCGGCACCGGCTCATCGACGAGCACCCGGGAGCGCTGGAGAGCCTCGCCCTCACCCGTCAGTCGGCCAGCACCGTCGCGGAGTCGTTCATGCGGGGGAACTTCTTCGGCAACTCCAACCTGTATGCCGAGTCGTTGCGGGTCAGCCGGGGTGCCCTCGTCGACGGCATCTACGCGTGTCAGCTCTCGGCCGACCAGACGCTGCTGTTCACCGCGAACCGCGGCCAGAACCACATCACCGTCTACGACTACCCGTCCCTGGAGGTCCGCGACCGGATCGTGATGCCCGAGCTCCAGGAGTTCGACCCACGGCTGGCCGCCTGGGGTGACCCCCGGCTCGGGTTCCACCACTCCTACCTCGTCAGTCCCGACGCACCACCTCCCGCAGGAGCACTCTGATGGCCGACTACACGATCGACAGCACCGTCTTCGGCGGGAACACGTTCAGCTCCGACGTCACCGCGGACGTGACCTCGACGCTCACGGGGCTGGACGCCATGAAGCTGACCCTCGCCGGTGGCACCACCAACACGAACAACGGCGAGAACACCGTCCACAGCGACGCCACCATCACCCTCGAGCCGGTCACGACGACGTCGACGGTCAACACGACGTCGCGCCTCGACTCGAGCTCCGACGTCACGTCCACCGCGAACGTTGCCACGACGTCGAGCGTCGACCTCAAGCCGGTGGCCGTCGACACCTGTGTGCGGCTCGAGCTCGGTCCCCCGCCGGCGACCGAGGTGTGCACGCCCTACGAGCAGACCTGGGGTTGGTCGGTGCTCGGCCTGGAGCTGTTCGCGCTCACCGTCCGTGGCAGCGCGACGACCCACATCCGGCCCGAGCACCAGGGCCCCGTCGTGATCGACCGGTGAGCTGCTCATGACCACTGCTCGTCGCCGACCAGCCAAGGCCACCGCCAAGCCCGCCGCCAAGCCCGCCGCGGCCACCGGGGGACGCAAGGCGGCGCCGGCCGACGCCATCGTGCTGACCGGTCCGCCCGGACTCCTCAGGGCGACCGTCTCGGTCGAGAACGCCGTCGACCAGCGCGTCGCGGTGCGGGGACTGACCTTGCACCGCAGCGGGCACCAGGCCGTCACGGGAGCGGGAGCAGCGGTGATCGCGCCCGGTGCCACGGCTCAGCTCCCGGTGTCGTTCCGGCTCGCGCCTGACACCGCGCCCGGTGAGTACCAGGCGGAGGTGGAGGTCGGGGGCATCCGCCGGGGCGCGGTGCTGCGCGTCGAGCCCGACCTCTCGATGCGCGTCTCGCCCCGGCGGGTGCTGGCCGGAGTGGGCGACACGGACGTCTCGATCACGGTGACCAACGACGGCAACCTCGCCATCCCGCTGGCCGCCGTCGTCCGCGCCCGCACCGACGACGGGGGGCCCGACCCGGGCCCCGACGTCACCCTCACGCTGGCCGACGCGACCACTGTCGCACCGGGTTCCACCTCCGTGGTCCGGGGCAGCCTCGGCGTGCCCCGCGACCTCGACCCCACTCGGCGGCACACCGCACGGGTGCCCGTCGGCACGGCCGACCTCGACGTCATCATCCTGCCTCGCGACCCATCGGAGTGATTCCCATGAGCACCACCGCACCCGAGTACCTCACCTCCCTGCGCGACGGCTTCGCCGACGCCGTGCAGCAGTGGGTGGACCAGTCGACGACCGCCTGGGACCAGTGGCAGCAGGCCTGGTCGCCGCTCGCCGAGGCAGCTGGCCTCGGTATGCCGGGTGCTCCCCGCCCGGCGGTCGGTCGCCGGTCCAGGGGTGGGCACGACCACCACCACGGGGCCGACCACCGCCACGAGCACGCACCGGGCCACCGGCACGACGAGCTGGGCTGTGGTTGTGGGGGATCCGGCTGCCGCGAGTCCGCCCACGAGCACGACCACCACGACCACCACGACCACCACGACCACCACGACCACCACGACCACCACGACCACCACGACCACCACGACCACCACGACCACCACGACCACCACGACCACCACGACCACCACGACCACCACGACCACCACGACCACCACGACCACCACGACCACCACGACCACCACGACCACCACGACCACCACGACCACCACGACCACCACGACCACCACGACCACCACGACCACCACGACCACCACGACCACCACGACCACCACGACCACCACGACCACCACGACCACCACGACCACCACGACCACCACGACCACCACGACCACCACGACCACCACGACCACCACGACCACCACGACCACCACGACCACCACGACCACCACGACCACCACGACCACCACGACCACCACGACCACCACGACCACCACGACCACCACGACCACGCAGGCTGCGGCTGTCACGACCGGTGGGGGTGCGGCGACGGGTGCGACTGCTGCGTGCCCGCTGCGGACGTGGTCGTCCGCGCCAGGGTGGGCGAGGTGCGGGTGGTGCCCTTCCTGCTGCACAACCCGTGGCGACGCGAGCGCGAGGTCGCACTCGAGGTCGGGCCCTGGCACGGCTGCACCGGCGACGACCTCGAGGTCCGCGCGGTGCTGGAGGAGGAGAAGGTCGTCCTCAGGCCGTGCGAGGACCGGGTCGTCCGGCTGGTGGTCTCGACGCGCGGCCCGAAGGACGACAGCTCGTCGAGCAGCAGGACCGACGATGTCGTCAGCAGGGCCGAGCCGAAGGCCGCGACAACGGACGCGCCGGCCCAGCTCGCGAAGGAGGCCGTCGCCGAGGCGCCGGCGCGCGAGGCCGTGGACGTGGTGCTCGCCCCGAGGAGCCGGACGGCCGACGTCGCCTCCTGCGCGACTGCCTACGCGGACGTCCGTTTCGAGGGCTGCGCGCGCCCGCAGCGGGTCGCCGTCGTCGTGCTGCCGGCAGAGTGCGACGCGGTCGACGTGGGTTGCGACTGCGGATGCTGCTGCTAGGAGGACTGTCATGACCGAGAACAACAGCACCGACGAGACGCTGGCCCGCATCACCGAGCTCGCCCGCCAAGCCCTGCAGTCGCAGTCGACCCTGGCCAAGCAGTCACTGGAGCTGGGTCGAGCCGCCCTGTCCGGCGACGTCGACCGGTCCACCACCGGCAAGGCCTACCTCGACGCCGTGAGCCGGGAGGGCGCGCGCTACTGGCGTGAGGCCAGCGCGCTCGGCCTCGACTACGCCAGTGAGCTGATGGCGCTGGGCACCCGGAGTGCGGCCCGGATCATCAGCGATGCCTCCACGGCCGGCGGCACCAGGGTGCGCCGAGGTGCCACCGCCCGCAACGGCGCCCCGGCTGCGCCGCCGGGGGAGCCGGACGACGGCATCCGGCGCTCGCGGGTGCTCCTGCGGGCCGCCGTGGGACAGACCGCCCAGGGTACCGTCACGGTCGTCAACCGGCACCCGCGCACCCGCCGCGTCGAGCTCGAGCCGAGCGACCTGCGCGACGCCACTGGCACCGTCGTCGCGCTGAGCCTGGAGGTCGATCCCGACCACGTCACCATCGCGGCGGGCGAGGAGCACCAGGTCCGGATCACCGTCGACCTGGACGCGACCGTCGTGCAGCCCGGTCAGCAGTACGTCGGGAGCGTGACCGTCAGCGGCGGCGACGAGGCCATCCTGGAGGTGACCGTCGAGGTCGCGGGCTGACCCCCTCGGTGTCCGCCAGCGGGGCGGCGACCAGGTCACGGGCGGCGCGCACCTCGGGGTGCAGCCGTAACCCCTCGCGCGCCCATCGGGGCAGGTCCGGGCTCACCGCCAGCCACGCCAGCGAGGCGGCCACCGACGCCCGGGCCGGCCGCGCGGCATACCCGAGGGCCTGGGCCTTGGCGGAGGCGTACCAGTAGAAGCGGCCCACGGTGGACGCCTCCTCGCGCGTGGTCAGCGGTGTCGTGTCACGCAGCCGGGCCCACCACTCGGTGGCGGCGGAGACGGCCCACGCGCTGCCCGCGTCCATCTCGGCGAAGGGGCCGGGGAGCCCCGCGAGGTCGGACACGAGGGTGTGGAGCATGCGCCAGCTGACGTCCTCGCCGCCGAGCAGGTAGCGCTCGCCGGCCACGCCGCGCTCCAGCAGGCCCACGTGGCCGGCGCCGACGTCGCGGGCGTCGACGACGTTGCACCCACCGGGGAAGGTGCTGCGGGTCGGGTCGAGCAGGTAGCGCAGGACGATGGCGTTGCTCGGGGCGAGGCGCGTGAAGGATCCACCCAGGACCACCGTCGGCAGGGCGAGCACGACCTCGAGGTCGAGCCGGCGACCGGTCGCCAGGGCGATCTCCTCCTGGGCGACCTTGCTCGCGTAGTAGGCCGGTGCCGGCTCGGGCCCCAGCCGGTCGTGCTCGGAGCGGGCGCGCGGCAGCAGGCTCGACCCGCACGTGACCGACGACGACGTGACCACGGCCCGTGTGACCCCCGCTGCCGCGGCAGCCTCGAGGACGGCACGGGTGCCCTCGGTGTTGACCTGGTCGACCTCGGCAGCGCGAGCGTCGCCGAAGGCGTAGACAGCGGCGCAGTGCACCACGGCGGCACATCCCCGCAGTGCGCCCCGCAGGGCTGCCGGGTCGGTCAGGGCCGCAGTCCGGGCGGGCACGGTATGGCGGCCGATCCGCACGCTCGTCCTGCGCTGGTCCGGGCCGGGTCGCGTGATCGCGAGCACGTCGTGACCGGCGGCCACGGCAGCCGCCACGACCTGGCCACCCACCATGCCGGTCGCGCCGGTGACCGCGACCTTCACCGTGCACCCCTGACATGGCGGAAGCCGTGCGCATCGACCTGCGCAGCCGGGGTGGTGGCCGCGCCGCTCCCGGTGTGGTCGAGGTCGGGCCCACCGTCACCGAGCCAGTCGCCGACCGCACCGAGCACGAGGTCGAGCGCCTGGGTGAGAAGGGGCTCGGTGGGATCCATGGGCGGTCGTCCGATCCGGAACTCCCGACCCTCGAAGCAGGCCTCGAGGTTGTCGAACGTCGTGGTGAAGAACCGTCGATAGGCCTCTTCCAGCAACGGGTTTCGCAGCTCGGGCACGGCCGCGAGGTCGAGGCCTGCCCACGTCGGCGGCAGGGCGAACTGCTGTCGTCCGCGCACCACGACCAGCGTGCCCGACGGCGTCCGGGTGAAGGTCAGGCTGCCGTCGTCGAACTCCGCGGAACCGTTGGGGCTGCTGACGGTCCGCCAGGTGAGGCGGTGGCGGTCGGCGCTGCGCTCCACCAGCTCGATCTTGCAGACGTCGATCGGCTCACCACCCCAGGCGGCCAGGTAGTTGGGTTGCGGGAGGTAGAGGTTGCGCTCGGCCTGCCGTGTGCGGGCCGTGCCGCCGGAGGACGTCGACGAGACGGTGACCCGCCGTCCGCCGACGTAGTCGGCCATCAGGCTGATCCCGGCGGCCACGTCCACCCGGGCGACCCAGTCGTCGAAGTCGGCGCGGACCTCTCGACCGACCTCGAAGAGGGTCGCCCCGTCGACGAGGCGCCAGCGCATCCCGTCGGCGTTCTCCGGGAGCCCCTCGACCATCGCGTCGAACGCGGCGAAGAACGCCGGCAGCCCGTCATAGGCGCTGACCGGGTATGCCGCCGGGTCGAAGCCCAAGGGCACCTCGCGGCGGTCGACGGTGTCCTTGTCCACCCCGCTCGACCAGGCGAGTGCGCCCTGTCGGGCGGCCCCGACGGCACCGAGGACCGCGGTGAGGGGAAGGTGTCCGGCCGGGTCGTCCGCGGCGACGACGAGCGGGGTGAGGACGGCGCGCACGGTGGCGAGCACGGGGTCGACGTCGGAGGCGCCGTCGTCCGGCCCACCGGTGGCCGCGCTGAGGACGCGGGCCAGGCGCGGCTCCACGGCCACCGAGCGGGCCGCGCTGCGGGCGAGGGGATGGGCCGCGCGGGCGCCGTCGAGGGCGGTCAGGGATCCCTCGGTGCGTCCGGGGGAGGAGCCCACTGCGAGCTGGGCGCGCGCGAACAGCGGCGACGTCGACCGGTCCAGCCCCAGCAGGGTCGCCGTGGCGCTGTCCGCGGCCAGCGGGTCGGTGGCCACCACGAGGGTGCGGCTGTCGAGCGGCTGGGGGAGGCGGCCGCCGTCCGGGCCGATGCTCGCCGCGAGCGCGTCGACGACGACGAGGGCCGGCGGGAGGTGGCCGAGCAGGTCTGTTGCGACGTCGGCGGCATCGGCGCCAGCCAGCTCGGGGGCTGCGCCGAGGAGGGTCGTGAGGCACGCGGCATACCCGTCGGTCAGGTCGGTGACGGCGCGGCCGACGACCACCCGCGTCGGCGACTCCGCCCACACCCGTGAGACGAGGTGACCGGACAGCACGCTCGCGTCCGGGACGGGCGCGGTGACGAGGTCGCTGCCGAGGTCGACGACGTCGTAGCTGCGACCGGTCGCGGTGCGACCGTCGAGGCCGGCCAGCCGAGCGAGCTCGGGCACCGAGTGGTGTCCACGGTCGCGGTCGTAGGAGTGCACGGTCGCACCGACGACGACGGAGCTGCATCCCTTGTCCTGCAACAGGTCCACCACTGCGTGGACGACGGCGGCGGTGACAGGCGTCGGCTGGCGCAGCCGCACGAGCACCACACCGGCGCCGGCGAGCTCCGGGGCGAGCGCGGAGACGGCCGACCCGAGGGCGTCGAAGCCCCCACCACCGACCACGATGCAGGCCAGCGGGTCCCGGCTCGGCACACCTCGGGGTGCCACCCGTCCATGAAACCAGCGCGCCCTCGCGAGCGACAGGGGGCGGTGCCATAGTGAGGAGGTGGCCGACGACATCGACATCCAGCAGCACATCAAGGGACTCATCGACGAGGAGCACGGCCTGCGCGGCAAGCTCAGCGCCGGCGAGATCAGCGTCGAGGAGGAGAACCAGCGACTGCGCCGCATCGAGGTCGAGCTCGACCAGTGCTGGGACCTGCTGCGCCAGCGTCGCGCCAAGCGCGAGTTCGGGGAGGACCCGGCTGCTGCAGAGGTGCGCGACGCCGGCACCGTGGAGAACTACCGGGGCTGACCGGCCCAGGCCGGCGCAGGCCTGGGCAGGCCGGGGCACGCGGCGCAGGCCGGGGTATCGGCACCCGGCCCGGTCCTCCGGCGTGTCCGGGTGGACACTGGAGTGAGGAGTCCTACCCTCGAAACAGGCCGGAACCCGACACAAGGGGGTGCGCCATGCGCACATCACTCGTCCACCTGCACGTCCCCCACCCGCACGTGCCACACCATGAGCCGACGTGGTGGCTGAGCCACAGTCTCGTCGCCGTCGCCGCCGCGGCACTCGTGATCTACGGGGCCGCCGTGCTGCTCGTGCTCGCCGGGGTGCTGCTCTTCTCCTGAGGCGTCACCAGCGTCGGTCGACCCACTCCTGGAGGTGGGGCAGCTCCACCCCGATGACGGTCGAGTCGCCGTGGCCCGGCAGCACCACGGTGTCCTCGGGCAGCGTGAACAGCCGCGACCGCACCGACTCGATGATGGTGTCGAAGTCGCTGTAGTCGTGGCGGGTGGCGCCCGGGCCGCCAGGGAACAGCGTGTCTCCGGTGAACACGACCCCGAGCGACGGGGCGAAGAAGCAGCAGGACCCAGGCGTGTGGCCCGGGGTGTGGAGGACGTGCAGCTCGACGTCGCCGACGGTCAGCACCTGGCCGTCGGCGAGGGCCACATCCGGGGAGACGGGGTAGAGCTCGTCCCACAGGAAGCGGTCGTCCGGGTGGAGGTGGGCCGGGGCCCGCGTGCCGTCGCAGACCTCGCCCACGGCGTCGATGTGGTCGAAGTGGCCGTGGCTGACGAGGACCCCCCGCACGCGCTGCTCGCGCGGGATCGACGTGACGATCGCGCGGCCGTCGTGGCCCGCGTCGATGACCAGGCACTCCTTGTCGTCGCCGATCACCCACGTGTTGTTCTCGAGGGGCACGGCCCCGTCGGGTCGGTCGAGGGTTCCTGCGGTGACGATGCGTGCGATGCGCACGCCGCCCGGGGAGGGTGCGATGTCCGGCATACCCCCCATCCTCACCCATGGACGCTACGCTCGCGAGGGTGAGCAGGATCTTCACGACGAGCGTTGCCGCGGTCTACCCCCACTACGTGAACAAGGTGGAGAAGAAGGGCCGCAGCCGGGCCGAGCTGGACGAGGTGATCCAGTGGCTGACCGGCTTCGACCAGGCCGCCCTGGGACGACACCTTGCGGAGGAGACGACCTTCGCGGACTTCTTCGCCGCTGCGCGGCTCAACCCGAACGTCTCGAAGATCACGGGGTCGGTCTGTGGTGTCCGGGTCGAGGAGGTCGAGGACCCGCTGATGCAGAAGATCCGCTACCTCGACAAGCTCGTCGACGAGCTGGCCAAGGGCAAGTCGATGGACAAGGTGCTGCGCGCTTGACGACCGACGAGCGACACGGTCTCTTCGTCTACGGCACCCTCGCGCCGGGACGGCCGAACGCGCACGTGATGGACGGGATCGTCGGCACCTGGGAGCCGGCCACGGCGAGGGGCACGCTCCTGCCCGACGGGTGGGGTGCGGCCATCGGCTACCCCGCGATCGTCCTCGGTGACGACGGCCCGGAGGTGTCCGGCCTGCTCTTCCGCTCGGACGAGCTGGAGGCGCACTGGGACCGGCTCGACGAGTTCGAAGGGGAGGGCTACGACCGCGTGCTGACGATGGTGACCCTCACCGACGGCGTCGCGGCGCGGGCCTACACGTACGCCCTCCGTCGGTAGTCGTCAGTCGCCCGGGACCCAGTCGACGAGCCGGTCGAGCACCTGCGAGTCACCTTCGAGGGTCAAGGACCGCACCGGGATCCGGCCATACATCGACAGGACGATCTGGCTCGCCGACCCCCGGCCGGTCAGGGTCGCCGCATCCGCCGGGGCGCCACCATCCGGGAGTCGGGCGAAGCGGGCGCCGTCCCCGTCGAGCCAGAGCCGCCAGGCCGGCCCCTCGGTGGACACGTAGTCGAGCGTCGCCGGGGCATGGGGCCAAGGGTAGGTCGTGGCGTTGCAGGTCGAGAGGAACTCCTCGACGCCGTCGACCGCCGCCTCGTCAGGCAGCGGCTGCGGTGCGCCGAGCCCGACCTGCGCGTCGTAGGTGTGCACCGCGACCTCCTGCAGCTGGTGCCGCGCCACCGCGCCGGCCGTGAGCGGTGACTGCGACTCGGGCCACCACGCCCAGCACCCGCGATCGGGTCCGGCGTCACGGAGGGCGGCGTCGAGCTCTGCGACCGACTCGGCCAGCCAGCGCTGGAGCGCCTCGTGCGCGCGGGGCGCCGGCGGCCCGTCGGTCGGTGCGGTGCCGGCGGGCCGTTGGTCGGCCGGCCCGAACGCGACGATCGTCGCCCAGCGGCGCCGTCCCTGGCCGACGTGCTCGGCGAGGTCGAAGAGGGTCCACCCAGGGCAGGTCGGCACCGGGACGCCCAGGTCAGGTGCGGCGGCGACCAGGGCCAGGAAGGCGCCGGACCGCTCGTCGAGCAGCCGCAGCAGGTCGGGGAAGTCCGGTGTCGTGTGCACCCCGGCTGTCTACCAGCACCAGGACCGTGGGCGACACCGCTTTTCGCGGCGCATCGGTAGGAAGGGTGGCACCATCGATCGTTTCTTGCCCGGGGGACGGGCGCAGCAGCAGACCGGTCAGCCACCGCCCCGGTATGCCGCGCGCCCAGGTGTGGGTAGGCGTGCTCAGGCGTGGTCGCTGGCGCCGATGCGGGCCCGCAGGCCGAGGCTGAACACCTCGGCGGGAGGCTTCTGCGACGACTCGAGCCGGCGGTAGGCGGTCGGGGTCGCGCCCACCTCGGCCAGGAACTGGCGGTTGAAGTTGGCCATGTTGCGGTAGCCGCTGTGCTCCGCGACCTGGGCGATCGAGGCAGGGGTGGTGTCGAGCAGGCGGCGGGCGTGCGCGATGCGCAGCTTCTTGACCATGTTGCTGAACGTCATGCCGGTGGCACTGCGGAAGTACTTCGAGAACGTCGGCTCCGACATGTAGGCGAGCTTGGCGGCCGTGGAGAGCCGGATGTCGTCGGTGAGGTTCTCGAAGATGTAGGCCAGACCTGCCTCGACGGCGTTGAGCGAGTTCGGGTCGGTGGGGCGGCCGAGCCACTCGCTGGCCACCACCTCGCGCTCCTCCTGGGGGGCGCGCGCGAAGATCGAGAGGAGGCGGAACAGGCTCGCCACCTGCTCCGTGCCCTCGGTCCGGACCACTTCGAGGATGTTCTCCGCGGCGCGCCACGCGGTGGCGCCGGAGAAGACGATGCCCCGCGCCGACTGGGCGAGGATGTCGTCGATCTCCTGCAGCTCGGGGATGAGCCGCATGCACTCGCGCACCCACTCGTCGGTGAACTGGATGACGGCGTCACGGTCGACGGCCACCTGGCCGGGAGGCAGGTCGCTCACCCAGTCGTGGGGGAGCAGCGGCCCCATGAGGCTGACGTGACCCGGGGCGAACGTGCCCACGTGGTCGCCGGCGATGAAGCTGCCGTGGGTCTTGGTGATGAGGTGGATCTCGTACTCGGGGTGGGCGCCCCAGCCGCAGATCTCACTGGGGAAGTCGTGGGTGAGGGCACGGAAGGCGTGCTGCGGGTCAGGCGGGATCACCTCGCGGCGCGGCGCAGCGGGATAGGGGTTGCCCGGCTGGCGACCGGTGGGGAAACCGACCACGGCCCCGCCCCCGTCAGCGACCGCCCCGGACGTGGGGATGCCCGCGAGGACGCGCCGCGGCGTGCCTGTCGACTGATACGAAGTCCTCACCTCCATCTGCTCCAGCGTGCGGGTAGAGCCGATCGAGACCTCAGTGTGCCGCACGGATGCTCAGGCGTGAAGGGCCCTGCTCAGATGAGCGGGATGGGAAAGTATCGAAAGACTGGCGAAGGCGTCATTGTCCGGTCCGTCGCGTCGCGGCCACGCTGTGGTCATCCCGGCACCGCGGCCAGGACCAGGTGAGCCCACCTCGTCCTCGGCGGAAGGCGGGGAGCAACCAGCAAGAGACACCAAGCAAGAGACCAAGCAAGACATGGCTCACCTACCAAAGGAGTTAGGCATGCTCTGTTCGAAGCGCGCCCTGACCGCGGGTGCGGGCGTGGTGGCAGCCGCGCTCGCCATGGCGGCCTGCTCGTCGGGCAACGTATCCAGTGGCGGCGGCGGAGGCGACAGCAAGAACGTCACCCTCAACCTGGCCACCGTGAACAACGGCCAGATGAAGGACATGGAGAAGCTCAAGGGGGAGTACGAGAAGGCTCACCCCGGCACCAAGATCAACTTCCAGGTGATGGAGGAGGGCGACCTCCGCGCGGCGGTCACCGCCGACGTCGCCAGCAAGGCCGGCCAGTACGACATCGTGACCATCGGCGCCTACGAGACCCCGCAGTGGGGTGCGAACGGTTGGCTGGTCGACCTGACCGAGCCGCTCAAGTCCGACGCGGCATACGACGTCAACGACCTCCTCCCGCCGGTGCGGGAGGCGATCTCCAACAACGGCAAGCAGTATGCGGTGCCGTTCTACGGCGAGTCGTCGATCCTCATGTACAACAAGGAGGTCCTCGACAAGGCCGGGGTCACGCTCTCCGCCAACCCGACGTGGCAGCAGGTCGCCGACGCCGCGAAGAAGGTCAACTCCTCCTCGATGGCCGGGATCTGCATGCGCGGCAAGCCCGGCTGGGGTGACCTGTTCGCGCCGCTGACCACGGTCGTGCAGACCTTCGGTGGCAACTGGTACGACAACAGCTGGAACGCCACCGTCAACACCCCCGAGTGGAAGCAGGCGATCACGTTCTACAAGACGCTGCTCGACACCTCGGGTGAGAAGGACCCGGTCTCATACTCCTTCAACGAGTGCCTGACCGCACTCAAGGAGGGCAAGGCGGCCATGTGGGCCGATGCCTCGGTGGCCGCGTCGATGCTCGAGGCGGACGACTCCCCCGTGAAGGGCAAGATGGGCTACGCCCACATGCCGGTCGACAAGACCAAGGAGTCGGGCTGGCTGTGGAGCTGGAACCTCGCGATCCCGGCGACCACGAAGAACAAGGATGCCGCGATCGACTTCGTGAAGTGGGCGACGAGCAAGGACTACATCAAGCTCGTCGGCAACGAGGTCGGCTGGTCCAACGTGCCGCCCGGCTCGCGCACCTCCACCTACGAGCTGCCCGAGTACAAGAAGGCCGCTGCGGCCTACGCGCCCATCACCCTCGAGGTCATGAGCACGGTCAACCCCAAGCAGCCGGGCGTGAACCCGCAGCCCTGGGTCGGCATACAGTACGTGTCCATCCCCGAGTTCCAGGACGTGGGCAACCAGTGCGCCCAGCTGGTCGCCGACTACCTGGCCAACCGCGGCACGGTGGACGACGCCCTCGGCAAGTGCCAGAGCATCGCCAAGAAGGCGGGCGACGCGCACAAGTAGGCCCGCCCGGTCCTGAGGACCTCCGTCCGGTCTCGCACGGATGGAAGAACAGGGTGCCGGGGTCGTGACTCCCATCCGACCCCGGCACCCTCCCCAGGACCGCCGTCCGCCTCCGCCGGCACCCGCTTCGCCGGCACCCGCTTCCGCCGGCACCCGCTTCCGCCGGCACCCGCTTCCGCTGACACCCGCACCTGCCCAGCCCCGCACGTGCCAACCCACACCTGTCCACCCCACGACCAGGGGAGTTGCCATCATGGCCGTCACCGAGCTCGACACCGTCGTCGCGCAGACCGCGACAGACAAGCGGCGGGTCAAGACCACCTCCAAGGAGGTGTGGACCGCACGGTGGCTGTTGCTGCCGGCTGTCATCTTCCTCATCCTGCTGACCCAGATCCCCTTCCTCACGACCGTCGGCTACTCGACGATCCGCTGGAACCTGCTCTACCCCAACGACCGCGGCTTCACCTGGTTCAAGAACTACGGAAGCGCGCTGTCGTCGGGTGACCTGTGGCCGTCGATCGTGGCCACCGTCGTCATCACCGCCTCGGCGGTCATCTGCTCGCTGCTGTTCGGTTTGCTGTTCGCGCTCCTGCTGAACCGTTCGTTCCGCGGGCGGGCCCTGGCCCGGACCCTGATGATCACGCCGTTCCTGATCATGCCCGCGGCCTCGGCGCTGATCTGGAAGTACTCGATGTTCGACACGAACATCGGCATGCTCAACTGGCTCTCGCGCACCCTGCACCTGCCGGTGGTCTCGTGGAGCACCGAGCACCCGCTGCTGGCGGTCGTCATCGTGCTGACGTGGCAGTTCACGCCGTTCATGATGTTGATCCTGCTGGCCGGGCTGCAGGGCCAGGACACCGGGATCCTCGAGGCGGCGCAGGTCGACGGCGCCGGCCCGTGGCGCATCTTCACCTGGATCACGTTGCCGCACCTGCGGATGTACGTGGAGATCGGGGTCCTGCTGGGCGCGGTCATCATCATCCAGGTCTTCGACCCGATCGCGATCCTGACCAAGGGCACCGGCGGCACCAAGACGCTCGCCTACCTGCTCTACGAACGCGCGTTCATCGGTCTCGACGTCGGTCAGGCCGCGGCCTACGGCGTCATCACCGTCGTGCTCACGATCATCGTGGCCACCATCGCGCTCCGCACCCTGTTCAAGGTCTTCATGGCTGGAGGAAGTCGATGACACGCACTGCCCGGGGAGGCCTGGTCACCGCACTCACGTGGGTGCTCGTCCTGGTCTTCTTCTTCCCCGTCTTCTGGATGATCATCAACGGCTTCAAGCCCGAGTCGATCGCCTCGTCCATCCACCCCAAGGTGTTCTTCAGCCCGGTCACCACCGGCTACCAGCTCGCCATGGACCGCGGGATGAAGGGCTACCTGCTCAACTCCGTCACCGCGTCGGTGACCGCCACGATCATCGCCGTGGTGCTCGCGATCCCGGCCGCCTACGCCCTGAGCATCCGGCGGGTGAAGAACGTCGAGGGCGCCCTGTCGTTCTTCATCTCGACCCGCTTCATGCCGATGGCCGCGGTGGTCCTGCCGCTCTACATCATCCTCAAGAACCTCGGCCTGCTCGACAACATCTACATGCTCGCCGTCGTCTACGGCGCGGTGAACCTGCCCGTCACGGTGTGGATGATGCGGTCGTTCTTCCTCGAGGTGCCCTTCGAGATCGTCGAGGCAGCCCGCGTCGACGGGGCCGGGCTCTACCGCGAGATCGTGCGGATCGTCCTGCCCCTGGTGCTGCCGGGGGTCGCCTCCGCCGCGCTGATCTGCTTCATCTTCAGCTGGAACGAGTACTTCCTCGCCACCCTGCTGACCAGCAACGCGGCCCGGACCACGCCGCCGTTCCTCGGCAGCTTCGTCGACGGACGCGGACAGTTCCTCGCAGTCCTCTCCGCCGCCGCCACGATCGCGGCGCTTCCCGTCATCCTCGCCGGGTGGGTCGCGCAGAAACAGCTGGTGCGCGGGCTGTCCATGGGCGCCATCAAGTAACCGAGAGCCAGGACAACTCCCGTGACACACGAACCCACCGTCCACCACCGCGCCGCGGCCGGGGCGACCCTGCTCCCCGTCGTGCCCGAGTGGGTCTCCCAGCCGACCTACGACCGCTCGCAGGTCACCGCCTCGATCGTCCACTTCGGCGTCGGCGGCTTCCACCGGTCCCACGAAGCCGTCTACCTCGACACCCTGATGAACCAGGGCCAGGCGCTCGACTGGGGCATCTGCGGGGTCGGCGTGCTGCCGCACGACCGGCGCGTCATCGACACCCTCGACGCCCAGCGCGGCCTCTACACGCTGATCGTCAAGCACCCCGACGGGAAGTGG
The DNA here is from genome assembly GCF_039531795.1 of Pedococcus bigeumensis. Classification (NCBI taxonomy): domain Bacteria; kingdom Bacillati; phylum Actinomycetota; class Actinomycetes; order Micrococcales; family Intrasporangiaceae; genus Pedococcus; species Pedococcus bigeumensis. The sequence continues at coordinate 185,383 of NZ_BAAAQS010000003.1, read as the reverse complement.
TCGGCCCGCGTGGTGGGCTCGATCGTGGAGGTGGTCTTCGCCCCCTCCGACCGCCAGTACGTCGTCGACCGGCTGGTCGACGAGCGCACCCGGATCGTGTCGATGACCATCACCGAGGGCGGCTACCTGGTCAACCAGGACACCGGTGACTTCGACGCCGACGACCCGGACATCCGGCTCGACCTCGAGCCGGATGCGGTGCCGCACACCGTGTTCGGGTACGTCGTGGCCGCCCTCGCGCGGCGCCGCGCGGAGGGCCGTGCGCCGTTCACGGTGATGAGCTGCGACAACCTGCCCGACAACGGCGACGTCGCCAAGCGGATGATCTGTGCGTTCGCCCGGCTCAGGGACCCCGGCCTCGCCGACTGGATGGAGGCCACCGTCGCCTTCCCCAACAGCATGGTCGACCGGATCACCCCGGTCACGACCGAGCAGGACATCGAGCGGCTCACCGACCAGTTCGGCGTGACCGACCTGTGGCCAGTGGTATGCGAGCCGTTCAGCCAGTGGGTCCTGGAGGACCACTTCACCCAGGGTCGTCCGCCGCTGGAGGACGCCGGGGTGCAGCTGGTCGAGGACGTCGTGCCCTACGAGCTGATGAAGCTGCGGCTGCTCAACGCCAGCCACCAGGCCATGTGCTACCTCGGCTACCTCGCCGGCTACCGCTACGCCCACGAGGTCTGCCAGGACCCGCTGTTCGTCCGCATGCTCGCGACCTTCATGGAGCGCGAGGCCAGCCCGACCCTTCAGCCGGTGCCCGGAGTCGACCTCGAGGAGTACCGCCGCCAGCTGCTCGAGCGGTTCGCGAACCCCGAGATCCGTGACCCGCTGACCCGCTTGTGCGCCGAGTCCAGCGACCGCATCCCCAAGTGGCTGGTGCCACTCATCCGCCACAACCTGCGCGACGGTGGGCCGGTCGACGTCTCCGCGCTCATCGTGGCCTCCTGGGCGCGGTATGCCGAGGGGCAGGACGAGCAGGGCAACCCGATCGAGGTGGTCGACCGGCGCAAGGACGCCGTCGTCGCCCGCGCCGCCCGCCAGCAGGACGACCCGTGCGCGTTCCTGCGCGACCCCGACCTGTTCGGCGACCTGGTCGACGACCCACGGTTCACCGCGGCCTACACCCGCGCGCTCACCGACCTGCACGAGCGCGGCGCCGTGGCAGCGACCGAGGCGGTCCTCGGGTCCTGACCGAGGGCGCGCTAGGCACCGCGTCGTTCAACTTGAAGATCGTCCGCTGAGCCCGCGCCCGGCGGTCCGTCGACACCCCTGGCGATCAGGGCATACCCGGTCAAAGGCAGATTCGGCGTAGTGTCAGTCCTGCCGCGCCGGGACCCGCTGGGTCCGCGCCGAGCTGAGGTCGTCCCGCCATGCCGAACGACACCGCACCACCCGTCCCAGGGCCACGACGCACCCTGGCCGAGTGCGCCGAGGACGTTCGCGCGGCGCGCGAGGAGGTGGCTGCCCGGCGGATGCAGCCGGTGACCCAGACCAGCCTGTTGTCGGCCCGTCGGGAGCTGCTGCGCGTGATGGAGGTCTACGCCGACGAGCTGATTGCACGCCGGCTGCCGGTGCCGCCCCAGCTGCGCGACGACCTGCGCCTGTTGCGCGACATCCGGAGCAACCCCGGGAGCGACTGGCACCGGCGGGGCAAGCCCCTCTAGGGGCCGCGCCGTGGCGGTCGGGGAAGGTGCCCGACAAACGCAGGAGGGCGGTTCGCTCGACAGTGTCGAAGAACCGCCCTCAGTGCGTCGGGGTGACAGGATTTGAACCTGCGGCCTCTTCGTCCCGAACGCGCTCGGGCAAATCGCAGGACCCGGATTCCACTGCAGGACAGTGCATTTGGGACTGGTCCGCACACCTGAAATCAACGAGTCTGAAGGTTCATGGGCTCGCGACGGGCTCGGACGGCTCAGGCTCGATTGATGCCGAACGGATCGGTATCGAACGTCTCGTCGTCGTCGCCCTCGTGCGTCACGACGAACATCGTGTGGCGTTCGATTCGCAGACCGGGCGCAGTTTCAATTCCGGCGAAACCGTCAGCATGCATCAGCTCACCAGTAGCCGCCTCGACGTCCTGCACCCGAATCGAGGCGTCTTCCTCAGTGTCATCTGGCCAGACGCGGAGGTAGGCGTCGCGTCCAGCGGAGATCACAACCTGCTCGTCGAGGATGCGGAAGTCCCACCTTCCGAGTACGGACAGGACGTCGCCCTGGGGACTCTCGTCGTCCACGTCGTCCACGTCGTCCATGTCGTCGTCTTCTGCCTCGTCGAGGTCGAACGCGAACGGAACAGACCCGCACCAGTCGAACTCGGCGTTGTTGAAGTCGCGAGCCGCGGTCATGAGCGTCTCCGCAGAGGCGAAGTAGGCACCCAGTTCCCTTTGTCGTCCGCTCCGGGTGAGGTTGGTCGCCAGATGAGCCCGCAGGGCCTCTACCAACTCATCGGCTCGCTGCTGGTACGCCTGCTTTGCCTTCTCGGTCCACTGCGATTCGCCAAAGTCCTCATCCACATCGGTGAGGCTACAGGCTGGGTATCTCGCTCGGTACGGATTTCCGCGGTCTTGACGATGGTGACTGAGCAACGCCCTCGGAGCAAGCCGAGGGGTCTGCTGCGAGGTGAATCACGTTGGGGGACAACACGTCTCGTTCTGCCCTACGCAGGGTGGCTCGGGCTGCTTCGGGTACCTCTCAGGAACCTTCTGAACGGAGACGCCTCAGCTCCAGATCCAGTCGACAAGTTTCCAAACGCCCAAGACGACGAGCGCAGCTGCCAGCACGATAAGAGTCAGCACACCGGAGTCGAAGAGCCGATCACGCCAAGTCCTGGGCAGGGTCTCAGGCTCGCTGAAGTCCGGTGGAGGCAATCGGCCATCGAGGAAGTAGCGCCCAGCGTGATCCTCGGTGCAGAAGCCGATGTTCTCCACGTCAACCCTCAGGTCTTTGGCGCCGCCGCCATCCTCTCGCCATACCTCGATGCCGAGCCAGCCGTCACCAGCCGGTGTTCCACAGTAGGTACATCGGAGTTCGGTGTCGGGCAGTTGCTCAGCCATTCAGACATTCTTGCTGACGCGGTGAGGGACGGACACTTCATTACTCCAGTGGGACCCAGAACCTACGGAGTGCCCGTCAGTCATGCGGCCGTGAGGACTTTGGGCCGGTTCTCGTGCTTGGTGGCTGCCGCGTGGTTGTGGTTGTTCGGGGCGCGAAGACAGCCCTCGTGTCCTGCTCGGTGTCCTTCTGTCGCCCACTCCCGAACGGCAGTCCAGAAGCCTAGGGTGGATCCGTGGCATCGCTCGATTGGATCAGGCGACTCTGGCCGTGGCGTGTGCTGCGGTCGCCCGACGGCTGGCCAGACATCACGCCTCCGACGATCCCTCCAGCTGGCCCACCCGTCTTTCGGAACGACCAGGAAGAGCCGCCGAGCCGGTAGCGGAGCAGGGGAGCCTGCCGGAGTGGTCGGGTCAAGGGTGGACGGAGTCCATCACGCAGTGACGCGTAGCGCCCTTGATGCGTCCCGGAGGCGGGCGGAGAGTGGAGCGCAGGGTCGGCAGCTCGAAGGCGACTGTCGCGCATACTGTGCACATGCCACAGAGGGGCGAGCAGCAACGGGTCTCGGTCGTGGGGATGTTGTCCCTCGCGCTGTTGATCGGTTCCGGCCTCGTCCTGGCAACGTCGTTCTTGATTCCCTGGCCACCGGTCGTGGGCTTGCTCGCGATCTTGGTGGGCCTTCTGGCCCTCGCCGGGGTTGTCGTGGTCGGGTTCAGGGGCAGCCGTCGCTCTGGACAGTCGGTTCGGGGTGCCGTTGGTCAGAGCGGTCGGGACGGACTGCGGTTCCTGCGCGACTTCCTGTAGCTGGGCGCATGATAAACGCGCCGCAGGGGCGGCGCTGTCACGCCGAGATGTGTGCTTCCGAGGCTGAGTGCTGCCAACATGGCCGGGTGCGCGAGTATCAGTGGATTCAGGAGCATTGGCCGGCTGATGCGCGTCGTGATCCGCGGTTCGAAGGGCTGCACGGTGCTGTCGCAGAGCTGAGGCAAGAGGGCGACCTGATGGGTTTCGCCATGATGTCTGTAAACCAGTGGGCGACTCAGAAGTGGAGACTGTGGCGAAGGCGCCTGGTGAGCGCGGAGGACCGTCCCGACCTCGACCTGTCCCTCTTCGATGAGAAGGAGGGGTTCCCGACGTCGTGGTGGACCATGTCTCCCGAGGAGGTGACTCGCATGTACGAGGAGTGCGTGGTGCGCGGTCGGCTGGAATGGGAGGGGTCGGTGTACGACCTGCGTTGGCTTCCTGCGGATGAAGCGGCGACCGTGCGAGCGGAGAGGTTCTGGGAGCCAGACTGACGAGTAGGCGGCTTCGCTGACATTGCCCCTGTCCTATGGCGGGGGCCTTTGCATGTCGCGCGGGGTGCGGTGGGGTGCGCAGAGGGCGCGAAGCGCCCGGAGCGCGGGGCCCCATCGCGGGCCCCCGCGCCTCGCGGCGGAGCCGCGCTTGAGCCAGTAAGGAAAGTCCTCACAACACACGCGGTTGTCGGTGGCGGATGCTTTGCTGCATGCGACTATCAAGGCGGCGTCGACGAGGAGGTTTCCCATGCCAGAGGACAAGAAGCAACGGGACGAGTTCAGCAAGAGGAACGACGGTCAGGTTAAGCCGCCGAAGTTCATCGCACCGCAGCCGTCACCACCGAAACCGGCCCAAGAGAAGAAGGACTAGGGGCAGATGCCCAGCGACGTAACTGGTCTTGTCGTCTTCGTCGCGTTGCTGGCCCCCGGCTTCTGTCATCTATTGGTCGTTGAACGGCAGCTTGCACCGGGCCGTCAGCAGCCCTCAGCTCTCCGGGAGTTGGCAACGGTCGGGCTGGTGAGTGTCCTTGCAGACGCCGTCGCCCTGATTAGCTACCTCCTCTTGGGCATGTGGCTGGACGGGCTCCCCAAATTGGAGACGTTTGCGTTTGAACGCAGCGCGTGGCAGGACCATCTCGGTCAGGGTCTAGCCCTCGGGTTGGGGCTCACGGTTGCAGCCTGCTTGTTGGCGTACGTGTGGGCGGCTGCAGACCTGGGTCGCGTGCTTCAGAGCCTGCTTAGTCGCAATCAAGCAACGGCTCTCCTTCTGCCACGCCATGCCGTCGACAAAACGTCCAGCTGGTGGCAGGTGCTTTTCGCCGAGCAGCCTGAGTCATACAAGTGGCTCGAGTGCACGATGACCGATGGAACCGGCGTGTCCGGTTGGTTGAATAGTTTCAACAACCGTGCGGATGAAGTTCCTGACCGTGACCTCGTGTTGGTCGCCCCCATCCAAACCTGGGGCGTCGGGGGAGCAAGCCTGCAGACCATTGCGAACGGCGTTGTCGTCATTAGTGCGCGTGATGTGCGGCTCATGAGAGTCGAGTACTTCAGCGATCCCCCGTAGGGGGCTGGCGTGGAGCAGGTCGGAGCCGGCCTGAGGCCGCGGTTCATGACCTCAGGGGCGTACGGGTGGAGGGCGACGTGGCCACTTGCGCGGGCGGAACCATCAAGTTCGTCGTCCGTAGGGAGCTCGGCTAGATAAGGGACAGTGACGGGAAACAATGCCGCCGCCAAACTGAAGTTCAACTCGTACAACGGCGCGAGTTCCTTCGGTCGGGAGCGTGCACCCGATGAACTGATTTCATGCCCAGTCCGGCTATGGTCAGTGGCTCTCGTCCAGAGTGGTCACTCGATACTCGTACTCGGCGTACTTGAATATCATCGCTCGCCTGACCGTCGCCCAGGGATATGGGGTGTCGCTCGTAGCGACACCATCGCCCTCGGGGAGCCTGCCATCACAGCGTTGGCGGATCACTTCCAACGCTTCGTCCCAAGTGAGAAACTCGCCAAGATCTGATGCCTGCCCGGTCTTGGCGTTGCGCTCGGTGAGTGTCGTTCGAGTCATGCGACGAATATTCGCTCGATCCGAGGGCGATTGCCACTTGAATCTGTCGTGGTTCCAGTCCGAGACTGGCCGCCTATCGAACTCACGTCGCAACCTGCGATCGCTATAGGCCGCGGTATAGCTCTGTATCCAAGATGACTCGCACGTTGTAGAAGTATGTCTTGCGAGCGTTCGGGTAGCGATTCAGCCACTCAACTGCGTCGTCGCGTTTGAGACGGGCTGCAAGGTCGCGCGCCGCTAGCGCCCGAATTTCCTTGTTCTTGTCCCAGCAGGCTTCCTTTGCCGCTGGCACGGAGACCATGCCTCGACGAAGCATTTCACGCATAGCCATGGTGGCCATGTTTTCGTCTTCGACGCGGGTGAGCTTCTGAATCTCTGCGACGCTCTCTGTCGCCCGCATGGCGGTCTCAGCGACCGGTGGACGGAAGGATCCCAAGAAGTATTCCTCCGCCCGCTTCAAGATGAGTTTGCGATCGCGAGAAGAGCCAACGTGGGCGAGGGCAAGCTCGGCAGGTCCCCATGCCACATGCGGATTGCGTTTGACCTGCCCTCGTATGAGGGTCACATCCGCTGCTCGCCGCTCGGAGTTTGGCATCGTAGCCAGATAAAGGCTGGCCAGGCCGGCACGCCGGTGGAAAAGATGGTCCATCAGCGATCGGTAGTCCGAGAAGCCACCCTTCTGGCGGTCGTTCTGTTCAGCGAACCAGGCATCTGGTCCTCCCTTGAGAAGCTTTCGTGCTGTGGCGGCCGCGGTGGGGGCTCCCAGCAGCCATGCGCCGAACTCCGCAGTCATGTTCCAATGCTGAGCCTTCGCCTCAAGCGCTTCCCAGGGCTGCTCCAAACTCAGAAGTTTCGCTGCCCAATAGTCTTCAAAGTCCGACCGATCGTCCTCTGTCAGGGCGGCTAACTGCGTCAAAGAGTTGGCACGGCCCTGGATCGCCTCGTAGGTCGCGTTCTGGAGTTCCCAGTCCTTGGAGGCGAAGACACTCTTGATGAGCTTGGACGTGAGCGCGTCGCGTCGACCTAGTTCTCGCAGCAATGCGGACCGAAAACCCGTGGATGCGCGCCACGATCCCGTTCGAGCTAGGTCTTCAAGTGTTGTGGTGGCTACCTCGGCCAGATGCGGGGCCAGGTGCTCTTCAAAAGGCTGCAGCTTGGTGGTGGTTTCCATGGCCCAGTTGATCAGGCCTTGGGCGTGGGCCTTCTTCCAGGTCTGCAATGCGGGCGCAAGCGATGAGATCTCCGGCCTCTTCGCTAGAGCTCGCATCAGCCGCTGGTCCCTGGGCTTCTGCAAGGCGAGCAGGCATGAGAGTGCGGTCGCAGACGTCTCAGCTCTTGCAAGCAGAGTTGACCATGCCTCGACGGCCGGGGTGAGGGCTTGGCCCGATTTGGGCCAGAGTGCGACTGGTCGCATGTTCGACTCGGAGAGTATGACCAATGCTCCTCTGCTGCCTCGGGCGTCATTCTCGTCCGTGGCCTGATCAACGAGCATCTGACCGATATCGCTGCCGTTGATCGACTTCCAGCCCGGAACATATCGAGAGTCGGGGTCGTTCTGTTCCGCGTCGCCACACATTGTTCGCAGCCAAAACTTGGCTTCCGTTAGGCTTAAGACCAGGTCATCTGCTCGCGAGTAGAACCTGTTCCAGACGTGCACGGTGACTTTTGAAGACGCATGAAGACTCGCAGCGAAGACGTGGAGACGATCCGGGTCGAGCCTGCCCTCGACCTTCCGTTTTGCCGTCAAGTTCGCATAGTTCGAGAAGACTTGGAGGAGTTGTTTGCGCGCGTCGTCCATTTCCTCGCTAGCGACAGCCTCGGTGGGCGTGGACGATTGACCCGCCGAGCTCTCCTGTTTGGACGCTGGACTTTCCATCGCCGCCTCGACCGCGATCCCGTACAGATAGTCAGTGATCTGTTTCTCGAACTCTCGGTCGTCGGCAAAGGGGCTAAACAGAATGTTCCGCTGGTCCATGACCGTTTCTCGGAACTCCATCACACGAGTCAGCTGTGGCCCGGCGTCGCTCGCCAGGTCCGGGGGTATTGAACGGAAGAACATCCCCAGGTGGGGCAGTTTGCCGTCTTGCTCCCGCCGTTGGACGGCGCGCAGGTACTCCTCCTCGAACCCAGAGCTATGAGTGCCAGTCTCACTGCCCCACCTGCGATACAGGATCGCTACGAACACGTCACACTCATCGACAAGGGGGTTAATCGTTCCTTGGGGCCTCCCGAAGGCAGGAGGCACCTCTTCCCAGCCGGTGACACGAAGGCGAATGCCGAGGCTTGCCCCAGCGACCGCGTTCACGCGCTGAGCCGCGGCCCTAACGAGTTTGCGCTCTTCCTCGACATCGGAGGGCGAGGCCACGAAAACCACCAGCTCCGTGGGTTTAGAGCTCACGTCGGCCCCCATCGCTCAGTATCGAAGTGCCGTCATGCTCCCGGACCGATGGCCGTCGCGCGACTGACTCGGTTGGGTCCGCATCGGTCAATCGAAGCGCGTATGCCTCGGCCATCAACTTTGGCAGCAGTTCCAGTGGCATCCAACGAACCTCGGAAGCCTCGTTACTAGAAGACTTGGGTTCGGACTCAAGTTTGGCTCTGAAGACGAGTGCAACGATGCCGCGGGTCATGTTCTTGTAGACGCCCGTCAGTGGGCCGACTTCGATCTCGGCTCCGGTCTCCTCACGGACCTCGCGCCGCAGGCCGTCCTCGATGGTTTCATCGAGTTCGAGGACGCCACCCGGAGGCTCCCAGTTGCCGTTGTCGCGGCGCTTGATGAGGAGCACGTTCTGACCCGCGTCGTCGAAGATTGCCGCTGCCACACTCACCGAGTGGCGCGGTGTTTCGTTTACTTGCCCTGCGTCCATCTGTCAGAGTGTAAGCAGTACAGACGACTGGAGGAGTCATGTTGGAGCTTGGTCAGGTCGACAAGTCCGCTGACGCGCCAGCCTTCAAGCAGATCGCCCAGAGCCTCCGTGAGGCGGTCTCTTCCGGTCGGCTGAGCCCCGGGGACCGGGTGCCGTCCGAGTCGCAGCTTATGGATCACTTCGGCGTCGCCAGAATGACCGTGCGACAGGCGCTGGCCGATCTACGCGCCGAGGGTCTCCTGCGATCTGAGCACGGGCGCGGCGTCTTCGTGAGGGATCGGCCGGTTGTCCGTCGCGTCGCCTCCGACCGATTCGCACGCCGCCACCGTGAAGAGGGGCAGGCTGCGTTTCTCGCTGAGGCGGAAGGCGTGGGCACTCCGTCCGTGGACGAGATCGAGGTGGGGAGCGAAGTGGCGTCAGTGGATGTGCGCGAGGCTCTGGGTCTGCCCGCACGGTCCAAAGTTGTTGCTCGACGCCGCAGGTACCTCATGGACAATCAGCCCGTTGAGCTTGCCCAGTCCTACGTCCCGTACGTCATCGCCAACGGCACCAAGATCGCCGAGCGAGACAGCGGGCCGGGTGGAATCTACGCCCGGCTGGAGGAGCTCGGGCACCTGCTGTCCGAGTTCTCGGAAGAGGTTGCCGCGCGGATGCCCACGCCGGAGGAGCGGCGACGTCTGCAGTTGCCGACTGGAACCCCCGTGCTGACGGTCCGTCGAATTGCGTTTGACCGCAACGGAACTGCTGTCGAGTTGACCGACACAGTCAAGGCTGCGCCCAGTTACATCCTGGAGTACCGCTTCCCTGCCGTTTGAGATTTACCTCTTGCTTGTCTAGAGGAGTGTGCTTTACTGGCTTCCGTTGGTAACCGCTCTAGTCAAGTAGAGGTGTTTGGCATGGCTATTCAGCAGAGGATGCGGGTCCGGTTCGAGGACGTCTTCCCGGAGGGTGTCGGGATGCGTGGGTCGGTGGTGGCGGTGGAGGACTTCGATCTGATCCAGGCCGCGAAGGCCGAAGGCAGGGAGCCGGGAGACGTCCAGGTCCGGGACAAGGAGTCCGGGCTGCGGGTGTGGGAGGTCCGGGTCGTCGACTACGACGAGGACGCCCCGAAGAACCAGGGCGAGGTGACGGTGAAGATCGCCGCCGACGTGCAGCCGGTACCGCCGTCGAAGGTAGAGGGTCAGAAGCTGAGGCCGGTGGAGTTCGACAACCTGACCGTGACGGCATGGATCGACGACCGAGGCAAGCGGCCGAAGATCGGATGGTCGCTGCGCGCGGACGGGATGCACGCCCCCGGTGCCAAGCCCAACTTGTCGACCCCTGCCAAGACGCAAGGGCCGGCTGAGAAGGGTGCGGCGTGATGCGCCCCGTGGAGGCGGTGCAGTGGGCTGACGCTTTCGACGTGGAGGTGAAGGACCTCCCGGCCGTCCTGACGCATGAGGTGGCCCGCGTCGACGGGGTCCGCACCGAACTGGCGAAGCTGGTCCGGGAGTTCGTCAACGCGCCTGACGACGAGGTCCGCCGGGGCATACACCGGGCCTACTCCGCCCTTGGTGCAGCCCAGTCGCGGGTGATGTCTGTCGCGGCGGACGCTCGCCGGTCGGCCTGAGGCGCGGGATCTGCGATGAGTGCACCCAGGGGTCCGATGTTCGGCAGCGACGAGCCGGTGCCGATGATGCTCGAGGCAGTCGTCCGGCTCGTGGCGCTGACCATGCGGTCGGTCTTCCGACTGGTCCGGTTCGCGGTCCGCCGCCCCCGGGTCGCCTCAGCGGCAGCCTCGCTGCTGCTCTTGGACCGGTACGCAGGGCACCTCGCCGTCGTTGCCGCGCTCGTCGCTCTGGTCGTTGGCCTGGTGGTGTGGCGGGCGGCGTGGCCGGAGTCCTACAGGGGGCAGGTCCGGCCACGCCTGACTCGAGTGTGGCTGTCGGCGACATACCCGGGCAAATGGCGTCGCATCGCCCCACGGCTCGGTCTCGTCGTCCACGACCACACCGGGGCCAACAAGCCCTGGGTGTACGGGGGACTGGGTGACGTAAGGGTCACCCCGGCCGGGATCGTGCGGTTGCGGGTGGCGATCCCGACCGGGCTCACCCTCGACGACTACGCCCGCAAGGCTGACGCGCTGGCCGTCGCGTTCGGGGTCCGCGAAGCACGCGTCGCCGCGTCGGGGCCGGGGTCGGTGTGGATCGAGCTACACCGCACCGACGTCCTTGCAACCACGATCGGCCCGCTGCCGGTCGGGTCCGAACCGGAGGTGAACCTTGCCGGGATCCCGGTCGGGCGGCACGAGGACGGCGCCGAGTGGCGGTTCTCCCTGTGGCAGACGCACGTCCTGATCGCTGGAGCTACAGGTGCTGGCAAGGGCTCCATCCTGTGGTCGCTGCTGCGAGGCCTGTCCCCGGCCATCAATGCCGGGTGGGTGCAGGTGTGGGCCATCGACCCCAAGGGCGGCATGGAACTGCGCCCCGGGCAACGGCTGTTCTCCCGGTTCGAGGACGGCACCCCCGAGACGATGTGTGACCTGCTCGAAGACCTCGTCGCAGTGATGAACGCACGCGCCAAGCGACTGGCCCACCTGGGTATCCGCAAGCACCAACCATCCCCGGACTCACCCCACCTGCTGGCCGTGATCGACGAACTCGCAACCCTCACCGCGTTCGCCGAACGTGACGTGGTGCGACGGATCGACAAGGCCCTTGGCCTGCTGTTGACCAAGGGCCGCGCGGTCGGGATCACCGTCCTGGCGGCGGTGCAAGACCCCGGCAAGGACGTCGTCGGGTGGCGCGACCTGTTTCCCACCCGGGTCGCGATGCGCCTGGACAACCCGATCCAGGTCGACATGGTCCTCGGAGAAGGCGCCCGCGACATGGGCGCCACCGCCGACCACATCAACGAACGAACACCCGGGGTGGCGTTCGTCCGGGTCGAGGGCACCCGCGCCATCCGCAGAGTCCGCGCCTCGTACCTGACCGATGACGACATCGCCGCCCTCGCCGGATCGGTCACCGCGTCACCGGCCCTGACCGAGCCACGAGCACCGAAACCGGTCGACCCGCTCGCCAGCTTCAACATGGGTGCGCGACCCGTCGCACCCGAGTCGGGCCGAGACTCGGCGCCCGACGCAGGGCCGAAGCCAAGGAAGCCACGCACACCGCGCAAGCCGCGCAACCGTGACGGGTCACCGGTGGCCTAACCCATGACTGTCATCACTGCCGCTGCCACGAGGCCTGAGCCCTTTGCGGGGTTCGGGGATGAGGCCGCGTTGGATCTCGACCTGGCCTCAGCTCGGGTCGCGTCACAGGTGATGGCGCGGCTGCTTTCGCCGGACTTCGAGGACTGGTCCAACGCTGTCGCCCGGGTTGGGTCGTGCGCCAACCCGATCCACCTGACCGGCTCCTCGATGCGCGTCGACGCCAGCACGGGTGAGGTGCTGTCGACGTACTCCTCCGACACCGAACCGCTCGGTACCACGTTGATCCGGTGCGGCAACCGCCGAGCATCCGAGTGCCCGTCGTGCTCGCGGGTCTACGCCGCCGACATGTTCCACCTCATCAAGGCGGGGGTCGCGGGTGGCAAGGGAGTCCCGAAGCGGGTGGGGGAGAACCCGCTGGTCTTCGCGACCGTAACCGCGCCGTCGTTCGGGCACGTCCACGGGATGCGTGACAACGGACGCAGGTGTCGACCGCACGCCAAGACGCCACGGTGCGAGCACGGCAGATCCACGACCTGCCACCAGAAGCACGACGACGGGGACGAGCTGCTGGGGCAGCCGCTGTGTTGGGAGTGCTACGATTACGCCTCCCACATCGTGTGGCAGTGGTGGGCGCCAGAACTGTGGCGACGATTCAACATCGCGATCAAGCGCACGTTGGCACACCGGCTCCGCGTCAAGGAGTCCCGGCTCAAGCACCTCGCATCCGTGCAGTACTCCAAGGTGGCCGAGTACCAACGGCGCGGGCTGATCCACTTCCACGCGCTCGTCAGGCTCGACGGGGCCAAGGCCGACGAACCATTCGCGGCCGCTCCGGACGGTGTCACCGCAGAGCTGCTGGCGGAGGTTGTCGAGGAGGCCGTTCGATCGGTGCGGTTCACCGCCCCACCAGTCTTCGCCGGTGACGTCCCCCGGGTGCTGACGTTCGGTGCCCAAGTCGACTCCCGCCCGGTGAAGGTCGGCCACCGCACCGACGACCCGGCCGGACCCTTGAACGCCGAGCAGGTCGCCGGGTACCTCGCGAAGTACTCGACCAAGTCCGCCACCGACACCACCACCGGCGAACAGTCGAACTCGCACCTGTCCCGGATCCAAGCCGTGGCAGCGGAGTTCGCGACTCTTGTCGAGGACGAATGGGTTGCGGACCGGATGCTGTGCGCGCTGAAGGAGCTGCCGTACGGACTGCTCGGCAAGTGGCACACCGCGCTCGGGTTCCGCGGGCACTTTGCGACCAAGTCGCGCCGCTACTCCGTCACCCTCGGAGCCTTGCGCCGCGCACGTCGACGAGCGCAAGTCCTCATCGCCGACCCGCAACGCACCGGCATACCCGTCGACCTCGCCTCTATGGAAGCCCAGCTCCTTGCCGATGACGAAGACGAAACGACGCTCGTCGTGGGGTCCTGGTCATTCGTCGGGACCGGCTGGGACACCGAAGGTGACGTCGCCCTGGCCCGCGCTGCTGCCGCACGGGCACGCGAGTACGCCCAACACCGGGCAGGGCAGAAGCGAGCAAAGGCATCCGACGAGACGAGGAGGGACGACCAATGACGGTCGAGGAGATGCCGCCGCGAGAGCGGTTGATGAATGTGAGGGAAGTAGCCGAGTACCTGGGGGTCTGCGCGCGCACGGTCTGGAGCCTTCGGGCCGAGGGCAAGTTCGCACCTGGGACGAAGATCGGCAAGAAGGTGGTCTGGCGCGAGTCCGTGCTACGCGAGTGGCTGGTGGAGTCCACCGAAGCGCCCGGGGAATCAGCTACGTACAAGTTCCGGAGCGCCGGATGAGCGTCTACCGGACCCCGAACGGCAAGGCTTGGCGGGCGTTCTTGAAGTACCGAGGACATCGGGACTCGAGGACGTTTACCCGTCGCCAGGACGCCGTGCGCTGGCTGACTGAGCAGAAATCGGAGATTGACCGCGGGTCATGGTTGGACCCCGCCCGCGGTCAGATCCCGACGCGCGATCTGTTCGAGCGATGGCTAGCGACGAGGGACATCGAGGGCTCAACCCGTCGAAACGACCGGGCGATCTGGCATGCCTATCTCGAGGGTCCCTTCGGGAGGCGGCCGCTGGCGTCGATCTCGGCTCCGATGGTCCGTGAGTGGGTGGCTGGGCTGATGACCAAGAACGGGCTGGCTGCGCCGAGGACCAAGCGTGACGCGTTGCGTGTGCTCAGGGGAGTCTTGGCCTACGCGGTCGAGGACGGGCGGATCGCCCGCAACCCAGCGGTCGGGATCAAGATCGCGGGAACCAAGGGCACGCCTGGTCAGGCGCTTTCGCTGGCCGAGCTGCGGGTGTTCGTCGCAGCCCTCAAGCCACCGCATCACGAGATCGCACTGGTCCTGGCGTTGGCTGGTCTGAGGTGGTCGGAGATCGCTGCACTCGATGAGCGCGACGCGATGCGGGACGACGACGGACGGCTGTTCCTGGCAATCAGGCGTCGCCATGTCCTCGACGAGGAGGGCAAGCGAGTCACCCTGCCGGGCACGAAGGGTGGGCGAGGGGTCACCCGGATGGTGCCGGTCCTGCCCGAGCTGGTGCCCATCGTGGAGCGTCACCTGACCGGGAAGCCGGACGCGCCGCTCTTCCCCTCGCCGCGAGGCGCGCGCCTCGACTCACGGCACTGGCGGCGAGACGGAGGGTGGAAGGAGGCGTGTGAGGTCGTCGACCGGGTAGGCCTGCGTCCCCACGACCTGCGGCACACCGCTGCAACGGCATGGCTCCGGATGACCGGCGACCTCAAGGCGGTCCAGAGCCTCATGGGACACAGCACGGCGAGCATGACGCTCGACCTCTACGCGCACGTCCTCAACGACACCCTGACGAGGGCAGCGGACATGATGGCCAAGGGCTTGGCTGACGCGGCCAACGGGGAGCCTCTGACCGCGGGCGAGCCCCTAGAAATTGCCGAGGGCTCGTAATGGGCTCGCACGGCGCATCCCTCGTGCCGTTCGATGTCGTCGCAGGGGCCTTGATTGTGGCACTGACCTGCGGAAACGTGGTGGTCGGGGTGACAGGATTTGAACCTGCGGCCTCTTCGTCCCGAACGAAGCGCGCTACCAAGCTGCGCCACACCCCGTGGCAATCGCCGCTCACGCCAGTTCGACGGGAGCAGCGACAGTGAAGGATAGCCCACCCGGCCCGGCCGCTCCCAATCGGTATGCCGTCGCGCAGCCGCCCGCCGGGCGGCGGGCTCAGGCGGTGGCGGGCACCAGGGTGAGCAGGGTGGCCTCGGGACGGCAGCAGAACCGCACGGGGGCGTAGGGCGAGGTGCCCAGCCCGGCCGACACGTGCAGCCAGGCGGCATCCTCCGGGGCGGCCGACGACGGGGCCGAGCCGGCACCCGGCCACCACCGCGACACGCCCTTGGCCCGGGTGGTCGGCAGGTCGCAGTTGGTCACCAACGCCCCGTAGAACGGCACGGCGAGCTGCCCGCCGTGGGTGTGGCCGGCAATCAGCAGCCTGGCCCCGTCGGCTGCCATCGGATCCAGCACCCGCTGGTAGGGGGCGTGCGTGACCCCGATCGTCACGGCGGCGGTGGGCGAGGCAGGCCCGGCCACCGCGGCATACTCGTCCAGCCGGATGTGGGCGTCGTCGGTGCCGACGAGCTCCACCTCGGCGCCGCCGACCGACAGGGTGGTGCGGGCATTGTCGAGGTCGACCCACCCGCCGGCGCGCAGCCCGGCGCGCAGGTCCTCGATCGGCAGGCGCACCCGTCCGGGCGGGGCCTGGGCGTGGCGGCGGGTGAGGTAGCGGGCCGGGTTCTTCGGCACCGGCGCGTAGTAGTCGTTCGACCCCATGACGAACACCCCGGGGAACGCGAACAGCGGCTCCATCGCCCTCAGCGCCCCGGGCACGGCGTCGAGCGCCGCGAGGTTGTCGCCGGAGTTGACCACCAGGTCGGGCGTCAGGGCGGCCAGCCCGCGCACCCACTCGATGCGGCGGCGCTGGCGGGGCACGAGGTGCAGGTCGGAGACCTGGAGGACGCGCAGCGGCGGCGATCCGGGTGCGAGCACCGGCACGGTGAACCGGCGCAGCGCGAACCAGTTGCGCTCGACCAGGCTGGCGTAGCCGACGCCCGCCACGCCCAGGGCGGCGGCACCGGCGACCGCGCCCAACGCGGTGCCCAGGGGAGTGTTCATCGCCGACATCCTTGCAAACCGGATCTCGGTGGCTCGGACCCCCACCCAAACCGGATCTCGGTGGGTCGGACCCCCACCCGCCTGCGAGACTGGGGCCATGACCGACCAGAGCCTCAAGGCCACCGTCCAGAGCGACCTCACCGACGCCATCCGTCAGCGTGACCAGGTGCGGTCCGGCACGCTCCGGCTCGCGCTCACCTCCATCACCAACGAGGAGGTGTCGGGGACCGAGGCCCGCGAGCTGAGCGACGACGAGGTGCTCAAGGTGCTGGCCAAGGAGGCCAAGAAGCGCAAGGAGGCGGCGACCGCCTACGCCGGCGCCGGGCGTCCCGAGCTCGCCGCCAAGGAGGAGGCCGAGCTCGCCGTCCTCGAGGCCTACCTGCCCGCGCAGCTCTCCGACGACGAGCTCACGACCATCGTCGCCGCCGCGATCGAGCAGACCGGGGCGACCGGTATGCCGCAGCTGGGCCAGGTCATGAAGGTCGCCCAGGGCGTCGTGGCCGGCCGGGCCGACGGCGGCCGCGTCGCCGCCGCCGTGAAGGCGGCTCTCACCCAGGGCTGACCGTGCCGTGGGCTTGACGAGCGAAGGGCCCCTCACCGGTGGTGAGGGGCCCTTCGCTGTCGTTCACGGCTTGGGCGGCGGCTTGGTCTTGGTCGGCTTGGGGCCGGGCGTCTTGGTCGGGCTGGGCTGGGGCTTGGGCTGCACGGGCGGCGGCGGGTTGTAGCCGCTGGAGACGTAGAGGCCGATCGTCGACCCGCGCAGCGCCGAGCCGCTCGGGTTGGTGTAGACCACGATGCCCTGCGGGTAGCCGCTGTTGGTCTGCCCCGCGACCTGCACGAGGAAGCCGGCCTCCTTGAGCCTGGCGGTGGCCTCAGCGATCGACAGGCCGCCGACGAAGGGCACCGAGATGCGGTCACCGTTGACGATCTTGTCGCTCGGGTCGTCGAACTGCCGATCGGGCAGGCCCTGCGACGCATTCTCGATCAGGCTCTTCCAGATCGGAGCGGCGATGTCGCCACCGAAGACCCCCGGGTAGAAGCCGCCACCCAGGCTGATGCGGTTCATTCCGCGCTGCGAGTACGGCGTGCCGACCCACACCGCGGCGGCACGCTGCGCCGTGTAGCCGACGAACCAGGACTCCACGTGGTTGTCGGTCGTGCCGGTCTTGCCCGCCGCCGGTCGCGAGCCGAGCTTGGCCCTGCTGCCGGTCCCGTTCTTGATGACACCCTGGAGCAGCGAGGTCGCGCCCTTGGCCACGTCGGGGTCGATGACCTGCTTGCAGGGCGTGGTGCCCAGCTTGAGCGGCTTCTTGTCGGCGGTGGTGATCGACAGGATCGGGTTGGGGGGGCAGTACTTGCCGTTGTTCGCGAGGATCCCGTACGAGCTCGCCAGGGTCATCGGGGTGACGTCACCGGTGCCCAGGACGCTGCTGGCGTAGCACGGGAGGTTGTCGCCCGAGCCCGTGTGCAGGTGCATCTTGGTCATCGTGTTGAGCACGTTCCTGGCGCCCAGCTTGAAGGTCAGCGACGCGAACGCGGTGTTGATCGAGTCCGCGGTCGCCTTCTTCAGGGGGATCGGCCGCCCGCCGACCGCGTAGTCGTTGTGGATCGTGTACGGACCGCCGGGTGCGCAGGAGCCGATCTCCTTGGGGGTGTAGACGGCGCCCTTCGTGGTGCTGGCGAACTTCGACGGCACGGTGCCGTTGACCGGCGTGCCGGTCTCGAGGGCGCGCACGATCGCGAACATCTTGGCCGTCGAGCCGAACTGGAATCCCGCCGTGCCGTTGTACTTCTCGTCGACGTTCCAGTTGACCTCGGTGAAGCCGTAGGCGCTCTGCTGCGCCTTGTTCGTCGGGTACCTGGTGTTCTGCACCATCGCGAGGACCCGCCCGGTGCTGGGCTCGATGATCGTGCCCGCGCTGCCGACCAGCCTGGAACGCTTGGCCTTGGACTTGTCCGCCGGGTCCTTGGGCAGCGCCGTGTTGCCGTACGGCACCCGCTTGGTGAGGTCCTTGAGCGACTGCTCCTGCACCTGCGGGTCGAGCGTGGTCTGGATGGTCAGGCCGCCGCCGGTGATGTTCTTGATCCGCTCAGGGCGGGTCTTGCCGAGCACGTCGAGAGCATGGTTGTCCATGTCCTTGAGGTACTCCATGACGTAGTTGCAGAAGTACGGCTCGGAGGACGCGGCGCAGTTGCTCAGCGGGTTCTTCAGCTTGAGCATCTTCTTGACGGGGATGGCCTTGGCCGACTTGAGCTGCTTGGCCGAGATGATCCCCAGGGCGTACATCCGGTCGAGCACCACGTCTCGGCGGGCCTGCGCCTTCTCGGGGTTGTTCCGTGGGTCGGTCTTGCCCGGGTTCTGCACGAGACCGGCGAGCAGCGCCGCCTGCGGGAGGTTCAGCTTCGACGCGCTGATGCTGAAGTAGTGCTGGGCGGCCGCCTCGACGCCGTAGGCGAGGTCACCGTAGTAGGCGAGGTTGAGGTACCCCTGCAGGATCTGGTCCTTGGTCATCTCCTTCTCGAGCGTGACCGCGTACTTGATCTCCTGGATCTTGCGCGCAGCGCTCTTGCGTACCGCTGCCTGCGCGGCCTCCTCGTCGTTGTTCCGCAGCGCGTTCTCCTGCAGCGTCAGCTTGACGTACTGCTGGGTCAGGGTGGACGCACCCTGGACGTCGCCGCCCTGGGCGTTCGACGCGGCCGCGCGCAGGATTCCACGGGGGTCGACGCCACCGTGCTCGTAGAACCGGCTGTCCTCGATCGCGATCTGCGCCTTCTGCATGATCGGCGCGACCTGCTTGAGGTTGACGATGATGCGGTTCTCCTGCTGGGGGGTCGCCAGGATCCCCCCGCGCGCGTCCTTGATCGTCGACTGCTGCGACAGCTGGGTCGCGGTGAACTCACCCGGCAGGTCGTCGAACATCTTCACACCGGAGGTCGCTGCGCTCCCCGTCGCGCCCACCGCGGGGATCAGCAGACCGGCCGTCAGGAGGCCCATGACCATCGCCGTGGCGACGAAGGCCCCGAGCAGGCTGACGACATTTCCGAGGTTGGTGGCGCGTCCTTGCATGCGGACAGGGTAACTGGCGAACCTTGAGCGGCCCGTTTCCCGCGACCTCGTGCGCGGAATGGGGCGGTTGCGCCCGGTTACCGCCTAGTTTTCGCCCCGCCCATCGGAGCGGGTCGGCATGGCTCGGAATGACTAGTCCCTTTGGTCATGCCAGAACTACACGAATGGGCCATGTCGGCAGAGTGCCTTCAGTTCCTATCGTTTCCACACGTCGATACGGACATAAGACGCACGGTGAAGCGTCTGAAGCAGGAGTATCTGGAGGCACTGAGAATGACTATCGCACCGGAGCGGCCGAGCGGCCAGCCCGTCGGGACGGGTTGGATGGACGACTGGGCCCCGTTGGGTTCCTGCTCGAAGTCGGACCCTGATGCGCTGTTCGTCCAGGGTGCTGCCCAGCAGACCGCCAAGGTCGTCTGCCAGCGTTGTCCCGTGATCGCCGAGTGCCTCGCAGACGCCCTCGACAACCGCACCGAGTTCGGCGTCTGGGGTGGGATGACCGAGCGCGAGCGCCGGGCCCTGCTCAAGCGTCGCCCCAACATCACCTCCTGGGCCGCTCTGTTCGCCCAGGCCCGCAACCAGACGCCGGCCGAGGCCGAGAGCGCCTGACCCCACAGCAGCCGAGAACGCCGCGCCGTTTGCGCGGACCTGCCGACCCCAGGTCGGAGCGACAGAACCCCTGACCCATCCCCCGCGGGTCGGGGGTTCCGTCGTCTGCCGGGGGGCCGGGTCACGACGGGTGGGGTCAGGACGGCTGCGGCCAGGCCGGTGCGATCAAGCGGGTGGGGTCAGACGAGCGCCGTGAGGGCTGTGGCCACCTCGCGCAGACCGTCGAGGTCGTGGATGTCCTGGGCCGAGGCCGGCACCTCCACCACGGGTATGCCGGGATGTCCGGCGGTGAACCGCGCCGCCAACCGCTCCTGCCGATCCGCCGTCTCCGCCAGCGACGCGTGCAGGCGCAGGAGCCCTTCGGTGGTGGCGGCCGTGCTCGACCGGGTCTCCGCGTCGGCCAGCTGCTCGGCCGCGGCGAGCGCCCGCGAGGCCGTCAGGGACGGCGCCGCCACCCGCTGGATCCGGTTCACGACCAGCCCGGCGAGCGGCATGTCCTCCTCGTCGAGGCGACCCGCGAAGAACGACGCCTCGCGCAGGGCGTCGCGTTCGGGGGCCGCGACCACGACGAACGCGGTCTCGGGAGCCTTGAGCAGGGCGTAGGTCAGGTCGGCCCGCTCACGGAACCCGCCGAACATGGTGTCGAGGGCGGCGACGAAGGTCTGGACGTCCTGCAGCAACTGACCGCCGAGCACCCGCGAGAGGGTGTTCGTGACGACGTTGACCCCGACGCTGAACACCTTGAAGCCGGCCCGGCCGCCGGCCTTGGCGGGGGCGGAGAGCAGCCGGATGAACCGCCCGTCGAGGAACGAGCCGAGCCGCTTGGGGGCGTCGAGGAAGTCGAGCGCGGACCGTGACGGGGGAGTGTCGACGATGATGAGGTCCCACCGGCCGTCACGTCCGGCCTCGGCGCGGAGCTGGCCAAGCTTCTCCATCGCCATGTACTCCTGGGTGCCCGCGAACGAGCTCGAGACTGCTTGGTAGAACGGGTTCGCGAGGATCTGGGCGGCCTTCTCGGGGGTGGCGTGCTGTTCGACCACCTCGTCGAAGGTGCGCTTCATGTCGAGCATCATGGCGTCGAGCGTGCCCCCCGAGTCCGCGGTGCCCGCGCCGTCGCCCACGCCGGCCACCGGGCGTGGGGTGTTGTCGAGCTCGCTGAGGCCCAGCGACTGGGCCAGCCGGCGGGCGGGGTCGATGGTGAGGACGACGACGTGGCGACCGTGCTCGGCGGCCCACAGCCCCATCGCGGCGGCGGTCGTGGTCTTGCCCACCCCGCCGGCACCGCAGCAGACGACGATCCGCGTCTCCGGGTCGGTGAGCAGCGTGGCGAGGTCGAGCTGCGCGGCTCCGGTGCCGGGGCGAGCCGTGGCCGTGGCGGGAGACGTCGAGGACGCGGCGGCCCGGGCGGACCTTGTGCGGGGAGGCATCAGACCATCCCCTGCTCGGCGACGGCCTGGGCCAGGACCGTGATCCCGCCGCCCTCGGTGCCCTCCGCGAGCAGCGGCAACCGCACGGTCAGCCGGCCCTCCTGCGCGAGGACAGCCTCCTGCTCGCGCTCCAGGGCGACCCGGTCGGCGTGGTGGACCGCGTCGGCCAGCAGCCCGGCGACCACGCCTTCGGTCACCTGCACGCCCACGGTGGCGAGGTCGGCAGCCACACCCTTGGCGAGCCTGCCGTTGGGCGCTCGCCGCACCGCCGCGAGGGCTGCGTCGGTCAGGAGCGGGTCGCGGAGCTGGTTCACGACGATCGCGCCCAGGGGGAGGTCGGTGCGGCGCAGCTCGGCCAGCGCGTCGACGGTCTCCTGGACGGGCATCTCCTCGAGCAGCGTCACGACGTGCACCGCCGTGGTGTGGCTGCGCAGCATCCGGGTGATCGAGTCGGCCTGCGAGCGGATCGGCCCCACCCGGGCGACGTCGGCGACCTCGGCATTGACGTTGAGGAACCGCACGACCCGCCCCGTGGGTGGGGCGTCGAGCACGACGGCGTCGTAGGTCGGGGCGGCCGGCCCCTTGCCGGTTCGCCGCCCCGCCGCCTCGTAGACCTTGCCGATCAGCAGGACGTCGCGGACCCCTGGAGCGATGGTCGTCGCGAAGTCGACCGCTCCGAAGCGATCGAGCACCGTCATCGCCTTGCCGACCTTGTAGAACTTCTGGAGGTACTCGCGCAGCGACTCCTTGGCGTCGACCGAGATCGCCCACAGCTGGCCGCCGCTGCGGTCGTGCACGATCCGCGTCTCGGTGTGACCGAGGGGTGGCACGTCGAAGGTCTGCGAGATGCCCTGCCGTCCTTCGACCTCCACGAGCAGCACGTGCTTGCCCTGTCGGGTCAGCGCGAGGGCCATCGCCGCAGCGACCGTCGTCTTGCCCGTGCCGCCCTTGCCGGTCACCACGTGGAGACGGACCTTCGACAGGTCGTGGGCCGGGGGCATGACCCCAGCCTAGGAGGCGAGCAGGTCGAGGGCCTCGAGCACCCGGGCGAACGCCGGGTGCTCCGGGTCGATCAAGCCGTAGTGGCCGCCGCCGTCCACGGGCGTGAGGCGCACGTTCGGCGCGTGGTGGGCCGCGGCATACCGCTCGCTCAGCTCGAAGGGCACGACGTCGTCGTCGCGGGCGTGCAGCAACAGCGTCGGTATGGCGGGTGGGAGCCGCGACGGGTCGGCCGCGGCATAGACGTCGGGGAGGTCGGCCAGCCGGCCGCCGAGGAAGGTCGGGATCGCGTCGCCGCCCACGTCGTTCGCCACGCCGTGGGCCAGGTCGACGACACCAGCGAGGCTGACGACTCCGCGGATGCCGTGCGCCCACGACTGGGCCGCGGCCCAGGTCACGAGCTGGCCGCCGGCGGAGTGGCCGACGAGGACCCACGGGCGGTCGAGGTCAGGGTCGCGGCGGACCGCGGCGACGCCGTGCGCGATGTCGTCGGCGGTCCCGGGCCATCCACCACCGGGCATGCCGGGGCGGCGGTACTCGAGGACCGCTGTCGGGTAACCCGCGTCGGCGAACGCCTGCGCCTGCCGGCCGGCGTGGGTGCGGTCGTACTCGGGTCGCCAGAAACCGCCGTGCACGACGACCACGCTGAGGCGACGGGTGACGCGCTCGGGCAGGCGCACGTCGTAGACCTGGGCGGGGTCCTCGCCGTAGGGCGTGGTGCGGGTCGGCGGGGCAGCCCGTTCGTCGAGCACCTGGATCGGGTCACGGGCCATGCGGCCATCCTGCCAGTGGTGGCTAGGCTGCAACCCATGAAGAAGTTCGAGTACGCGACGGTGCCGCTCATCGTCCACGCGACGAAGCAGATCCTCGACCAGTGGGGCGAGGACGGCTGGGAGCTCGTCCAGGTCCTCACCGGGCCCGACGGCAACGGCCTGGTCGCCTACCTGAAGAGGGAGAAAGCCGCATGAGTGCCGTTGAGGACCGCCTGGCCGAGCTCGGCCTGACCGTGCCCGAGGTCGCCAAGCCGGTGGCCGCCTACGTGCCGGCCGTCCAGGACGGACGCCGGATCTACACCTCGGGCCAGCTGCCCATGGTGGCCGGGGCGCTCGTGCAGACCGGCAAGGTCGGCGAGGGCCACGGGCTCGTGCCGCCGGAGGACGCGAAGAAGCTCGCGGAGATCTGCGCGCTCAACGCGATCGCCGCGGTCAAGGGCCTGGTCGGCGACCTCGACAAGGTGACCCAGGTGGTCAAGCTCGTCGGGTTCGTCGCCTCCGACCCGGCCTTCACCGGTCAGCCGGGCGTCATCAACGGCGCCAGCGAGCTGATCGGCAAGGCCTTCGGCGACGCCGGCATCCACGCCCGGTCGGCCGTCGGGGTGGCCGTGCTGCCGCTGGACGCCCCCGTCGAGGTCGAGATCGTCGTCGCCCTCGCCGACGAGTAGACCGGATGGCCGACGCGGTGGTCAGGCGCGAGTTCCCCATCGCCGACTCCCCGTCGCTGCGGGCTCGGGCGGACTCCTGGCTGAGTGCGCCCGACCCGTCGGGACCGGTGCCGCCCAAGCGCGCCGCCACGGTGATGTTCGTGCGCGACGGCGCCGCCGGCGTTGAGGTCTTCATGCTGCGCCGGGTCGCGACGATGGAGTTCGCGCCGCGGATGATGGTGTTCCCCGGCGGTGGGGTCGACCCGCGCGACGCCGATGCGGCGTTGCCGTGGGCCGGCCCGACCCCGGCCGAGTGGGCCGCGCGGCTCGAGGTCGACGAGCCGACGGCCCGGGTGCTGGTCGCGGCGGCGGTCCGTGAGGTGTTCGAGGAGTCCGGCGTCCTGCTGGCGGGGCCCTCGCCCGACGAGGTGATCTCCGACGTCAGCGGCGCCCACTGGCACGAGCAGCGCCGGCGCCTGCTCGACCGCGAGGCGTCGCTGTCCGAGGTGCTGGAGCAGCACGGGCTGGTGCTGCGCTCAGACCTGTTGGGCTACCGCGCCCACTGGATCACCCCGGAGTTCGAGGCGCGTCGCTACGACACGCGGTTCTTCAGCGCCGCGGTGCCGCAGGGCCAGCGCGCCGACGACGACACCACCGAGGCCGACGAGGCCGACTGGGTGCGTCCGGCCGACCTGCTGGCGGCCTGGCGCGACGGGCGGGCGCTGATGCTGCCGCCCACTGTCGTCGCGGTCGAGGAGGTGGCCGCGGCCAGGTCCGCAGCCGAGTTCATCGCCGAGACGCCGGTCATCGCCCCGGTGCAGCCCGAGCTGGTCGACACCGGCGACGGCCTGGTGATGCGGGCGGACCTTCCCCGATGAGTCCAGCAACCTTTGCTAGCAGAGGAAACTCGTTCACGGACAGGCTGCAACCTGTCCGTGAACCCGAAACCCTTGCTAGCAAAGGTTCGTGGAGGGGGCGGTCGGGGTGAGCGCTGCCGAGGCGCCCGAGCCGTCGGCGGCGGTCGGCGACTGGCACGGCGGCCAGGTCACCGAGCGGGCGCTCTGCGTCCTCTGCCCCAACCCGAGCCCGATGACCCTCGACGGCACCAACACCTGGGTGCTGCTCGAGCCCGGCTCGACCGACGCGGTCGTGATCGACCCCGGCCCGCTCGACGAGGGCCACCTGCGCGCGGTGGTCGACGCCGTGGCCGCGAAGGGTGCCCGTGTCGCCCAGACGGTCCTCACCCACGGCCACGCCGACCACGCCGAGGGGGCGGGCCGCTTCGCGGAGCTGACCGGCGCGCCGACCCGGGCGGTCGGTCGCGGCCACGACGACCTCGCCGACGGTGCCGTCGTGACGACCGGGGGCCTCGAGCTGCGGGTCGTCGCCACCCCCGGGCACACGTCCGACTCGCTGTCGTTCGCCCTCGCCGCCGACCACGCCCTCCTCACCGGCGACACGGTCCTGGGCCGCGGCACCACGGTGGTCGCGCACCCCGACGGTGAGCTCGCGGCATACCTGGCGTCGTTGGGGCGGATCGCGCAGCTCACCGGCGACGGGGAGGTGACCGCGATCCTGCCCGGCCACGGGCCCGTGGTGCCGGACGCGTCGGCGATGGTGGCCTTCTACCGGACCCATCGCGCCGAACGCCTCGAGCAGGTGCGCCAGGCGCTCGCGGACGGAGCGGCCGCGTCACCCGACCCGGTGCAGGCCGTGGTCGAGCGCGTGTATGCCGACGTGCCCCGCGAGGTCTGGCCGGCGGCGGCGCAGAGCGTGGCGGCCCAGCTCGAGTACCTCCGGGCGCGCGGCTGACCCGCCGACGACGCGCCGGGGGTGACCGGCGGCCGTCAGTGGCGGGTCGTCAGTGGCGCAACGGGAAGGTCAGCGGGCCCGGCGCTTGAGGCGCTCGACGTCGAGCAGCAGCACCGCGCGCGCCTCGAGCCGCAGCCAGCCACGCGTGGCGAAGTCGGCGAGCGCCTTGTTGACCGTCTCGCGGGAGGCGCCGACCAGCTGTGCGAGCTCTTCCTGGGTGAGGTCGTGGGCGACCAGGATGCCCTCCTCGACGGGGCGTCCGAACCGGGCCGACAGGTCGAGCAGGGCCTTCGCGACGCGGCCGGGGACGTCGGTGAAGACGAGGTCGGCGAGGTTCTCGTTCGTGCGGCGCAGGCGCTTGGCGAGCGCGGCCAGCAGGACCTTCGCGACGCCGGGGCGCCCTTCGAGCAGGCCGTTGAGGTCGTCGTTGCCGATGCCCAGGAGCTGGGTCTCGGCCACCGCGGTCGCCGTCATCGTGCGCGGGCCGGGGTCGAACAGGCTGAGCTCGCCGAACATCTCACCCGGGCCGAGGATCGCGACGAGGTTCTCGCGGCCGTCGGCGCTGCGGCGCCCGAGCTTCACCTTGCCCTCGCGGATGACGTAGAGCCGGTCGCCCTGGTCACCCTCCGTGAACAGCACGTCGCCGCGCTCGAGGCGGGTCTGCGTCATCGAGGCCATCAACGTCGTCGACGCCTCGTCGTCCAGCGCTGCGAACAGCGGGGCCTTCTTCACCACGTCGTGATCCACGGGCGACAGTGTGCCACGTCGGATGTCTGCCTCGCCCCGTAGTCTGTGGTGGTGTCTGGAGCTCCCGCGCGCGCTGCCGGCGACGAGTCCCCCGTCGCCCTGACGCGGCGTGCCCGGCGGATGTACCGGATCCTCCACGAGCACTACCCCTATGCCCACTGCGAGCTCGACTTCGACAACCCGCTGCAGCTCCTGGTGGCGACCGTGCTGTCCGCGCAGACCACCGACGTGATGGTCAACAAGGTGACGCCGCAGCTCTTCGCGCGCTACCCCGACGCCGCCGCGCTGGCCGGGGCGGACCGCGAGGAGATGGAGGCGCTGCTCAAGCCGACCGGCTTCTTCCGCGCCAAGACCAACTCGGTGATGAAGCTCGGCGCCGACCTGGTCGAGCGCTTCGACGGCGAGGTGCCGCCGCGGATGAAGGACCTCGTCACGCTCCCCGGCGTCGGCCGCAAGACCGCGAACGTCGTGCTCGGCAACGCCTTCGGCATCCCCGGCATCACCGTCGACACCCACTTCGGCCGGCTGGTCCGCCGGTTCGGCTGGACCACCGAGGACGACCCGGTCAAGGTCGAGCACGCCGTCGGGGCGCTGATCCCGCGCAAGGAGTGGACGATGCTGTCGCACGTCCTGATCTTCCACGGCCGCCGCACCTGCCACGCGAAGAAGCCCGCCTGCGGCGCGTGCCCCGTGGCCCGGTTGTGCCCCTCCTACGGCGTGGGGGAGACCGACCCGGTCAAGGCCGAGAAGCTGCTCAAGTTCGAGCTCGCGCCCGGGGCGACCAACCCGTATGCCGCGGCGTCGGCTGCCGCTGCCGGCTCCGGTGCGGTGGCGCAGGCCGATGTGACCGGGACCCGCGCGCCGTGACCCTCGGCCGTCCCTCCTGGATCGACCGCGCCCGTGACGCGATCGCCGCCGCGGACCGCGGGTACTTCGAGACCTTCGCCCCGCCGCCGGAGGGGGGCCGACGCTCCAGCGTGATGATCCTGTTCGGCCCGTCGCCGGCCGGGGGCGAGGACGTCGTGCTCACCGAGCGCGCCCACACCCTGCGGACCCAGCCCGGCGACATCTCGTTCCCCGGCGGCAAGCGCGAGCCGTCCGACCCCTCGAACGCCGCGGCCGCCCTGCGCGAGACGCAGGAGGAGGTCGGGATCGACCCCGCCACGATCGAGGTCGTGGCGGAGCTGCCCGACATCTACCTGAGCCCCCGCCAGTTCGTCGTCACCCCGGTGCTCGGCTGGTGGCGCGACCCGAGCCCGCTCGACACGGTCGACCCGACCGAGGTGCATCGAGCCGTCCGGGCGCCGCTGGCGGAGCTGCTCGACCCCGCGGCCCGGTTCACCGTGTCGCACCCGAGCGGCTACCGCGGGCCGGGGTTCGAGTTCGACGGGTTGTTCGTCTGGGGGTTCACGGCCGGCCTGCTGTCCGCGGTGCTCGATTTCGGCGGGCTGACCGTTCCGTGGGACCGTAGCGTCGAGCGTCCGCTCCCCGACCGCTACCGGCCGGGGGGATCGCAGGACGCCCTCACCCGGACCGCGACGGAAGGCCGAGCCTGATGTTCCTCGGACTGACCGTCCTCGACTACCTGCTGATCCTGTTGTTCATCAGCTATGCGTTCACCGGGTTCCGCCAGGGTCTGGTGGTCAGCGTCCTGTCCCTCGCGGGGTTCCTCACCGGCGGTGCGCTCGCCATGTGGCTCGTCCCCAAGGGGATCGAGCAGTGGACCGAGCTGGAGTCGTCGCCGCTGCTGCGCTC
The DNA here is from genome assembly GCF_039531795.1 of Pedococcus bigeumensis. Taxonomy (NCBI): domain Bacteria; kingdom Bacillati; phylum Actinomycetota; class Actinomycetes; order Micrococcales; family Intrasporangiaceae; genus Pedococcus; species Pedococcus bigeumensis. Next base: position 157,419 of record NZ_BAAAQS010000003.1, on the reverse strand, counting down.
GGTCGTCCTGATCGCCGGGGTGTTCATCCTCGCGTCCGCCGGCCAGGCGGTCGCCGTGGCGGTCGGCGGGTCGCTGCGGTCGCGGCTGAAGATCAAGCCGGCCCAGTGGTTCGATGCCAGCGCCGGCGCCGTCGCCGTCGTCCTCTCGGCCGCCGTGCTCGTCTGGTTCATCGCCGGTGCCCTGCGTGGGGGTGCGCCGGCCCCGATCGCCAAGGCCATCGGTGAGTCCCGCGTGCTGCGCGCCATCGACACGGTGGTGCCGCCGGGCACGTCGCGACTGTTCGCGTCGTTCCGGGAGGTGCTCGACCGCGAGGGCTTCCCGCGCGTGTTCGACGGCCTCGAGAGCGAGCGGATCGCCCCGGTCGCCCCTCCCGACCCTGCTGTCGCCCAGACCGCAGGGGTGCGGGCAGCCGCAGCCTCGGTCATCAAGATCACCGGGGTCGCCGATGCCTGCAACCGCGGGCAGGAGGGCAGCGGCTGGGTCGTCGCCCGCGAGCGCGTGGTGACCAACGCCCACGTCGTCGCCGGCATGGAGACCGCCACCCTGCGCATCCACGGCACCGGGCGGTCCTACGTCGGCCGCGTGGTCATCTTCGACGCCAAGCGCGACCTGGCTGTCCTCGCCGTGCCCGGCCTGCCGGCCCAGCCGCTGAGCCAGGGAGCCGACCTGGCCCGCGGCGACAGCGGGGTCGTGGCCGGCTTCCCGCTCGACGGTCCCTACCGGCTCGACGCCGCGCGGGTCCGGGAGGTCGTCGACGCCCGAGGCTCGGACATCTACGGCCAGCCCGGCACCAGTCGTGAGGTCTACTCGCTCTACGCCCAGGTGCGTCCCGGCAACTCCGGTGGCCCGCTGCTGTCGACCGACGGCCGCGTGGTCGGCGTCGTCTTCGCGAAGTCGCTCGACGACGCCAGCACCGGCTACGCGCTGACGATGGACGAGGCCAAGCCCGTCCTCGACGCCGCCTCGAGCGCCTCGACCCCGGTCGACACCGGCGCCTGCGTCGCCGGCTGAGCCACCCGGCATATCCCTCTCGCACCCCCACCCCGAGCACTTGTTGCCATCTGGTGGTCACGGATCGGTGGTTTCGGGGGTCTGGTGACCACCTGCACGCAACAAGTCACCCACTCCGAGGACTTGTTGCCATCTGGTGGTCACGGATCGGTGGTTTCGGGGGTCTGGTGACCACCTGCACGCAGGAAGTGCGGGTGAGACCGCGTCGCCTCAGTGGAGGGTGGCGAGCCAGTCGAGCAGGTGCTGGTTGACCACGTCGGGGGCCTCCTCGGGCAGGAAGTGACCCGCGTTCGGCACGAGGTGTCGCTCGAACGGGCCGGTCACGTAGGAGGCCGAGCCGCCCGCCGTGTCGGCCAGCACCGCACCGTCGTGCTCGCCGTGCAGCTGGAGCACCGGCAGGCTGATCGGTGTCCTCATCCGGGCCGCGAACTTCCAGCCGTCGGGCCGGACCTGGCTGCGGACCACCCACCGGTAGTACTCCGCGGCGGAGTGGGCCACGAACGGCAGCGCCATCGCGTCGGCGTAGATCCGGGCTTCCTCCGGTGAGGGCCAGATCCCCTCGGGGGAGGCCCACTCGCGCAGCAGCCGCTGGACGTAGCCGCCGTGCACGGTCATCTGCCGCTCCGGGACGAACGGTCTCTGCAACCCGCCCAGGTAGGCGTTCGCCCTGAGCTGGCGCGGGTTCGCGAACGACGCCTTCCGGAACACTAGCGGGTGGGGCATCGACAGTGATGCGATGGCCCGGGTCACGGTGGGCTGCAGGGTCGGCATGCTCCACGCGATCCAGCCGCCCCAGCCGTGTCCGACCACCACCGCGCGTGATCCCCCGAGCGAACGCAGCACCGACGCCACGTCGGTCGCCGACGTGCGCGTGTCGTAGCCGCGTGGGGGCTTGTCCGACGCCCCGTAGCCGCGCAGGTCCATCGCGCAGGCGCGGTACCCGCTCTCGGCCAGGGCTGCCATCTGGTGCCGCCACGCCCACCAGAACTGCGGGAAGCCGTGCAACAGCAACACGATCGGCCCTTCGCCCTGCTCGGCGACGTGGAAGCGCGCACCGTTGGCCGCGACGAACCGGTGCTCCCACGGGCCCTCGATGAGGACCATCGAGGCGTCGAGACTCATGGCTGGGTATGCCGTTCGGCTGGGTGTCGGTGGACGGGTCGCGTCTGTCGCTGGCCCGGTGAGGGTACCGCTCCGGGTGGGGGTCCGTCAGGACGCTGACTTGACCGCGGTGACGGTGTCCTGGGCGTTCTTGATGGTGCGCTCGGGCTTGCCCTTGATCTTCTTCATGCTGTTGCGCCCCACGAGCCCGAGGACCGCGGCGACGAGGAACAGCAGCCCGGTGGTGATCAGGTAGCCGGCCCACTCGGGGAGCCAGATGTCGATCACGGCGACGATGGTGTGGAACAGGAAGATCAGCCCGAGCAGGGCGACGAACCCGGCGGCCGCGAACATGCCGGCGCCCGCTGCGGCCCGCTTGGCGTCAGCCGCGATCTCGGCCTTGGCCAACGCGATCTCGCTGCGGACGATCGTCGAGACGTCGTGGGTGGCGTCGGCAACGAGCTGACCGATGGTCCGTTCGGTGCCGTCGTTGTTCAGCTGGTTGGGAGCCATGCGCCTCACCTTCGCTTCCTCGTGTCCGGTGTGCCGGCTTCCCAACCCTAACGGCGTCGTTGGCCGTCCACATCCGTGACCTCGTCCGATGCCCGTTCCGTGACCTCGCCCGACGCTCCCTGCGTGGGCCCGGCCGATGCCGCGGCGGGCACTGTGTCCGGCGCCTCGAAGCAGTCGGGGATGCCGTCGCCGTCGTCGTCGCGCGACTCCAGCTCCCAGAGGCGCCGGTAGACCCGGTTGCGGGCACGCAGCACCACGGTGGCGAGGATCGCCGAGACCAGTGACCCGACCAGGACCGCCAGCTTCACGTGCTCGTCGCGGGGGCTGCCCGTGCCGAAGGCCAGCTCGCCCACGAGGAGCGAGACGGTGAACCCGATACCGGCCAGCAGCGACAGCCCCACGACGTCCCACCAGGCCAGGTCGTCGTCGAGCTCGGCCCGGGTGAACCGCGCGAAGACCCACGTGCCGCCGAAGACCCCGACCAGCTTGCCGAGGACCAGCGCGAGGACCACCGCGACCGCGGCCTCGTCGGCGAGGCTGTCGCCGAAGCCGCCACCCACCACCCTGACCCCGGCGGCGAAGAACGCGAACACCGGGACCGCGACCCCGGCCGACAACGGTCGCAGCCGGTGCTCGAACCGGTGCGCGACGTCGGTGTCGGCGTCGAGGGGGCTCACCGTCGGCACCCGTGACACCCGCGACGCCCGGGTCTGCGGTTTCACCGGCACGACGAGCCCCAGCAGCACGCCCGCCACGGTGGCGTGGATGCCGGAGGCGTGCACGAGCGCCCAGGTGACGGCGGCCAGGGGGAGCAGCAGCCACCAGTGCGCGACCCGGCGTTGGACCAGGGCCGCGAAGAGGGCCAGCGGCACCAGGGCGAGCGCGAGCAGGGGGAGGTCGAGCTCCTTCGTGTAGAAGACCGCGATGATCGTGATTGCGACCAGGTCGTCGACGACCGCGAGGGTGAGCAGGAAGCTGCGCAGCGCCGACGGCAGGTGGGTGCCGATCACCGCGAGCACGGCCAGCGCGAAGGCGATGTCGGTCGCCGTCGGGATCGCCCAGCCCCGCAGCGCGTCACCCTGCGCGCCCAGGAGGGTGACGGACCCGGCATACACGAGGGCCGGGAGGGCGACGCCGGACACGGCGGCGGCCACGGGCAGGGCGGCCCTGGACGGGGTGCGCAGCTCGCCGACGAGGAACTCGCGCTTGAGCTCGAGGCCGGCGACGAAGAAGAAGATTGCGAGCAGGCCGTCGGCCGCCCACTGCCCGAGGGACAGGTCGAGGTGCAGCGCAGCCGGGCCGAGCGTGGTGTCGCGCAAGCCGCTGTAGGCCGCGTGCCACGGCGAGTTCGCCCAGGCCAGTGCGGTGACGGCCGCGAACAGCAGCAGGGCGCCACCCACGGTCTCGGTGCGCAGGGCCCCGGCGACGTGCTGCGCCTCCTGCCACGTGGTGCGGGCGAAGAGACGGGGCCGCAAGGGGTTGAGGCTCATGGGTTCCTCAGGGGTCGGCAACGGGCACAGACGTCCGCGCGGACGCCGCCGACCAGACTTCCCGGCTCACCTGCGGTCCATCCTAGTCGCGGGCGACGGTGGGGGTCTCGCTGCGAGCCCGGTCCCGGAGCACCGCGAACATCGCGGCGAGGGCCTGGTCGTCCTCGTCGCTGGCGCTGACCTCGCCCTCCTGGGTGAGGGTCTTCCCGAAGGAGAGCCCGGGGCCGTCGACCACGGTCATCTTCACGCGCTCGAGGGTCTGTCGAAGCGCCGACTTCGCGTAGCTCGCGCCGTGCCAGCCGTAGCCGACGCAGCCCACCGGCAGGCCCTCCCACTCGGCGTAGAGGTAGTCGATGGCGTTCTTCAGGGCAGCGTTGTAGCCGCGGTTGTACTCGGGCATGACGAGCACCAGCGCGTCGGTCGCCAGCATGGCCGCCGACCACCGGCGGGTGTGCTCGTGGGTGTAGTTGCCGTCGGCGGGCTGGCCCGGCTCGTCGAGGAAGGGCAGGTCGAGCTCGCGCAGGTCGTGGACCGTCACGTCGAAGTCGGCCGGGACCGCCTCGAGCGCCCACTCGGCGACCTGGTGGCCGATCCGCTTGGGACGGGTGCTGGCGATGACGACGGACAGGCGGATGGAGGCCATGGCGAGAGCCTAGGCGGCCGTGCTCAACCGCGGGTCAGGCGCTCGACCCACTCGGCCGGCCACGGAGCGCTCGTGGGGCGACCCGGTCCACGGCGGTCGAGGTGCACCGTGACGTAGCGCCCGTGCGCGGCCCGGACGCGGGCCGACTGCTCGAACTCCTCACCCCAGACCTCGAACCCGAAGGTCATCGACGACGTGCCCAGCTCGGTGACCGAGACGGTCGTCGTCACCTCCTGGCCGAAGAACAGGGGAGCCTCGAAGTCGGCCTCGAACCGGACCCGAGGGGCGACGGGGAAGTAGCCGTCCAACCCCCGTTCCCTCGTCAGCGCGGCTTCTGCTGCCTCGACCAGCCGGATGACGGTGCTGTTGTGGTAGATCCCGGCGGCGTCGGTGTCGATCCACTCGATCCGCGACCGCAGCGACGCGCTCGCGGTTGCCACGGCGGACGGGCTCATGCGGACACGGGCTGAGGGGTCGTCGCGGCGGGCTGGCTCGCGCCAGGACGCCAGCGCAGGTGGACCTGGTCCTCGGTGCCCTCCCGGAGCAGGGCCAGTCGCGGGGGGATCTTGTCGGTGCGCGCCGTGGGTGGCCGGCGCCGCCCGGCCTTCCACGGGTCGGGCCACTCGGCAGCCGGCCCGGCGTAGCCCTGTTCGGCGGCGGCGTGCAGCGTCCACATCGGGTCGTAGAGGTGGGTCCGGCCGAGGGCGCAGAGGTCTGCGCGCCCCGCGAGGAGGATCGAGTTGACGTCGTCGTGGGAGGAGATCGCGCCGACCGCGATGACCGCAACCCCTGCGGGACGGGCGACCTCGTGACGGATCCGGTCTGCGAAGGGGGTCTGGTACGACCGCCCGAAGGCCGGCTTCTCCGCCTTGCTGACCTGGCCGGTCGAGACGTCGATGGCCGCGGCGCCGTGGGCGATGAAGGCACGCGCGATCTCCACGCCGTCGTGCTCGGTGTTGCCGTCCGGCAGCCAGTCGGTCGCCGAGATCCGCACGGTCACCGGCACGTGGTCGGGGACCGCGGCGGTGACGGCGTCGAACACCTCGAGCGGGAAGCGCAGCCGGTTCTCCAGCGACCCGCCGTACTCGTCGGTGCGCTGGTTGGAGACGGGCGAGAGGAACGACGACAGCAGGTAGCCGTGTGCGGCGTGCACCTCGACGAGGTCGAACCCGGCCACGATGCCGCGCCGGGTCGCGTCGCGGAAGTCGGCGACGACCTGGTCCATGTCGGCCCGCGTCATCTCCCGGGGCAGGTGGCAGCCCTCGCCGTAGGGCAGCGCCGACGGCCCGACGACCTCCCAGTTGGCTTCGGGCAGTGGCTCGTCCATGCCCTCCCACATGAGCTTGGTCGAGCCCTTGCGGCCCGAGTGCCCCAGCTGCAGGCCGATCTTCGCGGTGCTGCGCTCGTGGACGAACGCCACGACCCGCCCCCAGGCGTCGCGCTGCTCGTCGGTCCACAGCCCCGGGCAGCCGAGGGTGATCCGGCCCTCGGGTGACACACAGGTCATCTCCGACATCACCAGGCCGGCCCCGCCGAGGGCCTTGGAACCCAGGTGCACGAGGTGGAACTCACCCGGCACACCGTCCACGGCGGAGTACATGTCCATCGGGGAGAGGACCACCCGGTTCTTCAGCTCCAGCGGGCCGATCCGCGCCGGCTGGAACATCGCCGGGGCCAGCTCATCGGCCTCGACGGTTCCGATGCCGGCAGCCACCCCTAGCGCGAAGGCGGCCTGGATCCGGGCGGCGAAGTCGGTGTCGCGGTCCTTGAGGTTCTCGAAGGTGATCCGGCGGGAGCGGGTGAGGAGGTTGAAGACGAACTCGTCGGGGTCCTGGTCGGCGTACATGCCGATGTTCTCGAACCACTCGAGGCTGGCCTGGGCCGCGCGCTGCGTCGACTCGACGACCGGCTTGCGCTCCTCCTGGTAGGCAGCCAGGGCCTGCGGCACGGACGCGTGCTCGTGCAGGCAGGCGGCCAGGGCCAGGGCGTCCTCCATCGCAAGCTTGGTGCCCGACCCGATGGAGAAGTGCGCGGTGTGGGCGGCATCGCCCAGCAGGACGACGTTGTCGTGGTGCCAGCTCTCGTTGCGGACGGTGGTGAAGCTCAGCCACTTGGAGTTGTTGGTGAGGATGCGGTGGCCGCCGAGGTCGTCGGCGAAGATCTCCGCGACCCGTTGCACGGCATACTCGTCCGACACCCCGGGAGGGAACACCTCGTCGGCGGTGCGGTCGAGACCGGCGCGGCGCCAGACCTCCTCGTGCATCTCGACGATGAAGGTGGACCCCTGGTCGGAGTAGGGGTAGCCGTGGATCTGCATGGTCCCGAACTCGGTGTTGCGCACGATGAACTGGAAGGCCTCGAAGACGAGGTCGGTGCCGAACCAGATGTACTTGTTGTGGCGCGGGTCGAGGCTGGGGCCGAACGCGTCGGCGTACTTCGTGCGGACCTGGGAGTTGAGGCCGTCGGCGGCGACGACGAGGTCGTGGGACGCGCACAGCTCGTCGGCGTCGGGCGCGACGGTGCGGTAGTGGACCTCGACGCCGAGCTCGGCCACCCGCGCCTGGAGGATGGCGAGCAGCTCCTTGCGGCTCATCGCCGCGAACCCCTGGCCCCCGATCGTCGACGACGTGCCGTCGATCGCCACGTCGATGTCGGTCCAGCGGGCGAACCGGCTCTCCATCGCCCGGTAGATCGTGGTGTCGGCGCTCTCGATCCCGCCGAGGGTCTCGTCGGAGAAGACCACCCCGAAGCCGAAGGTGTCGTCGGGGGCGTTGCGCTCCCAGACGGTCACCTCGTGGCCGGCGTCGAGCTGCTTCATCAGGGCTGCGAGGTAGAGGCCACCCGGGCCTCCGCCCACGATCGCGATCCTCATGACGTCGTCTCCTCGGTGGGCTGTCGGTCTGGCCGTTGCTGCTGGGTCAGGTCGCGGAGCTTGAAGTGCTGGAGCTTGCCGCTGGTGTTGCGGGGCAGCTGGTCGACGAAGCGCACCCGGCGGGGGTACTTGTAGGGCGCCAGCGTGGCCTTCACGTGGTCCTGGATCTCCCTGGCCTTGGCGTAGTCGCCGACCACCCCCTCGCGCAGCACGACGAACGCGCTGACGATCGAGCCCCGCTCGGGGTCGGGCTCGCCGACGACACCGGCCTCCACCACGTCGGGGTGGCCGTCGATCGCGGCCTCCACCTCGGGCGCGCCGATGTTGTAGCCCGACGACACGATCATGCTGTCGGTGCGTGCTCGGTAGAAGAAGTAGCCGTCCTCGTCCTCCACGAAGGTGTCACCGGTGACGTTCCAGCCGTCGACGACGTAGGCGTGCTGCCGGTCGTCGTCGAGGTAGCGGCACCCGACCGGGCCGATCACCGCGAGCCGTCCCTCGGTGCCCGGCGGCACGGGGCGGTCGTCCGGGCCGAGGATCGTGGCGCGGTAGCCGGGCACGGGCTTGCCGGTGCTGCCGGGACGGATGTCGTCGCCTGCGGCGGAGATGAAGATGTGCAGCATCTCGGTGGCGCCGATGCCGTCGACGATCACCAGCCCGAGCTCGGACCGGACCGTCTCCCACACCTCGTGCGCGATGTGCTCGCCAGCGCTCACCGCGATGCGGAGCCCCTTGAGCCGGGGGAGGTGCCCGGCCTTGATGATCTGCTTGTACGCGGTGGGAGCCGTGGCGAGGACGGTCACCCCGTGCTCCTCCACGATCTCGGCGAGCTGTGCGGGCGTGGCCATCTCGGTCACCAGTGCGCAGGCACCGGCCCGGAGGGTGAACACCACGAGCATGCCCAGCCCGAAGGTGAAGGCGAACGGCGCGGTGCAGGCCACGACGTCGTCCTCGGTGAGCCGCAGCGTATGGCGCCCGAAGGTGTTGTCGATCGACAGGATGTCGCGGTGGAAGTGCGTGGTGATCTTGGGGACGCCGGTGCTGCCCGAGGTGGGGCCGAAGAGGGCGACGTCGTCGGCTGCGGTGTCGACGGCGCGGTAGGTGTCCGGCTTCGACCGGACCCGGCGAGTCAGGTCGTCGTCGCCGTCCCCGCCGTAGGGGACGACGAGGAGGTCGCTCGCGACGGTGTCGCGCACCGTCTCGACGTCCTCGACGAACCGGTGGTCGACGAGTGCCACGGAAGGGCGGGTCTTCTCGACGATCGGGCCGAGCTCGCGGGCGCGCAGGGCGGCCATCGTCGTGACCGCGATGCCGCCGGCCTTGAGGGTGCCCAGCCACGCGGCGACGGTCCAGGGGTTGTTGGGGGAGCGGAGCAGGACGCGGTTGCCGGGCACGAGGCCGAGGTCGTCGGTCAGCACGGCGGCGACCTGGTTGACCCTCCGCAGCAGGTCGCCGTAGCTCCACACCGTGCCGTCGGGGGTGCGCAGCGCAGGCCGGTCGGCGCCGTGCTGCGCGATGGTCGCGTCGAGCAGCTCGACCGCGGCGTTGAGGCGCTCGGGGTACTGCAGCTCCGGCGTGGTGAACTCCAGCGTCGGCCACTCGCTGGTGGGCGGCAGGTGGTCGCGGGCGAACGTGTCGGTGTAGCCGCTCGGGGAGAGGGCGGTGGTGGGGGAGCTGGACATCACTGACCTCCGGGGGTGGCGCGGATCATGCCTTCCTGCACGACGGTGGCTAGGTGCTCGCCGTCGGGGGTGAAGAAGCGACCGAGGCCGACACCACGGCCGGAGTCGGCGGCGACCGCCTCCTGGGCGTAGAGCAGCCAGCCGTCGAGGGCGCCCGGCGCCGGCTGCCGGTGGAACCACATCGCGTGGTCGAGGCTGGCCGTGACCAACCCGGGCTGGGCCCAGGCGAGGTCGAGGACGCGCAGCACCGGCTCCAGGATCGTGTAGTCGCAGACGTAGGCCAGGGCGGCGAGGTCGCGCTGGGCATCCGTGAGCCCGTCGACCGGCCGCAGCGCGTCGAACGGCTTGACCCACAGGGCCTGCTGGGGCGCGGAGCCACCGTCGACCTCGAGGTAGACCGGGCCGGGGACGTGGCGCATGTCGAAGCTGCGCCCGCCCGACCAGTACTCCTTCGACACCGCCGTCATCGTCGAGTCCCCGCCCGGGTCGCGGTCGCGCAGGTATGCCGCGGAGCTGGGCAGCGTGTCGGCTGCCGGGACGTCGGCCGGTGCCGACGCGGCATACCGGCCCCCGGGCTCGCCGGCGGCGAAGCTGGCGAGGCAGGTGTAGGCGGCCTTGCCGTTCTGGAACGCGCGCACCTGCCGCGTGGCGTAGCCACGCCCGTCGCGCAGCACCTCGACCTCGTAGGTGACCGGTGCACCGATGTCGACCGGCCGCATGAAGTAGCTGTGCATCGAGTGCATGGTCTTGCCGTCGGTCACCGTGCGCAACGCTGCCGCCGCGGCCTGCGCGACCATGTCGCCGCCGTAGGCCTTGGGCCACGGGCACGGCTGCGTCGTCGCGGTGAAGGCGACGTCGAAGTGCTGGGCCGCAACGGGATCCAGGGCCAGCGCCCTCGTGACGATCTCGCTCGTGGGTGCCTTGGCCTCGTCCGGCGCGCTCGTCACGGGCGGTCCGCCCAGTGGCGCAGCTCGTGGTCGGAGACCTGGGGGAGGTTGACGACGATGTTCTCCGGGGTGCGGGTCGTCATCCAGGTCAGGGGGTTGTTGCGGTCGAGGTTGCACTCGACGTGCGGCATGAACGGCGGCACGAACACCCAGTCACCCTCGGCCATGTCGAGGTAGTCCTCGAACCGCTCGCCGAAGTAGATGCGCGCGCGACCGGAGAGGACGTAGCCGCCGGTCTCGGCCTCGCCGTGGTGGTGCGGCGCGGAGCGGTAGCCGGCCTCGTTGCTCACCTTGCCGAACCACAGCCGCCGCGCCGGGGTGTGCTGGATGCTGACGCCCGAGACGCGGCTGGCGCCCTCCGACTGGCCCGTGTCGCCGACCTCGAGCCCGGCGCGGGTGACGACAGGGACGACGAGCCCGTTGGCATCGGCATACATCGAGTTGTCGCCTTCGAGCTGGTACTTGCTGAGGTCAGGTTCCACGGGTGGCTCTCCTTCATCGGGGTCTGGGTCAGGTCTGGGTGAGGTCTGGGGGAGGTCTGGGGGAGGTCTGGTGTGGCGCTCAGGCCGTGGGTGCGGTGAGACGGATCGTGTTGCGCAGCAGCCCGATCCCCTCGATCTCGGTCTCGAGCACATCGCCGTCGACGAGGAACTGCTTCGGGTCGCGGGCGACGCCGACGCCTCCGGGTGTGCCGGTGAGCACCAGGTCTCCGGGCCGCAGGACCGTGAAGGTCGAGATGTAGGCGAGCAGATCGGCGGCGTCGAAGACCAGCGTCGCCGTGCTGTCGCGCTGCACCTGCGCGCCGTTGACGCGGCAGGTGATGGTCAGGCCGCGGGTGGGGTCCACCTCGTCGGGGGTGACGACGACGGGGCCGGTCGGGGTCGAGTCGTCCCAGGCCTTGCCCTGGAACCACTGGAGCGTGCGGTACTGCCAGTCGCGCACGGACACGTCGTTGGCCACGGTGTAGCCCGCGATCGCGGCCGCTGCCGTGGCGCGGTCGGCGCGACGGATGGTCGCCCCGACGACGACAGCCAGCTCTGCCTCCCAGTCGACGTCGGTGCCGGCGGGGAGGGAGACGTCGTCGACCGGGCCGACGAGGCTGTCGGCGTACTTGACGAAGAGCGTCGGGTGGGTCGGCAGCTCGCGCCCGGTCTCGAGGATGTGGTCGCCGTAGTTGAGGCCGCAGCAGATCACCTTGCCGGGCCGGGGCAGCGGCCGCACCGGCTCGGCCCCGGGGAGGAGCTCACCCAGTGGGCTGTCCGGTCCGAGGGTGCCGCCGGCGGCGAGGTGGGCGGACAGGTCGGTGGCGGGGAGGGCTCGCCAGCCGTCGGCGGCGCGGGCCGCGGCGCGCGTGGTCCCCTGGTGGGCGACGGTGCCGAACTGCATATAGCGAGATTTTCACGATCGTCGCCAAACGTCAATAGATGGGCTAGGCTCGAGCCACGTCACTCCGTCCCGCGCCGGCCACCCCTGGAGGTTCGATGTCCGCCCAGCCGCTGACCCCCGTGCCCGTCAACCCCGCGTCCCTGCCGACGCCGAGCGGCTACTCGCACGGCACGCTCAGCGGCAACACGCTCTACCTCGGCGGCCAGACGGCGCTCGACGAGCAGCTGCAGATCGTGCCGGGCGGGATCGTCGAGCAGTTCCGGCAGGCCTTCTCCAACGTCCTCACCACCCTGACCGAGGCGGGCGGCATCCCCGCCGACCTCGTGAGCATCACGATCTACCTCACCGACATCCCCGACTACCAGGCCCACGGCCGCGAGATCGGTCGCGCCTGGCGTGAGCTGGCCGGCCCGGTCTACCCCGCGATGGCAGGGATCGGCACGACCGCGCTCTGGCAGCCCGAGGCCCTCATCGAGATCGTCGGCGTCGCCGTCATCCCCGACGAGCGGCTCCGGCCTCAGCGGTGACGTAGTCGTGCGCCGGCCCCGCGAGGAGCTGGTGCAGGGCGAAGAAGGTCTCTGCCGCCCTGGTCCCCGACCACGAGTCGGGCAGCAGCTCGGTCGGCAGGCCGGGGTCGAGGTAGGGCAGCCGGCGCCACGAGGTCAGGGCCCGCACGTAGTCCGCGAAGGCCTGCGGCCCGGGCCGGACCTGCGGCTGGGCGGCCCAGCCCGCCCGCGCCGGCTCGAAGGTGTCGAGGAAGTCGGTGTAGAGCTGTCCCAGCGAGGCCAGGTCCCACCACTGGGCGACCTTGTCGGCGGGGTCGCCGAAGGCCAGGTACTCCGCGCGGAACAGGTCGACGTAGGGGTCGAGGCCGTCACCGAGCAGGACCGCCCGGGCGTCGTCGGCGAGGTGGCCGGGCGCGATCCACACGCCGGAGGACACGGTGCCGAAGCCCAGCCACGACAGCCGGGCGCGCAGCGCGTGCCGTTTCTGCCGCTCGGACTCCGGGACCGAGAAGACCACGACGACCCAGTCGTGCGAATGCTGCCCGGGTCGGGCGAAGATCCGCCGGTCGCCGACCTCGAGCACCTGCCTGGCGTACTCCGACAGCGCGTAGCCGGCCACGCCGTCACGGCGCTCGGCCTCGACGATCCCCCGGCGCTTGAGCCTCGACAGCGAGGAGCGGACCGCCTGCTCGTCGACCCCTGCTGCTGCCATCAGCCGGATCAGCGCGCTCACGCTGATCCAGCCACCGAACTCGCGGACGTAGAGGCCGAGCAGGGTGACGATGAGGGCGCGCGGCGGCAGTGGCCCCCGCTCGCTGCCACCATCGAGCTCGGTCGTCGTCACGGGACGAAATCTATCCGGCGGGTGGGCGAGACTTGTCCTCATCGGTGGCGAGTTCTAGAGTTCCGTTGCACAGAACTTGAAATCCGTATCGTGGAAGATTGAGGTCACGCGATGTCCGCACCGAGCCCGGGGTACTCCATCACCGTGCGCGCCGAGGCGCCGGCCGCGATCGACACCACCGGGGTCATCGCGGCCGCCGTCGCCGCGGCGGGAGGGGCGCTCACCGCCCTCGACGTCGTGGAGTCACACGGCTCCACGCTGGTCGTGGACGTGACCTGCAACGCCTCCGACGCCGACCACGCCGACCGGATCACCGCCGAGATCGCGGCGGTCGCGGGGGTCACGGTCCGCAAGGTCAGCGATCGCACCTTCCTGCTCCACCTCGGCGGCAAGCTCGAGGTCGTGCCGAAGGTGCCGCTGAAGCACCGCGACGACCTGTCCCGCGCCTACACCCCCGGGGTGGCCCGGGTCTGCCTCGCCATCGCGGAGAACCCCGAAGACGCGCGACGCCTCACCATCAAGCGCAACACCGTCGCCGTCGTGACCGACGGCTCGGCGGTCCTGGGCCTGGGCAACATCGGCCCGGCGGCGGCGCTGCCCGTCATGGAGGGCAAGGCCGCGCTGTTCAAGCAGTTCGCTGGCGTGGACGCCTGGCCGGTCTGCCTCGACACCCAGGACACCGAGCAGATCATCATGATCGTCAAGGCGATCGCCCCGGTCTACGGCGGCGTGAACCTCGAGGACATCTCGGCTCCCCGCTGCTTCGAGATCGAGGCCCGGCTGCGCGACGAGCTCGACATCCCGGTCTTCCACGACGACCAGCACGGCACCGCCATCGTCACCCTCGCCGCCCTCCGCAACGCGCTGCGCGTCGTGGGCAAGACGCTGGAGGAGGTGCGGATCGTGGTCTCGGGGGTGGGGGCTGCCGGTCATGCCATCATCCGGCTCCTCGACGCCCAGGGGGCCACCGACATCATCGGGTGCGACCGCCGCGGTGCACTGGACCCCGAGGCCGACCATGCCGACGAGTTCCGGGGCTGGATCGCCCGCAACACCAACCCGTCCCGCACGACCGGGACCCTCAAGGAGGTGCTGCGCGGAGCTGACGTGTTCATCGGCGTCTCGGCGCCGAACCTGCTCGACGGTGACGACATCGCGACGATGGCCGAGCGCGCCATCGTCTTCGCGATGGCCAACCCGGACCCCGAGGTCGACCCTGTGGCGGCGAGCCGGCACGCTGCCGTCGTCGCCACCGGCCGGTCCGACTACGCCAACCAGATCAACAACGTGCTCGCCTTCCCGGGATTCTTCCGCGGCCTGCTCGACGCCGGGGCGCGCGACATCACCGACGAGATGATGATCGCCGCCGCGGGCGCCATCGCCGACTGCGTCCACCCCGACGAGCTGAACGCCAGCTACATCGTGCCCAGCGTCTTCGACCCCGACGTCGCACCGGCCGTGGCCGCTGCGGTGCGGCAGGCAGCCGGCGGGCGCCACGCCGACCCGGCCGCGCGGCATACCGGCTCTGCCACGAGCCGCGAGGCGACAGCTCGATGACCGTGGACCTGGCCGCCCTCGGAGCCGCCCTCGACGACCGGCTGCGGGCCGCCGATGCCGACCTCGCCGCGCGGTTCCCCGGCGAGCGACCGGTGCGCCAACCGGTGCACACGGTCTACGTGCCGGCCGACCGCTACGACGCCGACCTCGGGTCGCGGTGGCAGGCCGAGGCGCTCGCGGCCCTGGACGAGCACGGCGGTGGCGCCGAGGGTGCGGCCGACGCGTTCGGTCTCCCGGCGCACCTCGCGGCGGACCTGTACACCCGTGTGCGCGCCAAGCTCGAGCGGGAGGCCATCGAGGACCTGCGGATCGACTTCGAGGACGGCTACGGCGCCCGGCCCGACGACGAGGAGGACGCGGCCGTCGACGCCGCCGCGGCGGGACTCCTGCGCGCGGTGGAGGCAGGGACCGCGACCGCCTTCAGCGGTATCCGGTTCAAGAGCTTCGAGGCGCCGACGCGGGCTCGCGGGCTGCGCACCTTCGCGCGGTTCGTCGGGGCGGTGGCGCGCGACGGGCGGCTGCCCGACGGGTTCGTCGTGACCTTCCCCAAGGTGACCTCGGTGGACCAGGTCGAGGCGATGCTCGTGGCCTGCCAGCAGGTCGAGGCGGCGGCCGGGCTGGCCGACGGGGCGATCCGGTTCGAGATCCAGGTCGAGACCCCCCAGGCGATCTGCGGGCCGGACGGCACGGCCCTGGTCGCCCGGATGGTGCACGCCTCCTCGGGGCGCTGCACCTCTCTGCACTACGGCACCTACGACTTCTCGGCGTCGTGCGGCATCGCGGCGGCGTACCAGTCGATGGAGCACCCGGCGGCCGACCACGCCAAGGCGGTCATGCAGGTCGCCGCAGCCGGCACCGGCGTGCACCTGTCCGACGGTTCCACCAACATCCTCCCGGTGGGCAGCCACGACGACGTGCTCGCGGCCTGGCGGCTGCACGGGCGGCTGGTGCGACGCTCGCTCGAGCGCGGCTACTACCAGGGCTGGGACCTGCACCCGGCCCAGCTGCCGAGCCGGTACGCCGCGACCTACTCGTTCTTCCGCGAGGGCCTGCCCGCGGCGGCGGAGCGGCTGCGCAACTACGTGGGCCAGGTCGCGTCCGGGGTGATGGACGAGCCGGCGACGGCCCGGGCGCTCGCTGACTTCGTCGTGCGGGGCCTGGACTGTGGCGCCGCCGACGAGCAGGAGGTGCACGTCCTCACCGGCCTGGACCGCCCCGCCATCGATCGGCTCGCGAAGCGGTCCCTGGCCTGACGGGGTCGCCGGGACCGCCGGCGGAGGCCGCGCAGTAGGTTGGCCGCATGCGCGTCAGGGTGGAGTTCACGACCGAGCCGTTCCACGGCGAGGACGGCCAGCTGCCCGAGCACGTCACCGCCTCCGCCGACGCCCTCCGGTATGCCGGGTTGGCGCCCGACCTGGGGCCACTCGGCACCTCGGTGGAGGGCGAGGCGGACCAGGTGGTCGACGCGCTGTCGGCGGCACTCAAGGAGGCACTGGCGCACGGGGCGACCCGGGTGACCCTCGTCGTCGGCGACATCGACGCGACCACCGACCACCCGGACGGCCCGCCGGCCGCGGCAGGGGCGTCGTCGACCGACCTCACCGACGGGTTGTCACGCCTCATCGCGGACGTCGAGCGCGAGCTCGGAGGCGCGTTGGCCGGTCTGCCGCGGGCCGAGAAGCAGCACGCGGTCCGGCTGCTCGAGGAGCGTGGCGCGTTCGAGATGCGCCGCAGTGCCGAGACGGTGGCGGAGGCCCTCGGACTGACCCGCTTCACCGTCTACAACTACCTCAACCGAATTCGCGAGACGGCTGCCGAGCCGTCGGGCTGAGTCGCCGACGAACGAGTTTCTCTCCGCCGCGTCATCGCGGACCCCTCTCGCGCGTCGAGTCAGCGGTCGTCGTCGACCTGGCGTCGGACCGGGGTGCCGCGTGGCGTGGGTCACAGCAGGAAGTTTTCCGGCCGCCGTGCGTCATGTTCGGTCCCTCTCGCGGTCTCAAGTCATTGGTGGGTGAGGGCCCCGGGCGGGTGTTCGCTGCGCCCAGAGGTCTGGCGCCCCCGAGTTCCGGGGGCCGCCGGCTCTTGGTCACGCACACAACGATTCAGATTCCGCGCAGAGATGGTGGTAACAGTGAGTTCAGCAACAGCGCGCCCGACGCGCCCGCACGGGTCATCGCAGGGTGCCCGACGGTGGCTTCGTGGGTTCGTGGCCTTCCTCCTCGTGGTCGCCGGCGGAAGCGCCGCGACCGTGGTCACCTCCGGCAGCGCGCTGGCGGCCGGGGGTGCGCTGACCGCAGCCGCCGCTCCCCAGGCGGCCCCGGCCGCACCCGCCCCCAACGGGTCGTGCGGAATGGCCAGCCCGGGCACGGGTCCGTACGCCAGCACCCTGTGCTGGCTGGACATGACGAGCTACAACATCGTGGCCGCTGCCACCGGCCAGCAGATCACGGAGTCGCTCCCGGGCGGCTACACGGCTACCTTCACGCTGACCGTCACCGGCCCGCGAGCGCTCTCCGCCTACCCCTTCCCGACCTTCTCCCAGGCCTACCTCGGCACGGGTTCCTACACGGGCGTGCCCGGGAAGCCGGCTCTCTACCAAGGCCTGTGGAACTCCGGGCTGGGGACGTCCGCCGCGCAGAACAGCTCGACCATCAACCTCTCCAACATCGTCGTGACCGACTCGGCCGGGAACCGGGTGACCAACTACTCGCTGGTCAGTGCTGACGCCGAGAGCACGGACTACCCGAGCAACGTCGCCTACCCGGAGTCCTTCACCTGGACCTCCGACCAGCCGTTCACCTCGCTCCAGCCGCTGGGCAACTCCTGCGGCGGCGGGTTCACCGGGGTGGGCACGACCACCGTCACCTGCACCGGTGGCGGCGCGGGAAGCCAGCAGCGCAAGACCGGTAACGCGATCCTGGCGACGACCAACCCCTCCACCCTCACCGCCGTGGTGCAGGCCTCCGCATCGCGACAGGGCGTGGCCTTCGGCTTCCTCTTCGAGAGCGTGACCCTGAACAAGACGGTGGTCAACGCGTATGGGGGAGACTCCTTCACCGTCGACGTGACCGGCAGCAACGGAACGCTGCAGGGCACCGCGAGCACCGCGCCCGGGGGCGCCTCGGCCACGACTGGTCCCGTCACCGTCATCGGCGACACCGCAGGTTCCATGGTCACCCTCTCGGAAACCGCGGCCGCCGCGAACGTCGGCACCTACACCCCGGCCTAGTCCTGCACGAGCGCGAATCCCGGCACCGCCGGACCGTTGCCGGCGGGAAACGCGGGCCTGTCCGCCCAGGTGAGCCTCTCCCCGGGCGCCGATGTCGTGTGCACCATCACCAACACGGCCCCGGCAGACCCGAAGCTGACCCTCGTGAAGTCGTCCACGACCACGCAGCTCACCCAGGTGGGTCAGCAGGTCCCCTACTCGTTCCTGGTGACGAACACCGGCAACGTGACCGTCACCGACCTGTCGGTCGCCGACACGCAGCTCGCGCCCGCGGTGCAGGCGAACATGTCTGCGGTCAGCTGTCCCTCGACGACGTTGGCGGCAGGTCAGTCGGTGACCTGCACGGGCACGTACACCGTGACCCAGGCCGACCTGGACAACGGTGAGCTCAAGGACTCGGCGACCGCGACGGGCGAGACGCCGTCGGGACCGGTGACCACGCCGCCGTCCGCTGTGACCATCCCCGGGAACTCGAGCCCGTCGATCTCGATCGTGAAATCGGCCAACCCGACGGTGGTCGCCGCGGCGGGTGACACGGTGGCGTACTCGTTCGTGGTGAAGAACACCGGCAACGTGACGCTGCACGACGTGGCGGTGGACGACACGTTCACGGCTCCGGCTGGTCCGGCACTGGCGATCTCCTGCCCGAAGACGGTGCTGGCCCCGGACGAGTCGGAGACCTGCACGGCCAGCTACTCGGTGACGCAGGCCGATGTCGATGCCGGCAGCATCCTGAACTCGGCGACCTCGACGGGCACGCCCCCGACCGGTCCGCCCGTCGTCTCACCTCCCTCGACCGCTGTCGTCAACACGCCCTCACCCGAGCCGTCGATCTCGATCGTGAAGTCGGCCAACCCGACGGTGGTCGCCGCGGCGGGTGACACGGTGGCGTACTCGTTCGTGGTGAAGAACACCGGCAACGTGACGCTGCACGACGTGGCGGTGGACGACACGTTCACGGTGCCGGCTGGTCCGGCACTGGCGATCTCCTGCCCGAAGACGGTGCTGGCCCCGGACGAGTCGGAGACCTGCACGGCCAGCTACTCGGTGACGCAGGCCGATGTCGATGCCGGCAGCATCCTGAACTCGGCGACCTCGACGGGCACGCCCCCGACCGGTCCGCCGGTGGTGTCACCCCCGTCCACGGCAGTCGTCACCGCCAACCCCTCCACCGGGTTGTCGTTGGTGAAGTCGGCGGTGCTGAGCACCGACGCGAACGGTGATGGCAAGGCGGGGGTCGGGGACGAGATCTCGTACTCGTTCCTGGTCACGAACACTGGTGCGGTCACGCTGCACGGCGTCACGGTGGTTGACCAGCTGGTCGCTCCGGCGGGTCCGGCGCTGACCGTGACGTGCCCGGCCGGTGACCTGGCTCCGGGTGCGGACCTGACCTGCACGGCGAGCCCGTATGTGGTGACCCAGGCTGATGTCGATGCTGGGTCGGTGGCGAACTCGGCCACCGCCACGGGTGTCCCGCCGACCGGTCCGCCGGTGGTGTCGCCGCCGTCGGACACCACCACCCCGACCCCGTCGAACCCCGGCATCAGGCTGACCAAGGTCGCCTACCTGGACGACCGGGACGGGGACGGCAAGGCAGGCGTGGGAGAGCTGATCTCCTACGAGTTCACCGTGGAGAACACCGGATCCGTGACGCTCACGAACGTGCACGTCGACGACCCGATGCTCGCCCAGCGACACCTCACCATCACGTGCCCGGGGGACTCTCTCGGCCCCGGCGACGTCATGGTCTGCGTGTCGAGTGACTACACGGTGACCCAGGCCGAGGTGGATGCTGGCGTCGTGGCCAATGTCGCGACCGCGACCGGTGTCCCCCCGCACGGCGACCCGGTCGGTTCGCCGCCGTCGAAGGCAGACGTCCCGACCACGACGGCTCCGCCCACCGAGGAGCACCCGGCCTCGTCTCTCGCCTTCACCGGCTCCAACGTCTTCGGAGCGGTGACGCTCGGCGGGCTGCTGCTCCTGGCGGGCCTGGCGCTCACCCTGGTCACCTCCCGCCGCAGGACTGATGCCTGATGCGAGAGACGACCGACACCAAGGACAGGTCCGACGGCAAGAACAGCCTGACCATGAACACTCCGTCGAACGTCCGACGGGTGGTGGCCGGCTGCCTCCTCGGTCTGGCCGCCGCCTCACTCGCCTCGTGCTCCGATGCACCGGAAAGACGGGCGGACTCCGCCAAGGCGCCCACCTCGGCCACCGCGAGGGCGACCGCCGCCGACGTGGTGGGCGCCAAGGCCGACCTCTCCGGGTTCAGCTGCTCGGCTGACGACAAGGGCAGCTGGACCGCGTCGGGGACGCTGCACAACAACCTCGGCACAGCGCAGACCTACCGCCTGCTGGTGTCCGTGGCGAAGGTGAAGACCGGCACCGTCCTGGGATCGGTCGCCAAGTCGTACGACCTGAAGGCCGGCGAGGAGCGGAAGGTGACCTTGCCGGACTTCGCCGACGGAAATCAGGCCAAGGGTCTGAGCTGTGTCTCCCACGTGGTCCGGGGCACCGCCACGTAGCCGAAGGGGGTCGAAGGGGCGCGCCGGACTCGGCGCGCCCCTTCGGCGTGGGTGGGCCCGACCACGGCGTGGCCGGGTCCGAAGCGGTCGAGGGCAGGTCCGTCCCCGAGGTGGCGTCGAAAGATTTCAACAAAGTGTTGACTCCGTCACATCGGTGCTCCTATCCTTCCATCATTCGTAAACAGGTTTCCACCATTCGGAAGATCTCCGGAGTGTTCGGGAAGCCATCCGCGCCACCACGCCTGACCCGCGAGGGTCGACGGGCACCGCTAGGAGCACCATGAGCTTCGTCCTCGGACCCAACCAGTACGGCAAGGCGGAGAACCGCGTCGTCCGCGTCTACCGCGACACCGCCCGCCACGAGATCCGCGACCTCAACGTGTCGACCGCCCTGCGCGGCGACTTCACCGAGGCGCACACCACCGGTGACCAGGCCAAGGTCCTGCCCACCGACACCCAGAAGAACACTGCCTTCGCGTTCGCCAAGGAGCACGGCGTCACCTCCCCGGAGGACTACGCCCTCACCCTCGGGCAGCGCTTCCTCGACGTCACGCCCGCCGCGACCGCCAGCCGGATCGAGGTGGAGGAGTACGCCTGGGACCGCATCGAGGTCGGCGGCACCGGCCACGACCACGCCTTCGTCAAGCGCGGCGGTGAGGTGCGCACCACCGTCGTCACCCGTGACCGCAGCGGCGACGAGCCGCGCGCCTGGGTGGTCTCGGGCGTCAAGGACCTGGTCGTCCTCAAGTCCACCGGCTCGGAGTTCAAGGGCTACCTCAAGGACGAGTACACGACCTTGCAGGAGACCGACGACCGCATCCTCGCGACGTCCCTGGTGGCGCGCTGGCGCTACGAGACCACCGAGGGCGTGGACTGGAACAAGTCGTTCGACGACGTGCGCTCACTCCTCCTGGAGACCTTCGCGACGACCTACAGCCGGGCGCTGCAGGAGAGTCTCTACGCGATGGGCTCGGCCGTGCTGGCCGCCCACCCCGAGGTCGCGGAGATCAAGTTCTCGGCGCCGAACAAGCACCACTTCCTGGTCGACCTCGCGCCGTTCGGTCTCGAGAACCCCGGTGAGGTGTTCATCGCTGCCGACCGGCCCTACGGGCTGATCGAGGCGACGGTCCAGCGCGAGAACGGCTCGGACGCCGGCGACGCCTGGCTCACCGTGCCCGGCTTCTGCTGACGCGACCCGGCAGCCCGGCCCACCGCAGCACCCGCAGCACCCGTAGCACCGGCAGCACCCGCAGCACTCTCGCGCAGCACCCACCCTGCAGCACCCGCAGCACTCTCGCGCAGCACCCACCCTGCAGCACCCTCCTTCTGCACCCCTCCTCGCGGAGCCTCCCGAAAGGTGCCTGTCATGAGCACAGCCACCGCAACACCCAAGTCCCAGCGCGCCTCCCGCCACCCGGTGGACGAGGTCCTGCCCATCCCGAAGCTCGCGATCTACGGCTTCCAGCACGTGCTGGCGTTCTACGCCGGCGCGGTGATCGTGCCGATCCTCCTGGCCAGCGCCATCGGTCTGTCGACCCAGGAGCTCATCCACCTCATCAACGCCGACCTCTTCACGTGTGGGATCGCCTCGATCATCCAGTCCGTCGGGTTCTGGAAGGTGGGCGTGAAGCTGCCTCTCCTGCAAGGGGTCACGTTCACCGCAGTGTCCCCGATGATCGCCATCGGCCTGGCCGCCGGCGGGGGGACCGACGGGCTGCTCGTGATCTACGGGGCGGTCATCGTGGCGGGTCTGTTCACCTTCCTCGTGGCTCCCTACTTCAGCCAGCTGATCCGGTTCTTCCCGCCGGTCGTCACCGGGACGGTGATCACGATCATCGGCCTCGCGCTGCTGCCGGTGGCCGCAGCGGACGCCGCGGGTGGCGCCGGCCCCACGCTCGACCCGTCCAGTGGGCGCAACCTCGCCTACGCGCTCGGCACGCTCGCCCTCATCGTCGCGATCCAGCGGATCTTCAAGGGCTTCATGGCCACCGTGGCCGTCCTCATCGGCCTGGTCGTCGGCACCGTGATCGCGTGGATCCTCGGTGACGCGCACTTCGACTCCGTGTCGGGTTCGGGCTGGATCGGGGTGACCACGCCGTTCCACTTCGGCTGGCCCAAGTTCTCGGTGGCCGCGATCATCTCGATGGTCGTCGTCATGCTCATCACCGCCGTCGAGACCACGGGCGACGTGTTCGCCACCGGTGAGATCGTCGAAAAGCGGATCGGCAAGGAGGACATCGCCCGTGCCCTGCGCGCCGACGGCCTCGCCACCACGATCGGAGGAGTGTTCAACTCCTTCCCCTACACCTGCTTCGCCGAGAACGTCGGCTTGGTGCGACTGACCCGGGTCAAGAGCCGTTACGTCGTCGCCACCGCCGGGCTGATCATGGTCGTCATCGGCCTGATCCCCAAGGCCGGCGCCATCGTCGCGGGCATCCCGCACCCCGTCCTCGGCGGCGCCGCGCTGGCGATGTTCGCCACCGTCGCCGTCGTGGGCTTCCAGACGCTCTCCCGGGTCGACTTCCACGACCACCGCAACGTCGTCATCGTCGCCACCGCGGTCGGCCTCGCCATGTACGTCACCGCGCAGCCCGACGTCGCCAAGGCGGTCCCGGACTGGGCCCAGATCATCCTGGGCTCGGGCATCACGCTCGGCTCGATCACCGCCATCGTGCTCAACTTCCTCTTCCACCACGTCGGGTCGAACCGTGGCCCGGCGGTGGCCGGTGCGCCGGGATCGCTCGTGCGGCTCAGCGAGGTCAACCAGATGTCGCGCGAGGACTTCGCCGACACGTTCGGCAGCCTCTTCCAGGGCCCTCGCTGGGTGGTCGAGCGGGCCTTCGACTCGCGGCCGTTCAGCGACACCAGCGACCTGCGGCGCGCGTTCCAGGAGGCGTTGTTCTCGGCCACCGAGGACGAGCAGCGCCAGCTGATCGACTCCTACCCCGACCTCGGTGCCGACAGCGTGGCCGAGGGCGACGAGGGGCCGGACTCCCTGCGCGACCAGTCCTCGCTCGGGCTGACCCGGCTCGACGAGAAGAGCCACGGCGAGCTGGCCGAGCTGACCTCGCAGTACCGCGACCGCTTCGGCTTCCCGCTCGTGACGTGTGTGCGCGACCGCGACTCGTTCGACCAGGTGGTGCGCACGGGCTGGGAGCGGCTCAACAACTCCCAGGCGCAGGAACACGCCTCGGCCCTCGTGGAGATCGCCAAGATCGCCGGCTACCGGTTTGATGACCTCGTGGCCGACGCGAACCCGATCCACTCCGCGCGCACCCGGTCGGTGGAGGGCCGATGACGCTCGAGCTGACCCTCGAACGCCTCAACGCACTGCCCGAGCGCGAGCTGGAGGAGCGGCTGACCGCGTGCCTCCCGGTGCCCAGATGGGTCGCCGCCGTCCGTGACGGCCGACCGTATGCCGCGTGGCCGGAGCTCGAAGCCACCGCCGGCGCCGCCGCCCAGCACCTCGACGACGAGGAGCTGGAGGCGGCGCTGGCCGGCCACCCGCGGATCGGCGAACGCGCCGCGAGCCCGCACCACAACGCTGCTGCCAGCGCCCGTGAGCAGGCCGGGGTGGACCCGGCCGACGCCGAGGTGGCGCGCGCGCTCGCCGAGGGCAACGCGGCATACGAGAGACGGTTCGACCGGGTGTTCCTCATCCGGGCGGCCGGCCGGTCCGCGCCGGAGATCCTCGCCGAGCTCGACCGGCGGCTCGGCAACGACGACGACGCCGAGCGTGAAGAGACCGTGACCCAGCTGCGCGAGATCGCGCTGCTCCGACTCCGACAGGTGGCCTCCTGATGGGAACCCTGAGCACGCACGTCCTCGACACCAGCCTCGGCAAGCCTGCCGCTGGCATCACGGTGGTGCTGGAAACCGTTGCGGGTCAACCGATCGGCGACGGCATCACCGACGGGGACGGCCGCATCGGGGGCATCGGTCCGGAGCGCCTGGAGGCGGGCGACTACCGGCTGAGGTTCGCCTCGGGTGGCTACTTCGCGGCGCGCGGCGTCGAGGGCTTCTACCCGGAGGTGGTGGTGGTCTTCACCATCGCCGACGCCGACCAGCACTACCACGTGCCGGTGCTGCTCAACCCGTTCGGCTACTCCACCTACCGGGGGTCGTGACCATGGCGACCGTCCCACGGCTGGTCCTGGACGGTTGCACGGTGGTGACGATGGACCCGGTCCGCACCGAGCACGCCGTCGGGCACGTCGTCGTCGAAGGGACGCGCATCGTCGCCGTCGCTGCGGGCCGCTACGTCGACGACGGCACCGTCGCAGACGTGGTGGATGCCTCGGGGTGCCTGGCCACCCCCGGCCTGGTCAACACCCACCACCACCTCTACCAGTGGGCCACCCGCGGGCTGGCGGTCGACGCCACGCTGTTCGGCTGGCTCACCGAGCTCTACCCGGTCTGGGGCGGCATCGACGAGGACATCGTGGGGGCGGCCGCGGCGGCAGGTCTGGGCTGGCTGGCGCGCACGGGCTGCACGACGTCGATGGACCACCACTACGTCTTCCCCACCCAGGGCGGCGACGTCCTGGGCGCCGAGATCGAGGCGGCGCGACGGATCGGCCTGCGGTTCCTGGCCACCCGCGGGTCGATGGACCTCGGTCAGAGCCAGGGCGGTCTGCCGCCCGACCACGTGGTGGAAGACCTCGAC
This sequence comes from Pedococcus bigeumensis, assembly GCF_039531795.1. Classification (NCBI taxonomy): domain Bacteria; kingdom Bacillati; phylum Actinomycetota; class Actinomycetes; order Micrococcales; family Intrasporangiaceae; genus Pedococcus; species Pedococcus bigeumensis. Next base: position 132,443 of record NZ_BAAAQS010000003.1, on the reverse strand, counting down.
ACGATCCTCGCCGCGACGGCGGGCGCGGTCGACGCGCACCACGACCCGTCGCCCGACTCGATGCTGCGGATCGGCGTCGCCCCGTGCTCGCCGTTCTCCGTGACGGCGGACCTTCTGCGCGAGTCTGCGGCCCTGGCGCGTGACCGCGGGGTGCGGCTGCACACCCACCTGGCCGAGACGGTCGACGAGGGGCGCTACTGCGCCGAGCGGTTCGGGCTGAGCCCGTTGGCCTACCTCGAGTCGCTCGGCTGGCTCGGCGACGACGTGTGGCTCGCCCACGGCATCCACTTCGACGGCGACGCGATCGGAGCGCTGGCGATCTCGGGCACCGGCGTCGCGCACTGCCCGTCGTCGAACGCCCGCCTGGGCGCTGGTGTCGCTCGCACCCGTGACCTGCGCGACGCCGGCGTGCCGGTGGGCCTCGGCGTGGACGGGGCTGCGTCGAACGAGGCGTCCTCCCTGGTCGAGGAGGCGCGGCACGCGCTGCTCTTCGCCCGCGCCCGAGGCGGTCCCGAAGCCCTCGGCGTGAGGGACGCCCTCGAGCTCGCCACCATCGGCGGCGCTCGGGTGCTCGGTTGGGACGACCAGATCGGGTCGCTCGAGGTCGGCAAGCTGGCCGACGTCGCCCTGTGGCGGCTCGACGGGCTGGGCCATGCCGGCATCGTCGACCCGGTCGCGGCGCTCGCCCTCGGCTCCCAGCCCCCGCTCGAGCTGTTGCTCGTCGGGGGCAGGTGCGTCGTCTCGGGTGACGGCCTCGTCACCGCCGACGAGCAACTGCTTGCGGCACAGGCGGTTTCGGCGGGGGAGCGGTTGCTGTCGCGCCACCGTGCCGCGCCCGCGCACCGCTCCGCCACGCTCTGAGACGACCGCCCCGGCGGTCTTGACGCTCGGGTGGCCTGACGCCTACCCTCTCACTAGTTGGAAAAGTGATTCCATGATACGGAAATATCGATGAACAGCCAGAAGGAGATCGTCGTGACGGACCATGGACTGCGCTACGAGGTGAACTGCTCGATCCTCTTCACCGAGCTGCCGCTCCTCGAGCGGCCCGCCGCCGCGAAGGCCGCCGGCTTCGACGCCGTGGAGTTCTGGTGGCCGTGGCCCGACCAGCCGGTCCCCGGCGACCGCGAGGTGGACGCCTTCGTCGGCGCCATCTCTGACGCGGGGGTGCAGCTGGTCGGTCTGAACTTCTTCGCGGGCGACCTGGCCGGACCCGACTGCGGGGTGCTCTCGATCCCCGACCGCGTGCAGCAGTTCCGCGACAACGTCGACGTCACGGTCGGCATCGGCGAGCGGCTCGACGTCACGGCGTTCAACGCGCTGTTCGGCAACCGGGTCGACGGGGTGTCGGCGCAGGAGCAGGACGAGCTCGGTCGTGAGTCGGTCGGCTTCGCCGCCAAGGCCGCCGACCGGATCGGGGCGACCGTCCTGGTCGAGTCGGTCAGCGGCCCCAAGCCCTACCCGCTGCGCACGGCAGCCGACGCGGTGGCGGTCGTCGACGACGTGCGGGCCGCGGGTGCGGGCAACGTCGGCTTCCTCCTCGACCTCTACCACCTGGCCGCCAACGGCGACGACCTCGACGCCGCGGTCGCGGCCTACGCCGACCGCACCGCCCACGTGCAGATCGCCGACGCGCCCGGTCGCGGCGAGCCGGGCTCGGGTGACCTCGACCTCCAGCGCCACCTCGGCGCCCTCGCCGCGAGCGGGTATGCCGGGTGGGTGGGTCTGGAGTACAAGCCCACCACCGCAACCACCCCCGAGAGCTTCGGCTGGCTGCCGCGCGAGCGCCGTCGCGCCGCCCGACCCTGACCCCACCCCTCGGTTCGAGCTGATCCCCGAACCGACTCCGGTCCGCGACCACCTCGAACCGAACACCAAGGAGCACGACATGACCACCATCGCCTTCATCGGACTCGGCATCATGGGCAGCCCCATGGCCGTCCACCTCCAGGACGCCGGGCACGACGTCGTCGGCTACAACCTGCACCCCGACAAGACCAAGCCGCTCGTCGAGGCCGGCGGCACCGCGGCGACCTCGGTCGCCGAGGCCGTCCGTGACGCCCAGGTGGTCGCGGTCATGGTCCCCGACAGCCCCGACGTGCAGGACGTCCTGCTCGGTGAGGACGGCGTGTTCGCGAACGCCAAGGAGGGCACGCTGGTCATCGACTTCTCCAGCATCCGCCCCGACGTGACCGTCGAGCTCGCCAAGGCCGCGCAGGACAAGGGGTTCCGGCTCCTCGACGCCCCGGTCTCCGGTGGCGAGGCCGGCGCCAAGAACGCCGCGCTGTCGATCATGGTCGGCGGCTCGGCAGCGGACTTCGCCGAGGCCAAGCCGCTCTTCGACGCGGTCGGCAAGACCGTCGTCCACGTGGGCGGCAACGGCGCGGGCCAGACCGTCAAGGCGGCCAACCAGCTCATCGTGGCCGCCAACATCCAGGCCCTGGCCGAGGCCGTGGTCTTCCTCGAGGCCTACGGCGTCGACCTCGGCCCCGCGCTCGACGTGCTCGGTGGTGGTCTGGCCGGCTCCAAGGTGCTCGACCAGAAGCGCGACAACATGACGAAGAAGTCCTTCGATCCGGGGTTCCGGATCGACCTGCACCACAAGGACCTCGGGATCGTGACGAGTGCCGCGCGGGAGGCCGGGGTGGTCGTACCCCTCGGCGGGCTCGTCGCCCAGCTGATGGCGTCGGCCCGGGCGAACGGCGACGGCGGCCTCGACCACTCGGCCCTGCTGCGGGGCGTCCAGCGCCTCTCCGGTCAGAACCCCTGACCCTCCCTCGAACCTCCCTGACCTCTTCCGAACCAGGAGCACCACCATGGCACGCATGACTGCGGCCCAAGCGGCCGTCGAGATCCTCAAGAAGGAAGGGGTGACCAACGTCTTCGGCCTGCCCGGAGCGGCGATCAACCCCTTCTACAAGGCGATGCAGACCAACGGCGGCCTGCACCACACCTTGGCCCGCCACGTCGAGGGCGCCTCCCACATGGCCGAGGGCTACACCCGGGCCAGGGCCGGCAACATCGGCGTCTGCGTCGGCACCAGTGGTCCCGCCGGCACCGACATGATCACCGGGCTCTACTCGGCCAGCGCCGACTCGATCCCGATCCTGTGCATCACCGGGCAGGCGCCGGTCGCCAAGCTGCACAAAGAGGACTTCCAGGCCGTCGACATCGCCTCGATCGCCGGGCCGCTCACCAAGATGGCGGTCACCGTCCTCGAGCCGGCCCAGGTGCCGGGCACCTTCCAGCAGGCGTTCCACCTGATGCGCTCGGGGCGCCCCGGCCCGGTGCTCATCGACCTGCCGATCGACGTCCAGCTGGCCGAGATCGAGTTCGACGTCGAGACCTACGAGCCGCTGCCGGCCTACAAGCCGGCTGCCACCCGCCCCCAGGTCGAGAAGGCGCTCGACCTGCTGGCCGCCAGCGAGCGGCCGCTGATCGTCGCGGGCGGCGGGATCATCAACGCCGACGCGGCCGGTCTCCTGGTCGAGCTGGCCGAGCTGACCGGCGTCCCGGTCATCCCCACGCTGATGGGGTGGGGCACCATCCCCGATGACCACGAGCTCAACGCCGGCATGGTCGGCCTGCAGACCAGCCACCGCTACGGCAACGCCACCATGCTCGAGTCGGACTTCGTCCTCGGCATCGGCAACCGGTGGGCCAACCGCCACACCGGTGACGTCGAGACCTACACCAAGGGCCGCACGTTCGTGCACATCGACATCGAGCCGACCCAGATCGGCCGGGTCTTCGCGCCCGACTACGGGATCGTCTCGGATGCGAAGGCGGCGCTGCAGCTCCTCGTCGAGGTGGCTCGAGAACGACGGGACGCGGGTCGGCTCGCCGACCGCAGCGCGTGGGCGCAGTCCTGTCAGGACCGCAAGCGCTCCATGTTGCGCAAGACCAACTTCGAGGTCACCCCGATCAAGCCGCAGCGGGTCTACCAGGAGATGAACCGTGCCTTCGGCAAGGACGTCCGCTACGTCTCGACGATCGGCCTGTCCCAGATCCAGGCGGCCCAGCTGCTGCACGTCTACAAGGACCGGCACTGGGTCAACGCCGGCCAGGCGGGTCCGCTCGGCTGGACCGTCCCCGCGGCCCTCGGCGTCGCCACCGCTGTGCCGGACGAGACGGTGGTCGCACTCTCCGGTGACTACGACTTCCAGTTCATGATCGAGGAGCTGGCGGTCGGGGCGCAGTTCAACATCCCCTACATCCACGTCCTGGTGAACAACGCCTACCTCGGCCTGATCCGGCAGTCGCAACGCGGGTTCGACATGGACTACTGCGTCCAGCTCTCTTTCGACAACATCAACAGCCCCGAGGTCGGTGGCTACGGCGTCGACCACGTCAAGGTCGTCGAGGGACTGGGCTGCAAGGCGATTCGCGTCTTCGACCCCGAGGAGATCCACTCCGCCCTGGAGAAGGCGAAGGCGATGGCCCAGGAGTACCGCGTGCCGGTCGTCGTCGAGGTCATCCTCGAGCGCGTCACGAACGTCTCGATGGGCCTGTCCATCGACGGCGTCACCGAGTTCGAGGAGCTGGCCGCCGGCGGCGCCGACGCCCCGACGGCGCTCTTCGCGAACCTGGACTAGGGCTGTCGATGCCTCGCATCCTGCTCGCCCCCGACAAGTTCAAGGGCACCCTGACGGCCGCCGAGGTCGCGAGGCACCTGTCGATCGGCGTGCGCTCGGTCCTGCCGGAGGCGGACGTGGCCGTCATCCCCGTCGCCGACGGGGGTGACGGCACCCTCGCCGCAGCCCTCGCCGCGGGCTTCACGCGGGTGCCGGTGCAGGCCACCGGCCCGACCGGTGTGCCGTGTGGGTCGGCCTACGGCCTCCGCGGAGCGGAGGCGGTGGTCGAGCTGGCCGAGGTGTCCGGACTGGCGCAGCTGCCCGACCGCCGGCCGGCGCCGCTCACTGCCACGAGCAGGGGGACCGGCGAGCTGATCGCCGCCGCGCTGGACGGGGGCGCGCGGCGCGTCGTCGTCGGGATCGGCGGGAGTGCCTGCACCGACGGTGGGGCCGGCCTGCTCCAGGCACTCGGCGCCACCATCCAGACCGCGACCGGCAGCGTCGTCGGGGCCGGTGGGGTGGGGCTGCTCGACGCGGCCAGTCTCGACCTGAGCGGGCTGCATCCCGGGCTGGCCGGGGCCGAGCTCGTCGTCGCCTGCGACGTCGACAACCCCCTCACGGGCAGCCGTGGGGCGGCGGCCGTCTACGGCCCGCAGAAGGGCGCCGGCCCCGCGGACGTCGAGCTGCTCGACTCCGCCCTGACCCGCTGGGCCGACCTCGTCGCCCGGGCCACCGGCGCTGACCGACGGGACGCGCCGGGAGCAGGAGCGGCAGGTGGGGTCGGCTTCGGGCTGATGGCCGTCCTCGGCGCGACGACCCGACCGGGGGCCGAGCTGGTCTTCGAGCTCACCGGCCTGCCGGACGCCGTCGCAGGTGCCGACCTCGTCGTGACCGGCGAGGGCTCGCTCGACGCCCAGACCCTGCACGGCAAGGCCCCGGCGGCAGTGGCCGCACTGGCCCGCGACAAAGGGGTGCCTGCCGTGGCGGTGGCCGGCCAGGTCACGCTCACTCCCGATGAGCTGGGAGCGGCAGGGCTGCACGCGGCCTACGCGCTCGTCGACGAAGGGGCTTCGCGGCAGGAGGCGCTGGACGCGCCCGGGCCGCTGCTCGAGCGGATCGGTGCGCGCATCGCGCGCGAGCACCTCGGAGGTGGGCGATGAGGGTCGCCCGCGTCGGTCCACCGGGATCGGAACGGCCGGTGGTGGTCGCGCCCGACGGCACGCTGCTCGACCTGCGCGGTCTGACCCACGACATCGACGCCGCCTTCCTGGCGGAGCTGGGCACGGTCGACACCACTGCGCTGCCACGCCTTGCCGGCGACGCTGCCCCACGGTTCGGCCCACCAGTGACCCGGCCCGGCAAGGTGGTCGGCATCGGTCTCAACTACCGCGACCACGCGGCCGAGGCGAGGGTGCCGCTGCCCTCCGAGCCCGTCGTCTTCCTCAAGGCCCCGACCGCGGTGTGCGGGCCCACCGACGACATCCGGCTGCTGCCGCGATCGGTCACGACCGACTACGAGGTCGAGCTCGGGGTCGTCCTCGGTGCGCCACTCACCCACGAGCGCGATACCGACCGCGCGTTGGGGGCCGTCGCCGGCTACGTGCTGGCCCACGACGTCTCCGACCGGGCGCTGCAGCTCGAGCGCGGTGGCACGTGGACCAAGGGCAAGTCGGCCGACACCTTCTGCCCGGTCGGACCGTGGCTGGTCACGCCCGACGAGCTCGGCGACCCGGCGCGGGTCAGGTTGCGGCTCACCGTGAACGACGTGGTGCGCCAGGACGGCTCCACCGGCGACATGCTCTTCTCCGTCGCCGAGCTGCTCTGCTACGTCAGCGGGCTGATGACCCTCGAGCCCGGCGACCTCGTCATCACCGGCACGCCGGCAGGGGTGGCGATGGGCCACCCTGAGCCCCGCCCCTACCTGCGGCACGGCGACGTGGTGGAGGTCGAGGGCGGCGTCCTCGGCAGCCACCGGAGCCGGGTGGTGGACCACACCCGTTCCGCCACACCGGCAGCGGCGAGCTGAGGCAGGGATTACGGTCATGACAGGTTCGGTGGACGGCTCCGGGAAGAGGTCGGGCGTGACGGCAGAGGTGGTCCTGCGGGCAAGGCGTGCCGTGGTCGACGGCGCGGAGGTCGCGGTGGCGGTCTCCGTCGCGGACGGGCGCATCGTCGCGGTCGAGCCCTACGACACCGAGGTGCCCGGCGCCCGCGTGGTCGACCTGGCCGACGACGAGGTGCTGCTCCCCGGCCTCGTGGACGCCCATGTCCACGTGAACGAGCCCGGCCGCACCGACTGGGAGGGCTTCGCGAGCGCCACGCGCGCCGCGGCGGCCGGTGGCGTCACGACGATCATCGACATGCCCCTCAACTCCATCCCGCCAACCACCACGGTGGCGGCCCTCGAGGAGAAGCGCGCCGTCGCCCGCGACCAGGCCTGGGTCGACGTGGGGTTCTGGGGTGGCGCCGTGCCCGGCAACCTGCCCGACCTGCGCCCGCTCCACGAGGCCGGCGTCTTCGGCTTCAAGTGCTTCCTGCTGCACTCCGGCGTCGACGAGTTCCCCCACCTGTCGGCGGCCGAGCTGCGCGAGGCCCTGGCGGAGACTGCGACCTTCGGCGGGCTGGTCATCGTGCACGCCGAGGACGAGCAGACCATCGAGTCGTCACCCCACCCCCACGGCCCCGGGTATGCCGGGTTCCTGGGTTCGCGTCCCAAGGAGGCGGAGGAGCGGGCCATCGCCGAGGTCATCGCCGCGACGCGGGAGACCGGGGGACGGGCGCACATCCTGCACCTGTCCGACGCCGACGCGATCCCGTTGATCGCCGGCGCCCAGGCCGAGGGGCTGCGCCTCTCGGTGGAGACCTGCCCGCACTACCTCACCCTCGACGCCGAGGAGATCCCCGACGGGGCGACGCAGTTCAAGTGCTGCCCGCCGATCCGCGAGCACGACAACCGCGACCGGCTCTGGGCCGGGCTCGAGGACGGCGTGATCCGGACGGTCGTGTCGGACCACTCGCCGTGCACCGAGGACCTCAAGCGGTTCGACTCGGGCGACTTCGGCGAGGCGTGGGGCGGGATCGCCGGCCTCCAGCTGGGCCTCCCCGCGGTCTGGACCGAGGCCCGCACCCGGGGACACTCCCTCGTCGACGTCGTCCGGTGGATGGGGGAGGGGCCGGCCGACCAGGTGGGCCTCGGTGACCGTGGCCGGATCGCCGTCGGCGCCACGGCCGACCTCGTCGTGTTCGCGCCGGACGAGTCGTTCACGGTCGACGTCACCTCCCTGCGCCACAAGAACCCCGTGTCGGCCTATGCCGGCCGCGCGCTCACCGGGGCGGTGCGCCAGACCTGGCTGCACGGCATACCGGTCGACATCGAGGCCGACCCGCGCGGTCGGCTGCTCACGAGATCGTCATGACGAGAGGACAGCGATGACCACGCCCCGCCCCACGACCACCCCCTACTACGTCCCGGCGGGAGGTCTGCCGCCGCAGACCCAGCTGACCACCGACCGGGCGGTGTTCACCGAGGCGTACGCCGTCCTGCCGCGGGGGACGATGACCGACATCGTCACCAGCAACCTGCCGTTCTGGGAGGGCACGCGGTTGTGGGTCATCGCCCGCCCGCTGTCCGGGTTCGCCGAGACCTTCTCGCAGTACATCGTCGAGGTGTCGCCCGGTGGTGGCTCCGACCGCCCCGAGGCCGACCCGAGGGCCGAGGGAGTCCTCTTCGTCGTCGCTGGCGGGCTCACCCTGACGCTCGGCGACGAGGCGCACGAGCTGGTCGAGGGTGGCTACGCGTTCCTCCCACCTGGCCAGGAGTGGACCCTGCACAACCGCGGCGAGGCGTCCGCGACCTTCCACTGGATCCGCAAGGCCTACCAGGTCGTCGAGGGCATCGAGGTGCCCGAGGCCTTCGTGACGAACGAGGCCGACGTCGAGGGCGGCGAGATGCCCGGCACGAACGGCGTCTGGACCACCCAGCGGTTCGTCGACCCGACCGACGTGCGGCACGACATGCACGTCAACATCGTCAACTTCGAGCCTGGCGGCGCGATCCCGTTCCCGGAGACGCACGTGATGGAGCACGGCCTCTACGTCCTCGAGGGCAAGGCGGTCTACCTGCTCAACAACGACTGGGTCGAGGTGCAGGAAGGCGACTTCATGTGGTTGCGCGCCTTCTGCCCGCAGGCCTGTTACGCCGGTGGTCCCGGCCGGTTCCGCTACCTGCTCTACAAGGACGTCAACCGGCACGCCGTCCTCAGCCGGCAGCTCGTCTAGGAGGCTGGGCGCAGGTGGGCATGATGGTCCGGTGACGGGTGGAGGTGGAGCATGACGCAGCCACGGCGACAGTCGGGCATCGTCAGCCTGCTCACCCGCGAGGACGCCTACGTGTCGGGACCCCAGGTGCTCTCCGAGCTCCGTCGCGTGATCGCCTCGGGGGCGGTGCCGCCCGGCAGCCCGATCCCCCTCGACGACGTGGCGACCTTCTTCGGGGTGAGCCTCATCCCGGTGCGCGAGGCACTCAAGACGCTGCTCGGTGAGGGGTTGCTGGAGCACCAGCCACGCCTCGGCTACACCGTCACGGCCCTCTCGCAGGCCGAGCTCGACGAGCTCTACGTCGTGCGCGGGGCGCTCGAGGCGGCCGCCCTGGAGGTGGCCGTGCGCCAGTCCGCCAAGGCCGACCACGACCGCGCCACCGCAGTCCACGCCGCCCTCGACCGGGCTGTCGCCTCCGACGACGCGGCGGCCTTCCAGCGAGCCAGCCGCGAGTTCCACGAGGCGCTCCTCGCGCCCTGCCGGATGCCACGGCTGCTGCACATGCTCGACATCGCCTGGAACCTCACCGAGCCGGTCCAGACCATGATGCGCACCACGGAGGAGGACCGGGCGGAGATGCGCGAGGACCACCAGCAGATGCTCGACGCCTTCGTCGCCCGCGACGCCGAGACCCTCAAGGCCGTCGCCGAGGCCCACCACGACCGGCTCACCGCCTGCATCGCCCGCCTCGGCGGCTGAGCTGCGCGGAGCCGGCTGCCGGCCGCCTGGATATACCCAGATATACGGTTCAAAGCCTTCTGTCCCAAGGGATCCCCTCCTAGCGTTCTCCGCAAGCACCCGCGGTGACGCGGTGGACAAAGGAGTCCGGATGAGCACCACCGAAAAGCCCTTCGAGACCGAGGAAGCGGCCGCTGCGGCCGGGTTCGCGACCCACCACGGGGAGCACGACCACGGCGCCGGCGCAGGCCTGATCAAGCCGTCGTACGACGAGCGCCTGACCAACGAGGACCTCGCGCCGCTCAAGGAGCAGAGCTGGTCCTGGTACAACATCTTCGCCTTCTGGATGTCCGACGTGCACAGCGTCGGCGGCTACATCACGGCGGGCAGCCTCTTCGCGCTCGGCCTCACGAGCTGGCAGGTCTTCGTGTGCCTGATCGTCGGCATCACGATCGTGCTCTTCTTCTGCAACCTGGTCGCCAAGCCCAGCCAGCGCACCGGTGTCCCCTACCCGGTGATCTGCCGGTCGGTCTTCGGGGTGCTGGGCGCGAACATCCCCGCCATCATCCGGGGGCTGATCGCGGTGGCCTGGTACGGCATCCAGACCTACCTCGCCTCCGCATCGCTCGACATCCTGCTCGTCCGCATGTGGCCCGGTCTCGAGCCCTACGCCGACGTGACGCAGCACGGGTTCCTCGGCCTGTCGACGCTCGGCTACGGGACCTTCGCCCTGCTGTGGGTGGCGCAGGCGGCGGTCTTCTGGACCGGCATGAACACGATCCGCAAGTTCATCGACTTCGCCGGGCCGGCGGTCTACGTCGTGATGATCGCGCTGTGTGTCTACCTGCTGTCCAAGGCGCACTGGAGCGTCAACCTCAACCTGTCGGACCACGAGCTGTCCGGCGGCAAGGTGTTCACCACCATGCTGGCCGCGACCGCCCTCGTCGTCTCCTACTTCTCCGGGCCGATGCTCAACTTCGGCGACTTCTCCCGCTACGGCCGCACCTTCGAGGCCGTGAAGAAGGGGAACTTCTGGGGCCTGCCGGTCAACTTCGTCTTCTTCTCGCTGCTGACCGTCCTCACCGCTGCTGCCACCCTGCCGGTCTACGGCAAGCTGATCACCGACCCGGTGGAGACCGTCGGCCACATCGACAACACCTTCGCCCTGGTCCTCGCGGCGCTGACCTTCACCACGGCCACGATCGGCATCAACATCGTCGCCAACTTCGTGTCACCGGCGTTCGACTTCTCCAACGTCAGCCCGCAGAAGATCAGCTGGCGGATGGGCGGCATGATCGCGGCGGTCGGCTCGGTGCTGCTCACGCCGTGGAACCTCTACAACAGCCCGGAGACGATCCACTACACCCTCGACACGCTGGGCGCCTTCATCGGCCCGTTGTTCGGAGTCCTCATCGCCCACTACTACGTGGTGCACAAGCAGCGGGTCTGCGTCGACGACCTGTTCACCCTCGACGAGGGCGGCGCCTACCACTACCAGCGCGGCTACAACCCGCCGGCCATCTGGGCCACCGCGATCGCAGCCGCCGGTGCCCTCGCGGCGGTGTTCGTCCCCGGTATCAACCGGTTCGACGACTACTCCTGGTTCATCGGCTGCGGCCTGGGCTTCGCCGCCTACGCGCTGCTCGCCCCCCGGATGGGCGTCAGCGACAGCCCGCTCGACGCGAAGACGTGTGTGAAGTGACCGTCCACCTCACCGTCATCAACCCGAACACGACGGCCTCGATGACGGCGCTGATCGAGGCGGAGGCTCGCCGGGTGGCGGGCCCGGGGACGGTCGTCACCGCCCGCACCCCGTCGATGGGGCCCGCCTCGATCGAGAGCCACTACGACGAGGCGCTGGCGGTGCCGGGCCTGCTGGAGGTCATCCGCGCGGACCAGCAGGCGGACGCGTTCGTGCTCGCCTGCTTCGGGGACCCGGGCCTCGACGCCGCCCGGGAGGCGGCCTCCAGACCCGTCATCGGCATCGCCGAGGCGGCGATGAAGACGGCGACGCTGCTGGGTCGCAGCTTCTCCGTCGTCACCACGATGAGCCGCACCGTGGGTCGCGCGTGGGACCTCACGCGCACCTACGGGATGGAGCGCCAGTGCGCCGGCGTGCACGCGTGCGACATCCCGGTGCTCGAGCTGGAGGAGGACCGCGACCGGACGTATGCCGTGATCCTCGCGTTCGCGAAGAACGCCCTGGCGGCCGACGGCTCGGACGCCATCGTGCTGGGGTGCGCGGGGATGGCCGGGCTGCCCGAGCTGCTCACCGAGCAGCTGGGGGTGCCGGTCGTCGACGGTGTCGCGGCTGGGACCCTCCTGGCCGAGAGCGTCGTGCGGCTCGGGTTGCGCCCCTCGACCCACGGCGAGCTGGCCCCTCCACCGCCGAAGGCCTACACCGGGGCGCTGCGGGGGTTCGGCCGCGGCTGACCTTCCACATCGCGAAACCCGTCTCCCGAAACCCTTGATTCAACAGTTTGTTGAGAAGTATCGTTCTGGGAACCAACGACAGGGCCGTCGTTCGGCATGGATAACCGGCGGACCCACTCCTGTCAGCAACCATGCCCCTGGGCGGTGACGCCTGGGGGATGATGGTCCCCAACGACGGGGCGACGGGAGTTGCGCGATGGCGTCAGCGAACACGCACGGTGTCACCACACATGCTGTTGACGAGCACGCTCGTGACGAGCACGGCGTCACGGTCAACGGAGCGGTGCGCCCGCTCGGCGGCACCGACCCCAGCACCACCACGCTCGACTGGCTCAGGGCCCAGGGCCTGACTGGCGCCAAGGAGGGTTGCGCCGAGGGGGAGTGCGGCGCCTGCTCGATCATGGTCGCCCGCCCCACCGAGGGGGCCGGCACGCAGTGGACGGCGATCAACGCCTGCCTCGTGCCGGTCGCCGCGCTCGACGGCCAGGAGGTGGTCACCTCCGAGGGACTCGGCGGTCCTGATGCCCTCCACCCGGTGCAGCGCGAGATGGCGGTCCGCGGTGGGTCGCAGTGTGGCTACTGCACTCCGGGCTTCATCTGCAGCATGGCCGCCGAGTACTACCGCGAGGGCCGGTGTGCCGGCGCCGCCGGCTCCCCGGACCCGTCGCAGAACGGTCACGAGCCGGCGACCACCGCCAACGAACCGGGGGTCGCGCCCGACCACGAGCACGGACCCAACGGCTTCGACCTGCATGCCCTGTCGGGCAACCTGTGCCGTTGCACGGGCTACCGCCCGATCCGCGACGCCGCCTACGCCCTGGGTGAGCCGGCCGACGACGACCCGTATGCCGCGCGGCTGGCTGCCGCGCCCCCCGCCGCACGCGCCACCCGGCTCGACGGTCCGACCGGGACCTACGCCCGTCCCGGCGACCTCGCCGAGGCGCTGTCCCTGCTGGCCGAGCACCCCGACGCCGTCCTCGTGGCCGGCTCGACCGACTGGGGGGTCGAGGTCACCATCCGGGGCGTGCGCACGCCGTTCGCGATCGGCATCGACCGCCTGCCGGAGCTGCGCACCCTCTCGGTCGGTGACGACTCGGTGGAGATCGGTGCCGCCCTCAGCCTGAGCGAGGTCGAGCGCGGCCTGGCTGGACGGGTCCCCTTGCTGGACAAGATGTTCCCGCAGTTCGCCTCCCGGCTGATCCGCAACGGCGCGACCATCGGTGGCAACCTCGGCACCGGCTCGCCCATCGGCGACACCCCTCCCGCGCTGCTCGCGCTGGAAGCGGTCGTGGTGCTCGCGTCGGCCGACGGCGAGCGCGAGGTGCCCCTGGCTGACTACTTCACCGGCTACCGCCAGACCGTCAAGCGCGAGGGTGAGCTCATCCGCGCGGTGCGCATCCCGTTGCCGCTCAGCGAGGTCACGGCGTTCCACAAGGTGGCCAAGCGCCGGTTCGACGACATCTCCAGCGTGGCGGTCGGCTTCGCGCTCGACCTGCGTGACGGCGTCGTCACCAAGGCGCGGATCGGGCTGGGTGGCGTCGCTGCCACCCCGATCCGCGCGCTCGCCACGGAGGCGGCGCTCGAGGGTCGGGCGTGGAACGCCGACGTGGTCCGCGAGGCCGCGGCCGTGATGCGCGCCGAAGGCACGCCGATGGACGACCACCGCGCCAGCGCGGCATACCGCACGGCGACGCTCGGCACAGCGCTCCTCAAGCTGCATGCCGAGACCGCGACCCAACAGGAGGTCGGAGCATGAGTGCATTGTCCGAGCGCCCTGCCAATCCCGTTGTGGGGCAAGAGATCCCGCACGAGTCGGCCGCGCTGCACGTGACCGGTGAGGCGCTCTACACCGACGACCTCGCGGTCCGCACCCACGGCATCCTCCACGCCCACCCGGTGCAGGCTCCGCACGCCCATGCCCGCGTCACGAGGCTCGACACGGCGCCTGCCCTGCGGGTCCCCGGCGTCGTGCGGGTCCTCACCGCCGACGACGTGCCGGGAGTCAACGACGCGGGCGTGAAGCACGACGAGCCGCTGTTCCCGTCGGAGGTCATGTTCTTCGGCCATGCCGTGTGCTGGGTTCTCGGCGAGACGCTGGAGGCCGCCCGGCTGGGCTCGCTCGCGGTCGAGGTCGACTACGAGCCGCTGCCGTCGCTGGTCACGGTGCACGAGGCGATCGAGGCCGGGAGCTTCCAGGGCGGCCAGCCGCACATGGAGCGCGGTGACATCGAGGCGGGGTTCGCCGGCGCCGCCCACGTCTACAGCGGCGAGTTCGAGTTCGCGGGGCAGGAGCACTTCTACCTCGAGACGCACTGCTCGATCGCGCTGGTCGACGAGAACGGCCAGGTCTTCGTCCAGAGCTCGACCCAGCACCCGACCGAGACCCAGGACATCGTCGCCCACGTGCTCGGCCTGCCGAGCCACGCCGTCACCGTCCAGTGCCTGCGCATGGGCGGCGGCTTCGGGGGCAAGGAGATGCAACCCCACGGGTACGCCGCGATCGCCGCCCTCGGGGCGACGCTCACCGGCCGTCCGGTGCGACTGCGGCTGACCCGGACCCAGGACATGACCATGTCGGGCAAGCGGCACGGCTTCCACGCCCAGTGGCGGGTCGCCTTCGACGACACCGGTCGGCTGCAGGCCCTCGACGCCACGCTGACCTCCGACGGGGGCTGGAGCCTCGACCTGTCGGAGCCGGTGCTGGCCCGGGCCCTGTGCCACATCGACAACGCCTACTGGATCCCCAACGTCCGGGTGAACGGCCGGATCGCCAAGACCAACAAGACCAGCCAGACGGCGTTCCGTGGGTTCGGCGGGCCGCAGGGCATGCTCGTCATCGAGGACATCCTCGGCCGCTGCGCGCCCCAGCTCGGCATCGACCCGATCGAGCTGAGGTCGCGCAACTTCTACGTCGACGGGCAGTCCACCCCCTACGGCCAGCCGGTCCGGCACCCCGAGCGGGTGGCGACCTGCTGGGAGCAGGTGCTCACGACGGGTGACGTCGCGGCGCGGCGGGCCGAGATCGCGGCATACAACGCCTCGCACGAGCACTCCAAGCGCGCCCTGGCGATGACGCCCGTGAAGTTCGGGATCTCGTTCAACTTCACGTCGTTCAACCAGGCCGGCGCCCTCGTCCACGTCTACAAGGACGGGTCGGTCCTGATCACCCACGGCGGCACCGAGATGGGCCAGGGCCTGCACACCAAGATGCTCCAGGTCGCCGCCACGACGCTCGGGGTGCCGCTGTCGACCGTCCGGCTCGCGCCGACCCGCACCGACAAGGTGCCCAACACCTCGGCCACCGCCGCGAGCTCGGGTGCCGACCTCAACGGTGGGGCGGTCAAGGACGCCTGCGAGCAGATCATCGAACGCCTGCGGGCGGTCGCCGCCGGGCGGCTCGGCGTGCACCCGGCCGACGTGCGGTTCAGCGACGGACACGTGGGCAAGGTCGGTGGCGGCGCCACCGTGCCGTGGGCGGAGCTCGTCAACCAGGCCTACTTCCAACGGATCCAGCTATGGGCCGCCGGTTTCTACCGCACCGAGGGGCTGCACTGGGACTCCTCGGCCATGCACGGCTCG
This sequence comes from Pedococcus bigeumensis, assembly GCF_039531795.1. Classification (NCBI taxonomy): domain Bacteria; kingdom Bacillati; phylum Actinomycetota; class Actinomycetes; order Micrococcales; family Intrasporangiaceae; genus Pedococcus; species Pedococcus bigeumensis. Next base: position 116,862 of record NZ_BAAAQS010000003.1, on the reverse strand, counting down.
CCGTTCAAGTACTTCTCCTACGGCGTGGCCGCCAGCGAGGTCGAGGTCGACGAGTTCACCGGCGCCTACCGGCTGCGGCGCGTCGACATCGTGCACGACGTGGGCGACTCCCTGTCACCGCTGGTCGACATCGGCCAGGTCGAGGGCGCGTTCGTCCAGGGCGCCGGCTGGCTGACGCTGGAGGACCTGCGCTGGGACGAGTCCGACCGGCCCTCACGGGGGCGGCTGGCCACCCAGGCGGCGAGCACCTACAAGCTGCCGAGCTTCTCCGAGATGCCCGAGGTGTTCAACGTGGCGCTGCTGGAGCGTGCCCACGAGGACGGCGCGGTCTACGGTTCCAAGGCTGTCGGCGAGCCACCCCTGATGCTGGCGTTCTCGGTGCGCGAGGCCCTGCGCGAGGCCGCGGCCGCCTTCGGCCCGGCGGGCACGTCGGTCGACCTCGCCTCTCCGGCGACCCCGGAGGCGGTGTTCTGGGCCGTGCAGGAGGCCAGGGGCGGCGCCGAGCCGCCGCACATGACCGCGATGGTCGAGGGTGCGCCGGGGGTCGTGCCCGACCAGCCCGGAGCCGACGCCGCACCCCTGCGGCCGCGCTCGGAGCAGGCCGCCCAGCCGGCCAGGGCGGGGACCTGACCATGGAGTGGCTGTCTGCCGTCGAGCGGTTGCGGCGTGAGCGCCGACCCGGCGTGCTCGTCACGCTGACCTCGGTGCGAGGACACTCACCGCGTGAGGCCGGGGCCAAGATGGTCGTCGGTGTGGGCGCGACGTGGGGCAGCATCGGTGGCGGCAACCTCGAGGCGACTGCCGTGGCCAGGGCTCGCACGATGCTGGCCGAGGGCGGGCCGGCGCCGGAACAGATCTCGTTGTCCCTCAACGACAAGTCGCCCGCCGAGCACGGCCAGCAGTGCTGTGGCGGTGAGGTGCAGGTGCTCCTCGAGCCGCTCGCGGTGGTGCCGGCGGTCGCGGTCTTCGGGGTCGGCCACGTGGGTCTCGAGCTGGCCCGCATCCTCGCGCGCCACGACCTCGAGCTCCACCTGGTCGACTCTCGCGCCGACCAGCTCGGGCCCGACCGGCTCGGGGTCCTCGACGACTCGACGGCGCGGGTCCACGTCCACCACGCGCCGGTCCCCGAGCTCGTCCTCGGCCAGGTGCCGCAGGGCACGCACGTCCTCGTGATGACGCACGACCACGCCGAGGACGCCGCCCTCTGCGATGCGGCGCTGCGCTGTGAGCACCTCGGGTCGATCGGCCTGATCGGCTCGTCCGCCAAGTGGTCGCGCTTTCGCCAACGCCTTGCTGCCGAAGGACACTCGGACGCCGACCTCGCCCGCATCCAGACGCCCATCGGGTCACCGCAGCTCACCGGCAAGGACCCGGCGACGATCGCGCTCAGCGTGGCTGCCGACCTGGTCCGGGTGTTCGAGTCCGAGACCTCGAAGGTGGCCCGATGACCCTCTTCCGGGCCACCGTGCTCGACACGCCCGACGACCCCTTCGACGGTGGCGTGCTGCGCGCCCAGGACGACTGCGGGCTGCTCGTCGAGGGCGGCGTGATCGTCGCGCGCGGCGACTTCACGACGCTGCGCGCCGAGCACCCCGACGAGGACGTCCTCGACCTCCGCGAGGGCATGGTCCTGCCCGGGCTCGTCGACACCCACGTCCACTTCCCGCAGGTGCGCGTGATCGGCGGGCTGGGGATGCCACTGCTCGACTGGCTCGACCAGTGCGCCCTCCCGGAGGAGATGCGGCTGGCCGACGTCGACATGGCCAGAGGGGTGGCGAGGGACTTCGTCACCGGCCTCGTCGACGCCGGCACCACCACTGCGCTGGTGTTCGGGTCGCACTTCGCCTCGGCGGTCGACGTGATGTTCGAGGCCGCCGACCTCTGGGGTCTGCGGGTCACCACCGGGCTGGTCACCTCAGACCGGATCCTGCCCGAGCCGTTGCTGACCACGCCGGCGCGGGCCTACGAGGAGTCGCGCGACCTGGCCTCGCGCTGGCACGGCAAGGGGCGCCTGCGGTATGCCGTGACGCCGCGCTTCTCGCTGTCGGCCAGTGACGCGATCCTGGAGTCGTGCGCCGCGACGTTCGGTGAGGTCGACGGATCCTGGTTCACCTCCCACGTCAACGAGAACACCGCCGAGGTGAAGGAGGTCGCCGAGCTGTTCGGCGGCGCCTCCTATGTCGACACCTACGACCGGCACGGGCTGGTCACCCCTCGCTCGGTGCTCGCCCACAACGTGCACCCCACCGACCCCGAGCTGGCGACCCTCGCCGCACGCGGCGCCTCGGTCGCGCACTGCCCGACCAGCAACTCGGCGCTCGGCAGCGGCCTCTTTCCCTTGCGGCGCCATGTCGAGGCCGGCGTGCAGGTCGCGATGGGCTCTGACGTCGGCGCCGGCACGGGCTTCTCGATGCTCAAGGAGGGGCTGCAGGCCTACTTCATGCAGCGCCTACTCGGCGACGCGGGGCTGCCCCTGACCTCGGCGCACCTGCTCTGGCTGTGCACCTCGGCCGGTGCCCGGTCGCTCGGGCTCGGTCACGAGGTCGGCGACCTGTCGGTGGGCAAGCAGTTCGACGCGATCTGGCTGCTGCCGGAGGCCGGCGACCCGCTCGCCGTCGGGCTCGGCAACGCCAAGTCGGCCGACGACGCGCTGTCGAAGGTCTTCGCGCTGGGCACGACCTCCGACATCGGCGGGGTCTGGGTCGGCGGTGACCAGATCGCCGCCGGCCGCTGGCGGATGCCCCGCCGCACCTGACGCCCGCCCCAGCCCCATTTCCAGCAACCTTTGCTAGCAAAGGCTGCTGGTTGGCGGACACCGTGCAACCTGTCCACCAACGAGGAACCCTTGCTAGCAAAGGTTCCTCGTGGGGCTCGCCGGGGGGGGCGGAGGGTCAGGCGCGTTCGGCCTTCAGGACCTCGGCGTAGGCCGGGAGGGTCAGGAAGTCGGGGAAGTCGGGGTCGAGCGCGCACTCGACGAACAACCTCCGCGCGGTCTCCAACGCCCCCCGCGCGGTCTCGTCGTCGCCCACGGCCTCGGCCAGGGCGGCATACTCGCTCTCCACCACCTCGTCGACGAGCTCGCGGGTGACGGTCTCGCCGGACGCGAGGGTCGCGCCGGAGTTGAGCCACTGCCAGATCTGGCTGCGCGAGATCTCGGCCGTCGCGGCATCCTCCATGAGGTTGTGGATCGCGACCGCGCCGTTGCCGAGCAGCCACGCCTGGAGGTACTGGATGCCGACGGAGACGTTGCCGCGCAGGCCGTCCAGCGTGCGGTCGCCCGGGGTGGAGGCAGCGTCGAGCAGGTCGGCGGCGGCCACCGACACGTCGTCGCGCTGCTTGCCGAGCTGGTTGGGGGAGTCGCCGAGGACGCCGGTGAAGACCTCCTTGCACAGCTCGACCATGCCGGGGTGGGCCACCCACGACCCGTCGAACCCGGCCCCGACCTCGCGCTCCTTGTCGGCCCGCACCTTGGCGAAGGCCGCCTCGTTGACGGCGGGGTCCTTGCTCGGGATGAACGCCGCCATGCCACCGATCGCGAACGCCCCGCGCCGGTGGCAGGTCTTCACCAGCAGGTCGCTGTAGGCCTTCATCATCGGCGCGTTCATCGTCACGGCGTTGCGGTCTGGGAGGGTGAACGACGGCCCGGAGTCCCTGAAGTACTTGATGATCGAGAACAGGTAGTCCCACCGGCCGGCGTTGAGCCCGGCGGCGTGGTCGCGCAGCTCGTAGAGGATCTCGTCCATCTCGAAGGCCGCCGGGATGGTCTCGATGAGCACCGTCGCGCGGATCGAGCCGTGGGGGATGCCGAGCGACTCCTGGGCGAAGGTGAAGACGTCGTTCCAGAGTCGTGCCTCGAGGTGTGACTCCATCTTGGGCAGGTAGAAGTACGGACCGCTCCCTCGCTCGAGGAGCTCGGCGGCGTTGTGGAAGAAGTAGAGACCGAAGTCGACGAGCGCGCCGACCAGGGGACGCCCGTCGAGGGTGAGGTGCTCCTCGTCGAAGTGCCAGCCACGGGGCCGCGGCACGATGACGGGGATGCCGTCCGGGTCCTTGAGCTCGTAGTGCTTGCCCTGCGGGGTGGTGAGCTCGATGGTGCGGCGGACCGCGTCGTAGAGACTGACCTGCCCGCCGATCACGTTGTCCCAGTGGGGGGTGTTGGCGTCCTCCAGGTCGGCGAGCCACACCTTGGCGCCGGAGTTGAGCGCGTTGATCGCCATCTTGCGCTCGGTCGGACCGGTGATCTCGACCCGTCGATCGGCGAAGTCGGCCGGGGCTGGCGCCACCGTCCAGTCGCCTGCCCGCACCTCGCGGGTCTCGTCGAGGAAGTCGAGCCGGCCCGTCCGGGACACCTCGGCGCGACGGGACCGGCGGGCCTCCAGCAGCTCGTCACGCCGGGTGCCGAACCGCGCCTGCAGCTCCCCGAGGAAGGCCAGCGCGTCGGGGCTCAGGATCTCCGCGCTCCGCTCGACCTCGTGGGGGGCGTCGACGACGACGGCGGACACAGGGTGCACGGTGGGCGTGGTGGGCTCGGACATGCGCATCCTCGGGAGAAGTAGGTGGTGTCGCGTGCCGAGGTGGCGGCTCGCCGACTAGGATTGTTCCATGATACGAAATCTTCTTCTCATTCGGGAAGGACTGGGGAGAGATATATGAGCACCGAACCGACCACCGACGACGCGGTGGCGACCCCCGCCCGTGCGACAAAGCCGGCCGGCGGCGGAGTCCAGTCGCTGGAGCGCGCCTTCGCCATCCTCGAGACCATGGCCGACGCCGGTGGCGTGATCAGCCTCTCGCAGCTCGCCAACGACGCCCAGCTGCCCCTGCCGACGATCCACCGGCTGGTGCGGACGCTGGTCGACCTCGGCTACGTCCGCCAGGAGGCCTCCCGGCAGTACTCCCTCGGCCCGCGCCTCATCAGGCTCGGCGAGACGACCTCGCGAATGGTCAGCCGGTGGGCGCGCCCCCACATGGAGCGCCTGGCCCACGAGCTCGGCGAGTCGGTCAACCTCGCGATGCTCGACGGCGACCAGGTGGTCTACATCGGCCAGGTGATGGCCAGCCGCAACTCGATGCGCATGTTCACCGAGGTCGGGCGACGGGTGCTGCCCCACTCCACCGGTGTGGGCAAGGCGATCATGGCCGGCATGGATCCCGATGCCGTGCAGGCGATTCTCACGCGCACCGGGATGCCGGCCCGCACCGAGCACACCATCACCGACCCCGAGGCGTTCGCGGCCGAGCTGGACCGCACCCGCGCGCGCGGCTACGCGCTCGACGAGGGGGAGCAGGAGGTCGGCGTCCGGTGCGTCGCCGTCGCCATCCCGGGCTCGCCCCAACCGTTGGCTCTGTCGGTGTCTGGTCCGCTGCCCCGCATGACCGACTCGTTCATCGAGGGCGCGACCGGGCCGATGCACGCAGTGGCAGAAGCGATCTCGGCCGAGATGCGGGGCGCGACCGCCGAAGGCTGAGGCCCGGCCACGCCCCCTTGAGGCAGCCCGCCGGCCCCGGTCCGAGACCTCCCGGTGCGCTGGGGATGACGGCGTGCCGGCATCGGGCGAACGGTTGCCTTCTGTGGGGTGAACAGTGGTTCCCGAGCCCGTTTCGGGGGCCGCTGACCGCGCGGTTTCGGCACGCTGGGGTCATGGCCTACGGCTCCGAGCTCGGACCCATCGCCCTCGCCCACCGCGGAGGTGCTGCCCTCGCGCCCGAGAACACCATGGCCGCCTTCGGGATGGCCACCGCACTCGGCATCCGCTACCTCGAGACCGACGTCCGCATCACCGCCGACGGTGAGCTCGCCTGTTTCCACGACGCGACCCTCGGCCGGGTGACGGACGGGCGCGGCCCGGTCGCGCGGCATACCCTCGCGCAGCTGCGGCGGCTGCGCGTCCTGGAGCGCGAACCCATCCCGACGCTGACCGAGGCGCTCGAAGCCTTCCCGGACGCCAGGTTCACGGTCGACCTCAAGGAGCGCTCGGCCATCGGTGCGCTCACGAAGGTGTTGCAGCACAAGGATTTCCGCGAGCGGGTGTGCATTGCTGGTGCGTGGGACGGGTGCCTCGACGTCGTGCGCGCACAGGTGCCGGGCGTGCGGACCGCCCTGGGCTGGCGGGCCCTGGCTGCGGTGGTGACGTGTGCCCGCGCCGGTATGCCGCCCGCTCGTCGGTTCGCGACAGCCGAGTTCCTGCACGTGCCGGACCGGCTGGGGCGGGTCCAGGTGTTCGTCGAACGGCTGGTGACGGGGGCGCACGGGATCGGGGTCAAGGTCGTGGTCTGGACGGTGAACGACCGGCCCTCGATGGTGCGGCTGCTCGACGCCGGGGTGGACGGCATCATCACCGACCGCCCGGACCTGCTGCGCGAGGTGCTCCTGGCGCGGGGCGAGTGGACCGCGATGCCGGTCCCATCCGGCGCGTCCGTCGCCCGGGGGTCGCTGGCCTCCTGAGCGGCAACGCACGAGCGCCCGTCCCAGGTGCGGGACGAGCGCTCGCGGTGCGGAGAGAGGCGTGGCTCAGGTCAGGTGCTGCAGGGCCTTGACCTCGTCGCGCGCGGTCACGATCGCCGCGTGCTGCTGCTGGATCGTCGCGCGGAAGCCGTCGCTGAGGTCGTCCTCCGCGAGCGCCTTCTCGTACTCCGACACCGCGTGGTCCTCGCCGGTGACAGCGGCCCCGAGGACACCAGAGGCGTCGTCTCCGGTCAGCGTGTCCTTGAGCGAGATCCACCCGCGGTGCACCGCCGCGGCGACCGAGCCGCTCTCGTCGACGTCGTCGCCGTAGGCGAAGCCCATGGCCACGATGTCGCGGGCGAAGCCGGCGCGCTGCTCGGAGAGGCGCTCCAAGGTGGCGGCGGCGTCGGGGCTGTTGCTGTCGCGCAGCTTCTCGGCGGCGGAGGCGAAGCCGTTCTGCCCGTCCTTGAGGGTCTCCACGAGGTCCTTGGCGACCTTCTCGTCAGCAGACATGGGTTGGTGCTCCTTCTGTCGGTGGTGGGCGTGCACTGATCGCCTACCCGCGCCACGCCTTCCCAAACCCCACGCCTCTCAAACCCCACGCCTTCTCAAACCCCACGCGCTCCCAAGACCCACGCACTCCCAAGACCCATGGTCGCTTGTGTGCCGGGGCGCCGGGCCGATCAGGTAGCCGATCGTCCGGAACGGCCGCTAGCGTGCGGCGCATGGCCATCGCACGCTTCCCCAGCATCGTCCTCGACTGTCCCGATCCCGCGGCGCTCGCCACCTTCTACGGCGCGATGCTCGACTGGACCGTCGACACCGCCAACGCCGACGAGTCGGACGGCTGGATCGACGTGAAGTCCGACTACGGCCAGTGCCTCTCGTTCCAGGGGGTCGCGGACTACAAGGCGCCCGTCTGGCCCGGCCAGGACGTGCCCCAGCAGATGCACCTCGACGTCGTCGTCGACGACCTCGACGCCGCGGAGGCCGAGGTGACCGCGCTCGGCGCGACCAGGCACGAGCACCAGCCGGGGACGACGTTCCGGGTGATGCTCGACCCGGCCGGTCACCCGTTCTGCCTCTGCACGAGCTGACGCTCCCGGGGGACCTTCGACCCTGACCGGCGCGACGGCGTCCGTCACAGGCTGGCCCCATGTCGGGGCCTGGTGTCGAGCTGTACTGGCTGCCGCTGGGCTCGGGGCAGGGTGGCGGGTGCGTGCGCACCAGCGGGTCCCTCTACGAGACCGTGTCGGCGTGGCGCGACCGCAGGGCCCGGCTGGACCTGTTCCACACCGGCCTGGTCGTGCGAGTCGACGGGTCGGCCCACGCCATCGAGATGACGCCCGTGTGGGCCTCCACCGATCCCGGTCGCGGAGTGGTCGGTGAGGGCCCGGTCGGGGTGCCGGCGCTGGGCCGGTGGCGACTCTTCCGCTACGAGGTCCGGTGTTGGCGGGACGGAAGGATCCCCGACGCGGCAGCTGCGGTGGACAGCCCGCGGCTGGTGAGCGCCGACGAGCTCACGGCCAGGAAGGTCCTCGCGGTGGTGGCAGACTTCCCGAGGGTGACGTGGGGCCGCGACGAGCTGCGGGCGGGCGAGATGTGGAACTCCAACTCGCTGGTCTCGTGGCTGCTGGTCCGCAGCGGCCATGACGTGTCGGGCGCTGCGTTTCGGCCGCCGAGGGGAGGTCGGGCCCCCGGCTGGACCGCTGGGGTCGCGGTGGCGGCCCGACCGCCGGCCGGGCCGCCACCGGGGGTCAGTCCTCCTTGCCGGCGCCCATGCCCTCCTTGATGAGGTTCATGACCGAGGAGTCGGCCAGCGTCGTGACGTCACCGACCTCGCGGTTCTCGGCGACGTCACGCAGCAGGCGGCGCATGATCTTGCCGGAGCGGGTCTTGGGGAGCTCGGAGACGACCATGATCGAGCGCGGCTTGGCGATGGGGCCGATCTCCTTGGCCACGTGGTTGCGCAGCTCCTGCACCGTGTCGTCGCCGTGGTCCTCGTGGCCGCCACGCAGGATGACGAACGCCACCACTGCCTGTCCGGTGGTCTCGTCGGTCGCTCCGACGACGGCCGCCTCGGCCACCGACGGGTGCGACACGAGGGCCGACTCGATCTCGGCGGTGGACAGCCGGTGCCCCGACACGTTCATGACGTCGTCGACCCGGCCGAGCAGCCAGATGTTGCCCTTCGCGTCGTACTTCGCCCCGTCGCCGGCGAAGTAGTACTTCTCCCCGAACCGGCTCCAGTAGGTCTCGCGGTAGCGGTCCGGGTCTCCCCAGATGCCGCGCAGCATGCCCGGCCACGGCTTGGTCAGCACGAGGTAGCCGACGGCTTCGGCCTCGTGCAGGGGGTTGCCCTCGTCGTCGAGGATCTCGGCGCTGATGCCGGGGATCGGCTTCTGTGCCGACCCGGGCTCGAGGTCGGTGACGCCGGGCAGCGGGCTGATCATGATGCCGCCGGTCTCGGTCTGCCACCACGTGTCGACGATCGGGGCGTGACCGCCGCCGATGTTCTTGCGGTACCAGAGCCAGGCCTCGGGGTTGATCGGCTCGCCGACCGAGCCGAGCAGCCGCAGCGAGGACAGGTCGAACTTGGCGGGGATGTCGTCACCCCACTTCATGAACGTGCGGATCGCGGTCGGTGCCGTGTAGAGGATGGACACCTTGTACTTCTCGACGATCTCCCACCAGCGGCCCTGGTGCGGGGTGTCGGGGGTGCCCTCGTAGATCACCTGGGTGGCGCCGTTCGCGAGCGGCCCGTAGACGATGTAGGAGTGGCCGGTCACCCAGCCGATGTCGGCGGTGCACCAGTAGACGTCCGTCTCGGGGTGCACGTCGTGCACCACCGAGTTCGTGTATGCCGCCTGCGTCAGGTAGCCGCCCGTCGTGTGGAAGATGCCCTTCGGCTTCCCGGTCGTGCCCGAGGTGTAGAGGATGAAGAGCGGGTGCTCGCTGTCGTGGGCGACAGCCTCGTGCTGGTCGCTGGCGGAGTCGACGACGTCGTGCCACCAGACGTCGCGCCCGTCGTGCCACTCGACCGCGTCCTTGGTGCGCTGGACGACGAGGACCTTCTCCACGCTGCTGTCGCCCTCGACGGCCGCGTCCACCGCGGGCTTGAGCGGAGCGGACTTACCGCGCCGGAACTGTCCGTCGGCGGTGATGACGAGTCTGGCCTCGGCGTCGGCGATGCGGGTGCGCAGCGCGTCGGCCGAGAACCCACCGAAGACGACGGAGTGGGGGGCGCCGATGCGTGCACAGGCCAACATCGCGGCCACGGCCTCGGGGATCATCGGGAGGTAGATGGCGACCCGGTCGCCCTTGCGGACGCCCAGGGACTCCAGGGCGTTGGCGGCCTTCGCGACGTCACGCTGCAGATCGGCATACGTGATCGTGCGGGTGTCGCCTCCCTCGCCCTCGAAGTGGATGGCGACGCGGTCGCCGTGGCCGGCCTCGACGTGGCGGTCGACGCAGTTGTAGGCCACGTTGACCTCACCGCCGACGAACCACTTCGCGAACGGCGCCCCGCTCCAGTCGAGCGTCTGCTCGAAGTCCTTGGCCCAGCTCAGCCGTTGGCGCGCCTGGTCGGCCCAGAACCCTTCGAAGTCCGCGGCGGCTGCGTCGTAGAGGTCGGCCTTGCCGTTGGCCTGGGCGGCGGACTCGGGGGTGGGTGCGAGGTCCAGACCCTCGGTGTGGCTCGTCGTCGTGGGCTCGGACACGGTGGTTCCTCCTGGCGGCATCGGCAGGCGACTCTCGCAGGTGCGTTCGAGGTCGCGGTGACGACCCCAGCCAACCTTCATCCGGCCCGCGCATCAAGGGGAGCGGTAGCGATGATCGGTCGACGGACGCTGCGAGCGGCCAACGGCTAGCCTTGGGCGCCGTGAGCACCCCCGCCAGCCCTCCCACCAGCACCCCGACGAACAGCCCCCCGAGCACTCCCACGAGCGCCGCCTCCAGGGCCGGCTCCGGCACCCCGTCGCCCCCCCGGCTGGAGCAGGGACGGGCGCTGGCCCGGAAGGTCTGGCCGGAGGTGGCGCTGTTGCTCGCGGCCCTCCTCTGGTGGCCGGTCGGGTTCGCCGGGGTGACGTCGTGGCTGCACCTGCCGCTCAGCGTCTTCGACGGCGACGTGCTGTTCCTCGGTGCGACCGCTGCGGCAGCCTCGGTCTCCCTGCTCGTCCGCTCGCCCTGGCCCCGGTTCGCGATCGTGGTGGTGTTCAGCGGTCTCGGCTGGCTGCTCGATGCCCCTGCCGCTGACGAGTACCCGTACGAGCGGGCCGTGCTGGCGGGGCTGCTCGCGGCGGCGGCGTTCATCGGCATCGCGCTCGGCGCGCGTGGCTCCAAGGGTCCCGTGGCCGGGGCCACGGTCGTGGTCGTGGTCGCCGGTCTCTCACCGGCGTCCTGGCCGACGCAGGCGGCCGTCGCCGTGGCGCTCGCGCTGCCGTTCGCGGTGGCCACCTGGCAGCGCGTCGCCCCCACCATCCTCTCGGTGGTCCGGCTGGCCCTGACCTGGTTGCTGTTCGCCCTGCTCGCCCGTGCCCTGGAGTACGGCTGGGACGTGCTCCGCCCGGGGACGGGCGGCGGCCTCACGGTGGGGGAGCAGGCCCGTCGGGTCGCCGAGCCGGCGTGGGACTTCGCACGCACCCAGTGGTGGACCTACTCCCAGACGCAGCTGCGCGAGCTCGTGCCCTGGCTCTGGGTCACCGCGGTGGTGGCCGGCGTGCTGGTCGCCGGCCGGGTCGCGACGGCGCGCGTCGCGGCGGCGCGCAAGCGACGGGTGTCGGAGCTCGACGCCGCCCGGGCCGGCCGCCGCGGCTGAACGGTCGGGGCGCCCTGCGCGGGGCGGCCTCCCGGGCCGGCCGCCGCGGCTGAACGGTCGGGGCGCCCTGCGCGGGGCCCGACCGTTCACCCGGCGCCGCTCACCAGTGGTGGGCCACGTCGATGACGAGCCGGCTGGTGGTCCGGTCCTGGATCGTGAAGACCCGGAAGGGCAGTCGCGCCCGGACGCCCAGGCCCATGCTCGTGTAGCCCTCGAAGCTGCTGTCCCACCTGACCTGCCGGAAGGTGCGGTAGCCCGTGACGTCGACGACCTCCACGGGGTTCCGTGGTGTGTAGGTCGGCGCGCCCGTGGCGGGGTCGTAGGCGGGCGCGTCGACCGTGACGGCCAGCTTGGCGCCGCCACGCAGCGCTATCGGCCGACCCGACGCCTGGCTGGTGAACGTCTTGACGTACCTGACGGTGAAGCCGGGTGACCTCCCCTTGAGATCGATGACCAGGCGGTCGAAGCAGGCGTGGCGTCCCGAGCGGACGCCCGTCACGGTGCCTGTCGGGGACAGTGCCCTCGTCTTGGCGAGCGAACCCCAGGTGATGCCGCAGTAGGGAGCGGCCTGCGCGGACGTGGTGGCCGTGGTGGCCGGGACGGCTCCCACGAGTACCGCGACGAGGAGCGATCGGGTGATCGCGGTGCGGGTGATGTTCATGGCGTCCTCCTTCCGGACACCCCACTGACGTGCACCGCGACGCCCGGGTTGACGACGGCGCCCACGCTGACCGTGTCGTCCACAAAGGTCGGATCTCGCCGGAAGGTCTGCGGCACACCGAATTGTCCTTGGCGGCGGCCCGGGACGGCACGATGCCGCGCCCCCCTGCAGGGGACGCGGCACCGTGGGTCTGTTCGCCCCTGCCGGTGGATGGGCCCGGTGGCCGGAGAGGGTGGACCCGGTTGGGTGGGCCCGGTGGTCCGACTGGGTGGGCCCGGTGGCCGCTAGTGTGCGACCGCCTTCTCCGCCCCGTGACCAGTCAGCGAGCGCACCTCCATCTCGGCGTACTTGGCGGCGTTGAACTCCTTGCTCGTCACCGTGCCCAGCCAGCCGAGGACGAAGGCCAGCGGGATCGAGATGATGCCCGGGTTGTCCAGCGGGAACCAGTGGAAGTCGGTGCCCTGCAACATCGACAGCGACTTGCCGGTGACCGGGTCGACCGGCTTGCCGGACACGACCGGGCTGAACACGATCAACGTCAGGGCCGTGATGAGACCGCCGTAGATGGACCACAGCGCACCGCGGGTGTTGAACCGCTTCCAGAACAGCGAGTAGAGGATCGTCGGGAGGTTCGCCGACGCCGCGATGGCGAAGGCGAGGGCGACGAGGAACGCGATGTTCTGCCCGTTGGCGAGGATCCCACCGAGGATGGCGAAGATGCCGATGACGACCGCGGTGATGCGGGCGACCCGGACCTCGTCCTCCGCCGAAGCGGTGCCCTCCTTGATGACCGAGTTGTAGATGTCGTGCGACAGGCTGGCGCTCGCCGTGATGGTCAGGCCGGCCACGACCGCGAGGATCGTCGCGAACGCCACTGCCGAGATGACACCGAGCAACAGCTCACCGCCGAGCTCGTAGGCGAGCAGGGGCGCCGCGGAGTTGGCCTTGCCCGGCGCCGCTGCGATGACCTTCGGCCCGACGAGGGCGGCGGCGCCGTACCCGAGGACGAGGGTGAAGAGGTAGAAGATGCCGATCAGCCAGATGGCCCACTCGACCGACTTCCGGGCCTCCCTCGACGAGGGCACCGTGTAGAACCGCATCAGCACGTGCGGCAGGCCGGCGGTCCCGAGCACCAGGGCCAGTGACAGCGAGATGAAGTCGATCTTCGTGGTGCCGGTCTTGCCGTACTGCAGACCGGGGTCGAGCACCTTCTTGCCACCCGAGGCCTGGACGGCGTCACCGAGCAGCGAGCTGAGGTTGAGCCCGAACTTGCCGAGCACCCAGAGGAACATCACCCCGGCTCCGAGGATCAGCAGGACGGCCTTGATGATCTGCACCCAGGTGGTGCCCTTCATGCCACCGATGAGCACGTAGGCGATCATGATGACGCCGACGACGGCGATGACCACCGACTGGCCCGCCTTGTCGTCGATCCCCAGCAGCAGGGCCACGAGGCCACCGGCCCCGGACATCTGCGCGAGGAGGTAGAAGAAGCAGACCGCCAGGGTCGAGATGGCGGCGGCCATGCGGACCGGCCGTTGCTTCAGCCGGAACGACAGGACGTCGGCCATCGTGTACTTGCCTGCGTTGCGCAGCAGCTCGGCGACGAGGAGCAGGGCCACCAGCCACGCGACGAGGAACCCGATCGAGTAGAGGAAGCCGTCGTAGCCGTTGAGGGCGATGGCGCCGGCGATGCCGAGGAAGCTGGCGGCCGAGAGGTAGTCACCCGCGATGGCGATGCCGTTCTGGCGACCGGTGAAGGCCCGGCCACCGGCGTAGAAGTCGGCTGCGCTGCGGTTGTTCCTGGAGGCGCGGATGACGATCGCGAGGGTGATGAGGACGAAGACGCCGAAGATGCTGATGTTGAGCGCCGGGCTGCCGACCTCGGTCGCAGCGGGGGCGATCGTGGGCAGGCTCATCGGTGGTCCTCCCCGATCGTCGTGGCGAGTGCGGCTGCGCGGGGGTCGAACTCACGGTCGGCCCACCGGACGTAGATGATCGTGATGACGAAGGTCGACACGAACTGGCCGAGCCCGAGCAGCAGGCCGACGTTGATGTTCCCGAACACCTTGGTGCTCATGAAGTCCGAGGCGTAGACGGACAGCAGCACGTACAGGAAGTACCAGGCCAGGAAGAGCCCGGTCATCGGGAAGACGAAGCGGCGGAACCTGGACCTGAGATCCGCGAAGTCCGCGGAGTCTTGGAGTGCGACGTACGGGTCGTGCTCCGTGCGAGCGTCGTTGCTCACGGGACACCTCCAGTGGTGGCGCGGGCTTGTCCCGCGGTCGCCGCCACTGTGCTCCTGCAGCCCCCTGAGCAGCAGGTATGCCGCGTGGTCACGCGCCGTGCGGAAGGGTGCGGTCGCCGGGTGGACCGGCCCGTTGCGCCGAACGGTCGTCCTGGCGCGCCCAGCGGCTGCCCCGCACCGGCGGGCGAGGGGGTCCAGTCAGCCGCGGTCGAGGGCGAGGTCCTCGGGGGTGTGCAGCCGGACCATGGTGCGGGCGGTGTGCCTGGGGATCCGCCCCGGCGTCGCGAGCGACACGACCACCGCGGTGGCGAACGCGAGGGGGATCGTCCACGCGGCCGGCTGACCCAGCAGGGCCCCGGGCCACCCCGGGATCGGCCCGGAGAAGATGGTCAGGCCCACGGCAGCCGCCGCGAGGCTGCCGCCGACCACGAGGCCGGCGGCAGCCCCGACGGTGCTCAGCCCACGCCACCACGACCCCAGCACGAGGAGGGGGCAGAAGGTCGAGGCGGCGACGGCGAACGCCAGACTCACCATCGTCGCGAGCCCGACGGGCTCGATGACCCTCGACGCGGCATACGGCACGATGACGGACAGCACCGTCGCGAGCCGGAAGCCCTGCGCGACGGTGAAGTCGTCGCCGGTCATCCGGCCCAGCCTGCGACGGAGCAGGTCCTGGTCGATGACCCCCGCCACCGACATGGTCAGGCCGGAGGCCGTCGACAGGAAGGCGGCGAAGGCGCCACCGGCGAGCACGGCCGACAGCGTCTCTCCGAGCCGGTCGGGCACCATGGCGCCCGGCAGCCTGAGCACGAGCGTGTCGGCCGCGCCGCTGGCCAGGTCGGGCAGGTAGACGCGACCCAGCACGCCGTACAGCGGCGGGAAGAGGTAGAACGCGCCGAGGAGGGCGACGACGGTGACGGTCGTCCGCCGCGCGGCCTTGCCGTCGGGGTTGGTGTAGAAGCGGACCAGCACGTGGGGCAGGCCCATGGTCCCGAGGCCGAGGGCCAGCAGGAGGCTGTAGGTGGCGTAGACCGGATGCCCTTGTCCGGCAAGCCCGTTCAGTGGCTCGACCCACTTCGACTCCTGGGCGGCGGCCGGCCCGGGGGCGCCGTCGCCGACCCAGGCGCCGAGCAGGACGAAGGCTGGGACGGCGATGGCGGTGAGCTTGACCCAGTACTGCACGGCCTGCACCAGGGTGATCGAGCGCATCCCACCGGCAGCGACGTTCGCGACGACCACCACCGCGACGATGAGGCCACCCACCCAGGTCGGGGCCCCGGTGACGGTGCCGAGCGCCAGGCCAGCACCCTGGAGCTGGGGGAGGAGGTAGAGCCAGCCGATGCCGACCACGAGCACCGAGCAGAGCCGCCGGATGACGTTGCTCTCGAGCCTCGCCTCCGCGAAGTCGGGCAAGGTGTAGGCGCCGGAGCGCCGGAGCGGAGCGGCGACCAGGACGAGCAGGACGACGTAGCCGACGGTGTAGCCCACCGGGAACCACAGCATGTCGAGGCCGTTGGTGTAGACGAGTCCGGCGATGCCGAGAAAGCTTGCGGCCGAGAGGTACTCGCCGCCGATGGCGCTGGCGTTGCGGTAGGGGGTGACGGTGCGCCCGGCGACGTAGAAGTCGCTGGTCGTCCGTGACAGCCGGAGCCCGA
Source organism: Pedococcus bigeumensis (assembly GCF_039531795.1). Taxonomy (NCBI): domain Bacteria; kingdom Bacillati; phylum Actinomycetota; class Actinomycetes; order Micrococcales; family Intrasporangiaceae; genus Pedococcus; species Pedococcus bigeumensis. The sequence goes on along the minus strand of NZ_BAAAQS010000003.1, from coordinate 101,037 downwards.
AGGCCCCGATCGCGAGGGTCACCGTGCAGACCAGGACGATGGCGACGACACCGTAGGCCGGGTTCACCGTCGGCGCACCGCGTCGGAGAAGTCGGCCTCGATGCGCTCGGAGGCCCGGACGTACACGCGCGCCACGAGGATGGCGACCGGGTAGACGACGACGGCGAGCACGATCCACGGGAGGGGGAAGCGCCCGATCTCCATCGTCCGGGTGGCCGGCACGAGGAGGAAGAGCAGTGGCAGCCCGCCCAGGCCCACCGCTCCGAACGCGAGCACGCGCAGGGCGAGCCGCAGCTGGGCGGACATCAGCCCCGACATGTAGACCTCGCCAAGCGTGCTCTGCTCGTCGATGTCACGGGTGAGCGGGCGCAGGTCGCGTCGGGTGGCGGCGTCGCGTCGGGTGCTGGTGACCCGGACCCGCGCCGGCGCCGACGGCGTCGGTCCGTGCGGCTCCACGGGTCGGCCGGTGCCCGAGCTCACGGTGACAGCCTCACGGTGACAACCTCACGGTGACACCGCACGACGACGGGCTCACGACGAGGAACGCAGGGTCGCGCGCAGCAGGCGGTCGCGCAGCTCACGGGTGTGGCGCCGGCTCACCTGGAGCTCGGCGTCGTCGAGCACGACGCTGCACCGACCGTGCTCCATGCGCACCTCCTTGACGTGCGGCAGCGATACCAGTGTGCTCCGGTGGATCCGCACGAACCCCGCTGCAGCCCAACGCTCCTCGAGTGCACTCAGGGGGATTCGGACCAAGTGGCTGCCGCTGGACGTGTGCAGGCGGGCGTAGTCGCCCTGGGCCTGCGCGTAGCGCACCTGGCTGCGCGTGATGAACCTCGTGACGCCGGCCAGCTCGACGGGGATCGTCTCGTCCTCCGGCTCGCTCGTCCCCTGCGTCGCGGCGCCGCCGCCCGGTTCCACGGCAGCCACGACCCGGCGCACCGCCTCGGAGAGACGGTCCTTGCGCACCGGCTTCATCACGTAGTCGGTGGCATCCACGGCGAACGCGTCGACGGCGTGCTGGTCGTGCGCGGTCACGAACACGACCTGGGGCCGCTCCACGAACCGGGCGATCACCCGCGCCAGCTCCATGCCGTCGAGGCCGGGCATCGAGATGTCGGAGAAGACGACGTCGATGTCGCCGGCGTCGAGCGACCGCAACGCATCCGCTCCGCTCGAGGCGGTCACGACCTCCGCGATCCGGTCGTCCTGGCGCAGGAGCCAGCTGAGCTCCTCGAGCGCCGGTGCCTCGTCGTCCACGACGAGGGCACGCAGGGTCGCACCCGTGGAGCCGCCCGTGGCTTCCTGCGGGCGGCGTTGCTCCAGGTCGCCGGAGTGGGCGCCAGCCATGGTGGAGAGACTACGTCGTCGCGTGGACGCCGGGGGCGTACTTGGGGACCCGGAAGGTGACCTTGGTGCCCGCCCCGGGGGCGGTCTCGACGACGAGGCCGAAGTCGTCGCCGTAGACCTGTCGGAGCCGGGCGTCGACGTTGCCGAGACCGACGTTGTCGCCGTCGGCATGGCCGTCGAGGACGGTGCGGATCGCGACGGGGTCGGAGCCGACCCCGTCGTCCTCGACCGTGATGACAGCCTCGGCGCCCTCGTCGCTGGCGGTGATGCTCACGTGGCCACCGCCCTCCTTGGTCGCCAGGCCGTGTCGCACGGCGTTCTCGACCAGGGGCTGGATGGCCAGGTAGGGGACCGTGACCGGCAGGACCTCGGGCGCGATGAGCAGGGAGATCCGCAGCCGGTCGCCGAACCGCGCCTGCTCGAGCACGAGGTAGCGCTCGACGTTGCGGAGCTCCTCGGCCAGGGTCGTGAAGGCCCCGCCGCGGCGCAGCGCGTAGCGGGTGAAGTCGGCGAACTCCAGGAGCAGCTCGCGGGCCCGGTCGGGGTCGGTGCGCACGAACGAGGCGATGGCTGCCAGGGAGTTGTAGATGAAGTGGGGACTGATCTGCGCCCGCAGGGCGCGCAGCTCGGCCTCCATCGTGCGCGTGCGCTGGTGACCGAGGTCGGCGAGCTCGGCCTGCGTGGCCATCCAGCCGGCCACCTCCTCCGTCGCCCGGGCGAGCCCCGCCGATGCGTTGGGCCCGTATGCCGCGAGCGCCGCGACCACGCGGCCGTCGGTGACCACCGGGGCGATCACCGCCGACCGGACCGGGCAGTCCGGGTCCGGGCACTGGACCTGGCCGGCGCGCAGGACGATGGTCCGTCCCGTGCCCAGCACCTCCTGCGCATGACCTGCCGCACCCGCCGCGTGGTGGTCGGCCGCACCGTCCCACGCGAGCAGCCCAGCGGCGTCGCAGACTGCCACCGCTGACGAGCCGAGCAGCTCACGCAGGTGCCTGGCGGCACGGGTGGTGCCCTCCTGGGTCAGCCCGTCCTGCAGGTGGCGAGCCGCCAGCGACGCAGTGTGGAGGGTGGCGTGGGTGGCCTGGTCCACCTCGGACACGAAGCCGCGCGAGGCGCTGCGACTGTGACTGACCAGCCGGACCAGGGCGTAGAGCAACCCCATCGCTCCCGCGACCAGGATCGCGGTGGGGAGGTGGAAGCTGCCCGACACACGGCGAACTCTAGGCTGCACTGCGTGGTCGACGTCATCGCTTCACTGAGCGCCCTTGCCGAGCTGCCGGGCGTCCCCGAGCGAATCGCGGCCGCCCGCGACGCGTGCGAGCAGCTGCGCTGGCACGAAGCCCTGCGGCGCCGGATCCCCGAGGCGTCCGCCGAGTCGCGGGTGCGTGGGGCGCAGGCGAGCGCCGCCCTCGAGGGGGCGACGGTGCCGCTCGACCTGGTGCGCGACGTGATGCGGGGTGCTGCGCAGTGGCCGCTGGACCCCGACCCCGTCGAGCTCGTCGCGCGGGGAGCCGTGACCGCCACGGCCGAGAGCGAGCACGTCAGGGGTCTGGTCACGAAGGCGCCTTTGCAGGCCCTGGCCCGCCTGCACGTCGCCGCCGCTGCGGAGCTGCTGCCCGCCGAGCAGGTCGGGCGGCCCAGGCTGGCCGCCGAGACCAGTGCCGAGTTCCGCGACCTCGGTGCTGCCCCGCTCGCGGACGCCCTCAGGGAGCGGCTCGACCTCCTCGTCGCCGTGATGACAGCGGGCTCGCCGGTCCCCGCCCTCGTCGTGGCTGCCGTGGCGCATGCCGAGATCGCGACGGCCAGGCCCTTCGTCCGCGCCAACGGAGTCGTCGCTCGCGCGGTCGAGCGGGCGCTGGTGCAGGCCACCGGGCTCGACCCGACCGGCGTCGTGGTCACCGAGGCCGGGCAGGCCACCCAAGGGGGGCCGGCCTACCTCGGCGCGCTCGCGGCATACGGGACGGGCACCCCGGAGGGGCTCGGGCTGTGGATCGGGCACTGTGCCGACGCGGTGGTCGCGGGGGCAGCCCAAGGGGTCCAGATCTGCGACGCCGTGCGCGCCGGCCGCCTGACCTGACCCTCGACGGGCCGCAGCGGCTTCCCGCTCAGCCGGCCGTACAGGGTTTCGGGCCTCGCCCGGCCGTATGTGGTTTCGGGCCTCGCCCGGCCGTATGAGGTTTCCTGCTTCGCCCGGATGTCAAGGGTTTCATTTGCGTCCGCGCGGGGGTACACATGGAGGCAAGTCGACGTACGAGAGTCCGACGGCCGCCGTGACCCCATCGGGCACCCACGCGCGGGCAGTCCACTGGTGGACCGATCGTGACGGGCTTGTCCCGGTGCGACAACTACAGAATGCACGCCTGGTAACCCGAGCCGGATCACGGCCGATGGCACCCCGCACCGCGGGGTGCCATCCCCCTGTCACGGCGGTTTGTCCGCAATGGGCGCTGGTGTCCCTTGAGGAACTCGAATCTCGTGGGCGAAACGCCTCACGAACGAGTTGCGGTTGAAGGGTAAATGGTCCACGATGAAGGCGTCCGCTCCCCCTCGTGGGTAGAGCGGATCGGCGCACCGGCTCCTCCCCCCCGGAGCTTGGCGCGTCGACGGCCCCGGTTGTCCCCCCGACCGGGGCCGTCCCCTTTCTCCAGCCAGGTGCCCGGCGGGCCGTGCGAGCGCCGACCTGGCGCCGACGACGCTCAGGTCGGCAGGTCGTCCAGGAACGCGTAGTACCCCGGCGTCCCCACCAGCACGGCCACGACCAGCCCGTCGTACACGGTCGGTGGCGCCGACGTCGCAAGCTCGGTCCACAGTCGAGCGGGTCCGCTGGTTCAGTCCACAGCTCGGCTCCCATGGCCTCGCCTCCTGCTTCCGCGCGGCACAGGCTTGACGGCATGGACCATCGGGTGCTGGGAGTGATGGGGGCGTCGGGCGGCCTGGGGGTGTCGACCCTCGCGGTCGCCCTGGCGGTGCGGGCCGCCGGGCGGGTGGGTGCGACGGTCGCGGTCGACGGGGCGCCGGGCGGTGGCGCCCTCGACGTCACCGCGTGCGTCGAGCACGTCGCGGGGCTGCGCTGGGCCGACCTGGCTGGGGCCGAGGGCCGCATCGACGGTGCAGCGCTCCTGCGGGAGCTGCCGGCTGAGGGGCCGAGCCGGGTCCTGGCGGGACGAGGGCCCGCGCCTCCCGACGAGGTCGTGCGTGCGGTGTTGGCCGGGCTGGCCCTGGTCTGCGGGCTGACCGTCGTCGATCTGGGCTGCTCGTCCTGGTGGGGGCCGGAGTGCACCGACCTCCTGCTCGTGGTCGGGTCGACCGCACGCCAGCTGGCCGACGGCGCGGGCGTTGCGGAGCGGCTCCACGACCTCGCTGTCCCGACTGCCCTCGTCCTGCGCAGCCACCGGGGAGACGCGCTGACCCCGGAAGAGGTGGCCGCGCACCTCGACCTGCCGCTGGCCGGCACACTGCGCGACGACCCGCGGGTCCCCGTCGACGCCGACCACGGGCGGCCGCCGGGAAGTCGTGGCTCCGGCGTCCTGGCCGCGCTGGTCGACGCGCTGCTGTCCGCACCAACGCCATCAGCACCGACACCATCCGCACCGACGACCCCGGCGCGCCAGTGAGACGCGATGCGCTCATCGCCGACCGGATCCGGCGGGGCGAGGGGCCCGGCCCGGGGGCGGTGCGGGAGATCGCCGGTGCTGATGCCGCACGGCTCGGCGATGCCGGCGTGGAGTCCGCACGCGCCCTCCTTGCCTCGGAGGTGCTCGGGCTGGGCCCGCTCGAGGCGTGTGTCGACGACCCGCGGGTGACCGATGTCCTGGTGAACGGCGACGGGTCCGTGTGGGTGGACCGTGGCGAGGGCGCGCTGCTGCCGGGTGGGCCGGCCCTCGACCCGACCGAGGCGCGTCGGCTGGCGGTCCGGCTGGCCGCCCTGGCCGGCCGACGGCTCGACGAGAGCCAGGCCTGGGTGGACGGGCTCCTCCCGGGAGGGATCCGGCTCCACGCCATCCTCCCGCCGCTGGTCGACGGCGGCGCCCACGTGAGCCTCCGGGTGCCGCGGGCCGTCGGTTCCGGCCTGGCCGGGCTGCGTTCCCGGGGCATGTTCGAGCCACGGGTCGAGGAGCTGCTGCGCGCGCTCGTGCGGCGACGCCGCTCGTTCGTGGTCACCGGTGGCACCGGCTCCGGCAAGACGACGCTCCTCGCGGCGATGCTCTCCGAGGTGGTGGCCGGCGAGCGCATCGTCGTCGTGGAGGACGTGCGTGAGCTCGCCATCGCCCATCCCCACGTGGTCCGCCTGCAGGGCCGCGGCGCCAACGTCGAGGGCCAGGGTGCGGTCGGGCTGGTCGACCTCGTCCGGCAGGCGCTCCGGATGAGGCCCGATCGCCTCGTGGTCGGTGAGGTGCTGCGAGTTCTGAGCGCAGTGTCCGTGAGATCGCCCGGGGGGTCTGTGCAGGACACTGGCACTGCGCATCCCCATAGGGAGGTCGTTGCGGTGCGCTGGCCACTCTGGTTCTGGCCAGGACACTGCTCCGGGCGGACATTCTGGTCGGGACACTGGTGGGCCTAGGCGGCCCTGGGTCGGCAGGCGTAGTGGGCGGTGCGAACGCTCGGTGGGGCCAGTCATTTGTCCCGATGAGCGGTGGGAGCTCGCGAAGCGGCTGTGGGTCTTCTCGTTTGCCAGGGCCGCCGAACTGTGACCGCTCCTGTGGTTGGCTCCGTGGCGTAGGGGTCCACTCCGGCGCTGCGCTCAGGTCACCTCTGTGCCGACCAGTACGGCGACGCCGACCCATGCGAGTCCGGCCCAGATGAGCATGCCGCGTCCGAGCTCGTCGTTGTGACGGCTGGTTCGTAACCCAGCGACGAACCCGGTCACGCCGACCACGACCGCGAACCACCCCAACAGGGCCCACCACCTCATGGCGTCAAGGATGCTCCGCGGGCGAGCTTGCGGTCCAGATGCCAAGGCATGAACCGGTCGCTGACGCCACGGTCGGGTCACCAGCGCCGTGCTTGTCCAGCACCCGCGTGGCTGGGTAGGAGCGCGGGTGTGGCCTGGGTGAACGTGTGGTGAACACGACCGGAGGGCCGTGACGCCATGCGCCCTGCGTGCGTTGGCAGGACATGACCCTCACACGCAGACATCTTCTCGCTGGCGCCGGCGCTGTTGTGGGCGGAGCCGCCCTTGGCCTTCCGGAGAGCTCGCCCGCAGCCGCAGCCAGCACGACCCTGCCGAACCCGACCGCGAGCGGCATTGAGCACGTGGTCGTCGTCATGATGGAGAACCGGTCCTTCGACCACTACCTGGGCTGGCTGCCCGGCGCGCGTGGCAAGCAGGCCGGGCTCACGTACATCGACCGGTATGGCGTGCCCCACGGCACCCATCACCTGAAGGACTACCAGGGGTGCGCGCACCCGGACCCGGACCACTCGTTCGAGGGTGGTCGCGTGGAGTACAACGACGGCCGCTGCGACGGCTGGCTCAAGGCGGGCGACAACGACACCTTCGCCATCGGGTACTACACCGACGCCGACCTGGCCTTCTACGGCAAGGCAGCGCGTGACTGGACGGTGTGCGACAACTGTTTCTCCGCCATCCTGGCCGAGACGTATCCGAACCGGTTCTACCAGCACGCGGCGCAGACCGACCGCATCCACAACTCGACCGACATCGCGACGATGCCGACGATCTGGGACCGGCTGGCGGCCGCCGGCGTGAAGGGCACGTACTACTTCTACGACACCCCGTTCACCGCGCTGTGGGGCAGCAAGTACCTCGACATCTCCAAGCCCTACCCCCAGTTCCTCGCCGACGCGAAGGCCGGCACGCTTCCCGCGGTGAGCTTCGTCGACCCGAAGTTCCTTGACGAGGGCACCGGTTCCAGCGCCGACGACCACCCCCACGCGGACATCCGGGCCGGGCAGTACTTCCTGGACCAGGTGTACGACGCCGTCACCTCCGGCCCCGGCTGGGACAAGACCGTGCTGGTCGTCAACTACGACGAGTGGGGCGGCTTCTACGACCATGTCGCCCCGACGACCGCGCCCGATGTGCACCCGGAGTGGGGTATGCGCGGGTTCCGTGTCCCGTGCCTGGTCGTCTCGCCGCTGGCCCGGCGCGGGTACGTGGCGAAGAACGTGTACGACCACACGTCCGTGCTGAAGATGATCGAGTGGCGCTGGAACCTGCCCGCGCTGACGCCGCGCGACGCGGCCGCGCGCAACCTTGCCGAGGTCCTCGACTTCACCACTGCCCCGAACACGAAGGTGCCCCGGTATGCGGTCCCACCATTCGTTGGCGCCCCGTGCCCGCCGGCCGGCTTTGCCGACTACGAGGACTGGAACGCCCTGAAGAACCTCGCCAACGCCCACGGATGGAGCCTGTGATGACCCTCCCTCACACCATGACCAGCCCTGCCCGCCAGCTTCGCCGTGTTGCCCGGCCAACGGGCCTCCTCGCGGCCGCGACCATCGCCGTTCTCAGCCTGGTCGCTGCGACGACTGGCGCATTGAGCGCGTCTGCGGCGACTCCGAAGGCTTCGGGGTACCTGCCGGCGGCGAAGCACGTCTTCGTCATCAACCTCGAGAACAAGGGCTACGACGAAACGTGGGGCCCAGCGTCTGCGGCGCCGTACCTGTCCCAGACGTTGCGTGCGAAGGGGAACCTGCTCACGCAGTACTTCGGGACTGCACACAACAGCTTGCCGAACTACATCGGGCAGGTCAGCGGGCAGGGACCGAACGCCCAGACCCAAGGCGACTGCCAGGTGTTCAGCGACTTCACCGGCACCGGCACGGTGGCCCCGGGGCAGTACGTCGGCAACGGGTGCGTCTACCCCAAGACGGTGCCCACGCTGCAGGGCCAGCTCGACGCCGCCGGCCTGACCTGGCGCGGGTACATGGAGGACATGGGCACCCCCTGTCGGCACCCCGCGGTGGGCGCGGTCGACGACACGCAGAAGGCAAAGGTCGGTGACCAGTACGCGACTCGGCACAACCCGTTCATGTACTTCCACTCGGTCATCGACGACCCCGCGTACTGCGCCTCCCACGTCGTGGACAGCAAGCAGCTGGCCACCGACCTGGCGACGGTGTCGACCACGCGGAACCTGACGTACATCACGCCGAACCTGTGCCACGACGGGCACGACACTCCGTGCGTCGACGGACAGCCCGGGGGTCTCGCGTCGGCCGACCAGTGGCTGAAGGCGACCGTGCCGACCATCATGAACTCGCCCGCGTTCAAGAAGGACGGCGTCCTGCTCATCACGTTCGACGAGTCCGATGGGCCCGGCAGCGATGCCACCGCATGCTGCGGCGAGGGGCCCGGACCCAACTCACCGCTGCCCGGCATCACCGGCATGGGCGGCGGAAGGGTCGGCGCGCTCGTCCTGTCGCCGTTCGTCCGTCCAGGGACTCTGAGCAGCACCCCGTACAACCACTACTCGCTGCTCGCGAGCATCGAGGACCTGTTCGGCCAGGCGCAGCTCGGCTACGCAGCCCAGCCTGGGCTCAACCGGTTCGGTCTGGACGTGTACAACCGCTGACCGCGGCGCACGGTCCCGAGCCAGACTGGCTGGGACTGCGTACCCACGTAACGGCCGGGTGCCGCACGGCCCGCCCCCTGCAACCCGTGCGGCATCCGGTCCCCTCACCAACGCCGAAGTCGGCACTCGTACTTTGGCGACCTCGAAGGCAGCCTCCACCCCTGGAGCCGCCGGCCGGTATCGGCCACCGGGGGGATTCGCCTACGTCGTTAGCACTAGTGCGTGCTGGGGCCTCGGGAGTTTGCCAGCTGTTCGAGCAACGCCTCACCGGCCCAGCGAGCTCTGATCGTTGGCGCCCCATCGACACACCCCGCTCCCAAGTCCGCCCGTTCGATGCGACTTGTCCCGTGGCGGTGACGTCCGCAGGAATGCACCGCTTCCGCAGACCTGCCTCCGCCCCCGAATGTGCCTGTCGCCTACCCGTCTCACCGGGCCTACACTGTGCGTTTCGGCCGCGCGAGGTGAGGTGAAGTGCGGACCATCTCGGGTGGGGTTCGGGAGCGTGGATGAGGCATCGGGAGCTGGAACCGGAAGGCGAGGCGCCCACACTGCGGACGCCTGACCCGCAACCGTCTCTGCATGGCCGAACCACGGAGGTCTCGCTCTTGGGCGACTTCCTTGCGCGGGTGGGGGCAGGGGATGGCGGGGCTCTGTTGCTCTCTGGGGAAGCGGGAGTTGGCAAGTCGGCGCTGCTCGAAGCTGCGGCGGGACGGGCGCAGGGCTTGGGCATGCGCGTGGTTCGGGCAGCTGGTGCGGAGTTCGAGGTGGAGGTCAGTTTCGCCACGCTCAACCAGTTGTTGGGCCCATTCATCGGTCTCATGCCGCAGCTTGACCCGGCCGACTGGGAGGCACTTGGTGCCGCCATCCAGATCGGGGGAAGCCACACGGGCGACCCGACTCAGGTGTCAACCGCCACGCTGGCCTTGCTCCGGAAGGCCGCCGAGCATCAAGCGTTGCTGTTGGTTGTGGACGACTTGCCGTGGATGGACAAGGCCAGCGCGCGAGTCCTTGCGTTTGTTGCTCGCCGCTTGGCGGGGCATTCGGTCGGGTTCGTGGGCGCTGCCCGGACTGGGGAGGCGGGTCTGTTCGATGATGTCGACCTGCCTCGGCTGACTGTCGCGCCGTTGCCGAGCGCGCCGGCGCAGGCGTTGCTGGACCAGAACTTCCCCGAGCTGACCGAACCGCTGCGGCGCCGCATCCTCGACGACGCCCGTGGATACCCGTTGGCCCTGCTTGAGCTGCCGACGGCCTTGGTCAACCTGGGTCATGTCGAGGCGGCAAAGGCGCCCGTCGTCCTGCCCGTCACGGACCGCATCAAGGCCCTGTTCGCGGCGCGAGTCAGGTCACTGCCGGCCGAGACGAACGACCTGCTGCTGCTCGCTGCCCTCGACGGCACCGGCGACCTGCGCGTCCTCACCGACGCGACCAGCGACCAGTCAGCCCCCGGCGAGGCGGCCAGCGACCCGCTGGACGCCCTGGGCCCGGCCGAAGTCGTCAACCTCATCTACGTCGACCCGATCACCGGGCGTCTGGAGTTCCGGCACCCACTGACGCGGGCCGCCGTGGTGGCCATGGCCACCGACGCTGAACGACGTCGAGCACACAAGGTCCTGGCATCACGCCTGGCAGATGACCCGGACCGGCGCGCCTGGCAGATGTCAGCAGCCGCCCTCGGACCTGACGAGTCAGTCGCGGCGGAACTGGAGCACGTGGCACACCGAGCCGCCGTTCGCGGCGACCCGGTCGGCGCTGTCGCGGCCTACGTCCGAGCCGCCGACCTCACCCCGGAGCGTTCAAGGAAGTTGCGGCGGCTCGCCCTCGCCGCGTATTTCGGCGCAAACGTCACCGGTGACCTTGGCATGGCCGCACCGCTGTTGGATGAGGCCGCGCTGGAGGCTGACCCGGATGCCGCCTTGACGATCACCCTTGCCGCAGCCGCGCAGCTGCTCAACCAGAACGGTGACCTGGACACCACGTACCGGCTGCTGGTGAACGCGGTCGAGATGCGCCGCGGGCCCTTGCATGCCGAAAACGAGGTCCTGGTCGAGACGCTGCACACGCTGCTGCTGATCTGCTACTTCGGCGGTCGCCCGGAGCTGTGGGCACCGCTGGACCGGGCCATCGCACGACTTGAGCCGGGGCCTCCGCCGGACCTTCGGCTCCTGCGGGCTGCGCTGGGAGATCCGGCCCGTCTCGCCGTCGACGTGCTGGATCACCTCGACACGGCCATCGCCCTACTGCACGGGAAGCAGGACGCAGCCCACATCCGAAGGGTCGGCATCGCCGCCGTGTTCACCGACCGGGTCACCGGCTGCCTGCCGGCGTTGCGCCGCGTCGTCGAAGACGGCCGGTCCGGTGGGGCGGTCACGGCCTCCATCGACGCCCTGTTCCTGCTTGCCACGCACTACTACTTCACCGGCGCCTGGGACGAGACCGAACGAGACGCCGGTGAGGGCCTGGCCCTGTGCGACGACCTCGGCTTCCAGATGCTTGCCTGGCCGGGACACTACCTGCGTGGCCTAGTCGCTGCCGCTCGCGGCGACGAGGACGCCGTCCGCGTGATGACGGCCCGGATGGCCGCCTGGGGGTTCCCGCGCCGCGTCGGCTGCATCCAGCACTACATCGCACACCTGAACTGCCAGGCAGCATTGGCGCGGGGAGAGTTCGACGCCGCGTTCCGGCACGCCAGCCTGGTCAGCCCGCCGGGGACCCTCGCCTCGCACACACCCCTGGCGATGTGGCTAGTGCTGGACCTGACCGAGGCTGCCGCCCGCTCGGGCCGGACCAGGGAAGCCTCCGCCCACGTTGATGCCGCTACTCAGGCCGGCATCGGCCGCATCTCGACGCGTCTGGACCTGATCGTCCGTGGCGCGACGGCCATCGCCAGCGCTGCGGCCAGGCCCACGCAGGACACCGACGACGCCTTCGAGACGGCGCTGGCGGCCCCGGGCACCGAGCGGTACCCCTTCGAGGTGGCTCGCATCCATCTCGCGTATGGAGAACACCTGCGTCGCACGCGTCGAGCTTCCGCCGCCGGGGTGCACCTGGAGCTCGCGGTGGACCTGTTCGACCGGCTCGGTGCAGCGCCGTGGGCCGAGCGGGCCGCCCGCGAGGGTCGCGCTGTCGGGAAGGCCACCCCCCGACTCAGAACGGGCGTATCGGGAGCCGACACCGCTGGCGCTCTCACCCCGCAGCAAAGGCAGGTGGCCGAACTTGCGGCTGCCGGACTGACGAACAAGCAGATCGGCGAACGCCTCTTCCTGTCACCGCGAACTGTCGCGACCCACCTGTACGAGCTGTTTCCGAAGCTCGGCATCACTTCCCGGGCTGCGCTGCGCGACGCGCTGGCAGCCAACGACGATGCGACGCCACCTGCCCCGGACGTGCAGCCCTAAGCCGCGTGGAAGCCCGGCCCGTGACCGACTGACTGACCCGAAGTCCTTACGGCCCGCGCCAAAGGACGGTACCCGACCCAGTCAGTTGACTCACGCGGGCGCCGGGTCGGAACTCCTAGCGTCGAGCGACCCTCCACTTCGGGGGGCATCGACCCAAGGAGAGCACCGTGAACACCCCGACCATCCTGCTCATCCACGGCGGTTTCGTCGACGGCTCTGGCTGGCAGGCCGTCCACGACCACCTGCGCCGTGACGGCTACAACGTCGCCGTCGTACAGAACCCCACCGCCACCCTCGAAGGCGACGTTGCTGCCGTCAACCACGTGCTCGAGGAGATCGACGGCCCCGTCGTTCTCGTCGGCCACTCCTACGGCGGAGTGGTGGTCACCGAGGCCGGCACGCACCCGCAGGTGTCCGCGCTGGTGTACATCACCGCGTTCGCTCCCGACGCCGGCGAGTCCGTCCAGACCCTCATCGCCGACCCGCCGCCCGGCGCCCCGGTGCCGCCCATCCTGCCGCCGCGCAACGGGTTCCTCGCACTGGACAAGGCCAAGTTCCACGACTCGTTCGCCGGTGACCTCAAGCCCGAGCAGGCCGAGTTCATGGCCAACTCCCAGGTGCCGTGGGGGGTCGAGGCTCTCTCCGGCACCGTCACCACTCCGGCGTGGCGGTCCAAGCCCAGCTGGTACCTGGTCGCTACCGACGACCGCATGATTCCGCCGCCGGCCCAGCGCGCCATGGCCGAGCGCGCCGGAGCCACCGTCAGCGAGGTCGCCGGCAGCCACTCGGTCTACGTGTCCCAACCGCAGGTCGTCGCCGACCTCATCCACACCGCCGCCCAGTCGCTGAGTCAGGGCTGAAGGGAGCTCATCATGGGTAACAACGTTTCGCGCCGCCAGATCCTGGCAACCGGCGCCGCCGTGGCCGGGTCCGCCGCCCTGACCGGGACCCTGTTCGGTGCCGAGTCCGCCGCCGCATCCACCCGCTCGGGCAGGGCACCAACGGTCAAGCCGACCATCGTGCTGGTCCACGGCGGCTACGCCGACTCCTCCTGCTGGAACGACGTCCTCGCCGAGCTGCAGGACGCCGGCTACCCGACCATCTGCGGGTCGAACCCGCTGCGAGGCATCCCCACCGACGCCCCGTACATCGGCAGCCTGCTGGACTCCATCACCGGCCCGGTCGTGCTCGTCGCCCACTCGATGGGCGGCACCGTCATCACCAACGCCGCCGCCGGCAAGGCAAACGTCAAGGCGCTGGTGTACATCGCCGCGTTCGTGCCCGATGTGGGCGAGACCCAAGGTGAGCTCATCACCAAGTTCCCCGGCAGCGAGGTGGGCCCGGTCAGCGTGCCGGTCCCGTACACCAAGGCCGACGGCACCACTGGCATCGACCTGTACCTGGGCAAGAACGGCCAGGCAGCGTTCGCCGCCGACATCTCCACCTCGGCGTTCCGGGTCCTGCAGGCCACGCAGCGACCGTTCGACGCCGACTCGTTCATCTTCCCGACTACGGCCGCCGCGTGGAAGACCATCCCCAGCTGGGCGCTGGTCACCGGCCGTGACAAGGCAATCCCGCCGGCGACGCAGAGGTTCATGTACACGCGGGCGAACGCCCGCAAGGTGGTTGAGCTGCCGAGCTCGTCGCACGTGGCGATGCTCAGTCACCCTGATGCGGTCGCTTCTCTCATCCAGAACGCCGCCAGGGCAGTCTCCTGACTGTGCCTTCTTGGCCGGGGGCCTGACCCATCGCTGGGCCAGGCCCCCGCTGCAGGCTCACTGTCCTTCGAGCCGGCGCGCAGCCGTTCGCGCGAAAGCGGAGTCGTCCCAGTAGTGGCTCGGCCCGAAGAACTGGCCCAGACTGGGTGAGGCGACGACGAGGTGTGGCAAACCTTCGAGAGGAGCACGTCATGGCCGTACTGACCCGCGGCTTCCACGGTCGGCGTGGGAAGGATGCGGACCTGCCCCCCGGGCAGTACCTGACCCGGGACTTCCCGGTCCTGTCCGCCGGGCCGACCCCGACGGTGCCGCTCGAAAGCTGGAGCTTCGCCATCACTGCGGAGACGGGACAGCAGTCGACGTGGACCTGGAGCCAGCTCCTGGCGCTGCCGACCGAGACCCCGTCCGTCGACCTCCATTGCGTCACCCGGTGGTCAAAGCTGGGTACTCACTGGCGCGGGGTGTCCCTTGACGTGCTGTTCGAGAACGTCGAGACGGCTGCCGACTTCACGATGGTCCGCAGCTACGGCGGGTACACGACCAACGTCCCGCTGGACGACCTGCTCCATGGACGGGCCTGGATCGTGTACGAGTACGAAGGTGAACCGCTGGAGCCGGCGCACGGTGGTCCTGCGCGGCTCCTGGTCCCGCACCTGTACCTGTGGAAGTCCGCCAAGTGGGTCCGCGGGATCCAGCTGATGGTCCAGGATGACGCCGGATTCTGGGAAGGACTCGGCTACCACATGAAAGGTGACCCGTGGCGCGAACAGCGCTACGACGGCATCTAGCGCCTGCGTGGCTTCCCTCGGCGCTGGTTCAGGCACGCGCCGAGACGGACTCTGCCCGCACCCTGCGCTTCGAGGTGCCCGACTGGCCGGGGCACCTAGCGGGCCAGCACGTCGACGTGCGGCTGACGGCCGAAGACGGCTACACCGCGCAGCGCAGCTACTCGCTGTCCGCGCCGGCAAACGGGACCGCGGTCGAGATCACGGTGCAGCGGGTGCCGGACGGTGAGGTTTCGACCTACCTCGTCGATGACATGCAGGTCGGCGACACGATCGAGATCCTGGGTCCGCTGGGCGGCTGGTTCACATGGCGCGCCACGCAGCCTCCGCCGACCCTGCTCATTGGAGGAGGTTCGGGGATCGCCCCGCTGATGGCGATGTTCAGGGCAGGCGCGCGGCTCGGTGCCGGGTCTTCGTTCCGCTTGCTGTACTCGGTCCGTACACCCGCCGATGTGTACTTCGCTGACGAGCTGCTCGACGCCAGCGACCCAGACGCCATTCAGGTGCTCTACACCCGTGCAGCACCGACCGCGTCCGCCCGACCCGCCGGACGGATCACCGCAGCCGACCTTCGTGACCACGGCTGGCCGGCGCAGGCACGCCCGACGTGTTACGTGTGCGGACCGACGCCGTTCGTCGAGGCGGTCACCGCGCTGCTGGTGTCCGCAGGCCACAGCCCCGACTTGATTCGAGCCGAACGCTTCGGGCCCACAGGAGGATGACATGACCGAAATGCACTTGGACGGGAATGCAATGGCCGGCTCTCTGGGGACGGTCTTTTCCGCCGACATCACCTCCGCATCCGCCCAGTGCGACGGGTGCGGGCTCACCGAGCAGCTCGCAAGGGCGGTGGTGTTCGGAGCGCCGATGGGACTCATCGCCCGCTGCACAGGGTGTGGCCAGGTGCTGTTGCGCTACGTGAGCACGCCGACGAGCACCTCTGTCGACTTGCGCGGCATCGCCGTCATCAGGTTCCCCGCGCCGCCACCGGCATGATGTGGTCCTCCTCGCCGCCGATGAACAGCAGCGGCGCGCGGTCGGCCGCGTAGTCGACCCAAGTGTCCTGGCGGGCCGGGCTTGAAGTTGGCGAAGAGGCCGAACTCCCCGACCCAGAAGCCTGGGCGGCGCGATCGCGTAGCGGTCCCAGACTGCAGGTAGCGCGTCGCCACCCGTCACTACTGCGTGGTGGTGTCGGGGGTGGCCGTGAGCGCCGTGAGGCGCTGGACGTAGTCGTTGGTCCACTGGACGGCGGCCTCGACGTCCTGCAGCACCGCCAGTCCCTGTGCCGCCGTAGCGTAGATGCCGTCCCACTCGTGGCCGACGACGACGGTCGCGGGCCACGCGTGTTGTTGGCGGAAGGCGAACAGCCTGGCGGTGGTCGCGGCGACCAGCGTGTCGTCCGCAAGGGGTTCGAGAAGCTGCAGGTCGACGAGGTCGTGGGCTCGTTGCCCGCCGGGGACGGAACAGGCGTGCAGCTTCTGGGAGATCTGGTGGTGCACGGGCAAGACGGCCACAGGGGCTGGGGTGTCCAGTCCGAGGGTGGTGAAGACGGCGACGACCTGGTCGGACAGCTCAAGCTCGGCGGGTTCTGTCCCGGTGGCGTTGAGCTCGTCGTAGCCGATTTCGAGCTCGACGGTCTTGAAGTGCTTGCCTCGGTACAGGAGCTTGACGGCGACTGGCTGCATCTCGTAGCCGTCGGGCAGCCCTTCGGGTTTGCGTGGGTCGCCCATGGTGGCCGACCCGGTGAATCCGCCCCACCCGGTCTTGAGTCGTTCGTTGAGGTCGGCGACGAACTGGGTTCGGTCGCCCTTGAATGCCGCGTCTAGGTCGGGCGTTTCGCGCGTCATGGCGTCGCCGAGTCGCAGCTTGATGCCGGTGCCGCCTTTGACCGCTGAGGCGGGGAGCATCTGGCAGACGATGACGTTCCCGACCAGTGCTTGGAGGCGCCTGACGGTTTGCCCTTGGGCGCGCGCCAGGGCGCCGACTCGGCGTTGGAGCTCGTTGAGGCTGCCCGGCGGGGCCGGCGTCTTGGGCGCTGGTCCTGCTGGGGTGGTCATGCGGTAGCCAGGTCGTGGACCAGTTGCGCTTCGCGGGCCGGCGGGACCAGGCCACGTGCGGTGGCGCGGTGCGCTGCGTCGACGAGTCGGTCGGCCATGATGCGGCCGCGTACGGCGAGCAGTGCCGCTTCGACGCTCATGGCGGGGATGCCGTCGATGTCGTCGCGCTGGTCGGCGGTGACGTTCTTGTGGATGACGTTGACCGTGGCGGGGAGCTTGGCTCGGATGCGTCGGTTGGTGGCGACGGAGATCGTGCGCAGGTTCACCTGGGCCAGGTCATGGGCAGCGAGGACGGCTTCGTCGGCGAGGACGGCGCCGTCGCCTGCGAGGGCGACTGCTTCGGCGAACTCGTCCATGGGCGTGACGGGCGCCTCGAGCATGCGGTACACGCCGTGTCCGCGGTGTTCGAGGGCGCCACGGTTGGCGAGCTTGCGCACTTCGACGGCGGGGACGCCGGCCGCCTTGGCGTCGCTGAGCGTGATGACGCCGTGAGTGTCGTAGGCGAGCTCACGCAGCTGCTGCCGGTAGGTGGCCATGTTTCCTCCTTCAGGTGGCACAACCGTACCATTTTCGGTACGGATCTGACAGTGCCCGGAAAGGCGTTGGGCGCAACCGTACCATTTTCGGTACGGGTTTGCCCTTCTCCCGAGTGCTGAGCTGGCCCGGCGCGTCAGCGACGAGTGCGGGACGGCCGCACTCCGGGCTCGAGGTGGAAGATGCCGTCGATGGGCTCGGCGGGTAGGGCGCCGGCCAGTTGCCGGCTGGTGCGCAGGCGGGCCAGCGCGGGGCGCCTCATGGGGCCCACCGGTCGGGCGGTGCCGCGCACGTGAATCGTCGTGGCGTCTGGGGCGACGTCGCGTAGCGCGACGCGGTGGCTGCCGGGGTGCGTCTGGGTGAGGGCGTCGATGCCGGGGGTGTACAGGTCGCGTCCTGCCGCCGCTAGGGCCCATCGGTCTGCGACGGTGATGTCCGGGTGGTCGGTCAGCTCGATGAGTCGTTGCCGTGCGGTGGCAGGTGCGACGGTGCCGCCGGTCAGCGCCCGGCGCATGCCGGCAAGTAGGCACGTGATGCGCGGGGTGCTGGTGGTGTCATTCGCGGTGGCTTCGTGGTCGAGGCACGCGACGGGGGCTGGGCCCGGTGGCAGCGGTGCGTACCACCAGGTCTGACTGCGGGTTTCGCATTGCGGGGTGGCTTGGGGGCGGGCGGCCCAGGTCGTGAGGAGCTGGTCGGGGGCAAGGGTCGTGCTGGTTGCGGTGACCCATTCGAGGATGTCGGCGGCGTGCTGATGGCGGGTGCGTCCGGTGCCGCGGGCGGGGGGTTGGTCGCCGGTGTCGAGGACGAGCCACAGCTGGGTGCGGGCGATGAGCGCGCACTGGTGGAGCTCGTCGAGGGCATACGTCGGCAGCAGGGCGACGTCGTCGATGAGCAGGTGTCGGACGGGGCCGTGGATGAGGTGGGTGAGGGGGCGCAGCAGGTGGGATTCGCCGACGCTGCGTGGGGTGGCCAGGCCGACGACGCCGATGGCGTCGAGGAGGTCCTGGCTGAGGCTGGGGATGGGTCGCCGTTCGGCGTTGGGCGCGGGGTGGAGCCAGGCGGTGTCGTCGTGCCGGGCGGCGTGGGTGCGCAGGTTTCGGACCAGTTCGCGCATCTGGGTGGGTGGGGTGAGGGTGGCGATGGGTCCTGGTGTGGGCTGGTGCCAGGTCGTCATCGGCGGGCCTTGGCCGGGGTGCGGGTGCGCGGGGTCGGGTCGAGGTTGGGCGTGATGCCGTCGATGGCGAGGATGGCTTCGCTGGCGTCGGCGATGGTGATGGGTCCGGTGATGCCCCAGTCGTTGGTCAGGGTGAGCAGGAGCTTGGACCACTTGCGCCAGGACCCGTGTGCGTACTCGCGGTCGATGGCGGCAAGGAGGGTGGGGTCGGTGGCGGCCGCGTGCGGGTGGTGGGCGGTGAGGAGGTTGAGCATGGTGTCGGTGGTGTGGTGGCGCAGGCTGATGCGCCGGTCGATGCGGGTGTCGACGGACGGTTCAGCTTTGAGGTGGTCGAACAGGTTGGACCCGGCCAGGACGATGGCGAACGTGGGGAAGGGATGGGCCCAAAGCCAGCGCAGGGTGAGCAGCGCTGCTTGCCCGAGGTACTGCGCCTCGTCGATCACCAGGAGGGTGGGGACGGCGGTCAGGTAGTCCCGGGTGTGGTTCTGCATGGCGCGGGCGGTGCCGGTGGGGCGGGTGCCGGTGACGGCGGTGGCGATTTCCTCCCACTGGGTTCGTTCGGTGGCGCGGCGGGGCAGGTTCACGATGGCGGTGTTGACGTCGGCGACGGCGGCGACGGCGGCCAGGACCGTGGTCTTGCCTGCACCGTATGGCCCGGAGACGGCGATGGCGGCGCCGCGTTCGAGGGCGGACGGCATGCCTTGGGCGAGGTCACGCATCTGTGGGGTGACGACGAGCTGACCACCTGTGGCGATGTGTCGCTTGGTGAAAGCGCCGGGCAGGTGCAGGTGGGCGTGCTGAACTTCCCACGCGTGCGGGTGTCCGTCAGGTAGCACCGTCGCCACCAGGGTCAGTTCCTCGGCGGCGCGCGTACCGGTTGGCGCGCGCGCTTGCTGCGGCGTCGTCCTCGTCCTGCGCCACCCCTGCTTCGGGTCGGGTGCGGCTGTCCGCGCGCGTGTCAGCCGCGCCCACCGCCCGAGGCTGAGCCAGCTCCTCGACGTCGTCGTTGTTGTCGATGTCGGGGTCGACGCCGTTGGCGCGGTCGACGGCGTCGGCGAGGCGTTCACCGAGTTCGTGCTGCGCGGCCTCGGCGTCGGCTACCTGGTCCGCGGCGGCGACGGCGTCGGCGACGGCGGCGCGGGCGCGGGGGCGAGCCACGCGGTCCTTGACGAACGCTTCGCGCCGGACGCGGGCGGCGTGCACGGCGTCGATGTCGGCCAGGTCTGCCTCGTCGCGCGGACGCAGCAGACCGAGGAAGCGGCCTCGGGTGTCGTACGCGTACAGGACGGTTTCGTTGACGAGCTGACGCAGCTCGATGGTCTCGCCCGGGTTGGCGGCTGAGGCAAGCTGCGGACTGAGCCAGTACTGGTTGGCGTAGTGGACGCCGCGGGTGGGGTCGTACTTGCGCGTCGTGACCGGGTAGGCGACGGCGCCTTCGTCCTCGGCGCTGAGGTCGTGCCCGAGGTAGACGCTGCCAGCGTCGACGTGGTCGGCGTACACCTGGATGCGGGAGCGTCCTCGTCGCGGGCCGGAGGTGTACGGCGTTGCGAGCTGGGCGACGAACCAGTCCTCGACGAGTTCGAGGACCGTGTCGTACGGCAGGACGCCGTGGGACAGGCGGGCGCCGGTGCGGTCGGTCCAGCCGCGGCGGGAACCGGCGCCGTCGGCCAGGTGCCGCAGCAGCGACTGGTGCATGACCTCGTGGTCGCCGTTGGCTTGCGGCTGGTGGGACGGGACAGGTGTAAGACCGATGCCGAGGCGGCGGGCGGCTGCGACGCCGGTTTCGCCGAGGAACGCACCGCCCTGGTCGGAGGTGAGGTGCCGGGCGACGCCGCCGACGTGCAGGGGGCGGGTCGGGTCGTTCGGGTGGGTGAGGGTGTACCCGATGGCGGCGGCGGCCAGGACGACGCCGGTGTCCTGGCCGGTCGCGGCGCGGGGCAGGACGACGTAGCTCAGCGGGGTCCCGGAGCAGCGTTCGCGAACGATGAGGATTTTCGGTTCGACCTGGTGTCCGTGGTGCTCGGCGACGAGCTTGAGGTCGAGCTCGTCGATGGACCAGGACTCGTTGATGGCGTCGCGTCCGGTCAGCGGGAACGTTGCTTCGATGCGCCGCCCAGCTTTCGCGCCACGGCGGGCGCCGTCGCGGATGGGCGCGGTCACGTTCCCGTAGGCCGCGTAGAGCGTGGACGTGCCGTACTTGGACAGGCGGTGGGCGGGGTCGGAGCGGACCGCGTCGATGGCGGCCTTGATGGTGCCGTGCCTGGCGAAGTACGCGATTTCGGCTTCGGTGAGCTGGAGCTTGGCGGGTTCGGCGTGCCGGTACAGCCATGCGGGCAGGTGGGCGGGTGTGGCCGTGGCGTCGTCGCTGGTGGAGGGCAGGCGGTTGACCGCGAAGGCGACCTGGCGGTCGAGCTCGCGGGACCACCACCGGTTGACGGTGCGCAGGCAGACGCCGGCGGCTGCGGCGGCGTGCTCCTTGTCTGCGGCGGTCAGCTCTCCGGTCAGGGTGAGGATGTCGCGCAGGTCGGCGACGGTCTTGGCGCGCGTCAGCTCGTCGGCGCGGTTGCCGTGGTTGCCCAGGCGGCGTCCGTCGGTGCGGCGCGGGGCGTGCTTCTGCTCACGGACGACGGTCAGGTCGACCACGTTCGCGGCGTTCTGCGTGTGCCGGCTCATGCCTGCACCTGCGTTCCGGTCGCGGTCGCGGTGGGTCGCGGGGCGCGGGTGGGCGTGGGGTGAAGGGGGGTGGAGGCGCAGATGGCGCAGCGGCCGACCGGGTGGTGCGACCCCAGTACCGGGCTGGGATGGCCGGGGCGGAAGGTGGGGATGAAGTGCACGCCGGCGTTGGGGGCTCGGTGGGTCAGGACGCGGACGCCCAGGACGGCGCGGGCGAGCAGGTCGGGGTCGTCGGCGAGGGCGGCGGCCGGGGTGAGGAACGCGGCGACGTCGGTGAGGTCGGCGGCGACCTTGCGGTGAGCCCACTGGTCGCGGGCGATGGCTCCGTCGCGGTTCGCGGTGTGGAACCGGTCGAGGAGGAGTCCGGCGGCGGGACCGTCGGGGTGCATCCAGGTGATGCGCGGGCGGGTGATGAAGCTGGTGTCGAGACCATCGGGCACGGTGGCGGCCGCGGCTTTGGCTGGGTCGCGGTGGGCGAGGTGCTGGTCGCGGGTGTCGCAGTACCACTTGCGCAGGTGGTGCGTCGTTGCGAAGTCGAGGTGCGCGGGCTGGCACCAGGTGGTCAGGTATCGGGCGGCGGCTTCGGCGAACATGGGGCCGCGGCGGTCCAGTCCGGACCCGGCCCAGCGCTCGGTCACCCGTGCCAGGTGGAAGCCGATGGTGTTGGCCTGTTCGGCCAGGGTGTCGGGCAGCCCGGTGGCGAGCAGCTCGTGGGTGAGCTCTTCGCCGGCGAGGAGGGCGGCGAGGTCGCTGCGGGTGGGGTTGGCGGCCAGGTCGGGCCCTGCGGGCGTGGTGGGCCGGCTGCTGGTGCTGTTGCGGCGGAGGGTGACGTCGCCGCCCAGCTGGCGTGGCCGGCGGCCGTCGAGGACGGGTGCGTGTTCGCGGTCGAGGGCGTGGGCTCGGCGGTCGCGCAGCGGCTGCGGGTCGTAGCTCGCGGACAGGTGCAGGCTCATCAGCTGGCTCGCAGCCAGGCCGGGGTTGGTGCGCAGCCGTGCGACGAACTCGGCTCCGTCAAGCGGGCGCTCAGCGACGGCGACGTGGTGGTGGACGGTGGTTTGGGTGCTCGTGTTGGTTGGCATGCAGCGACCCGTGCCGCGCGAATCCGGATCAGCAGCCCCATCTCATGGTGCCTCGCTACCGGTAACGGGAACCTCGTTACTGGTAGCGAGCACGTCGTGTTGATGCGGCTGGGATTCGCGCCGCGGCTGGGAAGGTCGCCGACGTGGACGACGAGAGGAAGGGACCGAAGCGGCAGAGTCCGCTGGACGGTCTCACGCCTGCCGACTTCGTCCGCGGGAACCGGTGGCCAACCGGCATGCCCGTCGAACCCAAGGCGTTGGCTCAGACGGGGCTGACCGCGCAGCAGCGTCGCGCTCACGTCCGAGCGGTCCGCTTCCTGCGCGATCTGGCCCTGGACTACGAGCGCCACGTCGGGGTCGAGAAGCTCACGCACGAGGCCATCGCAAACCGGTTGGGCATAGGCCAGAACGCCATCCGCGACCTGCGCGAAGGCAGGCGCTGGCCCAGCTTCCGCACTCTGTCTGTTCTGCGGGCGAACATCCCCACGAACGACGAGATGGACGTGGAGTACGGCACCGGCCAGCACCCGGGTTCCTGAGGTCTGGAGTTGGGCGCGCACGAGCCGACGGCGACCTTCCCTGCGTGCAGTGGTCTTCACGCGGCACCTCGGTTCTTGCGTCCTTCCCGTGGATCCGACACATTAGTTCGAACACCTGTTCGAACGCAAGGGGTTGGTGACGGTGGCAGTTCGAGGTCCGGTGGTGACGTCCCAGGCGCGGGAGCCGCACTTGCCGTGCGGCCGCCTGGCCGATGGGTCGTGGCTGTTCGCGCCGCTCGGGGTGCTCGTCGCCGTTGGTGATGGTGCGGCGGTGGTGTGTCACGGATGCGGTCAGGCTCTGGCGGCGTTGAGCGCGGCGCACCTTGGCGGGCATGGGTTGACGCCGACCACGTACCGGGAGCGGTTCGGGCTGAACCGCAAGGCGTCGCTGCTGTCGCCGGCCTTGGCGCAGCGCCGCCGCGAGGAGGGGGCTGCGCGGTGGGTCGGCAACGACCGGGTCCGGGTCGGGTTGGCCGTGGGGCAGGAGATGGCGCGTTCGGGGGCGCTGTACGAACTGGGTGCGGGCGCTCAGCCCCAAGGAGCTCGGCGGGTGCAGGGCAGGTTGGCGGCGTCGCGGTCGGGGGCGTCGCCGGCGTTGGCTGCGGACCGGGAGCGTCGTTCTGCGGCTGCGCGGGAGCGGTGGTGTGAGCGTGCGCGCGGCTTGGGCTTCGACTCGTTGGAGGCGTACCTAGCGCACCGGGTCGGGCAGGGCGTGTCGCTGTCACGACTGCGACGTGACCTCGGCTGTGGAGGTGCGGCGGCCTCGCGTCTGCTGGCGGAGTGGCTGGCTCGGTAGTCCCAGCGACGCGGCATGCCGGGTTGCACCATTTCCCAGCCCCCTCACAGTGAGTGTGGCTACAGTAGCCGTATAGTGAAGCAGCGAGAGAGACCCCGATGCTGAATCTGACCCGCCCGGACCACACACCCCTGCCCTCACCCGCCCTGCCGCTCGTTGTGGCGCAGGCGCGGCATGCCGGCGTGCGTGGCGAAGTGACCGCTGATGTTGTTGCTGCCGTTCAGGACAGGCTGCGCCAGGTGACTGGTGTTGATCTGGAGCGGGTGGCGCAGCTGATGAGCACCGACATCATCATCGGGCCTGGGGTGAGCCCGCCTCCGCAGACGTCGACGCCGGGCGTGCAGCTGGCGACCGCTGATGGCACATGGCAAGCGACGGTGACGCGTGAATGGGTGTCGCTGGAAACGCAGCGCTTCACGAGCTACGACGGCGCGTTTCGCCCTCTCTTCGAGCAGCTCCTCCTGGTGGTGACGGAACTGCTGTCACCGGTGACGACGGTCCGGTGCGGGCTGCGCTTCGTGAACGTTCTGACCCCGCCCGCCGACGCGCGTGGCGGTGCGCCGGACGCGTGGGGCAGGTGGGTGCGGAGCTCCCTGGTGGCGTTGGCCGCCGACGAGTGGCTCGCCGCCGGAATCGAGACGTTCGCCGGCCAGATGCTCCTTTCGGTCGCCCCCGGCGTCCACAGTGGCGTGCGGTCAGGGCCCGTGCAGAACGACGGCACTCCAGCGTTCCTGCTCGACATCGACACCTACGCCGAACCTCAAAGCGTGTGGCGCGCCAGCGAAGTCCTCGCCCAGTTCGACCGCCTCAACGAAAGCGGCGTGGCGCTGTTCCAGGAGCTCATCACCCCTGAGATGCTCAACCACCTGCGAGGCGAAGAATCTGAAGTGAGCAGCCAGAGCGAGGGGGGAAGCCGTTCATGACCGCAACGCCAACCATCATCAAGCCGACCGTGACGACGCGCACACCGGCGCCGACCGGGTCCGGCTTCTTGCTCGAGGACCCCTTCGCCTGGGCGAACGACGCAACGTACGTGACCATCCCCTTGGTTCCGTTGCCGTCGGAGGCTTTGCGCGCGCTTCTGCGTCGTTCTGCCGAGCTGGTCGCGCGCGTCAAGTACGAGCTGGACCGCGACGACGAAGCACGCCGCGCGGTGACTGCGCCGGCAGTGGGCCCTCAGCCGAAGCACCCCGGCACGCAGGCGCTGGAGCAGCTTCAGTCGTGGCTGGCGCTGCCCCTGGACGACATCGTGGCCGTGGTGGGGCTGTCGCCGTCGACGCGTCAGTTCTGGCGGAACAACCCCAGCGCCCCGGTGCGCCCGGCGAAGGCCGGGCGACTGCTGCGGTTCCGCACCGCTGTCGGGCTGCTCGTCGGCGACATCGGGCTCGATCGAGCCCGTCACCTGCTGCACAGCGAAGGCTGGCTCACGCCGTTGGACGAGGCGCAGCTCGTTGCTCTCGAGGCGCGGGTGCGCGAACAGCTCTCCCCCGGTCCGCTGACCGCGCCGCCAGCACTTGCCGCGCTCACCCCCGAACAGCTGCTGGCAGCCGTCAAGCCGCATACCGGAGAGGCTGCTCAACGCCGTCTCGAAACCCCTCGTGACGCCGCTTCCGCGGCGCCGGCGCAGGAAGATGACGCCGGGTAGACGGGGAGGGCGCGGCGGCCAGCCCGGCGCGCGCGGCAGAAACCCGGCTCACGGCCGCGGCGGGAACTCCCGCCGCGGCCAAGTTCCGTTCCCCTGGGACGGGCAGGCGCATGACGCCCGCATCACCGCCAACTACCAGCAGATTCAGACCGACGCGCACACCGCCGCCCTGAACGGCGTGCGTCCCTCGTCAACGCTCGTCCTGAAGTGGCACACCCAGTCCGTCGAAGGCGTTCCCCTCGCCGAACCCTGGGTGAAGGGGCACTACCGCGGCCAGGCGCCTCCCACCTCCCGGCTGTATGGCTACGTCAACGAGGTCGGCGGCGTGCCAGGCGCCCCCGCCCACGACGTGATCCGGCGCGTCCGGGAGACGTTCGAAGACCTGAACCGTCGCCTCGACGCCATCGACGCGCGCATCGCGGGCGGCGAGAGTGTCCTCGACGTGTACGCCGACGTGCTGGCCACGTGCGCGTGGCTCCACGGAGAGTGGGTCCGCATCCACCCCTTTGCTGACCACAACGGCAGCACGGCCCGGCTGATGACGGTCATGGTGGGTCTGCGGTACGGCGTGCCCTTGAACCTGCCAGGCAAGCCGCGGTCTGCCCTTCCTTCGGCCGGCCTGCTGCTCGACTACAACATCGCCTCGGGGAACCAGATGCACGGCGACGACCAGCTGATGGTGCTGTTCCTGGACCGGTCGGTTCGCGCCGGCCTGGCACCTCCACCTGGCCCGCAGCCCGGGCCCGGCCCCTAGGCCCTTCGTCGAGCCGGCACCCGTGGAACCGCTCGGTCGTCAGCGAGCGAACGACTGGGCCGGGGCGCTGGTACACGTCGCGCGGCCCTGCTATACGTTGCTAGAAATCGCGAATCTTGCTATACGCGCCGCGGCGAGTCCTGTGGCGTGCAGAGCCCTACACCCGGTCGGGTTGACCAATGCCTCCTGCTCGTCGCCGCGCCGGCTATCGGCCGGGCCAGCTGTCCCCACAGCTGCGCGGCGCCATCGCCGATGAGGCGCAGCGGGTGGCCGACCTCGAGGAGCCGCTGGTCGTTATCGCTGCCGTCGGTGATGTGTTCGCTTCCCTCGATGACGCCCTTGCGGAGCTTGCCCTGCCTCGGCTGCGAGCGGTGGCGCAGCTGAGGCGGCAGGGGTGGAGCTACGACCGCATCGCTGACGCAACCGCGCTCTCCAAAGGTCGCGTAGCGCAGCTTGCTCGAGAGGCTCGCACCCGCCACCTGTGAGGAAGCGTGGGCGCCTGTCCGGCGCCCTCGTGCGTGCAGCTCTTCACGCCCCTCCAGGCTGCACAAACAGCCCAGCGAGTGCGCTTGAGGCCGCCCCTAGCGTGAGTGTCACCGACTCCGACTAGCGTCCCCTCAAAGGACAGAACGACGGTGTTGCTGGGAGGCTCAGGTGCGCGTTGAAGAGCAGTCCAGTCTCAACCTCCTGGTCGCCGGCGAACGGCTCCACCTCATCGTCGGAGCAGCGCACCGGGACGGGACGCTCAGCTGCCACCTGCTGAGCGAGACCCCTAGGGCGGCCGGTTACTTCATCCGCCTTGACCTCACCGGCCACATACGTGACCTCCGAGCGCTGGACTCTGGCACGGCTCCACCCTCGGGTGTTCGGGGGGCCCTCGATGATGTCGGCCCGGCCGTGTGGCGGGCCGGTCTCGCCGATGGCCTGCGGCGCCGGCTCGAGGTCCTCGCACGTCTCGACATGGGTGGCGGGCCGGGCGTTGATGACCTTGCCCGCTTGGTCGCGAGAACTCGAGCCAAAGTCGCCGCGCTGGAGTCCGACGACACCGTCCTCCAGCCCGTTCTCGCCCGCCTGGCATCGACGTGGACAGGCACGGTCGAGGAACTAGGCGCGGCAGCCGAGCAGGAGCTCAACCGTTGAGAGTGCGTTCGGCCGAGTAGCCCGCGGGCGTCAGACCCTGACCGCGCCTCGCGCGCGTCTGGCACGGCTCGGGGCAGGCTGGGGCTGTGCTGGGGCGGCTCAACCCAGCGCGACGCGCAGACGACCCACGTCGGCGTCTGTCAGGTGCGACGTGAGCTGTCGAAGGAACAGCTCGTGAAGCTGGTCGGTGCGCGCCCTGTCCAGGCCCCACAGGTCAGCGGTCACCCGCAGGTCCGCCCGTTCGTCAACGCTGAGCTGAAGGTCGGCCAGGGCACGCGCGAGCAGGTCCAGGTACGCGCCGGCGCCCTCGTCGGCGGGGCCCGTCAGAGCCCCGCGGACAGCCAGCACGGGTAGAGCCGTCGTGGCTGCCGTCTGCAGTTGGGCCTCACGCGGCTTGAGCGTCGGGGCGATGACCGCGGGAGCGGACGTTACCGGAAGCGGGTCCTGCGTCAGGGTCTCGAAGGGGTCCACGCCGAGTTTGGCCGCTGCCCGAAGGTAATGGGCCAGCAGTGCTGCGGTCGCCGTCGCGTCCCCCAGCGCGGTGTGGGCGCCGACCAGGTCGATGCCAGCTTCTTCGCAGCAGTCGTGCAAGCGGCGGGCGTCGGCGAAGTGCCCGGCCAGGGTCATCGTGCACAGGGTCGGCCACAACGGTGGCTGGTGACCGGCGCGTAGGAACTCCGCGGACAGGAAGCCCAGGTCGAACAACGCGTTGTGGGCTACGACCACCGTGCCTGCCATCCGCGCGGCGATGAACGGCAGCACGTCCTCGAACCGCGGCGCCCCCGCCAGCTGCTCGGGGGTGATGCCGTGGACGTGGGACGGTCCGGGGTCACGGTCCGGGTTGATGAGCGTGTGCCAGGTGTCGGTGACGACTCCGTGAGGGTCCGTCGTCACGATGGCAAGCTCGACGACGCGGTCGGCCTTGTGCGCGGCGAACCCGGTCGTCTCGAGGTCCACGACGCTGAACTGGGTCCGACCGAGCACAGGCAGGTCGTCCGAAGCGTCGGCCTCGGCGCGGTCTGTAATCGTCCACGGCGCGTGACGTCCCGCGCCCAATGGGGTCTGGTCGGTGCCTGGTGGGAGTTCTGCAGCGATGGTCGCCAGGGCTTCCCAGGCGCCGTCGACGTCGAGCTGGCTGGCTGCGTACCCGCGGGCTGATAGGGCGGGCCCCAGGTACTCGTCGTACCTCTCCACGGCCCTGTTGCTCACTGTCGCCGCCAGCTCCTGCGCCGCGGGTGGCCGGCTTGCGGCCATCGCGGTGATGAGCCGGTGCAGCGTCGGCGCGTCCGTGCCCGTGACCGACAGCGACACCCCTTCCTGGCCGACGCGCAGACCTTGCGCGGCGAAGCTGACCGCGAGGGTGTTCATGATCTTGTCCCCGCGCCAGGCGAACACGCGACTGTCGTTCCCGTCATGCTGGACGGAGTGGACGTGCAGGCCCATCTGGTGGAAAGCCAGACGGCCCTGGTCGAGCAACTCCATCGCGGCTGCGTCGAGGTATCGGGGTATGGCCGTGCTGCGGTACACGGCGAGCATCCGGCGGCGGACGGTGTCGTCGATGTGGCCGCTACCACCGGCGAAGGTGGGGGCGCGCCCACCGGCAGCGGCCGTGAGCTGGATGACGTGCTGTTGGGTGTCGACGGACACGACCTGCCACCGGCGGCCGCCGAAGATGATGAACGTCCCGGGCATGAGCGGGTGGTCGACGGGGAGGCTGCCGAGGGTCCGTCCGTCGGCGACGAGGCGGTACTCCTCACTGGTGGCGAAGGCGCTGTAGAACGAGTAGTGGTTCACGAGCCGTTCGCCGATGCGGCCGTGAAGCAGCAGGCCGGAGCTGTCCTGCTCGATGAGCTCAGCGGTGCCAAGGTCGCGCAGCAGCTCCACGAACGTTCCCTGGTCGACCCGGCTGAAGGGGCCACGCGCGCACAGCGCGTCGTACAGGGCCGCGGCGTGCGCGCCGCCGCGTTGGGCGATGACGGACAGCACCTGCTGGGTGAGTGTCGACAGGTGCAGCGCGCTGGTCGACGGTGGCTCGTACCATCGGTCCAGGAGCAGATCGACCATGGCCACCGTCTGCACGACGTGGGTACGGATGAGGTCTGGGGCGCTGGTCGTGGGGGTGGCTTCCGGCTCGGTGACGTACATCCGCAGCACCGCCGGCTTGCCGCGCCGCCCGGCTCGTCCGACGCGTTGACGCAGCGCGGACACGCTGAACGGTGCCCCGACCTGGGCTATGGAGTCCGCGGACCCGATGTCGATGCCCATTTCGAGGGTGGACGTACACACCGCCGTGGTGGGGGTGGTCGGGTCCTTCAGCCGGGCCTCGACGTTCTCACGCAGGTCCTTGGACAGGTTGCCGTGGTGGGCGTGGAACTCGTTCGGGACGCGCAGCTCGTCGCTGGCTCGGGTGAGCAGGTCGGTGTACGTCTCGACAGCAGTCCGGCTGTTCGCGAAGACGAGGTTGTCCCGGCTGCGGAGCACTTCGAACAGGTGCGCGGCGATGTCCTGCTGGCAGGTGGGTGGCGCCTCGCCGCTGCCGCGTGGGTCAACGTCGACGTAGCCGCGCACTTGCAGCAGTAGCTCACCGCGCTCGGCGCCGTCGTCGGTGACGACGGCTACCCGTTCCCCGCCGCCGGGCCGCAGGAAGTTCGCTGCCCCGGCCAGGTCGCCGAGGGTGGCGGACAACGCCACCCTCGGAATGGGTCGACGGATGACCAGCTCGGTGCGGTGCAACAGCGATTGGAGCTGCGCACCGCGTTCGGTGCCGATGAAGGCGTGCAGCTCGTCGATAACGACGAAGCGGCAGGCGCCGAGGATGCGGGCGGCGTCGCTGCCATGGTTGACGAACAAGGATTCCAGGGACTCCGGCGTGATGAGCAGGACGCCGTCAGGGGTCTTGCGCAGCCGTTGCTTGTTCGACGCGGCCACGTCGCCGTGCCACCGGTGCACGGGAACCCCCGCTCCGTCACACAGCGACTCGAGGCGGTTGGCCTGGTCGTTGATGAGAGCTTTCAACGGGCTGACGTACAGGGCCTTGACCCCAGGCCCGGCCAGGTCGCTCGCGGCGTCACTGGCTTGGTGGGCCAGGGCGGAGACGATAGGCAGCCACGCTGCTTCCGTCTTGCCGCTGGCTGTGGCGGCCGCGACGATGACGTCTTGGTTGGCGCTGCCTATGGCGGCGGCGGCGCGCTCCTGGATGGGTCGCAGGGCCGGCCAGCCCTGGTCCCAGACCCACTTCTGCACGGCAGGGTGGAACGCCCCGAACGCGCTCGACTCCGGTCCGGTCACGGCCCCGCCCGTGCGTGGCCGGTCCGGTTGGCCGGTGCGTGGGTCAGAGTCGGAAGCTGGAGAGCTCGTCACCGCTGCCGTGCTCCGTCGAGGCCGGCTGCGCGCCACCGGTGTTGATGGTGACGGTCGTCCCGCTAGGCACGTCACCCGGGCTGGAGGCTGCGACAGGGGTCGATGGCGTTGTGTCCGTGTCCTCCCCGTCAAGGGCCTCGAGGTCGGGGTCGGCGTCGGCGTCGATGGTGCTGGTGGCGACCAGGTCATCCCAGCTCAGGTGCGGGTTCTGCTCGAGGATGGCCAGCAGGTCCAGGAACCCCTTGATGGTGTTGCGCGGAGTGCGGAAGTACGCGTCGCCCACCCGGGACGCGCAGTGCTCCATGTAGGACCGCAGCCCAAGGTCTGGGACGAGGTAGGCGGCCTGGTCACCGCTGGCCTGGACGTGCCGCAGCTTGGCCAGCAGCAGGTAGAAGTCCTCCGGGCTCAGGTTCGCCAACCGCAGCACCGGTCCGGAGTAGTCGACTGCTCCGGCGCGAGCGAACGTGTTCTCCGCCAGCCTCGACTGCAGCGCGGCGTACGAGTACAGCCCGCGTCGGGTGTCCATGAGGAAGTCCGGGGTGCCACCGAACACGAACCCGAGCCCCTGCGCGGTCCCTTGGAGGCTGTCGTTGAGGATGCGCAGAATCTGCTCGTAGTTCGCGTTTCTGGCTTGGGTGTTCGCGAGCTTGTACAGGTTGACCATCTCGTCCAGGCACACGAGGAGGCCGTCGAACCCGGCCAGGCGAACGAACCGGGACAGCAGCTTGAGCTGGTCGTAGAAGTTCGCGTCGTCGATGATGGTCCGCACCCCGAGCGCGGCGCGGGCGTCGGTGCGGGTGGCGAACTCGCCTCGCAACCACCGGACCGCGTCGAGCTTGAGGGTTTCGTCGCCCGTGTCGTGACCCTGCCAGTACTTGCCGACGACCTCAGCGAAGTCGTACCCGCCGGTCAGCTCGGTCAACGACGCCAACCGGGCCGCGATGGCCACCTCTGGGGTCTGCCCGGTCGCCTTGGCCTCCGCGAGAGCCTGGGTGACGAACCGTTCGACGACGTTGGCCATCGCGCCGCCGTCCGGCTTGGCCCTGGTCGCCATGTTCCGCATGAGCTCGGCGTACAGGCTCCGGGCCTGGCCACCGGTCGCGTGCAACCGGCGGTCCGGGGACAGGTCGGCGTGCACAGTGACGAGCTTGCGCTGCAACGCGATGGAGCGGACCAGGTGCAGGAAGAACGTCTTCCCGGACCCGTACTCACCGATGACGAACCGGCTCCCAGAACCGCCGTCGGCGATGCGGTCGATGTCGGCGAGCAGGGCGGTGACCTCGGGGGCTCGACCGACCTGGATGTGGTGCTGCCCGGTGCGGGGCACGACCCCGGCGCGCAACGACTGGAGGACGGCGTCACGCTCCCGTGGGCGGATGCGTTCGGTGTCGATGCCGGTCGTGGGGGTGGTCACGTGAGCAGTCCTTCCAAGCCTTCGGGGTTGATGTCGAGCTCGTCGTCGCCCTCGATGACCGGTTCGCCGGTGGCGTCGATGGCTGCCTCGTTGAGCATGTCGATGGCACCGTCAGGCATCACGCCGAACGATGCAGCGAGGTCGTCGAACTCGGGCCGGGTCCACGTGCTGCGACTGCTGAGCTGGCGTAGGAGGGCAGTGGTGGCAGCGTCGAGTCCGGCGATGACGTCACCGTCCGGCGCCGTGTCCTGCCTTTCGGATGCTCGCGCGGTGGCGCTGGGACTCGGGGCGTCGGCCGATGACGATGCCGGCGCGGGTGCGGCCGGGTCGTCCTCTTCGGTGAACAGGGTGCGCAGCAGCGCAGTCACCTCAGCCGTCTGCTCGAGCTTGGCTGCGATGACGTCCTCATCCAGGACCAGCCCAGCACTCGAGGTCTCAGGCGGGCGGTGCCGGCCGGGGGCTGGCACGCTGAACCCGGCATCCTCCGGCGCGGCGTCGCGGACCCGCACCGGCCCGGTCGCAGGTCGCACCGGTTCGGTCATGGACACGTGCAGGCGGCTCGTGACGGACGACGGGTCCAGACCAAGCAATGTGTAGATCTTGCCCAGCGAGGTGACCTCCTGCGGGGAGATGACCCCGTCAGCAGCCGCGACCGTGACCAGCAGCTGCCCGATGCCTTCGCGCTGCGCGCCGGTCAGCGCGTCAAGCCGCTTCTTCAGCCCGGTCGTCTTCAGGTCACTGTTCAGCAACCAGGTCAGGTGAGCAGCCAGGCGAGTGCGTTCCCCCAGCGTCAGGTGCAAGGCGGCGTTCAGGTGCTCGACCAGATGGTTCTGCTCTTCGGGGCTCACCACGCCGTCAGCCGCGGAGACCACGGCGGCCAAGTGCAGCAGCGTCGTCGCAGCCGAGTACGTGGGGGTCGCCGCGGCCGGGCTGGCAGGGCCCGTCCGGAACAGGACGACCGGTCCCGGCGTGATGGGCGGCCCACCCAGACGGACGTCGGGTTCGACCCCCACGTCGAACTGGGACAGCAGCCCCGCCAAGGCGGTCGTCTCCGTCTTGGCCATCTTCTCCGGGTTGGCCACCGGCCACCGGCTCAGCAGGTCGATACCGTCGATGAGCGCCTGCTCCTTCCCGCCCAACGCTTCCAGCACCCACGCGCGGAACTCGTCCACGGCACTGCTCGTGGCCGCCAAACCAGCGGGAAGCAGCGCCGCACCCGCCAGCGCTTGGCGCGGGGTCGGCTCAGGGTTGCGCCCCACCCATCGGCTGTACGGGTCAAGCTCGTCGGTGACCCGCTCGAACAGCTCACGCAAGGCTCGACCAGCCGCTGGGTTGTCGACCACGTCCCGGATGCCTGCGAGCTCGAGCTCGGCACCGCCGATGCCGGCGCTGGCCGTGTGGTAGCTGACCTTCACCGGACGCCCGGTCCCGCGAATCTTCAGCCCGTCGGCGTGCTTCTCGCTGTACCTGAGGCTGAACAGGGCCGCGAACTCCTGCGGGCATCGAGTGGCCGGGGTCCGCGGGTACACCTCCGGGTGGTACCAGGCCCAAGCCAGGGCCCAGTTCGCCGGCACCGGCTTGTTGTCCGCGGCCAGGTCACCCAGTGCGAGCTTCAACGCCATGGGAATGGGCCACGTCTGCCGGT
Organism: Pedococcus bigeumensis; assembly: GCF_039531795.1. Classification (NCBI taxonomy): domain Bacteria; kingdom Bacillati; phylum Actinomycetota; class Actinomycetes; order Micrococcales; family Intrasporangiaceae; genus Pedococcus; species Pedococcus bigeumensis. The sequence goes on along the minus strand of NZ_BAAAQS010000003.1, from coordinate 67,438 downwards.
CCAGCGGCGGAGGTGGCGCGGCCACCGGGTCGCCCGTAGCTGCTCCCACCAGGTCCAACACCGAGAGGAACTGTGACGCGTACACGCGGAAGGAGCCGTTGTGCCCGTAGATGGACAGCAGCCGCTGCACCTCAATGCGGATGGAGTCGACCTCGGCCGTGAGGGACTTGTCTGCGGCCACGTCGAGCAGTGCCCGACGCTCAAGCCCGTAGAAGAAGATGAAGACGTACCCGATGGACGCACGCGGGTCGGTTCGGCCACCGGACAACCACTCCAGGTACGCGGCCCGAGCGCCCGGTGTCAGCTTCGAGTACGACGGCCAGTAGCCCAGCGAACTGCCGTTCCTGTCCGGGCGGCGAGAGTCAACCTTCAGGGACGGGTCGACCAGCGACGGGTCCGGGTTCGCTTTCGGGGAGGTCAGGCCACGGCCGACGTAGACCATGCCGGGCAGGTCGAACCCAGCCACGGTGACACGCACGTTGTCCGGGTACCAGGACGCGTGCCGCGAGACCGAGTGAGGGCTCGTGTGGACGCCGGGCTGCTGCGCGGCCTGCGGTGGCGCAGGTGCGGGTGCCGCCGGGATGGGCGCTGCCGCTCGAGGTGCGGCCACGGGCGGTGTCGGCGTTCGGGGGGCCGACGGCGGGGACGCGGCCGGAGCGGGTCGGGCGGCCGTCGGGGCCTGCGGCCGCGACGGTGCGGCAGCCTGCTCCTTCTTGCGGTTGGGCCCCAAGAACCAGTCCAGAAATCCCACCTGAAGCCCCCCGCCGTTGCCGCGTCAGGCCCTTCCACCTGACTGCGAGAGCACGCTACCCGAGGGTTCGGACAAACACTGGCGAATGCGGACGCTCAGGTCGGCCAGACCGGATGAGGCATCCACCGTCAAGGCTGCTCGCCCACCCTGACGGTCAGTCGGGGCAGTGCGGTGGGGAACCTTTGCCTGTGTGGGGCGACGGGGTCACCTCGTCGTGTTGCAGCCAGCCTTCCTCGTCGCTCAACTTGAACCATCGTCCGTCTGCTTGGTCTACATAGCAGTCCACCGATACCGACTCTCCGGAGATGTAGGACCGTCCGCCGGCGGCCTGCGCATTCGGCACTGTCTTGACTACCGTGACGGGCCCCGAGTTGGCGGCGACGATGAACGGATATCGATCTGGCCCACTCTGGACTTGGTGCCCAATCAGCCCCGCAGAAAAGACCCCGCCGACAAAGGCGACCCCAACGAGGACGACCACGGTCCAGCGGCCAAACGCCGACTTCGGCGAAACCGGTCGCTTGTTCAGGTAGATGTCAGCGACGAGCAAAAGGGAAGCGACGCACAGCCCAAAGAGCACGGCCAATGGCCCCGGCACTGACAGAGCCTGGATGAGTCCAGTCACCAGCCCAGCGCTACAGAAGAGAGCAATGACGACGTCGCGCACGTTTTTCGTCACAGCCGAACTCTAGGTGCTTGTCGCGATGGCCGACCTCCAGGCGCTAAGCCCGCGGTGTGGGCTGCGGTTCGTCCCCCACCTCATGGCGGCTCACGGCAGCACGGGCCACGCCGATGACGGGCGTGACGCGGTCAGGCGCAGACCCGCCCTTCGCGCGGGTGACACGGAACGCTGGGTGACGAGTGGCCGGCTGAGTCATGGCATCGGATGGTGCGACGTCGACCATCGCCGGCAATGGTCGGGCGCAACCGTCTCGCACCGAAGCGCCGTTCGGCATGCCTGACACCGTCAGCGAAATGCGGCCGCCCTCAGGACCGGCGCGCTCGACCGGAAGTGAAGAGCTCTGCACCTCTGCCGGCGCCGAGGTTGGGCGGGCGGAAGTGACCACGAATGTCGGCGGTGCCGCTTAGCCTCATGCTTGGCGCCGGCCTCCGGCGTCAAAGGGGAGCGGTTGTCGCCCCGGGTCGAAGGTCAATGCGTCAGCCCGTCTGGCGTGCACCGTGCTGCTGGCGCGGGCACGTCGCGCACCGGCGCGGCCCCCGACCCGCGCGGCGTGGTGGGTCGAAAGGGGTGGGGTGTTGAGCGACATCGTGGGAGAGCTAGCTCGTGTGAAGGGCGCTTTCGAGCAGCCGACGTTGACGCTGCTGCACCAGCGTCAGGCGCCGGTCATCATCGCCATCTTCCGCAGCGCCTTCGGTCCGGATGCCCGGACCATCCCGGCCGCACGATTGCACGACCAGGTGGAGACGTACCTCGGTGAACTGAGGCTGGACGGTGTCGCCGACGTGCCTGGCGGCTCGGGACGGGACCTGTGTTTGCGGTGGATGCGCGGCCAGTGGCTGGTCCGCAGCACCGAAGACGACGGCACCGAGGTGTACACACTCACGTCCCACGCTCAGGTTGCCTTGCAGCAGGTGCGCAGCATGACGCGTGACCGGGCGAGCCTGTCCGAGCATCGCATCTCCACGATTGTGTCGGCGGTCCGCCGGTTCAACGCGCAGGTGAACCCTGACCGGGCAGCTCGGGTGAGCATCCTAAACGCCCAGTTGTCGGAGCTCGCGGCCGAACGGGACCGGCTGCTCGCCGGAGGCGACATGCCGACCGTGTCGGACGACTACATGATCGAGGGGTACAACGAGGTCCTTCAGCTGGTCTCTGCCCTGCCGAGCGACTTCGCTCGCGTCGAGGAGGCGTTCTCGACACTGCGTGGCCAAGTTCTTGCCTCGTTCCGAGCTGAAAGCCGTCCCGCTGGTGAGGTCATCGACGACTACCTGAAACGGGCTGACTCGCTCATGACGGCCACCGCCGAAGGTCGCGCGTTCGAAGGTGCGTTCGCCCTCCTGCGCGACGATGAACTGCTCCTGCAGCTGCGCGAAGACCTGGGCGCCCTGTTGGAGCACCCAGTCGCAGGCGACCTGCTCATCGACGGCGACCGTCGAGAGCTGCGGAACACGGTCAACCTCATCCGCGCCGGCATCGTGGACGTGCTGGCGCAACGCAACCGGGTCACCGCGACGCTGCGCGACTACATCGTCACGCACGACATCAACCGTGACCGTGAGCTCGACAGCGTCCTGCGCGCCATCGACGCCGAGCTCGCCACGTGGATGCAGACTGCAGGCCCGAACGCGAAGGTGCCCAAAGCGCTCCTGCCTTCCCGGGTGGAGGTCACGCACCTGCGCGAGCGGTACTTCGACCCGTCCACCGAGACCGCCCCGCCACCTCTCGCGTCCCGCGACGAAGACCGCCCGGACAACCTGTCCTTGGACGACCTGCTCAAAGCCGGCGGCCCGTCCTTCACGTCGCTGCGTGAGGCGCTCAACGCCGCGCTCACCGGACCAGACCCCATGGCTTCCCTCGGGTCCCTGTTCGACTCGCTCGACCCGCAGCTGCGCCGACCGGTCGAGATATTCGGACTACTCCACCTGGCCACCAACGCCCAAGGCATGACCTCCCACGAAGACAGGGAGCTGTACTCCACCGTCCGTCCCGACGGGTCCACCCGGGACCTGTCCGTGCCACGCGTGGCACCCACCAACCACCAGCCCGACCGCGGCATACCCGCGGACCATGCACCGCAGGAGCAGGCATGACAGACACCGCGTACTTCGACTCTCAGGAGGACACCTCCGACGTGGGCCTGCCCCCGGACAGCCTCGACCGGGAGGACCCCGAGCGTGAACTGACGTCGACCCTCGCCCTGTTCGAGGGTGACGAGGGCGGACTCGAGCTGGACCAACGCAAGACGCTCGTCGTGCTGTTGAAGAAGCGGTTCATCAGCAACCAGTCCGACCCCAAGGAGTGGAAGGCCCTGATGGCGAACCCTCGCGTCATCAGGTCCCGGCTCAACGACCTGTTCATGGACCTGCACCTGGACACCGAACGCGAGGTCGCCTACAAGCGTCAGGTGTCACCTGAAGGTGGCGGTCGCCCGTTCCCCACCCTGCTGTACGACACCGCGTGGGGACGAGAGGACACCATCCTGCTGGTGTACCTGCGCACCCAGGCCCGGCACGAGCAGGCCAGTGGCGCCGAACGCGTCTTCGTCGAGCGGGACGACATGCTCGAGTTCATCGCCCAGCACCGCCCAGAGCGCGCCACCGACCAGACCAGCGACGCCAAACGAGCCAGTGCCGCCGTCGAAGCGCTGACCAAGGCCGGGCTGCTCATGACCACGAACATCCCCGACCGTTTCGAGGTGAGTGCAGCCATCGAGGTGATGCTGCCCATGGAGAAGCTGCACGAACTGCTCGCCTGGCTGAAGGAGCAGAACAACCCCACCGACCCCACCCTGCTCGCAGCCCCGGGGGCCGCAGAGACCACCGACCCCGACGGCAACGAGGACTGAGACGTGACCATCACCGAGGAAGCCGGATTCGGGCTCGAGCACAACGGATTCGACATCGACCAGAACGGCGGCGGCTCAGGGCCTGAGCGGCCCCTGGCGTCGAGCCGGGTGGACCTGCGCGCCGTGGACGTGCCACTGCTGTACGTCGCAGGCGCCACCGAAGGCACCGTGCAGTGGAAAGCGGAACGGTTCCAGCTGGTCAACTGGGGCGGGTTCGAGGGCCGGGAACGGTTCGACTTCCACCCCGGGTCCACCCTCATCTCCGGCGCGTCCGGTACCGGCAAGAGCACCCTGCTCGACGCGTACATCGCCCTGATGATGCCTGCTGACGTCCCGTTCAACGGTGCGTCCAACGACGCCGTCGGGGGCCGCGCCCGCAGCGCCGACCAGCGCAACCTGCTGTCGTACCTGCGCGGCCAGACCGACACCACCACGGACGAGAGCACCGGCCGCGAACGGGCGAAGGTGCTGCGCGGTGACCGCGTCGCCACCTGGGGCGCTATCGGCATGACGTTCGTCAACGACCACGGGCGGAGGTTCACCGCCCTTCGCGCGTACTACGTGCCCGCTCGAGCGTCACGTGTCGGCGAGTACACGATGCGGATGGCGACCATCGAAGGGGAACTCGACCTGGCTGACTTGGCCGGCGCCGTCGAGTCCGTGTTCGCACCCAAGGTCCTCAAGTCGATGTTCCCCGGGCTGAAGACGCACGACACGTACGCGGCGTTCGCCAGCACCCTGCACACCCGGTTGGGTATCGGCGCCAACGGCGACGGTGAGAAGGCGCTGCGCCTACTGGTCCGCATCCAGTCCGGTCACCAGATCCGCACGGTCGACGAGCTGTACAAGGAGATGGTCCTGGAGCGGCCCGCCACGTTCGCTGCCGCAGACCGCGCCATCGAGCACTTCGATGCGCTCGAGACCGCGTACGTGGCCATGCAGACCGAGCAGAAGAAGGCCGACCTGCTGCGCCCCATCACGGCCCGGCACGCCGCACTGCTGGCCGCTGAGGCGGAGATGGACACCATCGACACGTTCGGCCTCACCGCCACCGGCGACACCCCCATCGCCCTGTGGGCGTTGCGCACCGAGGGGCAACTGCTTGACGTTGCCGTAGACACCAACCGGGACCAGCGGGCGGCAACCTTTGACCTGCTCCGTGCCGCGACGCAGAAGGAGTCCGGTCTTGCAGGGCAACTGGATGACGCCAAGGAAGAGCACCGGGCCAACGGTGGCGCCGACCTTGAGCGCCTCACCCAGCTCATCGAGCAGGAGAGGACTCGTCGCGACCACAAGGTGTTGACCCGCAGCCAGGTCGCACAAGCCACCGTCGCCCTTGGCGCGCCATTGGCCACGCAGAACGACTTCGACCGGCTGCACGCAGACGCGACGGGGTTCCTGGCCGCGTTCTCCGCCACCGCTGCCGAGCTCCGCGGACGCCGCGACGACCTGCTTCGGTCCCAGGTGCCGCTGTCGAGCCGCAAACGGGAACTCGTCGACGAACGAACGTCACTGGCCGGACGGTCCGGTCGAGTGCCGAAGTTCCTCGACGACCTGCGCCGCGACGCTGCGGCAGCTGCCGGAATGACCTGCGACGAGCTGCCGTTCGTTGCCGAGCTCATCGACGTCGCCGCGGACCAGACGCGCTGGCGACCTGCGCTGGAGACCGTCCTGGGAGGGTCCGCCCGCACCCTGCTCGTTCCGCTCGAGCAACTCGAGCACTTCTCCAGGGCCATCGACCCGCTGCACCTTCGAGGTCAGCTCACCTTCCAGGGCGCCCCACACGCAGCGCACCGCGACCGGAGCGCGGACCCGTCCCGGGTGGCCGGCAAGCTGCTGTTCAAGGAATCCCCGTTCAGTGAATGGGTGCACGCGCACATCAGCGACCCCGCCCGCAACGCCCTGTGCGTCGAAACCCCGGCGGACCTGGCCGGGCCGGGGTACCGCGTCACCCTGGCCGGGCAGACCCGCCGCGGCACCCGCGGCACCCACGGCAAGGCGGACCGGGCGAACATCATCGGGTTCAGCAGCGACGAAGCCATCGCCGACATCGACACCCAACTCGCAAGCCTCGACACCCAGCTCGACACGCTTGGCGACCAGGTGCGAGCCGTCGAACGCACCCAGGACGACCTCGAACGCAAACGAGCCGGCTACGAGGCGGCCCTGCGGTACACGTGGGACGACATCGACGTCGACGGCGCCCAAGCACGCATCGACGAACACGCGCAGGCCCGGGACCGCATCCTGAGCGCAGACGACCGCCTCCAGGCGCTCCAAGCTCACATCGACCACCTCGCTGGGCAGCTCGAGCTGGCCCGAGAGACCCGGTTCGGGCTCGAACGCGACAAGAAGGACCTTGCCGCCGAGCACGAGACCCTGTTCAGCCGGCAGGACGACGTCAACGACGAACTCGAGCGCCTCGACCGCGAGGGGCGCATCGCCCTCACCGACGAGCACGCTGCCCGGCTCGACGACGAGTTCACCCAAGCCAGCGCCCCCAACGACCCGGCCGACCTCGGCGAGTTCGTCGCCAACCTCGCCCGACTACGAACTCGTCTCAGTGCCAGCCTCGAGACTGCCCGCGCCGAGGCCGACCGAGCCCGAGACGACCTCATCCGCACGTTCAGCCTGTACCTGGACCAGTGGCCGGACCCGAACCTGTCCACCACCATCGAGGCATACGGGGACTACGCAGCCGTCCTCGAAACCATCCTGGCCACCGGTCTGCACGAGCGGCAAGCGGAGTGGCGAGCCCGACTGACGAAGTGGAGCGGCGAAGACCTCGTCCCCCTCGCAGGTGCGATGGAGTCCGCCATCGACGACATCCGAGACCGGATGGACCCCATCAACGCCATCCTGAGCAACCTCCCGTTCGGTGCCAACCGCGACCGGCTCCGCATCAAGCTGCGACGCCTGACACCAGACCACGTCGTGACCTTCAAGCGCGAGCTCCGCACCCTGTCGTCCGGCGCAACCAAGGAACTCAGTGAGCACGAGCTCGAGGGGCGGTTCAAGAGCCTGCGGACGTTCATGGCACAACTGCGTCACCGCAACGACCCCCGCGCCCTGCCAGACCTGTCCGACCGGGACCGACTGCTGGACGTTCGCCGCCACGTCGAGATCACCGCGGAGCGTCACAGCCTCGACGGTGCGCTGCTGTCCACGCACGCCGCCCTGGGAGGCAAGAGCGGCGGGGAGAGCCAGGAGTTGGTCGCATTCATCGTCGGGGCCGCGCTGCGCTTCCGCCTGGGTGACGACGAGAACGCACGCCCCACGTTCGCCCCCGTCTTCCTCGACGAAGGCTTCGTCAAGTCCGACGCCGAGTTCGCCGGCCGAGCTGTCGAAGCCTGGAAGGGATTAGGATTCCAGCTCATCGTGGGTGCACCCCTGGACAAGGTCACCGCGCTCGAACCTCACATGGACGAGTTCCTCGCCATCACCAAGAACACGACCACGCACTACTCGTTCGTGCACCGCGTCAAGGACGGCCCGCGTGCCGAGGCACTCCGATGAAGACTCCGGAACAGGTAGTCGAGGACATCGGCCGGCGCCTGGCTCGCACCTGGGCTTCCACCATCGTCAGCACCGACGACCCGGCATGGCCGCACGCCTTCCCCATCGGGCAACCCACCGCATCCGAACTCGCCTCCGGCTACGCCAGCACATTCGACGACGTCACCCGGTGGCGCACATGGTCCGCCAGCCACAACGTGCCACTGACCTCACGCACACGGCGCATCCACGGCACTGACCAACAACTACCCACGCACGCCCACGTCCCCGACATCGACATCGCCGCACAGCTCAGCGCCGGCGGGTGGCCAGAGCGCATCCGCCGCGGGCGGCACCGAGCCGCAGTCCTGCAGCAGCGATACCCGCACGCGGCCCAGTCCCCGCGCATCCTGACCGCGGTCGAGCCGTTGTCCGACCTCGACTTCGACCTGTTGTGCCGTGCCGCGGACTGGTTCGCCACCAACCAAGCCCACGGCCTCACACCACGCCAGGTCCCCATCGAGGGCCTGCACGCGAAGTGGCTCAACAGCAGGCAGGCGCTGGTCGCTGCCCTGGCAGCCGTTGATGACCTCGGCCTGCTGCCGCGCCACCCACCGCGGCTCCACTTCACGTACCTAGACCCCGACCACCGGGCCGCCGGCAGACGGCTGCACGACTGCGCCACCGTCGGCGACCAGGTGAGCTTGGCGTACCAGCCGCGGGTAGTGGTCATCTCCGAGAACAAGGACACTGCCATCCATTTCCCGGCCGTCGCCGACGGCATCGCCGTCGAGGGCATGGGTCGTGGAGGGGCAACGGCAGCCGCCTTCGAGTGGATTCGCAACGCACCGCGCGTCTTCTACTGGGGTGACATGGACGCCGATGGCCTTGAAATCCTCGACGGGTTCCGCGCCGCGGGCATACTCGCCGAGTCGCTGTTCATGGACCCGGGCACGTACGACACCTGGGAGCGCTTCGGCACCAACCTTGACCCCGGAGGGCGTCCCCTTGAGGCGCGCGCGCCCCGACCCGTCCCGCACCTCACGTCCGCCGAGTCCGAGCTGTACCACCAGCTGACCTCACCCGCTTGGCCTCGCCATCGCCGTATCGAGCAGGAACGCATCCCGCTGGCCACTGCGGCGCAGGAAGTCCTTGCACGCGTACAACGTGACTAGGTGAGTCAGAGGCGACGCCGCGGGATGACCGGCTCCCCACGAGACCACCGACGGGACTCGGGCTGAACAGCCGACGTTGCTCGGCACCCACGACCTCGACGGTGCGCGGGCCCACCTGAGAGCCGCTCTGGTGTCCTGCTGACCGCTTCTTGCCGCAGACGCCAGCGTGGCGATTCCCACCGGGCAGTTGGCGCGGGCGGCGCGGGCGCGCAGCCTGTTCGGTGCCACCCATCCCGCGTCGACCCGCTCACCCCAAACGGGGCGTCTGCACACGATACGTCCGCAAGGCACCGTTCGAGCGATGGCGGCAGGCCGAAATCGGGAAGGTCTGCGACACGGGACGTTCACGCTGAACCCGCCGCCTTCGACCTTCCGTCCGCGAACGTGCGAGGGCGACAATGCGGGATGGGCACCCGCAAACACCTCGAGACTGAACGCAAGTACCAAGTCGACGTCACGACCGTCACCCCATTCAGCGGTGAGGCCCTGGACCCGCGCGTCGACGAGGTCGCGCAAGCCCAGCTCGAAGCGGTCTACTTCGACACCGCCGAACTGGACCTCCATCGCCGCGGAATCACCCTGCGGCGCCGCACCGGCGGCGACGACGAAGGCTGGCACGTCAAGATTCCCCGCGGCCCAGACCAGAAGACGGAGATCCAGCAGCCACTCGGACGCGCCGTGAAGGCCGTGCCCAGAAAGGTTCTCGACCAGGTCCGTGCCATCGTCCGCGACCGGCCCTTGGTCCCCGTCGCGACCATCATCACCGACCGCACCACCTACACCCTCCTCGACCACGAGGAACCCGTAGCGCTGCTGTGCGACGACCGGGTCACGGCGAGAGCGATGGGCGACGACGAGGATGACCACGCCTGGCGCGAATGGGAGCTGGAGGCCCTCGACGGTGCGCGCCCCCGTTCGGTCTTTGCGTTGTTCGAGCCGGCCCTGCTGGACGCCGGCGCGCACCGAGCCCACTACGGTTCGAAGCTCGGTCATGTCCTCGCCCGCCTGGACCAGGAACCTGCGCCGGTGAGGCAGAAGCGTCCCCGCAAGGGCGACGCAGGTGAGCTGCTGAGACAGCGGCTCGAGCAGCAGATCACCGCCCTGCACGCGCACGATGCGGCAGTGCGAGACGGCTCAGCGGACGGCATCCACCGGATGCGGATAGCAGCCCGACGCCTGCGGTCAGCACTGACCACCACCAAACCCCTACTCACCACACCGCAAGACGAGTTGCGGGAGGAACTGCGGTGGCTCGGACAAACCCTGAGCCCCGCCCGCGACGCCCTGGTCATCCGCGAACGGCTCGAGACAGCCCTGGAAGCTGAACCCCGCGAGGTTGTCCTCGGCCCGGTACGCAGCCGGCTACGCCTCGAACTGACCCAACAGCACAAGCAGGCCCTTGCCGCCGCCAAGGAGGCGCTGGACTCACCGCGCTACTTCGCCCTCCTGGACGCACTCGACACCCTCGCCGCAGACCTACCCCTCGCGCCGTCCGCGAAGACCAAGGCGCGCAAGGTCATGGGCGACCTAGTCCGACGCGACACCAAGAAGCTGCATCAAGCCGTGAAGGCCGCAAAGCGAAGCGACCCTGCAGCGCGCGACCAAGCGCTCCACGAGGCCCGCAAGAAGGCCAAGCGGCTTCGCTATGCCGCCGAGCTGGCCGCACCGGCAGGCGGCCGCCGCGCGCCGAAGCTCGCAAGTCGCGCCAAGGCCGTCCAGCAGGCACTGGGCCAACACCAGGACAGCGTCGTTGCCCGACAGCACCTGCGACAGCTAGGTGCCCAAGCGTTCCTTCACAGCGAGAACGGCTTCACCTTCGGGCTGCTCCACGGTGCAGAAAGACTGCGTGCCCAACAGGCCGAACGCGACTTCCAGCGGGCCCTGGACCGACTACCGCGACCACGCGCTGCGGGCTCATGGGCAGCCAAACGATAGGCACACCACAGCGCGCCCCCTTCCCAGGACGCCGCCGCTTCAGCCGCTCACCCGGTCACGACTGGCCGGAGGAACCGAGTAGTCCACCATGTGCGCCAAACGCTCCCGTGCCGCCCGCTCCACGAGAATCGACACGAAGTCCCGCACCGGCCCCGTCACGTCCGCATAGGCCAACCTCACGGCAGCCTCAACCACCTCAGGACCCAGGTGCGCGAACCGTTGGTTCAACCGCTCCTGAACAACAAGCAAAGCCCGGGCCTCAGCCTCGCGATCCATCCGCTCATCGTGAAGCCAACCCCGCCCCCTTGGCAACGCCACATCGACGCCCACGGGACCCCAGCACCAGGGCGCGCGTGCCCGCGCCCAGCCCAACGCGCAACGGCCGTTAGGCGCGACCGGCCCGCTCCGACACCTTCGCCGCCTTCCGCAGGGCGGCCACCAGCTCCGCCTTCTCCTCGCCCTGGCTCACCAGGGCGAGCGGCTCCGCCGCCAGCAGGTCGCCCAACAGAGCCGAAACCCGCCACTCCCGCGTCGCCAACCTGACAACGGCATCGAACGGGTCCTCACCAGCCACCGAGAACGCATGCGGCAACGCATGCCACAGCGGCCACCCCCGCTCCAGAGCGCAAGCAAGTTCCATCAAAACGGCATAAACGCGCCCATCCCCGGACGCAGCTGCGGCACACTCTCCCTCGGTCATCATGACCTCCACCGTTGCGCGCGGGCCCCGCACGACAACCATTCGCTTACTGGAAGGCCGAGACATCATGTGCCCTGGATGCGGGGATGAACGGGAGTGGCGCTGCCTCGGATGCAAGACCCGAGGATGCAGGACACCTCGATGCGCATACGCGGTCGATGGGCTCCGTCGCGGACTCTGCGACGACTGCCACGCCGTCATCGAACGCATCTGACGCGCGAGGGCTCCAGACGGTGCCGGCGGCCCACGGCACGTCCTAGGTCTCCCGCGCCAACCCTGCACACCGCATGAAGCGTCCCTCGCCCGAAGAGGGGCGAGGGACGCAAGGGATGGAACGGCCGGGGCGGACCCAGGTCAGGGCAGTTCGTCGACCGTGTAGTCCACGTCGGGACGGCGGGTGTCGACCAGCACCTGGAGCCCGTTCGGGTACCGGTACACGTCCCACCCTTCATCGGCCAGGTCACGCAGACGCTGGGCCTCGGCCTCCAAGGCGTCGACGACCTCACGCACCGTGTCGAACTGCTCGACAGGGATGTCGACCTGCAGCGGGCTGCTGTACAGGTGTTGCTCGATGCACCCCACTGGGGTACGGAAGCCGGTCCGCACCAGTCGAACGTCACCCAGCCGGTTCTCGACGACGAAGTGGGTCTGACCGACAGCCCAGAACAGGCGCTCGGACTCCGGGTGACCCGTCAGAAGTTCGCCCCATTCGGAGGCGCCGCGGACAACCTCGATGGTGCCTTCGGCTGTCCCCCTGACCAGGGGCAGGTGTTTGTACCGGGGGTGATTACGGCTGATGGCCTTGAGCCGCAGCGGTGCACGGACGTTCGGAGTGGTCGGACCGAACACCGGAGGAAACGGGTACTGCATGAGGGAACTCCTCGCGTGCGTTGTGCCAGACCCGAAGGGGTCCGGATGAACGCCACGAACCGTCAGAGCGCCGCAGCGACCTCCAAGCGCAGCCGGCAGTGTCCCCGCCAGAAGCAACCACGCAGCGGTGTCCCATCTGGAGGGCGCAGTGTCCCTGCCGGAATCGGTGTCCCGGGCAGAGGGCCGGACACTGGAGACAGACTGCGCAGGTGCGGGGTGCGGAAGTGCGCGAGATGCTCGCGGCCCTCAACACGGGGCACGACGGTGGCTGCGGCACGGTGCACGCCAACGCGCCCGTCGACGTGCCCCGCCGGTTCGACGCGCTGGGCGCGCTGGCCGGGCTGCCCCGCGACGCGGTCCAGACCCAGCTGGCCAGCGCGGTCGAAGCAGTGGTGCACCTCGTACGCGAGGGTGGTGGGCGGCGGGTGGACTCGATCTCGGTGCTGCGGTGGACCGGCGCGGAGACCGTCAGCGACCTGGCTTTCGACGCCGCCCCGGGCCGCGACTCCGCAGATCAACGGGGCCCCGGCTGGCCGGCGCTCGCTTCCCTGACGGGGGTCGACCCGTGCTGATGGTCGGCTCGCCACCCGCTGTCCTGGGCGCGGTGGTCCTGGGTTTGGTGGTGGCCACCGCTGTCCTGTGGCCTCCCGGCCCCGATCGACTGGCCGGTGCCAGATCGCCCACGACCGCTCCCGGTGGCGGCCGGGCACGGCAGGGCGCCGGCTCGCAGCGCACGAGCACCCTCCGACGTGCCGTGCGCCGCCGGGCACGACAGGAGGCTCGCGAGCGAGCGCTTGCCGACCTCGTGGCCGCGCTGGCGGCCCCGCTGCGAGCCGGGGTGCCGCCGGTCGGCGCCGTGGCCGCGGCCGCGCCGTGGTTCGGCGACGACGCTGCGCTGGGTCCCCTGCTGCGTGACCTGTCCGACGCCGCAGCGCGCGGCGCCCCGCTGGCCGAGGTGTGGCGCACCCACGCCGAGACCCACGAGAGCACTGACCTGTCGTACGTCTCCCGGGCCTGGGCAGTGAGCGAGCTGACCGGCGCGCCGCTCGCCGACGCCCTGGCCAGCGGTGAGCAGGTCCTGCGCGCCCGGGCCCGGGGGCGCGAACGGCTGTCTGCGGCCTCGGCCGGTCCCAAGGCGTCGATGGCGGTCCTGTGTCTCCTCCCGGCCGCCGGTCCTGTCGTCGGGGCGGTGCTGGGCGTCGACCCGGTGACCCTCTACTTCTCCTCCGGGGTGGCCACCGGCAGCCTCGTCCTGGGGATCGTCCTCGGCCTCGGCGCGTGGCTGTGGAGTCGGCGGATCCTGCGCAGGGCCGCGTGAGGGCCTTGGTGGTCTGCCTGCTGGCGGGTCTTGCGCCGCTGCTGTGGCCGCCATCAGCACAGGTGCGAGTGCCGCCCAGGCCCAGCTCCACTGCGACGCGGCCCCGGCCGGCGCGGCCGCTCGCCCGGCATCCGACGGCATGGTGGCGTGGTGCACCGACCCGCGGCCGACGGCCGGAGGCGACGTACGGCGAGGTCGCCGACGCCCTGGTCCTCATCGCGCTGTGCCTCCGTGCGGGACTGCCCCTGACTGCTGCCCTGCACCACGTCCAGGCGGGTGCCACCGGCGTCGTGCGCGACGACCTCGCGGCCGTGGTCGCGGCGCTGCGGTGGGGCCTTCCGGCGCGGGAGGCGTGGGCGTACGCCGGCGCTGCGTGGCGACCGGCGGCCACCGCGAGTCACCTGTCCGAGCAGACCGGCGCCGCCGCCGCCGAGCTCCTCGATGGTGCCGCGGCACGGATGCGCGAGCAGGGTGAGCGCGCCGGTGAGCGCGCCGCCGCGAGGGCCGGCGTGCTGCTGGTGCTGCCGCTGGGTCTGGGCTTCCTCCCGGCGTTCGCGTGCACCGCCGTCGTCCCGGTGGTCGTCAACCTCGCCTCCGGAGTCCTCGCCGGAGGCTCGTGAGCCGCGACTCTCCCCGGCTCCTGGCCCTCGGCTGAGCCGAAGGACGCGACCAACGGCTCCGCTCGGGAGGGCCGGTTCGCTGGGCCTGCGGAGGCCGCGGGTGCCGCGCCGCATCGACGGCCGCACCGGACGACCCATCCACAGCCCAGCCCACGGCCTGGGGTGGTCCACAAGCAGGCTCGCCAGGCATGGCGACCCGGCAGGCCCTCGGGTGGACTGACGGTCGACGAAGGGCGTTCGGCCTACCGACCAACTCGAGGAGCACAGCGTGAAATGCACACTGACCACACGGTTTTCGACGGTCCGACGCTCGGCCGAGGCTGGCATGACGACGGCGGAGTATGCCGTGGGCACGCTGGCCGCGTGCGCGTTCGCCGCCGTCCTGCTCGCCGTGGTCCGCTCGGGGACCGTCAAGTCGGCGCTGGCGTCCGTGATCGCGGCCGCACTGGGGTCGGTCGGTTAGGTGGCGAGCAGGGGATGGTGACTGCGGAGCTCGCGGTCGCCATCCCGACCCTCGTCCTGGTGCTGTTCGTCGCCCTCTCGGCGCTCGCGACCGTGACCGACCAGGTGCGGTGCGTCGACGCGGCGAGGGCCACCGCCAGGGATTTGGCGAGGGGTGACGCCCAGGCCTCGGCCCTGTCCTCCGGCAAGCGGCTGGCGCCGCCGGGCGCCTCGTTCGCGGTCTCCGGCGTCGGGTCCGGTCCGGGATCGGAGGTGACGGTCGTGGTGCGGGGGCACCCGGCTCCCGGTCTGGGCTGGCTCGGGGCGCGGGCCACTCCGACCGGCCGTGTGGTGGCCGTCATGGAGGAGGTGGGGAGCGATCGCCCCGCGCACTGAGCGCGGGGCAGCAACGGTGTTGGTGCTGGCTGCGGTCTCAGTGGTGCTCATGGTCCTGGTGGCGGGGCTGGCCCTGGGCAGCGCCGTCGTCGCGACCCATCAGGCCAGGGCAGCGGCGGACCTCGGGGCGCTCGCGGCGGCCGAGGCCCTGCAGCGAGGCGTCGGCTCTGCTGCCGCGGCCGCGTCCGGTGCCGCGCTGGCCTCGCGCAACGGCGCCCGGTCCGCAGGATGCGTGGTGGGGGCGGACGAGTCGGTGACGTGTCGCGCGACGACCTCGCCGGCCTTCGTCCTGCCGGGCACCCCGCGACGAACCACGACGGCGACGGCCCGAGCCGGGCCGTCGCCGTGACGGAGCTGCCGCCGTGTGCGGCGCTGGGGGGTCAGTCGCGGGTCACTCGCGCCCGGTGCGGTCGCTGCCGGCGGCCCGCTGGCTGTCTTCGGTGCGGTCGGCCGTGTCGGCTGCGTCCCCGTGGACGGTGGCATCAGCGGTGTCGGAGGACTCTGAGGACTCGGAGAACTCGGAAGACTCGACGGGGTAGCGGCCCATGATCTTGTCTGCCACCGTCCGGTGAGCGGGGTGGTTCGGGTCGTTCGAGGTCTCGTCCTCACCCGCGGCAGTGCCTCGGGTGGTCGAGTCGTCCGCGGACATCGTGCGGGTCGAGTCGTCTTCCCCGGCACCGACCGTGGAAGACGAGGTGGCAGCGGTCTCGCCGGAGTCGGCCGGGGCGTCAGCGGAGTGCCGGGCCGCGAACTCGTCGCCGGTCGCAGGCTGTTCGGGACCGACGTGGTCGACGTGACCGGCGTGGCTGGCGGCGAGTCCGGCTCCGGCACCGGCGACTGCCGCGGTGGCCGAGTGGCCGGGGGCCGCGCCGCGAGCGGCGTACTCCTGCTCGAGCCGCTCGCGCTCGTAGGCGCGAGCCCGCTCCTCGGCGTCCTGCTGGCGGGTGGCGAACTCGGTCTCGCGCTCGCGGTCGCGCTCGGCCATCCGCGCCTCGAACTCCTCGTCCCGCACGCGGTCACGCTCGGCCAGGGCGCTCTGGTGCGACTCCTCGGCGCGGGCCCGCTCATCGGCGCGGATGCTTTCCTCGATCTTCGCCTGGCGCTCGGCCTCCTTGGCCTCACGGGCGGGGCGACGGCGACGCTTGGAGCTGGCGCGGATCATCGCCAGCCCGAGCCACAGGAGCAGGAGCACCGCGGCGCCGGTGATGAGCAGGGCGAGCGGGGTCATCCCCCAGCTGTAGCCGGCGAGCTCGAGGTCGATCGGCGTGGTGAGCGAATCGGTGGCGAGGAACAGGATGACACCTGCTCCCACAGCGAGCAGGACGAGAATCAGGCCGAGCACGATCACGGAAGAAACCTCCGAGGATGAGGGGTGCGTGGTGCACCGTCCGCCCTCGACCCTAGTCGCTGGCCTGCACGTTTGCCCGATTCGTCACCCTCGGACCCCGCTCCGTACCGGTGGCCACCGCCGCTCCGGAGGGCCGGTCCGGAGCACCCGCGAGCACCGCCCGCAGCAGTCGGACCGCCCCCGACTTGTCCAGGGGTTCGTTGCCGTTGCCGCACTTGGGTGACTGGACGCACGCGGGGCAACCGCTCTCGCAGCGACAGTCGCCCACCGTCTCGAGGGTCGAGCGCAACCACTCCCCGAACGACTCGTAGGCCCGCTCGGCGAATCCGGCCCCACCGGGGTGGCCGTCGTAGACCATGATCGTGGGCAGGCCGGTGTCGGGGTGCAGCGCCGTCGACACCCCACCGATGTCCCACCGGTCGCAGGTGGCGACCAGCGGGAGCATGCCGATCCCGGCGTGCTCGGCCGCGTGCGCGGCCCCGGGGATGTCGACCTCGGCGACGCCGGCCGCCGCCAGCCACTCCACCGGCATGGTCCACCAGACCGCCCGCGTGTTGAGCGTGCGCTGCGGCAGTTCGAGGGGGTGGGTGCCGATGACCTCACCGCTGGGCAGCCGCCGCAGGAACGACGTGACCTGGGTGTGCACGTGCACCGTGCCGAACGACACCTGCACCGGGCCCCAGGCGACACTGCGCTGCGCGGCGATGATGTCGAACGCGCTCACCGACTGCGCGAACGTGCTCCAGCCGGGGTCGCCGCGCACTGCCGTCGCCGTGCCGTGCTCGAGGTCGAGCTCGGTGACGACGTAGGTGTCGCCCTGGTGGACGTGCACCGCACCGGTGTGCACCTGCGTGTGCGCCGACGCCGCGTCGATCGTGCCCAGCACCCGTCCGGTGCGCTGCTCGACGATCCCCACGACCTCCCCGGCGCCGCGCAGCGACACGTGGTCGGAGGCGCGGTCGGTGCGGGCCCAGTACCACCCGGTGGGCCGTCGACGAAGGATCCCCCGGGCCACGAGCGCCTCCACGAGGGGCCGAGCCTGGTCGCCGAACAGGGCCAGGTCGTCCTCCTTGAGCGGCAGCTCGGCCGCGGCGGCAGCCAGGTGCGGGCCGAGGACGTGGGGGTTGTCCGGGTCGAGCACCGTCGCCTCGACCGGCTGCCCGAAGACCACCTCGGGGTGGTGCACGACGTAGGTGTCGAGCGGGTCGTCGGCGGCGACGAACACCGCCAGCGACCGGGTGCCGGCCCGTCCCGCCCGGCCGGCCTGCTGCCACAGCGAGGCGCGGGTGCCCGGCCAGCCGGCCAGCAGCACGGCGTCGAGGCCGCTGATGTCGATGCCGAGCTCGAGCGCGTTCGTGGCGGCGAGCCCGACGATGTCGCCGGCCCTGAGGGCGCGTTCGAGCTCGCGGCGTTCCTCCGGCAGGTAGCCACCGCGGTATGCCGCGACGGCACCGGCCAGCGCCGGTGACACCTCGGTGAGTGTGCGGCGGGCGCTGGTGGCCAGGGCCTCGACTCCGGCCCGCGACTTCGCGAAGGCCACCGTCTGCACGCGCTGGGCGACCAGGTCGGCGAGCAGGTCGGCCGCCTCGGAGGTGGCCGACCGGCGCCCGTCGCCCTCCCCGAGCGGGCCCGGCTCCCACATCGCGAACGTCATCGCCTCACGGGGTGAGCCGTCCTCGGTGACCGGCACGACCGGCATACCGACGAGGCGGGAGGCGTGCAGACCGGGGTCGCGCACGGTGGCCGAGGCAAGGATGAAGGTGGGGTGCGAGCCGTAGCGGGCGCAGACGCGGCGCAGGCGGCGCAGCAGCGCGGCGAGGTGCGAGCCGAACACACCGCGGTAGGTGTGGCACTCGTCGATGACCACGTAGCGCAGTGCCCTCAGGAACGGCGCCCAGCGCTCGTGCAGCGGCAGCAGGGAGTGGTGGACGAGGTCGGGGTTGGTGAGGATGAGCTGGGCATGGTCACGGATCCAGCGCCGTTCCTCGGTGGCGGTGTCGCCGTCGTAGGTCGCCGCCCGGACGCCCGGCACGGCCATCGACTGCACCCGGGCCAGCTGGTCGGCCGCGAGCGCCTTGGTCGGTGACAGGTAGAGCGCGGTGGCGCCACGTCCGGAGGGCGCAGCCGACCCCTCGACGAGGGCCGACAGGACCGGCAGCAGGTAGCCGAGGCTCTTGCCCGAGGCGGTGCCGGTGGCCATCACCACGTGGGAGCCGTCGTGGGCGAGGTCGGCCGCGGCCCGCTGGTGGGACCAGAGGGAGGTCACCCCGGCGCCGGCGCACGCGGCATACACGCTCGGATCCACCCAGGTGGGCCAGGGCACCAGCGCCGCGGCCCGGGCCGGCACCTCGTGGACGTGCTGCAGCCGCTCGCTCCTGGCGCCACTCGCGAGAGTCGTCAGCGCCGTCACCGGGTCGAACGC
This sequence comes from Pedococcus bigeumensis, assembly GCF_039531795.1. Lineage (NCBI taxonomy): Bacteria > Bacillati > Actinomycetota > Actinomycetes > Micrococcales > Intrasporangiaceae > Pedococcus > Pedococcus bigeumensis. Next base: position 48,440 of record NZ_BAAAQS010000003.1, on the reverse strand, counting down.
GAGGCGACGGGGCGCCGCGGAACCGGGTGGGGTGGAGCCGGAGGTGGACATTGCCGCTACCGTAATCCCGAGAGCAGACGGTCCCCACCGCCTGCTCACCGGTGTCGGTCAGTGAAAGGGTGCACGTGGACCTCTCGGTCTCCAGCAGTGAGCAGGGCGCGGTGACGATCGTGCACGTCGCGGGCGAGATCGACGTCTACACGGCTCCCTTGCTGCGCGAAGTCCTCGACAAGCAGGTCGCCGCCGGCCGGACCGACCTCGTGGTCGACCTCGAGAAGGTCACCTTCATGGACTCCACCGGCCTCGGTGTCCTCGTGGGCCGGCTGAAGCTGGTGCGTGGCCAGAACGGCACCCTGCGCATCGTGAGCGCCCAGGAGCGGATCCTCAAGGTCTTCAAGATCACCGGCCTGGACAAGGTGTTCCACATCTACCCGACGGTCGACGAGGCCGCGGCGGCGACGAACGCCTGAGCCCCGCCCAACGCGGGCGAAGTCGCCCGAACAGCGGGCGAAATCCCTGTGACGATCCTCACCCGGCGTCACAAACCCTGTGACGTGCATTACCCTCGCCAGCAACGTCCCCTCTGGGGTGCGCCATCGTGGCGCGCCCGTGGGCGGTCCTGAATGTTTCCCCAACGAGGAGGATGGAATGTCGCGCCTCGCGCCTGCCGCCGCGGCTGCTGACCTGCAGCTGGACGGCACCAATCTCACCCTGGTCATCGTGGTGGCCGTCATCGCGGTCATCTCGCTGGCCATGGGTGTGTTCTTCCGCCAGCAAGTGCTGGCGGCCGACCCCGGCACCGAGAAGATGCAGGAGATCGGCGCTGCCGTCGAAGAAGGCGCCCAGGCCTACCTCGCTCGTCAGTTCAAGACGCTCAGCGTCTTCGTCGTGCTGGTCTTCGGTCTGCTGCTCCTGCTCCCGGCCGACACCGCCGGCGTCCGCTGGGGCCGGTCCGGCTTCTTCGTGGTCGGTGCCTTGTTCTCCGCAGCCATCGGCTACCTCGGCATGAGCCTCGCCGTGAAGGCGAACGTCCGCGTCGCCTCCGCCGCCCGCGGCGGTGACCGCGACTCCGGCATGAAGATCGCGTTCCGCACCGGTGGCACCGTCGGCATGGCGACCGTGGGCCTCGGCCTGCTGGGCGCCTCCGTCGTCGTCCTCCTCTACAAGGGCGACGCGCCCAAGGTGCTGGAGGGCTTCGGCTTCGGCGCCGCGCTGCTCGCCATGTTCATGCGTGTCGGTGGCGGCATCTTCACCAAGGCCGCCGACGTCGGCGCCGACCTCGTCGGCAAGGTCGAGGCCGGCATCCCCGAGGACGACCCGCGCAACGCCGCGACCATCGCCGACAACGTGGGCGACAACGTGGGCGACTGCGCCGGCATGGCCGCCGACCTCTTCGAGTCGTATGCCGTGATGCTGGTGGCCGCGCTGATCCTCGGCTCCGCGGCGTTCGGCGAGTTCGGGCTCGTCTTCCCGCTGCTCGTGCCGGCCATCGGCGCGGTGACCGCCCTCATCGGTGTCTTCATCACCCGCGTCAAGCCGGGCGAGAACGCCCTGTCGGCGATCAACCGCGGTTTCTACATCTCCGCGGCGATCGCCGCGGTCCTGTCCGGCGTGGCCGCGTACGTCTACCTGCCCGACACGTTCGCGGGCCTCAAGTCGTCCGACGCCGGCATCACCGCGCTGGCCGGAGACCCCCGCCGCACCGCGATCATGGCCGTCGTCATCGGCATCATCCTCGCCGCCGTCATCCTGTGGCTGACCGGCTACTTCACCGGCACCGACAAGCGCCCGACCAAGGACGTCGCCCGCACCTCCCTCACGGGGGCCGCGACGGTCGTCCTGTCCGGTATCGGCGTCGGCCTCGAGTCGGCCGTCTACACCGCGGTCATCATCGGTGCCGCCGTCTACGCCGCGTTCCTGCTCGGTGGCGGCTCGGTCATCCTGTCGCTCTTCCTCATCGCGCTCGCCGGCTGTGGCCTGCTGACCACGGTGGGCGTCATCGTGGCCATGGACACCTTCGGCCCGGTCTCCGACAACGCCCAGGGCATCGCGGAGATGTCGGGTGACGTCGACGGTGAGGGCGCGCAGATCCTCACCGACCTCGACGCGGTGGGCAACACCACCAAGGCGATCACCAAGGGCATCGCGATCGCGACGGCGGTCCTCGCGGCGACCGCGCTGTTCGGGTCCTACTCCGACGCGTGGAAGGCGAAGTTCGAGCCGATCATCCAGGCGCTGGCCAAGTCGACCGAGACCGACCTGGTCGGCAAGATCCAGAACGGCTCCCTGACCCAGGAGGCCGCCCAGGCGCAGTACACCGCGATCCTGCAGAAGGCCAACGCGCCGTTCGACCTGCAGATCGTCACGCCGAGCGTGCTCGTCGGACTGCTGCTGGGTGCAGCCGTGGTGTTCCTGTTCTCCGGTCTGGCCATCAACGCGGTGACCCGCGCGGCCGGCGCCATCGTCTTCGAGGTGCGTCGCCAGTTCCGCGAGCACCCCGGGATCATGGACTACACCGAGAAGCCCGAGTACGGCCGCGTGGTCGACATCTGCACCAAGGACTCGCTGCGCGAGCTCGCGACGCCTGGTCTGCTGGCCGCCCTCACCCCGGTCGCCGTCGGCTTCGGCCTCGGCATCGGCCCGCTCGCCGGCTTCCTCGCCGGCGCGATCGGCACCGGGTGCCTGATGGCGGTGTTCCTGGCCAACTCCGGTGGGTCGTGGGACAACGCGAAGAAGATCGTCGAGGACGGCACCCACGGTGGCAAGGGCAGTGAGGCCCACGCCGCGACCGTCATCGGTGACACCGTCGGTGACCCGTTCAAGGACACCGCCGGCCCGGCGATCAACCCGCTGATCAAGGTCATGAACCTCGTGTCGGTGCTCATCGCCCCGGCCGTCGTGACGCTGTCGATCGGCGCCGACAAGAACAACGTGGCTCGCTACGGCATCGCTGCCGCCGCGATCATCATCGTGATCGCCGCGGTCGCCGTCTCCAAGTCGCGTGACCTCGCCATCGGCGGCGAGTCGCCGGAGGAGCTGGCCACCGAGGAGGCCGCGCTTGCTCACGCGCACGCCCAGGCGCCCGCCTCGGTCGAGGCGGACGAGCAGGTGCGCGACACCGGAGTCGCGGAGGAAGACCTGCGCCACTAGCCCAGGCACCGTCGAACGGCCGGTCCCCTCGCTGGGGCCGGCCGTTCGTCGTCGCGCCGGGCAGTCACCCAGGACGGCGAGCCCGTGGCGGTGTGCCCTGGTGGTGTGCCGTAGTGGTGTGCCGTGGTGGTATGCCGTGGCGCCGGTCGCGCGTAGGGTCACGCCATGGAGCGCGCGGGCGGGGTGCAGGTCAGGCCGGTCACCACCCACGACCTGGTGGACCTGCTGCCGCTGATGCGGGCCTACTGCACCTTCTACGAGACCGACCCCGCCGACGAGGACCTGCGCGCCATGGCGACCGCGTTCCTCGGGGAGGGGGCCGCAGGCACCCAGCTCATCGCCCGCGACGGCTCCGGGGACGCGCTGGGCCACGCGACCGTGCTCTGGAGCTGGGACACCACGCTCGCTCGGCCGTTCGCCGTCATGGAGGACCTCTTCGTCGTCGAGGCGGCCCGCGGCCGCGGAGTGGGCGCGGCCCTCATCGAGGGGTGTCGCCAGCTGGCGGCCGACCGTGGCCGCGAGTGGCTGGCGTGGGTGACCGCACCGGACAACGCGACGGCCCAACGGCTGTACGACGGGCTGGCTGCCCGCGCCGGGACGTGGTTGGCCTACCGCCTGCCCACGGACCGTCCGGCGACCTAGGCTGGAGCCATGCAGAGTCCGCTCTTTGACCAGGCCAACCTCGAAGTCCAGGCGCAGCAGCGGTTCGCGCTGCAGAACCCCCAGATGCTGCGGGTCCACCTCGGTGGCGACGTGCTGGCGGTCAAGGGCGCGATGGTCTCCTACCAGGGCCAGATCCGCTTCGACCACGAGCGGGCCGGCAGTGTCGGCAAGCTCTTCAAGAAGGTCGTCACAGGCGAGGACATCTCGCTGATGCGGGTCTCGGGCGAGGGCGACGTCTTCTTCGCGTCCGAGGCCGGCTACGTCTTCCTCGTCGAGCTGACCGGAGACGCCCTCAGTGTCAACGCGCGCAACCTGCTGGCCTTCGACTCCACCATCGAGTGGGACATCAAGCGGGTGCAGGGCGCCGGGATGCTCAGCGGCGGTCTGTTCAACACCACCCTCCAGGGCACCGGCACGGCCGCGATCCACACCGTGGGCCAGCCGGTGATCCTCGACTGCAGCCAGCAGCCCACCTACGTCGACGTGCAGGCCTGCGTGGGCTGGTCGGCCAACCTCGTCCCCCAGGTGGTGTCGAGCATGAACGTCCGGTCGATGCTGCGCGGCGGCTCGGGTGAGGCCTTCCAGTACGCCTTCTCGGGCCCGGGCTTCGTCATCGTGCAGCCCAGCGAGTGGACCCCGCCGGCCGCGGGCGGCGGCGGCGGTGGGGGTGGCGGCTTCAACCTCGGCGGCCTGCTCGACGGATGAGCGCCCCGACCCCGGCAGCCGACCCCGACCTGGTCGCGCGCCTGCGCGCCGACCTCACGGCGGCGGCATACACGGTCGAGGCGGTGGGCGCGCTCCTCGGCCCGCTGGCCGCGGCGGCGCTCGCTCGCGAGCAGGTGATCCCTGCGCAGCGGGTCACGGCCGGTGCCGACGGGCCGCTCGCCACGCTGGTGCGGCTGTTCGCACTCGGCGACGCGGTCGACACCGAGGAGGCGGGGGAGGCGCTGCCGAGGCTCGGCCTCGCCGGCGCCAGTGCGCTGCGGCTCGTGCGCGAGCAGGGCCCCGGGGTCGTCGCGACCTGCGACCTGCGCCCCTACGGCGAGGAGGGCTCCGCCTGGTGGGTCGCCTCCGACCTCACCGAGCTGGCCACCCGCGCGCCGCTGCGCGAGGACCACGTGCTGGGCATCGGGGGAGCCTCGACCACGCTGGCCTCGTGGACGCCGCGGCCCCCTGTCGAGCGAGCCCTCGACGTCGGCACCGGCTGCGGCGTGCAGGCGCTCCACCTCGGCTCGCACGCCCAGCACGTCACGGTCACCGACATCTCGACGCGGGCGCTGGAGTTCGCCCGGTTCAACGCCGTGCTCAACGGGTTCGACTGGGAGGTCCTCGAGGGGTCGATGCTGGATCCCGTTGCAGGACAACGGTTCGGGCTGATCGTGAGCAACCCGCCGTTCGTGATCACGCCCCGCAGCCCCGACGTCCCGCTCTTCGAGTACCGCGACGGGGGCCAGTCGGGTGACACCATCGTCGCCGACCTCGTGCGGTCGATCGGCGACCACCTGGAGCCCGGCGGCGTGGCCCAGTTCCTCGGCAACTGGGAGGTCGTCGGCGACACCGACTGGCGTGACCGGGTGCGCGGCTGGGTGGCCGGCACCGGGCTCGACGCCTGGATCGTGCAGCGTGACGTGCAGGACCCGGCCGAGTACGCCGAGACCTGGTCGCGCGACGGCGGCCACCACAGCGCCACGACCGAGTTCGCGACGATGTATGCCGCGTGGCTCGACGACTTCGCGTCCCGCGGCGTGGGCGCGATCGGCTTCGGGGTCATCACCCTGCAGAAGCCGGTGGGGGAGCGCGAGCCCTTCGTCGACCTCACCGAGGCGACCGGGCCGGTGACGGCGCCGATGGGTCCGCACGTGCTCTCGGGTCTGCGGGCCCGCACCTGGCTGGCCGAGCACGACGACGACGAGCTGTTCGCGGTGGCCTGGCGGTGCGCCGACGACGTGGTGGAGGAGCGGCACGGCCGACCGGGTGACGACGAGCCTGCGGTCATCCAGCTGAGGCAGGGAGTGGGCCTCGGTCGCACGGTCAGGCTCGACACCGTCGGTGCGGCACTGGTCAGCGTGTGCGACGGGTCGTTGCCGGCCGGGGTGGCCCTCGACGCGATCGCGGAGCTGCTCGGCGAGGACGCGGCGGCCGTGCGCGAGTCGGCGGTGCCGCTGCTGCGTGCGCTCGTGGCCGACGGCCTGCTCGTCTGACGCGAGTGAGTGGGCGCCGGGACATCCGTCACGGACGGGCTCGTTTGCGCAGGTGGAAAACCCGCTTGTGAGTGAGTGCTCACTCACTCATACTGTTCCCCATGTCTCCCCGCGCCGCCGCGATGGCCCCCGACGACCGCCGGGCCTCGATCATCGCCGCCACGATCCCGTTGCTGCGGGACAAGGGCCGAGGCATCAGCACCCGCGAGATCGCCAAGGCGGCCGGCATCGCCGAAGGGACGATCTTCCGGGTGTTCGACAGCAAGGACGAGATCATCCACGCCTGCGTCCACGAGGCGTTCGACACCGCCGCAGTGAAGGCCGAGCTGGCGGCCGTGGACCGCGACCTGCCGTTGCGCGAGCGGCTGGCCGCTGCTGTCACCGTGATGCAGACGCACCTCCAGGGGATCTTCGCCCTGATGAGCGTGCTGCAGTCGTCCGGCCAGCCGCTGCACCGCCCGATGGACGCCAAGGCGCTGCGCCGCCGACAGGAGGGGACCGCCGAGCTCGACCGGGCCTTCACCGAGCTCATCGGCGACGACGCGGTCCTCCTGCGGATCCCGGTGCTCAACTTCATCGGCTACCTGCGCATGCTCACGCTGTCCAGCGTCCACCCGATGCTCGACGGCCAGGACTCGACGGCGTCGGAGCTCGTCGACGTCGTGCTCGAGGGTGCGTTGGCCCGACCTGCTGCACCCGCCACCACACGCACCACGAGGGGGAAGAACTAGTGCTCATCCGGATCATCCGCGACTACCTCAGGCCCTACAGCGGCCTGGTCGCCGGGCTCGTCGGGCTCCAGCTGGTCGGCACGATGGCCTCGCTCTACCTGCCCAGCCTGAACGGCAGGATCATCGACGAGGGCGTGGCCAAGGGCGACACGGGGTACATCGTGCGCACCGGTGGCTGGATGCTCGCCGTCTCGCTGGTGCAGATCGTCGCCACGGTCGCCGCCACCTACCTCGGGGCCAAGTCGGCCGCCGGGCTCGGACGTGACCTGCGGGCCGGCATCTTCGCCCGGGTCGGGGACTTCTCGGCCCAGGAGGTCTCGCGGTTCGGAGCCCCTACCCTCATCTCCCGCAACACCAACGACGTCACGCAGGTGCAGACCGTCGTGTTCATGGGCGCGGCCATGATGGTGTCCGCCCCGATCATGATGGTCGGCGGCATCATCATGGCGCTGCGCGAGGACGTCGGGCTGTCCTGGCTCGTGGCCGTCGCGGTGCCGGCCCTGGCCGTGTCGGTCGCGCTGGTGATCCGCAAGATGATCCCGCAGTTCCGGCTCATGCAGGAGTCGGTCGACTGGGTGAACCGCGTGCTGCGCGAGCAGATCACGGGGATCCGGGTCGTGCGGGCCTTCGTGCGCGAGGAGCACGAGCAGGAGCGCTTCGCCAAGGCCAACACCCAGTACACCGGCACCGCCCTCGCCGTCGGCCGGCTGATGGCGATGATCTTCCCGATCGTCATGCTCATCTTCAACGCCTCCACCGTGGCCGTCCTGTGGTTCGGCTCGCACCGGGTGGAGAACGGCCAGATGCAGATCGGGGAGCTCACCGCCTTCATGAGCTACCTCATGCAGATCCTCATGTCGGTCATGATGGCGACCTTCATGTCCATGATGATCCCGCGTGCAACGGTGTCGGCCGGGCGCATCACCGAGGTCCTCGACACCGACTCCACGGTCGTCCAGCCGAGCGCACCCGTCGTGATCCCGCGCGCCGGCACCACGGTCGAGCTGCGTGACGTGGAGTTCTGCTACCCCGGCGCGGACGTCCCTGTCCTGCAAGGGGTCTCGATGACCGCGGAGCCGGGACACACCACGGCCATCATCGGGAGCACCGGCTCTGGCAAGTCGACGCTGGTGTCGCTCATCCCGCGCCTCTACGACGTGACGGGAGGGTCGGTGCGGCTCGGTGGCGTGGACGTGCGCGACGCGGCCCTCGAGGACGTCTGGTCGCGGATCGGGTTGGTGCCGCAGAAGCCCTACCTGTTCACCGGCACGGTCGCGTCCAACCTGCGCTACGGCGACTCCGACGCGACCGACGACGAGCTCTGGGACGCCCTGCGGATCGCGCAGGCCGAGGACTTCGTGCGGGCCATGCCGCAGGGCCTCGACTCGCCGATCGCCCAGGGCGGCACCAACGTCTCGGGGGGCCAGCGCCAACGGCTCGCCATCGCCCGGGCGCTGGTGGCCAAGCCCGAGGTGTTCCTGTTCGACGACAGCTTCTCGGCCCTCGACCTGTCCACCGACGCGCGGCTCCGGTCTGCGCTGCGACCGGTCACGCGGCATGCCGCCGTCATCGTCGTGGCCCAACGGGTCTCGACGATCATCGACGCCGACCACATCGTCGTCCTCGACGACGGCAAGGTGGTCGGCGCGGGCCGCCACGACGAGCTGCTCGACACGTGTCCGACCTACGTCGAGATCGTCGAGTCGCAGCGATCTGCAGAGGAGGCCGCGGCATGAGCAGCGCCGAGGGTGTGAAGACCGAGGAGGAGAAGGCGGCCGAGGCGCGTCGGGGCCCGGGCGCGAACGCCGGTCACCGCCGGGGGCCGATGTCGCTGGGCATGCCCACGGAGAAGTCGCAGAACTTCGGCCCGTCGGCCAAGCGGCTGCTGTCGCTGCTACGGCCCGAGCGGGCGTCGTTGTATGCCGTGCTGGGGCTGGCCGTCGGCAGCGTCACCCTCAACGCGGTCGGACCGAAGATCCTGGGGCGGGCGACCGACCTGATCTTCGCGGGGTTCATCGGCAAGCAGCTGCCCTCCACCGCGACCCGTGAGCAGGTCGTCCAGGGGCTGCGGTCACGCGGTCAGGACAAGCAGGCCGACCTGCTCGCCAGGATGGACCACCTCAGGCCGGGCTTCGGCATCGACTTCGGTGCCGTGGGGCGGGTGCTGCTGTTCGTGCTGGCGCTCTACGCTCTCGCCAGCGTGCTGTCGTGGGCGATGGGCTGGATCCTCACCGGCGCGGTCAACCGCACCATCTTCGACCTGCGCCGCGACGTCGAGGACAAGCTCAACCGGCTGCCCCTGCCCTACTTCGACAACCAGCCGCGGGGCGAGCTGCTGAGCCGCGTCACCAACGACATCGACAACGTCGCGCAGAGCCTGCAGCAGACGCTCAGCCAGATGTTGACGTCGTTGCTGACCGTCGTGGCGATGGTCGCGATGATGCTCTACATCTCGCCGCTGCTGGCGGTGATCGCGCTGGTGACGATCCCGATCTCGATGGTCGTCACGGCGACTATCGGCAAGCGCTCGCAGAAGCACTTCGTGCAGCAGTGGAAGAGCACGGGTGAGCTCAACGGCATCGTCGAGGAGACCTTCACGGGGCACCAGCTGGTCAAGGTCTTCGGTCGCGAGGACGAGGTGCGGGCCGCGTTCAAGGCCAAGAACGACGACCTGTTCGACGCCGGTTTCGGCGCCCAGTTCATCAGCGGCATCATCATGCCGACGATGATGTTCATCGGGAACCTCAACTACGTCGTCATCGCCGTCGTCGGTGGTCTGCGGGTGGCCAGTGGGTCGATGAGCCTCGGTGACGTGCAGGCGTTCATCCAGTACTCGCGCCAGTTCACCCAGCCGCTCACGCAGGTGGCCTCGATGGCCAACCTGCTGCAGTCCGGGGTGGCCTCCGCCGAGCGGGTGTTCGACGTGCTCGACGCACCGGAGCAGCGGGCCGACGCCGTCGCCCCGACCACCCTCGACGACCCGCACGGGCGGGTGAGGTTCGAGGACGTGTCGTTCTCGTACGACCCGGAGAAGCCGCTGATCCAGCACCTCGACCTCAGCGTCGAGCCCGGTCAGACGGTCGCGATCGTCGGCCCGACCGGCGCCGGGAAGACCACCCTGGTCAACCTGATCATGCGCTTCTACGAGCTGGACGCCGGTCGGATCACCCTCGACGGTGTCGACATCACCGAGCTGACCCGGCACAACCTGCGCAGCGAGATCGGCATGGTGCTGCAGGACACCTGGCTGTTCGGCGGCACGATCCGCGACAACATCGCCTACGGCCGCCCGGGGGCGAGCGACGAGGAGGTCATGGCTGCGGCGAAGGCCACCTACGTCGACCGGTTCGTCCACTCGCTTCCCGACGGCTACGACACGGTGCTCGACGCCGAGGGCGGCAACATCAGCGCGGGCGAGAAGCAACTCATCACCATCGCCCGGGCGTTCCTGTCAGACCCCGCCCTGCTGATCCTCGACGAGGCCACCAGCTCGGTCGACACGCGCACGGAGCTCTTGGTGCAGCAGGCGATGTCGGCGCTGCGCCACGACCGGACCAGCTTCGTCATCGCCCACCGGCTGTCCACGATCCGCGACGCCGACCTCATCCTCGTGATGCGCGACGGCCAGATCGTCGAGCAGGGCTCGCACGAGCAGCTGCTCGCCAGCGGCGGCGCCTACGCCGAGCTCTACGCCGCGCAGTTCAGCGGTGCGGCCGTGGACCTCGACACCGGCGAGGCCCCGGCGCCAGACCTGGCCGGCGCCAAGGTCTGAGCCGCGACCCAGCGGGACGGTATGCCGCGTGGCCACCTCGGCCACGCGGCATACCCTCGCCCGCGGCAGGCTGGCTCCTCAGCCGTCCGGGTCGAGACGCATGCCGTGGCTGATGGCTGCGTGGAGGACGTCGACGTCGGCGTCGGCGAGGCGCCTGAACCTGATGCAGTAGCCCGTGACGCTGGCCTTGCCGATGGAGTCGCCGTAGGTGCGCTTCAGGTAGGTCTTGTCGTCGAGGCCGAGCACGTAGACCGAGATGCCAGTGGTGGTGGCGCTCAAGCCGATCCGGTAGAACTCACGCGACGAGCCGTCGGCGTAGGCGTTCGTGGAGGCGCCGTAGCCGATGTTGGGGTTGGCCACGACCTTGCCGGTGTCGTCGGTGCCGTCGGTGAACCACAAGCGGCTGTCGGGGAACTCCGCCAGGACGCGCGCGTGCAGCCGGCGCAGGTCACCCTGCTTGGGCTCGGGTTGGCCGGCGAGGTACGCCTCGACCTGGTCTGCGGTGGACATCGACATCGGGCCAGATGCTAGCAACGGCGCGACGAGCCGGGGCTTGCGCTGCGGGCCGGGGTGGCGACGGCCCGGGTGCCGATTCGCGGCATACGCCCTAGGTTGGCCTGAGGTCCGCCGACGTACCCCAGGAGTCGCTCGTGAACGCCCTCGCCCCCCTCGTGCTACCCGCTGCCGAGCCCCTCATCGACGCGAACTGGCTCGACTACACGTTCGTGGCGATCTACTTCGCGTTCGTGCTCGGCATCGGTGTCCTGGCCCGCCGGTCGGTCTCCGACTCGATCGACTTCTTCCTGTCGGGACGTTCGCTGCCCGCGTGGGTGACCGGCCTGGCCTTCATCTCGGCCAACCTGGGCGCCGTCGAGATCATGGGCATGTCGGCCAACGGGGCGGAGATCGGGCTCCCGACGGTGCACTACTTCTGGGTCGGCGCGATCCCGGCGATGCTGTTCCTCGGCGTCGTGATGATGCCGTTCTACTACGGCTCCAAGGTGCGGTCGGTGCCGGAGTTCATGTTCCGCCGGTTCGGCACCGGCGCCCACCTGGTCAACGCGATCAGCTTCGCGTTCGCCCAGCTGCTCATCGCCGGCGTCAACCTCTACCTCCTCGGGTCGATCGTGCACGCGCTGCTCGGCTGGCCGCTCTGGGTCGCGCTGATCGTGGCGGCCGCGATCGTGCTGTCCTACATCACCCTCGGTGGCCTGTCCGCCGCCATCTACAACGAGGTCCTGCAGTTCTTCGTCATCGTCGCCTCGCTCCTGCCGCTGACCCTCATCGGCCTGCATCGCGTGGGTGGCTACGGCGGCCTGAAGGACAAGATCACGGCCTTTGCCGACTCCCAGCCGGCTGGCTCCAAGGTGGCCCCGGCGGCCCAGCAGCTCGAGTCGTGGCCGGGGCAGGCCCTCTCCGGCTTCGACTCCGGTTTCTGGTCGGTCGTGGGCATCGTCTTCGGCCTCGGCTTCGTGCTGTCCTTCGGCTACTGGACGACGAACTTCGTCGAGGTGCAGCGCGCGATGGCCTCCAAGTCGATCTCGGCGGCCCGCAAGACACCGATCATCGGCGCCTTCCCCAAGATGTTCGTGCCGTTCCTCGTCATCTTCCCCGGCATGGTCTCGGCCGTCCTGGTCAAGGAGATGATCGATCTCAAGGGCGGCGGCAGCCCGCCGGGCGGCGCCTCCGGGGAGGGCGTGAAGTACAACGACGCGCTGCTGCTGCTGATGCGCGACATCCTGCCCAACGGGTTGCTCGGCCTGGCCATCGCCGGCCTCCTGGCCGCCTTCATGGCCGGCATGGCCGCCAACATCTCGGCCTTCAACACGGTGTTCAGCTACGACCTGTGGCAGCGCTACATCCGCAAGGACCACAGCGACGACTACTACCTGCGGATCGGCCGGCTCGCCACGGTGGCGGCGACGCTCATCGCCATCTTCACCGCGACCCTGGCGAGCAGCTTCTCCAACATCATGGACTACCTCCAGACGTTGTTCGGGTTCTTCAACGCGCCGTTGTTCGCGACGTTCATCCTCGGCATGTTCTGGAAGCGGATGACGCCGACCGCCGGCTGGGTCGGCCTCTCGAGCGGCACGCTCTCGGCGGTGCTGGTCGCCTTCCTCTCGGAGGACGCGTTCGGCTCGGCGAGCCAGGGCGTCATCCCCCTCTCGGGCCAGGGGGCGAGCTTCGTCGCGGCCTCGACGGCGTTCGTCGTCGACATCGTCCTCAGCGTCGTGGTCAGCCTCGTCACCCAGCCGAAACCGGTCTCGGAGCTCAAGGGCCTGGTCTACTCGGAGACACCCAAGGAGGACCTCGTCGACCCCGAGGAGGCCACCCTCCCGTGGTACCAGCGCACCATGCCCCTCGCAGGGATCGCGCTCGTCATGGTCCTCGTCCTCAACTTCGCGTTCTAAGGGAGGCTGCACATGTCCGACAAGCACACCGACACCTCGGCCAAGGCATCAGGCGCCCACACCGCCGGCGCGTTCGACATCCGCAACATCATCGGCGCCCTGCTCAGCATCTACGGCGTGCTGCTGCTGGCTGCGGGTCTGTTCATGGACACCCAGGAGGCCAAGACCGGCGGGGTCAACGCGAACCTCTGGACCGGCCTGGCGCTGGCCGTCGCGGGTGCCCTCTTCCTGCTGTGGGCGCGGCTGAAGCCGATCGTCGTCCCGGCCGACGTGGAGCCGGTCGCGGACGACCCCACCCGCCCGGCGCCGCGCCGCCGCCCCGGCGGCCACTGACACCGGAGCGCGACTGGCGGGTATGCCGGGTGGCCACCACCCGGCATACCCGTCAGTGCGTCTGGTCGACCGGCTGGCGGCGCAGGGCCTGGCGGCCGGTGAAGGCGAGCACGGCGGCAGCCACCACGCCGAGCGCGCCGCCGCACACCCACATCAGCCGCGGGCTCAGCTCGAAGAGCGCGCCGGCGAGCGGTGGCGCGAGGACGGTGCCGCCGATGGAGGCCGCGCCGTAGAGGCTCTGGTAGCGGCCGTGCATCCCCTCGGGTGCTCGGTCCGACGCGTGGGCGGTGGCCGTCGGCTTGTAGAGCATCTCGCCCGCCGTCACGACGGCCACTGCGACCAGCACCAGCACGACGCCCGGTGCCGGCGCCACGACCACCCAGCCGACGCCGACGAGCAGGAAGCCGAGGGCGATCAGGCGTTCGGGGGCGCGGTCGCGCAACCGGTGCGCGAGCCACGGCTCGAACAGCACGATGAGCGCGCAGTTGAGCGAGATGGTCGTGCCGTAGATCCACGGCGCGGCACCGAGGGCGTCGAGCTGCCACGGCACGGCGGAGTAGGCGAAGCGGTAGGCGGTGTCGGCGGCGACGACGGTCAGCAGGAGCAGGAGGAAGCGTGGGTCCTGGCGCAACGCCGCGAGCAGTCGGGTAGGGGTGCCGTCCGGCAGGGGGAGGCGGGGCGCGGTCGGCACGACGAACAGCACCACGCCCAGCATCATCAGGCTGGCGACCGCGTCGATGACGAAGATCGCGCCGAAGTGGTGCACCGCCAGCAGGCCGCCCAGTGGTGGGCCGAGGACGGTGCCAGCGTTGTTGACGGCGCGCATCCACGCGGTCGCCTGGCGGCGGTGCTGGGTCGGGAGGGCGCTCGTCACGAGGGCGAACGACACCGGTCGGCCGATGCCGCCGAGGGCGCCCATGAGCGCCAACACGACCGGAAGCGCCGCGGTGGGGGTCGTCGGGACGAGCAGGCACCCGACGGCCGAGGCGAGCGAGGCCAGCGCCAGTGTCGGGCGGAGCCCGAAGCGGTCGCCGACCGACCCACCGGCGAGGTTGCCGGCGATCATCCCCATGCCCCACACCGCTGCGACCGACCCCGCAGCGCCCTCGCTCAGGCCACGGTCGGAGACGAGATAGAGCGGGATGAAGACCCAGGCCATCGAGCCGAGGGCGTTGACGAACCGGCCGACCAGCAGCCACCGGACCCAGCTCGGGAGGTCGCTCACGCGGCGGTCGTCGGGGCCGCGGTCGGCACGCCCGCCGTCACCACATCGCCTCGAGCTCGGACCTGCCCAGCGCCGGCGGGTCGTAGCGCGGCTGGTAGAGCGTCATGGTGCCCGCGCCGGGGACCACCAGCTGCACCGTGGTGCCCCAGGACTGCTGGGTCACGCCCCCCTCGAACACGGCGCCGCGCTCCTCGAGCTCGGCCATGGTCGACTCGAGGTCGTCGCAGATCAGCGACAGGTCGAACCGCTGGTCGGTGCCACCCGGCTCGCCGGCGTGCTCCCACGAGGACGGATGCACCCCGAGCTCGCTCGGCCCGGTGCGGAAGATGAGCCAGCCGCCACCGGTGTCGGTCGCGGGGAAGCGCAGCACGTCGCGGAAGAAGTCGCGGGCCGCGGCCGGGTCGTGCGCGTAGACCAGGGTGTGCAGGGCGGTGATCATGGGACCACGGTAGAAGCCCGGCGGCGCTCCAGCCCGTCGAGCACGACGTCGAGTCCGAACTCGAACTCGGTCTGGTCGTCGCACCAGCCGAGGGTGGAGCCGGGGTCGTCGTGCGCCACCTCGCCGAGCATCTCGACCAGGTGGGGGATCTGGCTCGCCATCGCCGCGAGCATCTCCTCCGACGCGTCGCCGGCCGCGGCGTCACCCGGGTCGAAGAGCTCCTGGGAGAAGCCGACCACCCGGCTGCCGAGGGCGTGCAGGGAGTGGTGGGCGAGGTCGTTGCTGAAGCCGCCGGCCCGCAGGATCCCGACGACCCCGTCGTAGTAGCGCACGATGTCGAGGCTCATCGTGGTGCGGGTCTCGAGGACACCCGGAGCCCACCGGTGCTGCAGCATCACCGCCCGGGCGGCCAGGGCCCGGGCGCGCAGGGCGCCACGCCAGTCGGTCGCCGGGTCGGGGGAGTCGAGCGACGCCACCGCCGCGACGAGCTCGGTCGCGACCTGCTCCACCATCGCGTCGAGCAACGCCTCCTTGCTGGCGACGTGGTTGTAGAGCGACATCGCCTCGACGCCGAGCGCCTGGCCGATCCGGCGCATCGAGACCGCCGAGATGCCCTCGGCGTCAGCCACCTCGACCGCCGCCCGCATGATCCGCTCGCGACTGAGCGGTGTGCGGGGTGCGTCCTTCGCGGTGTCGCGGGCGACGGTGTCGGTCACGGTGCCTCCGGTCGGATGCGTGGGTCGTCACGAATGCTAGCTCTCCATCGTTGACAGACTTACGCCGTAGGTCTAACTTACACCGTATATTTACACCGTAAGTAACACCTACCCCGGGAGCTCCCATGACCGACCTCGACCACGCCAGTCCGTCCGCCGAGCCGGGCGTCGCCGCCCAGCCCACCCACGCCGCCCCGCGGCCTCCCGGCCCGTTGCCCACGACGATGCGCGCCGCGGTGCACGAGCGCTACGGCAGCCCGGAGGAGGTCGTGGTCGTCAAGACCGTGCCGGTGCCGGAGGTCGGTCCGGACGACGTGCTCGTCCGGGTCGCGGCGGCCTCGGTCAACGCCCTCGACTGGCACTACGTCACCGGGCTGCCGATGTTCGCGCGTCCGACCCTGGGTCTGCGCCGGCCCAAGCGGCAGGTGCCCGGGGCCGACGTCGCCGGGGTCGTCGAGGCTGTGGGATCGGCGGTCACGCGGTTGCAGCCGGGCGACCGGGTGTTCGGCGAGGTATCCGGGGGAGCGTTCGCGGAGCTCGTCGTGGCGCCGGCCGACTGGCTGGTGCCGGTGCCCGAGGGCGTCGACCTCGAGACGGCCGCCACCATCGGTGTCGCTGCCGAGACCGCGCTCCAGGGCCTGCGCGACTGGGGGCGGCTGGAGCCGGGGCAGCGGGTGCTGGTCAACGGCGCCTCGGGTGGCGTCGGCAGCTTCGCCGTCCAGCTCGCCAAGGCACTGGGCGCCTCGCACGTGACGGCGGTGTGCAGCACCGGCAACGTCGACGCGGCCCGCCGGGCCGGCGCGGACCGGGTCGTCGACTACACCCGCGAGGACGTCCGGGCGCTGGGCGAGACCTTCGACCTGTTCTTCGACAATGCCGGCAGCCTGACCCTGCGTGACAGCCGTCGCCTGGTCTCGCCCGGTGGCAGCTACGTGATGGTCACGTCGCCGAAGTCGAAGTGGCTGCACCCCATGCCGCGGATGCTCAGCGTGCCGGTCCACTTCGCGTTCGGCAGCCGCCGGGCGCCGGCCTTCAAGGTGGCCTCGCGCAGCCGGGCCGACCTCGAGCTCCTCATCGACCTGGTGGCTCGCGGCCTCGTGCGGCCGGTCATGGACCGGCGCTGGGCGCTCGCCGACGCCCCCGAGGCGCTCCGGGTGCAGGGCGAGTTCCATGCCAAGGGGAAGTCCGTCGTCATCCCTTGAGCTCTCCCGCACTTGTTGCGCGCAGGTGGTCACGAGGTTGCCGTTTCGGCGCCTCAGTGGCGACGAGGACGCAACAAGTCCGAGCTCTCCCGCACTTGTTGTGCGCAGGTGGTCACGAGGTTGCCGTTTCGGCGCCTCAGTGACGACGAGGACGCAACAAGTGCGGGAAGGGAGGGGTGACAGGGTCAGGCGAACTGCCAGGAGCGCTTGCTCAGCCCGAACCAGAACCCCTCGATGACGCTCTCGTTGTCCAGGCTGCCCGACTCGTAGGCCGCGCCGAGACTGACGTAGAGCGGTGCCCAGTGCTCGGTGCGCGGGTGGGCCTCACGGGCGGCCGGAGCCTTGTGCATGAAGTCGAGGATGGCGTCGACGTCCTGGCGCTCGAGCGCCTCGGCGGCCCAGTTGTCGAACTCGGACGACGCCGCGGGGGGAGTGCCGTCGGGACCGGCGGCGGGGTTGAACCAGCGCAGGTTGTGCGTGGTGAAGCCCGAGCCGACGATCAGCGTGCCCTGGTCGCGCAGGGGGGCGAGCTTGCGACCCAGGTCGAACAACGCCCGCGGGTCGAGGGTCGGCATCGACATCTGCAGCACCGGGATGTCGGCGTCGGGGTACATCTCGACGAGCGGCACGTAGGCGCCGTGGTCGAGGCCGCGGGTCTCGTCGCGGTGGACCGGGGTG
Source organism: Pedococcus bigeumensis (assembly GCF_039531795.1). Classification (NCBI taxonomy): domain Bacteria; kingdom Bacillati; phylum Actinomycetota; class Actinomycetes; order Micrococcales; family Intrasporangiaceae; genus Pedococcus; species Pedococcus bigeumensis. The sequence continues at coordinate 30,916 of NZ_BAAAQS010000003.1, read as the reverse complement.
TCGGACGAGTGCATCAGCTTGGCGACGTCGGCGGCCAGCTCGGGCGCACCCGGCGCGGCATACGTCACCTCGTAGTAGTGGCGCGGGAAGCCGTAGAAGTCGTAGACGAGGGGCACGTCGCCGGTCGTCGCGGACAGCGACAGCGGCGCCTCCTCCCAGTGCGCCGAGACCATCAGGATGTTCGCGGGCTTGTCGAAGCGGGTCGCCCAGGTCGAGAGCTGGTCGGTCCACACCGGGTCGTCGGCCAGTGGTGGCGCGCCGTGGCTGAGGTACAGCACGGGCTGGCGGGTGGTGGTGGTCGTCTCGCTCATGGGGCAAGCGTACTCCACATTACTTGAACCTTCAACTAATTCTTTCCCCGTGTCATGAGCACCGCGCTCAAGCGTCCCGACCCAAGAGCCGTCAGTAGCGGCTGATCTGGAGCGGGGGAGTTCGAAGATGATTCGTCGATGGGTTCGCGCGTGCATGACAATTCTCGTCCTCGTGGCGACCGTCGGGCGTGTGCCCCAGGCCGCCTGGGGGTCGACGGCGACGGCAGGAGGGCATCGCGCAGAGGCTGAAGGAAGCCAGGGGGCACCCGGCGTTCGGGGAGGATCGTGGCAACTGAGCGGCTCAGACAAGGCCGAGCGTCGAGGGTAGGAAGCGGCTGCCTCAGTCTGGGAATGTACCGGTCATGCAAACACACCAGGAATCGTGGTGGACTCCTCACACAGGAACTGGATTTCGTACTCGGCGTTCCAGAACTGCGTCGGAACCCTTTGACGTGCAGCAGGTATGCGTGAAGCTCCAAGAGCGGGACCACTTCGGCAACTTCTACAACCGCACCAACTACGAGTGCTCGGTTCAGACGGGGATGCCGCAGGCGTTCAAAGGGCGTTCGGTCCTGTGCTCGCAGGCTCAGCACGGCACGTTTCGAACCGCCGCATACGGGTTGGCATGGCCGGACGGTGTCCGCTGGCAGTCGATAACTCGATACTCCTACAGCGCGACGCTCTGCTGATGACAGCGCCGCAACACACGTGGTCAATGCGTTCCGGCGATAGGGGTCGGGTCGTCAAGGACGACGTCACGGTGCGGGCCAAGTACACGCTGACGGGAGCGGCGAGCGGCGCTCCGCACACCATCACCTACTGGCGGCTCGGGGAGTCCCTCAGGGCGGAGGACTCGGCAGGGCTGGTGTTCGTGGCGGGCACACCAGGGGGCGATGTTGTGGTCCGTGGGGTGGACGGTGCGCTGGTCCGCGTCGGACCCGGCGGGCTGCTGCCACCTCTGCCTGCGCCCGAGCTGGACGCCCTCGCCAGTGCCGAGCAGGCCGTGGCCTGGCTCGACAGTGGCGGGGCCCCGCTGTCGCGGACGACAAGGGTCCACGCTGCCACGGGCCGGCCCTCGGTGGTGAGCACTTGGCGATTGCATGCGCTGCGAGTCGTCGCCGACGCGGAGACGGAGTGCGTGCTCGACCTCGACGCCGATGGGCTGCGCGGTCCGGTCGCGATCCGCACCTCGGAGTTCGTCCTGCAGGACCCGGACCCGGACCTCTTCGTCCTGCCCCAGCTCGGCTGACTGCCGACCCCTGCGAACGACCGCACGCCGGGCCTTCCGTCACGGACTTGACGGGTTCGGATACCGTCATCGGCGATGCCGTGTCCATGCAGCGACGAATCCGCTGCACATGGGGTCAGGAACAGAGGTTGAACCATGAGTGAGGGGCGCAAGCTCGTCATCGTCGAGTCGCCGGCCAAGGCGAAGACGATCGGCGGCTACCTGGGCAAGGACTGGGATGTCGAGGCGTCGGTCGGCCACATCCGCGACATCCCGACCCCCTCGGAGATGCCCGCCGACATCAAGAAGGGCCCGTTCGGCCGGTTCGGCGTCGACGTCGACAACGGCTTCGAGGCCTACTACGTCGTCGACGCGGACAAGAAGAAGAAGGTCTCCGAGCTCAAGCGCCTGCTCAAGGGTGCCGACGAGCTCTACCTCGCCACTGATGAGGACCGCGAGGGCGAGGCCATCGCGTGGCACCTGCTCGAGGTGCTCCAGCCGAAGGTCCCCGTCAAGCGGATGGTCTTCCACGAGATCACCAAGGAAGCGATCCAGCGCGCCGCGAACACCACCCGCGACCTCGACGTCGCGATGGTCGACGCCCAGGAGACCCGCCGCATCCTCGACCGTCTCTACGGCTACGAGGTCAGCCCGGTCCTGTGGCGCAAGGTGAAGGCGGGCCTGTCCGCCGGGCGCGTGCAGTCCGTCGCGACCCGGATGGTCGTCGAGCGGGAGCGTGAGCGGATGGCGTTCGTCCGCGCGTCCTACTGGGACGTCGTCGGCGACTTCACGCCCGACGGCCCGGCCAACCAGTTCGGGGCGCGGCTCTCGGCCGTCGACAGCGCCCGCGTGGCCACCGGCCGCGACTTCGCCGACGACGGCACGCTCAAGTCCAAGAACGTCGTCCACCTCGACGAGGAGACCGCGAACTCCATTGCCCGGCAGGTGGTCTCGGCTCAGGTCAAGGTCACCAGCGTCCAGGAGAAGCCCTACACGCGACGCCCCTCCGCGCCGTTCACGACGAGCACCCTCCAGCAGGAGGCGTCGCGCAAGCTGCGGCTCTCCTCGAAGAACGCGATGCGGGTCGCCCAGCGGCTGTACGAGAACGGCTACATCACCTACATGCGTACCGACAGCACCACGCTGTCGGAGGCCGCCCTCACCGCGGCACGCCAGCAGGCGCGCGACCTGTATGGCGCGGAGTACGTGCCCGACGCCCCTCGCCGCTACGAGAAGAAGGTCAAGAACGCCCAGGAGGCGCACGAGGCCATCCGTCCGGCGGGGGACAGGTTCCGCACCCCTGCCCAGGTCGCGGGCGAGCTTCGCGGCGACGAGTTCGCGCTCTACGAGCTGATCTGGAAGCGCACGGTCGCCTCGCAGATGGCCGATGCGCGCGGGTCGACGGCCACGGTCAAGCTCGGCGGCACCCTCGAGGACGGCCGGGTCGTGGAGTTCAGCGCGTCCGGCACGGTCATCACCTTCCGCGGGTTCCTCGCGGCCTACGAGGAGGGCCGCGACGAGGAGCAGATCAGCCGCGCCCAGGAGGCCGACGAGGAGCGTCGCCTGCCCAAGCTGAGCGAGGGCGTGGACATCACCACGCTGCGCGCCGACGCCGACGGCCACGAGACCTCGCCGCCGCCGCGCTACACCGAGGCGACCCTCGTGAAGGCCATGGAGGAGAAGGGGATCGGCCGACCCTCGACCTACGCCAGCACCGTGGGCACCATCCAGGACCGCGGCTACGTCAACACCCGCGGCAACGCCCTGATCCCCACCTGGCTGGCGTTCGCGGTGACGAGGCTGCTCGAGGAGCACTTCAGCGAGCTGGTCGACTACGACTTCACCGCCTCGATGGAGGAGGACCTCGACCGCATCGCCGGCGGAGACGAGCAGCGGGCCGCGTGGCTGCAGCGCTTCTACTTCGGTGAGGGGCTCAGCGGTGAGGGGCTCAGCGGTGAGGGGCTCACTGAGGGCACCTCGACCGCGTCTCCCGGCGGGCTGCCGAACATCGGCCGCTCCGGCCAGGGCCTCAAGCACCTCGTCGAGGACCTCGGCGAGATCGACGCCCGCGAGATCTCGACCATCCCGATCGGTGAGGGCATCGTCGTGCGGGTGGGTCGCTACGGCCCCTACGTCGAGGAGACCGTGCCGCAGGGCGTCGACCTGTCGACCGGGGAGATGAGCGACGACGCGGCGACGACGCCGCGACGCGCCACCATCAACGACGACATCGCCCCTGACGAGATGACCCCGGCCAAGGCCCGCGAGCTGCTCGACCAGTCGGCAGACGACGGCAGGGTGCTGGGCCAGGACCCGGACACCGGGCGCGACATCGTGGCCAAGGCCGGTCGCTACGGGCCCTACGTCACCGAGGTGCTCGACGAGGAGACCGCGGCGCTCAAGGGCAAGGCCAAGGTCAAGCCCCGCACCGCGAGCCTGTTCAAGGACATGGACCTCGCGACCATGGACCTCGACACCGCCCTCAAGCTGCTCAGCCTGCCCCGGGTCGTCGGCACGTCGACCGAGGAGGACGGCACCGAGGTCGAGATCACGGCCCAGAACGGCCGGTACGGCCCCTACCTCAAGAAGGGCACCGACTCCCGGTCGCTCACCAGCGAGCAGCAGCTCTTCGACATCACCCTCGAGGAGGCGCTGGCGATCTACGCCCAGCCCAAGCAGCGCGGTCGTGCCTCCGCGGCCCCGCTGAAGGAGCTCGGCAACGACCCGGTGTCGGGTCGGCCGATGGTGGTCAAGGACGGCCGTTTCGGCCCCTACGTCACCGACGGGGAGACCAACTCGACCCTGCGCAAGGGCGACGACCCCGAGGAGATCACCCCGGAGCGCGGCGCCGAGCTGCTCGCCGAGAAGCGCGCCAAGGGCCCGACCACGCGCAAGCGGGCCGCGAAGAAGACGACCAAGAAGGCCGCCACCAAGAAGACGGCTGCGAAGAAGACGGCCAAGAAGGCCGCGACGGAGAAGGCCTAGCCGATGCCGCTCGACCCCACCACGGCCCGCAGGCTCGACCTGCGGCTGGCCACCGAGCAGGCGCAGAGCCGGCTGCCGTCGGTGGCGGCAGGCCTGGTGCGCGACGGCGAGCTGGTGTGGTCGGGCGCCGTCGGCACCCTCACCGGCCGGCTCGACGGCGAGCCGTCGAGCACCGACACGCAGTACCGCATCGGCTCGATCACCAAGACGTTCGTCGGGGTGGAGGTCCTGCGGCTGCGTGACGAGGGGCGCTTCGAGCTGAACGACCGGATCGACGCCCTCCTCCCCGAGACCGCCGACGTGGAGTTCGCGCCGGTGACGGTCGCGCAGCTGCTCTCGCACTCCTCGGGCCTCCAGGCTGAGACGCCGGGGCCGTGGTGGGAGCGCGTCGAGGGCGGCGCCTGGAGCGACCTGCTGGCGAGCCGACCGCGCCTGCGCTTCCGTCCCGGCGCGCGGTTCCACTACTCCAACGTCGGGTATGCCGTGCTGGGCGAGCTCGTCGGACGGCTCCGGGGTGCGTCGTGGCAGGAGGTCGTGACCACGAACCTGCTCGAGCCGCTCGGGATGTCACGCACCACGAGCCGGCCGGTCGCCCCGTCGGCGCCCGGCTGGGGGGTGCACCCGATGGCCGACCTGCTCCACGTCGAGCCCGAGCACGATGCCGGCGCCATGGCGCCGGCCGGACAGCTGTGGTCGACGGTCGAGGACCTCTCGCGCTGGGCCACCTTCCTGGCCGGCGACACCGCGGGGCTGCTCGACGCTGCCACCCTCGAGGAGATGTGCCTGCCACTGGTGGTCAGCGACGTGCCCGAGCAGGCCTGGACCGGCGCCCACGGCCTCGGCTGGCAGGTCTGGAACGTCGACGGTGTCCGGTTCGCCGGGCACGGTGGGTCGATGCCGGGGTTCCTCGCGGGGCTGCGGGTCAACCTGTCGACCGGGGACGGCTGCGTCGTCTTCGCGAACGCGACCTCGGGCCTGGGCCCGCTCGGCCACGACCTGCTGGAGCTGCTGGCCGAGGAGCCGCGCCCGGTCCGGGCCTGGCACGCGGACGCCGACCACGCGTCGGCGCTCGACCTCGTCGGCGACTGGTACTGGGGCACGACCGGCTACGACCTGCGGTTGGGCCCCGACGGCCAGCTCGTCCTGGGGGAGCCCGGCAAGCTCCGGGGCACCCGGCTGCGCCCGACCGAGACCGGCTGGGTCGGGCTCGACGGCTACTTCGAGGGCGAGCCGCTGACGGTCGTGCGCGACGCCGACGGTCGCCCGGGTCACCTCGACCTGGGTTCCTTCCGGCTGAGCCGGACGCCCTACGACCCGGCTGCCGACATCCCGGGTGACGTCCACCCCGACGGCTGGCACTGAGCCACCCGGCATACCGTCGCCGCCTGGGGCAGCTCCCCGGGAACATCCCCAACCGTGACCAACCTCAGGTGTGGGCCGAGGACATGTTCTGGCACGGTTGTGTGGCGAACCCGGACATGTCCGGCCTGCTGCGGTCCCCCTAGGGTTCTGCAGAACGCGACGGACCCCCCACCGTCGCACCGACCCGCACGAGGAGGTGCCGGTGCCCAGCGACGCCAGCGCGCCCGCGGCAGGAGCACTGCTCCAGACCCGCGGGCTGACCAAGGAGTTCCGCGGGTTCCGCGCGGTCTCCGACGTCAGCCTGGGCGTCGCCGACGGGACGGTCCACGCGCTGGTCGGCCCCAACGGCGCCGGCAAGACCACCCTGTTCAACCTGCTGACCGGCTTCCTGTCGCCGACCTCGGGCCAGATCCTCTTCCGCGGTGAGGACATCACCGGCCGCCAGCCCGAGCAGATCGCCCACCTCGGCATCGCGCGGTCGTTCCAGATCACCAGCCTCTTCGACCAGATGAGCGCCGTCGACCACGTGGAGCTGGCGCTCGCGTCGCCGACCGGTCTGGGCTACCGCTTCTGGCGGTCGTCCGCGCAGATGCGGCAGTTCCGCGGCCGCGCCCTCGACCTGCTCGACCAGGTCGGTCTCGCGGACCTCTCCGGCGCCGTGGCCGGAGCCCTGGCCTACGGGCAGAAGCGGGCCCTGGAGCTGGCCCTCGCGCTCGCCCTGGACCCCCAGCTCCTGCTCCTCGACGAGCCGACCGCGGGCATGGGCCTGGAGGACGTCGACCGCACCATCGCGCTGGTCAAGAAGGTCTCGGAGGGCCGCACCGTCGTGTTCGTCGACCACAACATGCACGTGGTCGGTTCGCTGGCCGACACCGTGACCGTGCTGCAGTCCGGTCAGGTCCTGGCCGAGGGCAGCTACGACCAGGTGCGCCACGACGAGCGGGTCGTCACCGCCTACCTCGGACAGGCGGGGTGAGCGCGGTGTCGGGAGAGATCCTCGAGGTCGACGGCCTGTCCGCGTGGTACGGCGAAGCGCGCGTGCTGACCGACGTGGCCCTGCGCGTCGCCCCGGGAGAGGTGGTCACGCTGGTCGGGCGCAACGGAGCCGGCAAGACGACCTTGCTGCGCTCGGTGATGGGCCTGCACCGCCAGGTCGAGGGCACCGTCTCGTGGGCCGGCCAGGTGCTCGGCCGGTCGAGTGCCGACAAGCGGGCCAAGGCCGGCCTCGGCTGGGTGCCCGACGACCGTGGGATCTACGCGACCCTGTCGGTGCAGGAGAACCTGCTCCTCCCGCCGATCACCAGCAAGGCCGACGCGTGGAGCCTCGAGCGGGTCTACGAGCAGTTCCCCGTGCTGCACGAGCGCCGGCACTTCCCGGGCACCAAGCTCTCGGGTGGTGAGCAGCAGATGCTCGCCATCGCCCGGGTCCTGCGCACGGGGTCGAGGCTGTTGCTCCTCGACGAGCCGTCCGAGGGCCTGGCGCCGGTCATCGTCCAGCAGATCGGCGACATCATCCGTCAGATCAAGGACCAGGGCGTCTCGGTGCTGCTCGTCGAGCAGAACGTGAAGTTCGCCTCCACCGTCGCCGACCGCCACTACCTGCTCGCGCAGGGCCGCGTCGTGGAGTCGCTCGACAACGAGTCCTTCCAGTCCCGCACCTCCGAGCTCCTCGAGTACCTCGGCATGTGACGCCGAGCGACACCACCCAGCCACACCAACCAGCCACACCAACCAGCCACACCAACCACACCCGAACGTCCGGCACCACACCCCAGGAGGGGAACATGCAGCGCACCACCTCCCGACAGACCCTGGCCGTCCTGGCCACTGCTGTCACCGGCAGCCTCGTGCTCGCCGCCTGCGGCGGGGCCGGCGGCCCCAGCTCCGGCGGCGGCAAGATCAGTGACGGCAAGGTCGTCATCGGTCTGCTCAACGACCAGTCCGGTGTCTACAAGGACCTGTCCGGCCCGAACTCCAAGGTCGCCATCCAGATGGCGGTCGACGACTACAAGGCCAAGTACGGCGACAAGGCGGTCGCCAAGGACATCGAGATCGTGTCGGCGGACCACCAGAACAAGCCGGACGTCGCCAACACCAAGGCCCAGGAGATGTACGACCGCGACAAGGCCGACATCATCCTCGACGTGCCGACCTCCTCGGCCGCGCTCGCCGTCGCCACCCAGGCCAAGGCGAAGAAGAAGCTGTTCATCGACATCGGTGCCGGCACCACCGCGCTGACCGGCGCCCAGTGCAACAAGTACACGTTCCACTGGGCCTACGACACCTACATGCTCGCGTCGGGCACCGGTGCGGCGCTGGTCGAGGGTGGCGGCAAGAACTGGTCGATCGTCTACCCCGACTACGCCTTCGGGCAGGACATGACCAAGTCGTTCAGCGCCGCCGTCGAGCGCGCGGGTGGCACGGTCCAGCAGAAGATCGCTACCCCCTTCCCCAACGAGAACTTCGCGACCTTCATCACCAAGGCCGGCTCGACCAAGCCCGACGTGATCGGGATCATGGCCGCCGGCGGTGACCTGGTGAACTTCGTGAAGCAGTACAACCAGGCCGGGATGGCCGACAAGGCCAAGCTGGCCGTCGGCCTGATGTTCATCACCGACATCCACAGCCTGGGTGTCGACCAGTTCAAGGGCACCACGTTCACCGACGCGTGGTACTGGAACTTCGACGCCCAGAACAAGGCCTGGGCCGACAAGTTCAAGGCCAAGACCAACACCCGGCCGTCGTTCGCCCACGCCGGCAACTACTCGGCTGCCTTCAACTACCTCGAGGCGGTGCAGGCCGCGGGCACCGACAAGTCCGACGACATCGTCAAGCAGCTCGAGGGCAAGAAGATCAACGACATGTTCCTGCGCAACGGCGAGGTCCGAGCGGCCGACCACAACGTCATCCACGACGTCTACCAGGTCAAGGTCAAGAGCAAGGACCAGGTCAAGGAGGAGTGGGACTACGAGGAGGTCGTCAAGACCATCCCCGCTGCCGACGCCTACGGCCCGGTGAACACCGCCTGCAAGATGTGACCGCGGACCACCACGCCTGAGAGGTATGCCGCCCGGGCACGCGAGCGGGCGGCATACCTCCCAAGCACAGCCGGCCAGACCACACCCACGACCCGGGAAGACCCATGACCGCCTTCATCCAGTACACGCTCCAGGGCCTGGCCCTCGGTGGCTTCTACGCGCTGGCCGCGCTGGGACTGGCCGTGATCTTCGGTGTCCTCGGAGTCGTCAACTTCAGCCACGGCGCCTGCTACATGCTGGGCGCGGTCGGCGCGGCCGTCCTGCTGGACGCCACCGGCCTCGGGTTCTGGTGGGCGCTGCCGATCATGACCATCGCGATGTTCCTGTTCGGCGTGCTGATGGAGCGGTTGCTCGTCCAGTGGCTGCTGCGGCTCGACCCGCTCTACAACTTCCTCCTGACCTTCGGGCTCACGCTCCTGCTCGTCGACCTGGTCAAGCGCAAGTACGGCGTCTCCGGCCTGCCCTACCCGCTGCCGTCCGGGCTCGACGGCCGGATCGCCGTCGGCTCGGTGTCGCTGTCGACCTACCAGGTGTTCGCGGCGGTCTTCTCGATCGTGGTCTGCCTCGCGGTCTGGCTGGTGCTCACCAAGACCCGCGTCGGCATGATCGTGCGCGCGTCCACCGAGGACGCCGAGCGCTCGCGGGCGCTCGGCATCAACGTGAGCCGTTGGGTGACACCGGTTTTCGGCTTCGGCATCGCCCTCGCGGGGCTGGCCGGGGTGCTGCGTGCGCCGACCGGCTCGGTCACGGCCGACATGGGCAGCTTCTTCATCATCATCCTGTTCGCGGTGGTCGTCATTGGGGGGCTGGGCTCGATCCTCGGCGCCGTCGTCGCAGGCTTCCTGGTCGGCCTCGTCGAGGCCTACGGCCAGGGGTATGCCGGGCGCTTCAGCCAGGTGTTCATCTTCATGCTGATGGCGTTGGTGATCCTGGTCCGGCCCTCCGGGCTGTTCGGGCGTGAGGAGGCCGCATCATGAGCGCCCAGCTGGAGAGCAAGGTCGAGGTCGAGCTGCCCGCGGGCCCGGTGGTCGCGACGCGCCGTCCGGTGGTCCGCTGGGCGATGCTGGCGGTCGGCCTGCTGGTGACGCTGGCGCTGCCCTGGTTCATCTACCCGCCGGTGGCGATGGACATCGCCGCATGGGCGCTGTTCGCGATCTCGGTCGACCTGCTGCTCGGGTACACGGGGCTCCTGTCGTTCGGGCACGCGGCCTTCTGGGGCACGTCGGCATACACGACCGGGCTCATCGCCAGCCACTTCGGGGTGCCCTTCCCGGTGGCCGTCCTGGGCGGCGCCGTCGCCTCGATGGTGCTCGCCGTGCCGATCGGCTACCTCTCGGTCAAACGCACCGGCATCTACTTCGCCATGGTGACCCTGGCCTTCGCGCAGATGGTCTACTTCATCGCCAACCAGTGGCGCTCGGTGACCGGCGGTGAGAACGGTCTCCAGGGCATCCCGAAGAACCTGGGCCCCGCCACGGACACCATCAACGCCGACTCGTTCTACTTCTACTACGCGGCGCTGCCGATCATCCTGCTCGGGGTGTTCATCGCCTGGCGGGCCGTCAACAGCCCGTTCGGGCGGGTGCTCGTCGCGATCCGCGACAACCCCTCTCGGGCCAGGGCCCTGGGCTACGACGTGGAGCGCTACAAGATCATGGCGTTCGTGCTGTCGGCCGGTCTGGCCGGTCTCGCGGGTGGGGTCTTCTCGATCAGCCACGGCTTCGCGTCGTTGCAGGAGCTGATCTGGACCACCTCGGGCAAGGTCGTGCTGATCACCGTCCTGGGCGGGATCGGCACCCTGTGGGGGGCGGTCGTCGGCGCCGCCCTGGTGGTGACCCTCGAGGACCAGCTCGCCTCCTCGGGCTTCAACGGCATCGGCATCGTCACCGGCGCGATCTTCGTCGTCATCGTGCTGGCCTTCCGGCACGGCATCTGGGGCACGGCCCGCAACGGCCTGAGCTCCTGGCTCCGCAAGCGCCGCAACGCCCGCGCTTGACCCTCACCCGGCGTGAGGCGGCACAGTGGTCGCATGACCGAGCGGACGCAGACCCTGCTGACCGTGGGACAGGTGGCCGAGCGACTCGACGTGACGGTGCGGACCCTGCACCACTACGACGAGATCGGGCTGCTCCGGCCGAGCGAGCGATCGCCGGCTGGCTACCGGCTCTACACGGCTGACGACCTCACGCGTCTGCAGCACGTGGTGGTCTACCGCCGCCTCGGGTTCGCCCTGGAGGAGATCGCCCTCCTGCTCGACCACCCCGAGAGCGTCGAGCAGCACCTGCGTCGCCAACGCGCAGCGGTCCAGCAACGGCTCGACGAGATGAGAGACCTCGTCACGGCCATCGACCGAGCACTGGAGAGAGAGATGAACGACGAGCAAGCCACCGCCGAGGACCTGAAGGAGCTCTTCGGAGACGGGTTCGAGGACGCCCAGGCCGAGGCGGAGCAGCGCTGGGGTGACAGCGACGCGTGGCAGCAGTCGCAGCGGCGCACCAAGCACTACACGAAGGCCGACTGGGAAGCGGTCAAGGCCGAGAGCGACGCCCTGCACCGGGGGTTCACCGATGCGATGGACGCGGGTGAGCCGCCCACGAGCGCCGCAGCGATGGATGCCGCCGAGGCCCACCGGCGCAACATCAACGAGCGCTTCTACGACTGCTCGCTGGAGCTCCACCGCAACCTCGCGGACCTGTACACGAGCGACCCGAGGTTCACCTCGACGTACGACGAGATCCGGCCCGGCATGGCGCAGTACGTCCGGGATGCCATCTACGCCAACGCCGACCGTCAGGAGCAGTAGCGCCCCACGGCGGTGCCTGCCCTGGCCTACGCTCGGACGATGGGGACTGGACCGGTCGACTTCGGGGCGCTGTCGTGGCCGCTCCGGACGCGGCGCACCTCGCTGCGGCCGGTCGCTCCCGGCGACCGTGAGGCGGTGCACTCCTACCGCAGCCGCGAGGACGTCACGACCTACCTCAGCCGGGGGCCGATGAGCCTGTCGGACGTCGACGAGCGCCTCGCCGAGAACTTCGAGCGCTCCACGCCAGGACACCCGAATCCGTTGCTGGGAATGGTGATCGAGGTGGACGCGACTGTCGTGGGCGACTGCATGGTGCGGTTCGCGCCCGACGACAACGGCATGCGGATCGCGTTCATCGGCTACGCGCTCCATCCGGACAACGCTGGGCAGGGGCTGGCCACCGAGGTGGCCGAGGCGCTCGTGCGGCTGTGCTTCACCGAGCTGGGGGCCGCGATGGTGCAGGCCGACGTGTTCGCCCCCAACCGCACCTCGCAGCGCGTGCTCGAGAAGGTCGGGCTGCGTCGAATCGGGTTCACCGCAGCGGGCAGCGAAGGCGGGGGACGCCCGCGGATGGACGACTACCTGTATGCCGTGACCGCGGCCGAGTGGGCCGCGTCCCACACGTCGTAGTAGCCGGCTCGCGTTGGCGCCGGCTGCGGGTGCGACCACCCGACCGGGGTACTACGACCATCGCCCAATATCGCGCGACCACGGCCCGGCCGCACTGTGGATCCGTCACAATCCAGTACGGAAGGATCCGTCATGAAGCGCACCACCATCACCCTGGTCGCCCTGTTGGCCGCACTCGTCCCCGCGGCCGTCGGGCTGTGGGGCAATGCCTCGTTCTCCCAGGCGGTGCCGGTCCGCGTCCCGGCAAGCGCCGAGGTGGTCACCGCGAGCACGCCGGCACCGGGCGCCACGACCACCACCGACGACCACGGCGGCGACACTCCCCGTGACCAGCGGACCGAGCCCGGCGACGACCGCGACGACCACTCGGCCACGGCCACGTCCACCAGCCGCCCGAGTGGCACGCGGACCACCGAGGCCGGCGACGACCACGGCGGGCGGACCCCGCGCGACCAGCGCACCGAGCCCGGTGACGACCGCGACTCCGGTTCGGGTGGCTCCGGCTCGGACGACAGCTCGGGCTCCGGTTCGGGTGGCGGCTCCGACGACTCGGGCGCCGACGACTCGGGCTCCCACCACTCGGGGTCCGACGACAGCGGCTCCGACGACTCGGGCTCCCACCACTCGGGGTCCGACGACAGCGGCTCGGACGACCACGGCGGCCACGGAAGCGACGACTGAGTGGACCAACGCACCTCCCCGGCCGCCTCGACCAAGCCCCTGCGCGTCGAGGCGGTCGAGGCTGCGCCCTGGGTGACGGTCTCGCGTCGACGCGAGAGCGCCGACGCGCAGCCGCCCGTCCGCCCGCGCCGGGTGGTCACCCAGGTGGTGGGCGGGCTGGCCGCGGTGCTGCTGGTGGTCGGGCTGCTCGGCTCGTGGGCCGCCCAGCGGCTCGCCGAGCGGGAGGCGGTCACCGACGCCGCGACCATCGCGGACGTCCTCGCCGAGGCCGTGATCACCCCCTCCCTCACCGACGCCCTGGCGGACGGCGACCCCGCCGCTGTGACGGCCATGGACGCCGTGGTGCGCGAGCGGGTGCTCGGTCCCCGCATCACCCGGGTGAAGCTGTGGTCGCCGCAGGGGCGGGTCCTCTACGCCGACGAGCCGCAGCTGGTGGGTCGCACGTTCCCCCTCAGCGCCGACCAGCGGGTGGCGCTCTCGCAGCCGCAGACCAAGGCCGAGGTGTCGCATCTGGACTCCACCGAGAACGAGTTCGAGACCGGGGGGCGCGCGCTCGAGGTCTACCGGCCGGTGTGGACTCCCGGCGGTCGCGAGCTGCTGTTCGAGACGTACTCGCCCTATGACTCGGTCAGCCAGCGCAGCAGCCAGCTGTGGCGCGGGTTCGCCGGTGTCACCGTCAGCAGCCTGCTGATGCTCGTCGTCCTGACGGCGCCCATCCTCTGGCGGCTGCTGCGGCGGTTGGGCGAGGGGCAACGCCAGCGCGAACGACTGCTCGAGCGCACCGTCGAGGCCTCGGACGCGGAGCGGCGCCGCATCGCCGGTACCCTGCACGACGGCCCGGTCCAGGACCTCGTGGCGTCGGCCTTCGTCGCCGCCGGGTCGGCCGCCAAGGCCGAGTCGGCCGGGCAGCCGCGGCTGGCCGACGACCTGCGCGGGCTGGCGGCGTCGGTGCGGGGCAACATCCGCACCCTGCGCACCCTGCTCGTCGACATCTACCCACCGAGCCTGGCCAGCGCGGGCCTCGCCACGGCGCTCGTCGACCTCGCCCAGTCCGGGGCCTCCCGTGGGCTCACCGTGCACGTCGACGTCGAGGGGGCCGACGACCTCGGCCTGAGCCAGGACCAGGAGCGGCTGGTGCACCGGGTGGCGCAGGAGTGCCTGCGCAACAGCGCCAAGCACGCTGCCCCCTGCGCCGCGACGATCCGCCTCGCCCGAGAGGATGGTGCCGTGGTGCTCGACGTGCTGGACGACGGACCGGGCTTCGACGCAGCGGGGCTGGACTCGCCGCCGGAGGGCCACTTCGGCCTGCGCGTGCTGGCCGACCTCGCCAGCGACGCGGGAGCCGTCCTCCAGGTGGCGTCCCGCCCGGGGGCAGGCACGCACTGGCGACTGGTGATGGCACCGGAGGTGGCGTCGTGATCCGCGTCGTGGTGGTCGACGACCACGCGATGGTCCGCACCGGCCTCGCCGCCCTGCTGGAGGCCAGCGACGACGTCACCGTGGTGGGACAGGCGGCTGACGGTCGTGAGGCCATGGCGGTGGCGGTCGCCACCCTGCCCGACGTGGTCCTCATGGACCTGTCGATGCCCGTCATGGACGGGGCCGAGGCCACCCGCGAGGTGCTGGCTGCGGTCCCCGGCGCGAAGGTCGTGGTGCTCACGTCGTTCTCCGACCGGCGTCGCGTGAGCGAGGCGCTCGAGGCCGGTGCCGTCGGCTACCAGCTCAAGGACTGCGAGCCGGCCGACCTGCTGGCCGCGGTCCGCGCCGCGGCGGCCGGGCACGTCCCCCTCGACCCGCGGGTGGCGAGGGTCCTGCTGCCCGAGCCCGGCACCCGTGCCGCCGACGGGCTCAGCCCGCGCGAGCAGGAAGTGCTCCGGCTGGTGGCGGACGGTCTGGCCAACAAGCAGATCGGGCGCGCCCTCGGCATCACCGAGCGCACCGTGAAGGCCCACCTGGGTCGGGTCTTCCGCCAGATCGGTGTGCTCGACCGCACGAGCGCAGCCCTCTGGGCCCGCGACAACCTCGACGCCTGACCGCCGCTCGGATATGCCGCGGGCCCGAGCCGGGCACCCGGCATACCCCTGCGTCCGAGGACGTGTTCGTCCTGGCCCTGCCCGACCTCGAGGTCGTCGACGCACACCTCGCCCGCAGGTCCTGTCCCCCCGCTGGCCTAGGCTCGGCCCGTGACCGACGGACTCTTCATCGCCTTCGAGGGCGGCGACGGCGCGGGCAAGTCCACCCAGGTGGCCCTGCTGCGCGACGCCTTCGAGGCCGCCGGCCGCACGGTGACGGTCACCCGTCAGCCCGGCGGCACCACGCTGGGCCGTGAGATCCGCGACCTGGTGCTCCACGGTGACCACGTCGCCCCGCGGGCCGAGGCGCTGCTCTTCGCCGCGGACAAGGCCCACCACGTCGACCAGCTCATCCGGCCGGCGCTCGAGCGTGGCGAGGTCGTGCTGACCGACCGCTACACCGACTCCTCGGTGGCCTACCAGGGAGCCGGCCGCGACCTCGGCGCCCAGGAGATCCATGACCTCAACATGTGGGCGGTCGACGACCTCGTGCCCGACCTGACCGTGGTGGTCGACATCTCGGCGGCGGAGGGTCGCCGGCGCAGGGGCGACGTCCACGACCGGCTCGAGGCCGAGGAAGACGCCTTCCACGACGCGATCCGCGCCCACTACCTCGCGATGGCGCAGGGCAACCCGCAGCGCTACGTCGTGGTCGACGGCACCCTCAGCCCTGACGAGATCCATGCGTTGGTCCTCGCCCGGCTGCGCGCCATGGGGGCCCTGCCGTGACCGTGTGGCGCGACGTCATCGGGCAGGACTCGGCCGTCGCCACGCTCCAGCGGGCGGTGACTGACCCGACGTCGATGACGCACGCCTGGCTGCTCACAGGTCCTCCGGGATCCGGACGCTCCGTGGCGGCCCGCGCCTTCGCGGCCGCGCTGGAGTGCCCCCTGGACGGCTGTGGCGAGTGCCGCGAGTGCCGCACCTCGGTCGACGGCACGCACGCCGACGTCGACGTCATCGCCACCGAGGGGCTCTCGATCAAGGTCGAGCAGGCCCGCGAGCTGGCTGCCATGTCGGCTCTGCGCCCCTCGGTGGGCCCGTGGCGGGTGATCATCGTCGAGGACGCCGACCGCCTCACCGAGCGGGCGGCCGACGCGCTGCTCAAGGCGATCGAGGAGCCGGTGCCCCGCACCGTCTGGATCCTCTGCGCCCCCTCCCTCGAGGACGTCGTCATCACCATCCGTTCGCGCTCGCGCCACGTGCGCCTGCGCACGCCCCCCGCCGAGGCGGTCGCCGAGCTCCTCCACCGTCGCGACGGCGTCGAGATGCCGATGGCCATGTATGCCGCGCGGGCGGCCCAGAGCCACGTCGGCCTCGCCCGCCGGCTGGCGTGGGACGAAGGCGCCCGCATCCGACGGCGCGACGTGATCAGCCTCGCCGGGCGGATCCACGGGGTGGGCGACGCGATCGGAGCGGCCGCCGACCTGGCGTCCATCGCCGACGAGGAGTCGACGGCCGCGGCCGCCGAGCGCGACACCGCGGAGCGGCAGCGGCTGATGGAGGTGCTGGGGGCCGACCCGTCCGCGCGCACCCAGCCGCCCCACATCCGCAGCCAGCTCTCCGGGCTCGAGAAGGAGCAGAAGGCCCGGGCCACCCGACACTCCCGCGACGTGCTCGACCGGTCGCTGGTCGACCTGCTCTCGGTCTACCGCGACGCGTTGATCCTGCACAGCGGGGCCGCGCTCGGGCTGGTCAACCAGGACAGCCTGCCGATCGTGCAGGGCGTCGCCCGGTCGATGAGCGCCGAGCAGCTGCTCCAGGCGATGGACGCCATCGGCACCGCCCGCGAGCGCATCGGCCTCAACGTCGCGCCGCTGCTCGCGCTGGAGGCCATGGCGATCTCGCTGCGCGTGCCGCGTTGAGCCGTCCCCAGCCACGCGGGATACGGTCGAACGCATGACTGTGAGGCGACGAGTCCTGGTAGCCGCGGCCGCCGCCCTGAGCATGGGGCTGTCGACCGGGCTGGCCGGCTGCTCCCTGCCCGGCGGGAGCTCCAAGCCCCCCGTCACGCCGCTGCCGAGCACGGCCCGCACACCCCCGGCCGGGTCGGAGGCGCTCGCGAAGTTCTACGGACAGACGCTGGCCTGGAAGGGCTGCGGCCTGGGGCAGTGCGCTGCCCTGTCCGTCCCGCTGGACTACGCCAAGCCCGACGGCGAGGCGATCACCCTCCAGGTGGTGCGGATGCGCGCGACGAAGAAGTCGCAGCGGCTCGGCTCGCTCGTCGTGAACCCGGGCGGCCCCGGCGCCTCGGGTGTCGACTACGCCCGCGCCGCCGACGTCATCGTCGGCAAGCCGGTGCGGCAGCGGTTCGACGTCGTGGGGTTCGACCCTCGCGGCGTGCAGCGCTCCAGCCCGGTCGACTGCCTGTCCGACCAGGAGATGGACGGCTTCCTCGCCCAGGACCCGACGCCCGACGACCCGAGCGAGGTCACGAAGTACCTCGGCTCGATGAAGGTGCTCGCCGCGGGCTGCCTCCAGCGCACCGGCCCGCTCCTCGCCCACATCTCCACCGAGGAGACGGCCAAGGACATGGACATCCTGCGGTCGGCCCTCGGCGACGCCAAGCTCAACTACCTCGGCAAGTCCTACGGCACGCAGCTCGGCGCGGTCTATTCGGGGCTGTTCCCCCAGCTGGTCGGGCGGTTCGTCCTCGACGGCGTGCTCCCGACCGACCTGACCTGGGAGGAGTCGGCCGTGGGCCAGGCGGAGGGCTTCGAGCGCGCGGCGCACTCGTGGGCCAGGGACTGCGTCGACCGGGGCAGCTGCCCCCTCGGCGACTCCGAGTCCGCGGTGATGTCAGGGTTGGGCGACCTGCTGAAGCGGCTCGACACCACCCCCGTGCCGATGCGCGACGGGCGGGAGTCCGAGCTCACCGAGGGCTGGGCGACCCTCGGGGTCGCCCAGGCGATGTACGACACCCGGCTGTGGAAGCCGCTCACCGACGCGCTGCGCCAGGTCGTCACCGAAGGCACCGGCACCAAGCTGATGCTGCTCTCCGACGAGTACGCCCGGCGCAACCCCACCGGGAAGTACACCTCCAACCTGCTCGAGGCGTTCTACGCGATCAGCTGCCTCGACAACCCGGGCAGCACCGACGCGAAGTTCTACGAGGACCTCGTCGCCAAGGCCAGTGTCAAGGCCCCGGTCTTCGGTCCCGCCCTGGCCTGGGGTGCCGCCACGTGCATCAGCTGGCCGGTGAAGGGCGACGGTCCACGCAAGATCAGCGCTGAGGGCAGCGGCCCCATCGTGGTCATCGGCACGACCCGCGACCCCGCGACCCCCTACGAATGGGCCGTGCGCGAGCGTGACCAGCTCGCCAACGCGCGGCTGCTGACCTTCGACGGCGACGGCCACACGGCCTACACCTCCTCGAACAAGTGCATCGACAACGCCGTCAACGACTACTACTCCAAGGGCAAGGTCCCCGCCGACAACACCACGTGCTGACCCAGCCAACCGGTGAGGTGTACAGGGCGGTCACTGCGTCGATGACCATCCACTGAGGTGCGCCGGCGGTCACTGCCTCGGTGACCACCGGCCCACCCACGCTGCGCCGGGCTGCGGCCTGGCTCAGCGGAAGGCGTAGACGACGGTGACCGTCACGCCGACGTTCTCGCTCCCGGGCTGGATCGGCACCGGTGCCGCGCTGTCCTTGCTGGCCATGGCGCGGACGTCGTAGGCCACCGGTGGCGGGTCGGAGACGGTCTCGGAGATGCTGACCACGGCCCCGAGGTCGCGTCCGGAGGCCTTGGCGTACTGCTCGGCCTTCGTCTTCGCATTGGCCACGGCCCGGTCGCGGGCGGTGCTGAGGAGCTTGCCGTTGTCCTCGAGGTCGAGGCTGATCCCGTTGACCTGCACGGCGTTTCCGCCCGCACTGACGGCTGCGGAGATCGCGTTGCCTGACTTGCCGAGGTTGCGCAGGGTCGCGGTCACGCCCTCGGTGACGGTGTAGCCCTTGACGACCGGGCTGTCGTTGGTCGGGTACGAGTACTCGGGCTGGACCTGCAGGTCGGAGGTCTGGATGTCCTTGCCGGCCACGCCGTTCCTGGTCAGGGACGACTGGACGCGGGCGGTGATCGAGTTGGCGGAGTCGAGGGCCTTGGCCACCGTGTCGCCCCGGGTCTGGACGCTGAGGTCGAGACGCAGGGTGTCGGGCTTGCCGGCCACCTCCGAGGTGCCGGTGACGGTGATTCCGGGGCTGGTGGCCGGGACGCCGGTGCTGCCGGGGTTGGTCGTGATCGGATAGGAGACGAGCGGTGCGGCCGAGGCTTCGCGGCCGGAGTGGGAGCCGACCCAGAAGGCCGCTCCGAGCAGTACCGCGGTCGCCGCGGCGACCGCTCCACGGGACATCTGCTGGGTGCTCATGGCGATGGGACGGTATGCCGCGTGGCTCGGTTCCGCGGGCGGGCTGAGCCGGTTCGGAAATCTGCCGGGTCATCCGTATACTCATCGTCCGTGCCTTCGGGCACCTGCCGCCTTAGCTCAGTCGGCCAGAGCGATTCACTCGTAATGAATAGGTCATCGGTTCGATTCCGATAGGCGGCTCAGCGAACGCCCCCCAGTCAGCTGGGGGGCGTTCCTGGTTGCAGAGAGCTCCGGCCCGGTGCACGGAGCCCGGCCCGGCGCCGCCAGCCCGGGCCGAGGTGGCCAGCCGGGGGTGGAGGGACCTCACATCTGGGTGGTCAGGTAGGCCTGCAGCTGCGTCACGGTCCGGGCGTTCCAGGTGCGCGCACCGTCGGTCGCGATCCCCAGGTAGAGCTGGAGTGCCCGCATCGACGCCGGTCCCCAGACACCGTCCGCCGTGGTGCCGACCCGGGTCTGCAGCGCCCGGACCGTCGTCGGGTTGAGCGCCCCGGTGACCGTGACGCCCAGCCAGTGCTGGAGTGCCGAGATCGTCCGGGCGCTGAGGACTCCGTCGAGCGAGAGCCGGGCGCCGAGCAGCCCCTCGGCAGCCTTGGCCGTGAGCACCCGCAGCACCGCTGCCGCGACCTTGGCGCGGAACGCCGGGTCGGCGGCGGCACGCACCCGCACCGCAGCCACCATCGCCGGGATGGTCGAGGCGTTGACGGTCAGCACCTCGTCACCGCCGGCGTCGATGAAGCGGACGGCGCGGTCGCCGGCTGACCAGGCGGCGACGGCCTTGGCGTTGCCGAGATCGTCGCTCATGACGACGCCGCGGAAGCCCAGGGTGGTGCGCAGGAGGCCGGTGACCACGGTGGGCGAGAACACTGCCGGCCGTGACCCGTCGATCCGGGTGTAGATCGCCGACGACATCATGACGACCGGGACGCCGTTCGCCACGGCTGACCGGAACGGCGCGATCGACCCGGAGGTCGTCGTCGTGACCGAGTCCTTGACGCCTGCGGTCGTGTCGGTGTTGGCGGTGACATAGCCCAGCCCCGGGAAGTGCTTGGCGGTCATCGCCAGGTCAACGGCCCGCTCGCCGGAGAGAAAGGCACCGCCCTTGGTCGTCACGACGCTCGGGGTGTGGCCGAACTCCCTCTGCCAGTAGCCGATCGGTGGGTTCTTCGACGCAGTCGAGGCAGGCGCCGTGTCCAGCACCGGGGCCAGGTTCAGGTCCACACCCGAACGGCGCAGCTGCCGCCCCCAGGTGCGTGCCGACGACGTCAGGGTGGTCGTCGACCAGGTCCCCATGGTCAGGGCGGTCGGCATCCGTGAGAACCCGCTGCCCTGCAGCACCTGGACGTAGCCGCCCTCCTGGTCCGTGGCGACCCACAGCGGGACACCGGACGTCGCGGTGCCGGTCGCCAACCGGTCCAGGCGAGCCGTCAGGGCACGGATCGCTGCGGCTCCGGCGGTGGACCGGCCGGTGAGGATCACGTTGCCGACGTGATAGGTCCCGATCGCGGTCGCCGCCGCGGACGACAGGCCGGTGGCCGGAGTGCCGACCATGAACAGCTGGCCGATGCGCTGAGCGTCGCTCATCCGGGTGTATGCCGCCTGGGCCAGCGTTGCCGGGGTGCCGGCCTCCGCTCGGGGGACCGCCGGCGCGACGCCCGAGACGACGCCCGAGACGACGACCGTCGCCACGGCGATGACCAGACCACGGTTCAGACGGGAACGGGTCCGCATGGGGACCACCACCTCGGCTCGATGGACGCTTCTGCCTGTTCGAACACTACGACGCCCCGCGGCCGGTCGAGGTTGTCCCTGGCGCTGGTCGGCCGGCGGCTGCGCCGACCAGGACCCGGCCCGCGACAGGCAGGGCGGGTCAGGGCCTCAGGACGGCCTGGAGGGCCTGCAGGATGATCTCGATCTCCGCCTCCTCGACCACCAGTGGCGGCGCGATGCGGATCGTCGAGCCGTGGGTGTCCTTGACGAGGACCCCGCGGCCGAGGAGCCGGTAGGAGGCCTCGCGGCCGGACATCAGGGCCGGGTCGATGTCGATCCCCGCCCACAGGCCCCGGCACCGGACCGCCTCGACCCCGTGTCCGAGCAGCTCGCGCAGCCCTGACTCGAGCTGAGCCCCGAGCCGGCGAGCCCGTTCCTGGTACTCGCCCGTCGCGAGGAGGGCCACCACTGCGCGACCGACCGCGGCCGCCAACGGGTTGCCGCCGAAGGTCGAGCCGTGGCTCCCCGGGGTGAAGACGCCCATCACGTCGCGGTCGGCGACCACCGCCGAGACCGGGACGATCCCGCCGCCCAGGGCCTTGCCGAGGACGTAGACGTCCGGCACGACGCCCTCGAGGTCACACGCGAAGGTGGCGCCCGCCCGCCCGAGCCCGGACTGGATCTCGTCAGCGACCATGAGCACGTTGCGGCGACGGGTCAGCTCGCGAACGTCACGCAGCCAGCCCTGCGGGGGGATGATCACGCCGCCCTCACCCTGCACGGGCTCGAGCAGCACTGCCACCGTCTCGTCGGTGATCGCCGCCTCGAGCGCTGCGAGGTCCCCGAAGGGCACCAGGTCGAAACCCGGCGTGTAGGGCCCGTAGTGCTCCCGCGCGACAGGGTCGTCGGAGAAGCTGATGATCGTCGTCGTGCGGCCGTGGAAGTTGCCGGCCATCGCGATGATGCGGGCCCGTCCGTCGGGCACACCCTTGACCTCGTAGCCCCAGCGGCGTGCCAGCTTGATCGCGGTCTCGACGCCCTCGGCGCCGGTGTTCATCGGGAGCACGAGGTCCTTGCCCGCCAACGTGGCGAGGTCACGGCAGAACGGTCCGAGCTGGTCGCTGTGGAAGGCCCGGCTGGTCAACGTGAGCCGGTCGAGCTGGGCGGCCGCCGCAGCGACGAGCCGCGGGTGGAGGTGACCGAAGTTGAGGGCCGAGTAGCCGGCCAGGGCGTCGAGGTAGCGGCGCCCCTCGACATCGGTGACCCAGGCGCCCTCGGCGTGGGCGATGACGACCGGCAACGGGCTGTAGTTGCCCGCGACCCAGTCCTCCGCCACGGAGATGTGCTCGTGGGTGGGGGAGCCCGGGGTCGGCGTCGGACCAGCTCCGTCCCCGGCCCCGGCAGGCGCGACCGTCTCGCTCACCCTCCGATGATCCCATCGGGAGGGCCGCGCGGTGTAGGGGCGAGTGGAAGTTGGTCGGCTCGCGACCGCGGCGGCCCTCGACGCCGGTGGGAGACTGGAGCCGGCGGGTCCACACCAGCAGCACCCGCAGTGGGTGTGTCGATCCCGTCCGGGACCCGACCGGGGAGACGTCATGACCAGCACGCCCCACAGCAGCACGCCCCACAGCAGCACGCCCCACAGCAGCACGCCCCACAGCGGCACACCCCACAGCAGTCCGGCCCACCCCGGCCGTGCCCGCACCCGGGTCGTCATCCTCGGCGCGGCCGGACGCGATTTCCACGACTTCAACGTCGTCTTCCGTGACGACCCCACCCATGAGGTCGTCGCCTTCACGGCGACGCAGATCCCCGACATCGACGGGCGCCGGTACCCGGCAGGGCTGGCCGGGCCCTCCTACCCGGACGGCATCCCGATCGTGGCCGAGGCGCAGCTGGCCGAGCTCCTGCACCGCGAACACGTCGACGCCGTCGTCTTCGCCTACTCCGACGTCCGCCACGAGCAGGTCATGCACCTGGCCTCGCGCTGCATCGCGGCGGGCGCGGACTTCCGGCTGCACGGCGCGCGGCGCGCCATGCTGCGCAGCACCAAGCCGGTCGTCGCCGTCACGGCCGTGCGCACCGGGGTCGGGAAGAGCCAGACGACCCGCTACCTGGCCGCCATGCTGCGCGGCCAGGGCCTGCGGGTGGTCGCCGTCCGGCACCCGATGCCCTACGGCGACCTCGCCGCCCAGGCCTGCCAGCGGTTCGGGTCCTACGCCGACCTCGACCGCTACGACTGCACCATCGAGGAGCGCGAGGAGTACGAACCGCACCTCGATGCCGGCGGGGTCGTCTACGCCGGAGTCGACTACACCCGGATCCTGCGCGAGGCCGAGCAGGAGGCGGACGTCATCCTGTGGGACGGCGGCAACAACGACCTGCCGTTCTTCGCCCCTGACCTGCACATCGTCCTCGCCGACCCCCTGCGCCCCGGTGACGAGGCGGCATACCACCCGGGGGAGGCGAACGTCCGCATGGCGGACGTGGTCGTCATCGCGAAGTGCGACTCGGCGCGGACCGAGGACATCGAGGCGGTCGAGGCGTCGGTGCGCGCCCTCAACCCCACCGCGACCGTCCTGCGGGCCGAGAGCCCGGTGACCGTCGACGACGCCGCCGCCATCCGCGGGCGGCGCGTCATCGTCATCGAGGACGGCCCGACGCTCACGCACGGCTCGATGACCTTCGGGGCGGGCGTGGTGGGCGCCAAGGCCGCCGGTGCCGCCGAGATCGTCGAGCCGACGCCGTATGCCGTGGGCTCCATCAAGGCGACGTACGCCAAGTACCCGAACGCCCACGGAGTCCTGCCGGCCATGGGCTACGGCACCGCGCAGGTGCGTGACCTCGAGGCAACGATCGCGGCGGCGGTGGAAGCGGGCGCGTGCGAGGCGGTCGTGAGCGGCACGCCCATCGACCTGACGCGCGTGCTGTCGGCGCGGGTGCCGGTCGTGCGGGCGCGGTACGAGCTCCGAGAGGTCGTTGCAGGGGGGCTGGCCGCCGCGGTGCGGGCCGCGCTGCCCCTGGCGGGCTCCACGGCTCCGTCGGTCGCCGACCGCCGGACCGGCTGAGGTCGGAAAGGGGCGGCACCGGCCCCATCGGGCGTCGGCTCACCCGGTCTGCTCCGGCAACGCCCCCACGAGCCTCAGCCAGCCGACCAGCTCGGCGTCCCCGGCGCCGCTGCGGAACCCGGCGCCGCTGCGGAACCCGACGTAGCCGTCGGGGCGGATCCCGACGACCGCTGTCCCCGCGTGGCTCGACAGCCGGTGCACGTGGATCCGTGGTGCGGGACCGGGCCGCCCGACGAGGACGCGGTTGGTCGCGGCCTCACGCTCGAGGAGGAGGTGGACACCGGGCATCGCCGTCAGGTCGTGCAGGCGCGCGGGTCGTCCGCCCACCTCGACCGCCTGGTCCGGCAGGCGGTCGCCGGGTCGCGGCCAGTGACCCGCACCGGGCGCTCCGTCGACCGAGAGGGGGCTGTGCCGGTACCGCACGAAGGGCTGTGCGAGGAGCCTGACCCCTGCAGCCATCAGGCGACGCCGGCGCACCAGGAGAGGGAGCACGGGGGAGCTGCACGGCAGCAGGGTGCCCCGCGCCCACCGTGCGACCGGGTGCGGAGAAGCCTCGCCGAAGAACAGGAGGTGGGTCAGGGCGAGCACCTGGCGAGCGGCCAGCCGTCGCTCCTGGTCGTAGGAGTCGAGCAGGACGTCGCAGGGCTGCTCAGGGTCGGCGAACGCCAGCTTCCATCCGAGGTTGACGGCGTCCAGGATGCCGTTGTTCATCCCCTGCCCCCCGGCCGGCGAGTGGCCGTGTGCGGCATCACCCACGACGACGAGCCGACCGTGGCGGAACGTGCTCGCGATCCGGTGCTGGAGGGGGACCCGCGCCGACCAGCGCAGCTCACGGAGCGTCGCGCCCAGCCCGGACCCGGCCAGCAGCTGCCCCAGCTCATCGTCCGGCACGGCGGGACCTGGTTGGCCGAAGGGTCCAGCGCTGAGGGTGCTGGCGGGGCGGGTGGCGAGCATCCGCCAGCTGGTCCCTTCGCCGAGCGCGAAGAGGAAGGTCAGGCCGCGCGCACCCACGGCTACGTGCAGCGCCCCTGGGTCGAGGTCTGCGTCGAGCTCGAGGTCGGCGAGGACCGCCTCGACACGGTACGGCGCACCCCGCCACTGCGCGCCCAGCGCGTGACGCACCAGGCTCGACTGACCGTCGCACCCGGCGACGAACACACAGTGGTGCTCCTCGGGCCTTCCCGGCGGCGAGCGCAGCCGAGCCCGCACCGCATTCCCTCCCGACGACGAGGTCAGGCCCACCAGCTCGACGCCCCACTCGACCTCGACACCCCGCGCGAGCAGGGCCGAACACAGGACGTCCTCGACGTCGGCCTGTCGCACGAGTGTCAGGTGTGGGAAGGCGGTGTCGGGGAGCTCCACCTGGTCGAGCCCGACGGACAGCGAGCGTCGCCCGAGGTGGAGGCGGAGCTCGGGGGTCGTGTCGGCCCGCCCGAGAAGGTCGTCGGTGACGCCCAGTGGGCGCAGGCACTCCAGCGCCCTGGAGTGCAGCATCATCGCGCGGGACGGTCGCCAGCGCTCGAGCCGACGGTCCACGATCCGCACGCTGGCGCCGTGAGCAGCGGCTTCGAGTGCCGCGGTCAGCCCGGTCGGCCCGGCGCCGACGACCAGGAGGTCGGCCCGAGTCCTCAGGTGGGCTGGAGTTGCCGTGTCACCCGGAGTCGCCGTGTCACCCGGAGTCGCCGTGTCACCCGGAGTCGTCACGTCACCCCCACGAGACGCCACCACCCGGCGTCGGTGCGGTCGGCGTCGTGGGCAGCGCCCTGTATCCGGCTGGGATCGGCCAGGACCTCGTCGCGGCGCAGCCCGGGCAGCACCCGGTACCGGATCGAGCCCGGCACGCTCACGAGCTCGAGCACCCGCCACAACGACCCGGCATAGTGCTCGGCCCGCTCGGCGCCATCCCATTCGTACACGCCCCGGTAGACGTCGTGGTCGTCATGGGCGCACCAGAGCTTGGAGACGAATCCGGGGAACCCCACGAAGAGCGGCGTGTTGAGCAGGCTCTCGACCTCGAACAGCCGATGCCCTCCGCCGCGCACGAGACGGAGCCGAAAGGCGACCACCAGGATGCACGGCTCGGCGGTCTCCGCCGCGTGCACCACGGTCTCGCGGTACACCCGGGTCGTGCTCCCGTCGGCGAAGCCGAGGGTGTGGCCGACGTGCTCCCGGGACAGGTGCACCCTCCGCCGCGCCAGCATTGTGAAGCTCGCGACGACACAGCGACCCACCGCCCGCCACGCGGGGAGTCTGGGGGCTGGGCTCGGCCCGGTGGTCCTGGGGATCGCCATCACCTAGACGTAGTGGCGCCGCCCCTGACACGGGAGGGGCCAAGGTCCCGTCGCCCGTGGCCGGGCGACGGGAGGACCTTCGGCACCTCTGCGCGCGCTGCGGAGGCGCGAAGATCGACTCGTGAACCTGAGGGTCGCTGCTTCAGCCGCCACGCTGGTGCTGGCCATCTGCGCGTGTGCCGGACCGACTCCCTCTGCGTCCAGCTCCCCCACCTCCACCGGCACGGTCGCGCCGACCACGAGGTCCACGACCTCGACCACGACAGCACCATCGAGGACGACGCCCCCGACCACGACGCGGCCGACCCCCTCCACGCCTGCCGTGCCCCCGTCATCGCGCCCCCGCCCCACCACGGCTCGCCCGACCTCACCGACCTCACCGCCGGCCCTGCGGCCCGGTCGACCGGCCTGGGTGAGTGTCTCGGTCGCGACCCTCTGGCGCAGTCCGTCCTCGCCCCGGCTCGTGGACCGCCCCGCACTGAGAGCCCCGGCCGGCATCCGCGCCTGGCTTGCGGGGATGAGCCTGGCCGACCGACGCGGTCTCCAGGGCCGTGCCGACAGCCAGGCGCTCCTGGGTGACCGGGTGCAGGTCACGACCATCCGCGGCACGTGGGCCCACGTCGTCGTACCCGACCAACCCACACCGCTCGACCGGCGCGGCTACCCGGGGTGGGTGCCCGTTCGGCAGCTGGTCGCCGAGGCCCCACCCTCGAAGCTGGAGTCGGCCACCGTGGTGGCGCGCACGTCCTGGCTGAGGGCCGACTCCTCGGCCGCCGGACGGTTGGTCGAGGTCAGCTACGGGACCAGGTTGCCCGTGCTCGGTCGCCGCGACGGGTGGCTCCGGGTGGGGCTCCCCGGTGGCCTCGTGCGACGGATCGACCCGGCGAGTGTGATCCAGCACGCGGTCGGGACCCCGGCTAGATCACCCACGTCGTCGGTCGTCGCGTCAGCGAAGTCGTTCACCGGCCTGCCCTACCTGTGGGCGGGGCGCTCCGGCTTCGGGGTCGACTGCTCGGGACTGACCTCCCTGGTGTTCCGGGTCCACGGCATCGTGATCGCCCGCGATGCCGACGCGCAGGCGCTCGGGGGTCGGCGGGTGGCCTCCGGCGACCTCTCACCGGGTGACCTGTTGTTCTACGCCACGAGCACGGGATACGTGCACCACGTCTCGATGTATGCCGGCAGCGGCCTGATGGTGCAGGCGCCGGCGACCGGTCAGACGGTGCAGACGATCCCGATGAGCACACCGAAGTACGCAGCGCAGTTCGCCGGCGCTCGCCGCTACCTTCGCTAGTGAGCTGACCGCCACCTTCGCTAGTGAGCTGACCGCCACCTTCGCTCGTGATCCAGTCGCTGCTCCGGTCAGGCCCGCGCGATGCTCCGGTCAGGCCCGCGCGATCATGACCGGGCACGGCGCCTCGTGGATGACGGTGTGGCTGACCGAGCCGAGCAGCAGCCCTGCGAACCCACCGTGTCCCCGGGTGCCGACGACGATGAGAGACGCGTGCTCGCCGAGGGGACTGAGGACGTGTCCCGCGCTGCCGTAGAGGACCTCGGTCTCGATGGGCAGGTTCGCGAAGGCTGCCCGCGCGCGGTCAGCGGCTCGGTGGACGATGTCTTCCGCCTGGGCGCGCACCGCGTTCGTGTGCTCGGTGCCGGCCCTGGCGCTCTCGACGTAGGCCTGCGCGTCCGGCGAGAAGAACCCGTGGGCGACGTGGACGATGTGCAGGGGAGCGCCTGAGACGGCGGCCATCTCGGCGGCGAGGTCGAGGGCACGCTCCGAAGGCTGCGACGCGTCGACGCCGACGACCACCGGGTGGTCGTGGTCCAGGTGGGTCTGGGGCTCCGCGCGCACCACGACGGCTGGACAGGCGGCGTGCGCCGTCACGGCGAAGGCCACCGAGCCCAACAACCCCGCAGCGAGCGGCCCCCGCCCCCGGCTACCCGTGACGACGAGGTCGGCGTCCGCGGAGGCGTGCACGAGCTCGGCGGCCGGCGACCCGACTGCGAGCACGCCGACGACCCGCGACGAGTCCGTCATGAGCTTCTCCGCGCGAGCGACCCCATCGGCCAAGAGCTCGCGCCCGGCCTCGCCGACGGCCTCGGGGAGCCGGTCGACGTCGTATGCCGGTTCGACCGGCGCCGCGGCGATGTCGGCGGTGTGCAGCACGGTGAGGGTGGTGCCCCACCGCCGTGCCGTCTCGGCAGCCCATTCCAGGGCTGCGACAGAGCTGGGGGACTCGTCGTACCCGACGACGACCCCCTTGGACCGTTGGTTCGTGGGCTGGTCGACCATGAGGTTCCTCCGACGGTGTGAGTCAGCTGGGTCACCGAACTCCTGGACTGCCGCTCGGCCTGCTCAGAGCATCCGGCCCTGTCCGCGAAAGGGGGAGGGCCGGAAGTCCCTGTGCGCGCGGGCGTCCTGCGCCCACCCTGGCTGTCGGCCACACCCGAGCGTGCCCCCTTGGCGCCGCGCGTTCCGTGACCGGCGCAGTTTGGGCCAAAGGTCAGATTCCCCGGGGTCGGTGCTGCGATCATGCGGCATGACTTCGGCACCAGACGACCCGTTGGGCGCGCGCCTGACCGGGCTGGCGCGCGTGACGGCCGAGCTCATCGAGGCGACCACCTCCGAGGCCGTCACGAGGATCGTCGTCGAGCACAGTGCCGTGGCCGTCGGGGCCACCGTCGCGTCGCTGAGCCTGCGAGTCGAACCCGACCAGGTTCGCCTCGCGGGACTCTGGGGCGGGATGGACGGAGATGCGGAGGCCTACGCGTCCTTCCCGTTGAGCACCTCCACGCCCGCCACCGACGCCATCCGCTCGCGGCGACGCCTCATGCTCATCGGTCGGTCGGAGATCCTGCGGGCGTATCCCGACCTGCCGCGGATCGACCGAGGAGAGCGCTCGATCCTCGTCCTGCCGTTGAACACCGCGGATGGGACCCTGGGCGCCATCGGCCTGTCCTTTCCCGGCCAGCGCAAGTTCGAGGCAGCCGAGCTGGACTTCCTCGACATCCTCGCCGACAGCTGCGCGCAGGCACTCCTGCGCATCCAGGCTGAGGGCAGGGCAGCCGTGCGGCAGGCGCAGATGTCGTTCCTCGCCGAGGCCTCGGCCGAGCTGGCGAGCAGCCTCGACTACGAGTTGACCCTGGCGCGGGTGGCGCAGCTGGCGGTCCCCACCTTCGCGGACTGGTGCGCGATCGACCTGGTCAAGGACAACCGCCTGCGTCGCCTGGCTGTGGCGCACGTCGACCCGGCCAAGGTCGAGTTCGCCCACGAGCTGGCCCAGCGGTACCCGAGCGACCCCGACTCCGCGTCAGGTCCGTGGCAGGTGATGCGGACCGGTCGCAGCGAGCTCATCGCCCGGATCACCGACGAGATGCTGGTCGCGGCCGCGCGCGACGACGAGCACCTGCGCATCGCACGGGAGCTGGCGCTGCACAGTGCGATCACCGTCCCGTTGATCGCCCGCGGCCGGACCTTGGGCGTGATCTCGTGGGTCAGGGCCGAGTCGAAGATCCGGTACTCCCAGGACGACGTCGAGTTCGCCGAGGAGCTGGCGCGCAGAGCCGCCGTGTCCATCGACAACTCCGACCTCCACAGCCAGACGCTCGCCGTGGCGGTCCGGCTCCAGCACGCCGTCCTCCCGCTTGCCCTGCCGGTGCTCGATGCTGGTCAGGTCGCGGCGTACTACTCACCATCGGGTCGCACCGGCGTCGGCGGCGACTTCTACGACGTACTGGCCCTGCCCGACGGACGGGTCGCCCTCTTCGTCGGTGACGTGATGGGGAGAGGGGTCGAGGCGGCTGCGTCCATGGCCCAGATGCGGGCCGCGGTCCGGGCCTATGTCGCGGTGGACCCGGATCCGGACGCCGTGCTCGCCAAGCTCGACCTGATGATGGCCGCCTACGGCGACGACCAGCTCGTCACCTTGGTCTACCTGCTCGTCGACCCGGCGCGGGACGAGCTTCTCGTGGGCAACGCCGGGCACCCTGCACCGACCCTGCTGAGAGCCGACAAGTCGGTCGAGCAGCTGCCCAGCGCCGATGCCGGCCCGTTGGGGATCGCCGGCGACACCCGCGGCTCGCAGCGGGTCACGGTGTGTCCCGGAGACACCGTCCTGCTGTTCACGGATGGGTTGATCGAGCGGCGTACCGAGGACATCGACGCCGGCCGCGCCCGGCTCGGCGGCGCACTCCACCTCCTCGCCGAGAGCGACCTGGAGACGGCTCTCGGCCGCTTGGTGGAACAGGTCAGGGACGAGACGCAGGACGACGACGTCGCGGCGGTGGCCCTGCGCCGTCAGGCCCTCGTGCCCGGCGGCGCGGCGCCCGGCGGCGCGGCGCCCGGCGGCGCGGCGCCCGGCGGCGCGGC
>NZ_BAAAQS010000002.1:0-281816 GCF_039531795.1 Pedococcus bigeumensis | reverse complement strand
TCCCAGGTCGCCTCGGCGACCTCGTCCCCGGTCAACGACCCGCCCTGCGCCGCGGCCCGTAGCCGCGCGTCTCGGGCCGCCTGTTGGGCGAACCGTCGTGGGGAGGCGATCTGCTGGATGACCTTCTTCAGGATCTGCCCGGCGAGCGTGGGCACGGTGAACCGGCCGGTGGTCGTGCCGTCGTGGTTGTCGTGCAGGGTCAGCCTGGTCGCGGCCAGGGCGCGCTCCTCCTCGCCGCGCAACACGGAGTCCTCGTGGGCGTCGACCTCGGCCTGCGAGCGGTGCACGGACTCCAGCGCCCGCCGGGCCTTCCTGCGCAGCGCCGCGGGATCGACGCGCTTGCCGACCGCCACGAGCGACTGCTCGATCGCGGCCCGCTCGGTCTGGTCGAGCCCGCTCGGCAGCTGTTGCGCAGTGGTGGCGATCACCAGCGCGTGCTCGGTGCTCAGGTCACCCACGCTCAACGCCTCCCGGGTCGCGCTGAACCCGCCGTCGAGGGCGGTCGCCAGGCGCACCTCGCGCGCAGCGGACGCACCGTCACGCCGAGACCGAGCGGCCAGCCACGCGGCGGTGCCGGTCATCCCCGCGTCGGAGGCGACGTCGGACCTGTCCACCACCGCCACCAGGGACAGCTTGAGGGCCTGCAACCTGGTCACCGCCCGGTCCAGCTCGACGATCAGGCTCGACGCGGCATACCCGGACAGGTCGCCGACGGACGCGCAGCGGTCGAGCACGGCATGCACCTGACGCACCCCATCAGCTGCCGCGAGCCGCGGCGACGGGTGCATCGGGGTGATGGCCATGCCCCATCGTATTCGAACACATGTTCGAAGGTCAACCAAGGAAGGTGGTTATTTCTGCGAACCGGTTGACCCGCACCCGTCGGTGCCGGACGATCACCTCAACGAACGGGGGAAGTCATGGCAAGTGTGTCGATCTTCGCGATCCTGCTCATCGGAGCCTTCGCCATCGGGGCGGTCGCGATCGTGGCCCTGATCATCTACGGCGTGGTCCGGAGCGCCAGGGACAAGCGCACCCCTGACGAGCGGCGCGCCGACGAGTACGGCGACATGCGGCCGGGCTCGTTCAAGGTCACGCCCGGCATCGGTGGCGACGTCGACGGTGGCACCGGCAGCCTCTGACGACCACCGCCGCGACCCGACGTCAGGCTGAGGGGGGCGGCGCCGCCGCCTCGATGAGGCGGGTCAGGCCGTCGCGCATGGCCTCGAGCTCCGAGAGATCCATGCCGAGGCGTTCGATGATGGCCGGCGGGATGCGTTCGGCTCGCTTGCGGGCGGCCGCCCCCTTGCGAGTCAGGGACACGGCCAGGGCGCGGTCGTCGAGCGGGTCTCGCCCTCGGGTGACCATGCCGCTGGCTTCCAGCCGCTTGAGCAGTGGCGAGAGGGTGGCGGGCTCCAGGCTGAGTCGCGACGCCAGCTCGCTGACCCGCAACGGCGAGTCCTCCCAGAGCGCCAGCATGACGAGGTACTGCGGGTGGGTCAGCCCCATCGGCTCGAGCAGCGGCCGGTAGAGCGCGATCACGTTGCGCGACGCGACCGCGAGGGCGAAGCAGACCTGGCGGTCGAGCCGGAGCAGGTCGGGCTCGTCGGCGGTCAGCGGACGGCGAGCGCTCTTCGTCGATGTGGTCACGATTTCGAGTCTAGCCCGATCGGGTCTATCGTTAGTGCGCAGGTAGTTAGGGCACTAAGTAATTGTGATGCCGAGGATGGGAAGAGCAGATGGCCAAGGCCGATCGCGAAGGGCTGTCGTGGGGATACCGCGTCGGCTACCGGATCAAGTGGCTGGGGATGCACCTCTACGGCCCCGCGCAGCTCGGTGACGCCGAGGACCCGCACCGCCGCCTCGAGCGGCAGCGCGCGGCCAGGGTGGCGGCGGCCAGGCTGGCCCGCGAGACGCCTCAGTAGCAGCCGTTGACCGTCGCGGCGAGCATGTCGATGTTCTGCCGCATGAGCGTCGTCGAGGTCGGGTTGCCGTTGATGATGAACGCGAACGCCTTGATCCGTCCGTCCTTGCCCACGGTCCAGCCGGCCAGGGCGACGGCGTCGCGCAGGGTCCCGGTCTTCGCGTAGACCTTGCCGACGGCGCACTTCGACGTGCTCGCGGTGAACCGGTCGTACGACGCCTTCAGCGTGCCGGTCATCCCGGCCTGCGGCAGCCCCGGGCTGGAGCGCAGGATCCGGAACGGCACCTTGTTGCCCGACTCGAAGGTGTTCTTGACCATCTTCGCGAGCTGGATGCTGGTCAGCCGGTCGCTGCGGGACAGGCCCGACCCGTCGTAGATGGCGGTGGCGGAGAGCCCTTCGTAGGTGAGGCCCTTCTGGGCTGCGGAGCTCGCTGCCGACCAGGTCTTGCCGGCGCCCGAGCTCACCCCGACGAGGCGGTGCAGTGCCTCGGCGTGCTCGTTGTCGGACTCCATCATCATCCGCGTGACGATCTGGTCGATGGTCTGGCCGGCCGAGCTCGCGAGCACGGGGTTGGCGGTCGACGCGGTGCCCCGGGCCACGCTGGCGACGGTGATCCCGTAGGTCTTGAGCTTCGCCGCGAAGATCTTGGCCGCGTCGATGCTCGTGTCGGTGACCTGGCGGCCGTCCACGACGAGCGACCGCAGCCACGTGGTCTCGTCGGGGACGTAGCTCGACGGCCAGCCGGTCGCGAGGCTCGGCGCGGCGAAGAGGGTGTCGTCGGCATACAGGCGCACGCGCAGCTGGCCGTTCGCCTTCATCGTGTAGGCGGTCTGCTTGGCCAGCGCCACCAGCTGCGTGGAGGACAGCGCCGGGTCGCCGGAGCCGACGAGGACCACCTGGTCGGCCTGCGCGCCACGGCGCACGACGGTGGTGAAGCGGTAGGTGGGGCCGAACCGGCGCAGCGCGTTCGTGGCTGCGACGAACTTGATCGTCGACGCGGGCTTCAGCGCGGTGTTGCCGTCCTTGCTCCACAGCAGGGTGCCCGTCCGGGCGTCCATGACCGCGCCGCTGAACTGGGTGCCGAACCGCGCCGTGGTCACGCGGGCGGTCAGCTTGCTGACGATGCGGGCATCGGCTGCGGACTTCGTGTATGCCGTGGTGAGCGTGGGCGCGCTGACAGCGGCTGTCCCGGTGGCCACCGTGGTGCTGGCGACCGTCGTGGCCGGCGACGCCGTGGCGGTGGGCGCCACGAGCATGGTGGCGGCCAGGGCGGCGACGACGGCGGAGGAGGTCAGGAGGGAGCGCGCGCGTGTGGTCATGCCGAGTCCTTGGTGAGGGTGCCGCGGCTGGGGAGGCTGTGGCGGGTGGGGCGTCGGGGGTGTGGCGAAGGTACTGCGGACCACGGGCCAGTGGGGGCTTTCGCCCGATTTTCACAGCGTTTCTGGCCGTTCTCCCGAGGTTGGTCCCGGCGTCGCCGTGGGGCTCGTCGCCGGCACCCGTGCCGGCGCCTCAGACGTCGACGACGAGCCGGATCGTCGTGGTGGCGCCCACCTCCAGGCCCTCGGCCCGCCGCACGGCGCTCTTGAGCGGCACGATGTAGCGACCGTCCTTGGGCCACAGGGACGTCGTCCAGTCGGTCGCGCCGATGGTGACCCGCACCGGGATCATCCCCCAGCCGTAGCTGACCAACCCGGCCGTCGCGTCGAGTGCGTCGCAGAGCTCCTCGGGCACGGTGACGAAGTGGAAGGGTGACGGCCCCTTCCAGTGCCAGATCTCCCCGCTGAACTCCAGCTCCACAGCAGAGCGCCTCAGTAGTCGGCCAGGGCCAGCTCGAGCAGCGCCGCCTCGACCTCGTGGTCGAGCTCCAGCCCTCGCAGCCGGGCCGCGGCATCAGTGGGCCCCTCGGCTGCCGTGACGAGGTCGTAGGCCGTGCGCTTGAGGTTGTGGTCGATGCGCGCCCGGTCGAGGACCTGCCGTAGCTGTTCGACGGTCCGGGTCCAGTCGAAGGGCTGCACCTCCGCCAGGGTGACGGTGACACCCGCGCTGGTGTCGACGGCGCCCAGGGTGAACCGCGTGCCGACGGAGGTCGCTTCGGAGTCGACGTTGTCGTCGCCGTGGCCCGCAACGGCGTTGGCGCCCAGCAGCAGGACGGTCCACTCGCGCGAGGTGGGCAGGACGTCGGTGGCGCCAGTGGCCGGCGCGACGGTGAGCGTGCCGGCGCTGTCGTCCCAGGCGATAGTCGTGACGGCGGTCTGTGCGTCGGCGCTGCCGTCGTCCTCGACGAGGTCGAAGCGGCCGTCCGCACCAGGGGCCAGCACCAGCTCGAGGCGGTCGGGCAGCTCGGTGCCGACGCTCTCGCCCTCGCCGCCGGCCAGTGGGAGCAGCCCGCCGGCGCGCAGGAGCACCGGCATGGTCTCCATCGGCCGGTGCAGCCGCAGCTGTCGCCCACCGCGGTAGCGCACACCCGTGAAGAGGTCGGTCCAGTCGCCCTCCGGAAGCCACGCCTGCACGCTGCCGAGTCCGAGGGTCCGCTGCTGCGGGTTGGTGATCGGGGCCACGACCAGCTCGGTCCCGAAGCGGAACTGCGTCGGCACGTCATACGACTCGACGGCGCTGGGGTCGCCCCAGTACATCGGCTCGACGAGGGGTGCCCCGTCGCGCGCAGCCCGGGCGTTCATGGTGTGCAGGTAGGGGACCAGGCGGTGCCGCAGTCGCAGGAACGTGTCGATGGTGGCGCGCGGCTCGGCAGGGAAGTTCCACGGCTCCTTGCGGATGAAGGGATGCAGCGACGAGTGCAGTCGCATGATCGGCGAGAAGACGCCGAGCTGCACCCAGCGCACGGTCAGGTCGTCGTCACGGCTGCCGTACCAGTGCCCGCCGATGTCGTGGCTCCACCAGCCGTACCCGATGTTGGAGGCGCTCGCCGTGAAGTACGGCTGGAACTCGAGGGACGCCCAGGTGATGTGGGTGTCGCCGGAGAAGCCGATCGGGTAGCGGTGGCTGCCCGGGCCGGCATACCGGGAGAAGGTCAGCGGGAGCTGACCCCGGCGGGCCGAGTCGTTGAAGTGCTCGATGTTCAACAGCCACAACGGATCCACACCCGGGACGCGGCTGAACGAGCCCTGCTGCCAGTCCAGCCACCAGAAGTCCACGCCCTCGTCCTCGAGCGGGTGGTGCAGCCGCGTGAAGTACGACTCCATGAAGCGGTCGTCGGTGGGGTCGAAGGGGATCGGGCGCTCGGTGGCCGGGTCGACGCCCATGTCCCGGGCGACCTGCGGGTAGGCGTCCTCGAACGCCCGGACGCCGTCGGCCGGGTGCACGTTGAGCGTCACCGCGAGACCGCGACGGTGCAGCTCGGCGAGGAAGGCCGGCGGGTCGGGGAAGAGGTCGCGGTTCCAGGAGTAGCCGGTCCACCCGACCCCGAAGCGCGGGTCGATGTCGACCCAGTGCCAGTCCATGTCGATCACCGCGACCGACAGCGGCACCTCCTCGGCCTCGAACGTGTCGAGCAGCTCCAGGTACTCGTCGGCCGAGTAGGGGTGGTAGCGGCTCCACCAGTTGCCGAGCGCCCAGCGGGGGAGCATCGGCACGTCGCCCGACACCGCGTAGAGGTCGGCGACGGCCGCACGGTAGTCGTGCCCACGGGCGAAGATGTAGAGGTCGGTGTTGCCCTGGTGCCGGGCCGCTGCCGCGCCGTCCTCGATGAGGAACGATGTGGAGTCGTCGATGACCGCGATCCCGTTGCGCGACACCACACCCGGGCCGAGCGGGATCGCCCCGTCGACCTCGTCGAGGGTGCGGGCCGTGCCGCCGAGGCCGTCCGCCGGCTCGCCGAACCGCCACTCGACGGTGTGGGAGCCGGGCATCGGCGAGGTCGCCTGCACGACGAGGCCACTGGGGCTGAACGGCATGCCGTCGTAGGACAGGTGGAGCAGGCCGGTCGAGAGCTCCACCCGCTCGCCCTCCCGGTGCACCTCGACGTCGGGGGTGGGCAGGGCGCGGTTGACCGCGAAGGTGCTGGCCCGGTCCTCGAAGACTCCGTCGTCCGACCACTCGAGCCGCACCAGGCCGGGAGTGAGGACGGTGATCCGCCAGTGCCGGCCTTCGAGGATGGAGTCAGGGTTCGCGACCGGGTTGCCTGGGACCGTGAGTCGTGAGGACACGGGTGCCGTCCTTCGTCATCGAGAGTGGGGGACTGCGTGCGCGTCTCACGCTATCGACGCTGCCTCCACTCGCAACACACGCCCACCGCGCGCAACACATGCCCACCGCGCGGCCCTACCCGGGCCGTCAGTCCGGCTGTGCGCGTGTGTTGAGGCTGAAGACCTGGTGCGGCGGCTTCTGTGCCAGCTCGAGTCGTCGGTAGGCGGTGGGCGTCATGCCGACCTCCGCGAGGAACTGGCGGTTGAAGTTCGCGAGGTTGCTGTAGCCGCTCTGGGTGGCGACCTGGCCGATCGAGTCTTCGGTCGTGTCGAGGAGGCGTCGGGCGTAGGCGATGCGCAGCTTCTTGACCATGCTCGAGAAGGTCATGCCGGTCGCGGTCTTGAAGTACTTGGCGAAGGTCTGTTCCGACATGAACGCGTGCTTCGCCGCCGTCGAGAGACGGACCGCCCCACCCAGGTTGTCGAAGATGTAGGCCAACCCGGCCTCTCCGGCCTCCCGCGCCGTCGCGTCCGGGGGATGCCCCATCCACTCGCTGGCGACTACCTCGTAGTCCTCACGTGGTGCGTTGGCGAAGAGGGCGAGCAGCCTGAAGAGGTGGGCGAGCTGGTCCATGCCCTCGCTGTGGACGCACGACAGGATCGTGTCGGCTGCCCTCCAGGCGGTGGCTCCGGAGAAGACCAGACCGCGTGTGGACCGCTGGAGCACGTCGTCGAGGTCCGTCAGCTCGGGGAGGTGCTGCATGGCCCCGCGGATCCACTCGTCGCCGAAGTGGATGACCGCATCGCGGTCGACTGCCACCTCGCCCTCGGCCAGGTCGCTGATCCAGTCGTGGGGGAGGTTCGGTCCCATCAGGCTGACGTGTCCGGGTCCGAAGGTGCCGATGTGGTCACCCGCGATGAAGCTGCCGCGCGTCTTGGTGATCAGGTGGATCTCGTACTCGGGGTGCGACCCCCACCCGCAGATCTCGCTGGGGAAGTCGTGGGTGAGCACCCGCACCGAAGCATGGGGATGGGGCGGGATGACCTCTCGCCGCATGGTCGGGTCGAGGGCGGTCGGCGAGAAGGCGGGGGCCTCGCGTCGGCCGCCGGACCGGGTCGGCTGCGAGCGACTCGTCTCGGGTCGGAACGACATCGACGCCTCCTTTCCAGGACACGAGGAAAGTATCAAGAACGTGGGTCGGTGGCGCTTGTTGCACCTCTCGGACGCCTCCTAGCGTTCTTGGCATGAGCGGACAGCGCAGCCTGCAGGACACCGTCGTCGTGGTCACCGGGGCCGGCGGGGGGATCGGGGGACAGATCGCCCGGCTCGTCCTGGCCAACGGTGGGCGCGTGGTTGCCGGCGACCTGCGCCCCGAGTCCCTGGCCTCCCTGCGGGAGGAGTGTGGCACCGAGCGGTTGGTCGTCGCCCACGGAGACGTCCGCGACGAGGCCACCTCCACCGCACTCGTCGCGGCTGGGGTCGAGGCCTTCGGGCGGGTCGACTCCGTCGTGGCCAACGCCGCCGTCGGTTACTACGGCGGCGTCCTCGACTACTCCGCCGACGAGGTGAGCCTCATGGTCGACGTGAACGTCAAGGGCTCCGTCTGGCTCGCCCGGGCGGCCGTCCACCAGTTCCGCGCGCAGGGAGACGGGGGCGACATCGTCATCATCGGTTCGGTCGCCGGGCTCCTCATCGGCGGCGGCAAGGAGGCTGTGTATGCCGCGACCAAGGGCGCGCAGATCAACCTGGGATACGCCCTCGACCGTGAGCTCCGTGCGGAGGGCATCCGCACGACGGTGATCGCACCGGCCGGGGTGAACACGGCCTTCGCCGCCGCCGATGGTCGGTTCGGGGACCTCGACCCCTCGCAAGGGCAGTTCATGGAGCCGAGCGACATCGCCGACGCCGTGGTCTACACGCTGCAGCAGCCACGACGGATGCGGACCGAGCTCTGGACCATGTGGAGCATGGCCGAGAACCACTAGCTCTCATCGGTGTGGCGAGGACAGGTCGGTCCGGGCCACCCTGCGGCATGACGGATGGCCCTTCTCCTCGGCGGCGATCCCCGCTATGCATGGCAGGTGACGACGGCGCAGTGGTTCCTCGATGCCTCGGAACGTGGCAACCGTCGGACCGCCCTCGACCGGCGCCACGCCGACGGCAAGGCGTGGACCGAGGGCAACGACGTCGTCCCCCTCGTGCACGGAGCTGCCTACTTCGCCGAGCTGCACCGTCGCGTCGAGGACCTGCGCAGTGGTGACCTGCTCGTCTTCGTGGACTGGCGCGGCGACCCGGACGAGCGGCTGCTGGGCGAGCCGGGCAGCGAGGTCTCCCGGTTGCTGTGCCGGGCTGCCGAGCGCGGGGTCGAGGTCCGTGGCCTGGTCTGGCGCTCGCACCTCGACCGGGTGCAGTTCTCGGCCACCGAGAACCGGCACCTGGGCGAAGACATCAACGCTGCCGGCGGCCAGTGCGAGCTGGACATGCGGGTGCGCCCCGGTGGGTCGCACCACCAGAAGTTCGTCGTGCTCCGGCATCCGGGTCGGCCCGAGCGCGATGTGGCGTTCGTCGGCGGGATCGACCTGTGTCACAGCCGTCGGGACGACAGCCAGCACCACGGCGACCCCCAGCGCCAGCAGATGGCGGCGGTGTACGGCAAGCGGCCCCCGTGGCACGACATCCAGCTGATGGTGACCGGACCGGCAGTCGGAGACGTGGAGACGGTGTTCCGCGAGCGGTGGAACGACCCGCAGCGTCTCAGCCGCAGCCCCCTGCGGCTGCTGGGCGACAAGGTGCGCAAGGACCAACCGAGCAGGCCGCGCCCGCTGCCGGAGCAGCTGCCGGATCCTGAGCCCACCGGCGCGCTGCCGGTGCAGCTCCTGCGCACCTACCCGAAGAGGCGACCCGGTTACGACTTCGCGCCTGACGGGGAACGCAGCGTGGCGCGCGGCTACACCAAGGCGATCAAGCGCGCTCGACAGCTGATCTACCTCGAGGACCAGTACCTGTGGTCGCGGCACGTGGCCGAGACCTTCGCCCAGGCGTTGCGGGACAACGCCGGGCTGCGGCTGGTCGCTGTGCTCCCACACCATCCCGACCAGGACGGCAGGGTCAGCAAGCCGCCGAACCTCATCGGCCGGGAGGATGCCGTGCGCATCCTGAGGCGGGCGGCTGGCGACCGTGTCGCCTTCTACGGCGTGGAGAACCACGCCGGGGTCCCGGTCTACGTCCACGCGAAGGTGTGCGTCATCGACGACACCTGGGCCACGGCCGGGTCTGACAACTTCAACCGCCGGTCCTGGACGCACGACTCCGAGCTGTCGGTCGCGGTGTGCGACCGGGGCTACGCCCGCGACCTGCGCAGGTCGCTGGCCAAGGAGCACCTCGACAGCGAGGACGCGGACGGGCTGGAGCCGGACGCGATGTTCGAGGCCTTCGCCGAGTCGGCCCAGCGGCTCCAGCGCTGGCACGACGGCGGCCGGGTCGGGGCCCGCCCGCCGGGACGGCTTCGTCCCCTGGAGGAGCCGCCGCTGTCACGCTGGACGCGCCTGTGGGCGACGCCCTTGTACCGGGTGGTCTACGACCCGGACGGCAGGCCACCGCTACAGCGACTGCGCGGTCAGTTCTGAGGGACCGCGGCTCAGTCCCGGTGCTCGGTCGGGTCGAGCCGTGCCGACTGCTCTGGGCCAGCCCATCGGCGGGACGCACCGCGCGCTGCCCGCGCTGCACCCGCCAGGCACTGAAAAGCGCAGCCATCGCAGCGGTCCAGGCCGCGCCGAGGATCATGCCGCCCACCACGTCCGAGACGAAGTGTGCGGCGAGGGCGACTCGTGAGAAGCCGATCGCCAGCACCATGAAGGCCGCGATGGCAATGGCCGACTTGCGCCAGCGCGGCTCGATCACGGGCAGGAACACCAGCAGCAGCACTCCGTATCCGGTGACGGCGGCTTGGGCGTGACCGCTGGGAAAGCTGGCGCCGGGCAGGTGGACGAGGGGGTGGGCCACCAAGGGGCGCGGGCGGTTCACCGCTGCCTTCACCGCGGTGTTCAGGAAGGACGACCCGGTGCCCGTCACGACGACGAAGCCGGCGAGTCGCCACAGCCGCCTCCAGACCAGCCACAGCGCCACCAGGCCCAGGGCGATCTGCCAGGCGAGGCCAGACCCGGAGTCGCTGATCCACCGCATCACGGTGACGAACCCTGCGTGGTCGACGGCGTACTGGTGCAGGCTGTCACGGGCACTCTGGTCGGCCTCTGCCAGCGGCTCCCACTTGTCCTCGACCAGCACCAGGAGCAGGACGAACGGGACGGCCACGACAGCCAGCGCGGCGCCGCCCAGCAGCAGCCGGATCCTCCGATGGCGTGCGTCGGCCTCTCGGCCAGCCGGGTCGACGTGGGTGGTCACAGGTCCACTCTCGGTAATCCGAACTCCGTCCGCACCCCGGGACTGAAGGCCACGTGGTCGGGTGGCCGAGTCGTCAGGCCGGGGAGCCCGGCCGACGCCACCAGGCCGTCGTCCAGCGTCAGCACCTCCGCGTCGTGCATCGGCCACGGCTCGTGCCGGTTCGGGACGTAGAGGGTCCGGCCCAGCCAGTGCACGTGCAGGCCCCACCGGGCGCTGAGGAAGTGGTCGAGCTCGGTGCTCTCACGTCGTCCGCCGACGCGGACCACGACGTGGCTCTCGGTCCGCGCGTGACGCAGGTGCGCGGCATACGTGTGGACGTCGCCACGCTCGTGGTAGCTCATCCGCGCCCAGCGGTAGGGCAACCCGAAGGTGAGTCGCGCGCCCACCACGACCGCCAGCCGGTCGGCGTCGAGGCTGAGGAACACGATGCCGCGGCGCCCGGTGTCGTCGACCGAGTAGAGCCGCACGTTCGTCTCCAGGAACGAGCCGAGGTAGGGGACGCCGGGACCGCGGCCGACCCCCGCGCCGACCATCCGGAACGGGATGAGGCCCACGTACGTGACCCCGTCGAGGGTGTCGGGGCGGACGCCGGGTGGCATCAGGTGGGCTACGCGCTCGGGCGCCACCGCCCAGTGCAGGAACGTCAGGTCACGCCAGCGCTGGTTCATCAGGATCGCCCCGGTCAGCTCGGGCGCCTGCGCGGTGACGGGGTCGACGGGGGCGAGGGGGCTGACGGGGTCGACGGGGTCGACACCAAGGTGGCTCACCGTCTCACCCTAAGCATGCGCACCGCGGCAATGAAGAGCGCGCTCTCGGACTGACAGATGGGGCAGTTCGCGGGACCATCGAAGTCCGGGGAGCACGGCTCGGAGGAGTCACCATGACCAACGAGGTTCGCGGGCTGGGAGAACACGTCGCACTCAAGGACGTCCCACGGGAGGAGGTCCGGTTCGGGGTGGTGTTGAACGGCGGGGTCAGCCTCGCCGTGTGGATGGGTGGCACCGTCACCGAGCTGGACCGGCTGGCCAAGGCCGACCCCGACCGGCCCGACAGTCCCTACGCCCTGATGCTGCGGCTGGCGGGGTGCGTTGCACGGGTCGACGTGATCGCGGGGACGTCGGCGGGCGGGATCAACGGCGCCGCACTCGCGCTGGCCCAGGTGAACCAGGCGGCCCGGATCGCGACGCTGCGCGACCTGTGGATCGAGCAGGGTCAGCTGGAGACGCTGCTCCGGCAGCCGTTCGTGGGCTCGCCGTCCTCGTTGATGCGCGGTGACGAGTACTTCCTCCCGGAGCTGAACAAGGCCCTCAGCGCGCTGGCCTGGCCGCTGAAGACGACGACCGCGGCCCAGGCGCCGATCGACCTGACGATGGCCACGACCGTGCTCCAGGGCAACCAGCTGGTCACGACCGACGCCCTCGGCCAGCCACTGCCGCAGTCACTGCACGCCGGGCGGCTGCGTTGGAGCCGATGGCCTTCGCCCGAGCGGGATCCCGGCACCGACAAGCCGTTGCCCGACCCGTTCGCCGCCGACCGGATCCGCGCCACCGCGGCCGAGCTGGCGCTGGCTGCCCGGGCGTCGGCCAGCTTCCCGGTGGCCTTCGAGGCGACCTTCGTGCCGGTGGGTGAAGGCCGCCGGCCGGCACAGGGCGGCCAGCCGGCGTCGTGGGTCTCGGGTCGCCCGGCCGACG
Source organism: Pedococcus bigeumensis (assembly GCF_039531795.1). Taxonomy (NCBI): domain Bacteria; kingdom Bacillati; phylum Actinomycetota; class Actinomycetes; order Micrococcales; family Intrasporangiaceae; genus Pedococcus; species Pedococcus bigeumensis. Next base: position 269,656 of record NZ_BAAAQS010000002.1, on the reverse strand, counting down.
ACCAGCGAGTGCGCCCCGACCTGGAGTCGGTCGTGGCCTCGTGGGGGGAGGTCCGACACAGCCGCGACCGTTCCCGGTTCGCGGTCGACGGCGGCCTCCTGGCCAACACCCCGACGCACTACGCGCTGCGGGCGATCCAGGCGATGCCCGCAGACCGCCCGGTCCGGCGGGTCATGCTGCTGGTCTACCCCCACGCGCCGATGCCGGGGGAGGACCCCGCCGACGCCCTCAGTGCGCCGCCGACGCTGCGCGAGACGCTGACCGGAGTGCTGGGCTCCCTTTCCGCCCAGGGAGGCCGGACCTTCGTCGAGGAGATCGAGCAGCACAACCGTGCCGCTGCCGGGCGACGGGGCACCCGCACCGACATCCTCCTCACCATCTCGGAGGCGCAGAGCGGCACCGGGCGCGGCAGCGACGCGACACCGGAAGGACCGGCACAGGAGGGGCCGCAGACCGTCGAGGCGCTCGCGGGCTCGCTGTTCCCGCACTACCGGCGGCTGCGCAAGTGGCGCGCCGCCCGCGACCTGGCGCGGCGGCTGCTCGACGCGCGGGCCGCGAACGTCGACCTGGCCAGCGCCGAGGTGTCCGCCTGGAGCTACGAACGGGTGCGGCAAGCAGCCCAGAACGCGCAGCGGGTGCTGGACTACCCCGGCAACATCGGTATGCCGTATGTGCCGGAACGGTTGCCCGACGCCGCCCACCCCGATCAGGGGCCGTTCTGGAGCTGGGGCAACAGCGGGTCGGAGCGGATCGCCGAGGCCGCCATCGACGTGATCCGGCGCCTCATCTGGGTGCTCGAGCCAGGCCCCGCGTACGAGGAGGTGGCCAACGCCTTCAAGGTCATCTCGCAGGAGTCGGTCCGACTCACCGACTGCCGTGCCCTCATCGACGACGACTGGGAGACCGACGAGGTGCTGGTGACCCTCGAGCCGGGCCAGTCCTACTGGGAGCTCCGGCTCGGCTGCTACGCCGCGCTCATGCTCGGGGTCGAGCCGACCGGTCTCGACCAGCAGGCCAAGGACCTGGCGGCGCGGGAGGCCGCCCTCGTGCGGGCCCGAACCGGCAGCGACGCTCCTGCGCAGGCGCGCGAGGCGCAGGTGCTGCCTGCACTGGAGAAGCGGCTGGCCTCGGTCCGTGAGGACCCCGGCCATGTCGGCCGGACGGTCCGCGGCCACGTGGAGGTGGTGGTCAGCTGCCTCGCGACGGTCCTGCCGCACCTGCCTGCTTCGCCGGAGGCCGACGGCTGCATGACCCCGGACGACGGACTGCTCGCCTGGCACGACTTCCTGGTGCCATCGGCCGGCAAGGGTGCCGACGTGGCCAGAGGAGCCGACGGGGCGGACCGAGCCGGCGTGGCCGGCGGTGGCGGCAAGGGCGCCGACGGGCTCGAGGCGGAGCAGCTGCTCACCCGGCTGCTGCAGCTGGAGGTCGCCACGACCGCGCTCGGCGACGAGACCACGGACGGCTCGACGGTCGCGGTCGACCTGGTGCAGCTGTCTGCGCAGACCACGAACGGCTTCGCCCGGCACTCGATCACGGCCGACGACAAGCTCGGCGGGATGTCGGTCATGCGGTTCGGTGGCTTCCTCAAGCGGTCGTGGCGCCTCAACGACTGGATCTGGGGGCGGCTCGACGCGGCCAGCGTGCTGAGCCTCACCGTGCTGGACCCCTCGCGAGTGCGTCGTGCGGCCGAGCTCTCCGGCTACCTCGTGACCGGGGCGCCGGCCGACCTCGCGAAGCAGACCGTCGACGGCCTCGTCGCAGCCCTCTTCGGGAAGGGGTCTGCCCTCGTCGACGCCGACCCGAGGCTCGGCAGGCTCAGGGAGGAAGCCGTCGCCGAGCTGGCCGTCACCTTCGACCCCGGCACCGCCCCGGGTGACCTGCCGCCGTCGATGCCTGGCCTCGCCGCGCTGTTCGCCTGGGCCATCCACCTCGACGTGGTGCCGGAGGACCTGCCGGCCCTGCTCGCGGCGATCCGCGGCGACGAGGCCGACGGCGCCAGCACCCGCTCGCGTGGGCAGCTCCTCGTCAAGGCCGATGCGGCCTTCCTCGACGGGGTGTCCACCAAGGTCCGCAAGGGGAGCCCGCTCACCCAGGCGGAGAAGACCGAGACCCTCGCCGCGTTCGACCGCGCGGGCGTCGGGCGCGAGACGCTGACGTCGGAGGCGAGCAGCGACCTGATGATCCGCTCGGTGACCACGGCTGCCGCTGTCGCCGCCACCACCCTCGACTCCCCGCGCTCCGGCCTGGGCGCGCTCCGGCTGGTCACGCGCACCCTGCGGGGGCTCATGCTGGTGGTCTACTGGGGCGTCGTGGGGCTGACCAGCCACGGCGTCGCCCGTGCGCTGGCGACTCTGGGGCTGGCCCTGGGTGGTGTCCTCGTCGTGCTGTCGCTCTTCGGCGCGCTGCCGGCCGCGGTGTCGGGGCCGGCGACGGCGATCGGGTTCGGGGTGCTGATCCTCGGCTTCAGCTTCGGGGCCATGCGCTCGGGCACCGTGCTGCACGGGCTCGTGCTGCTGACCCCGCTCGTCCCCCTCGTCGCGGAAGCCATCACCCGCGCGAGGGAGGACACCGCGAAGACCGGCGGTGCGGCGCAGGGCGCCACCGTCGTCATCGCCGTGGTGGTGCTGTCGCTGGGGCTCATGCTGCTCGGGTCGATCCCGGCGGTGATGGGGAGCCCGTATGCCGCGCTGGGGTCGCTGGCGCGCCGGGCGGGGGTGCCGCCGCCGGAGCCTCCGCGCTCGGGCACGTGGGCCCACCTCGCCGAGGGGATCTGGTGGCGGCTGCGCGGCATCTCCCGCTACCTGGACATCGCCCTGCCACGGCTGGCCCTGGCGCTGGCGCCGTTCGGGCTCGCCGTGTGGGTCACCTCGTCCGGCTGGGACCGGGTCTTCGCGACCCTCCAGGACCACTTCACGCTGTGCCTGGTCGTGGGCATCGTGCTGTCGGTGAGCGGCATCGTGATCGCGGGCGTGACCGCCTTCGCGTTGCAGCAGCTCGCCGAGGACCGCAGCGGCGAGAAGATCAGCTGGGCGTTCGGGCGGGTGGCGCACCCGGTCGGGGTCCAGGTGGGCTGGTCGGCGCTCTACGGGATCGTCTACACCGCCCTCGCGCTCGCGTTGATCCGCGACGCCTGGGGGTGGCAGTCCCGGACCTGGGCCCAGGCCCTCTGCGCCTTCGCGATCGTCGCCGGCGTCGTGCTCACCGTCGTGGTGCCGATCGCCTTGCCGTTCTGGGCGATTCGCGCCGCCGCTCGGCTCGAGCTCGAGCGGGCCAGGACCACGGCCGCGTTCGTCGCGGTGCCGGCCGACTTCGGCGCGGAGGACGACAGCAAGCTGTCGATCAGTGGCGCGATGTCGTATGCCGTGGACCTCCTTCGCCGCGACCGGTCCTACCGCTGGTGGGTCCAGTACCCACCGCCCAAGCGCAGCACTTCCGTGGGGCCGTCACTCAAGCGCCGGGGCACCAAGCTGCTGGAGCGCGTCGAGAAGGAACGCACCTCTGCGGCGGCCCGGACCAAGGGCGACGGCGACCAGTAGGCGCTCGGCACCAGGCGCTCGACCAGCTGGCGCTCGACCAGCTGGAGCTCGACCAGCTGGAGCTCGACCAGCTGGAGCTCACATCACCACTGCGGGAGAAGGGATCGGATGGGCCTCCTCGAACACTCGACCTGGATCGAGGCAACGCCCGAGCAGGTGTGGCTGGTCTATGCCGACCCGACCCGCATCCCCGACTGGCAGACCGGGAAGCCGGTGATCGAGGACGTGCACGGTCCCCTGGAGGAGCCGGGTTCCTCGTACGTCTCACGCCGAGGTCGTCTCGTCGCGCGCACGACGGTGGTGAGCGCCGTCCCGCCGCAGGAGCTCGTGACGCGGACGGACGCCTACCTCGGGTTGAGCATCGAGGTGACCTCCCGGCTGGTCGCGCGATCGGGCGGCACCGACCTGCAGCTCCGCGCCGTGACGCGGTGGCGCCGCAGGCTCGGCCCCGTCGCCAGGCTGGTGGAGATGGCGATCCTCAGCCCCGGGGAAGCGCGCAAGGAGCTGGCCAACCTGAAGGCCCTGGTCGAGCGCCAGCCCTCCGGATGACAGGCCTAGGTGGAGCTCGCCACGCGCAGGCGTAGCGCCTCGGCGCCCTCGCCGGTGAGGTGGTCGAGCGCGGCGGGTCGTCCGGTGATCAGCAGCAGGATGGCGCCGATCGGGCCGGTCACTTCCGCTCCTTCGCCGCGGCTCCACTCCGTGTCGGTGGCACTGAGTCGGCAGCCCGCCCAGGGCAGTCGGCGGTTGACCTTGGCGAGCCAGGTGTCGCGCGTGTCCCATCGTCGGGTCGCAGCCAAGGCACTGAGCGCGGGTTGCATGGGGAGGTCCACGCCGAGTGGGAGGGCGATGTCCTGGCTGTGCACGAGGATGTCGGTGAGGGTCTCCAGGGGAGTCAGGCCGACGTTGTGGCGACGCGACCCGATGCCGCTCCTGATGCCCGCGACGATCTGTTCGGTGGACAAGGCCTGCGCCTGCACCAGTCCGGCGTCGTGGATGAAGGTGTTCAGAGGCATGCTGCGCAGCATCCCGGGGTGACGGATGATGAAGCCCAACGCATCACGCACTCGCTGCTGTTGCATGGTGAGGTGGGCGGCGACGTGCCGCACCGTCCAGCCGTCGCAGAGCGACGGGTGCTCCCACTGCTCGGGCGTGAGCGTCTCCAGCAGGGCTGCGGTCCTGGCCCGCTGGTCGTCGATCCCAGCCCACAGCGCGTCTGCCTCGGTGGCCGACAGGGTCGTCATCACGTCTCCTTCCAGTGACTGCCGGCTCGCTCAGGTGAAGACCGGGGGCTGCTGGCGGGTGCGCTTGAGCTCGAAGAACTGCGGGTAGCCGGCCAGGAGGCGCGCGCCCTCGAAGACCTGGACCGCGTGCTCTCCTCGCGGGATCGCGTTGAGGACGGGACCGAAGAAACCGACTCCCCCGATGGACGTGATCGGCGTCCCCACGTCGCCTCGTCCCACCAGGTCGACCCCGGAGTCGTGGCTGGCCTGCATGGCTTCGTCGTACTCCTCCGACTCCATGGCGTCCTCCAGGTCGCCCGGCAGCCCGACCTCCGCAAGGGCTGCCCCGACCACCTCGTGATACTCCGCCGAGGTGGGGCGGCGCCATACGTCGAAGACCCGGTTGCCGAAGGCGGTGTAGAAGTCGGCGAGTGCCTCCATCCCGCAGCGCGTCAGCACGGCCGTGGCCACCTTCGCGGGCCCGCGGCTCGCCTCGACGTTGCGGCGGTACTCCGGCGCGACGTCCGTGCGGTCCCGGTTGAGCAGGTAGAGGCTCAGGACGTGGTGGCGCACCGTGAGCTGCCTGCCTCGGCCCACCTCGTGCAGCCACCGGGACGCCGTCCACGAGTAGGGGCACACCGGGTCGAACCAGAAGTCGACCACCGTGTCGCGCGTCGTGTCCATGACTCCTCCATGGGCTAAACTAGTCCTAATAACGAACTAATATAGTTCGATGATGGGACTTTGTGAAGGGGTGCGATGGAGCGCGACCTGCCAGCCAGCCTGTTGATGCTCATCGCCTCCCGGTCGGCCGCCAACCGCATCTACGAGGCGCTCCAGGAGCAGGGCTTCGACGACGTGACCATCGCGCAGAGTCGCCTCATGATGGGCATCGACCCCGATGGCACCCGGCTCAGTGTGCTCGCCGAACGCGCCCAGATCGCCAAGCAGACCGCAACCGCCCTCGTCGACAAGCTCGAGCGCGCCGGCTACGTCGAGCGCGTCGCCGATCCCACTGACGGTCGAGCCCGTCTGGTGCGCATGACCGCTCGCGCGAAGGAGGCGATCCCCTATGCGCGGGCCGAGGAAGAGCGCATCGAGGGGGAGTGGCGTGAGCACCTCGGCGCCAAGCGCATGCAGCAGCTGCGCGACGCCCTCACCGAGCTGCGGAAGATCACCGACCCCTACCAGTGACCGCCGCGGACCCGTCCGTATGCCGCGTGGTCCACTCCTGCAGCTCGAAGGACCTTCGGCCCTGATCGATCGTCACGACCACGACGAGCCTGAGGTGATGGGCACGGACACAGCCGCCATTCGCACGGCCGGCCTGACCAAGCACTTCGGGAAGGTCGTGGCACTCGACCACCTCGACCTCGAGGTCTGGCCGGGGGAGATCTTCGGGTTCCTGGGACCCAACGGGGCCGGGAAGTCGACGACCATCCGGCTCCTGCTCGGGCTCCTGCGGCCGACCGCCGGTGGGGCCTGGCTGGCCGGCATCCCGGTCGAGGACGTCGAGCGGGCGCACCGTTCGGTGGGCTACGTCCCCGGTGACGTCGCACTCTGGCCGCAGCTGACCGGCGCCGAGGTGCTCGAGCTGGTCGGGAGCATCGCCGGAGGCGTTGACACGGCATACCGCGATGAGCTGGTCGAACGGCTCGACGTGGACCCCAGTCGCCGGATCCGTGCGTACTCCAAGGGCAACCGCCAGAAGATCGCCCTCGTCGCGGCGTTCATGACGAGGCCCGCGATCCTGCTGCTCGACGAGCCGACCGTCGGGCTCGACCCGCTTATGGAGGCGGAGTTCCAGGCCATGGCGCGGGAGGCAGCCGACCGCGGTCAGACCGTGTTCCTGTCGTCGCACCTGCTCGACGAGGTGGAGGACGTGTGCCAGCGGGTGGCCATCCTGCGCGCGGGGAGCCTCGTGGAGGTCGCCGCGCTCGCCGACCTGGAGCGGCTCAACACCACGATCTTCGAGGCCACCCTCACCGGACCTGCGCCCGCGCTCGCCGACCTCCCCGAGGTGGTCGCCGTCGAGCCGATGGACGGTGGCGTCCGGGTCACCGTGAACGGTGCCCCCGGCGACGTCCTCACCCGCCTGAACGCAGCGGGACTCACGCGGTTGCACAGCCGGGCGCCGACCCTCGAGCAGATCTTCCTCACCTACTACCAGACGACCTCCTCGCAGCGCCGGGCCGTCGCCGCCGCGCACGGCGACACCGGACCGCGGGTCGGCACGCCGGCGCCATGACCACGCCGGCCGTGGCGCACCCCCGCGTCCCCCGCGCCCCCAGGGCCCCACGTGTCAGCCTCATCGCGCTCAGCCTGCGACTGACGCGACGCGGCGCACTGCTGATGGCCACGTCGCTCGGCATCTACGTCCTGATCGAGGTGGCCGCCTACCGGGCTGCCTACCCGAACGGCGTGGACCCCGTGCAGTTCGCGATGTTCCTGGACAACCCCGTGGTGCGCATGATGCAAGGCGTCCCCAGCGCCCTCGACGTCGCCGGTGGGTACATGGTGTGGGACGGCGGCTGGATCATGCAGATCGTGCTGGGGGTGTGGGCGGTGCTCACCACCACCCGCTTGCTGCGCGGCGACGAGGACTCCGAGCGCGGTGACGTCGTGCTGGCCGGCCGCGTCCGGCCCAGTGTGCACACCGCTGCTGCCCTCGCGACCGTATGCGGTGAAGCTCTGGTCATCGGGGTGGTCGCCGCCGTCGCCCTCGTGGCGTCGGGGCAGGACGCCCAGGGATCGGTCCTCTTCGGGATCGGGCTGGCCGGGGTGACGGCCACCTTCGCCGGTGTCGCGGGGGTGACCAGCCAGCTGGTCCAGCCGCGCCGCCGCGCGGCGGGTCTCGCGGCCGGGGTGATCGCCGCGGCATACGTCGTCCGCATGTTCGGCGCCAGCACCGACCCGAGGCTGTGGGCTCGGTGGGCCACGCCACTGGGATGGGTCGACGTCATGGACCCCTACGGTGAAGGGGACTGGCGGGCCGTGCTGCCCGTGGTGGCCGTGCCCGTGGTCCTCGTCGTGGCAGCGGTGCTGCTCCGAGCGCGTCGTGACCAGGGTGGCGCACTGCTCGCCTCCGACGCCGACCGCGCTCCGCGGTTGCGGATGCTGGGCAGCCCGCTCGCCTTCGCCTGGCGCACCAACCAGGCGGTGTTGCTCGCCTGGGGTTTCTTCCTGGTCGTCTTCGGGGTGGTGATGGGCGCGCTGGTCGGGACGATGGTCGACTGGCTCGCGAAGGACGAGGACTACCAACGGATGTTCCAGCAGATGGGTCTGGACGAGGCGCTGTCGACGCTCGGCTTCCTCGCCGTGCTCGCATTGATGTTCGGCCTTGCCATCGCCCTCCAGGTCGCGTGGCGAGTCGGAGCGGCACGCGCTGAGGAGGAGAACGGCCTCGCCGAGGCGCTGCTCGCGCACCCGGTGTCACGCATGCGGTGGCTCGGCGGCCACGTCGCCCTCGCGGCAGCTGGCGGTCTGCTGCTCACGCTGCTCGCCGGATCGGCGGTGTGGGTCGGCTGCCTCGCCTCCGGACTGGACACGGTGACGTGGTGGCAGGCAACGTCGTCGGTGCTCAACGCCGTGCCGGTCATCGTCCTGGCGGGCGGCCTGTCCGTGCTGGCCCTCGGCGTCGCGCCCCGGCTCACCGTGGCGGTCCCGGTGACGGTGACCGTCGTCGGCTACGTGCTGACGTTGGTCGGTCCCGCGCTGAAGTGGCCACAGTGGGTGCTCGACCTGTCGCCCTTCACCCACCTCGCGCTCGTTCCGGCCCAACCTTGGGCTGCGACCTCGGGCATCGTGATGGCGGCCCTCGGGATGCTCGCCGCCGCTGCCGGGCTCATCGCCTTCCGGCGCCGCGACATCGTCGGCGGCTAGGGCGATTCCGCGTAAATGGAGACGAGTCGGACGAGGAATCCGGGCACCCTCGTGGCGCTGGCCGCGGACGCTTTCCAAGACTGTTGGTGCCTGCTCTACTGAAAGAGCGCCAGGGGGACACTCGTGGAACGAATGCGCCGGCACTGGTGCCCGCTCAAGGAGGTTTCATGCAACTTGACCGCGCTCTTCTGGCCTTCATCGGCCGTCGCTTCCCGGCCATCTTCGATGTCATTCCTCGGGGTCCCCAGTCCAGGCTCGGCCCGGGCGCTTCGGTGAGTCTCAACCCCCAGCCGATCCCGCCCGGAGCTGGTGACTACGTGTCGCTGAACCCCCAGCCACTCCCACCTCGTGAGCTCGGTGCGCAGGTGGCGGCCGACCTGCTGCACCTGAGCTGGGTCGCCGCGCGGCTGCGGATTGACGTTGCCCCCATTGCCGATTGGGAGGAGGACCCCTGCCCCACGTGGCCGAAAGTGCCGCACCTGCCGCCACACCGCGGTCCGATCCCCGACCCGGACCCAGGGCCGGACTGGCTCCGGGACTACCACCTCGGTTTGGCCAGCACCTTGGCCGACGCGTCCGACCGAGTGGGCAGTGCGCCGTTGGTCGAAGAGGCCCTGTCACGCTCGGCCGAGGCACTTGCCGCGGGACTGCAGGAGCGATGACGCGGTCGGCTCCGACCCGCTGACGTGGGAGTCCGCGCTGACGACCAGGGCCGACTCGGCTTCGATGCCTCTAGACGGCGAGCCCACGCGGGTGGACCATGAAAGACGGCGGTGGACGGTTCGGTGATAAGCGGGTCTCCCGGGAAGATGTTGTTCGCAGCGTCGCGAAGGGAACTCGAGGAAAAAAGTGTCGGGAGTCGGTGTTACGACGTGGGGTCTGGTCCAGTTCGCTGGCAGTTTCCCGTTGCGTGTCTTCGCCTTTCGTCCAGATGACCTAGTGGTCTGATCTACAGCGCGCCGCGCCATCGTCAACCGCAGCTCCGGGACTTCGGTCCCGGAGTTGCGGGCTGACCTACTCGGGGGCCCGTCCCGGGGAGTAGAGGAAGTCGGTGACGTGCGATGGCCTCACGCCATGCTGGGTTCGCTGCGGTGACAGTCGTGTCGGAGGCCCTGGTCAACCAAGTCCTCGGCACCTACCTCAACACCTTCCTGACCGGGGTCAGGTTGCCCGTCCAGGACCTGGTGTCCATGCCCTTCGGTGGTTCGCCGGCGACGCTCCAGGTCAGCGCCAGTGCAGCGCTGATCTCGGCTCGCGCCAACCTGCGCCGCAACACGGCTGGGTTGGTACCGCTGACGTTCCGCTTCTTCGGTCGTCTCCAAGCCGAGGTCCGTCCGATCGGTGGCGGCGATCCCTTGGCTTCGTTCGCGCCCGAGATCGTCATCGAGGTCGACGTCACTGCGGCGCTGACGACGCTGGTGGTCAACGACCACATCCAGTTCGGAGTGACCCCCCAAGGGTCACATCTCGGAGACATCCGCGTCATCGTCGTCGACGGCGACGGTATGCCGCCGGACATCCAGTCACGAGTCGTGCAGGCGATCGTCGGGCCCCCGGGACGGACCGCAGCTGCCGCGTTTCTTGCCTCGATCGACCCCAACAAGCTCCGCGTCACGCCTGGCACGGTGCCGGCCTTCTACGACTTCACGGTGCCCAAGCCACTTCAGCCGGGTGAAGTCTGGGCGGCCGCACGCATCGCCACCAGCCGAGTCGTCTACTGGCCGATGAATGGGGCAATGGCGCTGGCCTGTGATGTCCCCGGGTTCACGCAGGGAACACCCGCCGACCTGACCGACTTCCGGATGAACTCGGAGATCTCGGCCGCGACCAACCTGGACTTCATGCAGGCCTACTTCGCGTCGGCCGTCCTTCCCCAGATGCGCAATGCCTTCGTCAAGAACAACTTCCGCATCGACAGCATCAACTTCCTCCGGTTCACCCACCGCGACCTCGTCAACGGTCCGGCTGACTACCTCGAGCTGGGACTCAACTGCTCGTACTGGACTCACGACTTCCTGCACTTCGCGATCGCGGGGACCACCAAGATCAGCGACATCGACGTGGTCGTCCCGGCCGCACCGTACGTCTACGGCGACAAGGAGATCCGGCTCACCATCGGGATGATCGAGGCGGATCTGCCCGACTGGCTGGACGTGGCGATCCTGGGCTTCTCGATGATCCTGCCGCCCCTGACGCTGTTCCTGCCCGCCATCATCGACAGCGCCTTGCACAACGCGCTGGTCGACGTCTCGAGCAAGCTCAACGGAGGACCAGCGCCGATGGGGGCGACGGTCCGCGAAGACTTCGCGCTCCCGGGCACCAGTGGTCCCACGTACCGCTTCACGCCGAAGCGCATGGTGATGCAGTGCCAGGCCGGCGAACGGTCCGCCACCATCCATGCCGACCTCCGATCGGTCGGACAGCCCGAGCTGCGGGTGGCACTGGCCGACCAGAATGTCACCGTCGACACCCAGATCGACCGGCAGGAGATACGCCGCAACGGGGGCCTCTCGGACTCCATCACCGCGCGCCTCGTGCTGCCACCGGCATACGTGCAGCGCAAGGACCCCAACCTGCGGGTGCGCTTCGAGACCACGCTCAACGGCAAGGTCGTCCCCGAGTTCACACGCGACCTGCGCATGGTCGGCGATCTGGCCAGCATGGTGCTGGGCAAGCCGATCGACCCGCTGGTGCTGTCGATCGACACCAAGGAGATGGTCAGTCCCACCAAGCCCGACCAAGAGGTGCGGATCTCTTGCCGGCTCTATCGCTCGATGGGGGGAGTCACCGAAGACCTCTACAACGGCTCCGTCTACATCCTCTCGGTCGATCCACGCCCCGATGAGCTCAAGCCCTATGTGCAGTGGGCCCACAAAGCCATCTACTACGACAGGTACAAGCGCGTGGTGGCCTCTCGCCGCAGCAAGATCCACAAGGTCCCCGGGAAGGGCGGGTGCCGGTTCAGCAACCAGTACCTGTCCACGTCCATGTACCTGCCGGGCAAGTTCATCAGCTTGCGCCGCTTCACCGGTCTGCCGTTCGACCTGATCGACATCGAGGACAACCGCGATCTCGTGTGTCCCTACTGCTTCTTCGGTGGACCCGACAAGCACCCCAACCAGTTCATCGAGGCGACCACCGACCTGACCGGGGCGGTCGGCAAGGTCTTCAAGCCCTGACGTTTCGCGGGGGAGGCTCGACGTCATTCCTGGGCAGCGGTGAGGTCCATGGTCCAGCACACGGCGTCGCCCTCGAGGGCCACCACTCCGTCGTCGCGGACCACTCGAACCGCCAGCGTGGTGATCGGCTTGTCGTGCCGCACAGCCGTGACGGTGACCTCGCCGGTGATGGTGTCTCGGGGGCGGACCGGCGCGAGGAACCGTAGGTTCGTCTGTATGAAGACCGTGCCGGGTCCCGGCAGGCGTTCGGCGACGACGGCGTTGAGGATCGCGCTGGTCACGCCCCCTTGGACGACGATGCTGCCGAAGGGAGTGCGCCGCGCGGCCTCCTCGTCGTAGTGGAGAGGGTTGCGATCGCCACTCAGGCTGGTGAACAGCGCGATGTCGTCGTCGGTGATGGTCCGGGACAGGGAAGCCTGCTCGCCCACCTCGGGCGCCCGGTTCGGCCACGTGCTCATGACTACCCCGTATTCGGTCGGTGGGACTGGTGCACTGCAGTCGTTCTCGCTGGGCTGCACGGTAGGGAGCGGACCTTTCGCAACCCTTCCGCGCGAGCCGCCCCGTTCGCGAAAGGTCTGTGAAAGCGACGTCGATACCTTGGCGAGGACCCCCGACCACTCGACGGGTCCGAGCACGAGGCAGGAACATGGAGCGCATGGCCCGCACCGACCACCAGGTCGTGGTCCACGTCCAGCTCCTGGGTGACGTCGTGGTCCGCGTCGGGGAGCGAGCGGTCATCGCCGGCGCGCGGGGCCGTCGAGACCCGATCCGCCTCGCCGAGTACCTCGCCCTGGCGCCCGCGCGACGCGCCCACCGCGAGGTGGTGGTGGACGCTCTGTGGCCCGACGCCCCCATCGACTCGGTCGGCAACCGGCTGCACATGGCGGCCCACTACCTCAGGCGCGCGATCGGCATACCGGAGAGCGTCACGCTCACCGCCGACACCGTGGCGCTGTTTCCCGGGGACCTGGCGCACGTCGAGGTCGACGCGGTCGTCTTCGAGCGGCTGGCCCGGACCGCTCTCGACCCGAAGTCCTCGCCCGAGGAGCGGGCTGCCTGCGCAGAGCGCGCCCTCGACCTGTACCAAGGCGACCTCCTGCCCCACGAGCTCTACGAAAACTGGGCCTTCCACCACCGTCAGCGCCTCCAGCTGCGCCATCGCGAGCTGCTCCGGAGCACCGGCCGGTTCGCGGAGCTCGTGGCCCTCGACCCGGTCGACGAGGAGGCGCGGGTGGCGCTGATGCGCGAGCTGCTGGACGCCGGAGACCGTGCCGGGGTGTTGCGCCACTTCACCGCGCTGACCGAAGCGCTGGAGCGTGAGCTGGGGATCGGACCCAGCGCCGAAGCCAGCGCCGTGCGGGAGCTTGCCCTGACGCCCATCGTGCGGCCGGCGGTGCCGGTGGCGTCTCCGCGGGCTGCGACGCTCGCCGACCAGCGGGTCAGCTTCTGCCACACACCAGACGACGTGCGCCTCGCCTATGCGGTCAGTGGGTCCGGCCCGCCCTTGGTGAAGGCGTCGAACTGGCTGACCCACCTCGACCACGACTGGGAGAGCCCCATCTGGCGACCGTGGTGGAGCGCGCTCTCGCAGCGACACACCCTCGTGCGCTACGACGAGCGCGGTTGTGGTCTCTCGGACTGGGAGGTGGACGACGACTCCTTCACGCTGGAGGCGTGGGTGCGTGATCTCGAGACCGTCGTCGACGCGATGGCACTGGAGCGCTTCCCGCTCCTGGGCATCTCCCAGGGCGGACCGATAGCCATCACGTATGCCGCGCGCCACCCCGAGCGCGTGTCTCACGTCGTCGTCTACGGCACCTGCGCCCGGGCCACCTGGGCTCGCGCGGGCGACAAGCAGCGACGCGAGCTGGTGGCGTTGGGGGAGCTGATCAAGACGTCCTGGGGCGGCGACCAGCCGGGCTTCCGACAGGTCTACGACGCGCGGTTCCTGCCCGACGGACCACTGGAGAGCTGGCGCGCCTTCGACGAGCTGCAGCGACGCTCAGCGCCAGCCCACAACGCCTATCGCTTGTGGCGCGCGTTCGGAGACCTCGACTGCGCCGAGGCCGCCCGCACGCTCGACGTGCCGACCTTGATCATGCACTCGTCAGACGACCGGGTCTGGTCCTTCGCGGAGGCAGAGGAGCTGCATGCCATGGTGCGCGGGAGCCGGCTGGTCAGGCTGGACAGCAAGAACCACATCCTGCAGGGCGCAGAGCCGGCGTTCGGGGTGTTCATCGACGAGGTCAACTCCTTCCTGGCCAGCTGACCGGAGAGGTGGGACCCGCCCTCGGGCCGACCCCGACCCTCTGACGCTGCGGATGCGTCAGAGGGTCGGCGCCGTTGCTCCCTCTGCTGTCGCCGCGAAACGACGCTCGAGCTCGGTGCGAATCTCGACGTGGCGGGCCAGGAACGCTCGCTCATCCAGCCGTTTGCGGCGAAGCCAGCCGGTGACCTCGGTGTTGCACTTGCTGGTGTTGCACGACCGGCACGCTGGCACCACGTTGTCCAGCGTGTACCGCCCACCGCGCGAAATCGGCAGGACGCAGTCACGCTGGAGGGCGTCACTGGCGGCGCCGCAGTAGGCGCACCCTCCCCACATGGCCTTCAGCGTCGACCACTGGGCGTCGGTCAGATCATGACTGACCAGGCTCATGCGTCGTTTGCGCCGCTTGGCCGCCCGGGCTTGGCGGGTTCTCCCTACGGTCACCCCACGAGCCTAGGGTTCCAGGAGTCGGATCGTCGGCAGCCCATCTCTGACGCTGGCGCATGTCGGAGATCGGCGTGCTTCTTCAGCGCGACCGCCCAAGGAGGTCGAGTACGCGCACTGTGCCACCGTAGATGCCGCTGAGGCAGGACGGAGTCAGGTGGCCGGTTGTTTCCGGTGCTGGCAGGCGACCACAAGAAGCCACCGACCCGATGGCGGAGAGTGGAGCGCAGGGTCGGCGGCGTGCAGGTGAAGGGCAAAGTTGCGGTGGTGTCTGCGGCCACTGTTCTGGCAGTGTCCGCCAGACTGACGCTGTGGTGAGTCGGCGCTGGATTCGCGAGCACTGGCCTTCAGACGTTGTGTCTGACGAACGCTTCGAGGGGTACAACGGCTCAGTCGCCGAGATGCGCCTCGCGGGTGCTCGGACGGGTTACGCGATGATGGAGGTCCAGGACTGGGCGACCATCGAGGGCACCCTGTGGTGGAAGCGCCTGACGGGCGTTCAGACGCTGCCGGCCCTGCACATGGCCTATTGGGATAGGGAGACGGCGGCGCAGCGTGACTATGCCTGGCCGGTGTGGTTCACGCATGACGCTGTTGGGGCCCACGCGATGTATGAGGAGTGCATCGCCTCATCCTCCCTAACTTGGGATGGCGTGGTCTACGAGCTGCATTGGCTTACCGAGTCAGAGGCCGCGCGGGTCCGTGCAGAGCTCTTCCGGGAACCAGAGGCGCCGTAGGAGACGTGGTGTGGTGCCCTCGGGCAGCCCCGAGCTGCCGACACCCGCTTTAGGAGCGAGCCCTGGGTTGAAGCCCGCCGCGAATTCCATTGCAGCGCAACGGTTTCAAGTACACGATACCCCGGGCCATTGCGGCTGTTTCCTTGGTTGCGGGTACCTCTCGGGTACCTCCGCGCTACCGTCAGTGCATGTGGGGCGATGAGGCTCGGGTCGTGGATGCGTTCTGTCGATGGCTTGAATCAGAGGGGTGGAGCGTGGAGCGCGAGGTGGCATTCTGCGACGTGGTTGCCACGCGCGGAGCAGATCGCCTCTACGCGGAAGCCAAAGGGCGCACAGCGGCGCCGGGCCTCGATATCGACACTCTTTACGGCCAGCTCTTGCGGCGCATGCCAGAGGAGGAGTTTGGCCGCGGGGAGTTTGCGGTTGTTGTGCCCTCAGATCACGTCGCGAAGGCCCTTCGGGTGCCGCCTCGTGTCCGAGCGCTCCTGGGAGTCCGCGTGTACGGGGTTGGCGAGGACGGGCAAGTCACGATTCATCGCTAACGTACTGCAGTATTGTTCTGCAGTACGTTCTGCAGTACTCTTTTTGCATGAGGCTCCTTGTAGAAGCAACCAAGTCGGGCGAAAGCGTGTGGCGCGGTCGGTTGGACTCCTCCGAACTAGAGCTGTTGGGGAAGCCAACGTCGACTCGTGGTCCCGTGTCGGTTGTCTTGCTACACGCGAACCCGTCCATGCTCGGCGGCGAACTCATTGTCGAGACGACGGCAGCGACCCTTCTCAACCGCGGATCCAGCGAGGTGAGCATCTTCGTCGCTTCTCCCGAGCCGCTCGTCACCGCTCTCTCGAGCGAAGCTCCACCCGCCCCTTCGACACCAGGGGCGAGGGGTGGCGATCAAGAGTTCCTGCGGCAGTTGCCCCCGGTTCTCCGAGAAGTTGGTTCTCAGTTCCTTCAGGAGGCTCGGCGACGCTGGCCAGGCGAGCTGCGCTTTTCGACGCCGTCTGGCCGTTTCGTGGAGACTCCCGACAACTTCTGGACTGTGAAGATTCAGCCTCGGGATGCGTCCCTCCGAATCACGCTAAGGGGCGAGGCTTCCAAGTTCCCGCCTTTGCCGGCGCTCGACCTGAAGGACGACCGAAACGGATACTCAACCTTCAAGGTGCGGACTATGGCCGATGTGCCCACGGCTATCAGCCTCCTGGAGAGATCCCTGCGCCGTTGATTGCCACGCTCGGAATGGTTCCGACCAGGAAGAGGCGCCGACCCGATGGCGGAGCAGGGGAGTCTGTCGCAGTGGTCGGGTCAAGAGTGGCCGGAGGCCATCACGCAGTGACGCGTAGCGCTCTTGATGCGGCCCGGAGACAGGCGGACGGTGAAGCGTCGGGGCGGAGGCTCGAAGGTGACGCGCTCGCTACGGTGAGCGCCATGGGACGAGAGTCGAGTGATGAGGAGTACGTCCTCCAATTGTGTGACGAGTTGCTGGGGGAGGTCGGGTCGCGCCAGCACCTGTTCGACTGGCTCCTGGGCGACCCCGGGGAGAACGGGTCGCGTCGTCGACTCCCGGTCGATGGCTACTGGCCGGGGCACCGCATAGTCGTTGAGTACCGAGAACTGCAGCATGATCGTCCGACGCCGCATTTCGACAAGCCTGAACGCATGACGGTGAGTGGTGTACATCGGGGTCAGCAGCGCCGGCTCTACGACTTGCGGCGTGAGGAGCTGATTCCCGCGCATGGCCTGCGACTAGTGATCGTCAAGCCCTCACAGTTGGACGCTGATTCACGGGGGAGGCTGCGCCGGTCGAAGTCCTCTGACCTGGGGGCGTTGCGGAGCCTTTTGGCTTAACGGCTGAACTCGAGGGCTGAGGGTCACTGCCTAAGGGTGGTGACCCCTCCGTTTGTGCGCGGGGTGCGGTGGGGTGCGCGCAGGGCGCGAAGCGCCCGGAGCGCGGGGCCCCATCGCGGGGACCCGCGCCTCGCGGCGGAGCCGCGCTTGAGCCAGTAAGGAAAGTCCTCACGCGACATCGACCTGCTGCGCGGTACAAGTTCCGAGGGTTGTGTGGCCACGATCGGAGGAGGCGACGCCACGCTGGCGCAGCACTACGCTCGGTGGGACGAGCCGAGTGCGTTCCGAGCTTGTGAAGGTGTCCGGTCGCTTGGAGGGGGTGAGATGGTTGGCCGACATAGTTGACGCCGCCACTCGTAGCCGGATGATGGCGGGAATCTCAGGCCGCAACACCAGACCGGAACTCTTGACGCGCCGCTACCTGCACGCTCGAGGCTTCCGCTTTAGGTTGCATCCGGGGACCTTGCCGGGCAGGCCAGACTTGGTGCTGCCGAAGTATCGTGCCGCAATCTTTGTAAATGGCTGTTTCTGGCACGCACATACGGGCTGCAAATACTTCAAGTTGCCATCGTCTCGCCCCGACTTTTGGGCGACGAAGCTGGAATCGAATCGCGAGCGGGATGCTCGAAATCTGGCTTCTCTAGAGGCGCTCGGGTGGCGCGTCGCCGTGGTGTGGGAATGCGGTGTGCGCGCGGGAGATGCCAGCTTTGAGGAGCTCTGCCGCTGGCTACCAAGTGGTGAGCCAAACGCCGTCATCCCGGCTAGCCCCTCTTCGGCTTTAGGGCCCATCGAGGGGTAGTTCAAGCTCGGGGAGCGCTGGCATCTTTGGTGGGAGTCCCAAGAGCTCCCGCAATTCTCCTGGTTGATATGGCGGCTGTCGCCTGTGGGCGACGGAATGGCAGTTGCTGCAAAGTGGAATTAGGTCGCGAACGGGGTCCACAAGATAGTGTCCTCCCATCGTCGAGACAGGCACCCGGTGATGTACCTCGATAAAGCCGTTGGCCGACGCGCCGTAGCGCTCGCCGAAGTCGAGGTCGCAAACCCAACAGACCGCACCATAATGGGAAATGCAGCGAAGACGATTCACGGGGTTGCGTTCGTACCGGTTTACCTTGATTGTGGCTACTGCGCCCTCGGGAAGTGGCTCGAAAGAGGGTAGGTCGGCCTCGTTCTCCTGTTCCACGATTCCGTTCAACGCGATCGCCAAAGCTGGTCCACCGACCTTGACCAGACTCGCCTCGATGTCCTCAGCGGTACGTGCTGGAATCCTCGCCCAACATTCAATAGTGAAGGACCGCCAGAGGCCAGCCGGAACCTCGTTGGGGTCGTCGAGAATCTCGTCATTCACGGTCACCGTTAGGGCCACGCCTTGGGCCTCGGCTTCGGCAATGCCGACACGCCATGCGTCTGGATGATCTTGGGCCCAGCGGCCCAATCGGCGAACCAGGCCCCCCGCGTAGTCCTCAGCCATTACGACGGCTTCCACACTGGATAGCGTCCGGGACAGGGAGACTAAGAGACCCCTGCCCGGAACGATGCCCGAGATTCGAGCCCCCTCAGCGCGGAGTCCCGGGCGCGATATGGAGCATCGCACCAGCGGTAGTCCGGTGAGTGAGCCCAACCTGGCAACGGCCTGATCAAGGGTTTCTGCATGCGCAGATGCACTCACTCTTCGTCGTCCAGATCAGGCTGCGGAAGGTCCTTGACAAGTTTTCGAAGGTTGCGGCTCACGTCAATGCGCAGTTCCTCGAACATCTCTCGAGAGTCGCTGTTGGTAGCGTCGAGCTCCGCTTGAGCAATCGCGTAGAAGAGGAACTCGATGGCTTGCACCATTGTGCTGTTCTCCGCGATCGGCAGGTACGCCTTCTGGTACCACTCGTGGCCAGCGTTGAGTTCCACTTGAAGGATGTTATTCGTGGAGAGGGACATATCCCAAAGCACGCCATCTGTGAGCGACTCTCGGCGCACGATATTCATGGAGGCGAATTCATCGTCAACAGTGATGTTAACTATTCCGGATGGTTGGCCGTCCGCGCCAATGACTGGCACATCACCTGTCTTGTTGACCATAACGACGGAACCGTCGGCCGACTTAGAGATGACGGGTACGTTCAGCTTGCCCTTGAGCCGTCCAAGGGTGACCTCGGTGGGGCGGTTGCCGGAAGCGCGCGCTGCGGCGGTTTTCGCATTGCCAGCTCGTGACCGTTTGTCGGCTTCTCGACGCAGGGGCGTCAGTAGATCGATCAGCACCTCAACAAGGGCGCCGTCGATGTGGACGCCCGACTTCTTGATTCCAACGCCGAACACTCCGTCGAGAAGTGCATCGAATGACAGTTCCACTCGCAGGTTGTTGATGTGGGTTTCTGCGGCACCGGTGTCCAGCCAGCTTGGCCCATCAATGAGCCGGTCTTCCCGATAGAGGTAGATGCCCTGAAGATTGAGTGAGACGTTAGCTTCCTTCCAGGCATCCAGATCGGCAGTCTCGTCCTTGCGCGGGAGGATGAAGGCCCGAAGTTGTGCAGTGTGCGTCTGGCCGCCGGGCACATCGAATGTGAAGTCCTTCGTCATGACGAGATTGCCGCCGCGCCCCTCCATGAATGGATCCCAAGCAGAGAGCTTGTCACCATTGAGGTAGATGTTTACGTTCCTCGCACGAGCATCCTCGGGGTCAAGAAAGCGCTGGAACACCATGCGCAAATGCTGGCGCAGGTTCGCCTCCGTGCGCTTCATCGCCTGAGTGCGGTTCTTGGCTTCTTTCCCACTCTGGGTCTTCAGAAGTCGATCGATCTTGGCCCACGCAACGAGTGTCCCGCCAGCGGGGGAGACTCCGCTGAGATCCTCCAAGTCCGACAGCGCGTCATCGAGCATTTCACCTTCAGGGTCCTCGGCGACGTCGTGTTCCAAAATCCATTGGCCGGATGCAGCCACGGTGTCGAGGTCCCATGCGGCTGCAAATGAGACGTCAGTGCCTTGGGGTCGCGAGACCACCAAGAGCCTGCGGCAGAACTGTGTCGAGGCGGTCTTCAGTCCCAATCCAAACTTGCTGAGACTATTGGGATTGGTCTGGCGCTCGGCTCCGTATCGCATGGCGTTCTCGAGCCCGTCCAGGTCCATCCCAACGCCATCGTCCGCGACCTCAACGATGGCATCGCCTGTCGGGTCCAATCCAAGCCGCACGGCTACGTTCTTGGCGCCGCCGGGGCCGATTGAGTTGTCAATGATATCCGCGATGGAGGCTTCGAACGTGTACCCGGTGTCGCGAAATCCCTCGATAACGCGTGTCGTATCGGGGAGAACTACCTTTGTGTTCTTGGGCAATATCCTCAGTCCTTGGTATCGGAAATGGTAAGGCGCCAACCATTCTTGAGTACTCTCTCAGTTGCGGGCAACGGCACCGGGTCGTCCTGTAGGCGGATGCACGCTTCAATATCGCCAAGAGGGTTTCTCAGGAACGAGATCGAGTCCCCCACGCGGGGCGCCAGATCGCGCAACATCTGAGTTGTACCGGTCAAGCGATACTCATTCCGAGTCCCTTGGCCATGCGTCTTGCTGTTGTAATAGACGAAGCGCAATTGCCAGTAGTCTCCTGTCGCTGGCGTGTGGACGGCGATAAGACAGTCGGGGTTGTATTCAGTTGGATCCAAGCGTGGAAAGAAGGCGAGGACATCGGCATCCTTAGGGATAGCGATGCCGGCTTGGTGGGTGCCGGTGATGCCAAGATCATTCGGGGTGAGGATCTTGCTAACTTCGCGGGGCGCGGCCATAGGGCAGTTCAACTTCCTTCGCTTGTTGTTCCGGCATCCACCATGTCCGCCAGATCGCGCTTCCAGTCGGCACGGTTGAGGGCGTCCTCCTCGACTGAACTTTCATAGAAGAGGTGGTGGACAGTGACTGGAAGATCCTGCTTCCGCCGGTAGGCGCGTGCGGTTGCCTGACTAGTCAAGGCGGGATTCCATTCAGGGTTGAAATGGATGACATGATTGGCGGCAGTTATGTTGAGCCCGACGCCCGCCGCCTGAGGGTTCATGAAGAGGGCGCCGGGGCCTTCGAAACTGCTGAAGAGATCAATAATGGACTGACGTGCATCTGCCGGAGTTCGACCGTCGATGACCCCGAGAAACGCACCCGGATGCTCCGCCTGTACAGCATCAAACAAGCAATCAAGGGTGGTTTGAAAAGATGCGAAGACCAAGGCCTTCTGGGCTTCTTCAAAAGCCTCGGCGATCAGTCTCAGTGCATGCTCTGCTTTTGGCGAGCGACCGGCGCCAGTCCAGCTGAATCCATCTGCGTGGGCACAAACGACCCGGAGGGCGGTGGTAGCAGCGAGCGGTCCCGCGGCTGTCGCTAGGACATGGTCGTAACGAATCCGGTCGGCCGGGGCCAGTTCGAAGGCGGTCTCAATCTGAATGAGATCGGGGAGGTCTTTAGCTACATCCGCCACCAGGCGGCGGAGTGTGACGGGAGCGACGATTCGTCCGACCTCGTGGGCTCGATCGAGTTCGTCTGGGAAGGCGTCCTCGAATGCAGCTCGGTTCCCGAGCAGGGGCGGGATGACGAACTCGGCAATGGACCAAAGGTCGAGAAGGCGATTCTCGACCGGCGTGCCTGTGAGCGCTAGTGAGATGCGCCGATTCAATGACTTGACTGCCTCCGCGCGGGCCGTGTCTGGGTTTCGAATCGACTGTGCCTCATCGAGAACCACGACGTTCCACTCGATGGTGCCAAGGAAGCTCAGGTCATTGATGAGCGTGTCGTATGAGGTGAGGACAACGTCGTAGCCGGACAATCCCTGTGCGATACCCGTGCGTAGGGGACCTGAGTGGTTGAGGACGGAGATGTCAGGGGCGCACAGGCGGAACTCGCGACACCAGTTCCGCAGCAACGAGGCCGGGCCGACGACGAGGGCCGGACCGTCTTCGCGCTGGTCAAGGAGCAGGGCAATCGCCTGGAGTGTTTTGCCCAAGCCCATCTGGTCGGCTAGGAGAACCCCAACGCCGCGGTCCGCCATCGAGGCGAGGAAGTCCGCGCCCGTCTGCTGGTACGGGTATAGGTCGATGGTCAAGCCTTGGCTGGCGAAGTTCCTGGCCGTAGGGGGTTCCGCTGTCGTCCGATCGCTCCATGCCGTCTCGTCAATCAAGAGTCCCCAGGCAGCGGGGTCCGACTTCAGGTGGAGATACGATCCCAATGCCACGTCGTCGTGTGGTGACACCCTGTGCCGAGCGAGGAAGTCCTGACAAAGGTCCATGGCGCCGGGGTCTAGTGGGTGCCACCTGCGACCTTGGATTATGGCGCGCGAGCTAAGGCTGGGGATGGGGACAAATGTTGCCCCCCGCTGAACACCCAGTTCGACGCGAACATCATCTGGCAGATCCCCAACGAGCTTGACCCGTGGGCTGAGCATGACCCTGCCGAATCGCAGGCCAGTGTCCCCGCGGATCTCCGCGCTATGGTCCCCGGACGATGCCTCGGCGATCTCTGCGGTGGAGGCTGTCCGCCATGCCGTGCCATCCTCGACCTCGACGTCCGCGCCAACTAGACGCCACCTAGGTCTCTTCAGCCCCCGGGTGTCCATGGGGACGACGATAGAAGACCCTGGGTGCGCGAGGACGACAAACCGCCCAAATAGATTCTCGCAGGTGAGGTGTGGCTCTTGATCCTCCACCGGGCGTGGTTCGGTCCTGACAGGCAGTGCTGCGCCGCCGGCTTGCTGGCCGCGCTGGGAGTGTCACGGCCTGGATATACGTTCGACGCCGGGTATATCGGCGCGCCTCCCGCACGTGGGGGCTGTTAGCGGTCAAAATGTCCGGCAACACTCCCCACCATGAGGTAGACGAATGATGCCAAAGAGCTCTCACGACATGCTTCTTGAGTTGCGTCGCCAGAAGACCCACCAGCAGGTCGCGACCCTTCTCTCGGTCAGTGAGCGGACTGTTCGTCGGTGGGAGAGTCAAGAGTCGGCGTGCCCCGCGTATCTAGGCGACGCGATCAGAATGCACCTGACCGTGGACTCAGACCAGGGCCGATTTGCCTTCGCCGACCTCTTCGCTGGCATCGGAGGAATTCGTCAAGCATTCGAAGGTATTGGTGGAAAATGTGCATTCACGTCGGAATGGAATCCCTATGCACAACAGACCTATGCTGCGAATTTCCCTCACCGCGAGATGCATGTGTTCAACAACGACATAACAAGTGTCAAAGACGCCTCCACGGTGCCGGATCACGATGTGCTCTTGGCCGGATTCCCTTGTCAGCCATTCTCCATTGCAGGGGTTTCTAAGAAGAACTCCCTCGGCCGGGCGCATGGCTTCTCTGACCCGACCCAAGGAACGCTGTTCTTTGACGTTAAGCGGATCATAGACGCAAAGCAACCGGCTGCCTTCCTGCTTGAAAATGTTAAGAACCTACAGACGCACGATGGGGGAAGGACCTTTGCGGTCATCCGACGGACTTTGGAGGAGGAGCTGGGTTACCACGTGAAGTTTGAGGTTGTAAACGGTCTGCATTTCACACCGCAAAACCGTGAGCGGATCATGATTGTAGGGTTCCGTGAGCCGACCGACTTCAGTTTTGAATCCTTGGAGCGGCCGGCCGAGGGATCAAAGATCGAGTCCGTGCTTCATCGTACGGACGGCACGGAACCGGTATTGCCACATGACGAGGGCCGATACTTCGATCATTCGAGAAACCGTGTGCCCGACCGCTACACGTTGACAGAAAACCTCTGGACCTATCTGCAGAATTACGCAGCCAAACATCGGGCTGCCGGAAATGGCTTTGGCTACGGCCTGGTTAGAGAGGGAATGACCACTCGAACTCTCTCGGCTCGTTACTACAAAGACGGATCTGAGATCTTGGTTGAGCAACTCGGAACTCGTCCACGTCGTCTCACGCCGCGTGAGTGTGCTCGTCTCATGGGCTTTGAGGACTCTTTCAGAATTCCGGTTAGCGACACCCAAGCCTACAAGCAGTTTGGGAATAGCGTGGTTGTTCCCGCCATCGGAGCCGTTGCGAAATTGATGGCGCCACACATTTGGCAAGCCGTGACGCGCAAGAGGGCGGCGTGAACTGCGCAGGGCCATCTTGTGTCTACTCACTGTCGCCGCTCGGCTTAGCAACTTGAGTCAAGGAGTGGCGAAGCCGCGCTCCGCGAACGATTCCAGTGCAGCTGAGGAAACGCTGGAGGGCGCCGCTATCACCAAGACCTTGCGCGCTCGGGTAAGAGCGACGTAGACGAGCCGCAACTCCTCGGACGTGTTTCCATCGTCAAGCAACGTAGACCACTGGTCCGTCTGACCATCCCGCCAACCTTCAGGGGGTGCGGCCACCAGGAGCACAGCATCAAATGACTGACCCTTAACCCCGTGGATGGTGTCAACCCGGACTCCTCCTGGTGGCGGTGCAAACAGCTGGGCCATAGTCGCCCCACTCTGGCCTTGGAGAGCAAGCGACGCTGTGTCCCGCCGCTCAGGGAAAGCGACTCCGGCGTAATGCGTCAAAAGGGGCATGGCGTCAGAGGCCCAAATCATGGAATCCGTCTCCAGAGGGGGCAAGGCCTCGATGAGATCCATGGCCGCGACTCGAACACGGAGGCGGTCCGTGTCCCTCGTCACCGGTTCCCCGCGGAAGGCCGCCTCCGTCAAGAGTTGCTCGACGTCGTGGACGAGCGCCTTCGATAAACCTACGCCGGCGGACTTCGCGCGACCAAGGATGCTGAGCGGCCGCCGCAACTTGGGTTTGCCGCCTAGGACGGACGCGAGGTCGTTGCCCCTTGCCACCACCACCGCGTCAGACAGCTGTATCCCGAGGTTCCCGATGTAGGTGGTGAAGTCGGCGATAGCACTTCTTGGATCGCCGTCATCGAAGAGTGTGACGGTGGGACGCTGCGCGAATCCTCGGTTTGGGCCCACGGCACGGTCGGGCGTGGACTTAGTGCTGAAATGCCAGGCGACATCACAAATGGCCTGTGAGCACCTGTAGTTCTCGTTGAGCGAAGCGACGCTCAGGCTGCGGTCGCGGGCGAACCGCCGAAACAGATCGGGACGGGCACCGGTGAAGCTGAAGATGGACTGATCGAAGTCTCCGACCAGCACGATCGATCGAAGTCCCGCCTCGTGCAACTGTTCAAGGCAGGCAAGTTGCAGGTCGGTTGTGTCCTGCGCCTCGTCGACCATTACCTCGTGGAAGCGAGCTGCCAGCGACTGTCGGGCGACCTCGTGCTTGCGAAGGGTCTCTAGACACCAGTAGAGGGCGTCATCTGGCGTAACCAGTCCAGCAATCGCTTGGGCCTTCTTGGTTGCTTGCGCGGCGCTCCGCTCTGGCACCGTGTTCGCGCTCTGCCGCCTCTGTCGCGTTCGAAGCTCACCAACGCGATCAAACCTGTAGTCGTCCCATGTCAGCGGTTCCGAGGCCACCATGGGGACGGTCGCACAGCCCATCTCGAGATGGCCGAAAGGCCTCAGCACATACTGGAAAAGGAACTGGTGAAGAGTGCCGACGAAGTGATCCGAACCCAAGGACAACCCATGGTCGCGGCGCACGGATTCGGCGATCTCGTTGGCGCCAACGTTCGTGTAACTAGACAGGGCGACGGACCGCCCTACAGCCTCGGACCAAGCCAGGCGCGCAGCCACCGAACGCGTCTTGCCCGAACCGGGACAAGCGGTGAGCATGATGTTGTCGCCCCCGATCATCGCGTCCGCTTGCTCAGGCGAGAGTCCCCAAGTCTGGGGCTGATCGTTGTCGACGCTCATTGCGTCAGCCAAGAGATTGCATCAGCAATGTATGCCGGAATCTCAAACTCGACTTCGCTTGACGATTCCAAAGCTACGGCCAACTCTTGCGCCACTCGACCCTTATGGTTCCTGGCCGCCTCCAGGTAGGCGTCCGCAAAGCCAGATGGCCCTTGCGGTTGCTCCGTGCGAAGTCGAGCTCCCACGATGGGACGCACACTCGCCAACGCAGTGAGAAGCAACTCCGGCTCGCCTGCGTTGGCATGGGCTACGTCCCACTCAAACGTCTTCGTCGCCAGCCCAACGTGGATCTTGTCTGACTCGATCTCAAATAGTCCACGGGCCGTCGGAGACATCGCCTCCTCTGTGCCGTCTTCGTTGGTGGCTGGGTCTGAATCAGAGAGGACGGCGCATCGGTAGGGCAGTCCGTTGTCTTGGAAGAGCGTCAAGAAGGGCTGGAACGCCAAGCCCCCAACGTTGACCACGGTGATGCCATGTTCCGACAGGGGGACGCCCATTCGCGCGGCGAACTGGGGCACAACCAGTTGCTCGGCAATTCCTTCGACAAGTAGAACGCCCTGCGAGAACAAGAGCGCGGATTTGGTCACGTCAAGGAACCTGCGGAGAAAGGCAGCGTCCTTCGACGTTAGGCGCAGCTGTCCCAACGCCGTTGCCGAAGCGTTTGAAACGCCATCGCGGGCAAGGATCGTGATTCGTTCCACATGGGCCGAGGAGGCCAGCTGCGGCGAGTGGGTGGTCATCACTACCTGCGTGGTGTCAGACGAGGATTCTGCTTCGAGGTATCGCATCAGCAGGTCCTGAAGCTGGGGGTGCAGGTGCGCCTCCGGCTCCTCCACGAGCAGAAGGTTCAATGGAGTGTCCGAATCGTTCTCGAGCGCGCCCAGCAGCACCGACATATAGAGCAGGTTGTTGTAGCCCAGCCCGTTCTCGTCCAGTCCGAGCGGCGTGTTTCGTCCGGCTAGGGCTTGAAGTGTGGAGATGATCCGGTCGTACTTAGGACGGGAAAACGTCATGGCGGCTTGGTGCGCGTAGACGCCCGTCCCGGTCAGCCCCTTAAGCCGTTGGCCGATGGCGGTTGCTGCTTTGACCACCGCATCGACGCTCTCGAGGGCGGTGTTGGCATCGCTCATGATGGTCTCTAATTCAGAGCGGTCAGGATGCCCGGGCGGTGCGAACGCGGTGAGTAGCCCTGCCAACCGATTGGTGGACCCTGGTTGCAGGTCGGAGGCTGCGTCACGGAGCGGGGGCAGGTAGACGTAGCGGATTGCTTCACGCGCCATCGTCTCCACATCGGTGTGGCCTAGGTCGCCCCCCTCCCAACGCGTCGACACTCGGTCGTGTTCGTCAAGTTGGGCGATCATGGTGAGGCGACCAGCCCCAGCCCCAAGGGATGGTGCCAGAGCAGAGATCATCCGCCCCCGCTGGCTCTCGGCTATGTCGAAGAGTTCGGCGCTGAGGCGTAGCCGATTGACGCGGTTGTCGCCGTGTCCGTCATGAGAGAAGTCCGCTGGGGTGAGCCATCGATTGAATCGGCGCCCGGCTTGGGGCTGAAATAGAACCCTGATCGCGTCAATGACGGCGGACTTGCCAACGTTGTTCTCGCCGACGATGAGCCCCAAGGGCGCGTCCAAGGTCACGCTTGTGTCAAGGCCGCGGAAGCCTTCCAGTCTGATCTGGCGCATATACATTCGTGCCCCCTGGTTTGCCTGGCTTGCGGACCCGTGCTGCCCCTCATGAAACATGAAGATCGAGGCCTTTGCCCCAGAATTGGCAAGAGTGCTTAGGTATGGCCGTGTCTACGTTCGGTGCATAACAGATTCGTGCCGTCATGGGCTCTGGTGGCCGCGCCGAGACTGGACTCTGCGTCAGTCAATCGAACGGAAAACGCTGCGACCATGAGTTCCGGCAGATCTGACATCTCGCACCATGCGACCTCCGCAGCTTCGATCGACTCTGGGAGGAACGGGCTGACAAGCCTGCAACGAAATACGAGTGCTACGACCCCTAGGGTCATGTTCTTGTAGGCGCCGGTAAGTGGTCCGACCTCGATTCCAGCGCCAGTTTCCTCGAGGACCTCTCGCCGCAATCCGTCTTCAATGGTCTCTTCGACCTCCAGGACGCCGCCCGGCGGTTCCCAGTGGCCGGTGTCACGGCGCCTAATGAGCAGGACATTCTCACCGGAGTCGTCAAAGATCGCAGCGGCGACGCTGACGGAGTGTCGCCGCATGTCGGTCACGTCGGGCGCGCCTCAATGAGGCGACGGGTGTAGCCAGCAGACACCAGCCGTTCGTAGGCGGCGCCTGCCTCCGGGGTAACCGGCTGGGGAGCCGCGAAGCCTTGGTCGGCGTAGAGCCAGATCCGTTGAGTGTCACCCACGAGCATGTTGAGGACCTTGTCCTCATCACCGATCGACGCGATGTAGTCGGGCAAGGACTGAGGGCGCGAGGAGCAGACAACGTCGAGTTCGGGCCAGATCTTTTGACATGTCGCGTAGGCGCGGCGTTGTTGGTACGGCCGACTGATGATGGTTGCGGACTTCGGATGGATGCCCTCGTGGTCGAGCAGTGCGCGGGTCAGGGTGAAGTTCTCGCCCGTGTTGCGCGCGTGCTCCTCAAGGAGGATCGCGGTGTCAGGTACCCCCAGCTGCTCGGCGCGCTCGGCGTAGTGGACGGCCTCGCCGCGGGGGAAGGCCTCGATGGTCGTTGGTGCGTTGGCGCCGGTGAAGACGATCAGAGGGAACCTTCCTTGTCGGTAGAGATCTGCCGTGTGCTCGGCGACTCCGATGTCGTGGCTCCCGAGCCCGATGGCGATGTCGGTGTTTCGCGGCTCGTGGTGCATCTGGTGGTAGTCCCAGAGGATCTGGGCCTCGTCCATGACACTCACAGTTGTCTCCTCAGTCGGGCATGTCGTAGGTGTAGGTCCAGGAGAACCGCGAAGCGGCGTGAACTCCGGTGGCGTACTCCACGGCATATCCGTCCTTGGTCCTGGTGATTCGCTCAAGGATCATGACCGGCTCTCCTGCTGGGAGCTCCAGGGTCGAGATTTCATCGGGAGTCGGCATCCGGGCGTGGAACGTTTCGGTGACCTCGTGAGGTTCGAGGCCTTGCAGGGTGAGGACAGCGAAGCCACCGCCCCGGCCAGCCGGTCCGGGCGTCGGATCGACCAGGGGAGTGCCCTCGACGTCCTCGGGCCGGTAGTAGCTCGTCAGGGTATGAGTGGGTCGCCCCTCTAGCTTGACGAGCCGCGCACGGGCATAGAGCTGGCTGCCGGGTTCGATCCCGAGCACCTCGACGGCCCTCGTTGGCGGGCTCACGAGTTCTACGGTCTGGGTCTGGTCGGTCCGCTGCCACGGCTGTCCGGACGCCTCGCGGTCCGCGATGAACGCGACGCTGTCGCCGAATTTCCACTTGCTCTTGGAGTAGCGCTCGGCCCCGAGCCGGCGCATCGGTGGACGCTCTCGGACCACGGTGCCCCGACGTCGCACAGGCGTGACTAGCCCCTCGGCTTCCAAGAGGGCGACGGCGTTGCGAACCGTCTTGACGTTGACCCCGAACTGCGAAGCCAGGTCGTCCTGCTTGGGCAGTGTGGACCCGGGACCGTAGTCGCCCCGCTCGATCTCGCCGCGCAGCTGCGCCGCCAAATCCCGATAGCCCATGCCCATCCTGCGCGCTCCTGTTCCGACGCTATGACCTGCCATAACGCTACCGGTAAGGAGCGCAAAGTAAAAAGTTGGCAAATAGAACCGGTTGTAAAAATGCTCATGTGATACGTTCCTCAATAGAACCACCTCTAAATGGTTCATCTCACGAGAGGGAGAGTCATGGCAATTCAGCAGAGGATGCGGGTCCGGTTCGAGGACGTCTTCCCGGAGGGTGTCGGCATGCGTGGGTCGGTCACCGCAGTGGAGGACTTCGACCTGATCCAAGCCGCGAAGGCCGAGGGACGCGAACCGGGTGACGTGCAGGTCCGGGACAAGGAGTCCGGGCTGCGGGTGTGGGAGGTCCGTGTCGTCGACTACGACGAGGATGCGCCGAAGAACCAAGGCGAGGTGACGGTGAAGATCGCCGCCGACGTTCAGCCGGTGCCGCCGTCGAAGGTGGAGGGTCAGAAACTGCGACCGGTGGAGTTCGAGAACCTGACGGTGACGGCGTGGATCGACGACCGCGGCAAGCGCCCGAAGATCGGGTGGTCGCTGCGCGCGGACGGGATGCACGCCCCCGGTGCCAAGCCCGCCGCCACGGGCTCGGGCAAGCCGCAGTCGGTCTCTGAGAAGGGTGCGGCGTGATGCGTCCTGTGGAGGCGGTGGCGTGGGCCGACGCGTTCGACGTGGACGTGAAGGACCTCCCGGCCGTGCTGACTCACGAGGTCGCTCGGGTGGACGGGGTCCGCACCGAACTGGCGAAGCTGGTCCGGGAGTTCGGCAATGCCCCGGACGACGAGATCAGGCGCGGCGTCTACCGGGCGTACTCAGCGCTGGGTGCGGCTCAGTCCCGGGTGATGGCTGTGGCCTCGGACGCTCGCCGGTCGGCCTGAGGCGGGGTTGGTGATGAGCACGCCCAGAGGTTCAATGTTCGGCAGCGACGAGCCGGTGCCGATGCTGATCGAGGCAGTCGTCCGGCTCGTGCTACTGGTACTGCGGTCGGCGTTCCGGCTGGTCCGGTTCGCGATCCGCCGCCCCCGGGTCGCCTCTGCGGTGGGCTCGTTGTTGGTGTTGGACCGGTATGCGGGTCACGCGGCGGTCCTGGCTGTGCTAGCCGCGCTTGTCATGGCGGTGGGTGTGTGGCGCGTGGTGTGGCCGGAGTCCTACAAGGGGCAGGTTCGGCCACGCCTGCACCGGTTCTGGCTGTTGACGACATACCCGCGCAGGTGGCGGCGGATCGCCTCCCGGGTCGGGCTCGTGGTCCACGACCACACAGGCAGCGACAAGCCGTGGGTTTACGGGGCGCTGGGGGATGTGCGGGTCACCTCGGCCGGGATCGTTCGGTTGCGGGTGGCGATCCCGACAGGGCTCACCCTGGACGACTACGCCGGCAAGGCTGACGCGCTGGCCGTCGCGTTCGGGGCCCGCGAAGCCCGAGTGACCGCCTCGGGGCCAGGGTCGGTGTGGATCGAGCTGCACCACGCCGACGTCCTCGCCGACACGATCGGTCCGCTACCGGTAATGGCCTCGCCGGAGGTTGATCTCGCCGGGATCCCGGTCGGCAGGCACGAGGACGGGACCCCGTGGCTGTTCTCCCTCTGGCAGACCCACGTTCTGATCGCCGGGGCCACCGGGGCAGGCAAGGGCTCCATCCTTTGGTCACTTCTGCGAGGGCTGTCTCCGGCCCTTAACGCCGGGTGGGTACAGGTGTGGGCCATCGACCCCAAAGGCGGTATGGAGCTACGACCCGGGCAACGCCTGTTCTCGAGGTTTGAGGACGGCACCCCCGAGACGATGTGCGACCTCCTCGAGGACCTCGTCGCGGTCATGGACGCCCGCGCCAAGAGGCTGGCCCACCTCGCCATCCGCAAACACCAACCCTCCCCGGACTCACCGCACCTGCTCGCCGTGATCGACGAACTGGCGACCCTTACCGCGTTCGCAGAACGGGACGTGGTGCGCCGGATCGACAAGGCTCTCGGGCTGCTGCTCACCAAGGGCCGCGCGGCCGGGATCACCGTGCTGGCGGCGGTGCAGGACCCGGGCAAGGACGTCGTCGGGTGGCGGGACCTGTTCCCGACCCGGGTTGCGATGCGCCTGGACAACCCGATCCAGGTCGACATGGTCCTCGGCGAAGGAGCCCGCGACATGGGAGCAACCGCCGACCACATCGACGAACGCACACCCGGCGTCGCCTTCGTCCGCGTCGAGGGCACCCGCGCCATCCGACGGGTCCGCGCCTCCTACCTGACCGACGACGACATCGCCGAACTCGCCGGGTCGGTCACCGCCTCACCGGCCCTGACCGCACCACGCGCGCCCAAGCCGGTCGACCCGCTCGACCGCTACGACCCGGGACCGCGACCGGTCGCTCCCGAGCCAACACCCAACGTGCCGACCGGTGGTGCTGCAAGGCCGAGGAAGCCACGCACCCCACGCAAACCGCGCAACCGCGACGGATCACAGGTTGCCTGACCCATGACCACCACCACCGCACCTGCCGCGCCCTCCGTGCCCTTTGCAGGTTTCGGGAGCGAAGCCGCCCTGGATCTTGACGTCGGCTCACCCCGCGTGGCCGCGCAGGTGATGGCGCGGCTGCTGTCGGCCGACTTCGAGGACTGGTCCAACGCCGTGGCCCGGGTGGGGTCGTGCACCAACCCGATCCACCTCACCGGCTCCTCCACGAGAGTCGACGCGGGCACGGGGGAGGTGCTGTCGTCGTACTCCTCCGACACCGAGCCACTCGGGACGACCCTGATCCGGTGCGGCAACCGCCGAGCCTCCGAGTGCCCGTCCTGCTCGCGGGTGTACGCGGCCGACATGTTCCATCTCATCCGCGCCGGGGTCGCGGGGGGCAAGGGTGTACCCGAGCGGGTGGGGGAGAACCCGCTGGTCTTCGCCACCGTGACCGCGCCCTCCTTTGGTCACGTCCATGGCATGCGGGACAACGGCCGCCGCTGCCGCCCGCACGCCGAGACCCCGCGGTGCGAGCACGACCGGCCCACCACCTGCCACCAGAAGCATGATGACGGGGACGAGCTGCTGGGGCAGCCACTGTGTTGGGAGTGCTACGACTACGCCTCCCACATCGTCTGGCAGTGGTGGGCGCCGGAACTCTGGCGGCGGTTCAACATCGCGCTCAAGCGCGCGCTGGCGCACCTGCTCGGCGTCACGGAGTCTCAGCTGAAGGACCTCGCCTGCGTGCAGTACTCCAAGGTGGCCGAGTACCAACGTCGCGGGCTGATCCACTTCCACGCGCTCGTCCGCCTCGACGGCCCCAAGACGGACGACGCCTTCGCGCCCGCACCGGACGGGGTCACGGCCGAGCCGCTGGCCGAGGTCGTCGAGGAGGCCGTCGCCTCGGTCCGGTTCACCGCTCCACCCGTCTTCAACGGCGACGTGCCGAGGGTGTTGGCCTTCGGTGCACAGGTCGACTCCCGCCCAGTCAGAGTCGGCCACCGCACCGACGACCCCGACGGGCCGTTGAATGCCGAGCAGGTCGCGGGGTACCTCGCGAAGTACTCCACCAAGTCCGCCACCGACACCACCACCGGGAACGTCTCGAACCCGCACCTGTCCCGGATCCAAGAGGTCGCGGCAGAGTTCGCAACGCTGGTCGAGGACGAATGGGTCGCGGCCGAGATGCCCTGCGATCTCAAAGAGGTGCCATACGGACTCCTCGGCAGGTGGCATACCGCCCTCGGGTTCCGCGGACACTTCTCGACCAAGTCGCGCCGCTACTCGGTCACCCTGGGAGCCCTCCGGCGTGCCCGCCGTCGCGCCCAGGTCCTCATCGCCGACGCGCAACGCAGCGGCATCCCCGTCGACCTCGCGTCGATGGAAGCCCAGCTGCTGGCCGACGACGAAGACGAAACCACACTCGTGGTCGGGTCCTGGTCATTCGCCGGGGTCGGCTGGGACACCGAAGGCGACGTCGCACTCGCCCGCGCAGCAGCGGCCCGGGCCCGCGAGTACGCCCAACACCGAGCCGAGGCGAAGCGTGCGAATCAGCAGTAGTCACGAGGGAAATCAATCAAGGAGTGAAGATCATGAGTAGGGAAGTCGACGAAGTGCAGGCTCCGGTCCTGCTGTCACCGGACGAGGCGGCGGCGTGGTGCCACATCAGCGTGGGAACGCTGAACCATCTGCGGTACCACGGCCGGTTCGCCCCGGCGATCAGGATCGGCAAGCGCTGCTTCTGGACGCCGAAAGACCTCCTCGCCTGGTTGGAGTCGCAGAAGGAACCGGCGTGATCATCAAGCGCCCCAACGGCAAGTGGCGGGTCCAGGTGAAGTACCGCAGCCGTGTCGTGGCTGATCGGACCTTCGATCGTCGCGGCGATGCGGTCCGGTGGGAGGTCGAGCAGAAGCGGCTGCTGCACTCCGGGGAGTTCGTCGCTCCTGCTGCGGGTCGGATCACGGTGCGCGAGCTGGCGGACGAGTTTCGAGAGGCGCGGAAGGGACAGGTGTCGGTCCGGGCCTGGGAGTCGGACGAGAGCGCGCTCCGGGTCCACGTCGTGCCGGCCTTCGGCAAGTTCCCGATCTCGTCCGTCACGCCTCCTTTGGTGGAGCGATTCCTGGTCGACCTGGCAGTCTCGCGGTCGGTGCGGACGGCGGCTCGCGTCCGGACCACCCTGAGGGGTCTGTTCAGGTATGCGGTCAGGACGCGTCGGCTGCAGGTGTCGCCAGCGGAGCTCGTGCCGCTGCCGCACCCGGACTCGAGGACAGGCAAGGTCGTCGAGGTCGATCCGTTCACGGTTGCTGCACTCCTCGATGTGGTCGACACCCAGCGGAAGCTGTCGCCAGGAGGCGCCGACATCACCTTGGTCCTGGCTCTGACCGGTCTGCGGTTCGGCGAGTTGCGCGGGCTGCGAGTCCGCGACGTGGTGTCGGTTCCCTATCCCGGGATCGTGGTCAAACGGTCCATTCCCCAATCGGGGCTGACGGGTGCGGTCATCGAGAGGGCGACGACGAAGAGCGGTCGATCCCGGATGGTGCCCCTGTCCGAGATGGTCCTGCCGGTTGTGACAAAGGCGGCGGAGGGCAAGGAGCCGAACGACTTGCTCTTTCCCGCGCCCGAGGGCGGATACCTCCATGCTCAGAACTGGCGGCGGCAGATTCACTGGAATACGACTGGGCTCGGGAGGCGTCCGCACGACCTGCGCCACACGGCGGCATCCCTGTGGATCGCGGCCGGGGTGGATATCAAGACGGTCTCGTCCTGGCTCGGTCATTCGACGGCGAAGCTGACCCTGGACACCTATGGGCACCTCATGGGGACGGACGCCGACCGTGCGGCCCTGGACCGGGTCAACAAGGCTCTTGGGAACCCAATGGGCACCCAACAGCCGAAATCGTCAGACTCGGAGAGCGGCGGCGAGGCCTGAATATGGCCTCTGACCTGCGAAAACGTGGTGGTGCCCTCGGGCAGATTCGAACTGCCGACACCCGCTTTAGGAGAGCGGTGCTCTATCCCCTGAGCTACGAGGGCGGGGCAGGGCCGGAACCCTCGCTGGCACGGTCACCGGGACCGCGAGCAGTGGTAGCCCTGCGACAGGAAGGGTAGCCCAAGCGCAACGATGCTGGTCCGCCGGTCATGATGCGCGGACTCCCGGTCACTGTTGACCGTGGTCGCTGCGCAGGTTGATCCTGAAGCAACGGGCGGTCAGCCCGCGAACAGGGGAGGCCGCGATGATCCTCGTGGTGGGTGGCACAGGTGATCTTGGCGGCCGGGTCGTGGGCCGCCTCCTCGACGCGGGGCACCGGGTGCGCTGCCTGGTGCGAACTGGCACCGACGGGTCTGCCCTCCGCGCGGCTGGCGCCGAGCTCGTCCAGGGCGACCTGACCGACTCGGCCTCTCTGCGCGCTGCCTGCGCGGGGGTGGACATCGTGGTCGCCAGCGCGACTGTGATCAGTCGCCGGTTGGCCGGGGCCAAGGTGCCCACCATCCGTGAGGTCGAGGAGCAGGGGATGACCGCCCTCGTCGACGCCGCCGAAGCCGGCAAGGTGCAGCGGTTCGTCTACGTCTCCTACGCGGGTGTCGGGGACGGGCCGCGCACGCCGATGGCGCGGGCCAAGCTGGCTGTCGAGCGCCGGCTCGCGAGGTCACCGATGCGACGGGTGATCGCGCGGCCCGACGCGTTCCAGGAGGTGCACCTCGCACCGGTCGGACGCTTCGACCTCAAGGCCGGCAAGGTCGCCACCTTCGGCAAGGGCGACACGAAGCACCGGTGGGTCGCCACCGACGACGTCGCGGCGCTGGTGGCTGGGGTCGCTACCGAGCGGAACCCGCCTGAGCTCATCGTGTTCGGCGGCCCGGAGGCCATCAGCCGCAACGAGTGCGTGGCCGTCGCCGAGCGCTCCACGGGCCGGTCGATCAAGGTGATGCGCGCGCCCCTCCCGGTGGCGCGGCTCGCGACGAGGGTCCTCCAGCTCAGCAGTCGTGGCGACGCCACGGCGAGCATCATCGGGCTCGGCGTCCTCATGGACGAGTGCGAGATCACCTGGGACGACGCCCCGTTGCGCGAGCGCGGCATCACCCCCCGCTCCGCCACCGACTGGATCACCCAGCAAGCCGCCGCCCTCCACGCCGCGCAGTAGCCCCTGCCCCGAGGGCTCTCTCCTCGCCGCCGCCCCGACGCCCCCCGCCGCCGCCCCGAGGCCCCGACGCCCCCCGCCGCCGCCCCGACCCCCCCGGCGCGGGGCACGGCACAGGAAGGCGGGCGCGTCTCGGGGTTGGTCCCCGGGACGCGCCCGCCGCTCCGGGCGCGCACCTCGTCCTCAGCAACCAGAGCCGAGGGCCGCTTCGCGCCGTGCTGTGACGGTGCGCCGCCGTCCTCGGAGGCGCTCCCAGCGGGCTCGACGGGCGAGCCGTTTCTCGAGGGCGAGGTCGAAGGCGATCGCGTGGACAGGGTGTTGCGACTCCATCGTCGCCACCTTGTGCCCCGCCGTCGTCATCGTCGTCAGGTCACTCATCTCGATCTCCTTGGTCAGGCCCAGGAGCCGGTCTCCGTGGTGCCTGCCGACGAAGGTGCCGTGGCGACCTTCCGCAGACCTTTCGCGCCCGATGCGGTGCGGACGCAGACCTTCCCCGCGACGACAGCAGCCGACGCGCCGCGCAAGGTCCGCGAAAGGTGCCCTTCCTACGGTCCTCTCCATCAACCACACCGCCGGGCAACCCGGCACTTCCTGAGGAGAGCACCACCCATGAGCAACACGGCATACGCAACCCCTGCATCCCTCAACGGCGTCGACGTGGCAACGCTTTTCGCCACCCTCGACGCGGTCAAGGGTCAGAACGAGATCGCCAAGTTCCAGTTCCGCGCCGAGAACACCTGGCAGACCGGCACCCACAGCCGCTCGCGCATCCACGGCTTCTACGGCGCCGGCCAGGAGCTCACCCACATCCACGAGACGGTGCTCGACGCCGACCACCCGGTGGTCCTCACCGGCGCCGACCAGGCGCCGACGCCGGTCGAGTTCCTGCTGCACGCCATTGCCGCCTGCCTCACCGCCGGCATCGCCAACATCGCTGCCGCCAGGGGAGTGGCGCTCACCAAGGTCAGCTCGACCGTGGAGGGCGACATCGACCTGCTCGGCATCCTCGGCCTGTCCGACGGCTCGGTCCGCAACGGCTACCAGGACCTGCGCGTCACGTTCCACATCGAGGGCGACGCCGACGACGAGACCCTGCGCGGCATCGTCGAGCAGTCGCGCCGCCGCTCCGCCGTCTACGACGCCCTCACCAACCCCACACCCGTATCCGTCTCAGTCGTGACCGGCTGAGCGAGACCCAGGCGCGCCCCCGTCCGGCGATCCCGGACGGGGCGCGACCAGAAGGAGCACCACCATGCCCGCCATCGACACCGTCGTCATCGGTGCCGGCCACGCAGGCCTCGCCGTCAGCCGGTTGCTGACCCTCGAAGGTCGCGACCACGTGGTCCTCGACCGCGGTCGCGTCGCCGAGAGCTGGCGCACCGCCCGCTGGGACTCCCTGCACCTGCTCACCCCCAACTGGATGGCTCGCCTGCCCGGGTGGGCCCACGCCGGCCCCGACGCCGACGGCTTCATGAGCGCCTCCCAGTTCGTCCGCTACCTCGAGAGGTATGCCGCCAGCTTCAGTGCGCCGGTCCTGGCCGCTGTGCGCGTGGAGGAGGTGAGCGCAGTGGGTGACCGCTACCGCGTCGTCACCGACTGCGCGACCTGGCTGACCCGGCACGTGGTCGTCGCGACCGGACCCGGCGGGCAGCCGCGCGTCCCGGCTGCCGTGCAGGGCCTCGACCCTGACGTCCACCTGACCACCTCGGCCGACTACCGCAACCCCCGGCAGCTCGCCGAGGGCGGAGTGCTGGTCGTGGGCGCCTCGGCCTCCGGCGTGCAGATCGCCGACGAGCTCGCTGCTGCCGGTCGTGAGGCCGTGGTGGCCGTGGGGCGGCACAACCGGATGCCGCGCGAGTACCGCGGCATGGACATCTACTGGTGGCTGGAGCGCACCGGCCGCACCGCCCGCACGATCGACGAGGTGCGCGACCCCGCGGCCGCGCGACGCGAGCCGTCGTTGCAGCTGGTCGGACGTCGTCGTCACCAGAGCCAGTCCGGGCAGCTCGACCTCGGCACGCTGCAGGCGCGTGGTGTCCGGCTCGCCGGTCACCTCGTCGGCGCCGAGGGCCACGAGGTCCGCTTCGCCGACGACCTGGTCGACTCGCTCGGCAGTGCCGACAACCGGATGCACCGGTTCCTCGACGCCGTCGACCGGCACATCGACCAGAGCGGGCTGACGCGCGAGGTCTGGGCACCCGAGCGGCCGCGCGCCGTGGCGGCGCACGGCGCGCCAGCCTCCCTGGACCTCGCGAGCGCGGGGATCACGACGGTGCTGCTGGCGACCGGGTACCGCCCGAGCCACCCGTGGCTCACGCTGCCGATCACTGCGGCCGACGGCTCGATCCGCCAGCACCGCGGCCGGACCGAGGCTCCGGGGGTCTACGTGGTGGGCCAGCGGTTCCAGCACCGGCGCGACTCGGGGATGGTCGACGGCGCGAGGCACGACGCCGCGATGGTGGTGTCCGACCTCGTCGGCGCCGCACGCGCGGCCGAGGCGCGAGAGCGCCGGGAAGCCGTCGACGAGCTGGCTGACGAGCTGGTCGACGAGCGACTCGACGACAGGCTCGAGGGGAGGGCGTCATGACCACCTACGACGCCGTCGTCGTCGGCGCCCGCGTGGCCGGCGCGTCGACGGCGATGCTGCTGGCCAGGGCCGGGGCGAAGGTGCTGCTCCTCGAGCGCAGCCCCTACGGCTCCGACACGCTGTCGACCCACGGCCTCATGCGGGCCGGGGTGTTGCAGCTGTCGCGGTGGGGCCTGCTCGACCAGGTCGCCGCTGCCGGGACGCCGCCGGTGACGCGGACCCTGTTCCACTACCCGGGCTCCAGCCCCGTCCGCATCTCCATCCGAGCCAGCCAGGGCGTGCCCGCGCTGTACGCACCGCGTCGGAAGGTCCTCGACCGGATCCTCGTCGACGCCGCCGTGGACGCCGGGGTCGAGGTGCGGCACGGAGTCTCCGTGACCGACCTGCTCACCGACGTCGGTGGGCGCGTCACGGGGGTGCGCGGGGTCGACGCGGCCAACCGCACGTTCACGGCATACGCGCGGACCACGATCGGTGCGGACGGGATCAGGTCCACCGTCGCCTCTGCGGTGCACGCGCCCGTGGAGCGGACGTCGGCCGCGGGCGGCGCCGTGCTCTACGGCTACTTCGAGGGCTTCCCGACCGAGGGGTACGAGTGGGCCTACGGCTCCGCGACCGCCGCGGGGCTCATCCCCACGAACGACGGGCAGACCTGCGTCTTCGTCGGCACCACACCGGAGCGGCTCCGGCTGGCGCGGCGAGCCGGCGCGGGCACTGGCCACGCCACCCGCGTCGACACCGGCACAGGCACAGGCACAGGCACAGGCACCGGCACCGGCACCGACGCGGCCTTCGCCGAGCTGTTCGGCCTCGCTGCGCCACGCCTGCGTCACCGGCTCGAGTCGGCGACCAGGGTGGGCGGGCTGCGCGGCTGGTCCGGACAACGAGGGCACATCCGTCGCTCGCACGGTGCCGGGTGGGCCCTGGTCGGTGACGCGGGCTACTTCCGCGACCCCATCACGACGCATGGCATGACCGACGCCCTGCGGGACGCCGAGCTCCTCGCCGACGCACTGCTCGCTGCGTGGGCTGGGCAGCGGCCGGAGGCGATCGCGCTCGCCGCCTACCAGGCCAAGCGGGACGCCCTGTCCTCACAGCTGTTCGAGGTGAGCGACCGCATCGCCGCCTACGAGTGGGAGGCCACCGAGATCCACCAGCTGCTGCGCGAGGTCAGCTCCGCGATGAGCGACGAGGTCAGCCTCCTCCAGACGCTGCCCCCGCGCCCCCTTCGTCCGGTTGCGACGGTTATGGATGGGCTTGTCTCGGCTGACATGCCCAGCGCCGGTCGCTAGCGTTGAAGACCCTTTCCGGAAGACGGCACAGATCGGCACCGGCCATGGATGCGCGCATCAGCCTCCTCGGAGGCTTCTCGGTATCGGTCGGCAGCTCCGTGGTCACCGACCAGCAGTGGAGCCGCCGCAACGCCAGTGCGCTCGTCAAGGTGCTCGCCCTGGCCAAGGGACGTCGGCTGCACCGGGAGCAGCTGATCGACCTCCTCTGGCCGGACCTGTCGGCCGACCTCGCCGGTCCTCGGTTGCACCAGGCGGCGCACTACGCGCGGCGGGCACTGACGGGCGCCCCCGGGCAGGGCGTGGTGCTGCGCCACGACTTCGTGGAGCTCCTGCCGGGGTGTGACGTCACCGTCGACGCCGTCGAGTTCCGCGCTGCCGCCGAGGCAGCCCTCGCAGACGGATCCGCCGCCCAGGCCGCCACAGCCCTCGACCGGTATGCCGGGGTCCTGCTCCCCGACGACCTCTACGAGCCGTGGGCCGAGGCTCACCGGGAGTCGCTGGAGCAGCTGCATCGTGAGCTCCTGCGCCGGACCGGGCGCTGGGACGAGCTGGTGGCGGCGGACCCTGCAGACGAGGAGGCCAACCTCGCGCTGACCCGCGCCCATGCCGACCGGGGTGACGTCAGGGCGGCGTTGCGTCAGCTGGAGCGGCTCGAGCTCACCCTGCGTCGCGAGCTGGGCACCAGCCCGGGCGCCGAGGCTGAGGCGCTGCGCACCGAGCTGATGGCGTCGCAGACCGCCACCGCGACCTCCCCGCCGGTCGCCGAGGTCCTCCCTGCCCGGGCCGCGCGGGGCGAGCAGCGTCGACTGGTCGGACGGCGCGCGGTGGGCGACACCCTTCGCGAGCGACTGACCACGGCCCAGCTGGGGCGTGGGGGAGCCGTCCTGGTCACCGGCCCACCGGGAGTCGGCAAGTCCAGCGTGCTCGACCTCGCGGAGACGCTGGCCGCGCGAGCAGGCTGGCGCACCGGTCGTGGCACGGCGTCTGCGGTCGAGGGGCCGTGGCCCTATGCCCCCGTGCTCGAGGCGCTCGGCGACCTGTGCCGCAGGCACCCGGGCCTGCTGGACGGGCTCGACGACCGCTACCGCGAGGAGCTGGACCGCGCGCTGTCCGAGCGCCAGGTGAGCTGGTCGGGGGAGAGCGCCCACCAGCGGCTCTTCGTCGCAGCGGCGGAGCTGTTGCGGCTCGGCGCCGCGGGTCGTGGCCTGCTTCTCGTCATAGACGACATCCACGAGGCGGACGAGGCGTCGCTGCGACTGCTCCACTACCTCGCGCGCTGCGCCGCTGCCGACCAGGTGCTGCTGGTGCTGGCGCACCGCACCGCCCACAACGCGGCGCTGGAGGAGGTCCACACCAGCCTGGTCGCGCGGGGCATAGGTTTGCGCATCGAGGTCGCGCCCCTCACCGAGTCGGCCACCCTGCGCCTGCTCGCAGATCGCTTCCCCGGCCTCGACGAGGCCAGCCAGCACCACATCTGGGCCGTCAGTGGCGGTCTGCCCTTCACCGCCCTCGAGCTCGGCGCGGCTGCGGCGACCGGGAGGGAGCCGGCGACGATCTCCAGCGTCCCGCCTGACACCCTCCGCGCGCTGCAGCGGGCCGCCCTGCTGGGGTTGTCCTTCACCACGGACGAGTTCCTGGCGGTGGCGGGAGTGAGCGAGGCCGAGGCCTACCGACACCTCGAGACCGCCCAGGCCGGCTTGGTGGTCGAGTGGTCCGAGACCGGGTATCAGTTCCGCCACCCCTTGGTGCGCGAGGCCGTGCTGGACTCCATGGCCCCGGCAGCCCAGAGCGCGGCCCGAGTCGAGGTCGCCCGCGAGCTGGCCAGGCTCGGCGCCCCACCCGCGCGGATCGCGCACCAGTACCTCTCTGCCGGCCAGCCGCGCCAGGCGATCCCCTACGTGCTGCCCGCCGTCGAGACAGCCGGCGCCCTGGGCGCCTACCGCGATGCGCTCAACCTCGTCGAAGGGGTCCGCGAGTCCGCGACCGGCGAGACGCTCGGCCACCTGATGGCACGACGCGGTGACCTGCTCACAGCCCTGGGCGACCCCGCCTCGATGGCGAGCTATCGCGCCGCGGTGCCCCTGACGACGGGGGTGGAGCACCGGCTCGTGCGGGCCCGGCTGGCGCGCGCGGCCTGCTTCGCGAGCGACTTCGACACGGCACGCGCTGCGCTGGCCGGGCTCGAGCTGCTCGACGACGACGCAGACGGACCGATCCTGCTCGCCCGTGGCAACCTGGCCTACTTCTCCGGCGACATCGACGCCGCGTGGGACCTGGCGGTGGGTGCCCGCGAGTCGCTCCTCACGGTCAAGGACCCGTGGCGCTATGTCGACCTGATCGCGTTGCAGGGCATGATCGCCCACCAGCGTGGCGAGTGGTTCGAGCGCTTTCGCATCGAGCTCCGGCGCACGCTCTCCAACGCCGGTCTCACGACTGCGCTCTTCGACGCCCACCTGTGCGTCGCGGAGTACCTCCTCTACGGCGGCATCCCCTACGCGGAGGTCATCGAGCTGGCCAGCGGGCTGCGCCGGCGGTCGCAGGAGTTCGGCGCCCTGCGCGGAGTCGCCTTCGCCACGGCGCTGATCGGGGAAGCGGCTCTGCTGATGGGCGACCTCGAGCTCGCCGAACGCGAGCTGCGGGAGGCGGTCGACCTCCACCGCGACGCCGACGCGCCGGCCGGGGAGTCACACGCCCTCCAGCGCCTGGCCGAGGTCCACC
The DNA here is from genome assembly GCF_039531795.1 of Pedococcus bigeumensis. NCBI lineage: Bacteria > Bacillati > Actinomycetota > Actinomycetes > Micrococcales > Intrasporangiaceae > Pedococcus > Pedococcus bigeumensis. The sequence continues at coordinate 226,964 of NZ_BAAAQS010000002.1, read as the reverse complement.
TCGCCCAGGGCGACCGCGCCGAGGCCACCAGGCTCCTCGACCAGGCCTTGCCCCTGGCCAGGTGGTCGGTGATCGGCAGGCACCTGCTGCAACGGATCCACGGGTCGATGGTGGTCGCTGCCCCAGACCCCATCGCGGCCCGGATCGTGGTCGAGCGGGCCGAGGCCAGCATGGGGGACTCCGACTTCTGCCCCTTCTGCGCCGTGACCTTCGAGGTCCCTGCCGCCATCGCCTGCGCGGACGCCGGCGACCTCGACGCGGCCGAGCGCCACCTGGCTGCCGCCGAGCTCTCGGCCGCCAGGTGGGAGGGGACGGCGTGGCCGGCTGCGGTGCTCGAGGCGAAGGCCCACCGGGCCACCGCACTCGGCGACACCGACGGGGCCGCGAGCCTGTTCGCCGAGGCAGCGGACCTGTTCGCGAAGGCCGGCCAGGTGCTCGATGCCGCCCGGTGCGCCGCGGCGGTCCCTCGCAAGCTCCCGGCGTGACCCGCTGCCCACCGCACGCCAGCACCAGGTGACCGCCGCAGTGGCCCGATCTGGCCGACAAACCACATCATCCGCCTATCTCGGGCGCCTCAACGACCGCGAACGTCAAGAAACGACAAATGAGCCACGCAGTCGCAGGCACCGGATCATGCTGGTGACCGTCGACGGATCGGACGGGACGCCGGACCCGATCCCCTTCTGAGCGGGGCTGTTGTCGGGGGTGGATCCTCCGGGCTCCTTCTCACTCCTGCCATTCCTCATGTCATGCCACGGAGAGAGATCACCATGCGGATTTCCAAGCGCACCACCATCGTCGCTGTCGCCGCCGTCGTCGGCCTCGGAGTGTCTGGGGGCACGGCCTATGCCGCGGGCCTCATCCCGGGTGCCGACGGCACCATCCACGCCTGTTACAACACGACGAACGGCAACGTCCGGGTCGTCGCCGAGGGCACCAAGTGCCGCACCCACGAGAAGACCCTGTCCTGGAACCAGACCGGCCCCGTCGGGCCCCAGGGCCCGGCCGGACCGCAGGGTCCTGTCGGTCCCCAGGGACCACAGGGTCCGCAGGGCGCGACCGGACCGCAGGGTCCCGCAGGTCCGCAGGGGGCGACCGGCCCCGCCGGACCGACCGGTCCCCAGGGACCTGCCGGCAAGGACGCCCCGAAGACCTTCGCCGGCGAGTTCAAGGGCGACACCCTCGCGATCTGGTCGGGCACCGCGAACTTCGCCGTGACCGACACGGGCGCAGGCTCGTGGCGGATCGTCATCCCGGCCGGGACCTTCCCCACCGGGTCGGGCGTCGGCAACGGGTGCCCGATCCCGCAGGTCCAGGCCCTGGTCCCCGGCGGTGAGATGGTCATCGACCAGAACCTCTGCGGGCCCCTCACGGGCGACGGCAGTGTGGTGCTCGACGTGCACAGCGCCGACGGCAACGAGAACCGCTACGTCAGTTTCGTGGTGACCGCAGTCGGCTGAACCAGCCCCGACCGGTCGGCTCCCGGGCAGTGCGCCCGGGAGCCGATGGCCGTGCTGGGGGGTATGCCGCCGGCTCCCCTCGGCGCGTAAGGAGGATCCGAGCCGGGCCGCCCATGGTGCACAGCAGAACACGGCACAACTGGAGGCATACGGCCACAGGCCCCCTCGGGCAGGCAAGGATCACCCGAAGGGACGAGTGACGCACCAAACCCGTGACGAAGGTGACCAGACGCGGCATACCCTCCAGGTTCGAACCCCGGCCGCCCCCGAGCCAGAGGAACCCGCAATGCCCAAGCCCTTCGCCGTCGTCGGCGCCACCCTGGTGCCCGTCGCCCTGACGGTCGCCTCGATGGCCGCCGCGCCGATGGTCGCCGACGGCGCCGTTGCGACCTACAAGCTCACCTACGCCAGCCTCCCCAACGGGACCAAGCAGCTCGTGCGGTGGAACGGCTGCCAGACCGGCATCACCTACAAGGTGAACCTGGGGGCCGTGCCGAGCGCCCAGCGAGCCTCCGTGCTGGCCGACACGCAGAAGGCCCTGGTGCAGGTGCAGAACAGCACCGGCTTCCGCTTCGTCTACAAGGGCAGCACGACCGAGGTCCCCCGGGTCGGGTCGATGCCCAAGCAGACGGCCGAGCTCGTCGTGGCCTTCACGTCGCCGTCGAAGACCAACTACGCGCTGTCCGGCTCCACCCTCGGGCAAGGCGGCCTCTACTACGGCTGGGTGTCTCGCACGGTCAGCGGCAAGACCACCTACACCGTCGCCGCGCAGCGCGGGTTCGTCGTCATCGACACCCCGCAGATGCTGACCCAGCTCAAGAGCGGCACGGGCACCGGCCTGCGTCGCCAGAACCTGCTGTCCCACGAGCTCGGCCACGCCATGGGCCTGCAGCACGTGGACGACACCCATCAGCAGATGTACCCCAGCCTGCGCACCACCTCGCCGCAGTTCTTCTACTCCGGCGACCGCACCGGCCTGGTCAAGGTGGGCAAGCCCGCCGGCTGCATCAACACGGCCTACATGCCGCTGCCAGACCTCAGCTAGTCCGTCCGTCGGCCCCCACCGGGGCACCCCCGAAGCCCGTTCGCCGTCCCGGCGAGCGGGCTTCGTCGTGTCCGGAGGGAGACGACGGCCGCCCGGACAGCGGTTGGCCGACCTCGAGCGAAGATCATCCGTTATCGGCTCAAATCAGACGGAAGTCCTACACCATTCAACGTGTAGTGCGCAGGTTCTTTACCAAACCTAGAACCCATCGGGGGGTTTCTTGCCCTACTAATGACCTTCTTGGGTGACTTGACGGTTGATGTGGCGGACTCGTGACGACGGCAAGTATTTGGGCATCCCCACCAGCGGCCACGGCATCAGGCCGGCCACACAGTCACGAAAGAGGAACCCTCAGATGAAGTTCAACCGCAAGCGCGCAGCCGCCGTCGCCACGGGCGCGGCCCTCACCCTCATCGTGGGCGGCGTCGCCTTCGGCTACTGGACCACCACCGGTTCGGGTTCCGGCACGGCCGGCACGGGCAACACCAGCCCGATCACCATCAGCTCCACCGCCGTCTCCGGTCTCTACCCGGGCGCCACCCCCACCGCGATCTCGGGCACCTTCACCAACCCGAACGTCGGCCCGGTCTTCGTCCAGCAGGTCACCGTCGCGGTCGACCCGGCCTGGACCGTCGGCACCACCCTCCCGTGCACCGCCGACGACTTCACCGTCACCCAGCCGACCGCCACCGCCCGTCAGATCGTCACCGGCGACACCTGGAGCGGCGCGACCATCCAGCTCAAGAACCTGGGCACCAACCAGGACAGCTGCAAGGGCGTCACCGTTCCCCTGGTCTTCACCAGCAACTGAGTGACTGCGCCAGCCTGATCCCCGCCCGGTGGTGTCACCCTCCCCCCGACACCACCGGGCGGCAGGCAGGCAGCGAGCAGCACGGCCCAGCCGCAAGGCAAGGCAAGGCAAGGCAAGGCAAGGCAAGGCAAGGCAAGGCAAGGCAAGGCAAGGCAAGGCAAGGCAAGGCAAGGCACGACCGCACGACCCGCACGACATGCACCACCTGCCACGTACCACCGCATGACCGATCCGGGAGATGACCCATGGCCACCACACCACGCCAGCGCCGCAACCTCGCGGTCGTGATCGGCGTCGTCGTGCTGCTCGCCCTGATGGGCGGCTGTGGGGTCTGGCTGACCCGCGACGAGGCCGTCGCTCCCCAGGAGGGGGCGCTGAAGCTCGTGCAGGGCAACGGCAGCACCGTCGCCGCGAACGCCCCGGGCCACGCGCCGTTCGCCGCGGTCGGCTCGGTCGACGAGCTGCGCCCCGGTCAGATGCGGACCCTCGCGGTGAAGGTGACCAACCCCGACCAGGTGGCCTACCGGATCCTCGAGCTCACCGCGACCCCCAAGGACGCGAACCCGTTCTGCTCCGGCTCCACCAACCTCGTGGTCAGCGCCTACGAGGCGAGCAGGCCCGGCGCCGTCACCTACGTCGTGCCGCGCAACTCCTCGATCACCATCCCGCTGACGGTCATGATGCTCAACACCGCCACGTCGCAGGACGCCTGCAAGAACGTCGCCTTCCCGCTCGCCTTCGGTGGCCTCGCCACCCAGGGCCAGGGCAACGGCAGCTCGTGATCACCCAGCAGCGCTGGACGCGCCGAGTCGTCGCCGCAGGCACCGGCACCCTCGCCCTCCTCATGGCCGGCGGCATCGCGTATGCCGCGTGGTCCCAGACCGGGGCCGGCACCGGCACCGCGGCGGCCGGGTCCACCACGGCGCTCGGGGCCGTCGCCGCCGTCAGCACCACCCTCTACCCGGGGGGCACGGCCACCCTCACCGTCACGGTGAGCAACCCCAACCCGCGCCCGGTCACGGTCACCGCCATCAGCCTCACCGGCGCCGTCACGGCGAGCGCGGGCTGCACGAGCTCGGGGGTCACCGTCACCCTCCCCGCCACCGTCTCGGTGTCCGTCCCTGCCGGCGGCAGCAGCCCGGTCACGCTGACCGACGCGGTGGCCATGTCGACGTCGTCGACCTCCGACTGCCAGGGCGCCACCTTCACCATCCCGCTGCGCGCGACGGGGAAGACCGCGTGAGCCGCCTGCGCCTGTCCTCCCACGCCGCCACCTCGCGGGGAGCGCGTCGCGTCGCCCTGACCGCCGGCGCCCTCGGTCTGGTCGCTGCCCTCGGAGCCACCCCCGCCCTCGCGTTCTGGTCCACCTCGGGCAGCGCGAGCGCCGGCGCCACCGCCCGCGCGCTCGCCACCCCCGCGGCTCCGACCACGGTCGGCTCGGCCACTGCGAGCTCGCTCGTGGTGAGCGGCACGCTGCCGACCGGGGCCAGCCAGGTGCCGGGCACGACCTACACGCTCAAGCGGGACGCCACGACGCTCGGCTGCGCGCTGCCGGCCACCGGCACCTACAGCTGCACCGACACCGGCCTGACCGGTGCGACCACCTACTCCTACACGGTGGTCGCGGCGCTCGGGGCGTGGCGCGCGACCTCGACCGCCAAGACCGGCACCACGACGTGCCCGGTCACGCCTCGCTACACGGTGGCGGCCTCGACCTCGACGCCCACGGTGGGCGCGGCGTTCACCGTGACCGTCACGGCCACCAACTGCTCGGGGGCGACCGACACCACCTACAGCGGCAGCCAGGCCGTCACGTTCAGCGGGCCCGGCACCTCCACCTCGGGCAAGGCCCCGGTCTACCCCGCCACCATGACCTTCGCCAACGGCGTGGGCGTCGCCTCAGTGACGCTCTACCGTGCCGAGACCACCACGATCACCGCGACCGCGGGCGCCCTGACCGGCACCACCTCGTCGCTCACCGTGGGCGTCACCGCCGCCGCACCGTGGACGGTCCTCCTCACCAACCCGGGCAACTCCGCCGGTGCGGTCACGGTCAGCTGCAGCGACGCCGCCGACCTCAACGCAGCCACCCACAGCTGCAGCCAGACCTCCGCCGTGGACACGGGCAACAGCAGGACCTGGACTGGACGGTTCACCCTGGTGGACAAGTGGGGCAACCCGCTGGTCAACTCCGGCGTCGCCATCGCGATCGCGGTCAACGCCAGCAACGGTCAGACGAAGTCCGTGTCGATCGCCACCGGCAGCGCGACCTCCGGCACCTTCTCCATCCCGCTGGCCAACGGCAGCAGCACGATCACCCTGACCGCCACCTCCACCACCCCGGCTGTCTCCACGACGGTCACCGGGGCTGGCTGAGCCACCCGCCGGCGGGCTGGCAGGTCCCAGCCAGCGGGTCCCCCGGCCCGGTCCGCATCCTGCGGGCCGGGCCGGTTCCCCTGTCTGGGCCGCGCGGCATACTGGCCCGATGTCCGCCGACCACACCTCCGCGCCGCACCACTACCGGACGGTGCAGCGGCGGACGGTCTCGACCCTGATCGTCACCCAGGTGCTCGTCGGCGTGGGAGTCTCGGCGGGGGCCGGGGTGGGGGCGCTGCTCGCCGAGGACGTCGGTGGCTCGGCCGACCTCGCCGGGCTCGGCGGCACCTTCCAGGTGCTGGGTGGCGCACTCATCGCGATCCCGATGGCCCACGTGATGGCCGCGCGCGGCCGCCGCCAGGGCCTGCTGCTCGGCTACGCCCTCGGCATCACCGGCGCGCTGACCATGATCATCGCGGGCGCGATCCGCAACTTCCCGCTGCTGCTGGCCGGGGCCGCGCTCTTCGGCGGCTCCAACGCCGCCAACAGCCAGGCCAGGTATGCCGCGGCCGACCTCGCCGAGGAAGCGCACCGCGGGCGCGACCTCTCGACCGTGGTGTGGGCCACGACGATCGGCGCGGTCTTCGGGCCCAACCTCGCCGGACCGGGGGAGCCCGTCGCCGACTGGCTGGGCATCCCGCCGCTCACCGGCCCCTTCGTGTTCTCGCTGCTCGGGCTCGTCCTCGGAGCGGTCGTGCTGTTCCTGAGGCTGCGGCCCGACCCCCTCCTGCTCGCGCGGGCCCGCGCGGCGGCCGTCGCGACCGAGCCCCTCGAGCGCCAGCACGGGTCGGTCGTGCGCGGTTGCCGCACCCTGCTGGCGCACCCGGGGGCGCTCCTCGGCCTCGTGACGATGGCGCTGGGCCACACGGTGATGGTCAGCGTCATGGTGATGACCCCGCTGCACATGCACCACGGCGGCGCGAGCCTGAGGGTCATCGGCCTGGTCATCAGCCTCCACATCCTGGGCATGTTCGCCTTCTCGCCGCTGACCGGCCTCGCGGTCGACCGGTGGGGCGGGCGGTCCTGCGGCCTGGCCGGCGCGATGATCCTCGTGGTCGCCGGCGTGCTGGCCGCGCAGGCGCCGATCGGGTGGTCGGCGGGGCTTGCGTTGGGCCTGTTCCTGCTGGGGCTCGGCTGGTCGTTCACGCTGGTCAGCGGCTCGACGCTGGTCGTGAAGTCGGTGCCGCTGGCCGAGCGGGCCGGGGCGCAGGGCGCTGCCGACCTGGTCATGGGCCTCGCGGCCGGAGGTGGGGGAGCGCTCGCAGGCGTCGTCGTCGGCCAGCTCGGCTACTCCGTGCTGGGCGCCTGCTCGGCCGTCCTCGCCGCGATCGTCGCCCTGGCGTCGCTGCTGATCCGGGTCGACCCCACCACCGACACCGCCACCGACACGACCACGGACACGACCACCGACACCGACCACGTCGCGGGCCACGCCTCGGTCACACCCGACCCCGTGCTGCCCGAGGCCGTGTTGCCGGACCGGGAGGGCGACCAGGTTGGTTAGCCTGCTTGGGTGACCCCGCCGACCGACCAGACCCCCCCAGTGCCGACGGCGACCCCCGACGCAAGCACCCCTGACGCAGGCACCCCTGACGCAGGCACCCCCGACCCGACGGCGCCCGACCCGTCGGCGCCGGACGCTCCCGACGCCGACCCGCGCGGTGCGCGGGTGGCCGACGCGGTCAAGGCCTGGCAACGCCACCTCGTCGACCTCGGTGGCCGCAACACCCTCCTCTGGTACCGCGACCTGCCCAGCGGCACCCTCGACCTCACCACCGCCCACCCCGGCGGCCTGGCCATGCTGCTCGCGGGTCGCCCGACCCGGCTGTCCGACCTGGTCCGCGAGCCGGCAGCCCTCGACGAGGCCCGCCGCCGGGCCAGGGTCATCCGCGCCAAGACCCTCGAGCTCTCCGAGGAGCGCGGCATCGCGGCTGGGTTCATCGCGATCGGGATGGCGAGCTGGACCGTCCGTGGGGCGTCGCGAGCGCCGGCCGCCCCGGTGCTGCTGCGGTCCTGCGTCCTCAAGCCCACCGGCGCCGCCCGCGAGGACTTCGACCTCGACCTCGGCAACGACGTGGAGCTCAACCCCGTGCTCGAGCACTACCTGCGCTCCGAGCAGGGTCTCGACCTCGACACCGCTGCCCTCGAGGAGCTGGCCAACGCCAGTGGCGCGTTCGACCCGCATCCCGTCTATGCCGAGCTGGCCCGGCTGTGTGCGTCCGTCCCCGACTTCGGCGTCATGCCACGGCTCGTCGTCGGCACCTTCTCCTACGCCAAGCTCCCGATGGTGGCCGACCTTGCGGCACAAGGGGATTCGCTGGCCGACCACGACGTCATCGCTGCCCTCGCCGGCGACCCCGGAGCGCTGCGGGCGGTCCGGACGTCGGTGCCCGACTCGCCGGCCGACTCCGACCCGGCCCACGAGCTGCTCATCCTCGACGCCGACTCCACGCAGCAGGCCGCGATCGACGCGGTGCGCTCCGGCGCCCACCTCGTCATCAAGGGCCCACCCGGCACCGGCAAGTCCCAGACCATCGCCAACCTGATCGCCAGCCTGGCCGGCGAGGGCAAGCGGGTGCTCTTCGTCGCGGAGAAGCGGGCCGCCATCGACGCGGTGCTGTCGCGGCTCGACGGCGTGGGGCTCGGCGACCTCGTCCTCGACGCCTACGACGGCGCGAGCAACCGGCGCCGGCTGGCCCAGCAGTTCGGCGCCGCCCTCGAGCGCGGCAGCCAGGTGCAGGACCCCGACACCACCGAGATCGAGCAGGCCCTCGTCGACCGCCGGGCCACCCTGGTGCAGCACGCGGCCGCCCTGCACGAGGTGCGCCAGCCCTGGGGCGTCTCGGCCCACCAGGCCCAGGAGGCGATCTCCAGGCTCGGCAGCCTCGCGCACCCGCCCACGTCGCGCGTCCGCGTGCGGGGCGAGCAGCTCGCCGGCCTCGACCGCCAGCGCGTCGAGGAGCTCGGGCGCCAGCTGACCGAGGCCGCGAGCCTGGGTGCGTGGTCGACGCAGGAGGGCACCGACCCGTGGTTCGGAGCCCGGATCGCCACCTCCGAAGAGGCCGTGCGGGCCCGTGACATCACCAGCCGGCTCAGCCAGGGCGGCCTCCAGGACGTCGAGCAGACCATGCACGAGGTGTTCTCCGACGTCAGCCTGCCGCAGGCCGAGCGCATCGGTGACTGGGGCGACGTCCTCGACTCGGTCGGCCGGGTCCGCGACACCCTCGAGGTCTTCCGCCCGGAGATCTTCGACATCCCGCTCGGCGAGCTCGTGGCCGCGACCGGCACCAGGGCCCAGCGCGAGGCCGACGGCGTGTCGCTCGGCTGGTACTCACGCTGGCGGCTGCGCCGGCAGGCCCGCTCGCTGCTGCGTCCCGGACCGCCGCCGGCCGACCTGCACGCCGCCCTCCTCGACGCGCAGACCCAGCGGACCGCCTGGCAGCAGATGGCCGGCGCGGGCGGCCGCCCCGAGATCCCGGTCGACCTCGACCGGGCGCGCGCGGCATACGAAGCACTCTCGGCCGACCTCGCCTGGCTGGGCGAGCGACTGGCCACCACCCACGGCGGCGGCGACCTGTTCGGGGCCACGCTCGGTGAGCTGCGCGAGCGGATGGCCGAGCTCGACGCCCGACCCGACCGCCTCACCGTGGTGCCGCAGGTCCTCGGCGCCCTCGACGCGCTGCGCGAGGTGGGCATGGGCGCCCTGCTCGACGACCTCGCCCGCCGTGGCGTCGAGCCGGACGACGTCGCCGCCGAGCTCGACTTCGTCTGGTGGACCTCGCTGTCCGAGGACCTCACCGTGCGCGACCCGCGCTACGGCGCGCACGACGGGGCCCAGCTGCAACGCGTCGCCCGCGAGTACGTCGCCGCCGACCACGCCCACCTGCGCGTCAGCGCCGACCGGGTGCGCGCCGGCGCCGGGCGCCGGCTCCGCGAGGTGCTGGCCGACCACCCCGACCAGGAGGCGCTGGTGCGCGCGGAGGCCGGCAAGTCGCGCCGCCACCGTCCGCTGCGCGACCTGCTGCCCAAGGCCGCCGAGACCCTCACGGCCGCCAAGCCGGCCTGGGCGATGTCGCCGTTGGTGGTCGCCTCGGTGCTGCCGCCCGGCCGTTGGTTCGACGTCGTGATCTTCGACGAGGCCTCGCAGATCCCGCCGGCGCAGGCCGTGTCGGCCATCTCGCGCGCCCACCAGGTCGTCGTGGCCGGTGACGAGCGACAGCTCCCGCCGACCAGCTTCTTCACCGCGGCGGTCGACGAGGACGCCGCCCCCGAGTCAGACGCCCTGACCGAGGGGTTCGAGTCGGTGCTCGACGTGCTCACCGCCGCCCTGCCGACCCGCCGCCTGTCGTGGCACTACCGCTCGCTCGACGAGCGCCTCGTCGCCTTCGCCAACCAGGAGATGTACGACGGCTCGCTCGTCACCTTTCCCGGCACCGGCACCGACGCGGTCGTGCGCCTTGAGTCGGTCGAGGGCTCCGGCGTGGTGACGCCCGGCGAGGAGGCCATCGAGTCGACCGAGGCCGAGGTCGCCCGGGTGGTCGAGCTCGTCCTCGACCATGCGCGCACCCGGCCCCACGAGTCGCTCGGGGTCATCGCGCTCGGCATCAAGCACGCGACCCGGCTCGACGATGCGCTCCGCCGGGCGCTCGCCACCGCTGCCGCCGCAGGGGTGGGCGACTTCTTCGACGAGGACCGGCCCGAGCGCTTCTTCGTCAAGAACCTCGAACGCGTCCAGGGTGACGAGCGCGACGCCATCATCCTGTCGGTCGGCTACGGCAAGACCCCGCACGGTCGGGTGCTGCACCGGTTCGGGCCGCTCAATCTCGAGGGCGGCGAACGTCGCCTCAACGTCGCCATCACCCGCGCCCGCCGGCGGATGACGGTGGTCTCGTCGCTGCTCGCCGGTGACCTCGACCCCGCACGCCTCAAGGCGCGCGGCGCGATCATGCTCCGTGACTTCCTGGCGTATGCCGCGGACGGCACCTTCCCGGTCGCGCCCACCGAGACCGCCAGCGCCACCAACACTCCCGCCTCGACCACCGCCCCCGGCGCCGCCACCGCCCGCGGCGCGGGGGAGGCCCGCGATGCCGACCCGTTGCGGGCGGAGTTCGCCCGACGACTGCGCGACAGCGGTCTGGTCGTGCACGAGGCGTACGGGTCGGCCGGCCAGCCGATCGACCTCGCCGTCGAGGACCCCGACCACCACGGCAACGTGCTCGTCGCGGTCGAGACCGACGGCCCGGCCTATGCCGCGATGCGCAGCAGCCGCGACCGCGACCGGCTGCGTGGCGAACAGCTCGGCCGGCTCGGCTGGATGCATGTCCGGGTCTGGTCCACCGATCTGTTCCGCGACCCGGCGCGCGACGTCGCCCGGGTGCACGCCGCCGTGCAGCAGGCCGTGGCGGTCCGCGCGGCTGCGGTGCCGGTCGCGGCGGAGCCGACCAGCTCGGAGCCGACTGAGGCGGAGCCGGCCCAGGGACCGGCTGCCTCAGGTGCGACGGCTCCCGAGCAGGGTGCTCCGAAGGCGACCGGGCCGAAGCCGGGGTCCGTGGCGTCCGCGCCGTCGCTGTTCGACGACGTCGCCACCGAGGAGGGGGAGGAGCCGTCCGAGCCGTCGGCCGACGAGTTCGTCCCGACTTCCGACGAGGGAGCCCGCCAGCGTCGCGCGCGGGGTCGCAAGGCCAAGCGGGTCATCGCCCCGGCGACCTCGACCCAGCCGGACGCCCCGACCCTGGACGTCCCGACCCAGGACGTCCCGACCCAGCAGACCAAGGACGACACCGACCTCGGCTGGGGTGAGGGCCACGACGAGTCGGCCCACGACCGTTGGCTGCGCGAGCAACGGCCCCCGCACTGGGGCTCCGACTGAGCACTCCGACTGACCTCTGCCCCACCCACTCGAGGGTGAACCCGCCGGCGGACACCGGCGGGTTCACCTCGGACCACGGCTGAGTCGGTCAGGCGCGGCCGCGCAGCGAGTCGCGGATCTCCCGCAGCAGGACGATGTTCTCGTCCGGAGCGGCGTCCTCCTCGACCTTGGCGTAGCGGGCCTTGGCCACCTCGTACGGCTTCACGACGAAGAAGTAGACGATGAAGGCGAGGATGAGGAACGACACCAGTGCCGTCAGGAAGATGCCGACGGGCAGGCCCCCCGGCTTGTAGGCGCTGAAGTCCGGCTTTCCGCCGGCCTTGCCGATGATCCCCATCAGCAGGTCGGTGAAGGTCTTGACCACGGTGCCGAAGGCCCCCGCGATGATGAAGGCGACGGCAAGCTCCACGAGGTTGCCCCGCATGACGAAGTCCTTGAAACCCTTCATGGGTGTCGCGACCTTTCCCTAGTTGTCGATCTGGCGCTCTCCACGCTAGCGACCCGCGGAGGCGTCAGCGGGCAAGAAATGGCGCAGGCTCAGCCGACCCGGGGTCGGTCGTGGGTCAGCACCACGTCGAGCTGGGTGCGGCCGAGCGCGTCGTCAGGCACCGCGAGGATGCGGCCGACCACGTCGTGACCTGCGGAAACGACCATCCCACCGCCGTCGAGGTCATAGCCGCTCGACGACCCCTGGCCCTGGATGACTGCCCCGAAGTCGGTGGTCTGGGATTGGTCCACGCTCAACACGAGTACCGAGCGCGCCACGATGCCGTCGGGCCCCCACAGGTCGACCCGGTCGCCGGCCGAGACCATGGCCAGGAGGGCCGGGTCGGACACCGAGACGTGCACGGCGACCAGGTCGACGGGCTGGCCGAGCAACAGACCCCCGCGCCGCACCCGAGGGGCGGTGAGGGGCTCACCCCGCCCGAGCGGCACCGAGAGCGGACGCCCGAGCACGGCTGCGAGGTCGTGCACGCTGGCCTCGGGCACGAGGTCGGCCGGCCACCAGACCTCCCGCAGGGCAGCAGGGGTCGCGATCTCCCCGACCGCCAGCGGGCGCACCGCCACGACGACGCGTTCCATCGGCCGTGGGTCGGCCGACCGCGCGATGGCCACCACCCCGGCGGCCGCCCCCACCGCGCACACCGCGGCCAGCCCCCGCCGGACCACCCTGCGACGCCACTGCCTGCGCCGGCCGGGGCCGCGCAGCCAACCGGCCGCCGCACGCAACCCGCCCGCGGGCCGGGCCCCGCCCGGCGCGCTCCAGTCGTCACCGACAGCCACGGGACCCGCCTAGCCCGGCAGCCCGAACGGCAGCTCGATCCCGTCGAGCGCGCGACGACAGCCACACCCGGCGGTGTCGTCGGGCTCCTCGGCCGGCATCGCGCCGAGGGCGGTGCGCAGCACTTCCTTGAGCCCGTCGACGTTCTTCGCGAAGACGGCGAGCACCTCCTCGTGGGTGACCGCCTCGCTGCCGTCGACCCCCGCGTCGTGGTCGGTCACGAGGGCGACGGTCGTGAAGCACATCGCCAGCTCCCGGGCGATGGACGCCTCGGGCATGGCCGTCATGCCGACGATCGTCCAGCCGGCCTGCTGGTGCCAGGCCGACTCGGCCTTGGAGGAGAACCGCGGCCCGTTGATGACGACGAGCGTCCCGCCGTCGGCCACGTGATGTCCCGCGGCCTGCGCGGACCGGAGGGCGACGGCGCGACCGCGCGGGCAGTAGGGGTCGGCGAACGCGACGTGCACGACGGGTCCTTCCGCGGCATACACGGTGTGCTCGCGACCCCAGGTGCGGTCGACCACCTGGTCGGGCACCACGATCGTGCCCGGCCCCAGCTCGGGCTTGAGCGAGCCGACGGCGCACGGCGCGAGCACCTGGCGGACTCCGACCGAGCGCAGCGCCCAGAGGTTCGCGCGGTAGTTGACGCCGTGGGGAGGGAACCGGTGGCCCTGGCCGTGGCGGGCGATGAACGCCACCCGCCGACCCTCGACCTCGCCGACGACCAGGTCGTCGCTCGGGTCACCGAACGGCGTGGTGACACTCACCCGCTCGGCCGCCTCGAAGAACTCGTAGAAGCCGGAACCGCCGATGAGGCCGAGGTCGGCGCGAGGGGTCGAGGTCATGTCGGCAGCCTACGCAGCAGACCGTCGGCCGCACCTCCCCCGGGAGGGCCTGTGGACGCACCGACGACGACGCCCGCCCTGTGGAGGGGGCGGGCGGTGACGGTATGCCGCGTGGTCGCGGCAGCGCGCAGGCGTCAGGCGGCCGAGCCGTCGGCCTTGGCCGAGGTCGACTTCGCCGGGGTGGACGAGCCGGAGCCAGAGGAGCTCGACGAGCTCGAGGAAGCCGAGGAGGACGACGAGTCGCTCGAGCTGGCGGCCGGCACCGAGGAGGACGAGCCGCTGCGTGAGTCGGTGCGGTAGAAGCCGCCACCCTTGAAGACGACGCCCACGGCGTTGAAGACCTTGCGCAGCCGGCCCTCGCACTCGGGGCAGACCGTCAGGGAGTCGTCGCTGAACGACTGCACCGCGTCGAAGCGGTGGTCGCACTCCGTGCAGGCGTAGGAGTACGTCGGCACTGTTCCTCCAAAGGGCGTCCTGGCCGGCACACACCGTCGGCGTGGGCTGGCACTGTCATGGTTCGACTGCTAACTATAAGGCCGCGCGGGGGCTACTTCTTCCCTCCGGCGCCCTGACGGCGACCGCCGCCGGCCTCGCGCAACCGGGCCCCGGCGTCCCGCAGGCGTGCACCGCGGCCTCGCACCTGAGCGGGATGGTCGATCCAGCCCGCCAGCCGACCGTGCTCGCTGACCGACCTGACCCGCTTCTCGGCGAGGGGTTTCACCTCGGCCGTGGACACGATGAGCAGCTGGTCGCCGCGCCGCAGCACCGTGTTGTTGCCGGGCACGAAGCCCTTGCCCCCACGCACGACCAGGGTGACGTTCGCGCCCTCGGGCAGCCGGAGCTCGAAGACCTCGACGCCGTGCAGCTTCGACGCCGGGCCCACCGTGACCTGCATGAGCTCGGCCTGCAGCTCCTCCAGGGGCGTGGCCTCCACCGCGAGGTCGAGGCTGCGGTAGTCCTCGACGATGCCGAGCCGCCCGGCCACCCAGGGCAGGGTCGGCGCCTGCACCAGCGTGAAGATCACGACGAGCACGAAGACCAGCTCGAAGATCCAGCTGACGTTGCGGGCTCCCACGGTGAGGGGGACGGTCGCCAACACGACCGGCACGGCACCCCGCAGGCCGGCCCACGACAGGAACACCTGGTCACGCCAGCCGAGCCGAAAGGGCGAGACCGAGACCAGCACCGACAGGGGTCGCGCGAAGAGCAGCAGGACCAGCCCGATCACGATGGCCGGGAGGATCTGGCTGCCCATCTTGGAGGGTGAGGCGAGCAGCCCGAGCAGCACGAACAGCCCGATCTGGGCCAGCCACCCCAGCGCCGTGGAGAGGCCGAGCACGGCCGGGCCGTGGGGCAGCTTGAGGTTGCCCAGCACCAGGGCCGCCAGGTAGCAGGCGATGAACCCGCTGGCGTGCACGCTGGCCGCCGCGGCATACGCGAGGACGGTGAGGGCCACCACCCCGATGCTGAACAGACCCGACGAACCGGAGGCGGCCCGTCGCATGAACTGGCCGCCCGCCCACCCCACGGCCAGGCCGATCGCGGCGCCGGCGCCGAGCTCGGCGACCGCCTTGAGCGCCAGGGTGAACCAGCCCTCGGCATCCGCCGGGTTGGCCGACCGTGCGGCGAGGGCGGTCACGAGGATGACCACCGGTGCGTCGTTGAACCCCGACTCGGCCTCGAGCATCCCGGTGATCCGCCGGGGGAGCGGCACCCTGCGCAGCACCGAGAAGACCGCTGCGGCATCGGTCGAGGAGAGGATCGCGCCGACGAGCAGCGCGGTGTTCCAGTCGAGGTGCAGGACGAAGCGCGCGGCCAGCGCGACCACGGCGACCGACACGATGACCCCGACGGTCGACAGGACGGCGGCCGGCCCGACCGAGCGACGGATGCCCTCCCACCTCGTGCTGAGACCGCCCTCGCTGAGGATGAGGATGAGCGCGGCGTAGCCGAGCACCTGGGTCAGCTCGTTGGAGTCGAACCGGATCTGGAGGAACGGGCCGGCCTCGCCGATGGCCAGCCCGATGCCGAGGTAGATCAGCAGGGAGGGCAGTCCCGACTTCAGGGACAGTCGCACCGCGGCGACCGAGACCAGCAGCACCAGCGAGCCGATCAGCAGCGCCGGCGTGAGCTCGTGGAGCGTGAACGCGCCGGACGACCCGGCCCGGGGGAGGCCGCCCACGAGGTCGGCGACCACACCCGGGGGGTTCGCAGCGCGCACGGCCCGTCACGTCCTTTCCCTTGGTGTGGTGCGGATAGTCTCGCAGGGTGTCTCGCGCCATTCTCGCCCGCCGCATCGCTGTGGCCGTGGCAGCTCTGCTCGTCGTCGTCCTCGGGATTGTCGCGGTTCTCGCGGTCACCTGGGTCCGCCGTCCGTTCCCGACGACCGCGGGCGAGCTCCAGCTGCCGGGCCTGTCGGGCAAGGTCAGCGTCCTGCGCGACGACCGGGGGATCCCGCAGATCTACGCCGACAGCGCCGACGACCTGTTCAAGGCGGAGGGCTTCGTGCACGCCCAGGACAGGTTCTTCGAGATGGACCTGCGCCGCCACATCACCGCCGGGCGCCTGTCCGAGCTGGTCGGCAAGGGCGGCCTCGAGACCGACCGGGTGATCCGCACGCTGGGCTGGCGCCGGGTCGCCGAGGCCGAGCTGCCGACCCTCAAGCCCGAGACGCGCCGCTACCTGCAGGCCTACGCCGACGGCGTCAACGCCTACATCAAGCAGCAGGGCGACCCGGCCAAGATGTCGCTCGAGTACGTCGTGCTGGGCCAGAAGGTCACGGACTACCGCGTCGAGGAGTGGACCCCGGCCGACTCCCTCGCCTGGCTCAAGGCGATGGCCTGGGACCTGCGTGGCGACTACAGCGCCGAGCTGATGCGGGCGCGGCTGGCCGGCTCGATGTCGATCAACCAGATCAACGAGCTCTTCCCGCCCTACGACTACGGCGCGAACAAGCCGATCCTCTCCGGCCAGGACTGGTCGCCGCTCACCTCCTCCTCCGGCACCTCGGCCAACTCGGCCGTCCCCGGGGCCGTGTCCGGCGCCAAGCGGGCCAAGGGCGCCACGGCGAGCGCCGAGGTCAACGGCGCGCTCGCCGCCGAGACCGCTCCGGGCGCCGAGCGCGCGTATGCCGTGGTGCAGCGTGCGCTGGACGCCGTCCCCGTCACGATGGGTCGCGGCGACGGGATCGGCTCGAACTCCTGGGTCGTGGGTGGCAACCGCACGAGCACGGGCAAGCCCCTGCTGGCCAACGACCCGCACCTCGGCGTCTCGGTCCCGGGCATCTGGTACCAGGTCGGGCTGCACTGCCGGTCGGTCGGCAGCTCCTGCCCGTTCGACGTGGCGGGCTACTCGTTCTCCGGCCTCCCGGGGGTCGTCATCGGCCACAACCAGTCGATCGCGTGGGGCTTCACCAACCTCGGCCCCGACGTCAGCGACTTCTTCCTCGAGCAGGTGCGGGGCAAGACCTACCTGCGCGACGGCAAGCAGGTGCCGCTGACGATGCGCACCGAGACGATCAAGATCGGCGGTGGTGGGGGAGAGCAGACCATCACGGTCCGCAGCACCGTCCACGGCCCGATCCTGTCCGACGCCATCGAGAACGTCGCCTCGGCCGGTGACCGACCACCCGTCAACGGCCGCCCGAGCGCCGGCTCCTACGAGGTCGCGCTCCAGTGGACCGGCATCGAGGTGACGCAGACCGCCGACGCCATCTTCGGGCTGAACACCGCCCAGAACTTCGAGCAGTTCCGCGCCGCAGCCAAGGACTTCGCGGTGCCGTCGCAGAACCTGCTCTACGCCGACACGGCCGGCAACATCGGCTACCAGGCGCCGGGGCGCATCCCGATCCGCAGCCGGTACATGGAGGCCGCCCCCGGCTTCTGGATCCGCCCGGGCTGGGTCTCCTCCTGGGACTGGAAGGGGTACGTGCCGTTCGACCAGATGCCGCACACCTACAACCCGCCCGAGGGCTTCATCGTCGCGGCCAACCAGGCCGTGACCGAGAGCGGGACGCCGTTCCTCACCACCGAGTGGGACTACGGCTACCGCAGCCAGCGGATCAGGTCGCTGGTCGAGCGCGACACCAAGATCACGCCGGCGATGATGTCGCAGATCCAGGGCGACACCCGCAGCCAGTTCGCCCCCACCCTGGTCAAGGCGCTGCTCAAGGTCGACCTCGGCAACGACGACTTCACCAAGCAGGCGCAGGACCTGCTGCGTGGCTGGGACTACACCAACCCGGTCGGTGCCAGCGAGTCCGGCGCAGCGGCCGCCTACTACAACGCGGTGTGGGCCAACCTGCTCAACCTGACCTTCAACGACGAGCTCCCCAAGGACCTGCGCGCCGACGGTGGCGACCAGTGGATGCGGGCCATGACGGTGCTGCTCAGCAAGCAGGGATCCCCGTGGTGGGACGACAAGCGCACCCCGGGCGTGGCCGAGGGCCAGTCGGAGATCCTCCGCAAGGCCCTCGTGGCCGCGCGGCTCCAGCTGACCAAGGAGCTCGGCAAGGACGCCTCCGACTGGCAGTGGGGACAGCTGCACCAGCTCACCCTGACCCACCAGGTGCTGGGCGGAAACGACGTGCCCGGCATCGTGGCCAAGCTCTTCAACCGCGGGCCGATCAACATGCCCGGCGGCTCGGCGATCGTGAACGCCAACGGCTGGGACGCGAGCGTCGGGCTCGACGACGAGGACTCCGACAAGGCCTTCGACGTCGACTGGGCGCCGTCCATGCGGATGGTGGTCGACCTCTCGAACCTCGACAGGTCGCGGTGGGTCAACCAGACCGGCAACAGCGGTCACGCCTACAACGAGCACTACGTCGACCAGACCGACGCCTGGGTGAACAACGAGCTCTACGACTGGCCGTTCACCGAGAAGGCGGTCCGCGACGCTGGCGGCGACGAGCTCACCCTCGTGCCCGGCGGCTCGACCGGCTGACCCGCTCGTCGGAGCAGCGCCGTTCGTTCGGAAGATCCCCCCGACCAGGACCCGGCGGATCCTCCGAACTAGCGCTGGACCGGCCGCGCCCGCCTCACGGCGCCGGTCACGGAGTCTGCGGTCGGCCCAGATCGATGACACCCAGGTCAGCAGCGATCGCCGCGTCCACCGCGCGGTCGTGGTCCTCGTGCGGCAGCTCCTCGTCGAGCACCTCCCACGGGTGGACCACGGCGACGACGACGGCGTCGGTGCGGGGGAGCGCCCGGTCGTAGCAGCCCTTGCCACGGCCGATCCGCGTGCCGGAGCGGTCCACCCCGTGCGCCGGCACGAAGACCACCTTGGCCTGGGCGACCGCCGCCACCCCGAGCAGCTCGCCTCGACCCTCCCCGAGCAGCTCGCCTCGCAGCTCGCCGGGCGCATCCCCGGCCGCGCGGACCTCACGCCAGTCCAGGTCCCAGTCCTCGAGCGTCACCGGCACCATGACCCGTATGCCGCGGGCCACGAACGCTGCCACCAGCGCCTCGGTGGGTGGTTCCAGGGGGGTCGCCTCGTAGGCGGCGACCCAGTCGCCGGGGGCCAGCCCCGCGGCATACGCCACCTCGAGGGCGGCGAGCTCGAGCTCGGCGCCGTCCCTGTCGCGGTCGCGCCCGGGGACCCGCTCGCGCCGCAGCTCGCGCAGTCGCTGTCGCACGGCGGTCTTGTCGGTCGCGGGCATGCCCAGATCGTCCCACTAGGCTGCCGCACATGAGCAAGGACGGGCTGGCGCAGGCGGTCGAGCGGATGACGGAGCGGGGGGTGGACCCCCTCGCGGTGCACGTCTTCGAGGACGCGTACGCCCAGCTCGAGGCGGGCAACACCGGGCTCATCCCGGAGTCCGACATCGAACCGCTGACCGACGTGCCCCGGCTCGAGGACCTCCGCAGCGATGCCGAGGAGCAGGCCCGGGCGCTGGCCCACACCGCGGTCGTGAAGCTCAACGGCGGCCTCGGCACCAGCATGGGCCTCTCGGGTCCGAAGTCGGTGCTGGAGGTCCGCGACGGGCTGACCTTCCTCGACGTCGTGGCCCGGCAGGTGCTGGCGCTGCGGGAGCGCCACGGGGTGTCCGTGCCACTGGTGCTGATGAACTCGTTCCGCACCCGCGACCAGTCGCTGGAGGTGCTGGCCGGCTATGCCGACCTCGAGGTCGACGGGCTGCCGCTCGACTTCCTCCAGAACGCCGAGCCCAAGCTGCGCGCCGACGACCTCACGCCGGTGTCGTGGCCGGATGACCCCGACCTCGAGTGGTGCCCTCCCGGCCACGGTGACGTCTACGTCGCGCTCGCGGCCAGCGGCGTGCTGCAGGCGTTGCGCGACAAGGGGTTCCGCTACGCGTTCCTCTCCAACTCCGACAACCTCGGCGCCACCTGCGACCCGGCGATCCCGGCCTGGATGGCCCGCGAGTCGATCACCTACGTGTCCGAGGTCTGCGAGCGCACGGTCAACGACCGCAAGGGCGGCCACCTGGCGGTCCGCCGCAGGGACGGCCGGGTGGTCCTGCGCGAGCGGGCCATGGTGGCGCCCGAGGACGAGCAGTACTTCGAGGACACCGACCGGCACTCGCTCTTCCACGCCAACAACCTGTGGGTCGACCTCGACGCGTTGCAGGAGCACCTCGAGGCCCGCGACGGCGTCCTCGGGCTGCCGATCATCGTCAACCACAAGACCGTCGACCCCAGCCGCCCGGACTCGACTCCCGTGATCCAGGTCGAGTCGGCCATGGGCACGGCGATCGAGGTGTTCGACGGGTCGCGGGCGCTGCACGTGCCGCGGCGCCGGTTCCGGCCGGTCAAGACCACGAACGAGCTGCTGCTGCTGCGCTCCGACCTCTACGGTTTCGGAGACGGTCACGAGGTCGTCGCGCAGACCGACCGGCGTGACCCCCGCGTCGACCTCGACGAGCACTACACGCTGATCGACGACTTCGACGCGCGGTTCCCGCAGGAGGCGCCCTCGCTCGTCGAGTGCACGTCGCTGGTGGTGCGCGGCGACGTGACCTTCGGAGCCGGCATCCGCTGCGTCGGCGACGTCCTGGTCGACACGAGCGAGCCGCTGAGCATCCCTGACGGTGCGACTCTGACGGCAGAGGAGATGGCGACCCCGTGATCAGCGTCGAGCAGCACCTCGAGCGGATCCTCGCGACGGTCAAGGTGATCCCGCCCTTCGACCTCGGCGTCCTCGACGCCCAGGGTTGTGTCCTGGCGGTCGACGTGCAGGCGCGTGGCTCGCTGCCCGGCTTCACCAACTCCGCCATGGACGGGTATGCCGTGCACGCCGCCGACGTGACGACGGCCAGCCCCGACTCGCCCGTGGTGCTCCCGGTGGTCAACGACATCGCGGCTGGCAACACCAAGGCGCTCTCGCTCGCGACCGGCCAGACGATGCGGATCATGACCGGGGCACCGATGCCCCACGGGGCCGACGCCGTCGTCCCTGTCGAGGCGACCGACGGCGGTGTCGTGAAGGTCGAGATCCGCGAGAGCCGTGGCGTCGGGGCGCACGTCCGCGAGGTCGGCGAGGACGTCGAGGCCGGCAACGTCGTGCTGCGACGCGGCACGCTGCTCGGCCCCGGTCAGATCGCGCTGCTCGCGGCGGCCGGCATCTCGCGGGTGCGGGTCGTCCCCCGGCCGCGGGTGGTCGTGGTCTCGACCGGCGACGAGCTCGTCGAGGTCGGCCGGACCCCGGGCTTCGGCCAGATCGTCGACTCCAACTCGGTGATGCTGACGGCCGCCGTGACGGCCGTCGGCGCCACCCCGTTCAGGGTGGGTGGTGTGCCGGACGACGCCCGCACGCTGCTGGACACCCTCGAGGGCCAGCTCGTCCGTGCCGACGTGATCATCACGACCGGCGGGGTGTCGATGGGTGCCTTCGACACGGTCAAGGAGGTGCTGTCCCGGGTCGGGACGGTGCAGTTCGACAAGGTCGCCATGCGACCGGGGATGCCCCAGGGCTTCGGCGTGCTCGGCGAGGACAAGGTGCCGGTGTTCACCCTCCCCGGCAACCCGGTCAGCGCCCTCGTCTCGTTCCACGTCTTCGTCGCGCCGGCCCTGCGGGCGATGGCCGGCCGGCCGGAGCCGTCCTACCCGCCCGGCTACGTCCCCGCCGTCGCCGCCGAGCCGTTCAGGTCGGTGCCGGGGAAGATGGAGTTCGTGCGGGTGGTGCTCGACGACGACCGCGCCCGGCTCGCCGGTGGCCAGGGCTCGCACATGCTGGGCGCCCTCGCGGCCGCCGACGCGTTGGCGGTCATCCCCGCCGACGTCTCCGAGGTGGCCGCCGGCGACGAGCTGCTGTGCCTGCCGCTGCTCGGGAGGGAGGGCCAGTGACCCCTCAACAGCACGTGACCCCTGAACAGCACGTGACCCCTGAGCAGCACGTGACCCCCGAACCGCCAGTGACCTCGGAACCGCCTGTGACCGTCGCCGCCGAGCGCGGGCCGGGCCTCACCCACGTGCGCGCCGACGGCACCGCCCACATGGTCGACGTATCGGCCAAGGCGGTCACCGCCCGGCAGGCCTCCGCCGCGGGGCGGGTGCTGCTCTCGACCGCTGCGGTTGCTGCCCTGCGCGATGGCACCGTCCCCAAGGGGGATGCGCTCGCGGTCGCCCGCATCGCCGGGATCCAGGCGGTCAAGCGGACCCCGGAGCTGATCCCGCTGGCCCATCCGGTGGCCGTGCACGCGGTCGCGGTCGACCTGGTCGTCGCCGACGACGGCGTCGACATCGTGGCGACGGTGCGGACCGCCGACCGCACCGGCATCGAGATGGAGGCCCTGACGGCGGTGTCGGTCGCGGCGCTCGCGCTCATCGACATGGTCAAGGCGGTCGACAAGCACGCCCGCATCACCGACGTCCGGGTGACGGCCAAGTCGGGCGGTCGCTCGGGCGACTGGGTGGAGCAGCCGTGAGCCGGGCGGTCGTCATCACCTGCTCGACGCGTGCGGCTGGGGGCGTCTACCCCGACCGCGGCGGGCCTCTGATCGTCGACACCCTGCGGCAGTGGGGGTTCGAGGTGGGCGACCCGCTGGTCGTGCCCGACGGCCCCGAGGTGGGCGAAGCGCTCGAGGCGGCTCTGGCCACGGTCCCCGACCTGGTCGTGACGACCGGGGGCACCGGCCTCTCACCCACAGACCGCACCCCCGAGGCGACTCGCGCGGTGCTCGACCGCGAGGTCCCCGGGCTGGCCGAGGCGATCCGCGGCGCCGGGCTCGCGGCCGGTGTGCCGACCGCCGCCCTCTCCCGCGGGCTGGTCGGGATCGCCGGCGCGACCCTCGTGGTCAACCTGCCCGGGTCGACCGGCGGCGTCCGTGACGGGCTGGGGGTGCTGGAGGCGGTCCTGCCCCACGCGCTCTCGCAGATTCGCGGCGGCGACCACTGATGGCCACCTGGCCCGTCGTGCTCCGGGGCGAGACCCCGGGCGGGGAGCAGCTGGTGCTCGACCCGCTGCGTCGGCGCGACCGGGCGGAGTGGGTCGAGGTCCGCAGCCGCAACCGGCACTGGCTGGGCCCGTGGGACGCGACGTCACCGGAGCGTGAGGCGACCTACGTCTCCTTCCCCGCCCTCGTCCGGCACTACCGGGCCGAGGCCAAGGCGGGGCGGATGCGGCCCTTCGTCATCCGGCTGGACGGCCGGATCGTCGGGCAGATGGTGCTCTTCGGCATCTCCTACGGGTCGCTGCTGTCCGTGGCGGCCGGCTACTGGGTCGACGAGGCGGTCGCGGGGCGTGGCATCGCACCCACCGCCCTGGCGCTCGCGGGCGACCACGCGCTCGGGTCGATGGGGCTGCACCGGATCGAGGTCAACATCCGTCCGGAGAACACCAACAGCCTCGCCGTGGTGCGCAAGCTGGGCTTCCGCGACGAAGGGGTGCGGGCGGCATACCTGCACATCGACGGCGCCTGGCGCGACCACCGGACGTTCGCGCTGACGACCGAGGACCTCGGGGGCAGATCGCTGCTCGAGCGAATGCACACCAATCACACCAGCCACATTGGCGACACACCGCCCCACGTCCCCGGCGCACCGACCCACGACACCTAACGTCGTATCCGTGCAGCCCAGCAGTCTCGTCTTCCTCGTCATCATCGCGGTCTGGGCTGCCTATTTCGTGCAGTACTGGGTCCGGCGCCGCGAGCACCTCGCCACCGCGCGCTCGGTCGACCAGTTCTCCGAGTCGATGCGCGTCCTCGAGCGCCGCAGCCCGCTGCCGGCGTCGAACCTCTCGACGCCCCAGCCCCGTTCGTATGCCGTGACCCCGGCTCGCGTCGCGCGACCGCAGGTGCTCGTCAAGCGCGCCGAGACGTCGCCGGCCGTGCCGGCCAGCGCGCCGACCGCGCCACTCGTCGAGGACGAGGCGACCGCACCCCGGGTGCACGCCAGGGCCCGGCAGACCCGGGCCGTGATCATGCTGGGCGCCCTGGCCACCGTCGTCGTGGTGGGCGCGCTCGTCGCCCTCTCGCTCGTGCCGGTCTCCGTCGTCGCCGTCCCCGTCGTGGCCGTGGGCGGTGCCCTCTCCTGGTCGCGCGCCGACGCCCAGGCCCAGCGCCGCGCCCGCCTCGCGGCCCGCCAGGCAAGCCGACGGGCCAGCCAGCCGCGTCCGGTCGCCGAGCGCGAGGTGGCCGCTGCTGGGCGACGTCCCGTCGAGACCGACACCCACGCCGTGCCTGCCGAGTCTGCGGAGACGATCGTGCCGTCCGCTCCCGCCGCTGCCGAGGCGGAGCTCGCCGACGAGGTGCCCACCTCGGCGCCGGTCCCCGTGCGGGGCGAGCTCTACGACGTGCAGGCCGTCGAGACCAGCCTCCGTCAGCCGGTTTCCCCTGCTGCCGCGCCGGCCGCCGCCCCCGCCGTCCCGGCCCGCCCGCTCGTGGACGACGACGACATCCCGCTGACCTGGGACCCGGTGCCGGTGCCCCGCCCGACCTACACGATGAAGGCGCGGGTCACCCGTCCCGCCCCGACCTCCGCGGACCTGGTCGGCGACGCCGACACCGAGTACGCGGCATACGACGAGGCTCCTGAGCGACGCGTCGCCGGCGCCTGACGGCATGATCGAGATCCTGAGCTCCGCCGAGCTGGCGCGGGCCAGGGAGACCGGCTCACTGGTCGCCGACATCCTGCAGACGGTGAAGAGCCGGGCCGCGGTCGGCACCAACCTCCTCGACATCGACCGCTGGACCAAGGACCTGATCGGCGCGGCCGGGGCGCAGTCCTGCTACGTCGACTACGAGCCGTCGTTCGGCCGCGGGCCGTTCGGTCACTACATCTGCACGTCGGTCAACGACGCGGTGCTGCACGGCCTGCCCCACGACTACGCGCTGGCCGACGGCGACCTGCTGACCCTCGACCTCGCCGTCCTGAAGGACGGGGTGGCCGCCGACTCGGCGATCAGCTTCGTCGTGGGGGAGTCGAGCCAGCCCGAGAGCCTCGCCCTGATCGAGACCACCCGACGCGCGCTGGCCGCCGGGATCGCGGCCGCCCGGCCCGGCGCCCGCATCGGCGACCTGTCACACGCCATCGGCACGGTCCTCACCCAGGCGGGCTACCGGGTCAACACCCAGTTCGGCGGTCACGGGATCGGGTCGACCATGCACCAGGACCCGCACGTGTCGAACGCCGGACGCCCCGGCCGGGGCTTCGTGCTGCAGCCCGGGCTGCTGCTCGCCCTCGAGCCGTGGATCATGGCCGACACCGACCAGCTCGTCACCGACGACGACGGGTGGACCCTGCGGAGCGCGACCGGCTGCCGCACGGCGCACAGCGAGCACACCATCGCCATCACGGACGACGGCGCCGAGATCCTCACCCTGCCGACGGCGTCCTAGCGGTTGCCCCAGACGGCTCGGGCGCCCGAGTCGCCGGTGAGCGCGACGATGGTGGCGGTGCCGATCGCGCTCACGACCACGAGCACCGAGAGCACCAGTCGCAGGCCGGTGGTCGCCGCGTCGCGGCGCAGGTAGAGCCACTGGGCGACGGTGGTCACGGCCAGCGCGGCGGCCCAGGGCAGCACCATGCCGCCAAAGCCCACGTGCTTGTCGATGAACGGCGGGTTGCCGAGCCTGGTGGCGAGGTCGTGCCCGGCGCGGGTGGTCACCGGCACGGCGAGCGCGCCGACCACGGCTCCCAGGGGGACGAGGAAGGTCAGCTTGCGCTGGGCGGCCGGCCACGCGCTCACGACGATGGCGGCCACGGCGGTCAGCGGAAGCAGCACGACGACGAGGTGCACCAGCAGGACGTGCGCGGGAAGCCCGTTGATCTCCATGTCGCAGGAACGTAGCCGAGCTCGCTGGGGTTCACCTGCCATCTCGCGTCGCGCTGAACCCCGGGGTGTCGTGTCTCGTCCTTTACGGAGACTTCCCCGACCGGGGAGGATCGGTCGTGTCGAGGGTGGTCGTGTTGACGGCGGTCGTGTCGAGGGCCGACGTGTCGACGGCCGAGGTCGAAGGAGTGGGTGTGGCGACGAGCCAGCGGGAAGCGGCCCTCCAGGGCCTGCACGACCGCCATGCCGCGGAGCTGTGGCGGTTCGCGCTGCGGCTGACCCGCGACCCGCAGGTCGCCGAGGACATCGTGCAGGAGTCGCTGCTGCGCGCCTGGCGTGATCCGGCGCTGGGCACCCGCTCCGAGCCCCAGGCTCGAGCCTGGCTGTTCACCGTCGTGCGCAACCTCGTCGTCGACCGCTGGCGCAGCGCCGCGTCGCGGCACGAGGTGGCCGGCATCGACTTCGTCGAGGCGGGGGTCGGTGACCGGTCGGGCGAGGTCCTGGACCGGTGGCTGATCGCCGACGCGCTGGCATCGGTGTCACGTGAGCACCGGCAGGTCATTGCCGCTGCCTACTACGAAGGGAGAACGGTGGCCGAGATCGCCGCGGAGCTGAGGGTGCCCGAGGGGACCGTGAAGTCGCGGCTCCACTACGGGCTGCGCAGCCTGCGCCTCGTCCTGCAGGAGAAGGGGGTGACCAGCCCGTGAGCACCATCGACGACTACGCCGACTGGGACGCCGCCTACGTGCTCGGGGCCCTGCCGGTCGCCGAGCGGCGCGAGTACGAGTCCCACCTCGCCGGCTGCGCCGCCTGCCGGGCTGCCGTCGCCGAGCTGGCCGGCATGCCGGGCCTGCTCGCCCAGCTCCCGCCGGGGGAGGTGCTCGCGATGGATCTCGACGGGGGCGCCGACCTGCAGCCACCAGCCTCGCTGATGCCCGTGCTGCCCGGGGCGCCCGTCGCTTCCCCGCAGCGACGCAGCCACTGGCTGGCACCGCTGGCCGCGGCCGCCGCCGCGCTCCTCATCGGAGGCGTCGGTGGGTATGCCGCGTCGTCAGCCGGGCGCGACGGGTCACCGATCTCGGGGACCACCGCGACGGCCGGCGGGACCGGTGGCAACGGCTCGGTCGCTCCCGGGCGGTTGGCGTTCACGGCGGTCGAGCCGTCGCTGATGACCGCCGTCGTCGACGTGGTGCCGATCGCGAACGGGACCGAGCTGCGGGTGGAGTGCCAGTACGCCCGACAGACGGGTGCGCCCCCGACGTGGCCGTCCGCGTCGACCACGACCCGACCCGCCGGCGGGACCGGGACGGGCGGCTCGGGCGGCCCGGGTGCGGGCTCGGGGGCGGGCGGCTCGGGAGCGGGCGGCGACTACCGGATCGACTACGCCATCTGGGTCGTCGACCGCGCCGGCCGGGCCACCCGGCTGCGCGACTGGACCGCCCGCCCGGACCGGATCATGCACCCGGTCGGGGTCTCGGCCCTGCCCGTGGCGCAGATCGCCTCCGTCGAGATCCGCCAGGTCGACGACGGCCACACCGTGATGCGGGCCAGCCTGACCTGAGCCTCCAAGGAAGCGGCTGGCACCGTTTTCCGTCGGGCCCGGTGCTGGTGTTATTGTTTCGTCCGCATCAAGGGGCTGTGGCGCAGTTGGTAGCGCGTCTCGTTCGCAATGAGAAGGCCAGGGGTTCGAATCCCCTCAGCTCCACGCAATGACACCCTGTCTGACCTGCGGAAACGTCGCAGGCTGGACAGGGTGTCTTGCTATGTGACCATTCGGCTTGTGCCCCCATCGCACCCCGAGCTCACGCATGCACTCCATGCACCCGATTGCGCGTCTCAGTCCGGCCGCGGTTCGATGTTGTGGCCCAAAGCCCTCCGACCAGGGGGCACTGAGTGGCATTGGGATCTGACCTGTCCACGTTGGTCGCAATTGCGCCCGACCAGCTACTCGTTGCCCACCACGGCGAACTGCTCCTGCAGCCATTGGATCTGGCGCAGGTCGTGGTGCTCGCCGCCGCCCTCGTGCTTGTTGTAGGTGTAGACCTCGATTTCCTTGGGTCCGGCGTAGTGGTTGTAGGCCGCGTAGACCGTCGACGGTGGGCAGATGTCGTCCATCAGCGCGACGGAGAAGAGCGCGGGAGCGGTGCCGTGGGCGGCCAGGGTCATGCCGTCGAAGTACGCCAGGGTCTCGAAGGCTCGGCTGACCTCGGTTTTGCGGGTGCGGGCGAACTCCAGGAGCTCGGCGTACGGGCGGGACTCGGTGATCTCGATGGCCCGCTCGACGTGGCAGAGGAACGGGACGTTGACGAGGGCGGCGGCGACACCGTCGGCGAGGGCGGCTGCCGCGAGGGCGATGGCGCCACCCTGGCTGGTGCCCTGCACCGCGACGCGCTCGCGGTCGGCACCCGGCAGCGACCGGGCTACGTCGACGGCGAGGACCGAGTCGGTGAAGACGCGGCGGTAGTAGTAGTCGTCTGGGCTCGAGATCCCTTTGGTGAGAAAGCCTTCCACATGTGGTGACGCGGACCCGCCGTCGTCGCCGGTGCTCCCGGCGCGGCGTGCCCGGGCGCCCTGGCCGCGGGTGTCCATGACGAGGACGGCGAAGCCGGCGGCAGGCCAGACCAGCCAGTCCAGCGGGGTGCCGCGACCGTCGCCGTACCCCAGGAACTGGACCACCACGGGCCACCCACCCACCGGCGCCACGCCGGCAGGCCTGACCCACCAGCCGTGCACCCGCTGGCCACCGAACCCGGCGAACGACACGTCCAGGGCGTCCACAAGCGGCAGGTGCGCGGCATACGGCAGCGTCTCCACAGCGCGGTCAACACTCCTGGCCTCCGCCAACGTGCGCCGCCAGAAGTCGCCGAAGTCGGCGGGCTCACGGCGCTCGGGGAGGTACCGCTCGAGCTCGCCGCGGGACAGGTCGAAAAGGGGCACATCGTCTCCTTGCCGATCAGGCAGTTGGTATGCCGGGTGGTCCGTCAGTCTCGCTGGCTCAGGACGCCCGCGCGGCCTTGGCGGCCTGGATGAGCCCTCGGACCGGCGCGTAGTGGGCTGCCACGGCCGCCTGGAGGGTCGCGGTGTCGCGGGTCTCGGCGGCGTCGACGATGGCGACGTGGAGACGGGCGGTCTCCTTGAGGTCCGGGGGGCTCTGCCCCAGCGAGGGCGCGACGATCGCCTGGACCTCCCAGAACGCGCCGGTGAGCTGCTCGATGAGGTCGTTGGCGAGCGGCTGCATCAGCGTCAGGTGGAACTCGCGGTCCAGCTCGAGGAAGTCGTCGCCGCGGGCAGCCGCGTCAGTCATCCCCGTGGTCAAGGCACGCAGCGCCTCAAGCTGGTCTGCGTCGAGACCCGCCGTGATCTGCGCTGCAAGCCCCTGCTCGAGAGTCTGCCGGACCTCGACGACCTGTTCGAGGACGTGGTGATCTGCCTCGCCGCTGAGCAGCCCGCGGAAGGCGAGGCTCTCGACCAGCGCGGCCAGCGACATCCCCCCGACATAGGTCCCGTGCCCATGCCGCACCTCGACGATGTCGAGGGCGCTGAGCGTCTTGACGGCCTCGCGGACGCTGCTGCGGCTGGCGCCGACGGCGTCGCACAGCTCGGCCTCAGTGGGTAGGAGGTCGCCCGGCTTGAGCTGGTTGCGCAGGATGTACTCCTTGATGCCCGCCACCACCTCCTGGCGTCGCGGGCCGGATCGCACAGCAATGCGCAGCTGCGGGGTATCAGTTTTCGCCATGCCCTTGCCCTTCCGTCGTGTGTCTGTCACTCTCACCCTATCGGTAATCAGACATCAGACGTCAGAGGTCCGGTAAAAATTGTTGGAGATTGACCCCCGCAGCGCTGCAGCGGTCACGGCTAGCGCATGGAATGCCATGGAGGCACAGACATTGAGCACCACTGAAACGTCCACGTCCAAGTCCGGCGGTCGCCGCCTGATCTCCCTGACAGGGCATACCACCCGGGTCCTGGCCGCCACGGCAGTGCTCGCCCTCGGCCTCGCTGCCTGCAGCGGCGGCCCCTCCTCGACCAACGCCGTCGGCGGGTCGAAGAAGAACTCGATCGAAGCGACGCTGGCCTTCACCCTGTCGAGCGGCTTCGACCCGGCCAACGCCTCGAGCGCGGTGGCCACGGCTGCCAACGCCCACATCTTCGAGGGCCTGGTCGACCTCGACCCCAGCACCCGCGAGCCCTACCTCGCGCTGGCGAAGGCGCAGCCCACGGCCAGCGCCGACGGCCTCACCTGGACCGCCCAGCTACGCGACGGAGCCAAGTTCTCCGACGGCACGCCGGTCACGGCCGACGACGTCGCGCACTCCTTCACCCGCGTGCTCAAGCCCGAAGACCCGGCGGCGCCGCCGCTGATGCAGGGCTTCATCTCCTTCATCGACTCGGTGACCGCCAAGGACGCCACCACGGTGGAGTTCAAGCTGAAGTACCCGTTCGCGCTGTTCCCCCAGCGCATCGCGGTCATCAAGATCGTCCCTAAGGCCAAGACGGCCGACGCTACTGCGTCCAAGGCGTTCGACACCGCTCCGATCGGTTCAGGTCCCTACAAGCTGGACAGCTCGTCCAAGGAGTCAGGCCTGAAGTTCTCCAAGAACACCAACTACAACGGTCCCAAGCCGGCCGGCGTCGACACCATGACCTGGAACACCACGACCGAGGCGTCTGCCCGGGTGGCCGACCTGCAAGGCGGCCGGGTCCAGGCCATCGAGTCGGTGCCCTACCTCAACGTCGACTCGCTCAAGGGCAAGTACACCGTCGAGGAGAAGCAGGCCTTCAACCAGGTCTTCCTCATGTTCAACACCAAGGCCAAGCCGTTCGACGACAAGCGCGTCCGTCAGGCCCTGCACTACGCCATCAACAAGGACACCGTCATCAAGACGGCGCTCAACGGCTACGGCACCGCCGCGACGAGCTACCTCGACGAGGGAAACCCGAACTACCAGAAGGCCGCCACGGTCTACGACTACAACCCTGACAAGGCCAAGGCCCTGCTCAAGGAAGCCGGCGTGACCAACCTGTCCTTCACCCTCGACACCACCGACAACAACATCGTCAAGGACGTCGCACCACTGCTCGTCGAGTCGTGGAAGGCGATCGGGGTCAACGTCACCCTCAACACCCAGCCGTCAGCTGCCATCTACGGCGACGTCGTCCCCAAGGACACCTTCCGCGTCCTGGCGGCGTCCGGTGACCCCAGTGTCTTCGGGCCCGACCCGGACCTGCTCCTGCGCTGGTTCTACTACGGGCAGACCTGGCCAGGCCAGCGCTACCGCTGGGACGACGCCGACCGCACGAGGATGGCCACCCTGCTCGACAAGGCCGCCAAGTCCTCCGACGAGGCCGAGCGCAAAACCCTGTGGAAGCAGGCCATTGACCTGGTCGCCGACGAGGTCCCGCTCTACCCGATCCTGCACACGAAGATCGTGACGGCCTACGACCCCACCAAGCTCGACGGCTTCCAGCCGGCCCCCACCACCGGGCTGTACTTCCTGAACGGCACCCGCAAGGGCTGACAACCAGGGCCCGCGTGACCCGGGCCTACGCAAGCGTCCTGCCCGGCCGGTCCGGCCGGGCAGGACGACTGGGCTACGAGCTGGAGCAGGACGATCGGACAACCAGCCCGAGCTACTGATCGAAACAACCAGAACAACCAGAACGAGGAAAGGTAGCCATGCTGACCGTGCTGAGCATGATCGCTCGACGACTGTTGACGCTCATCCCACTCGTGCTGGGGATCACCCTCTTCGTCTTCATCGTCATGCAGTTCTCCCCGGTCGACCCCGCCCTGTCGGTCCTGGGGGACCAGGCCTCGGCAGCCCAGATCGCAGCCTTCAAGGCCGCGAACGGCCTCGACGACCCGCTCCCGTTGCGCTACCTGCACTTCCTCGTGGACCTCGTCCACGGTGACCTCGGGATGACCTTCCCGCCCAGCGAACCGGTGTCGAGCAAGATCGCTACCGCGTTGCCGCTCACGATCCAGCTGACCGTCATCGGCGTCCTCGGTGCCCTGGTCATCGCCCTCCTGCTCGGCATCACCGCCGCCCTCTACCGGGACCGCTGGCCCGACCACCTGATGCGGTTCCTGTCGATGGCCGGTATCGCGATGCCGTCGTTCTGGCTTGCCCTGCTCTTCATCCAGGAGTTCGCGGTCCGCCGGAACCTGTTCCCCACGGGTGGCTACGTCAACCCCGCTGACTCGCCCGGTCAGTGGCTGCGGTCGATGACCCTTCCCGCTCTCGCGCTGGCCATCCCCGTCGGCTGTTCCCTGGCCCGCATCGTGCGCACCTCGATGGTCGAGGAGCTCGACAAGGACTACGTTCGCACGGCGATCGGGGCCGGCCTGCCGCCGCACGTCGTCATCGGGCGCAACGTGCTTCGCAATGCACTGGTCAACCCGTTGACGGTCCTCGGGCTGCGGATCGGCTACCTCATCGGAGGCACCGTCATTATCGAAGCCATCTTCTCCCTGCCCGGCATGGGCACCCAGATCATGAGCGCGGTGCAGCAGAACGACACCGCCCTCGCCCAGGGCACGGTGCTGACCATCGCCCTCGGCTTCGTCGTCATCAACCTGGTCGTCGACATCCTCTACCTGTTCGCCAACCCCCGCCTGCGGGGAGGTCACTGATGCGCCGCGCACTCACCGCCCAGCTGTCCCGACCTGGGGTCGGGTTCTCCCGCCTGGGCATCGCATCAAAGGTCGCCCTCGGCTTCCTCACCCTCGTGGTGCTGGTCGGGGTATTGGCCCCGCTCCTGCTGCGTCACGACCCAACCCAGTCGGGCCTCGGCCCAGCCCTCACCGGCCCCAACGGTGACTACTGGTTCGGCCTGGACCGCCTCGGCAGGGACGTGTACTCCCGCCTCGTGGCCGGCACCCGCCGCTCCCTCATCGTGGGCTTCGGCGCAGCGGCCATCGCGCTGCTGGCGGGAGCGGTCCTCGGTGCCATCGCAGGCACCAGCCGCAATGCCGTCGACGAGGTCCTGATGCGCTGCCTGGACGTCGTGATGGCCTTCCCCGCCATCGTCCTGTCCGCCCTGCTCATCATCTCGTTCGGCAAGAACAGCCTGCTCGTGCTCGTGCTGGCCATCAGCTTCGTCTTCACACCCTCGATCGCCCGCATCGTCCGGGCCAACGTGCTCAGCCAGTACCGCGAGGACTACGTCGCCGCCGAGCGGATCATCGGCGCCCGGCGTCCCCACATCCTGCTGAAGCACATCCTGCGCAACTGCGCGGCGCCGATCCTGGTCTTCGTCACCGTCATGGTCGCCGACGCGATCGTCTTCGAAGCGTCCCTGTCCTTCATCGGTGGCGGGCTCGCGCCGCAGGAGGCTGCCTCGTCATGGGGCTCGGTCATCGCCTTCGGCAAGGAGATGGTGCAGATCGGCGGGTGGTGGGCCACCTTCTTCCCCGGCCTGCTCATCCTGTTGACCGTGCTCGCCCTCAACGTGCTGTCCGAGGGAATCTCCGACGCGTGGGCAACCCCGGCGGCGCGCCGTGTAGCCATCGCCGGTGGCGTCACCTCCGACGCGGCCACCGACACGGCGGTCGTGGCCGAGCCCGGCCAGCGGTCGCTGGACGCCGACCCCCTCGACCTGGTCGCACCGACCCGCGGCCAGGTCATCGACCTGCCTGGCCTTGCCGAGGCAGCCCAGCGGCTGCGCGAGCGGGCGCGGCCGCTGCCCACCGGGGACCCGGTGCTCGAAGTCCACGGTCTGTCCATCGGGTTCGAGGACCGGCACAACGGCGTCGATATCGTCGACGACATCAGCTTCGAGGTCCGGCCCGGCGAGGTCCTTGGCCTGGTCGGGGAATCCGGGTCGGGCAAGTCCCTGACCTCACTGGCAATCATGGGGCTGGAACCCTCCGGGGCGCGCCTTCGGGGCGAAATCCGTTACGACGGAACCGATCTGACCACCCTCAGCTCCAAACAGCGCCGCGGACTCATGGGCCGCGAGATCGCCATGGTGTACCAGGACGCGCTCTCGGCGCTCAACCCCTCGCTCAAGGTGGGCGCCCAACTCGGCCAGCTCATCCGCCGCGGCGGCACCCGCACCGCTCCCGACCTCATGCGGTTGGTGGGCCTGGATCCCGAACGCACGCTCGCGGCATACCCGCACGAGCTGTCCGGCGGTCAGCGGCAGCGCGTCGTCATCGCGATGGCGCTGTCCCGCGACCCGAAGCTGATCATCGCCGACGAGCCCACCACGGCACTGGACGTCACCGTGCAGGCCCAGGTGATGGAGCTGCTGCTCCGGCTGCGTGCCGAGCTGGGCTTCGCCCTCATCCTGGTGAGCCACGACCTTGCCCTCGTCAGTGACGTCTCCGACCGTGTCGTCGTGATGTACGGCGGCCAGATCGTCGAAACCGGCGTCACCTCGACCGTCATCGAGTCCCCGGCCCACCACTACGCCCGCGGCCTGCTCGGCTCGGTCCTGTCCCTGGAGACGGGCGCGGAACGGCTCACCCAGATCCGCGGTGTGGTCCCTTCGCCCGCCGACTTCCCCTCCGGCTGCCGCTTCGCCGACCGCTGCCCCATGGCGACCGAGGTATGCCGTGACACCGCACCGTCCCTGGAGGGCGTCGGCGACCACCGGTTCGCCTGTCACCACCCGGCGGTCCGCGTCGACGAGAAGGAGACAGCCAGATGACCACCACAGCCGGCAGCCCGCACGCCACTGCGGCAGGGACGCCCCCCATCGCGGAGCTGCGGGACGTGCACGTGGTGCACAAGACCCGTGGTGGCGGCATGTTCAGCCGCGACCGGGTCTACGCCCTGACCGGCGCCGACCTCGCAATCGCCCCCGGCGAGACCGTCGGAATCGTCGGTGAGTCCGGATGTGGCAAGTCGACCCTGGCCAAGGTCCTCGTCGGGCTGCAATCCCCCACCAGCGGCGTCGTCAGCGTGGCCGGTCACGACGTGTGGTCGATGAGCACTGCCGAACGTCGGCAGCACATCGGTGCAGGCGTCGGCATGATCTTCCAGGACCCTTCCACGTCACTGAACCGCCGGATGGCCGTGCGCGACATCCTGCGCGACCCCCTCGACGTCCACGGGCGCGGCTCCAAGGCGGGCCGCGAGGCACGGGTCGAAGAGCTGATGAACCTCGTGGGGCTCCCGCGCTCGGTCGCCGATGTGCTGCCCAGCCAGCTGTCCGGCGGTCAGCGCCAACGCGTCTCGATCGCCCGGGCCCTGGCCCTCGAACCGGCCCTCATCATCGCCGACGAGCCGACCAGCGCCCTGGATGTCTCGGTGCGAGCCCAGATCCTCAACCTGATGCTTGACCTCAAGGAGCGGCTCGGGTTGGCCATGGTGTTCGTGTCCCACGACATCCAGACCGTCAAGCGCGTCAGCGACCGAGTCGTGACGATGTACCTCGGCCGGATCGTCGAGCAGACGCCCGCCTCGATGCTTCCCGAAGGGGCGCAACACCCCTACACGCGCGCGTTGTTCTCTGCGACCCCCGGGTTGCTCTCCCCGATCGACCCGATCCCCCTCATCGGCCCGGTGCCGTCGGCGACGCGTCCGCCCAGCGGCTGCCCCTTCCGCACCCGGTGCTGGAAGGCGACCGACATCTGTGCAACCGAGATGCCGGCCGTTGAGAGAGGAGATGGCCCGGACGGGACCACTCACGAGTTCCGCTGCTACCACCCTGTTCCCGCAGGGACGGGCGACGCCGATCTGGTCCAGCTCGCGCGAGCGGCCACCCGCAACAGCACCCCAGACGGGTCCGACACCGGATCCAGCCAACCCAATGTCAAGGAGACATCGTGACCAGCCCCACCGCACGGTTCGCCGGCGTCGTGCCGCCGATCGTGACCCCCCTGAACGACGAGGGCGGCATCGACGTCGCGTCCCTCGAACGACTCGTCGAGACCCAGCTCGAAGCCGGCGTCCACGGCATCTTCGCCCTCGGCAGCTCGGGGGAGACGGTCTTCCTCACCGACGAGCAGCGCGACCGCGCCCTCGAGGTGATCATCAAGACCACCGCCGGCAAGGTCCCCGTCATCGCCGGCTGCATCGAACCCTCAACCCAGCGCGTCATCGACCGCGCTGACGCCTCCTTGCGACTCGGCGCGGACGCCCTCGTCACGACGGCACCCTTCTACGCCATCGTCGGGCCGCACGAGACGGAGCGACACTTCCGCGCTGTTGCCGCCGCCACGGACCTGCCGCTGCTCGCCTACGACATCCCGGCCTGCGTCAACACCAAGCTGTCTGTCGACCTGCTCACCACGCTCGTGGCCGGCGGTGTCATCGCCGGGGTCAAGGACTCCAGCGGTGACGACGTCGCCTTCCGCCAGCTCCTGCTCTCGGTGCGGGACAACGCACCTGACGCCGCCTTCAGCGCCCTCACCGGTCACGAGGTCGTCGTCGACGCGATGATGCTCGCCGGCGCCTCGGGTGCTGTACCCGGCCTGGCGAACGTCGACCCCGACGGGTACGTCCGGCTGCACAACGCCTGCATCGCGGGCGACTGGGATGCTGCCCGCACGGAGCAGGACCGACTCACCCGTCTGTTCCGCATCGTGGGCGCCGCGGACCCCGCAACTACCGCGGGAGCCACCCGTGGGGTGGGTGCCTTCAAGACGGCTCTGCAGCTGCTCGGCGTCATCGACAGCAATGCGGTGTCGCTGCCGCTGCGTCCCCTCGACGAGGCCGAGTCCGGCCGCGTGCGGGTCGAGCTGGAGCGGGCGGGCCTTCTCTGACGATGCCTGCCACCGAGACGGTCGCCGCCGTCGACATCGGCGGCACCAAGACCGCCGCAGCCCTCGTCACCCGTGACGGTGAGGTGGTGGCCCGCCTTGAGGCGCCCACCCCCGGTGGCGACGGCGCGACTGCGATCCTCCAGACCGCGGCCGACCTCGTTCTGCGCCTGCGTGCGGGGTCGGCCGCCCCAACAGTCCACGCCCTCGGAGTCGGCAGCGCCGGCGTCCTCGACGCGGCGACCGGGTTCGTGCTCGGCGCCACGGACGTGCTCCGCGGCTGGGCCGGCACCGACCTCCGCGGCTCGCTGGCCTCGGCGACGGGGCTTCCCACGGCTGTGGTCAACGACGTCCATGCCCACGCCATTGGCGAGGCCCGCCGCGGAGTCGCCCGCGGCGCGCGCACCGTCCTGTTCGTGGGTGTCGGGACCGGAGTCGGTGGAGCCTTCGTCATCGACGGGGCAGCCCTCGCCGGCGCCCACAGTGCCGCCGGCCACCTCGGCCACCAGCCCAGCCCCTATGCCGGCAAGCTCGCCTGTTCGTGTGGCGGCGCGGGTCACCTCGAAGCCATCGCTGCTGGCCCGACCCTGCAGGCGGAGTACGAACGACGTTTCGGGACAACGGTGTCGGACCTGCGCGCCATCGCGGCCATGGCAAGCGATGGTCAACGGTTGGCCATCGACACGCTCGCCTTCGG
The DNA here is from genome assembly GCF_039531795.1 of Pedococcus bigeumensis. Lineage (NCBI taxonomy): Bacteria > Bacillati > Actinomycetota > Actinomycetes > Micrococcales > Intrasporangiaceae > Pedococcus > Pedococcus bigeumensis. The sequence continues at coordinate 189,637 of NZ_BAAAQS010000002.1, read as the reverse complement.
CGGCGCCGCCGTCGGGTCGGCCATCGGGGGACTGGTGAACGTCCTCGACCCGCACGTGGTCGTCGTCGGCGGTGGCGTCAGCAACGTTGGCGAGGTCTGGTGGGATGCCCTTCGCGCAGCCGTCCGTCGGGAGGCCCTGCCCTCTCTGGCCAGCGTGCCCGTGCAGGCCACAGCTCTCGGCCCCGATGCTGCGCTGGTCGGAGCCGCTGAGATCGCCTGGGAGACAGTGGAATGACCGATCTGCTCAACTCCATCCGAGGCGGTCTCGTCGTCTCCTGTCAGGCCTATCCGGGCGAGCCGATGCGTACCCCGGACACCATGTCCCGCGTGGCGCAGGCCGCCGTCCGCGGTGGCGCCGTCGGGATCCGAGCCCAGGGCCTCGACGACATCGCGGCCATCCGGGCAGCCGTCGACCTCCCGCTCATCGGGCTCTGGAAAGACGGGGGCGACGACGTCTTCATCACCCCGACCCTCCGCCACGCGATCGCGGTGGCCCAGGCCGGAGCGCACGTCGTCGCCATCGACGGCACAAGCCGACCGCGACCCGACGGACGGACCCTTGCTGAAACCATCAAGGCCATCCACGACGACACCGGCGTCCTCGTCATGGCCGACTGCTCGACCTTCGACGAGGGCATGGCCGCGGCGGCGAGCGGAGCGGACCTGGTCGGCACCACGCTCGCCGGCTACACGGCATACACGAGCAAGGGCAACGGGCCAGACCTCGACCTGGTGGCGCGGCTAGCGGCCGCCTTGGACGTGCCCGTCGTCGCCGAAGGCCGCATCCACTCACCCACCCAGGCAGCCGCTGCGATCAGCGCCGGTGCCTGGGCCGTCGTCGTCGGCACAGCCATCACCCACCCCACGACCATCACTGACTGGTTCGCGACCGCGGTCGCAGATGCCGGCGAGGAGCGCCACCCATGACCACCGCCGCTGGCCCCACCACAGCACACCTCCCCGGGAGCCTCATGGCGGCCGAGATCGCCGAGCAGCCGGCGGTGTTCGACCGGATCCTGCTCGAGAGCCCCTCCTCGGTGAGCTCCCTGGCGGCCCAGATCCGCAGGGCTGCACCGCGGTTCGTCATCATTGCCGCCCGCGGGACCAGCGACCACGCGGCGCTCTACTTCAAGTACCTCGTCGAGATCGGTCTCGGCCTGCCGTGCGGCCTGGCCTCCCCGTCGACCACCACGGCCTACGGCGCCACCCCCAACCTGAAGGACGTCCTGTGGGTGGCTGTCAGCCAGTCCGGCGGGTCGCCCGACCTGCTGCACTCAACGCGCGCTGCTGCCAAGGCGGGTGCGCTCACCCTCGCGGTCACGAACGCCCCGAACTCCCCACTCGCGCAGGCCGCGCAGCTCCACCTCGACATCCGTGCCGGGACTGAGCGGGCCGTGGCAGCGACCAAGACCTACACGGCCACCCTGCTCTCACTCTGGCTGCTGTTCGACGCCTGGCGCGGGGGGAAAGGCTCCGATGCGCTTGGCCTGTCCGAGCTCGCGGAAGGGCTGGTGACCAGTGAGGACGTCGGCGCGGTCGCAGCGAGGTTTCGGTTCGTCGACAAGATCGTCGTCACCGGTCGCGGCTACGCCTACCCGACAGCCCGCGAAGCCGCGCTCAAGCTGATGGAAACGTCCTACCTGGCGGCGCACGCCTTCTCCGGGGCCGACCTCCTGCACGGCCCGTTGGCGATGGTCGACGAGGACCGGCCCGTCGTGGCCGTGGTGCCGCACGGCGTCGCCGGGGCCGCCATGGCCCCGGTTCTCGAGCGCCTTGGTGAGCGCGGCGCCGACCTCACCGTCGTGGGCGACCCCGCCATGGCTGGGTCCAACCCGCTCATCGCCCTGCCCAAGGCCCCCGAGGAGCTCAGCCCGCTGCTGGAGATCATCCCGTTGCAGCGGCTCGCCCACGCAATGGCCGTCGCTCGGCACTACGACCCAGACGCGCCCCGCGGTCTGTCCAAGATGACCCAGACGACATGACCCGCGCATGGACCGCCGCCGCACGCACGTGGTCGGGCTCGCGGCGTCGCGGCCAGGAATCAAGGTCGTCGGCCGAGGGCGGAGCCTTTGGGCTTCAGGCCAACCGGCGGCGCAGCGAGTTGATCCGATGACCGCTGGCTCAACCGAGCGCCTGTTGCTGACGGGCCGCCTAGTCGCTCCCGCAGGTATAGTTGACGACGGTGCTGTGGTCGTCCAGGACGGCCGAATCGTGTATGCCGGCCGCCTCACCAGCCTCCCGACCGGTTGCGGCGGCCTCACCGTGCCGGAAGGGTGGGTACAAGGGCGCACCCTTCTACCGGGGCTCGTCGATGCGCATTGTCATGGCGCAGCGGGGGGCGAATTCGGGAGCGATGAGGAGGGTGCCGCTCGCGCCGTGACTCACCACCACCGGTGCGGTTCGACGTCCGTCGTGGGTTCACTGGTCTCAGCCCCCGCGTCGCGCCTGATCAGAGGTGTCGCTTCCCTCGCGCCTCTCATCAAGCGTGGGGACCTCGCGGGAATTCACCTTGAAGGCCCCTTCCTCTCGACTGCACGGTGTGGGGCTCAAGACCCGGCCGCCCTCATCGACGTCGACCTCGACCTCATCGAGGCGATCGCAGCCGCCGCGCCAGGTGCCTTCATGCACATGACCTTCGCGCCCGAGCGGCGTGGCGCGCGGGCCTTGCCCAGCGCTCTGGGGGCAGTGGGTGCCCTGGGAGCAGTTGGCCACACTGACGCGGACTTCGTCACGACACGTTCGGCGCTGGACGCAATCGCCGACGTAGGGGCGCGCGGGGGCAGGCCCCTCGTGACGCATCTCTTCAATGGCATGGCCCCCATGCACCACCGGTCTCCTGGGGCGGTTGCCGCCGCAATGGCTGCAGCTGGGCGGGGTGATGCCGTTGTCGAGCTCATCGGCGACGGCGTTCACCTCGATGCCGGAACGGTGCGAATGATCTTCGACACTGTCGGCGCTGATCAGGTCGCACTCGTCAGCGACGCGATGTCCGCGGCTGGGCTTCCTGAGGGCTGTTACACCCTCGGCGGGCGCGACGTGACGGTACACGGGCGCCAGGTTAGGCTCGCAACAGGCTTGCTTGCTGGTGGTGTCTCCACTCTGCTCGATCAGGTCCGATGGTGTGTCCGCGAAATCGGGCTCGAGCTGCACGACGCGGTCATGGCAGCCTCGCGGACGCCCGCTAAAGCGCTGGGGCTGAACGATGTGGGCGAGCTTTCGGACGGTCGCTGGGCGGACGTGGTGATCGTGGACGAACGCCTCGAGCTCCGGCGCGTCATGCGCCGCGGCCAATGGCTGACGCCACCTGATTGACCCACTGGCCGGTTCGCTCACGGCGGCGCTGGATCCGGACATGGGTCACCATCGGGGTAGGGCGCGGACGCGCCGGCGAGCAGGCTACGGGCGTTGTAGGCGGCAACCTCATACTCGTGGTATCGAGGTTCGGCTCGGCAAGCGGGGGTACGGTGCTCTGACCCGCCGAACCGTCCGATCTTCAGGCACAGACGCATACGCAGGCCAGAGGGCCTTCGGGGGTCCCCCGTGCTACAACTCGTGCGTCAACGGTCGACGGCACGCGTACTACTGGCTTTGTGCCCCCGTTGTGCCCCCGGGACGCGGCCCCCCGCACTGCATGCACCCAAGAGTCGTAGCTTGAGCACGCCGACACTTCGTGAGTCGGCGCTTGGCAGCCTTCGCAATGAGAAGGCCAGGGGTTCGAATCCCCTCAGCTCCACTCACTGACACCCTGTCCGACCTGCACGATCGCCGCAGGATGGACAGGGTGTCTTGCTATGTGACCCTCGGCTTGTGCCCCCATCGCACCCCGAGCCTGCCCACGCCTCCATGCACCCGATTGCGCGTCTCAGATGCGGCCGCCGCTGTGCGCAACGGCATACATCACCTCGGGCGATCCGTGCCCGAGCAGGAGCCCCCCATCTCGTCCTGGAGGTTCACCAGATGAGGGGCGGTAGCGGACCGTGCCGTCTGGAGTCGACGACTCTCCGACAGCCGGGGTAGCGGCTGACTTGTCGTATGCAACTATTGGTTCCTGGCGAAACCGGGATGCCCGCGCGTCGAGCGCTGTGGCGCAGGCCGCCTCTCAACGTGGCCCGGTCCAGCGGCGCTTCTGGAAGGAGATCGGTGCTTGTCTTCCTCACGGTGACGCGGCAGCGATCCCGAGGCCGGATGGCCGCATGACGGGTCCGATGTGGATGCCGTCCGCGGCACCAGACCTGCTGCGGCTGGTTCGCTGGCATCCACAACCGATCCCAGTCATACCCGTTCTGTGTCTGCTGCTGGCGGCTGCATACGCCTGGGGCGTGGTGCGACTGCGCCTCAGTGGTCATTCCTGGTCGCCGGGCCGCTGCGTCAGCTGGGCCGCCGGTCTGGCGACCATCCTTGCCGTGACCGGCACCGGTGTGGGCGGTTACGGCATGGAGCTGTTCAGCGTCCACATGGCGCAGCACATGGTCTTGAGCATGCTGTCGCCGCTGCTGCTGGTGATGGCAGCACCGATCACCCTGGCCCTTCGTGCCCTGCCGGCGCGAGGCGGCGCAGCCGGACTTCGCCGGGTGCTTCTCGTCACGCTGCACAGCAGGGCCGCGAAGGCGCTCACTGCGCCCGCACTCACCCTGCCGCTGTTCATCGTCAGCCTCTACGGGCTGTACTTCACCCCACTGTTCGACGCGGCCATGCGCAGCTGGTTCTGGCACGACTGGATGCTGTTGCACTTTGTCGCAGTGGGGCTGTTGCTCTTCTGGCCGATCCTGGCCATCGACCCCAGCCCCCGCACCACCTCTCCGGTGCTGCGCATCATCGAGCTGTTCATGGCGATGCCCTTTCATGCCTTCTTCGGTATTGCGGTGATGACCAGCACGACGTTGCTGGTGCGCAGCTTCGCCCTGCCCTACCCGCCCTGGCGGACCGGTGCTCTGGCGGACCAGCACCTCGGCGGCGGGATTGCCTGGGCCTTCAGTGAGATTCCTACCCTGTTGGTCGTGGCCGTCATCTTCGTCCGATGGTCCCGCAGCAGCGATCGCGAGGCTCGGCGACTGGACCGCGCGGCAAGTCGCGACGGCGACGCGGCACTGTTGGCCTACAACGCCTGGCTGGCACGCTTGGCAGCCCTCGACCGTGGTGACGGTGGCGGCAATCGTGCCTAGCTCGACACCATCGCCAGCCTCCTGGTTCTCACCGCATCCCGAGCCTTGGTCGGCGTGTCCGCCAGGTGCCTCGCCGATGTCGAGGACACGGTCGCCATTGCCCATTGCCCATTGCCCATTGCCCATTGCCCATTGCCCACATCGTCGAAGGCCGCCCGCCAGGCCGGCGCCGCGCCGTCGTCTCTGCCTTGAATGCCTTCAATGAGGCCGCTGGTGAGCGCTCACCGGGGCCGGATGCTGCGGCACGTCTCGGGTGGTAGGGCCGCAATGCCAGCCAGAGACCACCGTTGGAGACAACCCACGGACCAGTCACACGAGGATGTGAGACACATGCACCCAGCCCCACCACCCCGAGGGGCGCGCGCAGCCCGAGCCGCCACGGTACTGGCCGTCGCCACGCTCGTTGCAAGCCTGGCGGCGTGTGTCCCCTCACCGTCGGCGTCCGCTGGGAGGCCACAGGACACTGCTTCCCCGTCGGGCCGGAAGCCCCGGGCCGGCACGGTGCTGGACGAGCCCCTTCCCTCGGAGGTCGCCACCATCCCGCTCGTGGACCAGCGTGGCCAACAGTTCACCCTCGGATCGCTTCGGGGGAGGACCATCGTGCTTGCCGACTTCCTCACCCTCTGCCAAGAGGTGTGCCCGCTGACCAGCGTCGACCTCCGGGACGTCGCCACCGCGGTCAGCCGTGCCGGTCTCGCGGACCGGGTCCAGGTGATCGAGGCGACAGTCGATCCCCAACGCGACACCCCTGCTCGGCTTGCCGCCTACCAGAATCTCTTCGGCGCTCAGCGCGACTGGGCGTTTGCTACCGGCACGAGCGCAGGGCTGAACCGGCTCTGGGCCTATCTCGGGGTGTACCACGCCAAGGTTGCGGAGCAGGCCGGATCCGGACCGAAGGACTGGTTGACGGGCCGGCCCCTCACCTATGACGTCGAACACCAAGACGTCGTCTACGTCATCGGCCCCGACGGCCATGCCCGCTGGGAGGACAACGGCAACGCCGACACCGCTGGGTCACAGCCTCCAGGCACCCTGCTGCAGTTCCTCAGCAAGCAGGGCCACCGGAACCTCACCGCGCCCACCCAGCCCAGCTGGACCGCGGCAGACATCGAAGGCGCACTCGAATACGTCACCGGCCAACACATCGGGTGAGACCACGGACGTGCACCGGTCCGGAACCCTGTGGCGGCCTGCTTGACGTGCAGGTCGCCGCGTCGACTGGCTCCTGGAGTCCGAGGAGGGATGGCTGGTGGCAAAGGGTGAACGAGATGATCGCGGGCGACCGGTTCACCGGTTCAGCCCTGCGGTATCCCTCGACGACGGAAGCCCAGGGCCGCAGTCACGAGCAGGGCAGCGGAGACGGCAATCATGATGATGAGGGGCAACGGAGCGACCCTGCCCAGCGGAGGATTACCGACATGGGTCGTCGGGGCGAGGTCGAGGGCCCAGCCGGCCACCTTGAGACCCGGGCCGAGGAGGGCGATCAAGGCGACGAAGGCGAAGGCCGCCCAGCTGGCCGGGAATGCCCGGGGTTTCAGGCTGAAGAGGGCAAGCGCCAGTCCGCCGATGAGGAGCTCGGCCGGAAGGTATGCCGCGCCCGCCCCCAGGACGCGACCCAAGTGGGCCGTGGTGCCCATCGACCACGCCGTCGCCGCAGCCAGCACGACCGAGGAGACGAGGACGATGACCACGAGACCGCTGACGATGACGAGCCCGTGGGCGGTGAGCCACCGCGTGCGGGACAGGGTGCCGGACAGTCGTGGCTCGAGACGTCCGGCGGTCTCCTCGCCGCGCAGGCTGCCGACGGCCTGGACGGCGCACCCTGTGGTGATGATGGCGATGTAGAGCTGGGTGAGGGCGATGAACCCGTCCTCGGGTTGGGCGCCCGACATCCCGACGGCCTCGGCCATGGCCGGATTGCTGGCGACGGCGTCGACGAACTGTTGGGCGAGGGCGCCCATCATGCCTGCGATGACCAGGGCTCCGGCGAGCCAGCCGAGGATCGCCGGTCGGTGGATGGCGGTCGCCAGCCCGAGCGGGCTGCGCAGCCATGTCGACGCCCGCGCTGATCCCGCGCCGGCGCGGACGAGGGAGCTGCCGAGGTCGCGGCGGCTGGCGACCACGACGGCGAGCGTGGCGAGCAGCCCGCCGACGGCGAGGGGGATGAGGATCGTCCACCACCGCATCGGCCCGAAGGGCGCGGTCTTCTCGGCCCAGCCCAGCGGTGAGAGCCAGGTGACCCAGGTCTTCGTCACGTCACCGATCCCACGCAGCAGGTAGGACAGGGCAAGGACCAGCAGGCTCCACAGATAGACGCCTCGGGAGTGCAGGGTGACCTGGGCGAGCAACGCCGCGAGCCCGGCGAAGACGAAGGCGAGGGCGCCGAGGGAGGCGGCGTAGAGGATGGATCCGGTCGTGGGGACCCCGGAGGCGCTGAGCCCGAGGGCGAACGCCGTGGCGGTGACCAGGACCGCGGTGGAGGCGACGATGAGGCCAGCGAGCACCGGGACGTGGCGAGCCACCCGGCCACCGAGGACCGCTTCGAGCCGCCCGGCCTCCTCCTCACGCCGAGTGCTCTGCGCGACGAGGCTGATCCCGAGCAGCGGGAGGAGGAAGGCGGCGAGGAAGCCGAACTCGTCCTGGATGACCCCGCCGAGACTGTCGATGCCTTCGACCCTGCCGTTGATCGCGACCAGGGCATCGCCCGCGGTGACGGCCTGGGCGTAGGTGTGGATCTTCTCGGGAGTGCTGTAGAGGCCGGCGACCGCCGCTGCCGTTCCGACCATGCCGGCGATCAGCGCGAACATCCAGACGAGCGTGCCCCGCCGGTGTGTCCGCCAGTGGACGCCGAGCATCGCCTGCAGACCGGTTGCCCTCATCGGTGCGCCTCCTCCGGCTCGCCGAGCTCGGTGTCGTCGCGGGGCTCGGCCTGCCCGTCGCTGGTGTCCTCGTCGTAGGTGCGCAGGAAGAGTGCGTCCAGGCTGGGAGGGGTGACGGTGAGGGTGTGGATCCGTGCGGTGTGCAACTGGCCGATGACTGCGTCGAGGTGCTCGGCGTCGATGGTGAAGCGGATGTCGACGTGGCCGTCGAGCCGCTCGTCGACGTACTCTGCGACGCCCGCGGCGCCGGCCAGGTCGGCGGGCGCGTGGACGGTGACGGCGTGGACGTGGGTTCGGGTGTGCCGTCGCAGCTCGGCGAGGGTCCCGGTCGTCACCGTCCGGCCCCGGCGGATAATGCTGACCCGGTCGGCGAGGGCCTCGACCTCGCCGAGGATGTGGCTCGACAGGAGCACGGTGCTGCCCTGGTCGCGACGCTCCCGGACGACCTCCTGGAAAGCCTGTTCCATGAGCGGGTCCAGTCCGGAGGTGGGCTCGTCGAGCACGAGCAGGTCGGCGTCGGCAGCGAGGGCGGCGATGAGGGCGACCTTCTGCCGGTTGCCCTTGGAGTAGTCGCGGACCCGCTTGGTCGGGTCGAGGTCGAACCGCTCGATCAGAGCGGCCCGGCGGGCCTCGTCGAGCCCGCCCTGGGTCGCGCCGAGGACGTCGAGGCACTGCCCACCGGTGAGCCCCGGCCAGAGGGCGACATCGCCGGCGACGTAGGCGAGCCGCTCGTGGAGCGCCGCAGCCTGGCGCCACGGGTCGCCGCCGAAGAGCTCGATATGGCCGCCGCTGGCACGGATGAGGCCCAGGACGACCCGGATCGTCGTCGACTTGCCCGCTCCGTTCGGGCCGAGGAAGCCGTGGATCTCACCGGGCCTCACTTCGAGGTCGAGCCCGTCGAGGGCCTGGACCGGTCCGAAGGTCTTGGTCAGCCCCTCGGCGCGGATGACGGGTCGGGTCGTGCTCACGGGTTTTCCTCCTGGCCCTGGGCGCCGAACGCACCCTCGGCGTAGACGATGGTCGCCTCCCGGGCCCACCGTTCGATCCCCTCGGGGGTCAGCGGGTCGGCACCGATCGCCATGGCGATCGGGTTTCGCAGGAGGATGAGGGCGAGGTCGTTGACAAGGAAGAACGCCGCCCGGACGTCCGGGTCCTCGCTCGGCCGAGCGACGCCGCTCTCGACCATCACGTCCAGGAGGCGACGGGTCGCGGCATACCAGCGTCCGAACAGCGCGGCCCCCGCCGGGTCGTTCGTCAGGAGCAGCCGCCGCAGGTAGGCCGGCAGCGGTGAGCCGGGCGGGAAGCCCCGGGCGAAAGCCTCGGCCAGCGAGCCCCCCGCCTCGCCGCCTGCGAGCATCTCGGCCAGCTCGTCGGTCGGCAGCGCCTCGAAGATCACGTCGAAGGCCTGCGCGGCGAAGGCGTCGACCTCGGCGCGCAGGCCGTCCTTGCTCCCGAAGTGGTGCACGACCAGGGCCGGCGAGACGCCGGCCTGGGTAGCGATCTCGCGGACCGTCACCGCATCCGGACCACGGTCGGCGAAGAGCCGCAAGGCGGCATTGCGGATCGTGGCACGGGCGGTCAAGTCGCCCACTTCGGGGGTTGAACTCACGTTCAATACACTAAACGCTTGTTCAGGCCGTTGACAAGTCGGCGACGCGTCCACGACGCACTGCGCCGGGCGACGGCTCGGACACCTCTTCGTCCGGCCCTCTGCGCGTCTCCGGACCCGGCGCGGAGATTCGGGAAGACGCATGACGACCTTGCAATGGTTGTAGTAATGCAACCATTGCGTGATAGATTCCTTTGATGGTGACGTCAATCGCCGCGGTATTTCCCCCGCACGTCCTGCGTGAGTACGCGCTGTTGGCCGACGGCGAGCGTGGCGCCTTGGTGGGACCGCGGGGAGACATTGCGTGGATGTGTGCGCCCCGGTGGCACGACGACGCGGTGTTCGCGTCACTTCTTGGAGTCGAAAGCGTGTACGGCGTGGCCCCCCGCGATGACCGGTACGTCTGGGGTGGCCGCTACGAGGACGGCAGTCTGATCTGGCGCGGCCGGTGGGTCACCCTCGACGGCATCATCGAGTGTCGGGACTCCCTCGCCTTCCCGGGACATGAACAGCGGGCGGTCATCCTGCGCCGGATCCAGGCGGTGTCGGGGCCAGCTCGCGTCAGGGTGGTCCTCGCGCCCCGCGCAGGGTTCGGCCGCTTCGGGTTGTCACGCCTGGCAAAGCGTGACGACCTCTGGACGGGCAGGTGCGGTCCCCTCCACCTGAGATGGATCGGCGCCGGGAACGCCGAGGCGCAGGACCGCGGCACCCTCCAACTCGACGTCGATCTCCCCGCGGGGGCCCACCACGACCTGGTGCTCGAGTTGTCTCCGAGCTCGTGGGAGGAACCTCCCGGCGACCCCGACGTGCTGTGGGAGCGCACTGAGCACGCCTGGACGAGCGCCGTGCCTCCCATGGACCACACGGTGGCCGACGACGACGCGCGGCGTTCGGTCGCCGTCCTCCGAGGCATGACGAGCACGAGCGGCGCGATGGTTGCCGCTGCAACGATGTCACTGCCCGAACGCGCCCGGGAGGGCCGCAGCTACGACTACCGCTACGCCTGGATCCGCGACCAGTGCTATGCCGGGCAGGCAGCCGCTGTGGGCGGGGCCCCGCTTCTCCTTGATGCAGCCGTCCGGTTCGTGACCGAACGAGTCCTGGCGGACGGACCGCAGCTGTCTCCGGCGTACACCGTGCTTGGCACCGCGGTGCCCGACGAGCGCAACCTGGACCTCCCTGGCTACCCCGGTGGCCGCAGCATCGCCGGCAACTGGGTCACCGAGCAGTTCCAGCTCGACAACTTCGGGGAGGTTCTCCTGCTCTTCGCGGCAGCGGCGGGCCAGGACCGCCTTGACCTGGACCACTGGAAGGCGGTGGAGCAGGCGGTGGCGGCGGTTCAGTCGCGGTGGCAGGAGCCGGACTCCGGCATCTGGGAGCTCGATCCGCAGCGATGGACCCACTCCCGCTTGATGTGTGCTGCGGGTCTGCGGGCGATCGGCGCCCATGCTCCGGCCGCGCAGGCCGCCCGGTGGAGTGCGTTGGCGGACGACGTCGTGGCAGACGTGAACCGAGACTGCCTACACCCCAGCGGGCGCTGGCAGCGGTCGCCCGAGGACGAGCGGGTCGATGCGGCACTGCTGCTACCAGGCCTGCGTGGGGCGCTGCCAGCGGCTGACCCGCGGACGCTGGCCACCGTGCAGGCGATCCGACGGGAGCTCGGTCGCAGCGGGTACGTCTACCGCTTCAGGCAGGAATCTCGACCGCTGGGGGAGGCCGAGGGCGCGTTCCTGCTCTGTGGGTTCCACATGGCCATGGCTGTGCACGAGGAAGGCAAGCCGACGGAGGCAGCGCGCTGGTTCGAGCGCAGCCGCGCAGCGTGCGGGGCGCCGGGCCTCTTCTCCGAGGAATATGACGTCGCGCAGCGGCAGCTGCGCGGCAACTACCCGCAGGCGTTCGTGCACGCTCTGCTCCTCGAGTCGGCCCAGCGACTCGCCGGCCCCGCGGCTCGCGGGTCCGTTCACGGTTCCCAGACCTGACCTGGACTGAAGAGTCCCCACCACGATGGAAAACCCGACCACGAAAGGCAGCATTCAATGAGCACACTGCGTCGAAAGGTCGTCGCCGTCACGGGCGCATCAGGCGGCATCGGGCGTGCCAGCGCCATAGCCTTCGGGGGCCGCGGCGCGGCGGTCGCGCTGCTTGCCCGTGGCGCCCAAGGCCTCGAGTCAGCCGCGGAAGAGGTGCGCGCCGCAGGAGGCGAGGCCTTGGTCGTGCCCACTGACGTCTCGGACCCCGACCAGGTGAATGCGGCCGTTGACCGGATCGAGAAGGAGCTCGGCCCGGTCGAGGTGTGGGTCAACGTCGCCTTCACATCCGTCTTCAGCCGGTTCGACGACATCAGCCCAGACGAGTACCGGCGGGTCACCGAGGTCAGCTACCTGGGCTACGTGTACTCGACGATGGCCGTGCTCCCGCGGATGAAGCAGCGCGGCCAGGGCGTCATCGTGCAGGTCGGCTCGGCCCTGGCCTACCGGGGCATCCCGCTGCAGACCGCTTACTGCGGCTCGAAGCACGCCATCCAAGGCTTCCACGAGGCCTTGCGATGTGAGCTGCTGCACGACAAGAGCCCGGTCCGCGTCACGATGGTGCAGATGCCGGCGGTCAACACCCCCCAGTTCTCATGGGTGATGTCCAGGCTGCGGCACCGGGCTCAGCCGGTGCCGCCCATCTACCAGCCGGAGGTGGCCGCCAATGCGGTGGTGTATGCCGCCGAGCACCCGCGGCGACGGGAGTACTGGGTGGGTGGCAGCACCGTCGGGACCCTCGTGGCCAACGCTGTCTGCCCGGGCGTGCTCGACCGCTATCTCGCACGAACGGGGTTCTCCGCCCAGCAGACCGGAGAGTCACAGCCCTCCGATGCCCCCGAGAACCTCTGGGAGCCGGCCGATGCCCGGCGTGACTTCGGCACCCATGGCCGGTTCGACGATCGGGCGAACCCCCACAGCCGCCAACTCTGGGCGTCCCAGCACCACGGACTGCTGGGCGCGGGCGCCGCAGTCCTGGGCGGCGCCCTGTTGGCCGGATCGCGGGCCTGGCGCCGATGAGGTGGAGGGACGGAGCGCGGTTGGGCTACGGCCTGGCTCTCCTGGGGGCTCCCGAGCTGGTCGCCAGGTCGTTGACGGGGGTTGCCACCCTTGATCAGCCCTCGCGCGTGGTCGCCAGGATCCTGGGCACCCGCCACGTGCTCCAGGCCCTTTTGCTGATCACCCGTGACCGGGTGTGGCTCCGACGTGCTGGTCGTGCGACCGATCTCCTGCACGCCGCCAGCATGATTCTGCTGGCCGTGCTCGCACCGGGGCGTGAGCGCCTCGCCCTCGCTGATGCCATGATCGCCGGGACCTTGGCCGGACCGGCGGCGTCGACGACGGGCCCCGGGCCGTCGGCCCGCCCGCAGGACGGGGATGGGCGCGACGTTGCACGTGCCGCCGAGGTCTTCGGGAGTGCCGAACTCGCCGAACTGACGGATTTGTCCGGTGCGCGCTCCCGTCGGCAGCGCCGGGCGAACCTGCAGCACGCGATCAATCTCACGCTGCGGGAGACCCGTGGAGCGGCGCCGGCGGACATCCGCGCGGCACTGGAGAGGAACATCGGGCGACGTGGACTTGCGTGTCCCCCGGAGTACTGGCTGGAGGCGGTGACGAGTGACCTGGCGCGCGGGGCGATCTATGTCGTGAGTGGACCGGCCATGCAGGACATCGGTGCACGGGTGCCCCGCGGCGAGCCCCTGTGACGCGAGGGCCTGTCGAGTCCCCGGCGATCGGGGTCGTGCGGACCTAGAGGATGTCAGGACAGGGGGGGGCACCCGGTTGGCGTCATGCGGTCACGTCGACAGGCCGAGCACGTAGCCCTCGTCGCCGTCAGCCTCCTCGCCCGCGGCCTCGGCGAACGCCTCGAAAGCCCTCGCCAGTGCCCGCCGTCGGGAGCTCGTCATGTTCTCCATGACGGCGACGATCGAGGCTCGACGGTGACCCATCACCCGCTCCACGATGTCGTGACCCTGCCGGGTGAGGTCGAGCACGAGGAAGCGGCGATCCTGCGGGTCGTCGGCGCGTTCGACGAAGCCCGCGACCACCAGCTTCTCGACCGTCCGCGTTGCGTTGGACGGATGCACCCCCAGCGCGCCGGCCAGCTGCCCCAGGTTGAGGCGGCCCCTGGTCGCGAGCAGCACGAGCACCCGCCACTGAGGCAGCGAGACCTTGTCCTCGAGCTCGACCAAGGACTTGGCCACCACCCCCACCAGTACTCGCGACGCGCGCATCACCGCGTCGGCCTGACGAGCTGGGTCGTCGTCGGCGTGGGCCACCTTCTCAGTCATAACCGCGAAGTATGCCACCGGTTGCATGGGATCAATGCTTGCGGTTGCGCATTCTTGCGAAGCGTGTGATGCTGAACATTCGTTGCGTATTGATAATGATTGCGCCACGTCGATCAGATCGCAAGGAGTATGCATCGTGCGAAATCCGGTGACGTCCAGCCGATCCGGGGTCGAGGCCCATGCCATCGACCGGTTGCTCCGCAATGTCCGGACCGGACGGTTCGAGCGCAGCCTGTCCGCGCTGACGGCAGCTGGTGCCCTGGTCGCGGCGGCTGAGATCTACTTCGAGCACGACAAGGCGAGCTTCGGCAACCCGTGGATGTGGGCACCGGTCGCGCTCGGCCCGGTGGGAGCCGCCGCAGGGATCGCCGGTGTCCTCAGCCATCGCATGGCCAAGACCGCGCTCCCGCTGGCGTCGGCTGCCATCGTCGCCAACGGGCTGCAAGGCACCTACCTGCACGCCAGGGGCATAGCCGACAAGCCGGGCGGCTGGCGCAACGCGCGCTACAACATGGAGATGGGTCCGCCATTGCTCGCCCCGCTACTCGTCACCCTCGTCGGTGGCATGGGCCTCCTGGCCGCGATCCTGAGACGCGAGAAGTGAGTCTGCCGCTGGACAAGGGTGCGGGCTCGGCCCGCTACCCCGGCATGGCCGCCCTGTCCCAGTCGCGGCACTGGGATGGCCCCACGACCGCGGTCGTCATGGCCCGGGTGGGCGTCCCGACGCACATCCGCTTCTTCACCCCGCACGAGGAGGCAACCGCCAACGCGTTGTGCGACCAGCTGCTCGGGCAACGGAGCGACCCTCGAGTGCCGGTGGTGCACATGATCGACTCCCGCCTCGCTGAGGGCCTCGGAGACGGGTGGCACCACATCGACATGCCTCGAGACGACCAAGCGTGGCGGGACAGCCTCGCCCACCTCGACGTCGACGCGTGCGAGGCGTTCGGCTGCGACTTCTCGGCCGCGTCGTGGGACGACCAGGAAGCGGTGCTGCGTGCGGTCCAACGGACCACGGGGAGCTGGCACGGGACGCCGGCCGGCTCCGTGTGGAGCCTGTGGACGCGGTATGCCGACACGGCCTTCTACTCCCACCCCTGGGCTTGGGACGAGATCGGGTTCGGGGGTCCGGCCTACCCGCGGGGATACAAGAACCTCGGCCTCGATGCGCGAGAGCCGTGGGAGGTCGCGGACGTCCGGCCTGGCCTCGACCCGCTCGCCGCGGGGTCAGCTCGAGGTCGGTCGTAGTGCTCAAGGGACTCGACACCCGCTCCGTGCGCCGGCGAAACGAATCAGCGTGGCTCGTCCCGGCGGATGGGCGTGACGTCAACCACCGCCTGCGAGCCGACATGCGCACCTTCGATGACGCTGACGAGGTCGACCTGGTCATCGTGGGGTGCGGTGCCGGCGGCTCTACCCTGATGCAGCGGCTGGCCCGCAAGGGCTGGCGCGTGGTCGCGCTCGACGCGGGTCCGTTCTGGGACCCGGAGCGCGACTGGGTCAGCGACGAGGCGGGCTCGCACCACCTCTACTGGAACGAGCCGCGCGTGATCTCGGGTGCCGACCCCGTCCCGCTGGGGTCCAACAACTCCGGCCGAGGAGTCGGTGGCTCGATGGTGCACTTCGCTGGATACACGCCTCGTTTCCATCCCAGCGACTTCCGGACCAGGTCGCAGGACGGCGTGGGCGTGGACTGGCCGATCGGCTACGCGGACCTGCGCCCCTACTACGAGGACATCGAGGGCGAGCTGCCGGTCGCGGGCGAGGACTGGCCGTGGGGTGACCCGCACAGCTACCCGCACTCGGCCCACCCGGTGTCTGGCAACGGCGAGGTCTTCCTCCGTGGTGCTGAGGCCCTCGGGGTGGTGGCCAAGGTCGGCCCCGTGGCCATCGCGAACGGACGGTTCGGCCACCGCGCCCACTGCATCTACCGGGGGTTCTGCCTGCAGGGCTGCAAGGTCAACGCCAAGGCGTCTCCACTCATCACCCATGTTCCCGACGCCCTCGCGCACGGGGCCGAGATCCGGGCCGACTCGATGGTGACGCGAGTGGAAGTCGACGGTCAGACCGGCCGGGCGACCGGGGTGCACTTCGTGCGGCGCGGCAAGGAGAGGTTCCAGCGAGCCCGCATGGTTGCGCTCGCCGGCTACTCCATCGAGACGCCACGACTACTCCTCAACTCAGCTTCCAAGCACTTTCCCGACGGGCTCTGCAACGACTTCGACCAGGTCGGCCGCTACCTCATGGTGCAGGGGGCGCCGCAGACCGCGGGTCGGTTCGACGCGGAGGTCCGGATGTGGAAGGGCCCGCCGCCGGAGGTGAGCACCGAGGACTTCTACGAGACGGACCCGGCCAAGCCCTACAAGCGAGGCTTCTCGATCCAGACCGTCTCGCCACTGCCGATCGCCTGGGCCGAGCACGTCTCCGCGCAAGGACACTTCGGCGACGACCTGCGCCGCTACCTGAGTGACTACCCGCACTGGGCCTGTCTCGGCGCCCTCTGCGAGTTCCTGCCACGACCGGACAACCGGGTGACCCTGGCGCCGGAGACGGACCGCCACGGTCTCCCGGTGGCCAACTTCTCGTACTCGCAAGGAGAGAACGACAAGCTGCTGATGAAGGCGGCCACCGCGGCGATGGAGTCGCTGCTCAAGGCGGCCGGTGCGGACGAGGTGATCACCATCGCCCGGTTCGCGCACCTTGTCGGCGGTGCCCGGATGGCCGCGGACGAGGAGCACGGCGTGGTGGACGCGTCCTGCCGCAGTTTCGCGGTCCCGAACCTCTACGTCACCGACGGCAGCGTGCTGCCGACCCAGGGCAGTGCCAACCCGGCCCTGACGATCATGGCCGTGGCCGCCCGCACCGCGGATGTCCTGACGGGGGGCGCACGCGGCGGCCCTGCCCCGCCGCGCTCCGGGAGGGTCCGGGGCACACGGCAATCCGTCGCCGCGGCTACGGGTACCCCCTCGGGACACGGGTAGGTACGAGACGCACCGCTCCAACACACCTCGAGCCGAAGGAGAAGAGAATGCCTGCACCGACTGTGGCCGACCACCTGCTGGAGCGACTGCGCGACTGGGGGGTCGAGCACGTGTTCGCCTTCCCCGGAGACGGGATCAACGGCATCCTCGCCGCATTCGGGAGGGCCGACAACACGCCCCGGTTCGTCCAGTCGCGCCACGAGGAGATGTCCGCCTTCGAAGCCGTGGGCTACGCCAAGTTCGGTGGCACCTTCGGCGTCTGCATGGCGACCTCGGGTCCTGGGGCCATCCACCTCCTCAACGGGCTCTACGACGCCAAGCTCGACCACGTGCCGGTCGTGGCCATCGTGGGCCAGACCGCACGCAGTGGCATGGGGGGCGCCTACCAGCAGGAGGTCGACCTGCTCAGCCTCTACAAGGACGTCGCCAGCGAGTACGTCCAGATGGTGACGGTCCCCGAGCAGCTCCCCAACGTCCTCGACCGCGCGATCCGCACCGCGCTCGCCGAACGGGCGCCCACCGCCGTCATCATCCCCTCCGACGTGCAGGAGCTGGAGTACTCGGCACCCACCCACGAGATGAAGATGGTGCCGTCGAGTCTGGGGATCGAGTGGCCCCAGGTCGCACCACACGACGAGGCGGTCCGGCGCGCAGCCGAGATCCTGTGCAGCGGGTCCAAACCAGCGATCCTCGTCGGGCAGGGTGCCCGCGGCGCCCGGGCCGAGATCGAGGAGGTCGCCGAGATCCTCGGTGCGGGTGCCGCAAAGGCCCTGCTGGGCAAGGACGTCCTCTCCGACGAGCTTGCCTGGGTCACCGGTTCGATCGGCCTGCTGGGCACCCGACCCAGCTACGAGCTGATGAAGGGCTGCGACACCCTCCTCACGGTGGGGTCGAACTTCCCGTACACCCAGTTCATGCCTGCCTTCGGCCAGGCCCGCGCGGTCCAGGTCGACCTCGACGGCAAGTACATCGGCATGCGCTATCCCTACGAGCTCAACCTGGTGGGCGATGCCGCCGCAACCCTGCGGGCCCTGATCCCGCACCTGCGTCGCAACGAGGACCGGGGCTGGCGTCAGACCATCGAGTCCAACGTCGCGGACTGGTGGGAGTCAATGGACCGTGAGGCGCACGTGGACGCCGACCCGGTCAACCCGCAGCTGCTGTTCCACGAGGCGTCCAAGCAGCTCCCACCCACGACCATGCTCGCCGCAGACTCCGGGTCAGCAGCCAACTGGTATGCCCGGCAGCTGAGGTTCCGCGGCGAGATGCGCGGGTCGCTGTCGGGAACCCTCGCCACCATGGGACCCGGGGTCCCGTACGGGATCGGTGCCAAGTTCGCCCACCCCGACCGCCCCGCAGTCGTGTTCGTCGGTGACGGTGCGATGCAGATGAACGGCATGGCCGAGCTCATCACGATCAAGCACTACTGGGAGGGGTGGAGCGACCCGAGGCTGATCGTCGCGGTGCTCCACAACAACGACCTCAACCAGGTCACGTGGGAGATGCGGGCGATGTCGGGCTCGCCGAAGTTCGCCGAGTCCCAGACCCTGCCGGACGTGGACTACGCCGGCTTCGCGAGCAGCCTTGGACTGGGGTCGATCCGGGTCACCGAGCCTGCCCAGCTCGCGGATGCCTGGCGACGGGCGCTCGCCGCCGACCGGCCCACGGTGCTCGACGTGCACGTCGACCCGGACGTGCCGCCAGTGCCGCCGCACGCGACCTGGACGGAGATGAAGGCCACCGCCCGATCGCTCCTGCACGGTGACGAGGACCGGTGGGGCGTGGTGCGAGAAGGCGTCAAGACCAAGGTCGCCGAGATCCTTCCGGTGGGAGATGGGTGATGAAGCCTGACGTCTCGGTCGACGCGGTGGAGGTCCACGCCTACACCGTGCCGACGGATGCGCCCGAGGCTGACGGCACGTTCGCCTGGGAGAGCACGACCCTCGTGCTGGTCCAGGTGCGGGCCGCGGGCAAGGTCGGCACCGGGTGGACCTACGCCCCGCGGGCGGCAGCCACCCTCGTCCAGGACCTGTTGGCCCCCGTGGTCAGAGGGCGCGATCCGCTCGACCTCCCAGCCCTGTCGCAGGCCATGCTGAGAGCGGTGCGCAACACCGGCCGGCCGGGCTTGGCGTCGTATGCGGTCAGTGCCGTCGACGTGGCCCTGTGGGACCTGAAGGCGCGGCTATTCGATCGCCCGCTCCACCGACTGTTGGGCCCAGCCCGGCCCGAGGTGGCCGTGTACGGAAGCGGTGGCTTCACGACGTACAACCGCACCCAGCTCGACCGCCAGCTGGAAGGCTGGATGGATCAGGCCATCCCGCGCGTGAAGATCAAGATCGGCGAGGCTTGGGGGACCTGCACCGAGCGCGATCTCGCACGCATGCGCCAGACCCGCCGAATGATCGGGGACGACACCGAGCTCTTTGTCGATGCCAACGGCGGCTACGGGCGCAAGCAAGCGGTGCGGGTGATGCGGTCCGCGCACGACCTCGACATCCGGTGGTTCGAGGAGCCGGTCTCCTCCGACGACCTCGACGGGCTGCGCGAGGTGCGCGACGCCACCGACGCCGACGTCGCCGCTGGCGAGTACGGCACGGACCTGTACTACTTCCGCCGGCTGTGCCAGTCCGGCGCGGTCGACTGCCTGCAGATCGACCTGTCCCGGTGCGGGGGCATCACCGAGTGGCTGCGCGCGGCGGCGGTCGCGGCCTCGTTCGGCCTCGAGGTCTCCGGCCACTGTGCCCCGCACCTGCACGTCCACGCGGCGGCTGCCACCCCCAACCTGCGCCACCTCGAGTGGTTCCACGACCACGTCCGCATCGAGTCGATGTTCTTCGACGGCACCCTCGATCCACAGGGTGGCTCGCTCACTCCCCACCCCGACGCCCCGGGTACGGGACTGACGCTGCGGTCCGAGGCCGTCGCGGCATACCGGGTGCAGTGATGGACCACGGACAGTCCGTCCGCGCTGCGGACACGGGTGGGAAGGCAACCACCACGCGACTGGATGGAGTTGCAGGCTGGATCGACGATCGGACCGGCCTCGCCAAGCCGTTGGGCCCGCTCATGCGCAAGGTCTTTCCCGACCACTGGTCCTTCATGCTGGGTGAGGTCGCCCTCTACTCCCTGCTGGTGCTGCTCATCACCGGCACCTTCCTCACCGTCTGGTTCGTTCCGAGTGCCGGCCGTGTGGTCTACGACGGGTCGTACGTGCCGCTGCGGGGGCTGACGATGAGCCAGGCCTACCGCTCCACGGTCGACATCTCGTTCGAGGTCCGCGGCGGCCTGCTGATTCGCCAGACCCATCACTGGGCCGCGCTGCTCTTCACCGTCGCGATCACCGTCCACATGATGCGGGTCTTCTTCACCGGCGCCTTCCGCAAGCCGCGCGAGCTCAACTGGTTGATCGGGACCACGCTGTCGCTCCTGGCAATCATCGAGGGCTTTGCCGGTTACTCCCTTCCTGACGACCTGCTGTCCGGCACCGGCCTGCGCATAGCCAACGGCATGATGCTCTCGGTCCCCGTGATCGGATCGTGGCTGGCGTTTGCGGTGTTCGACGGGCCCTATCCCGGTGAGGCGATCATCCCGCGCCTGTTCACCGCGCACATCCTGTTGCTGCCCGCCCTCCTCATCGGTCTCGCGCTGGTCCACGTGCTGATCGTGGTGGTCCAGAAGCACACGCAGTACCCCGGGCCCGGCCGCACGGAACGCAACGTCGTCGGGTTCCGCCTGATGCCCGTGTATGCCGCCAAGGCCGGCGGCTTCTTCTTCATCGTCTTCGGAACCACCACCCTCATCGCGGCGCTCGCCCAGATCAACCCCATCTGGTTGTTCGGGCCGTACAACCCCGCCGCCGCGTCAGCCGGGTCGCAACCGGACTGGTACATGGGGTTCGCCGAGGGCGCCCTGCGGCTGATGCCACCCTGGGAGATCCACGCATTCGACCACACCCTGTCGCTGAACGTGCTCCTGCCCGGCGTCCTCCTCATGCCCATGGTGTACGCCGTCATCGCCGCCTACCCCTTCCTCGAGCGGTGGGCCACCCGCGCCGGCCCTCGCGAGCACCACCTGCTCGACCGACCCCGCGATGCCCCGACCCGCACCGCAGTGGGCGTCGGCGCCCTGACCTTCTATGTCGCGCTCCTGCTTGCGGGAGGCAACGACATCATCGCCACCACGCTGCACCTCTCGATCGAGAGCATCACCGAGACCTTGCGAGTGGTCGTCTTCGTGGGTCCGGTGACGTCCGCGTGGGTCGCACGGCGGGTCTGCCTGTCCCTCCAGCACCGGGACCGCGAGACGGTCCTGCACGGCCGCGAGACCGGGCGACTCCTGCGGACCTCCGGTGGCGGGTTCCTCGAGGTCCACGACGACCTGAGCCCGGACGAGCGCTGGCCCCGCCTGGTGCGCTCACGGCCCTCCACCGCGGTAGCGCAGACACCTGACGGGTGCGAGGAAGCCGCCGACGAGACGGGCCATGCCCATCGGCTGCGACGGGCCCTGGGTCACCTGTACTTCGCCGACACCCTCCCCACTCCCACTCCCGGGCAGGTCCTGCTCGTGCGCCGCGCCGACGCGGAGGACGACGCAGCCCTGCATGACGCCCGGGTCGGCGGACCGACCCGATCGCGGGAGTGATCCACGATCCACCGGGCGAATTGGCGCCGCACTGCCGGGGGCTGTGACAGCACTAACCTCGAAATGTCTGCGGCCACCCCGACCGGGGTGCGCCGGTCCACCGACCTCGGCACGCCTTCACAGCGCGTGCCGGGCTTGCGACCAGGGAGGCTGACATGACAGTCATCGACGCAGGGGGACGCGCTCTGGGCATGGCGGCCGCCATGGGCTGGGAGATCCTGTGGCCGCTGGTGCTGGGGTTCTTCCTCTCCGGGGTGGTCCAGGCCGTGGTGCGCCGCGAGCAGGTGACCCGGTACCTCGCCAGCGACTCGCCGCGCTCCTTGGCCTGGGCGACTGGGCTCGGCGCCGCCTCTTCCTCATGCTCGTATGCCGCGGTGGCACTGGCCAGGTCCTTGTTCCGCAAAGGTGCTTCGCTGAGCGCGGCGATGGCGTTCGAGATCGCCTCGACCAACCTGGTCATCGAGCTCGGCATCATCTTGGCCCTGTTGATGGGATGGCAGTTCACCCTGGCCGAGTTCATCGGTGGCCCCCTGATGATCGTCGCCGTCGCCTTGGGGTTTCGCCTCTGGGTGCGGGGGCGGATCGTCGACGCAGCCCGAGCGCAGGCCGAGCGGGGTGTTGCCGGCTCGATGGAGGGGCACGCCGCCATGGACATGTCCGTCGATGCCAATGGCACGGTGTGGCAGAGGCTGTTCTCCCGCGAGGGGTTCACGTCGGTTGCCCACTACTACGTCATGGACTGGGCGTCGGTGCTGCGCGACATCGTCATCGGGCTGTTGATCGCCGGCGCATTCGCCGCGTGGGTACCGACCAGCTGGCTGCAGACGTTCTTCCTGGCCAACGACCCCACCGCCGCGAAGATCTGGGGGCCGGTCATCGGCCCCTTGGTCGCCCTGCTCAGCTTCGTCTGCTCCATCGGCAACGTGCCCTTGGCTGCCGTGCTGTGGAACGGCGGCATCAGCTTCGGCGGGGTGGTCAGCTTCATCTTCGCCGACCTCATCATCGTGCCCATCGTCCTGATCTACCGGAAGTACTACGGCACCCAAGCAGCGCTGCGCATCACGGGGATCTTCTACCTGGCGATGGTCCTGGCCGGGTACCTCGTGGAGGCTCTCTTCGGACTGGTGCACCTGATCCCGACCAGCCGCAGCGCCACCGTCGTCGAGGCCGGGTTCGCCTGGAACTACACGACCTGGCTGAACCTGGCATTCCTGGGCCTCACCGCACTCCTGGTGGTCCGGTTCGTGCGAACCGGCGGAATCCCGATGCTGAGGATGATGGGGGGCGCCCCGCCACCTGCCGACCAGCACACCGGACACGACCACCACTGAAGGTCCCAACGTGCGGCAGCTCCCCGCGTCAGGCAGCTCGCAGACCTCGCGGCGCGGAGCGGCGGGCGCGGCGCGCGTCGGTAGCCAGACGGCGATACCGGGACCAGCCGTGGGTGGAGGTGGCACGGGGCCGTACGTGTGGTGGCCCGGGCGCACGGGCCACATCTGAACCGGCCATCTGGACGCGGAACCAAGCCATGCAGGTCGCCGCGCCGAACTCCTGATCGTGGTCGTCGACTCGGCCGCCTGATCCGGAGGCACCCATGACCCGCAAGATCACCCTTCTCGCCATCGTCCCGGTGCTGGCTCTCGGCCTCACGGCCTGTGGCTCGTCCGGCACGGATGCTGGCTCGGCACCGACCTCCAGCTCCATGTCGTCGATGAACATGCCTCCGTCCTCGAGCTCTGACAGCGGGTCCTCGCCGTCATCCTCGTCGTCGGAGAGCAAGGACGCCGAGGCCGTCATCACCATCAGCGACTTCGCCTACAAGGTGCCTGCGTCGGTCGCCCCGGGGACGACGATCACCATCAAGAACGGGGATTCCCAGGCCCACACGGTCACCTCCAAGGAGGGCGGCTTCGACGTGAAGATCGACCCGAACGGGACGGCCACGATGAAGGCCCCCGACAAGCCCGGCAGCTACAAGTTCGTGTGCACGTTCCATGCCAACATGTCCAGCACGCTCGTGGTGAAGTGACCGCCGACGGGGCCAAGGCGGTGGGTGGCGGCCGACCCGGCGCACCCCTTGCTCTGCGGGGACTAGTCGCCGCAGCCCTGCTCGTCGACGTGGTCGTCCACCTCCGGCTCGCCGGCGGTTACCAGCAGTCGGCCCCAGGTGGCATCGGCGCGGGCACCCTGTTCCGCATCGAGTCGGCGACTGCCTTCGCCGTGGCCGCGTGGGTGCTGTGGCGGGGGAGCCGTACGTTCCTGCTCGCCGCCTTCGCCGTCGGCCTGAGCGCCTTGGTCGCCGTGGTGCTCTACCGGTACGTCAACGTCCCGGCCGTGGGCCCGTTGCCGGCGATGTACGAACCCGTGTGGTTCGCGACCAAGACGCTGAGCGCCGTCGCGGAGGCGGTGGCCGCAGGTGCCGCTGCGCTGGGGCTCAGGCAGCTACGTCAGCGCGCCTCCACGCCTGACCTGCACTGACGCCGGAGACGACCTGAAGAAAGTTGGGCTGTGCACCCATCTGCGGGGTCACGGGAAACGAAGTACCTGCACAACAAGCGTGGTTCCCAGTGCGACCCCCAGCGGGCCGCCAACCAAGGAGATACCGAATGCGTACTACCACCAAGATCGCCACCGTCGCCCTCGGCTCTGCCGCCCTCCTGCCCTTCCTGGGTGCAGGCATCGCGCAGGCTGCTGACGGCAACACCATGGCGACGCTTCGCCCGGTCGTCCTCAACGGCGTCAAGGGCAGCGGCACCGCGATGGTGACGGTCAACGGCAACCGCATCGACGTGACCATGGCCGCCAACGGCCTGCTCCCCGACGCTCCGCACGCGGCCCACATCCACTTCGGTGCCGATGCCCGCAACGAGTGCCCGGTTGCCGGTGACGACGCCAAGGCCGACGGCACCATCAACACGAGCGACGGCGGCCCGGCCTACGGTCCGATCGTCGTCTCGTTGACCAAGACCGGCGACACGTCGCCCAAGAGCGGCCTCGCTGTCGACCGCTTCGACACCGCCCCCGGCGGCAAGATCAACTACGAGCGTGGCAGCATCAACGTCTCGTCCGACGTGGCTCAGGCCATCACCGAGGGCAAGGCTGTCGTGGTCGTCCACGGCGTCGACCACAACAACGACGGCAAGTACGACGGTGACACCAAGAGCGACCTCGACCCGAGCCTGCCCACCGAGGCCACCGACCCGGCCATCTGCGGCGTCCTGAACGCTGCTCCCGCTGGCGGCATGGACACCGGCGCGGGCGGCACCTCCACCCCGAACAACGAGGGCATGCTCCTCCTCGGTGGTGGACTGCTCGTCGCTGCTGCGGGTACTGGTGCCTTCACCGCTCGCAAGGCTCGCAACCGCGCCTGATGTCCAGCTCTTCGAAGTTCGGTGACCGCCGCGGCAGCATGGCCGCGGCGGTCACCGTCATCCTCCTCCTCGTGGGAGGAGTGCTGGTGGCGAAGTCGTTCGCAGGCAACGACGCGCCGCCCCAGCCCGACCTCGCCCAAGCTGCTGAGACGACGGCACCTCCGGCGCCAACGTCGCCGAGCCAGACCACATCCCCCGCCTCGAAGTCGAGCGCGACCGAGCCGTCGCCCAGCAGCAGCCCTGACTTCGGGCCGATCATGGGGTCGAGCGCCCCAGTGTCGCTGGTCATCCCGTCGATCGGGGTGAGCACCAAGGGCATCGTCGACCTGGGCGTCGACAAGAACGGCAAGCTCGAGGCGCCATCCGATTTCGCGAAGGCCGGCTGGTATGCCGCGGGTCCCACGCCCGGTGAGTTCGGCCCGGCCGTCATCGGGGCCCACGTGGACAGCAAGTCGGGTCCCGCGGTCTTCTACCGACTGGGGTCGCTCAAGAAGGGCGCGGCCGTGAGTGTGGTCCGCAAGGACGGATCCACCGCACGCTTCGTGGTGGACCGGGTCGCGCGCTACTCCAAGGCCGACTTCCCCACGTCGACCGTCTACGGCGACACCAAGGGCCGCGCCGAGCTGCGACTCATCACCTGTGGTGGTGCCTTCGACCAGGCCACCGGCCACTACGTCGACAACATCGTCGCGTTCGCCCACCTCACTTCCTGACCGCTTTCGGGTGGGCGGCCATGGGTGAGTTGCTGTCGACTTGACCGACTGGGCTAGCCAACGCGGGGCACTGTGCCGGAGCAGCCGAGCCCCGTCGCCCACTCGATGACGGCAGGTCAGGCGATCTCAGTGCCCACGAGGAGAGCCACACCCACCCACGCCAGGGTCATCCACAGGAGCAGGCCCCGCTCCACCTCGTCGTTGCGCCGGCTCCGTCGCAGTCCCACGACGAAACCCGTGACGCCGATCAGCACGAGCGCCCAACCGATCACCACCCACGCCATGTGACAAGGGTGCGGCCGGGGTCCGCACCTCGTCCAGACCGTCGTTGCAGTGGCGTCGGTCAGGACGACGAGTGTTCCGTCGGCCAGCTACCACTCGCCGCCGTCGATGGAGCGCCGTCGAGGATCCTCTGGACCTGGTGGCCCATCGCATCGAGGCTGGCCCTCTCGACGGCGTCGAACGGCTGCGCCGCGACGGTCCCACGCAGCCGCTCCAGCTCCACCGCGACGACCGTGCGCTGCTCCGGGGCGATCCGGTGGCTGAGGTCCAACAACACCTGGAAGATCTGTTGCAGCACCTGGGGATCCGCAGCCCCGTAGCGCCGGGGCTGCGACAGCGCGAGGTCGACGTAGGCCGCGAGGTCGGGGCGGTCCAACACGACGCGGACCCTCTTGTCCTTGCCCCGCACCACCTGGGCACCGAGGGCGCGTTCGCTCAACGCGCAGAGGAGGGCCGAGATGTGACCCAACGCGTGGATCGCCGTCGTCGGGTCGTTGATCCCGGGCGAGAGCGCCTTGTTCGCGACATCGGTCAGCTGGCGCAACCCGTATCCGACGTCCTGGGCCGACGTTCGCTCGAAGCCGACCTGGATGCACCCGGCCACACCGTCGGCGATCCGCTCAGCCGTCTCCTTCGAGACGGGGCCGGGTGCGCTCGACCAGGTGCTCCCCACGGGCGTTCCCCGGACGACGAAGGCGCCGGGGTGGGCATCGAGCCTGACGACGGCGTCCTCCTCTTCCGCGATGGCGAGCAGCCCCTCGTGGTCGACCCACGTCAGGAACCCGTCGTCCGCGGCCAGCAGGGTCCGCGCGTGCGCAGGCGGGCGCAAGGGACCGTCGGGCTCTGCGTCGGTGTCGCGTTCGCCGAGCACGGACCGCATGGTCTCCGCGGCATCGCGGTGCACGTTGCGCAGCATCGTCTCCACCCTGATCTGCGCGGTCAGGTGCGCGAGGAACAGCACCAGCCCCACCACGCTGGCCAGCGTCAACACGAAGGCCAAGGTCACCGCGAGCTTGGGCACCAGCTCCCCGGCTCCGCCGCCGTCCCCGGCACCGCGTACGGCGCGGAGCACGGTGAGCGCGTAGGTGAAGGTGGCGAGGAACAACGCCAGCGTCAGCTGCACGAACTTGTCGCGGGTGAAGGTCCGCAACAGCCGGGGCGAGAACTGGCTGCTGGCCAGCTGCAGCGTCACCACGGTGAGGGAGAACGTCAGCGCCGTCACCGTGATCATGGACGAGGCGATGGCGCCCAGCAGTGCCCGCGCAGCATTCGCGTCACCGCCGAACAGCCATCCGCCCACCCTGTTCGACAAGTCACCGTCGATCGCCGCATCCACCTCCGGCACCGACAGCCCGAGGAGCACCGCGAGCACCACCGCGATCGTGGGCAACGGCCACAGCCGGGTGAGAAACGCGTCCCGGACCATGGCGAACCAGGTAGTCATGTCCACGAGCCTCTCATCGCCACGCCCCTCGGTCGCGCGTTGGCCTCACCGCACGCACCTCGTGGCCAGCCAGGAGCGGTCCAGGTCAGTGCGTCGCGAGGTGCCCCGCGAGCCGGTTGTGTCGCTGGGCGCTCGCCTCGTTCAAGCCGACGATGGTGACGTTCTTGCCCTTGGACTGGTACTTGGTCGTGATGGCGTCCAGCGTGGCGACGGTGGAGGCGTCCCAGATGTGGGACTGGGACAGGTCGATGACGACATTGGTGGGGTCGCCGACGTAGTCGAACTGGTAGACGAGGTCGTTGCTGGAGGCGAAGAACAACTCGCCGATGACGGCATACACGCGGGTGTCGTCGTCCGGGTGCGCAATGTCGACGACCTGCGTGAAGTGCGCGACGCGGCGCGCGAACATCACCATGGCCACGAGGACTCCGGCCATGACGCCGATGGCGAGGTTGTGGGTGGCGACGACGACGGCGACGGTGGCGACCATGACGAGCGTCTCGCTCTTGGGCATCCGGCGGAGGGTGCTCGGGCGGATGCTGTGCCAGTCGAAGGTGCCGACCGACACCATGACCATCACCGCGACCAGGGCGGCCATCGGGATGACGGCCACGAGGTCGCCCAGGCCGACGACCAAGATGAGCAGGAACACCCCCGCGAGGAACGTGGAGATGCGGGTGCGGGCGCCGGAGACCTTCACGTTGATCATGGTCTGGCCGATCATGGCGCAGCCGCCCATGCCGCCGAAGAAGCCGGTGATGACGTTCGCGGCGCCCTGGCCCCAGGCCTCGCGGGTCTTGGGCGAGTGGGTGTCGGTGACGTCGTCGACGAGCTTGGCAGTCATCAGCGACTCGAGCAGGCCGACGAGGGCCATGGCCAGGGCGAACGGCCCGATGACGGACAAGGTGTCGAGGGTGAGGGGCACGTCCGGGAGGAACAGCGACGGGAGGCTGTCAGGCAGCTTGCCCTCGTCCCCGACGGTGGGCACGGCCATGGCCGTGGTGACGGTGACGATGGTGAGCCCGACGATGGCGACCAGCGGGGCCGGGACCACGGTGGTCAGCCTCGGCAGCGACACCATGACCGCGAGGCCCACTGCGACCAGTGGGTAGACCGCCCACGGAACGTCGAGCAGGTGCGGCAGCTGCGCCAGGAAGATGAGGATGGCCAGGGCGTTGACGAACCCGACCATGACCGAGCGCGGGATGAAGCGCATCAGCCTGGCGACGCCCAGCACGCCGAGGAGCACCTGGATGACGCCGGCGAGGATGACGGTGGCGATGAGGTAGTCCATGCCGTGCTCACGCATCACCGGGGCGATCACCAGCGCCACGGCCCCCGTGGCGGCCGAGATCATCGCCGGCCGGCCGCCGAGGAACGCAATGGACACGGCCATGGTGAACGAGGCGAAGAGGCCGACGCGGGGGTCGACCCCGGCAATGATGGAGAACGAGATCGCCTCGGGGATCAGGGCCAGTGCGACGACCAGTCCGGCGAGGACCTCAGTGCGTAGCCGTCGAGGTGAGCGAAGCGCGGAACGCACCGAGGTGGTGTCGCGTTCGTGCGCGAACTCGGGGCGCTGGTCCAGCTCCGGGCTGGATGGGGCAGCGGACACGGGGTTTCTCCTGGGTGGGCGCGTGGTTCAGCGAAGGGCATCGCAGGGATGGTCTTGGCCGACTGGCCTTGGTGAGGCGGACTGGCCCCCTGATGAGGTCGCAGTACCTCGGGCGGAAGCCGCGCTGCGTCCTGTGCCCGTCGAGCCGTGGCCGCGCGACAGGATCTTGACCGTCCAGCCGGATTTGCGCGTCCGCAGCACTGCGGACCACTCGCGAAGTCTATCCGCACCCCGGTGGCCGGGGCCGCGCCAAGGCGGCCCGGGAAGCGGTAGCCTCGACGCGAGCTGCTGCCGAGTCCACGGTGCGGCAGGTGCACCTATCCAGAACGAGGTGAGGATGCTAGCCGGCGATCTGGCGCAGTCCTTCGCCACGGTGACTCCCGACAGTGACGCGCTGGCCGCAGTGCGGGCCATGGCTTCCGCACGACAGCCGGGCCTGATCGTGTGCGACGCCGACGGTCGGCCCTACACCGTCCTCCCTGGATCCCAGGTGCTGCGTTTCCTGATGCCGGACTACCTCCAGGACAACCCCACGCTTGCTCGAGCGCTTGACGAGGGGGCATCGGACGAGTTGTGCCGTCAGCTGGAGAACGTCACGGTCCGCGACCTCCTGCCCCATCCCAGGGAGCTCGACGAGCTGCCCGTCGTGGACCGGGACGCCACAGCTCTCGAGGTTGCCGCGGTGATGGCGCGCATGCACACTCCCGTCGTCGCGGTCGTGGACGGCGAGGGTCCGGCCGGCCGAGTCGTCGGCGCCATCACGGCAAGTCGCTTGCTCGACCACCTGCTCGCGCCGCGCGCCCCCCGATGACCACCCAGGTACTCGTGGTGGTCGCCTTCGTGGCCGCCTACGTCCTGATCGCGACCGAACGCATCCACCGGGTAGCTGCCTCCCTCTGGGGCGCGGCCGCCATGGTCCTCCTCGGCGTGGTCGACGCCCGTGTCGCCTTCTTCAGCGAGAAGACCGGTGTCGACTGGAACGTGCTGTTCCTGCTGCTGGGGATGATGATGATCGTCAGCGTGGTGAAGCAGACCGGCGTGTTCGACTACGTGGCGATCTGGGCGGCCAAGCGCACCCGGGGGAGGCCCTTCGCGACGATGGTCCTTCTCGTCGTCATCACGGCAGTCGCCTCGGCTCTGCTCGACAACGTCACCACCGTCCTGCTCATCGCCCCCGTCACGTTGCTGGTGTGTGACCGGCTGGGACTGAAGCCGGTGCCCTTCCTGATCGCCGAGGCGATGGCCTCGAACATCGGCGGGACGGCCACGCTCGTCGGCGATCCGCCGAACATCATCATCGCCAGCCGAGCCGCACTGACCTTCAACGACTTCCTGGTCAACCTGGCCCCGATCGTGGTGTTGCTCCTCCTGGTCTTCATCGGGCTGTGCCGCATCATGTTCCGCAGTGCGTTCACCCATGACCCGGAGCGGGTCGCGGCGATCATGGCCCTGGACGAGCGCGAGGTGATCCGTGACCACGCACTGCTGCTCCGTGCGGGAGTGGTGCTCGCCCTCGTCCTGGTCGGCTTCCTCGCCCATCCCATCCTGCACATCGAACCGTCCATGGTCGCACTCCTGGGCGCCGGCGCCCTGGTCGCCGTGTCCAGGCTCGACCCGGCGGAGTTCCTCGAGGAGGTCGAATGGCCGACGCTGGTCTTCTTCATGGGGCTCTTCGTCATGGTGGGGGCGCTGATCGAGGTCGGCGTGATCGACCGGCTGGGCGAAGCGGTCACACAGGCCGTCGGTGACCAGTACCTGCTGGCCTCCTCGGTGCTGATCTGGGGATCGGGACTCATGTCGGCGATCGTGGACAACATTCCCTACGTGGCCACGATGACGCCCCTGGTGAAGGACCTCGTCGATGCGGCCCAGGGCTCCGAGCAGGCGCAGGCCCTGTGGTGGGCGCTGGCCCTCGGCGCCGATCTGGGGGGCAACGCGACGGCGGTCGGAGCCAGCGCGAACGTCGTCGTCATCGGCATCGCGGCTCGCAACGGTCACCCCATCTCGTTCTGGCAGTTCACCAAGTACGGCGCCGTGGTTGCGGTCACGACGGTGGGGATCGCCTGGCTGTACCTCTGGATCCGCTACTTCGCGCTGGCATAGCACGTCGCAATCCCCACGTGCGCGCGGACCTCGCGGGCTCCGCAGGCGGGACGCGGCGGTCGACGTCCGGAGTCAGCCGCGTCCGGTGAGCAGGTCGTGGTAGCTCAGCCACCCGACCACGGCACCGGCCGAGTCGAGGACCGGCATCGCGTTCGTGCCGCTGCGGCTGAGGGTCTCACTTGCGACCTGCACGAGGTCGTCCTGCGAGATGGTCACAGGAGTCTCGGTGGCCAGGCTGGCGGCAGCAGCGTCGTGTCGCCCGTCGGCCAAGGCGTCGGAGACGCCGCGAGCAGTCACCACACCCAGGTAGTCACCGGAGTCGTCCACGACCGGCAGGATGCCGAACTGGGTCTCGCCCAGTGCCGCGGCAACCTCTGCCAGCACGGCGTGACGAGAGACCCCCGGCGGGACGGGGCTCATGACGTCTCGCACGTGACGGCGCCTTGCCTGCAAGGTTTCACCCGGTGTCCCCAGGTCCACGCCACGGCGCCGCAGCTTGAGCGTGTAGATCGTGTCACCGGTGATGGCGTGGCTGATTCCGGTCGCCAGGACGATGGCCGTCATCAACGGAAGGATGATGGTGTACTCGCCGGTGAGCTCGAACAGCATCACGACGGCGGTGATGGGAGCGCGCGCGGCACCAGCGAACACCGCGCCCATGCCGATGAGGCCGTACGCGCCGACGGGGCCGGACAGGCCGGGAGCAACCACGTGAAGCGTCTCACCGAAGCCCGCGCCGAGCATGGCACCGATGAACAGGCTGGGGGCGAAGACGCCGCCGGACCCACCGATCCCGATGGTCAGGCTGGTGGCGACCATCTTGCCCACCATGAGGACGGCGAGCAGGCCCACCGCATAGCGGCCGTCGATGGCGTTACCCAGCACGGGGTAGCCGACGCCGTACATCTGGGGCAGCGCCAGGAGGAGGAGGCCGAGGAGGACGCCGCCCACCGCGGGGCGCAGCCACTCCGGTCCGTGCCACACCGCGTCGCAGAGGTCCTCGATGGCGTAGAGGATGCGGGTGAAGAGCACTCCGACGAGGCCGGCCAGAAGGCCCAGCGCGGCGAAGAGCAGGTACTCGTGCGGTCCTTGTACCGAGAAGCTGGGAAGTTCCAGGAACGGGACGTCTCCAAGGGCTGCCCTGCCGATGACGCTCGAGGTCACCGACGCGATCACCACCATCCCGAAGGCCTGGGACGTGAAGTCCGCCAGGATGAGCTCCATCGCGAAGAAGACGCCTGCGAGTGGGGCGTTGAAGGTGGCGCTGATCCCGGCCGCTGCGCCGCACGCGACCAGGACCCTCATGCGTGGCTCGGAAAGCCGACCCAGGCGACCGACCGTCGATCCCAGGGCGGACCCGATCTGGACGATCGGCCCCTCGCGCCCGACGGACCCCCCTCCGCCGATGCAGAGCGCCGAGGCCAGCGCCTTCACCGCGGCCACCTGGGGGGCGATGCGTCCGCCGCGGTGCGCCACGGCATACATGACCTCGGGCACGCCGTGCCCGCGAGCCTCGCGGGCGAAAGCCTGCACCAGGGGCCCGTAGAGAAGTCCGGCGACCACAGGGGCGAGCACCACGAACCACCTCCCGAGGCCGGGTAGTCCGGGATGTGCCGCGCCAGGGGTGGCGGCATAGTCGACGTGCCCCGAGAACAGGCGGGTGAAGGTGCCGATCAGCCAACGGAACGCCACGGCGAACAAGCCCGCCACAGCCCCCACCGACAGGGCCAGCCCGAGCAGCCCGGTGCTCGACGTGCGCAACCAGATGGCGGTCCTGTCGCCGGAGAGCCCGATGAGGTGGCGGGCCCGGAAGGGGAGGGACGCATCTTCTGGCGGCATGAGTTGCAGTATGCAATAATTGTCAGGAGCAATGCAAAGGCGTGAGGCCAGGGGGACGCGATGGGCAGACGGCAACTGGACGGCTCCGACATCGACGAGCTGGTGACCGCCCTGCTGACCGCCTCCAGGGTGCTGGTGGGGGTGTCAGCGCGGTCGTTGGCCGAGGTGGACGACGCGGTGACCGTGACCCAGTTCAGGGTGCTCGTCGTCCTCCGCGGCCACGGGGAGACCCGGCTCAACCGGCTGGCCGAGCGACTCGGGGTCACCCCGTCGACCGCCCTGCGCACGGTTGACCGGCTCATCCTCGCCGACCTGGTGACCCGGCGGGAGAACGACCGAGACCGCCGCGAGGTGGTCATCGAGCTGACGGCACGGGGGCGCCGGGCGGTCGACCGGGTCACCGAGCGTCGGCGCGATGCGATCCGCGAGATCGTCGAGCAGATGCCTCAACACCAGGTCGGCCGACTGGTCGAGGCGCTGAACACGTTCGCCGCCGCTGCCGACGAGCCGGCTGTGGTCCTTGACGCTGCGGCAGCGATGGGGTGGTGACCAGCGGTAGTTTCACGATCGCAGTCGGCCCGTTCGCCGCGCGGCTCGGCGCCGAGCGCGCTACCAGAGCCACGTGAGCTTCGGCGGGCCGATCAGGCCGACGCTCGGCAGAACCAGGTCGAGAACGGGCTGTCCGGTGCGTCACTCGCGGCTCTGGTCGCCTGTGGGGCGGCATTCAGCGCCCTCGCCCTGCTCGCCTTCCATCGACTGGACCTTCGCTGACCGCCGACCTCGGGACGGTCCGGTCCGGTC
The DNA here is from genome assembly GCF_039531795.1 of Pedococcus bigeumensis. Classification (NCBI taxonomy): domain Bacteria; kingdom Bacillati; phylum Actinomycetota; class Actinomycetes; order Micrococcales; family Intrasporangiaceae; genus Pedococcus; species Pedococcus bigeumensis. The sequence goes on along the minus strand of NZ_BAAAQS010000002.1, from coordinate 155,879 downwards.
GCGTCAGGCCGACGCCCCGCGCTCCATGAGACTGATCGGCACGTCAGCCGGGCCCGCGTACCGCCGCCCGAGCTCCTCGACGTCGGGGACGAGGCCAAGCTCCTCGATCTCCCGCGCGACGTACCGAACCACGGCCCGAGGGCTCTCCTCCGGAGTCTTGGCCTCGCCACGCAGCTGCGCGGCCACGACCTCGTGCGACGTGCGCTCCCCGAGGTGGTTGCCGGGATCGACCTGGACGACGTTTCCGTGGGACATGAGTGGAGCCTCCTGAGCTTCCTTCTCTGAGCTGGTGAGGGCGGAGCGTTCGTGTGGCGCCGCCCTCACGAACCACTCTCGCGGCCAGACATGACGACCAGGCCGACCGAGTGTTTACGGTTGTGTGTCATTGGCCCGCTCCTCCTCCAGCGCGGTTGGGGCGAGCCCTCACCGGCGCAGCTCGAACGAGCCCCGGAGCCGGCATCCCGTCACCTGGCCCGGGCCACCTGTCGCGCGTCGTGAGGCGGTGTGGGAGCCGAGACGTGGGACCGAAACCCGTTGGCGCTTCACGGGTTCGGTGCTGGAAGACCTTTCGGGGCTGAGACACCTTCCCGCGCCCGATCAACGATCTCGCCGAGATCAAGCAGCCGTTCGAGCGCCGAGACGACCCCTGCATCGTCTCGGCGCTCTCGTGCTCCCCACAGCTCGGAGCGGGTCTTCGCGAGCTCGTCGGCGATGGCTGCTGAGAACGCGTTCACCGAGCGCCCCCTTCGGGATGTGACGTGGGTCGAGTACGGCCGAGGATGGCACCGGCGCCATGGGTGACCTCACGAAAGAGGCTGGCGAGCAACTCCACGGGGTCGCGGTGGATGAGGCTGGTCTCGGGGGAGTGGAGAGCCTCGGCCAGCACCTCCGGTCGAGCCTCGAGCACCGCCGACGACAGCACCAACAGGCGCTCACTGGCCCCCAGGCTCAGCAGCTCCCGGCCGCCCGGCTCGGCTGGTGACGTGCGGCAGTCGCGCTGGCCGACCACGAGTGCTGGCGGCGCATCGCGGCAGAGCACGAGGGCGCCACCGTCGACCGTGCACGCGACCGCGGTGTAGCCCGGGCAGTCGTCGTCAGCGGATCGCGGGACGTCGCCGACGACGATCTCCGTCATCCCGTCGCGCGCCTCGACGCGCGCGATGCCCCCCGAGTGCTCGACCGCCCAGACCGTCCAGTCCCCGACTCCCTGGCTCGTGCGGACGATGGCAGACCCGAGGACGTGAACGCTCATGACCGATCGAGCGGGTCGGGACCGGAGAGCAGCCCGCATCGGCGCAGCACGTCGCGGTTGCCGTGCCTGGCGCCTCGCACGCCGAAGTCGACCCCGGCTCGCATACAGCTGCGCTTGGCCCACAACAGTCCCGCAACGGCGCTCGAGGAGGGACGGTTCAGCCCGGAGACGTCCACGAGCACCCACTCGGTGCGGCCGCGCAACACCTCCGCCACGGTCGACCGCAGCGTGATCAGGTCGTGGGCCAGCGAAGCATCGCGGAGCGAAGTCGCTCGCGCCAGGTGCTGTTGGGACTCGAGAGTGGTCATGACACCTCCATTCGGGATTGCGTCGAGCCTGTCGAAACCGTGTGTCAACGAGGGGTGCGAGTTCTTTTCATTTGGATGACAAAGCCCTGGGTGCGCTGTTCGCGGGCTCGTGCACCCCCTCGGGCTGGCAGAATGCCTCCGATGGCACCCACCCTGCTGGTCCTCGAGGACGACGAGGGCATCCGCACGTCGTTGTGCTTGGCCCTCGAGGGTGAGGGCTACGACACGGTCGGCTTCGGACTGGCCGAAGATGCCCTGGCGGAGCTGCCGCGACTGCGGGTCGACCTCATGCTGGTCGACCTCATGCTCGGCGAGATGGACGGGTTCACCTTCATCCGTGAGGTGCGGCAGAGCAGCGATGTGCCGATCATCGTCGTCAGCGCCCGTGACGACACCCACGACATCGTCGCCGCCCTCGAGTCCGGCGCGGACGACTACGTGACGAAACCATTTCAGGTGAAAGAGGTTTCGGCCAGACTCCGGGCTCTGCGCCGTCGACCACCCACCGTCGCGCGTACGGCCGAGGCGGAGATCTCCGTGCTGGACAGCGCCAACGGGCCGCTCGTCCTCGACTGGGGGGCAGGTGTCGTGCGCCGTGACCGCGACGAGGTCCACGTCACGTCCACCGAGTTCCGCCTCCTCTGTGAGCTCAACCAGCCTCCGGGACGGGTGCTCAGCCGGGAGGTGCTGCTCCATCGTGTCTGGGACCGTGACTACTTCGGTGACGAGCGCATCGTCGACGTCCACATCCGACGCCTGCGCACCAAGATCGAGGTGGACCCGGGGAACCCCGAGCTCCTGGTGACCGTGCGGGGCCTCGGGTACCGGTTCGACCAGCGCTGACCATGACCGCTTCGTCGCTGGGCCTCCGCGCCAGGATCACGCTGGTGTTCGGCGCCCTGGCGCTGGTCGTGTCAGTCGTCCTGGCCCTTGGCACCTACCTGACGGCCCGCCACTACCTCGTCGAACAGCGCGAGCGCACAGCTCTCCGACAGGCGTTCGTGGATGCCTCGTTCGTCCGGGAGGGTCTGTTGACGTCCGGTACCGAGGTCGATGACATCCTCGCGTCCACCTCACCTCCCGCCGGTTCGGTGCTCATCCTCAACCGCGGGGGTCAGTGGTACTCCTCGTCGTTGAGTGCAGGGCGTGACGCTGTGCCGGCGGAACTGCGCAACAGCGTGACCGCCGGAACCGCAGCCAGCACGTGGGGGCGGGTGGGGGGCGAACCCGTTCTCGCAGTCGGCACACCGCTCACTGCGGTCGACGCCGCGTTCTTCGAGCTGTCGTCCGCGCGCGAGCTGTCCTCGACGCTGCGGACGCTGGGCTGGGCGTTGACCGGTTTCGCCGTGCTCACCACCGTCGGGGGCTCTCTGATCGGTCGAGCTGCCGCACGCCAGGTCATCACCCCTCTCGACGGCATCGCCAGGGCGACCGCCCGGATCGCGGGCGGTGACATCGCGACGCGCCTCGAGACGACGAAGGACCCGGACCTCAGTGTGATCGTGGGCTCCTTCAACGCCATGGTCGAGGCGCTGCAGGAACGCCTGGACCGGGACGCCAGGTTCGCAGCGGACGTCTCCCACGAGCTGAGGTCGCCGGTGACGGCGATGTTGACGACCGTGGACGTCATCGAACAGGCCACCTCCGACCCGACCAGGCACACCCAGTCGGTTGCCCTGCTGCGCCGTGAGGTGCTCCGTCTCAGTCACGCTCTCGAGCAGCTCCTGGCCCTGGGCAGGTTGGAGGCCGGGGTCGACGCACAGGAACGACGCCCTCTCGAGCTCGGAGAGCTGCTGACCAACACCCTGCTTTCGACACACCGTCCCGCCGAGCTGCTCGACCTCCCAGCCGACCCCGTCAACGTGGAGGGCGACAAGGGAGCCCTGCGACGCACCGTGGTCAACCTCCTCGACAACGCGGACATCCACGGTGGCGGAGTCGTCCGGGTAGGGCTGGGACTGGCTGGGGGCAAGGCGGTGGTGACGGTCGACGACTCCGGACCCGGCGTGCCGCCCGGTGACCGGCAACGCATCTTCGAACGGTTCTCGCGTTCTGGGTCACGCGCGGCTCGACCTGGATCCGGACTGGGCCTCAGCCTGGTGTCCGAGACCGTCCGCGCGCACGGGGGGGATGTGCGCTGCGCTGACTCGCCGGACGGAGGTGCGCGCTTCGTGGTGCGCCTTCCGGTCTCGAACGGTGCCCCCGACGACGCGCGGGAGGTGCGGTCGTGACCTGGCGACGGGTCGGCCTGGCCCTGTCGTTGGCAGCAGTCGCGACCGTGTCGTCGGCGTGTGGCGTTCCCGACCATGGTCCGCCGGTCACCATCACGAAGGTTCCCTACGACCTGACCAGGCCCGAGCCCAAGAAGACCGGGGCGCCCACCGCGTCGGCAACGGCTCGTCCCTATGTGTACCTCGTGCGGGACGAGGCGTTGGTGCCAGTCCCGTCCTCGGTCACCGAGGTCGGCGACCGCGCGGCGGCAGTCACGAGCGTGCTGTCGCAGCTCACCGAGGGCCCGTCCGAACAGGATCGGACGGCCGGCCTCTCGACGGCCTTGGGTCCCGACACCCCGGTCCACCTGGCCAGGCTCGAGGGCAGTGTCGCGCGGATCGACATCGCCACCGGCGACCAGGTGCCTCCTGCCTCGCGCGTCCCCTTGGCCGTGGCCCAGGTGGTGCTGACGGTGACGTCCGTGCCCGGCGTCGACTCGGTGTTGGTGACCCGGGATGGCGCACCGGTCGAGCTGCCCCTCCCCGGTGGTGCGTTGACCAGCGGGCCCGTGACAGGGCGCGACTACATCAGCCTGGTCGAAGCACGGAGTCCCGGCACCGCGACGACAGCACCGCTGACCTGAGTACGGAGGGGCACGAGGCCAACGGCCGCCCGACGCCTCACCCCCATGCGCGAGGCGTGGCCGAGCGTGTCGAACGGTTGGCTTCCGCGGCGCGGCCATGACCGGTGCGGGCAGGCATCGGTCGAACCGCGCGCTCCGCCTCCCCCTTTTGTCCGGATTCTTGCCACTCGGTTCATTTGCCCGGGACCGCCCGATAGATTGCGCAGTCCAGTAGGGGAGATGTGACGTGGAAGTCGATACGTGGGAGATAGCTGCGCTGCGCAGCATCGGTGTCATCATGAGTCAGGCAGCGACTGCCGCCGATGACCGCATGTTGTTCGACCGCATCGTCGAGAGCGCTGCCGAGGTCGCCGCTTTCCAGGTGGCCGCCCTGAGCCTGGTCCGACCGGACGGGGACCTGGAGGCCGTGGCGGTGGGCGGCGACGCCCGCGCCCGCGACGCCGTCCTGGGCCGCGTCACCCCCCGTCACGTCGTCGATGCCGAGTTCGCGGCGGCCGAGCAATGGGGTGCGCTGCGGTTCGTCCCGCACGACCGGCTGCCTGGGTCCTCCCCTGAAGGTTGGTCCGACCCCACCTGGTCGGGAGCAGGCAGCGACGCGGACGCCTGGCACCCGAACGACACCCTGTTCGCCCCGTTCTTCACCGCCTCCGGTCAGTTGGCCGGAACCCTGAACGTCGACCTGCCGCTCGACGGCAAGCGGCCCGGGCCGCTCCAACGGGTGGTCCTCGAGGTGTTCGCCGGACAGGCCGGCGTCGTGCTGGCGGCAGCCCAGGAACGCACCCGGCTGGCTGAGCGCGTCCGCCTCACCGAGGCGGTGCAGGCGGTCGCGCGGGTGTCGAACGAGGTGCTCGAGCCCGAGGTCGTGGTCGCCGCCGTCGCCGAACCGGTGGCCAAGGGGTTGGGCTGCTCCCAGCTCTGGATCCGCACCTTCGGCGACGACGTCCGCGACGACCACTTCGCCACCTATCCCCACCCCGCGACGCCCACGCCGCCGGTGCTGGTCGACCTCGTCCGTCGCCTGGCGCAGGACGCCTGGGAGCTGCGGCGGACGGTCACGATGGCACCCACCGGAGCGAACGCCGGGGACATGGTCACGCCGGCGGAGGAAGCTGCGATCATCGACTTCATCGGCAGCAGTGCCTCCCACAGCCTCCTGCTCGTCCCCATCGGCGCAGCCTCGCAGTGCCTCGGCTACGTCGTCTGCACCCGCGCCGGGTCGTACCCGACCTGGAGCGATGCGGAGTCTGCCGCTGCTCTCGAGATCGGCCGCGACCTCGGCCGCTCGGTGCTGAACTCACGCCTGTTCGCGCTCGAGCGGAAGCTGGTGTCGAACCTGCGCGCGGCCGAACGGGCCCGGGCCACGCTGTTCTCCACGGTGTCCCACGAGCTCAAGAACCCCCTGGCCTCCGTGGTCGGTCACGTCGAGATGCTGCAGGACGACCCCGACGGGGACTCGACGTGGTCGCTCGGCGTCATCGACCGCAACGTGCGCCGGCTGCAGGGACTGGTCGACGACCTCCTCGACCTCGGCCGGTTCAGTGACCCGGACCGACCCCTGGTCCGCGCCCGCGTCGACGTCAACGAGCTCGTGCGCGACTCCTTGGAGATGTTCGCCCCGGAGGCGGCCAAGCACGAGGTCACGTTGGAGCACGAGCAGCCGGCAGACGTCGCCGTGGCCGGCAGCAGCGAGGAGCTGTCGCGGGTCGTGACCAACCTCGTCGGTAATGCCGTGAAGTTCAGCCGGCGCGGTGGGCAGGTCACCGTGCGGGTGGACCGGAAGGGCCGGCAGGTGGTCCTGGACGTCACCGACCAGGGGCTGGGCATATCCGCAGAGGACCAGGCCCAGCTGTTCACCGAGTTCTTCCGCTCCACGAACCCCGATGCCCTCGCCGTGCCGGGCACCGGACTGGGCCTGAGCATCGTCAAGCACATCCTGGTGCGCCACGGCGGCACCATCGACGTGACGTCCAGCCCCGGTCAGGGCACCACGTTCACCGTCCGCCTGCCCCCGGCCTGATCGTGGCCCCTCCCGCGACAAGGCACCCCGGACTCGTCGACTCCGAGGGGCCCTAAGGCCCTACTGCGTGACGACAGACCCTCCGACGATGGAGTGGGGAGGGCCCCTGCGAAGGAGGCACCGTCATTCAGTGGGACATGGGATTTCTGGGTCTGGCCGTGCTGGGTGCCATCTCGCTCGGCTTCGGCGTGTTGGCCGGGTTGGCCGTGGGCCAGCGTTGGGCGTTCAGGCTGTGGGCGATCGTCACGGCGACCGTGGCGTGCTTCGTCGTCGGGCTGTTCACCAGCGAGGGACTGTTCGGCTGGGCCACGGAGGAGGACCTCCAGCCGAACATCGACGGGTTGTCACGTGACGAGGTGCTGCTGTCCAGCCTGCTCACCACGGTGGTCGTGGTCCTGGTGATGCGCTACCTCGCCCACCACAGTGGAGGCCATGGTGGAGGCCACGGTGCGGGTCGCGGTGGACGCCACGGTGGAGCTCGCAGCTCGACCGACGGAAGCGGCGAGGTCCGCCACCCGCACGGACAGCCCACCGGCCAGGCGTGAGTCCGTCGCACCTGCCGACGGGAGGCAACCTTTGGGCTGCGTCGACCCCTGTTGAGAGGGAGAGGTGCGTGCGTCGGCGCACCTGCCCACGGTGACCTCACCCGGACAGGAAGGACGAGGCGATGGGCACGACCCAGACCATGCGCAGCGCGGCGACGGGACACGGCAGGGGGCGCCGGCTGTTGCTGGTGGTGCTCGCCTTCCTGGCGTGTTTCGCAGCCGCGGGCACGCCCGCTACGGCAGGACCCCCGGTCGAGCACTCGGGCAAGGCGACGTTCGTCGACCCGACCTTCAGCGAATTCCTCACCCAGAGCTGCGGATTCGCGGTCGCGGTGACGGACACCGAGAGCGACACCCTGCTCGACAACGGCACGGTGTTCATGCTGTCGATCCCATCACCGCGGACGTCGTGGGAAACGGCCACCGATTCATGCTGCGCACCATTGGCGCAAGCTTTGGAGGGGACGAAAGGCGCAAGCAGGGCTACGTTCGATGCATGGCGGACAGTGATGTTGGCCCCGAAGGCCCCGATCCGGACGTGGTGATCGTGATGGGCGTCTCCGGCAGCGGGAAGTCGACCGTCGCCAAGGGACTTTCCACGGTGCTCGGGTGGGAGTTCGCCGAGGGCGACGCCTTCCACCCCGAGGCCAACGTCGCGAAGATGCGTAGCGGCACGCCGCTCACGGACGAGGACCGCTGGCCCTGGCTGAGGGCGATCGGCGAGTGGATCTCGCAGAAGGAGAGCCGCGGCGAGTCGGCCGTCGTCACCTGCTCGGCCCTGCGCCGGGTCTATCGAGACCTGTTGCGCGACGGCCGTCCCCACGTCCGCTTCCTCCACGTCACCGCGGGGACGGACCTCATCCGCGACCGCATGGAGCACCGTCCGGGGCACTACATGCCACCTTCGCTGCTGCCCAGCCAGCTGGCCACTCTCGAGCCGCTCGGCGACGACGAGCCGGGCGTCACCATCAGCAACGAGGGGAGCGCCGCGCAGGTCCTCGACCGCGCCCTCGCCGCTCTCCACCACCGGAAGGACCACGCCTGATGCCTCTCCTGACCGTCCCCGCCACTGTCCTGGCCGCCCTCCCGGCCGGCCTGCCGGCCGCCGACAACCCCCCGGTGTATGCCGGGAACGCGCAGCTGGTCGCGGCGTGCGTCCTGGGCATCCTCACGGTCGTCGTGCTCATCACCTGGGCCAAGGTGCACCCGTTCCTCGCCCTGATGCTCGGTTCCGCCGTGCTCGGCGCGATCGCGACGATGCCACCCGCCGACACCGTCAAGAGCTTCGTCTCGGGCTTCGGCACGACGGCAGGGGCGGTCGGCATCCTGATCGCGCTCGGGGCGATGATCGGCAAGCTGCTCGAGGACTCGGGAGGCGCCAACCGCATCGTCGGCACGATGGTCGGCAAGGTCGGCCCGGGTGGGCTGCCGTGGGTGATGGCGGCGATCGCGGCCATCCTCGGGCTGCCGTTGTTCTTCGAGGTCGGTGTCGTGCTCCTCGTCCCGGTGGTGATCCTCGTGGCCCAGCGGACCGGGGTGTCGCTGATGAAGGTCGGCATCCCGGCGCTGGCGGGCCTGTCAGTGCTGCACGGCCTGGTGCCGCCGCACCCGGGGCCGCTCACCGCGATCGGCCTGCTCGAGGCCGACCTGGGGCGCACGCTGATCTTCGGCGTCATCATCGCGATCCCGACCGTGATCGTGGCCGGGCCGCTGCTGGCCCGGTTCGTCGACCAGTGGGTGCCCAAGTCCGCGGACGACCTGGTGCTCGTCGGCGCGGGACGGCGGGCAGCGGTGGCCGAGACCGGGGCCGACCAACTGGGCCAGACCGAGGCCACGGTGGCCACCCGGACCGGACGGCCCGGGCCGGACGCAGGTGCGAGTGACGCCCTGTCGTTCGAGGAGCCGCTCGAGCCCGGTCGCAAGCGGGTGGGGTTCGGGCCCGCCATCGTCGGCATCACCTTGCCGGTCGGGCTGATGCTGCTCGACGCGATCACGAAGATCGCCGTCACCGACGAGGAGGCCGGCATCCGCAAGGTGATGGACTTCATCGGCACGCCGATCGTCGCGCTCCTCGCGGCAGTCGTCTACTGCTACCTCGTCCTGGGCCTGGGGTCGGGCATGGGCAAGAGCCGGGTCAGCGACTCGGTCGGGTCGGCGTTGCCGGCAGTCGCCAGCATCATCCTCATCGTCGCGGCTGGTGGCGGGTTCAAGCAGACCCTCATCGACGCCGGGGTGGGCAACGTCATCAAGGACTGGGCCGAGGGCGTCAGCATCTCCGTGCTGGTGCTCGGCTGGCTGGTCGCCGTGCTGATCCGGCTGGGCACCGGGTCGGCCACCGTCGCCACCATCACGGCGGCCGGGATCGTCGCGCCACTCGCACCCAGCCTCTCGGCCAACCACCTGGCACTGCTCGTCCTGGCCATCGGGTGCGGGTCGCTGTTCTTCTCGCACGTCAACGACGCGGGCTTCTGGCTGGTCAAGGAGTACTTCGGACTGACGGTGGGCGAGACCATCAAGTCGTGGTCGGTCATGGAGACCGTCATCTCGGTGTTCGGCTTCGCCCTGGTGATGCTCGCCAGCGTCCTCATCGCCTGACTGCGCCGTCCACGAGCCTGCGCCGTCCACGAGCCTGCGCCGTCCACGAGCCTGCGCGGTGCCAGGGCTCGAACTGGTCGGTAACCCCTGACGCCTTGCGGACGGGTGCATGACGCGGGCTCGCGGTCGGCTGCGGACTCGCCTCCCGCACAGCAGTAGGCCGGGCGAGCCTGGTGGCGCGCCGGAATATCCCTTTTCTCCTGTCACGCGTGCTCCCGTCGGGCGTCTTCAGTGGTGTCACGACCGGACGACAGCCCACACACCACAGGTGGGCTGGCGGGCCGGACCGGGCACGACATCGCACGTCCATCAGCGGGTGCCCGACAGGGAGCCCCGGGAGGAGAACCCACCATGTTGCAAGCGAAGTCAGCAGGAAGCAGTGACCGCACGGCAGGCATCATGCCGAAGACGTTGAAGGGACGCGTCGTGGCCGTCGTCGTGGCAGCCACCGTCGCGACCACCGGCCCGCTCCTCGCGGGCTCCGCGCAGGCCGCCTCACCGCACGCGGGCGCAGCGAAGGCGACCCACTCCTCGACGAGCGCCGGCAAGGCCTGGAGCTACCAGGGGACGTGGACCGACAAGAAGGGCCGGACCGGAGCCGCCACGGTGGACATCGTGCCCCAGAAGTTCTGGAGCTCCGGTGACAAGCTGATGATGCGCAGCGCCGTCACCACCACGACGCAGGGCGCGCGGGGCTCGGTGCCGCACACCAAGGTGATGAATCTTGAGGTGAAGCAGGCGACGTCCGGTGCCACGGGCGCGGGCGTGATGGCAGAGAGCTGCGACGTCCTGAACCTGGTGCTCGGGCCGCTCGACCTCAACCTCCTCGGCCTCGAGGTGCACCTCAACCAGGTGGTGCTCGACATCATCGCCACGACCGGGGCGGGCAACCTGCTGGGCAACCTGCTCTGCGCCGTGGTGGGCATCCTGGACGGCGGCGGTCCCCTCGGCCAGATCGCAGGCCTGCTGAACCAGATCCTCGCCATCCTCAACGGACTGGGCGTCTGAGCCCACACCCCGGGACCCTCCTGACAGTGGCGTGCGTCCGCGTGCCGGCGGCGCCACTGTCGGGCGGGGCGGGACCCGGAGGAGCGGCGGGGGCCTCCTCCTCCGGGTTTCGCCCGGCCCGGGAACGGGCATGTACCGCCAGGCGGAAGACGCCGCCGCAGGACCGACCGCGCCGAGAGCTCCACCAGAGCACCACCGGACCGCGGTCCTGGCCAAGCCCTTACCAAGGAGGCTGACATGAGCAGCAGCACGCACGAACCGCGCTCCACCGAGCGAGACGAACGACGCGTCACCGACCGTGACCTCGACCGCGACGGCGTCGCCGACCGCGACGTGGACCGTGACCGCGACCGCGACCGGGTCGCCGACCGCGACGTGGACCTCGACCGCGACCGCGACCGGGTCGCCGACGGCGAGCGGCTGGCCGCCGTCCAGGCGGATCGGTTCGGCGGCGTGAAGCTCGGCTCTGCCTTCTTCGGCTGGCTCACCGCGATGGGTATGGCGGTCATCCTGACGGCGGTGCTGGCAGCCGCCGGGACCGCGGTGGGGCTGGGCACGGACTCCGACGCAGGCGAGGCGGTCGACCAGGCCTCGGCCAACGCGACCACCGTGGGTGTCGTCGGTGCGATCGCCCTGGCCGTCATCCTCTTCGTGAGCTACTACTGCGGCGGGTACGTCGCGGGCCGCATGGCACGGTTCAACGGTGGCAAGCAGGGTGTCGCGGTCTGGGTCTGGGCACTGCTGGTCGCGGTCGTCGTGGCAGTCGTCGGCGCCGTGGCGGGGAGCAGGTACGACGTCCTCGGACAGCTCAACAGCTTCCCCCGCCTCCCGGTCAGCGCCTCTGAGCTCGACACTGCCGGGGTGGTCGCGCTCGTGCTCGCCGCCATCACCAGCCTGCTCGGAGCAGTCCTCGGAGGCCTTGCCGGCATGCGTTTCCACCGCAGGGTCGACCAGGTCGACGTCGACGGCTACCAGCCCGTTCGCTGAGCCCTGCTCCGCGCCATCACTCGTACGGCGCGCGGAGGCGTCGGTGTGCCATGTCGAAGGTGGCGAGCACCTCGAGGAGGAAGTCACCTGCTGCGGCGGTGACCAGACCGACGTCCTCGCTCGGGGTGTCCGTGAGGATCTCGGCGAGGACGACGTGGTGCACGTGCACCAGGTCGAGCATGCTCACGCCCTGGACGATGGCGCGGCGCCCGAGGTCGTACCCGTCGGTGAGGGCGGCTTCGCTGCGCCGCGGCAGATAGCGCTGGAACGCGACGCGGTAGTCCAGCGTCACGTCCGCGATGTCACCCATGGCGCCCCTGCCGCGGGTCGTTGAGCCGGGCCAGGTAGGCCAGACCTTCCTCGAGGTCCAGCGAGGTGGGCACATCGCCCATGTCCATGCCGAGGCGCACCATCGAGATGGCGACCTCCGGCTGGATCCCCACGATGACCGTCACCGCGCCCCGCAGGCGGGCGATGTCGGCAATCGACCGCAGCGTGCGCGACGCGAAGCTGTCGATGACGTCGAGGGCAGCGACGTCGATGATGACGCCACGGGCCCGGTGTTCGCCGATCCGGCTGACGAGGTCGTGCTGGAACCGGACCATCTCCGAGTCGTCCAGGGCAGTGTGGACCGACGCGACGAGGGTGTCACCCTGACGCAGGATGGAGACGAGAGCCGGTCCGGTGTTCACGAGCCGTCCGTCACCTCCTTGCGGGTGACCGTGAAGCCGAGCAGCCGCTCGGCCTCCTCGAGGCCACCCTGGAGGTCGCCGATGGTGTTCATCTTGCTCAGGTCGACCCCGATGGTCACGAGGGTCTGGGCGATGGTGGGGGACAGGCCGGTGATGATCACGCTCGCCCCCATCAGCCGGGAGGCATCCACGGTCTGGACGAGGTGGTTGGCGACCGTCTCGTCGACCTCCGGCGCGCCGGTGATGTCGATGACGACCACCTTGGCCCGGTGGGTGCGGATCCCGCTGAGCAGCTGCTCGGTGAGCTGGCGCGCCCGCTCACCGTCCAGGACGCCGATGATCGGCAGGATGAGCAGCCGTTCGCGGACTGGGAGCACCGGCGTGGACAGCTCGCGGATCGCGTCCTGCTGCTGCCTGATGACACGCTCGCGCTCGTCGACGAAGCTGACCGCGACCGTGTTGGCGATGCGGTTGGCGGCCGGCTCGTAGGCGTCGAGGATGCGGTTGAGGAGGCCGAAGTCGCGCTGGTACTTCTCGAACAGGGACCGGGCGAGGACATCGCGCAGGAGCAGCACGATGCCGACCACCTCGTGGGTCTCGACGCCTCGGGGGATGATGCGTTCGGACAGGTCTCGCGCGTAGTGCTGCAACGCCTCCACGCTGCCCGTCTCGAGCACCTCGACGTAGTTGTCGTACACCGAGGTGGTCTCGGCGGACATCTCCTGCGGGGTCATCGCCTCGAGCAGGTGGGCATCGCGGATGCGGGACGCCCACTCGTCGCGGAGCTTGGCGCGGTGCTCGCGGAGGTGTGCCACCAGCTGGGGGAGCAGCTGGTCGCCACTCGACTGCGCCTCGTGGTGCCCAGCGTCGTGCTGCATTCCGTCGTCCTCGTTCATGCCGTTCCCTTCCTGTCGAACCACTTGGTCATCGTCACGGTCGTGCCGTGTCCCGACTCGGAGACGATGTTGAACTCGTCCATGAGACGGCGGGCCCCGGGCAGTCCCAGGCCCAGGCCGTCATACGTGCTGAACCCGTCCTCGAGGGCAGCCTCGACGTCGCGGATCCCCGGGCCCGTGTCGCGGGCCACCACGTGGATCCCCGACCGTGGCCCCTCCAACAGCTCGATGGTCACCTCACCGCTCGACGCGAACCGGACGATGTTGCGAGCCACCTCCGAGACGGCCGTGGCAAGCATCGTCAGGTCCGCGCCGGTGAAGCCAGCGCGGACGGCCAGCTCGCGGGCCGCCTGGCGTGCCGAGACGATGTCCGGGTCTGCGCTGATGGGGACGTGGATCTCGTTGTCGCGCAATGGCCCCCGACCCAGCAGTGGCTGACTGAGCTTGGCGCACAGCTCGCACTCCAGGAGGTGCCTCGCGGCGTCCACCTCGCGCTGGCGCCGCCGGTCGGCACTCGACAGGGCCAGCAGCACCGGCCGGCACTGGTCGGTCGGCGGCTCGGTGTGCTCGAGCGCCAGGAGGTACTCGACCCGCAGGCGAGCCCGCGTCCGCTTCAGCTGGGCGGCGACGGCGCCGGCCGTGCTGCCCGACTCCTCGGCCAGTGACCGCGTCGCCTGTCCGGTGATCTCGTGGGCGAGCAGGACCTCACGCTCGCGATCGGTCAGCCGCCGCAACGCCTCGGTGATGGCCGACTGCTCCTCCGACGCGATGACCACGTCCTCGGACTCCTCCGGCACGCTGGGGTCGTGCGCCCGGTGACGATTGCGGGACTCGCTGTCCTTGCGCCGCCACATGGTGGCCATCACGTTCCGGGCCGTGGCGATCGCATACGGCTCGATCATGCCCGGCTCGATGCGGTCCTCGGCCTCGAGGACCCTCACCAGCGTCTCCTGCACCAGGTCCTCGGCAGCAGGGTGCTCACCCACGCGGGCAGCCACGATCCGCCGCAGCATGGGGATCAGCGCTGCGACGTCGACCGCGCCCTCCGGCTGCTGCGGGTCGTCGGACGCCCGAGCCGTGCTCACGGGAGCGACCCTACGCCTGGATCTGCCTTTCCACGCTTCTGACCTGCACCGATGTATGCCGCGGCCCCGCCTTGGCGGTGTCCTTGCGGCCACGCGCGGGGGCAGGCGCGGGGGCCGGGCGCGTGTCGGGCGGGTGTCGGGCGCGTGGCGGGCGCCGCACGGCGCCGGGAGAGGAACCTCGTATCCCGACGCCGCGCAGCCGCCCCACAGGCCCCCGTCAGGACGGTGAGTGGGGCTGCTCCTCGGTCCCTCCAGCCGGCTCGGCTCGCTCGGGCTGGCGGGCTTCCCCGGCGCGGTCCTGCTCGGCGACGCCCCCCAGGGCGGGGCACTCCTCGAGCGGGTCGACGTAGCCGGGTGGCGGCGGAGGGTCACGGGGGATGGGCCCCGGGATCGTCTCTCCACCTGTGGGCGCGGTGGGTTCACCCATGGTCCGATGCTTCTCCCTCGCGTCGCCGCGGTGACACCTGCGATTGGCGTAGCGGAGGTGAGCAGGGTGCGGTGCGGAGGGCGCTGCGGGTGCCCGGCGGGACGTCGCCGGGCCGGCCGTCCTCGAGCGCCCAGACCTCCAGGCGCTGGAGGAGGTGGACCAGGAGGAGCGCGACGGCGGGAGCCGCCAGGGCGGCGCTCACCTGGACTCGTCGCGCAGCGCGCGAGCCGTGGCGCTTCCGGACCTGCGCGCCGCGCGGCGGCGGGCCGAGGGGAAGACCTGGCCGGGCGCGATGGCGAACGGGTGGACCCGCACCGCGAAGCCCATCAGGTCGAGCTGCAGCGGTCGGACCACGGGATGGAGCCCGAGCTCGTCCCGGACCAGGTCCGCGGGGGCGGTGGTGCGCTTCGAGTCCCGGCCGATCAGCGTCCCGTCGGGCTCGCGGAGCTCGCCGGTGAAGACCCCGGTCACGAACGCCCCTCGGGGAGCGAGGACCAACCGTTGCAGCCGGAGGTGACCGGTCATCACCCCTTCGTCACCGCGCGGGGACCGGAAGGTGCCGGTCAGCGGTGTGCCGTCGCCGTCCGGGGCCGGCTCCTCGGGGCTGCGACGGGGTCGAAAGGCGATCACGGTCATCACGGACTCCAGTCGGTCGGGTGTCGTCGGCCCAAACGGGGTGAGGCGGCAGTGGCGCCCTGCGGGTGAGGGGAGTCAGGACGCCACTGCCGGGTCAGTCCCTTGCTCGGGTCGGCCGTCACCAATGAAGACGCCTACGAGCACTGACGTGACGTCGAGCCCGTGGCCGGACCCAGCCGAGCTTCCGGGCGTGGCGTGCGTGGCTGGTCGTCGACTCGCGGACGCCGCTCGCGTCATCTGCTGCGACCCAAGGCGTCCGGGGTGGTCGCAGGCCCGGGGTGGTGTCGGAGTGACGGGTGGGGCGCCACTTGCTGCGCGTTTTGGCGGACCCGGTCCTCCGGGGGCGGGGCGACCATGGCGGGTGGGCGCACCCGCACACCGAAGGCATGGGAGGCCTGACCGGGTGCGTGTTGGGAGGCGTCATGACGTCCAGAACCCTTGTGGCCGGTGTAGCCGTCGTTGCGACGGTGGCCCTGGTCAATGTGGCCCCCGCGGAGGCGCGGGACCGGCCCTTCTCCACCTTCCGCATGGTCGTCCGCCCTGTGCTCGACCCCGGCGTCGGGGGCAGCACCACGGGTGGCAGCGGCCAGTACAGCAAGGTCGCGATCGAGGCGTACCGCTGCGCCGCGAGCGCTGGTGCTGCGTACGGCACGCCGTCCGGTGCCATGGACATCTCGTGCAACGACACCGAGCCCTACCGGCAGGACTTCAACCCGGACAACGAGCTCGCGATCGCCGTGAACCCGAAGGTGCCGACGCACCTCCTCGCAGGGTCGAACGACTACTTCTACCGGTTCAACAACTCGACCGGGGTCAGGCAGGCGCTGGTGCCGACCGGGTTCTTCACCTCGATGGACGCCGGCACGACCTGGGTCGACGGACAGGTCCCCATGCGCAGCGGCAACGGTGCCGGAGACCCGTCACCGGCCTTCGACGGCAAGCTGTCGGGCAGCACCGCCCGGACCGGGTGGGCGATGATGGCCCAGCTCGAGAACACCGGCGGCCTGGGCGGCCCCTACGTGTCACAGGGTGACGTCTCGGTCAGCTGGTCCTCCGACGGTGGCATGACGTGGAACGAGCCAGTCACCGTCATGAAGGGCAAGGGGACCGGCATCGGCCCGGCGAACAGCGCTCTGTTCTTCGACAAGGAGTGGCTGACGGTGGACAACCACCCCAGCTCGCCCCACTACGGCCGCGCCTACCTGGTGGCGGCGCGGTACCTCAATGGGCTGCACGGGTCGTACGACGAGTCGCCGGTCTACTTCGCCTCGTCGGACGACGGTGGCCGGACCTGGTCCACCCCCAAGGAGATCTCGGGGTCCAACCCACTCTGCAGTGCGCAGAGTGCGGGGGCGGCCGGCGAGTGCGACGAGGACAGCTTCCCGATCCCCGAGGTCGCCTCGAACGGTGACCTCGTCGTGCACTTCGCGAACGGGAACATCGACGCGGCGTGGGAGACGGCCGGTGAGTACGAGCAGACGTTGCTCGCCGTGAAGTCCACCAACGGTGGGGCCACGTTCGGCGCGCCGGTGGTCATCGCCCCGTTGGAGGACGGTGCGGCTGACACGCCCTGGAGCATCATCGGGCGACAGACGGTGACGGGACACCAGATCCGGTGGCAGTCACCCGGCACCATCACGGCTGACCCGACCAACCCGCAGCACTGGGCCGTCGTCTACAACGACAACGCAGCCGGAGTGCACGACAACGCGCCCGCCAGCTGCCTCAACGACATCCCGGGTGCGGCTCCGGACTACAACCCGTGCCATGCCGTGACCAACACGAACATCTACCTCGCGGAGAGCTGGAACGGCGGGGCGTCCTGGACGCCGCGGATCACGCTCGACGGCTCCGCGGGCGACCAGTGGTTCCCGTGGGCGGACTTCCGCTCGGATGGCTCCCTTGTGGTGGCCTACGACTCCAACGAGGACATCGCCGACCCGGCAGGCGGCCGCGACGACACCTTCAACCACGTGTTGCTGACCGTCGCGCCGCGCACCTCCGTGGGCGGTCCTGCCGTGGTCACGGGTCGTGAGGTGCTGGAGCCCAACGGTGCCGGGCGTCAACGCACGGAGCAGGTCGACATCTCCGTGACGCACTGGGCCGGCCAGTATGCGCCGGAGAGCGCATGGCCACGCATCTGCGGCCCGGACGGCTACACCGACCCGCCGGTGACGGATGCGACAGGCAAGGACTGCAACGTCTTCGACGGCGACTACACCGGCCTCGCGGTGGGCTCCGACGACCACGTCAACGTGGTCTGGACGGGGCTGAACCGCTGGGCGGTCTCTCCGCAGACGGACGCCTACACCGGGCTTCCCCACGACGGGTACGCCCAGGACGCGATGTTCGCCCGCAGGTAGGGACGCGTCGTCTGGTGGGGCTGTGAAGGGACAACCCGGCACAGCCCCATCGGCGCCTGCTCGAGTGTTCCCAGGTTGCACCGACCAGAGGGTGGCGCGCCGGTCGTGAGTAGCCGCGCGGATGTGGTGCCCACCGGCGCTGGGTCAGGGTGGGGCATGTCCAGTCCGCCTCCGTCGAGCGAGTCCGCCCCCGGCACGGACGGTGCCGTGGGTATGCCGCGGGGTGTCGACACCGGGCAACGTCCCCTGATCCGGTGGCGCGGTTGGCGACCCGCCCTGTGGGCCACCACCGTCGTCGCGGTGCTCCTCACGTGGGTGGTCACGTTCGTCGGGTCGGCCTACGAGACGTTGCTGCACGCCGGCGTGTGTCACGAACCCGCTCGGGCGACTGACCTCACCGAGGCCCAGCACGCCCTCGTGGTGCTGGTCCTCGCAGCCGCCGCCCCGTGGGCCGTCGGCCTCTGGCGGACCGGGCACCGCCTGCGAGTCGGGCTGTTCGCGCTGCTGGCCCTGGCGCCGGTGGCCATCGGGGCGGTGCAGGTCCTGACGGCAGCCCCCGCCGACTACTCCATGGACTGGTGCCTCTACTGACAGGCCTCGGCTGGATCCTGAGCGAAGGGGACCTAACCTGGCCGACCCCGGCAGGCTGGTCGCCTGCCGGGGTCGGCACCTGTCACAGCAAGCCCCCGGGACATGGAGTCGCTGTGAGCTGGATTCCCCGGGACGTGGGTCCCGGAGATGGAAGGGGTCCGCGGCCCACCCCCTGGGCCGCGGACCCCACGCCATGCAGGCCCGTGGGTCAGCGCTTCTGCGCGACCTTCCGGTAGCCGGCCGAGACGCCGATGCCGGTGAGCAGGAAGCCCAGTCCCAGCCACATCAGCGTCGGGTCCGAACCGGTGAAGGCGAGCTCGGTGGTCGCGTTGACCGCCGCCGGCTTGGCCAGAGGAGCCGCGGCCGGGATCGCCGAGGCGGGGTCCGCGGGTTCGGGCACCACGGTGTCGCCGTCGCCGGTCACGGGCTTCTCACAGGCCGGTCCGGCCGGCACGGCCGCACTGACGAGCACCTGCTCCGAGGAGTCCGGCACGGCCGGGGCGTCCTCGACGGTCCGGTACGCACCGGTCGCGGTCCAACCCTCGCCGGGCGAGACGGCGGCCCAGAGCAGCTGGGTCTCCCCATCGACCGTGCGGGTCTCGCCGGTGGCCGACCAGGCCTCACCGGGGGAGTCGACCGACCAGGTCTCCTCCCAGTGACCGACCTCGTCCGTGGCCGGCGTCACCAGCACCTGCTCGTCCCAAGCCGGGTAGAGCAGGACCTGGGTCGTGGTGTCGGGCGTGGCGGCGTGGTGCACGGTCGTGAAGACGTCGTCGTGGTGGACGGTCGTGTAGACCGCGTCGTGGTGCACCGTCTTGTAGACGTCGTCGTGGTGGACCGTGGTGTAGACGGCGTCGTGGTGGACCGTGGTGTAGACGGCGTCGTGGTGCACGGTCTTGTAGACGGCCGGGTGGTGGACCGTGGTGTAGACGGCGTCGTGGTGGACGGTCGTGGTCACCGCGTCGTGGTGGACCGTGGTGTAGACGGCGTCGTGGTGCACGGTCTTGTAGACGTCGTCGTGGTGGACCGTGGTGTACACCGCGTCGTGGTGGACCGTCTTGTACACCGCGTCGTGGTGGACCGTCGTGTAGACCGCGGCCGAGATGAGCGCGCCCTGACGGGTGATCCCGGTGGCGATGTAACCACCCGAGTTGTTGTTGATGTTCGCGTTCCAGTTGGGGTCGACGTCCCACCTGTCAGGGCCGTTCCCGTTCTTCTGGACGAACTTGTACTCGATTGCGTAGACGGCCGGCGACGTCATGACCTGTTCGTCGTAGGCGGCGGTCACGAGGACCTGCTCGTCGTAGGCGGCCGTCTTGAGGACCTGCTCGTCGTAGGCGGCGGTCTCGAGGACCTGCTCGTCGTAGGCGGCCGTCTGGAGGACCTGCTCGTCGTACGCCGGCGTCACGACCTGCTCGTCGTAGGCAGCGGTCACCAGGACCTGCTCGTCGTACGCCGCTGCCTCGAGGACCTGCTCGTCGTAGGCGGCCGTCTCGAGGACCTGCTCGTCGTAGGCGGCGGTCACGAGGACCTGCTCGTCGTAGGCGGCGGTCACGAGGACCTGCTCGTCGTACGCCTCGGTCTGGAGGACCTGCTCGTCGTAGGCCGGGGTCTCCAGCACCTGCTCGTCCCAAGCCGGCTGGCCGGGGACCGGGAGCGTCATGTACACGGCTGCGTGGTGGACGGTCTCATAGACCGCGTCCGTGGCCGCGGAGTCCACCAGCCACTGGTGCCACTGCCGCTCGATGACCTCGGTGACCGAGCTCCACTCGTACTCGTCGTGGGTCACGGCGGCCGTGCCCGGGACGACGACGGTGGAGTAGACCGCCTGCTTGGCAGGGGTCCCGCACGGCACCTGGCTGTCCGCTGCGGACGCCACCCCCGGTGCGATTGCCAGACCCAGTGCCGTGACCGCGACCGCGATCGATACCCGCTTGGTGTTCATGTAGAGCCCCTGCCCTCTTGTCCCGGATGTGTGACGCCCGGGGTGAGGTTCAGTGCTTCCTGTCACTCCCTGGCGTGCTGCGCCGAGTGTGTGGTGGAGGTCAGGGAATGGTCAAGAGATAGTAAAGAGTAGGTATGAGGAACGTAAAGTGACTCGTTCAACGGTCAACCAAAGCAAAGGTCCTCATTCGCGGCGGAACGGGTCAGCCGCGGTTGTCGCGCCTATGGCGGTATGTCCCAATAAGGGTCCGCGACGCCTTGGTCAAGGAATCGTCAGGATCGACCCATTCCTGACCAAACGGCCGATGCCCCGTCTCCGAGGTCTGGCTGATGCCTCACACCCAGCTGGGGAACCACATCCGCAGGGACCACTGGCTCTGCGGGATCACCTGGGCGGTGTAGATCGGCCAGAAGAACGCGAAGATCGCCAAGGTCAACAGGCAGTAGCCGCCGACGACGTAGAGGCCGATCTCCCGTCGGCGCCACGAGTCGGTGCGCCGGCCGAGGGCCAGGCCCAGCACGAAGACGACGGCGAAGATGATCCACGGCTCGAAGGCGACTGTGTAGAAGGAGTAGATGGTCCGCTCCTCCAGCCCGAACCACGGTAGGTAGCCGCCGGCGATCCCGGCCAGGATGCCGCCGGCGCGCCAGTCGCGCTTGAAGATCCAGTAGAACGCCAGCACGACGATCGCCACCGCCCCCAGCCACCAGATCGAGACCGTACCGATCGAGGTGATCGCCTTGGAGCACTGCGCGACCGCGCAGCCCCCGTCGCCACGCTTGGGACCCTCGTAGAAGAAGGAGGTCGGCCGGCCCTGGATGACCCACGACCAGGGGTTGGTCCGATAGGGGTGGTTGTCGTGCAGGTTGACGTGGAAGGTGTAGATCTCCTGGTGGTACTGCCACAGGGACCGCAGCGCGTCCGGCACCCACGGCGTGTCCCGAGACGGGTGGATCTGGCCCCACTGACGGTCGTAGCCGAGCGGGGACCGGAACCACCCAACCCAGGACGCGAGGTAGGTGACGAGCGCCGTCGAGCACATCACGAGGGCGGCCCAGAGCCCGTCGGTCACCACCGCGGACGTGAACCAGTGCCGTATCCCCACGGCCCGTCGCGCGCCCATGTCCCACAGGACCGTCATCAGCCCGAACGCCACGAGGAAGAACAACCCCGACCACTTGGTGCCGGCACACAGCCCCAGGCTGATGCCCGCCACCCACCGCCACGGCCGCGCTCCCAGCCAGGGACCGAGCCGTGACGCGAGGTCGTGGTCGGACATCCCGGCGGCTCGCTCGGCGAGGATCGCCCTCGTGCGGTCGCGGTCGATGAGCAGCGCACAGAACGCCAACAGCGCCCAGAACATGACGATCAGGTCGAGCAGGCCGGTGCGCGACTGGACGAAGTGGTGGCCCTCGAAGGCGACGAGGAACGCGGCGATCGTGCCGAGCAGTGACGAGCCGAACATCCGGCGAGCGGCCCGGCCGATCATGAGGATCGACAGCGTGCCGAGCACGCACACCGAGAAGCGCCACCCGAACGACGACGTCTGGCCGAACAGGTGCTCGCCGGCCGCGATGACCCACTTGCCCACGGGTGGGTGGACGACGAGGTCGCCCTCGCTGCCGAACACGTCCGGGGTG
The DNA here is from genome assembly GCF_039531795.1 of Pedococcus bigeumensis. NCBI lineage: Bacteria > Bacillati > Actinomycetota > Actinomycetes > Micrococcales > Intrasporangiaceae > Pedococcus > Pedococcus bigeumensis. Next base: position 134,038 of record NZ_BAAAQS010000002.1, on the reverse strand, counting down.
CCGCGGGTGAACAGCTCGTCGGGCTTCTTGAGGGTGTCCGGCACGCGCAGCTCGACGCCGTACTCCAGCATCGAGACGCCCTGCTTGACGTAGTAGGTCTCGTCGAACACGAGCTGGTGCGGGCGACCCAGCGACCAGAACCGCATCCCGCCACCGACGACGGCGAAGAACAGTGGCCCGAGCCACCCCCAGAGGGTGTCGGTGGGCCGGAACCCGAGCAGCCGGAGTCGGAGCAGCTCGATCCGGGTCATGCGCGCCATCGTATGCACAGCAACCCGGGCAGCCCTGACAGGATGGCGAGGTGACCTCCGACCCCGGCGTCCTCGTCCTCGCCGCCACCCCGATCGGCGACCCCCGCGACGCGGCCCCCCGGCTGGCCGAGGAGATCACGACCGCAGACGTGGTGGCAGCCGAGGACACCAGGCGGCTGCGGCGGCTCTGCGCCGACCTCGGCATCACGCCCAGTGGGTCGGTGCTCAGCTACCACGAGCACAACGAGGCGTCGCGGACACCCGAGCTCGTCGAGCGGCTCAAGGCGGGCGCCCGCGTGGTGGTCGTGACCGACGCCGGTATGCCGTCCGTGTCGGACCCCGGGTACCGCCTGGTCGACGCCGCGGTGGCGGCCGGCATCCGGGTGACCTGCGTGCCGGGTCCCAGCGCCGTCCTGATGGCCCTGGCCGTCTCGGGCCTGCCGGTCGACCGGTTCTGCTTCGAGGGGTTCCTCCCTCGCAAGCCCGGCGAGAAGGCGCGCGGGCTGGCGGCGCTGGCCGACGAGCGCCGGACGATGGTCTTCTTCGAGGCCCCGCACCGCATCGACGCGACGCTGCTCGCCATGGCGGAGGCCTTCGGGCCGGACCGGCCGGCGGCGGTGTGCCGCGAGCTGACCAAGACCTACGAGGAGGTGCGGCGGGGCGGGCTGGCCGAGCTGGCCGCCTGGGCCGCGGACGGGCTGCGCGGCGAGATCACCGTGGTGGTGGCCGGGGCGACGCCTGCGGTGACCACCGTCGAGGAGGCGCTGCCCGGCATACAGGAGCGCGTTGCCGCAGGTGAGCGGCTCAAGGACGTGTGCGCCGACGTGGCAGCAGCCACCGGTCTGTCGAAGAAGACCCTCTACGACGCTTCGCTCCAAATGCGGCGTTTGGCACGTTAAGGTGCCTCAGCGGCGACGCGAAGGGGTGTCGCCCATCTGGGAGGGGACCACTCATGCACGTCACCCGCCGGGCCCTCGGGGCCCTCGCGATCCCGCTGCTCACTGCGACCGCACTCGCCGGTTGTGGCAGCGACAAGGCCGGGACGACCTCGTCGTCCAGCAGCTCGAGCTCGAGCTCGTCGAGCACGACGACCGAGGCGGCGCCGCCCGCGGCCGCCGAGCTCTTCGACCAGGCCCGCAAGACGGCGCTGGCCGCTGACAGCGCCCACATCACCGGGTCGGTCAAGAACGACGGCCAGCCCATGACGATCGACCTCGCCGGCACCACCGACGGCACCAACCAGACCCTCGAGCTCGGGGTGGGCAAGGGGGCCAAGGCCACCATCCTCACCGTCGGCGGCAAGTACTACCTGCTGGGCAACGACGAGTTCTGGACCAGCCAGATCTCGGCCGACGCCGCCAAGCTGCTGGGCGGCAAGTACGTCAGGATGCCGGCCACGGAGGCCAAGGAGCTCGGTGACATGACGATCAAGAGCCTGTTGACCGACCTGTTCGACGACAAGGAGATGCAGAAGGCGCTGAAGTCCACCGACGCGAAGGTCACCAAGTCGACCTACGACGGTGCGGCCGCCTACTCCATCGCCGACAAGGGCGGCAAGGCCAACGGCGAGCTCCTGGTCAGCGCCGACGGCAAGGCGACGATGTTCAAGATCGTCGGTCCGGACAAGGGCGACACGGGCACGCTCGAGTTCAGCGAGTGGAACTCGGTGGCGAAGGTCGCGGCTCCCGACCCGGGGAAGGTCATCAACCTCCCGAAGTGAGTCCGGGCGACGTCGCCCTGCTCGATGGCCACCCCGCCCGGCTCAGCTGAGCCAGGCGAGGTGGTCCTTGAGCAGGGCGTAGCCCACGAAGGCCACCACGTCGAGCAGGGTGTGGGCCACCACGAGCGGGCCCACCCGCCGCGTGCGCGTGTAGACCCAGCCGAAGAACAGGCCCATCACGACGTTGCCGAGGAAGCCGCCGAACCCCTGGTAGAGGTGGTAGGAGCCGCGGATCAGGGCCGACGTGACCATCACCGCGGGGAGTGACCACCCGGCGCGGAGCCACCGGGTGTAGAGGTAGCCGACCATGACGACCTCCTCCAGCACGGCGTTCTGCGCCGCCGCGAGGACCAGCACCGGGATCGTCCACCACACGTCGGTGAGGTTGGCCGCCGCGATGGTGGTGTTGAGGCCGAGTGCCCTGGCGGCGGCGTAGAGGCCGAGCCCCGGCAGCCCGACCGCGGCCGCGAGGGTCAGGCCCCGCACGAGGTCGCGCCCCGGCTCGCGCAGGTCGAAGCCCATCGCGTGCCGTGCATCCGGCCGGTCCCTGGACAGCAGGTAGAGCGCGAGGGCGACCGGCACCAGGGCGAGCCCGATGCCGACGAGCTGGTAGGCCAGGTCCAGCCACGGGCGGTCGGGCGTGACCGACGAGTTCATCGCCGTGGTCTGCCGGTTGAGCGGCACGTTGCGGGTGAGCTTGTTGACCAGGGACAGCACCGCGTAGATGCCCGACGAGCCGAGGCTGACACCGAGCACCAGCAGGGTCTCGGTGACCAGGGCGCGACGCGTGGGCTGTGGGGCGACGGCGACGGTCATGGGGTCATCCTCGCGGTCCCGGCTGGGGGAATCATGCACGCCGGCGGGTGTCAGGCGAGGGCGGCGCGGCCGTCGCGCTTGCGCCATCGGCGCACCTTGAGCCAGAGCCAGACCAGCAGCCAGGCGAGCAGCACGAGGAAGAGCACGACCAGCACCGGGATGAAGACCGCCACGAGGCTCAGCCCCACCGACGCCCCGTCCTCCACGGTCGAGGCGACGGGGGCGCCGAAACCCAGCGTCCCGGCGTTGATCGCCGGCCGCGCCACGGTCTTCCCGCCGTGCACGAGCCCCGAGACGATGATACCGAGGACCACGCCCACCCAGGGGTTCTGGGTCATCCACGTCGAGTTGTCCAGGCCGTCGGCCGCAGAGGTCGCGGCGAAGACGAGCCCGCCCATGCTCGGCCGGATGAAGGTCTGCACCGCGTCGTTGACGGTGTCGACGGCGGGGATCTTGTCGAGCACCACCTCGGTGAGCAGCAGCACCGCGCCGATGCCGATCGCCCACCACGACTCGATCCAGGAGTACGACTGGGGCAGCGTGATGAAGTCGGTGAACCGCGCGATCGGGGCGACGACGAGGAACGGGATGTAGGCGTTGAGGCCCGCGGCTGCGGACAGCCCCATGCCGGTCAGTGCTGCGAACAACGGCCACCTCCTGTGCGGGTGCGGTGCACCTGTGGGGACATGTCTACTCGACGCGGGTGCCCGGCGCGCGGTTCCGGCAGCGGCGTTCCCGGCCACCCACCCAGGTATGCCGCGCGCGGAGTCCGCACGCGGCATACCTCGTGGTGTGGCCTGGGCGGGGCTTGTCAGCTGCCGTCCGCCTTCTTGCGGGCGACGATCTGGCCGAGGACGGCGTAGCCGATGACCAGGTGGGCGGCGCCGACCCAGCGGGCCACACCCCCGCCGAAGATGCCAAGCGTGGGCACCGTGACGACGGCCCAGCTCTCGGCGACCAGCGGGTAGAAGCGGGAGACGCCCTTCCAGCGGCCGGCGACGGCGATCCGGATGCCGATGAGGAACATGCCGAGCATCGAGATCGGCCAGAACATGTCGAGCGCCAGTGAGGCCGGGTTGTCGAGGTTCGTGAGGCCGAAGAAGTCCGAGGCGGTCGAGGCCATCGCCAGGGCGAGGGCCCCGGTCTCGATGCGCAGCACGGTGCGGGCGACCTTGCCGGCGCCGATGGCCTTGGTGCGCCACAGGACCCGCACCAGGGAGAGGACGCCGACCTGGAAGAGGAAGGCGCTGGCGTTGTGGGCGTACTGGTAGGCGGTGCTCTCGTTGTTGAAGCCGAACACCGCGATCATGCTCGACCAGGCGAGGGCGCCGACGGTGAGCATGCTGCCGTGCAGGAAGTAGGGACGGGCGTTCGGCGCGACGGGCTCCTGGCCGGCCCCGGTCGGGACGTCCGAGCGGGCGGGGGCGGAGGTCTTCGTGAGCGACATGGTGGGTCTCCTCGGTCTGGTCGAGTGGTGGTGGTCGGCGCCGGGTCGGTGCCGTTGCCGAGAACTCTGCGGCGCCCTGCGACCCGGGCGTCAGGGGCCGCTGTCCCGTTCCGGGTCCCCGAAGTTGTCCCGTCCTTTCGGGACCGCAATCCCCTGACGACGGGACACCGGCGTTGGCACACTGGCGAGGTGACCGCCGTGCCAGCCCTGCGCGCCCAGACCTCCGGCGCGTCGTCGCCGGGCTCGGCCGCGCCCGGCTCGGACCTGCGCCGGCGACACCTCCTCGTGCCCGGTCTGATGGTGCTGCTGCTGGGCGCCCTCGTCGTCGGGTGCCTGCTGCTCGACGCACGGTCGAGCGACGCCGAGCGGGCGCTCTACGTCTCCGAGCGCGGCGTGGTCAGCGGCGCCATCGGCGCCCTCGTCGGACTGTGCGGGGCGGCGATCCTGGCCTTCCGCCCGCGGCACGTCGTCGGGCTGGTGCTCGCGGGCACCGGCGCCTTCTGGGCGCTCGACGGCTTCTGCGAGTCGTATGCCGTCGTGGGGCTGCACGAGCAGCCGCCGCTTCCGCTCACCGGGCTCGCGTACTGGGTCGTCTCCGAGGCGGGCTCGCTCCTGCTCGTGGCCCTGCCGTTGGTGCTCGTGCTCTACCCGACCGGTCGGCTTCCTGAGGGTCGCTGGCGCTGGGTGGCCGTGGCCGCCCTCGTGATGTCGCTCGCCCTGCCGCTCAGCCTCATCCTGGCCCCCGACCACGTGGTCTACGACGGCCGCCTCCCCGACCGGGTGGTGCGGCTCCTGCCCGAGCTCAGCCTCCCGCTGTCCGACGGCGCGGCCGTCGCCGCCATCCACGTCGGCCAGGTGCTGACGATGCTGGCCATGCCCCTGGCCGCCGCCACCGTCTTCGCCCGGCACGGTCGCTCCACGGGTGTCGAGCGGACCCAGCTGCGCTGGCTGCTCTGGGCCGCGATCGTCTGCCTGCTCGCGGGCGGGGTGATGCTGCTCGACCTCAACGGGCCGGTCGGGTTCGCGGCCCTCGTCCTCGCCCTCCTCGCGACCAGCGTCTCGGTGGTGATCGGGGTGGTGCGGCCCGAGACCGGCGACATCGACGCGCTCGTCGGCAGCACCCTGGTCTACGGCGGGATCGCCGCGCTGTTCGTGCTGCTCGACCTCGGCGTCGTCGCCGCGGCAGCGGCCCTGCTCGGAGACCGCTTCCCGGAACGACAGGTGACGGTGCTCGTGCTGGTGCTGGCCGTCGCGGCATACGGGCCGTTGCGCTCCTGGCTCACCGGGCAGGTGCGGCGGCGCGTGCTCGGGCGGCGAGGGGAGCGGTACGAGGTGGTCTCGGCCCTGGCCGAGCGGCTCGAGGAGTCCGGCGGGCTCGAGGAGCAGCTGCCGGCTCTCGCGGCGAGCGTGGCCGAGGCGTTCCGGGTGTCGTTCGTGCGGGTCGAGGTGCTGGGCTCCGGGGGTCAGGGGATCGCGGCGACGCACGGGACGGCGCCGTCGGCGAGCCGCTCGTTCCCGATCTCCTACCGCGGCGAACGGATCGGGTCGATCGAGCTGCCCGACGGGGGCATCCGGGGGATGCTGTCGCGCCGCGACCAGGTGCTGCTCGTCGACGTCGTCCGGCAGGCGGCCATCGCCGTGCGCAGCAGCTTGCTGGCCCGTGAGCTGCAGGAGTCGCGCGAGCAGCTGGTGCTCGCCCGCGAGGAGGACCGGCGGCGCATCCGCCGCGACCTGCACGACGGCCTGGGGCCGGTCCTCGGCGGCGTGGCGATGCGCCTCGACGCCGCGGGCAACGCCGTCGACTCCGACCCGGCCACCGCCCACCGCCTCGTCGTCCAGTCGCGCGCCGAGATCACCGAGGCGCTCGCCGACGTGCGGCGGCTCGTGCACGGCCTGCGCCCCCCGGCCCTCGACGACCTCGGCCTGCTGGCCGCGGTCGAGCAGCAGGCCGACCGCACCCGCGCCGCCGGCCTCGAGGTCTCGGTCCACGCCGACGACCTCGCCGGCCTGCCCGCGGCCGTCGAGGTCGCGGCATACCGGATCGTGTCGGAGGCGCTGGCGAACGTCGCCCGCCACGCCCACGCGGCGGCGTGCACGGTGACGCTCGCGACCGGACCCGCCGACCTCGAGCTCGAGGTGCGCGACGACGGGCGCGGGATCGCCCTGGACGTCGTCGCAGGGGTCGGGCTCCGGTCGTTGCGCGAGCGGGCCGAAGAGCTGGGTGGACGCTACGAGGTGGTGTGCCCGCCCGGTGGTGGGACGACGGTGCGGGCCTGGCTACCGGTGGGAGGCAACGGATGACGTTCGACGGCATGGGCGAGGCCGGCGAGGAGGTCGACGGTGGAGCCGCTGCGGCCGGCGGCGGGCCCGCGGTGGCGCGTGAGGGGCGCGCCGTGCGGGTGCTGATCGCCGACGACCACCCGATCTTCCGCGACGGGCTGGCGACGCTGCTCGAGCCGCACCCCGACATCGAGGTGGTGGCCCGCGCCGCGGACGGCGCCGAAGCGGTGGCGCTCGCGGCCGTGCACCGTCCGGACGTCATCGTCATGGACATCCAGATGCCGCACGTCAACGGCATCGAGGCGACGCGACGGGTGCTGGCCGAGCAGCCGACCGTGGGCGTCCTGGTCTTCACGATGGGCGAGGACGACGGCACCCTGCTGTCCGCGATGCGCGCAGGCGCCCGCGGCTACCTCGTCAAGGGAGCCGCGCAGGACGAGGTGGTGCGCGCGATCACCGCCGTCGCCGCCGGTGGGGTGGTCTTCGGCGCGTCGCTGGCCACCCGCATCGGTGAGCTGCTGTCGCCGTCGCCCTCGCGGCAGGCCACCGAGTTCCCGATGCTCACCGAGCGGGAGCGCCAGGTGCTCGACCTCATCGCTGCCGGGCGTTCCAACGGACAGATCGCCGCCGAGCTCTTCCTCGCACCGAAGACCGTGCGCAACAACGTCTCCGCGATCCTGTCGAAGCTCCAGGCGACCGACCGCGCGGAGGTCATCATCCGCGCGCGGGACGCCGGGATGGGCCAGCGCGACTGAGCCCCGAGCCTCTGCGGCGAGGGCGCGAGGCAGGGACTTGTTGCGTTGCGGTGGTCACCCGGGTCGCGATTCCGCCTCTGGTGACGATCTGCGCGCAACAGGTGCGGGACGGAGACGACTTGTTGCGTTGCGGTGGTCACCCGGGTCGCGATTCCGCCTCTGGTGACGATCTGCGCGCAACAAGTCGGGCGGGGGCGGCCGGGAGCGCCCGAAATGCGTTTGGCCCGCCCCCTAGGATTCAGCCGTGAGCAAAGTCCTGTCTGCCGTCGCCTGGCCGTACGCCAACGGCCCCCGGCACCTCGGCCACGTGGCCGGGTTCGCCATCCCCTCCGACGTCTTCAGCAGGTACATGCGGATGGCCGGCCACGACGTCCTGATGGTCAGCGGCTCCGACGAGCACGGCACCCCGATCCTCGTCCTGGCCGACAAGGAAGGCGTCACGCCGCAGCAGCTCGTCGACACCAACCACGCGATCATCGCCGCGGAGCTGGCCGACCTCGGCTGCTCCTACGACCTCTACACGCGCACCACGACGGCCAACCACTACTCGGTGGCGCAGGAGCTGTTCACCCAGGTCTGGAAGAACGGCTACATGGTCGAGCAGACCACGAGCGGCGCCATCTCGCCGTCGACCGGACGCACGCTGCCCGACCGCTACATCGAGGGCACCTGCCCGATCTGCTCCTACCCCGAGGCGCGCGGCGACCAGTGCGACAACTGTGGCAACCAGCTCGAGCCGACCGACCTGATCAACCCGCGGTCGAAGATCAACGGCGAGGTCCCGGAGTTCATCGAGACCCAGCACTTCTTCCTCGACCTCCCCGCGCTCGCCGACGCACTGCGCGAGTGGCTCGCCGGGCGGGCAGAGAGCGGCACCTGGCGTCCGAACGTCATCAAGTTCAGTCTCAACATCCTCGACGACATCCGTCCGCGCGCGATGACCCGCGACATCGACTGGGGCATCCCCGTCCCGCTCGACGGCTGGCGCGACCAGCCGGCCAAGCGGCTCTACGTCTGGTTCGACGCCGTCATCGGCTACCTGTCCGCCTCGGTCGAGTGGGCCCGCCGCCAGGGAGACGCCGAGCGCTGGCGCGAGTGGTGGAACGACCCCGAGGCGCTGTCCTACTACTTCATGGGCAAGGACAACATCACCTTCCACTCACAGATCTGGCCGGCCGAGCTGCTCGGGTATGCCGGTCGCGGGGCTCGCGGGGGCGAGCCCGGTCAGTTCGGGGTGCTCAACCTGCCGACCGAGGTCGTGTCGAGCGAGTACCTCACGATGGAGGGCAAGCAGTTCTCCACGTCGCGCGGCTACGTCATCTACATCCGCGACGTGCTGGAGCGCTACGGCCCCGATGCGATCCGCTACTACATCTGCGCCGCCGGGCCGGAGAACCAGGACGCCAACTTCACCTGGGCCGAGTTCGTGCAGCGCAACAACTCCGAGCTCGTCGCAGGCTGGGGCAACCTGGTGAACCGCACGGCCGCGATGGTCGCCAAGAGCTTCGGCGAGATCCCCCAGCCCGGGGCGCTCGAGCCGGTCGACGAGGCGGTCCGCGCGAAGGTGCTCGAGGCATTCGACGTGGTCGGCGACCTGCTGGCGAAGCAGCGGATCAAGTCCGCGGTCGCCGAGGCGATGCGGACCGTCGGCGAGGTCAACAAGTACGTCACCGACACCGAGCCGTTCAAGCTCAAGGGCGACGACCAGCGTGAGCGGCTCGCCACCGTGCTGCACACGCTGACCCAGTGCGTGGCCGACCTGAATCGCATCCTGGCGCCGTTCCTGCCCCACTCGTCCAACGCGGTCCACGCCGCGTTCGGCGGCGAGGGCACCTTCATGCCGATGCCGGCGCTCGAGCAGGTCTGCGGGCTCGACGATGACGCCGACCGCAGCTACCCGATCATCACGGGGGAGTACTCGCAGACCCCCCGCTGGGCGTCCCAACCCGTGGTCGTCGGGGCCACTGTGGTGAAGCCCACTCCGATCTTCACCAAGCTCGACGATGCGGTCGTCGAGGAGGAGCTGTCCCGCCTGCGCGGCGAAGCCCCGGGTGATGGTGACATCCCTGGTGATGGCGAAGGCTGACCCCGCGACCGGCGGCCACCACCGGGTGCCGGACGCCCCCGACCCCCTCCCGATCCCGGTCGTGGACAACCACACGCACCTCGACATCGCCCGCGACGGCGAGGACGCGCCCGACGTGGCCGCCGCCATCGCGGCGGCCAAGGCGGTCGGCGTCGACCGGCTGGTGCAGATCGGCTGCGACCTGCCGGGCGCACGGTTCACCGTCGACATGGTCGACCGGCACCCGGCGATGCTGGGAGGCGTCGCCCTCCACCCCAACGAGGCACCCCGGCTCGCCGAGGCCGGGACGCTCGACGCGGCATACGCGGAGATCGAGCAGCTGGCCACCCACCCGCGGGTACGGGTCATCGGCGAGACCGGGCTCGACTACTACCGCACGGGCCCGGATGGCGTTGGCGTGCAACAGGACTCGTTCCGGTGGCACATCGACCTCGCCAAGCGCACGGGCAAGGCCCTGCAGATCCATGACCGCGACTCGCATGACGACGTGCTGCGCATCCTCGAGGAGGAGGGTGCGCCCGAGCGGACCGTGATGCACTGCTTCTCCGGCGACGTCTCGATGGCGCGCACCTGCGCCGACCGCGGCTACTACCTGTCGTTCGCCGGGACGGTGACCTTCAAGAACGCCCGGGGGTTGCGTGACGCGCTCTCGGTGACGCCGCTCGACCGCGTCATGGTCGAGACGGACGCGCCCTACCTCACGCCCTCGCCGTGGCGCGGAGCGACCAACGCCCCCTACCTCGTGCCGCTCACGATCCGCGCGATGGCGGGGGTCATGGGTGTCGCGGTGCCGACGCTGTGCCAGGCCGTGAGCGACAACGCGGAGTCCGTCTACGGCCCGTGGTGAAGCCCCATAGCGGACCTCGGAATCACATCGGTGTGTCTTGGCGCAAAGCCGACGCGGCCGTTACCAAAATTTGACCTTTGCCGAAAAGGTGGTCATGGTGGATGACTGTTGGCCGGGGTCGGACCCTCCGGGTGACGCGAAGCAGGGGTTGTTCCAACCGCCACGACGGCGGGTCAGAGCGGCCCCTCTGCCTTTGCCCGCGGGCACGGGATCCACGCCCCTTGCACCATCGGGGCGCGGGGCGCGACACCACACCGATGCCCGGGGAGTACGAACTCTGGAGCATCGTGATCACCCGTCCCGTTCGACGCATCGCCCAAGCCGCGGTCGTCACCAGCCTTGTTGCTGGCGCCGTCGGCGTCTCGCACCTTGACAAGTCCGTCACCCTCTCGGTGGACGGCAAGGCTTCCACAGTGCACGCCTTCGGAAGCACTGTCGGTGACATCCTCAAGAAGCAGGACATCTCGATTCGTGAGCACGACGTGGTCGTCCCTGCGCCCGGCGCCCAGGTCGCCGATGGCCAGAAGATCGTGGTCCGCTACGGACGCAAGCTGACCGTCACCATCGACGGACGCACCCGTGACTACTGGACCACCGCCACCACCGTCTCGGCCGCACTGCAGGAGCTCGGCATCCGCGCCGACTCCGCCAAGCTGTCGGCCTCCCGTTCCATGCCACTCGGCCGCCAGGGCCTGGTCCTCTCCGTGACCACGCCCAAGCAGGTCGTCGTCCGTGCCGACGGCAGGAACCGCACCGTGACGACCACCGGCGCCACCGTCGCCGACGTGCTGTCCGAGCTGAAGATCACCAAGGACTCCGACGACCGGGTCAAGCCCGGGACGACGACCGCGGTCACGCCCGGTCTGAAGATCGCCGTCCTGCGCGTGACCTCCAAGGAGGTCAAGGAGACCAAGGCCATCGCGGCGCCCGTCACCCGCAAGTCGGACTCCAGCCTCTACAAGGGCCAGACGAAGACGCTCAAGGCAGGCTCCGCCGGCGCCAAGGTGGTCACCTACAAGGTGACCAAGGTCGACGGCAAGGTCGAGAGCAAGAAGGTCCTCTCGGCCACCGTGACGCAGCGCCCGGTCAGCCGGGTCGTCGCCGTGGGCACCAAGGCCCGTCCGGTCGCGACGCGCGACCCGGGCAACACCGGCGCCGGCATCAACCTGTCCAACGCCGCCATGTGGGACCGCATCGCCCAGTGCGAGTCCGGTGGCAACTGGTCGATCAACACCGGCAACGGCTACTACGGCGGGCTGCAGTTCGACATCAGCTCGTGGTTGGCCAACGGTGGCGACGACTTCGCGTCGCGCCCCGACCTGGCCTCGCGTGCGGAGCAGATCACCGTCGCGAACCGCTACTACGCCAAGGCCGGTCTCGGCCCGTGGGGTTGCGCGCACGCCGCCTGACCCAGCACAGACACCCGGCAGAGCAGCATCGCCTGCTTCGCCCGGCAGAGCAGCATCGCCTGCTTCGCCCGGCCCAGGTCCGCCTCACCCGAGAACGTTTGTCGGGTGAGGCGGACCTTTGTCCCATGACCCGATCAAGGTGGGGCGCGAGTGTCCCCTAGAGTCGGCGGCATGGTCGAGCAGAGCGGGTTCTTGGGGGCTGCGCAGATCCGGGAGATCGCCGCCGACCTGGGGCTGCGCCCGACCAAGCAGTGGGGCCAGAACTTCGTCGTCGACGCCAACACGGTCAAGCGGATCGTGCGCCTGGCCGGGGTCTCGGCTGACGACTCCGTCGTCGAGGTGGGCCCCGGTCTGGGTTCGCTCACCCTCGCCCTGCTCCCCGAGGTCGGTCACGTCACCGCGGTGGAGGTGGACCCGAGCCTGGCCAAGGCGCTGCCGGGCACGGTCAGCCGGCTCGCACCGGCATACGCCGACCGCTTGACCCTGGTGCAGGCCGACGCGATGCAGGTGCGCGAGCTGCCCGACCCGCAACCCACTGCCCTCGTCGCGAACCTGCCCTACAACGTCTCCGTGCCCGTCGTGCTCAACTTCCTCGAGGCGTTCCCCACCCTCGAGCGCGTGCTGGTGATGGTGCAGCTCGAGGTCGCCGAGCGACTCGCGGCCAAGCCCGGCTCGAAGGCCTACGGCGTGCCGAGCGTCAAAGCCGCGTGGTATGCCGCGGTGCGGCTCGCGGGGACCGTGCCCCGCAGCGTGTTCTGGCCGGTTCCGAACGTCGAGTCCGGCCTGGTGCTGCTGGAACGTCGCGCGGCGCCGATCACGACGGCGAGCCGACGCGACACCTTCGCCTGCATCGACGCGGCGTTCGCGCAGCGGCGCAAGACCCTCCGGGCCGCCCTGGCCGGGTGGGCGGGGTCGGCGCCCCGGGCCGAGGAGTGCCTGCGCGCGGCCGGGATCGACCACCGGACCCGGGGTGAGCAGCTCGGCATCGACGAGTTCGCTGCCATCGCCGCCGCCCGGTCGACCCTCGCCGACTGACCCACCGTCACCGGGTCGGGTGGCAGACGTCGCCCGCGGGCTCGCTGGTGGCGATCGGCCGCTCGGCCAGCAGGTCGCGCGCCAGGGACCGACCGAGGTTCCACTCCAGCCAGTCGTCGCCGGTCGGCCTGGACAGCTCGCCGGTCCCGGTGACACACGCGAACGCGTCCTGCGGCAGCTGCCAGATCGCGGGGTAGGCGTCGGCGGACAGGCTGGCCAGGTAGCCGTAGTCGGTCCCGCTGGCCGAGTCGACCCGCGCGATGTTCTGCTCGGCGATGTAGAGGTCGGGGTTGACGACGGCCAGTCCCAGCAGGCCGACCGCTCCGAGCCGCACGGCCATCGGCACCAGCCACCCGCGTGCCTTCACGACGCCGGAGGCCATCACCAGGAGGACCACCACGCCGAGCCAGCCCTCGAAGACGGAGACGAGCAGGCGCAGGCGGGTGAACCCGTAGGCCTCTTCGTAGAGGTTCATCCGGTGCAGCGCGGAGACCACCACGACGATGGTCATCAGGCAGAGGACGCCCAGGGCCAGGTCGCGCGAGCGGCCCGGCGTGGCCTTGCGGGCGGCCCACGCGACCACGGTCAGCGTCAGGATGGTCGCCACGGTCAGCTGGCCGAACCCCTCGTGCACGTAGTCGGCGTAGGTGAGGCCCGTGGTGCGCTGCAGGTAGTCGTGGCCACCGAACAGGGCCGTGGCCTGCGCGGCCAGGAAGAGCAGGAACACCGCGTTGACGACCGTGACCGGCGCCAGCCACTCGAACTGCCGGCGGCTGGGACGCAGCGGCAGCTGCAGTCGGTCGACCGCCGGGGGAGCCATGCTGACGTATGCCGCGGCGAGGGTCCCTGCCGCGATGAACACGGCCAGGACGACACGGGCCGGCAGGTCGTTCCAGGTGATGTCTGGGGTGATCCTGTCGACCCAGGAGGCGAACAGCGCATCCGCGGAGGCGAACAGTGCGCCGAAGACGAGCAGCAGCACCACCGAGACGAGGGCGGTCCGAGCAGCCGGGAGCCACGCCGCGATGCTGGTGCGCGGCTTGAGCGTGCGCCCCAGCCACGGCAGCCCCCGCAGGCTCGCGAGGGGCACGGCCGCGGCCGTCGCGAGCAGGCCGACCACGCTGCGGGCGCGGGTCGAGTTGACCGCGGCCAGGGCGAGGGCGGCCAGGAGGCACAGGACGGTGATCCACTCGGCGGCGCGCAGGACGAGGGTCGCGAGCAGCAGGGCGACCACGGCGGCGTCCACGGCGTCGCGCCAGGACCAGCGCGGCGCCGTCCCTCGCGCGGTCCGGGCGGCGAAGACCGTCGCGACGACCGCGGCGAACACCAGCGCCGTGCCGAGCCCCAGGCTTCGGTTGGGGATGACCAGGGCGGCGGCCGCCCCGGTCGCCAGCGCGGCCGCGACGATCGCGGGACGGCGGCGTGGTGCGTCCGGCCAGTACGACGCGAGCGAGTCACGCGGTGGCGCCGGAGGGCTCTCCGGGAGCGGGGCGGGTGGGGTGAGGGTGCTCATGACGGGCTCCTTCGTGGTGGTCGGACGGTCCGCGTCCGTCGGAAGCAGGACGTCGATGCGGCAGCCCAGGTCGCTGTCGGCGACGGCGATGCTGCCGCTGTGCAGCTGGGCGACCCAGCGCGAGATGGCCAGGCCGAGGCCGGTGCCGCTGTTGTGGGCCGCGCTGGTGGTGAAGCGCTCGAACACCGCACGACGGTCGGAGGCGGCGATGCCGGGTCCCTCGTCGGCGACGGCGACCAGCACGTCGCTGCCGGCCGGCTCCGCGGTGACCTGGACCAGGCCACCCGGCGGGCTGTGGCGCGACGCGTTGTCGATGAGGTTGGCGAGCAGCTGGTGCAGCCGATCGGGGTCGGCGGGCACGGTCAGCGTCTCCGGGTGGACCGTCACGGCGTAGCGCAGGCCGTCGACCCGGGCTTGCGCGACGGCCTCGGTCAGGAAGTCCGACAGCCGGATCTCCTTGACCCGCAACGGGGTCACGCCCTCCTCGACGCGCGAGAGGTCGAGCAGGTCGTTCACCAGCCGGCCGAGCCGCTCGGTCTGGGCCAGCGCGAGGCGGAGCTCCTCGGGCCCCGGTTCGGAGACCCCGTCGACGAGGTTCTCGAGCACGGCCTGCAGGGCGGAGATCGGCGTGCGCAGCTCGTGCGACACGTTGGCCACCAGGTCGCGTCGCTGGCGGTCGACGAGCTCGAGCGTGGCTGCCATCCGGTTGAAGGCCCGAGCCAGCTCGCCGACCTCGTCGCGCGAGGTGGCCTGCACCCGTCGGGAGTAGTCACCGGTCGCCATCTGCTGGGCGGCCTGGGTCATCTCGCGCAGCGGCGAGGTCATGCCGCGCGCCAACAGCTGGGTGACGCCGAGCGCAGCCAGGACTGCGACCGGCACGGTGGCCCACGGAGAGAGGCCGGCGCGCGTCCCCAGGACCGCCAGGACGGACGCGACGGTGACCGTCACCGCGACGAGCAGGCCGAGCTTGACCTTGATCGACCGGATGGTGTCGAGCGGTCGCACGTCGTATCTCACCGCCCCACCTCCAGGGCGTAACCGACGCCGTGGACGGTGCGCAGGAGGTCGGCACCGAGCTTGCGCCGCAACGACTTCACGTGGCTGTCGACGGTGCGGGTGCCTGAGGCGTCGGCCCAGCCCCACACCTCGGCCAGCAGCGCCTCGCGGGTCAGGACCGTGCCCGGGCGGGCGGCGAGGCACGCCAGCAGGTCGAACTCGGTGGGCGTCAGGTGCACCTCGTCGTCGCGCGACCAGACCCGGCGCTGGGCGCCGTCGATGCGCAGCCCGTTCACGTCGACCGTGGGTGGTGCGTGGTTCGCGGCCCCCGCGCCCGCTGCGGCGGCCCGCTCCACCCGCCGCAGCAGGGCGCGGATCCGCGCCACCAGCTCACGCATGGAGAAGGGCTTGGTCATGTAGTCGTCGGCGCCGATCCCGAGCCCCACCAACAGGTCGGTCTCGTCGTCCCGGGCGGTGAGCATCAGCACGGGCACCGGTCGGCTGGCCTGGAGCCGGCGGCACACCTCGTGGCCGTCGAGGCCCGGAAGCATCACGTCGAGCACCACCAGCTGGGGGTCCCACGCGGCGGCGCGGTCGAGGGCGAGGAGCCCGTCGTGCACCTGCTGGACGTCGAAGCCCTCGGCGACCAGCCGGGCGGCGATCGCCTCGGCGATGGTGGGCTCGTCCTCGACGACCAGGACGCGGGGCTTGGTACTCACGTTCTCGAGAGTAGGAGAGCGACCACGCAGGGGAGGCGGAGATGGTGTGAAGGTTCTGTGCAGATGTGCTGGTCAGCCGTGCGGGGCCGGGGCCGGCGCTGGCGGGGACGAGCCGATCCGCACGCTGACCCGCACCCCGTTAGGGTGGCGGCCATGACCTCTGCAGCCCTGCCGCCGTCGTCGGTGACGGTGCGCGTCCCTGCGAAGGTCAACCTCGAGCTCCTCGTCGGTGCACCGCGCGAGGACGGTTACCACCCGCTCTCGACGATCTTCCACGCGGTCAACCTCTTCGACGAGGTGACCGTCATGAGCGCGCCGGAGTGGGGCATCGCCGTGTCGGGCCCCCAGTCGCTGGGGGTGCCCGTCGACGGCACCAACCTCGCTGCGCGGGCGGCCCAGCGGCTGGCGGAGGTGAGCGGCGTCGACGAACCGGTGCACATCACGATCCGCAAGGACATCCCCGTCGCGGGTGGCATGGCCGGCGGCTCGGCCGACGCGGCCGCCACCCTGGTCGCGTGCGACCACCTCTGGGGCACCGGGCTCAGCCGGGCCGAGCTGGAGGAGATCGCGGCCAGTGTCGGGAGCGACGTGCCCTTCCTGCTCGGTGGCGGCACCGCCATGGGGTCGGGTCGCGGTGAGGTGCTGGCGCCGGTGCTCGCGCGGGGCAGCTACCACTGGGTCTTCGCCCTCAGCGAGGGCGGGCTCTCCACGCCTGCGGTGTATGCCGAGTGCGACCGGCTGCGCGGTGACCGTCCGGTCCCCGAGCCCGCACCGAGCCCGGAGATGATGACGGCGCTGCGCTCCGGGGACGCCCGCGCCCTGGGTGCGGCCCTGACCAACGACCTGCAGGCCGCCGCGATCTCGCTGATGCCCGCTCTCGGTGACGTGCTCGACGCAGGCCTGGAGTTCGGCGCCCTGGGTGGCGTCGTGTCCGGGTCCGGGCCGACCGTCGCCTTCGTCGCGGAGTCCAACGAGGCAGCCCTCGACCTGGCCGTGTCGCTCACCGCCTCCGGAGCCGTGCAGGACGTGCGCAGGGCGACCGGCCCGGCCCACGGCGCCCACGTCATCAGCGCCCCACGGCCGGGCTGACCAGCCGATGGCCAACCTCATCAGTGTCGAGCGCGCCTCCCTGGCCCTCGGCACGGCACAGGTGCTCGACGAGGTCTCCCTCGGCGTGCTCGGTGGCGACCGCATCGGCGTGGTGGGCCGCAACGGTGGCGGCAAGACCACGCTGCTGCGCGTCCTGGCCGGTCAGCGCGACGTCGACACCGGACGCGTCACCCGCGCGGGTGTCTCCAGCGTCGGCGTGCTCGCCCAGGAGGACGTCCTCGACCCCGGGCACACGGTGCGCGAGGCCGTGCTCGGTGACCTCGCCGAGCACGTCTGGGCCGGCGACCCCCGCATCCGCGACGTCCTGACGGGGCTGCTCGGCGGGATCGGCGCCGAGTCGGTCGGCGGGTTCGACGCGCTCGTCGGCCCGCTGTCGGGCGGCGAGCGGCGCCGCCTCGCGCTGGCCCGGCTGCTCGTCCAGGACCCCACCGTGCTGTTCCTCGACGAGCCGACCAACCACCTCGACGTCGAGGGGGTCGCCTGGCTGGCCGAGCACCTCGTGCGGCACCGCGCGCGCCCCGACAACGCCGTCGTGGCCATCACCCACGACCGCTGGTTCCTCGACGCGATCGCCACCTTCACCTGGGAGGTCGTCGACGGCAAGGTCAACGCCTTCGAGGGCGGCTACGCGGCCTACGTGCTGGCCAAGGCCGAGCGCGAGCGGATGGCCCAGGTCACCGCCGAACGCCGCGACAACCTGCTCCGCAAGGAGCTCGCCTGGCTGCGCCGCGGCCCGCCGGCGCGCACCTCGAAACCGAAGTTCCGCATCGACGCGGCCAACACCCTCATCGCCGACGAGCCGCCCCCGCGCGACGACGTCGAGCTGACACGCTTCGCCACGACCCGCCTCGGCAAGGACGTGGTCGACCTCATGGACGCCTCCGTGACCCTCGGCGACCGGCTGCTGCTCGACCGCATCACCTGGCACCTCGCGCCGGGGGACCGCGTCGGGATCGTCGGCGTCAACGGCGCGGGCAAGTCGACGTTGCTGCGCGCCATCGCCGGCACCATCCCGTTGTCCTCGGGCAAGCGCAAGCAGGGGGTGACCGTGCGGCTCGCCTACCTCACGCAGGAGGTGCGCGAGCTGGAGCGGTATGCCGACTGGCGCGTCATCGAGGCGATCGAGGACGTCCGCAAGTACATCCGGCTGGGCAAGAAGGAGATCAGCGCCGCCCAGCTCGCCCAGCGGCTCGGCTTCACCGGTGGCCGCCAGCAGACCCGGGTGTCCGACCTCTCCGGTGGCGAGCGGCGCCGGCTACAGCTGACCCGGCTGCTGATGGACGAGCCCAACGTGCTGCTCCTCGACGAGCCCACCAACGACCTCGACATCGAGACGCTGACCTCGCTCGAGGACGTCCTCGACGGCTGGGCCGGCACGCTGCTCGTCGTGTCACACGACCGCTACCTGCTCGAGCGCGCCTGCGACAAGCAGGTCGCGCTGATGGGTGACGGCAAGATCCGCGAGCTGCCCGGTGGCGTCGAGCAGTACCTCGAGCTGCGGCACGCCCAGCCCGCCCCGACGCTCGCGACTCGTCCGTCAGGGGCGGCGTCGTCCGTCGGCGCGGGGGACTCGTCGGCGCTCGGCCGCGGCTCGGCAACCCCGTCAGCGGCTGCCGCGACCCCGGCTCCCACGCACAGCCCGGCCGAGCTGCGCGAGGCCCGCAAGGACATGGCTCGGGTCGAGAAGCAGCTCGCCCGGCTCGCGCAGCGCGAGGAGCGAATCCACGCCGAGATGGCCGAGTCGGCCACCGACCACGCGAAGGTGCTGACCCTCAACGGCCAGCTGCGCGAGATCGTCGACGAGCGTGAGGGGCTCGAGCTCGAGTGGCTCGCAGCCGCCGAGATCGTCGGCTGAGCCCGGCTCGCTCGGCGCGCAGGGGCCGAGATCGTCGGCTGAGCCCGGCTCGCTCGGCGCGCAGGGGCTGCGGCGGGGCTGACGCAGGGACTGAGCCGCTCAGGCCTCGAAGGGGGACAGTAACCGCCGCAGCATCGCGGCCAGCTCGTCGCGGTCGTCGGTCGACAGCTCCGCGAGCAGGTCGCGCTCGCGGTCGAGCAGGTCGGCCATCGCGTCGTCGACGGTGCGCTGCCCCGTGGGGGTGAGGCGCACGATGACGCCTCGACGGTCCGAGGGGTCGGGGCTGCGGCTGACCAGCCCGCGTCGCTCCAGCCGGTCGACCCGGTTGGTCATGGTGCCGCTCGTGACCAGGGTCTGCCGGATCAGCTGACCGGGCGAGAGCTGGTAGGGCGACCCGGCGCGACGCAGCGCCGAGAGGACGTCGAACTCCCAGCCCTCGAGCTGGTGGCGGGCGAAGGCCTGCACGCGGTCGAGGTCCAGCCTGCGCGCCAGCCGCGACACCCGGGACAGGACCTGGAGCGGGGCGACGTCGAGGTCGGGCCGCTCGCGCCGCCATGCCTCGACGATGCGGTCGACGTCGTCGGGCGGGGGAGTCGACATGGTGACAACTCTACCCTCCATCAAGTATCTTGATATCAAGATAACTGCCCGAAGACGTCGGAAGGTTCGCCCTCATGAGCACCACGTGGGATCCCCAGCAGTACGCGAGATTCTCCGACCACCGGTCCAGGCCGTTCGGCGACCTGATGGCACGGGTGGGCGCGGTGGACCCGGGGGTCGTGGTCGACCTCGGTTGCGGCAACGGCCCCCTGACCCTCTCCCTGGCCGAGCGGTGGCCCGAGGCTCGCATCATCGGGGTCGACCACTCTCCCCAGATGCTCGAGGCGGCGCGGGTGCTCGACACCAGTGGCCGCGTCGAGTGGGTGGAATCCGATGTGGCGCAATGGGATCCGGCAACCTTGGGCGCACCGGCCGATGTCATCGTCACCAATGCGACGCTGCAGTGGGTGCCGGGCCACCTCGACCTCCTCACCCAGTGGGCAGCCGGGCTGGCCCCAGGCGGATGGCTCGCGATGCAGGTGCCCGGCAACCTCGACGCGCCCTCGCACGCCCTGATGCGCGAGGTCGCCCGCGACCACCCCGACGCCGACCTCCTCCGGCCGGCCCTCGAGCGCCTGGTGGTCGAGCCGCCGGCGGTCTACGTCGAGCTGCTCGGGAGTGTCGGCCTCGACGTCGACGGCTGGGAGACGACCTACCAGCACGTCCTCGACCCTGCTGGGGAGCAGGCGAACCCGGTGCTGGAGTGGGTGCGCGGGACCGGGCTGCGGCCGGTGCTCGACGCGCTGACCGACCGGGCCCGGCGCGACGCGTTCCTGGCGGACTACGACGCCAGGCTGCGCGCGGCATACCCACGGACGCCGATCGGCGTCGTCTTCCCGTTCCGCCGCATCTTCCTCGTGGCCCACCGTCCCGCTGGCTGAGGAAACCTGGTCGCCGCGCGGGCGCGAGCCGCCTACCTTCTGACCATGACCTCCTTCGTGAAATCCGTGACCTTCGACTGTGCGAGCGCGCTGGTGCTCGCTGGCTTCTGGGCTGCGGCCCTCGGGTCCAACGTCGACGAGGACAGCACCGACGACAAGGCGTGGGTCGAGCCGGCCGGCTGGGGTGGCCCCACGCTGTGGTTCCAGCGGGTCCCCGAGGGCAAGACCGCGAAGAACCGGCAGCACTTCGACCTGCGCGCCATGGGCTCGGTCGGTGACGAGGTCGGCCGACTGGTGGCGCTGGGGGCCACCGTCCTGCGCGACGACGGCGGCGAACTCGTGGTGATGGCCGACCCCGAGGGAAACGAGTTCTGCGTCGAGTCCTGACCCAGCCCACTTCCGGGCAGAGCTCGCGGGCGACAGCGATCGGGACCCTTCAGGTCAGAGCTTGCGGGCGATCGTCAGTCCGTCGAAGGCGGTCAGCATGACGACCTCGACCCGCTCGTCCGCCGCGACCAGGTCGTTGAACGCCCGCAGCGCCGCGACGGTGTCGTCCGACGTGTCGTCGTCGGCGATCTCCCCGCTCCACAACACGTTGTCGGCCAGGAGCAGGCCGCCGGGTCGGACCCGGGGCACCAGCTCCGACCAGTAGTCGGCGTAGCCGCCCTTGTCGGCGTCGATGAAGACGAGGTCGACCGCGAGCTCGGTCGGCAGGGACCGGAGCGTGTCGAGGGCGGGCGCGATGCGCAGGTCGATCCGGTCGGCGACCCCGGCGGCCCGCCAGGCCTCCTGCCCGATCGCGGTCCACTCTTCGCTGATGTCGCAGCACACCAGGGTGCCGCCCTCGGCCAGCCCGCGGGCGATGCAGAGGCTCGAGTAGCCGGTGAACGTGCCCACCTCGACGGCCACGCGGGCGCCGACCAGGTGCGTGAGCATGGTCAGGAGCTGCCCCTGGTCGTCGCCGATCTGCATCCCGGCGGGGCCGCCGAGCGCGCGCGTACGCTCCTGCAGCTCGCGCACCACCGGGTCCGGCCGCCAGGAACTGTGCGCGGCGGCGTAGTCGCGGACCGCGTCGGTGACCAGGAACGAACGCATGACCGTCAGGTTAGCCCGCGGTGATGAGAGCCGGCTTCTTCTCGAGGCCGGCCAAACCGTTCCAGGCGAGGTTGACCAGGTGCGCCGCGACGTCGGCCTTCTTCGTCTTGCGCGAGTCCAGCCACCACTGGCCGGTGAGCGCCACCATGCCGACGAGCATCTGCGCGTAGAGGGGAGCGGTCTTCGGGTCGAGCCGGCGACGCTTGAACTCCGCCGCGAGGATGTGCTCGACCTGGCTGGCGACGTCGGAGATGAGGCTCGCGAACGACCCCGTCGACTGCCCGGCCGGGCTGTCGCGCACGAGGATCCGGAAGCCGTCGGTGTTGCTCTCGATGTAGTCGAGCAGGGCGCCTGCGGCCCGCTCGAGCGTCTCGCGGCTGTTGAGCTCGGCGCTCAGGGCGCCGGTGATGCCGCCGAGCAGAGCGGCGATCTCACGGTCGACGACGACGGCGTAGAGGCCCTCCTTGCCACCAAAGTGTTCGTAGACGACCGGCTTCGAGACGCTCGCCTTCGCAGCGATCTCCTCGACGGTCGTGCCCTCGAAACCCTTGTCCGCAAACAGTTTCCGGCCGACCTCGATCAGCTGCTCGCGCCGTTGCTTGCCGGTCATGCGGGAGCGGGAGCTCGGGGTCGTGGACTTCTCGCGGGCGTCGGTCACACGGTCCATCATGCCTCCTGCGTAGCGTGGTGGTCGTGAAGGGCAGCGCCGGGTATGCCGGTGGAGCGAGACGGTTCGCGATGGCGGCCGCCGTCGTGGTCGCCCTGCTGGTGCTCGGCGTGGCCCTCGACCGTGGCCTGCTCGGACGGGCCGAGTCCGCGACGCGGAGCTGGGTGGCCGGGGTCCGCGACGGAGGGCCGACACCCGCGACACCGGCGACCACGGGCGGCTCGCGCGGCTCGGGCGGCTCCGGCGGCTCGGCCGCGGGCCCGGCGCCGGGTCAGACCACCGCGCCACCTGCGCTCGACGTCCCCGCCGCGCCGCGCATCGTGGCCGACCACCTGCGGTTCGGGGCGAAGCGCAAGGCCGAGACGGCGGCATACGCCGAACGTCACTACGGCACGCGCACCGCGCGGCTGCGGCCCACCATGATCGTGCTGCACTACAGCGAGAGCGACACCTACGCCTCGGTCCGATCGCTGTTCGAAGCCGACCTGCCCAACCGTGGTGAGGAGCCGGGGACCTGCGCGCACTACGTCGTCGACCAGGACGGGACGATCCACGAGCTGGTGCCACCCACGCTCGTGTGCCGCCACACGGTGGGGCTCAACCACGTCGCGGTCGGGATCGAGTTCGTCCAGTCGTCGCGCGGGCACGACCCTCGCTGGGCGACCCGGCAGGTGCTGGCTCGGCGGGCGCAGGTGGCTGCTGGGGTCGCGCTCGTGGAGCACCTCCAACGCCGGTTCGCGATCTCCGACGACGACGTGATCGGGCACGCGATGGCCAACCAGGCCAACGAGTTCCGTGACCTCGAGGGCTGGCACAACGACCACGTGGACTGGCAGGCGCCGGAGGTCGCGGCGTTCCGCGGCCTGCTGACCACGGCTCCCTGACCCGCGGGCCGGGTCGGGCACCGCGAGGGGACGTCAGGCGGCCGCGACCCGCCGGGCCTCGATCCGCTTGGCCACCGGCCAGCGCACGTCGGTGGCCCAGCCGAGCTTCTCGAACGCCCAGATGACGCGCGCCGTCGAGTCGATCTGACCCTTCTCGACGCCGTGCCGGGCGCAGGTCGGGTCGGCGTGGTGCAGGTTGTGCCAGGACTCGCCCATCGACAGGAAGGCCAGCCACCAGACGTTGCCGGACCTGTCACGGCTCTTGAACGGCCGCTCGCCGATGGTGTGGCAGATCGAGTTGATCGACCAGGTCACGTGGTGCAGCAGCGAGACCCGCACCAGCGAAGCCCAGAAGAAGGCGGTCAGCGCGCCCTGCCAGCTCATCGACCACAGCCCACCGACCAGGGCGGGGAACAGCATCGAGCCGGCCACGATGAGGGGGAAGGCACGGTCGACCTTCTGCAGGTCGGGGTCGGCGACCAGGTCGGGTGCGTACTTGCTGCGGGGCGTCTGCTCGATGTCGAACAGCCACCCGGTGTGCGCCCACCAGAGTCCCTTGGCGAGCGCCGGGATCGTCTCGCCGTAGCGCCACGGGCTGTGCGGGTCGCCGTCGCGGTCGGAGAACGCGTGGTGGCGACGGTGGTCGGCGACCCAGCGCACCACGGGTCCCTGGATGGCCATCGAGCCCGCCACCGCCAAGGCGATCTTGAGGCCGCGGTTGGCCTTGAAGGACCCGTGCGTGAAGTGGCGGTGGTAGCCGACGGTGATGCCGTGCCCGGCGATCGCGTACATCACGACGAAGATGACGATGTCGTGCCATCCCAGTCCCCAGCCCCACGCCACCGGGACGGCCGCGAGGAGGGCGAGGAACGGGATACCGATGAACAGCGCCAGCGCGACCTGTTCGCCGCCGCGCTTCAGCTCGGGTTCGACGGTCGCGGGCGCTGGCACGGAGGTCGGCGGCGCCGACGCGAGGGCCGGTGTCGCGGGAGCGGACTGTGCGGAGGGGGTCGCGGTCGTCATCGCCGGGGAACCTTCCTTCGAGTGGTCGCCACGGAGGCATCGTCGTCAACTTACGAAACCGTAACCTACGGATTCGTAAGTTGTCATCGGGAGCGAGGGCTCCCCGCGCAGTCCCGCTGGTCGACCCCGGCAGGCTGCGGTGCCGGGGTATGCCGCGTGCTTGGCTACCCTTGGCTGATCCCCACAGCGCTTCGGTGTCTGGGGCGTTCCCCGGTTGGTCTGCTGGCAGGGCCCGCCTGACTTTGAATCAGGACAAGCGACGTAGGTTCGATTCCTACCCGGGGAGCCACTGCCGCGCGAGTCGTCGGGTGTCCGGCGGGCTCCCGTCAGCTCCCGCCTGGGGCGGGTCAGGCGGACTGCAGGTTCTGCATCCGCTGTTCGAGGTCGTGCATGACGATGGCGGCCAGGTCCTCGAGCGTCAGCACCTCTGCGGCCGACAGAGTCCGTGGAGCGCGGTCGATGATGCACAGCGTGCCGAGGTTGTACCCGTCGCCGGTGCGCAGGGGGATCCCGGCATAGAACTGCAGCCCCAGCTCGCCGGCGACCAACGGGTTGGCCAGCGTCCGCGGGTCGAGGCGGGCGTCCTCGATGATCCATGGCTCGGGTTGTCGGACCGCGGAGGCGCACAGACCTGGTTCCCGGCCGACCTGGGTGACCTCGAGCCCGTGGTGGGACTTGAACCAGATGCGGTCCTCGTCCACGACACTCACGATGGCGATGGGCACGGAGAACAGTCGGGCAGCCAGCGCCGTGATCCGGTCGAACGCGCCGTCCGCGGGCGTGTCGAGGATCTGGTAGCGGCGGACGGCCTGCATCCTCGCCACCTCGTCGGTGAGGGCGGCCGGTCGAGTGTGCGCGAGCCGACCGAACTCGGCGATGGCGAGCTCACCGAGAGCCAGGGCGGCGTCACGCGCGGATGGGCGGGCCGCGGGGTCGGTGGCCGTCATCGCCCTCAGCAGCCAGGTCCACTGCGAGTCGAGGTCGGCCGGGATCTCGGGACGCTGGAGCAGCCGGGCGAGGGCGCTGGGCAACGGGTCCCCGGGGAAGGCGCGCACGCCGGTGAGGCACTCGAGCAGCACCAGGCCGAGGGAGTAGACGTCGCTCGGCGGACCGACGGTCTCGCCCTTGGCCTGCTCGGGGCTGACGTAGGCGGCAGTTCCGACGAAGGCCCCGTTGGCGTCGGTGAGGGGGGCCTCGGCCAGGACGGCGATGCCGAAGTCCGTCAGCTTCGCGCGCAGCCGACTGGCCGTCTTGCCGTAGTCGAACACCATGATGTTGGCGGGTTTGACGTCACGGTGGATCACGCCGTGGGCGTGCACGTAGGCGAGCGCCTTGGCGATGTCACGACCGAGCTGCGCGACGTCGACGGCGGGCAGGGCTCCGCGGGCCAGGCGGTCGCGCAGGTCGGGGCCCTCGACGAGCTCCATCACCAGGTAGATCCGCGGATGCAGCGGGTCGGACAGGTCGGAACCAGCGTCGAAGAGCGTGACCAGACAGTGGTGGTTGAGGCGCGCGAGGAGCTTGACCTCGTCCTCGTCACGGCGCAGCTCCGCCACGTCGTGAGCCTTCGGCTCGATGAGCTTGACCGCGACCTCGCGGCCCAGGAACTCGTCCCTTGCCCGGTAGACGGTGCCCACCGAACCGTGGCCGATCTCGTCCATGAGGCGGTACCGCCCCCCCAACAGGGCGCCGGTGGTCCCGGTGGCTGACACTTCCGTCACGTGCTCCCGCTCTCTCAAAATTAGACACAAGGTACGCCATGGTCGGGGTGCGTGTCGTCCTGCCCTAAACCGGGGATGACCTGCAGGTTCGTGCCGGACCCCGATTCCTCACGACCCTGAGCGCGGGACCGCGCCACCCGGGGCCCGACGGGTCGGAACCGGGGTCGGGTCAGGGGTGCACCGGATAGGCAGCGAGGTCGCCGCCGAGCACTCTTGAGGTGTCAGGGAAAGCCCCTGGCGCCAACCGAAGGAAGTGCTCCACCCATGAACGACATCCACTCGAGCTTCGCCCAGCAGGGCCTGGTCCGACCGCGTGACGAGCGCGTCCTCGGCGGCGTCGCCTCCGGCCTCGGTCGCCGGTTCGGCATCGCGCCGTGGCCCGCGCGGATCCTGTTCGTGCTGCTGCTGATGGTCATCCCCGGTAGCCAGATCCTCATCTACCCGATCCTCTGGATCCTGATGCCCTCCGAGCAGGCTGCCGTCGCCCAGGGCGCCGGCTCCACCTACCCCGGCCAGGCGCCCCACGTCGCCTCCTGACCTGACGCGAAGGACCGCAAGGAAGGGCCCGACCCCACCCTCGACGTGGACGAGGTGATGGTCGGGCCCTTCGATCTGGGGGTGCCCACCTGCCGGGAGGGCAGGTGGTCGGCTCAGCTCGTGGGTTGTGAGGACGAGCTGGAGCTGGAGCTCGAGCTCGAGGAGCTGGAGGAGCTCGACGTGGTCGACGAGCAGTAGTAGTTGGACAGGACGAACTGGCCGGTCCAGGTGTTGGGGACGTAGGCCGTGGCGTCCTTGACCAGGGTGCCGGTGAACCAGACGTCGTAGTGGGCGACCGGGCCGCTCTGCTTGGACTTGGCCACGGTCTGCGAGCTGCCGTCGGCGAGGTCGACCTCGATGGTGGCGGGGCCGGACGCGATCTGGTTGATGACGAAGTGGGCGCCGGTGACGCCACCCGGGCAGTCGCCCGCGTGGTCGGCGAGGCTCGCCTGCTTGACGTGGACCAGCATGGTGTCCGCGGCCTGAGCCGGGCCCATGCTGATGGCGATCGCCGCCGCGGCGATCATGGCGGCTCCTGCAGCCGGCAAGGTCCACCTGTTGATGGTGACTGTCCTCATGACTCCCCTTCCTGCACTCCCTGAACGGACCTCCAGTCTCACGAGCCCGGGTGGGCACCGGATCGCGTCGAAGAGCGAGCACCGCGTCCGCCCTCGGTATGAGTCCTCGTGCGTGTCGTGGTGTTTTGTCACCCTTCGGGCCAGATGACCGTGGGGAAGACGGCGGGCGACTGGCGGGTAGCATGACGCCCGTCCCGTCGCACCCGACCAGATCGCTGGAGCCTCGCGCGTGAACACCCCCACCGGCTCGCACCGCCTAGCCGCAGTCATCGTCCTCGCCGCCGGTGAGGGCACCCGGATGAAGTCCTCGACCCCCAAGGTCCTGCACCGCATCGGGGGCCGGACACTGGTCGGGCACGCGATCGCCGCGGCACGGGCGGTCAGCCCCGAGCACCTCGCCGTGGTGGTCCGCCACGAGCGTGACCTGGTGGCCGCCCACGTCGCCGAGGTCGACCCCGGGGCCGTGATCGCCGACCAGGACGAGGTCAAGGGCACCGGCCGGGCGACCGAGTGCGCCCTCGACGCATTGCCCGCCGGGCTGGAGGGCACCGTCCTGGTGACCTACGGCGACGTGCCGTTGCTGACCGGCGAGACGCTCCGGTCGCTGGTCGAGGAGCACGTCGCGACGCAGAGCGCGGTCACGGTCATCACCGCCCGGCTCGACAACCCGACCGGCTACGGACGGATCCTGCGCGGCGCCGACGACGGCGTCGAGGGGATCGTCGAGCAGAAGGATGCGACCGAGGAGCAGCGGGCGATCACCGAGATCAACTCCGGGATCTACGCGTTCGACGCCGCGGTGCTGGTGGAGGCGCTCGGCCAGGTCGGCACCGACAACGCCCAGGGCGAGAAGTACCTCACCGACGTCCTCGCCATCGCGCGCAAGGCCGGCGGCAGGGTCAGCGCCCACCTCATCGCCGACCTGTGGCAGACCGAGGGCGTCAACGACCGGGTCCAGCTCGCCCGGCTCGGCAAGGAGCTCAACCGTCGCACCACCGAGCACTGGATGCGCGAGGGCGTGACGATCATCGACCCCGGCACGACGTGGATCGACAGCGACGTCACCATCGGCCGCGACGCGACGATCCTCCCGGGCACGCAGCTGCTGGGCGCCACCACGATCGGGGAGCGCGCCACCATCGGCCCCGACACCACGCTCACCGACACCGAGGTCGGTGCGCACGCCGAGGTCAAGCGCACCGAGGCCCTCCTCGCGGTCATCGGCGAGGGCGCCACCGTCGGCCCCTTCTCCTACCTGCGCCCGGGCACCGAGCTGGGGGCGAAGGGCAAGATCGGCGGGTTCGTCGAGACGAAGAACGCCAAGATCGGTGACGGGGCCAAGGTCCCGCACCTCACGTATGCCGGTGACGCCACGATCGGGGAGGGCGCCAACATCGGGGCGGGCACGATCTTCGCCAACTACGACGGGGTGGCGAAGCACCACACCACCGTCGGGAAGCACAGCTTCGTCGGGTCAGACACCGTCCTCATCGCCCCGGTCACCATCGCCGACGGCGCCTACGTCGGCGCGGGCTCCGCGCTCACCGGCGACGTCGAGCCCGGCCAGATCGCGGTGGCCCGTGGGCGCCAGCGCAACATCGACGGCTGGGTCGCCCGGTCCCGGGCCGGCACGAAGACCGCCGAGGCGGCCGCCACAGCGCTCGCCACGGTGACACAAGACGCGGGCGAGGACGCCACCCTGGCGAGCACACGGCATACCGAAGTCTCCAGCGAAGGGCAGGCCCCAGCGTGACCGGCATCACCAAGACCACCGAGAAGAACCTGATGGTCTTCTCCGGGCGAGCCAACCCCGAGCTCGCCGAAGAGGTGGCGAGCATGCTCGGCACCAGCCTCGTCCCGACCAGTGCCTACGACTTCGCCAACGGTGAGATCTACGTGCGCTACGAGGAGTCGGTGCGCGGCTCGGACGCGTTCGTCATCCAGAGCCACACGACGCCCATCAACGAGGCGATCATGGAGCAGCTCATCATGATCGACGCGCTGAAGCGGGCCAGCGCCAAGCGGATCACGGTCGTGCTCCCCTTCTACGGCTACGCCCGGCAGGACAAGAAGCATCGCGGCCGCGAGCCGATCTCGGCCCGGCTGATGGCCGACCTGTTCAAGACGGCCGGCGCCAACCGGCTGATGGCGGTCGACCTGCACACGGCGCAGATTCAGGGCTTCTTCGACGGCCCGGTCGACCACCTGATGGCCCTGCCGATCCTCGCCGACCACGTCGCCGAGAAGTACGGGCACGAGAAGCTCGCCGTCGTCTCGCCCGATGCCGGCCGGATCAAGGTCGCCGAGCAGTGGTCGCAGCGGCTCGGACAGGCGCCGCTGGCGTTCATCCACAAGACGCGTGACATCAACCGCCCGAACGAGACCGTCGCCAACCGCGTGGTCGGTGAGGTCAAGGGCCGGGTCTGCGTCCTGGTCGACGACATGATCGACACCGGTGGCACGATCACCAAGGCCGCGGATGCGCTGATGGCCGATGGCGCCGCGGGTGTCGTCATCGCCGCGACCCACGCGATCCTCTCGGGGCCGGCGATCGACCGGCTCAAGAACTGCACCGCCTCGGAGGTCATCGTCACCAACACGCTACCCATCGACGAGGCCCACGAGTTCGACAAGCTGACCGTGCTCTCGATCGCCCCCTTGATCAGCCGGGCGATCCAGGAGGTCTTCGAGGACGGCTCGGTGACCAGCCTGTTCGACGGCCACGCCTGAGGTACGGATCGCAGAAAGTCGGCCACGGGAAGCCTGGCAAATCGGCCGAGTTTCCGTGGTTCGGTCAGGAGCTGGCCTTGCGGGCTCGGTATGCCGCGACGTTGGCCCGGTTGCCGCAGCCCCCGTCGCAGAACCGCTTGGAGCGGTTCTTCGACAGGTCGACCACCACGTCCTGGCAGTCGTCGGCCGCGCAGACCCGGAGGCGGGCGAGCTCGTCGGCGCGGATGACGTCGACCATCGCCATCGCCGCCTCCACCGCCATCCGGGTGGCGAGCGGCGCCTCGGGCGGAGTGGCGTGCAGGTGCCACGACCACTCGCCGTGCCGCACCAGCTGGGGGAGTGCGCCCGCCTCGGCCAGCAGCTCGTTGACGAGCGAGACGGCGGTGTCGGTGTCGGCGGTCCAGAGCTGCCGCAGCCGTGGCCGGAGCTCGCGCACGGCCTCGAGCTCCGCCGGGTCGCCGGTGCGCGACCCGGTCCACTCCCACTCGCGGAGGAACTCGTCGAGGTCGGCGACGGTCTCGAGGTCCTCGGTGTCGGTGGGCAGGGTGGGTGCCGTGTTGACCAGGGCTGCCGCCCCGCGCAGGGCCAGCTCCGTGTCATGGGCAAACAGCATCTTGACTCCTGACCTGCTTGATCGCTACCGTCACGAGTATAAGGCGTTTGACTACTTACATGCGGGCAGGCGGACGCGGCCCGTCGACTCGACGGGCGAAGAGGAGCGGCATGGCGACACGGTCGAAGGGCCACCCGGGTCTGGGTCTCTGGCTGGCGCTCGCCTCGGCCGCCACCTTCGGGAGCAGCGGGCCGTTCGCGAAGTCGCTGCTGGTCGAGGGCTGGAGCTCGGGCGCGATCGTCCTGCTCCGGGTCAGCGGCGCCACCCTGGTGCTGGCCGTGCCGACCGTGCTCGCGCTGCGCGGGCGGTGGTCGCTCGTCCGCAGCAACTTCCTGGCGATCCTGGCCTACGGCGCCGTCGCGGTGGCCGGGTGCCAGGTGGCTTACTTCTATGCGGTGCAGCGGCTCGACGTCGGGGTGGCCCTGCTCCTGGAGTACCTCGGTGTGGTCCTCGTCGTCCTGTGGGTGTGGCTGCGCAGCCGTCGTGCCCCCAGCGCCCTCACCGGGCTGGGCGTCGTGCTCGCCGTGGTCGGGCTGGTCCTGGTGCTCGACCTCTCCGGCCAGAGCCGCCCCGACCTCGTCGGGGTCGCGTGGGGGCTGGTCGCCGCCACGGGCCTGGCCACGTTCTTCGTCCTCGCCGCCGAGGACACCAACCTGCCGCCGGTCGCCCTCGCCGGGCTCGGCATGGGCGCGGGCTCGGTCGTCCTGGGTCTGCTCGGTGCGGTGCACGTGATCCCGCTGGAGTTCGCCGCCACCCCGGTGACGCTGATGGGGGGCGAGGCGCCCTGGTGGGTCGCCATCGGTGAGCTGGCCCTCATCGCCGCCGCCGCGGCATACCTGCTCGGGGTCACGGCGGCGCGCATGCTGGGCTCGACGGTGGCCTCGTTCGTGGGCCTCACCGAGGTGCTCTTCGCGGTGCTCTTCGCCTGGGTCCTGCTCGACGAGCTCCCCGGCCTGGTCCAGCTGGCCGGGGGCGTCTGCATCGTCGCCGGGGTCGTCGCGGTGCGCCTGGGCGAGCTGCGCCGGGCCCGCTCGGAGCGGGACGCGGCGGCCGCCGAGGACGCGGATTTCCCACTCCCCGCAGGCGTCGCCTAGACTCTCGGGGTTGCCTCGGCGAGGGACACTGCACGGCTGCCACCACCTGGGGGCCGGTCACGTCCGTAATTCGACGCGGTGTGGTCTCCGTGCTGCGCCCCGCGTCGAGGCCCACCGCATCCTCGAGTCCCCCACCGCACAGGAGATTTCCGTGTCAGACAACAAGCTCGTCGCCGAGACGCGCACGCAGTTCGGCAAGGGCGCTGCCCGCAAGATCCGCCGCGACCACAAGATCCCCGCCGTCATGTACGGCCACGGCGCCGAGCCCGTGCACATCACGCTGCCCGGCCACGACACGATGATGGCGCTGAAGGTCGCGAACGCGCTCCTCACCATCGTCATCGACGGCGAGGAGCAGCTCGCTCTGGCCAAGGACGTGCAGCGCGACGCGATCAAGCCCGTCATCGAGCACATCGACCTCGTCATCGTGCGCAAGGGCGAGAAGGTGACCGTCGACGTGCCCGTCCACGTCGAGGGCGAGGCCGCTCCGGAAACCGTCGTCACCGTCGACTCCCAGACCGTGCAGCTCGAGGTCGAGGCCACCCACATCCCGGAGAGCATCGTCGTCTCCGTCGAGGGCCTCGAGGCCGGCACGCAGATCAAGGCGTCCGAGCTCGTGCTCCCCTCCGGCTCGACCCTGGTCGTCGACGAGGACACGCTCATCGTCAACATCACCCAGCAGATCTCGCAGGAGGCGCTGGACGCCGAGATGGCAGAGGCCGAGGCCGAGGCCGGCATCGAGCACGAGGAGGCCGGCGACGCCGAGACCACCGAGGGCGAAGGTGGCGAGGCCGCCGACGGTGGCGCCGAGGGCGAGCAGGCCGAGTCCGAGGACGCCTGAGTCCCGCTCCACCCTGTATGCCGGAAGGCCAGGTCCCCCGACCAGTGTCATGGGGGACCTGGCCTTCCGGCATACTTGCGCCCCGTGAGTGACGACGGCACCTGGCTCGTGGTGGGCCTGGGCAACCCCGGCCCCAAGTACGCCGGGAACCGTCACAACGTCGGCGCCATGGTCGTCGACGAGCTCGCCTCGCGGGCCGGCGCCAAGCTCACCGCCCACAAGGCGCGAGCGTCCGCCGCCACCGTGCGGATCGGCACGCTGCCCGGTGGCGCCCCCGGACCAGCTGCCGTCGTGGCGGTGCCGTCGTCCTACATGAACGAGTCGGGCGGACCGGTCAAGGCGCTGATGAAGTTCTTCTCGGTCGAGGTCGACCGGCTGCTCGTCATCCACGACGAGCTCGACATCCCCGCCGGCGACGTCCGGCTCAAGAAGGGCGGGGGAGAGGGCGGCCACAACGGCCTGCGCTCGATCAGCTCCGCCCTCGGCACCAAGGACTACCTGCGGGTGCGCGTCGGCATCGGCCGCCCTCCCGGCCGGATGGACGCCGCCGACTTCGTGCTGCGCGACTTCGGCACGACGGAGCGCAAGGAGCTCCCGTTCCTCATCGGCGACGCCGCGGACGCCGCGGAGATGGTCGTGGTGGAGGGCCTGGTGGCGGCCCAGCAGAAGTTCCACTCCCCGGTCTGAGGGTCTTCCGCACCCAACCGGCACCATCCCGCCCTGAACGGCACCACCCTCTCCCCCAAACGGTGGAGAGGGGTACGGCATACCCCGTAGTCAAGGTGAGGTTGTCTGGCCTAGCCCCGTGATCGTATGTGCGCAATCCCTTGCGGTGACAGCATTTCCAGAGCCTGAGGACGTCTTCTCATGAGGGCACAACGGTAAGTCCACTTGGGAGTTACCTTCAGGCGCACAGCGGTCTAGGGGAGTAGCCATGACGGATCTTGCGGGGGCAAAGTCCGTTTCGCCAGCACGGGCGGAATGGGTGCGGAAGCGCACGACGACGTCGTCGCGCCCGGCACCGCCGGGTGACCTCACCCACAGCACGAAGCCCACGCGCCCCTGGCACGTGGGCTACCGGCGTCGTGCTCTCCTGACCGACGCCGCCACGGCCCTCGTCACCTCGGTTGCCGCGATCGCCATCCCGGTCGGCGGCGCCCCCGCATCCGTCCGGTGGGGCGTTGCCCTGCTGTTGCCCGGCGTGTGGATCCTCATGCTCCAGCTGTTCCACGGCTACGAGCAGCGGTTCCTCGGCATCACCACCGACGAGTACCGCTCCGTCGCCAGGGCGGCCATCAGCCTCGGCGTCGTGGCAGTGCTCAGCTCGTGGGTCATGCACTTCGAGCTCGCGCGCGGCCTCGTCCTCATCGTCGTGCCCATGCTCATGCTGCTCGGGCTCGTCTCCCGCAACCTGCTCCGCCGTTCCCTCCTGCGGCGGCGCAGCAACGGCCGGGACACCCAGCGCACCGTCGTGATCGGCAACATCCGCACGGTCGGCCCGATGATCCGCCAGCTCCAGGCGGCGCCGGGCGAGGGCATGCACGTCGTGGGGGCCTGCGTCTCGGGCATCACCAACGGCGGCGACTTCTCCTCCGAGGTCGAGGGCATCCCGGTCTTCGGCTACCCGGAGGAGGCGCTGCACGCCATCGACCTGCTCAACGCCGAGGTCGTGGCCGTCTCGGGCGACCCCGACCTCAGCGGACGCGCGCTGCGCCGCCTCGCGTGGTCGCTGGAGGAGCGCGCCGTCGACCTCGTGGTCGCGACCGGCCTGCTCGACGTCGCCGGCCCCCGACTGTCCATCCGCCCCGCCGCGGGCATGCCGCTGCTCCACGTCGAGCGGCCGGCGATGTCCGGCGCGCGCCGCGTGGTGAAACGCGCCGTCGACTGGTGCCTCGCCCTCGGCCTGACGATCGCTGCCCTTCCGGTCCTGGTGGCCATCGGCATCGCGATCCGCCTCGACTCCTCGGGCCCCGTGCTCTTCCGCCAGACCCGGGTCGGGGCCCGGGGCGAGACCTTCAGCATGCTCAAGTTCCGCAGCATGGGCGTCGACGCCGAGCAGCGGCTGGCCCAGCTGACCGAGTCCGCCGACGCGGGCAACACGGTGCTCTTCAAGATGCGCCACGACCCGCGCATCACCCGGGTCGGCGGCTTCCTGCGCCGCTACTCCCTCGACGAGCTCCCGCAGCTGGTCAACGTCCTGCGCGGCGAGATGTCCCTCGTCGGCCCCCGTCCCCCGTTGCCGGCGGAGGTCGCCGGCTACGAGTCCGACGCCGTGCGACGCCTCCGGGTCCGTCCGGGCCTGACCGGCCTCTGGCAGGTCAGCGGTCGCAGCGACCTGTCCTGGGACGAGTCGCTGCGGCTCGACCTCTGGTACGTCGACAACTGGTCGCTGGTCCTCGACCTCCAGATCATCGTCCGCACCGCTCGCGCGGTCCTTCGTGGAAAGGGCGCCTACTGATGACGCCGCGTCTCCGTCTCACCGCCAGCCTGGCGGGCCTCGCCCTCGCCGCCACCGGCCTCTCCGGCTGCGGTGGGAGTGGTCAGGCCCTCGCCTCCACGCCTGGCACCTCCTCGGCGTCCTCGGCGTCCTCGCCGGCGCCGACCGAGACCCCCGAGGCGACGCCGACCACCGTGGCACCTCCGCTGCCGCAGCCCGTCAAGTCCGTCCCGAAGGTGAAGCGGGTCGGGCAGCCGAACACGCCGTCGGTGAGCGCGCCGGTCGCGAAGTTCAACGCACCGGTCGCCTACCCCGACGGCGTCACCGTGGTGATCACCAAGGCCGAGAAGGGCGTCGAGACCGGTCACGGCCCCGGGGTGATGGCCGGGCGCCAGTACGTGCGCTTCACGGTGAAGCTCACCAACGGCTCCGCCAAGGCGGTCAACCTCGACCAGGTCGTCGTGACGACCACCTACGGACCCACGAAGCAGCTGGCCGCCCCGGTGTACACCCAGAGCGCCGGCACCTACGACTTCACCGGCACCGTCAAGCCCGGCGCCTCGGCCACCGCCCTCTACGCGTTCGCCGTGCCGACCAAGCAGCTGAACCGCGTCGCCATGGTCGTCGACTTCGACGGCCTGCACACCTCGGCCACCTACAGCGGGGCGGTCGTAGCCAAGTGACCCACGACTCCCTCTCCCGACTCGGGCGGCTCCGGTCGCTCGTGTCGTCGCATGCCGCCGGGGCCCTCGTGGCCCAGTCGTGGCAGGCGGCGGCGAGCTTCGGGCTCCAGGTGGTCGCCGCCCACCTGCTCGGGGCGCGGGGCTTGGGTGAGCTGTCGCTGTGCCTGGGCGTCATCATCCTGACGACCGCCGTGACCAGCGGCTTCGTGGGCGACGCCCTCACCGTCCTCGACCGCCACGACCACGGCGTCCGCGCCGGTCTGCAGTGGTGGGCCGCCGTGCTCGCCCTCGTGGGGCCGGTCGTCGCAGGCCTGGCGCTGTGGTCGCTCGGCGTGCTCGAGCCGGCCGAGGCAGGGTGGTTCGCCGCGGCTGCCGCACTGTTCCAGGTCGAAGAGGTCGGTCGCCGCGTGCTGATGGCCACGCTCCGCTTCTGGCGGCTGGTGGTGGTCGACTCGGTGGCCCTCGTCGTCGTGATGGCCGCGCTGGTCGTGGTCTCGCTCGTCAGCACGATCGCCCTGGGCACGTTCTTCCTTGCCATCGCCGCGGGACAGCTCGCCGGCCTCGTCGTCGCGGTCGCGCTGGCCCCGGCCGCCGAGCGGCGACTGGTGTCGCTGCGGCACGCGCACATCCGCGAGGTCGCCTCCTTCGGCGCCTGGCGCGGCGCCCAGGTGTCGGTCAACCCCGCTGTCTTCACCGCCATGCGCGTCCTGGTGGTGGCCGTCGCCAGCAGCGCCGCGCTCGGCCAGGTCGAGGCGGCTCGCATCTACGTCGCCCCCGCCCTCCTCGCGATCCAGGGGATCGGCTCCTACCTGCTCGCCTCCTACGCCCGCGACCGTTCGCTCCCACTGCGAGCGCTGGTCTCGCGGGCGTCCAGGAGCTCCCTGGTCCTGGCCGGCGGAGCCCTGGCGTTCGGCGTGCTCCTGTGGGCTGCGGTCCCCCTCGTGGGTCCGTGGGTCACCGGCGACTCCTTCACCATCCCGGCCATCACCGTCCTCGGCTGGGCCGTGTATGCCGCGGCGACCGCGACACTGCAGCCGTTCGTCAGCCTCGCGGCCGCGAGGGGGCGCCAGCGCGCGGCCCTCGGCGTCCGACTGACCGACGCCTTCGTCTCGCTGACCACGCTCGGACTCCTGCTGGCCATCGGGCTGCCTTTCGAGGCAACGCCTTTCGTCCTCGCGGTCGGTCCGTTCGTCGGCGGCCTCATCACCCGTTCCATCGTCCTGGCGCCCATGCTGCGCGAGCAGCCGACGCCTCAGGTCGCCAGCTCCACCTCCACCACAGCCAGCGACCCGCTGGCCGGCTCACGGCTCGTCAGCGCTCCGCTCGGAAGCGCTCATCTCGGAGAGGCAGTCCACCATGCACGTTGAGGCCTTCGGCGGCTTGTTCCGCCGTGCCGGCGCCGTGGTCGCAACCACCGCGCTCCTGGTGGGGGGAATCACGCTGACCGGTGGCGCGGCCCACGCGGCCGATCCGGCACCGACGCCGCCCACTCCCGCGACCGTGACTGCCGACGCGCTGCCCACCTGGCAGATCAACGGCGTCGTGTGGAGCCAGGTCGTGGTCGGCACCACGGTCTACGCCACCGGCAGCTTCACCAAGGCCCGCCCGCCGGGCGTCGCGGCCGGAGGTGCCGGTGAGGTCGACGCCCTGAACCTGTTCGCCTACGACATCACCACCGGCAACCGGATCGCGTCGTTCAACCACTCCCTCAACGCCCAGGGTTTGTCGATCGTGGCCTCGCCCGACGGCTCGAAGATCTACGTCGGGGGCGACTTCACGACCGCCGACGACCAGCCGCGCAGCCACGTCGCCGTCTTCAACACCGCGGACAACTCGCTGACGTCCTGGGCGACCAGCATCGGTGGCCAGGTCAAGGCCGTCACGGTGAGCCCCGACACCGTCTACGTCGGTGGCGCCTTCACGGGCGTCAAGGGCGGACAGACCCGAGGCTCCTTCGCGTCCTTCGCGACGAGCGACGCGGCCCTGCAGCCGTGGGCCCCGATCGCCGGGGGCTCCAACGCGATCGTCGCGACCCTCACGATGTCGCCGGACCGCTCCAAGGTCCTCGCCGGAGGTTCGTTCGAGACGTTGAGTGGCGTGTCGGCCTACGGCATGGGCGCCATCGACGCGACGACGGGCGCGATCCTGCCCTGGGCCGCCACCGCGCGGATCCGGACCGCCGGCCTGAACGGCGGCATCACCAGCCTCCAGACCGACGGCACGCAGGTCTACGGCAGCGGCTACGCCTTCGGCTCCGGAGCCTCCTTCGAGGGCACCTTCGCCGCGAACCCCGACACCGGCGCCATCAACTGGGTGAACGACTGCCTCGGTGACACCTACTCGACCGCGGTGCTCGGCCAGGCCCTCTACAGCGTGGGCCACGTCCACGACTGCACCGTCGTGGGTGGGTTCCCCGACACCAGCCCCCGCTCGCGCTGGCAGGAGGCGATGGCCGCTCCGACCTTCCCGACGGGGATGACCACGGTGAAGGACGCCTACGGCTGGGACTTCCGTGGCCTGCCCTACGCGGGGCTGCTGCACTGGTACCCGGACCTCGACTTCGGGACCTACACCGCCGGGCGCCAGGCTGCGTGGACCACCACCACGAGCGGCAACTACCTGCTCCTGGGCGGTGAGTTCCCGAAGGTCAACGGGCAGCCCCAGCAGGGCCTGGTCCGCTACGGCCTGCCCGCTGTCGCCCCCAAGCTCATGCGGCCGATCTACAACACCGGCTACGACCCGATCGCCGTGTCGACCGAGCAGGGCCAGGTCCGGGTCCGGTGGGGCACCGTGTGGGACCGCGACGACGCGACGCTGACCTACGACGTCTACCGCGACAACAGCCCGTCCCTCGGGCGGGTGACCTCGCCCAGCATCTTCTGGAAGCTCCCCGCACTGAGCTTCGTCGACACCGGCCAGACGCCGGGCACGACCCACACGTACCAGGTCCGCGCCAAGGACCAGTACGGCAACGTCCTGTGGAGCGTGCGCTCGGCTCCGGTCACCATCTCCAACGACCCGCCCTCCGCCTACGCCGACTCGGTGCGCGCCGATGGTGCGACGCACCTGTGGCGGCTCGATGACTCAGGACCCGCGATCGTGGACGCGGCCGGTGCCGGCTTCGGCACCTCGACGGGCGTCACCTTCGGCCAGTCGGGCGCGGTCAGCCCGGGTGCCGCCGTGACCTCTTCGGGCGGGTCCACGCCCAAGCTCTACACCTCGTCCGTGGAGGAGCACGCCGCCGAGGTCACCGTCGAGGGCTGGATCAAGACCACCAGCTCGTCCGGTGGACGCATCGCCGGGTTCGGCACCAGCCAGTCCGGCACGAGCAACTCGGCCACCAACGACCTGGTCCTCTACGTCAACAGCGGCAACAAGCTGGCCTTCGCGCTGATGAACGGCACGGCTCGGTCCGTGGCGAGCTCGAAGAGCGTGAACGACGGCCAGTGGCACCACGTCGCTGCGACCGCCGGAGCCGGTGGCGTCTCACTCTTCCTCGACGGACGCCGGGTCGCCCGCGACCAGACTCCCGTGTCGATGGCCACCTTCGCCGGGTACTGGCGGCTGCTGGCCGACCAGACGTCCAACCTGCCCAGCAAGCCCACCAACGCGGCTCTCGCCGGCTCCATCGACGAGGTCGCGGTCTACCCGAGCGTCCTGTCCCAGTCCCGGCTCCAGGCGCACTACCTGGCCTCCGGCCGGGCCGCGAACTGGTCGACGCCGCCCACGGACCCCTATGCCGCCGCCGTGACGGCCAGCTCGCCGGACTCCTACTGGCGCCTGGCCGAGAGCGCCGGCGCGACCACCGCGGTGGACTCCTCCGCCTCTGGCCAGGACGGCACCTACGTTTCCGGCGTGTCCTTCGGGACCACCGGGTCGCCGGCGACCGGGCCGGGCAAGGCCGTGACGTTCAACGGCTCCAGCGGACTCCTCGTGAACAAGGAGTCGTGGAACAACCCGCGCACCTACTCCGCCGAGCTGTGGTTCAAGACGAACACCACCAAGGGCGGCAAGCTCATCGGCTTCGGCAACGCGACGACCGGGCTGAGCGGTTCCTACGACCGTCAGGTCGTGCTGCTCAACAACGGGCACCTGCAGTTCGGCACGAACGGCGCGACGCGCAGCCTCGCCGAGTCGACCGCGTCCTACAACAACAACCAGTGGCACCACGTGGTCGCGACCCAGGGTGCCGACGGCATGAAGCTGTACGTCGACGGAGTGCGGGTGGCGACGAACGCGGCGACCGATGCCCAGAGCTACCTCGGGTGGTGGCGCGTCGGAGGCGACCGGACGTTCGGTGGCACGACGAGCAACTACGTCGCTGCCGACATCGACGAGGTGGCGGTCTACCCGACCGCACTGACCTCGGCCGAGGTCCGGAGCCACTTCGAGGCCGCCGGCGGCACCGTTCCGAACACGCCGCCCACCGCGTCGTTCACCAGCAGCTCGTCGTTCCTGACGCTGTCGGTCAACGGGACCGGCTCGTCAGACCCCGACGGCTCCATCGTCTCGCAGTCCTGGGACTGGGGTGACTCCACGCCGGCCGGCTCCGGCGCCACCGCGACGCACACCTACGCGGCGTCCGGCAGCTACCCGGTCACGCTCACCGTGACCGACGACCGCGGTGCGACCGCCACCACCAGCCGGACGGTGACCGTCTCCGAGGCGCCGAACCAGCCCCCGGTGGCGTCCTTCACCCACGTGGAGTCGTACCTCAAGACCACGGTCGACGGGTCGGCGTCCAGTGACCCAGACGGCTCCATCACCACCTACGCGTGGAGCTGGGGCGACGGGACCCCCGACGGGTCCGGTGCGACGGCCAACCACACCTACGCGGCTGACGGCACCTACTCGGTGACGCTCACCGTGACCGACAACAAGGGCACGGCGACCTCGACGTCCAAGTCGGTCACCGTCGCGGCCAACGTCGCGCCGACCGCGTCGTTCACCGACTCGGAGAACCTCCTCGCCCTCTCGGTCAACGGCAGCGCCTCGAGTGACTCCGACGGCACCATCGCCGGCTACTCGTGGAGCTGGGGTGACGGCACGGCCAACGGCACGGGCGCCACGGCGACCCACGCCTACGCCACGGCCGGCACCTACACGGTCACGCTGACCGTGACCGACGACCAGGGCCTCACCGGGACCAGCTCCCGGTCGGTCACGGTCCAGGGTCCGCCCAACCAGGCCCCGACCGCTCGGTTCACGCACACCGAGACCGCCCTCCAGACGGCGGTGGACGGCTCGACCTCGAGCGACGCGGACGGCACGGTCGCGGCATACGTGTGGAGCTGGGGTGACGGCACGCCGGACGGCACGGGCGCCACGGCGACCCACACCTACGGGGCCACCGGCACCTACACGGTCACCCTGACGGTCACCGACGACAAGGGCGCGACGAACACCGCCAGCGCCCAGGTCTCGGTGGGCGGGACCCTCGCGTCCGACACCTTCACGCGCACCGTCACCGGTGGCTGGGGGACTGCTGACCTGGGTGGCGCCTGGACGATCGGTGGCGTCGCATCGCGCTGGTCGGTCAACGGCTCGACCGGGCTGCTGTCGCTCAACGCGGCCGACGGCTTCACGGCCTCCCTGGGGGCGGTGTCCACCGCCCGGGCCGACGTGGTCACGACCGTGTCGACCGACAAGGTCGGGACCGGTGGCGGCCAGTACGCCAGCGTGCTCGGACGACGGGTCGGCACCACGGACAGCTACCGGGCCAAGGTCCGCTTCGCCGCCAACGGCGACGTGTCCCTCTGGCTGTCGCGCAACCAGGGCTCCACGGAGACGATCCTGGCGACCCAGGCCACCAGCGGCTTCTCGTATGCCGCAGGCGACAAGGTCAACGTCCGGACGCAGGTCTTCGGCACCTCGCCGACGACGATCCGCGCCCGCGTGTGGAAGCAGGGCACCCCCGAGCCCAGCACCTGGCTGAGCACGACGGACACGACGGCCTCCATGCAGGTCGCCGGCACGACAGGTCTCTACCTGTACCTGAGTGGCAGCACCACCAACGGCCCGGTCGTCTACGGGATCGACAACTACACCGTCACCGACCTGCCGTGAGGCGGGCCGCACCACCCCTTCGCACCGCGAAGATCCAGAAAGTGGAAGACATGGGACCAACTGCAGGGAAGAAGCCCAGCTCCATCGCGCGTCGGGCGGCCGCCAGCATCACTGCTGGCGCGCTCGCCGTGCTCGGGATGGCGGCACTCGCCTCACCGGCGGAGGCAGCCGATCCGCCGACGGCCGACACGGTGACGGCCGACGCCCTGCCGACGTGGCAGATCAACGGCGTCGTCTACAGCCAGGCGATCGTCGGCAACACCGTCTACGTCACGGGTTCGTTCACCCGCGCCCGCCCACCGGGTGTGGCGGTCGGCGGAGCGGGGGAGGTCGTGGCCAACAACATCTTCGCCTACGACCTCACCACCGGTAACCGCGTCACGGCGTTCAACCACTCGCTCAACGCCCAGGGCCTGGTCATCAAGGCCTCCCCGGACGGGTCGCGCGTCTACGTCGGTGGTGACTTCACCCAGGTCGACGGCATCGCCCGCGGCCACGTCGCGGCGTTCGCGACCGCCACCAATGCGCTCGTGACCACGTGGACCCCCAACGCGAGCAACCAGGTGCGCGGCCTCGGCATCACGGCCAGCACCGTTTACATCGGTGGCAACTTCTCGCAGGTCAGCGGTGCCTCGCGCACTCGCCTGGCGGCACTTGCGGTCTCCAACGGCGCCGTCCAGCCGTGGGCGCCGAAGGCCGAGGGTGGCTACATCTGGACGATGACGATGTCGCCCGACAACAGCAAGGTCATCCCCGGAGGGTCGTTCACGACGCTCAACGGCGTGGCCGCGGTGGGCATGGGGGCAATCGACGCCTCCACCGGTGCCACGCTGCCGTGGGCCGCGGGCGCCAAGATCCGCGCCGGTGGCAACGACGCTGCCATCACCACCCTCAAGTCCGATGGCCAGCGCGTCTATGGCGGCGCCTACGCCTTCGTGCTCGGCCAGGACGAGCTCGCCAACTTCGAGGGCACCTTCGGGCTCAACCCGGACACCGGCGCCATCGACTGGGTCAACGACTGCCTCGGTGACACCTACGACGTCGCCCCGGTCAAGGACCTCCTCTACGCGGTCAGCCACTACCACGACTGCTCCGTGGTCGACGAGTTCGGCGACACCAACCCGCGTTCGCGCTGGCAGAAGGCCGTGGCGCAGTACAACTACCCGACCAAGCTGACCACCAAGAACGACGTCTACGGCTGGAACTACCAGGGCTACATGCACACCACGATGCTGCACTGGTGGCCCGACCTGGCCTTCGGCTCCTACACCCCGGCCTCGCAGGCCGCCTGGGCGGTCGATGCCTCGGGTGACTACGTCGCCATGGGTGGCGAGTTCCCCCGGGTCAACGGCACCAGCCAGCAGGGCCTGACCCGCTTCAAGACGCGCCCGACCGCGCCCAAGCTGCGTGGGCCGCGCTACGCGACCATCCCGCCGACCCCGACTCCCTCGACGAACGCCGTCTCGCTGACGGCCGGAACCGTGCGCGTCTCGTGGGGTTCCGCGTGGGACCAGGACAACAAGACCCTCAAGTACGAGGTCCTGCGGAACAACAGCACGTGGGTCTACACGACCACCGGTGACTCCGCGTTCTGGGACCTGCCCACCATGGGCTTCGTCGACAAGAACCTCACACCGGGCACGACCGTGCGTTACCAGGTGCGGATCACCGACCCGGACGGCAACACCCTCTGGAGTCCGGTGTCCAACACCGCGACGGTGGGCAGCGGCTCGCCGAGCCCCTACGCGCAGAAGGTCATCGACGACGGTGCGAGCCACCTCTGGCGGCTGGGTGAGCCCTCGGGCAGCTCGATCGACTGGGCCGGCTTCGACGACCTGACGATGAACGGCGGCTACACCCGTGGCGCTGACGGCGCGATCATCGGCGACTCCGACAAGTCGACGACCTTCGGTGGCAGCGACGGCTTCGGAGCCACCCAGTCGCCGATCGCCGGTCCCGACGTGTTCAGCGTCGAGGCGTGGTTCAAGACCACCACGACCAGCGGCGGAAAGATCGTCGGCTTCGGCAACTTCAACACCGGCACGTCGAGCAACTACGACCGCCACATCTACATGCAGCCCGACGGCCGACTCACCTTCGGCATCTACCACGACGGCTTCTTCACCGTCAGCACGTCGGCAGCGCTCAACGACGGCCAGTGGCACCAGGCGGTCGGCACGCTCGACCCGTCGGGCCTGACCTTCTACGTCGACGGCAGGCGGGTCGGTCGCAACGCCGGCACCTCCGTCGGACAGGCCTACTCGGGCTACTGGCGCGTGGGCGGTGACAGCCCGTGGAGCGGCAACCCGTACTTCGCCGGCGACATCGACGACGTGGCCATCTACCCGACGGCCATCGCGCAGACGACGGTCCAGTCGCACTACACCGCGAGCGGTCGCACGCTCAACGTCCCGACGCGTCCGACCGACGCCTACGGCCAAGCGGTGTGGGACGCGAACCCGGACCTCTACTGGCGCCTGGGTGACACCAACGCCACGGCGAAGGACTCCGGTCCGAACGAGTCCAACGGCATCTACCAGGGTGGCTACACCCAGGGCCAGCCCGGCGCGTTCGACGGGGCGACCAAC
Organism: Pedococcus bigeumensis; assembly: GCF_039531795.1. NCBI lineage: Bacteria > Bacillati > Actinomycetota > Actinomycetes > Micrococcales > Intrasporangiaceae > Pedococcus > Pedococcus bigeumensis. The sequence goes on along the minus strand of NZ_BAAAQS010000002.1, from coordinate 90,161 downwards.
AAGGCCGTCGCCTTCAACGGCACCGACGGCTTCGTCGCCTCGGCCCAGCAGTACAGCAACCCGCACAACTACACGCTCGAGGCCTGGTTCAAGACCAGCTCGACGAACGGCGGGAAGATCCTCGGGTTCGGCTGCTCGCAGACCGGCACCTCGGGCTGCTACGACCGGCACATCTACATCAGCAACGACGGCAGGCTGACCTTCGGGGTCTGGACCGGCTTCACCAACACCATCACCACGGCAGACCCCGTGAACGACGGCCAGTGGCACCACGTGATGGCGACCCAGAGCAACACCGACGGCATGCGGCTCTACCTCGACGGCAGCCTCGCCGGCACGAACGGGCAGACGGATGCCCAGGCGTACGACGGCTTCTGGCGGGTCGGTGGCGACAACCACTGGGGCTGCTGCAGCCCGTTCCTCGACGGCACCATCGACGAGGTCGCGGTCTACTCCTCGGTGCTCCCGGCCAGCGCCGCGTCGCAGCACTTCGCGCTGGGTGGCGGCAGCGTCCCCAACCAGGCGCCCACGGCAGCCTTCACGCACACCGAGACGTTCCTGCAGACCTCGGTCAACGGGAGCACGTCGAGCGACCCGGACGGCAGCATCGCGTCGTACTCGTGGAACTGGGGTGACGGCACCCCGGACACCACCGGCGCGTCGGCCACGGCCACCCACACGTACGCGGCGGCGGGCACCTACACGGTCAAGCTCACGGTGACGGACAACGACGCCGCCACCGGCACCACGTCCGACACCTTCACGGTGAACGCGCCGCCGCCCAACCAGGCGCCCACGGCAGCCTTCACGCACAGCGAGACGTTCCTGAAGACCTCGGTCAACGGGAGCACGTCGAGCGACCCGGACGGCACCATCGTCCAGTACAGCTGGAACTGGGGCGACGGATCGCCGGGGACCGTGGGCGCCTCCGCGACGGCAAGCCACACCTACGCCGCCGCCGGCACCTACACGGTGACCCTCACCGCGATCGACGACGACGGGGCGACGGACGACGCCGAGGCCCAGGTCACCGTGGTCGACAACCAGGCTCCGACTGCGGCGTTCACGCACACGGAGAACAACCTGGCGCTGTCGGTCAACGGGTCGACCTCGAGCGACCCGGACGGCACCATCGCGTCGTACGCGTGGAGCTGGGGTGACGCGACGGCCAACGGCAGTGGCGCCACGGCCAACCACACGTATGCCGCGGCGGGCACCTACACCGTGACCCTCACCGTGACCGACGACGGCGGCAAGACCGACAGCGCGAGTGCGTCGATCACCGTCGCGGGGCCGCCCAACCAGAACCCGGTCGCGGCGTTCACGCACACCGAGAACGGCCTCGCCACCTCGGTCAACGGCTCGACGTCGAGCGACCCGGACGGCACCATCGCGTCGTACTCGTGGAGCTGGGGTGACCTGACCGCCAACGGCTCGGGTGCCACGGCCAGCCACACCTACGCCGCGGCGGGCACCTACACCGTCACCCTCACCGTCACCGACAACCAGGGCGGGACGGACAGCACGTCCGCCTCCGTCACGGTGGTGGCGGCGACGTTCCTCGCCCGCGACGACTTCGGTCGGACGCTGGCGAGCGGATGGGGCAACGCCGACCTCGGCGGGGCCTGGACGGTCTCCTCCGCACCGAGGTTCTCGGTGGGCTCCGGGGTGGGCACGTTGAACATCGCCACCGCCGGGTCCGGCCCGACGGCATACCTGAACGGCATCTCCTCCAGCGATGTCGACTTCAGCGCCTCGGTCCGGCTCGACAAGGTCCCGGTGGGCGGCACGAACGGTGTCGACCTGTCGCTGGTGGGCCGGCGGGTCTCCGGGGTCGGTGACTACCGGGGCAAGGTGCGAGTCCTGCCCGGTGGCGGGGTGCGGGTGTCCATCGCCCGCACGGACAACGCCGGTGCCCTCACGTCCATCCGCCCGGAGACCCTGGTGGCCGGACTGACCTACGCGGTGGGCGACACGCTCAACGTGAGGTTCCAGGCGGCGGGCACCTCGCCGACCCAGCTGGCGGTCAAGGTCTGGAAGGCGGGGACCACCGAGCCGGCCACCTGGCAGCTCACCGGGTCCGACACCTTCGCGGCCCTCCAGGTGAACGGGTCGGTGGGGCTCCAGGGCTACCTGTCCGGATCGGTGACCAACTCGCCGATCAACACTTACTGGGACAGCGTGGCGGTCCGCCGGGCCTCCACCCTGTAGGGCAAGACCGACGAGGGGCGTCCACACCGCAAGGTGTGGGCGCCCCTCTCGCGTGCGCTGCCGCCGACGGGCGGCCGAGCCGGGGGAATGTCCTTGGTATGCCGCGTGGCCACGGCCGCGCGGGCGGCCGAGCGGCACGGCCGCCGGTGGGTCAGCGGGGTGGGTCAGCGAAGTGCGTCAGCGAGTGCCCACGACGCGGGCGGGGACGCCGACCGCCAGGGACCGCTCCGGGAGCGAGGTCGTGACGACGGCGCCGGCGCCGACGACCGAGCCCGACCCGATCGTCACCCCGGCCAGCACCTTCACGCCCGACCCGAGCCAGCAGTCGTCGCCGATGACGATGGGCGCGCGCCGCCCCGGCTGCAGGCGGATGGGGAGGTCGGGGTCGTCGTAGGTGTGGTTCTCGCTCACGAGGACGACGTGGGGAGCCAGCAGGCAGTCCTTGCCGATCGTGATGCCGCCCTGTCCCCAGATGATGTTGTAGGCGCCGATGGCGCTGTCGTCGCCGATCTCGATGCCCTCGCCGGGTTCGCGGATCACGCCGCTGGCCAGGAGGGAGGCGCCACGAGCGACCGTGACCCGGTCACCCAGGCGGACCCCCCCGCGTGAGAAGCACTCGATGACGACGTCGGGCCCGATCACGACCGCGCGGCCGACGGTGAGCCGGGCCGGGTCGCGCACCACCGACCGGGCGCCGCGCAGGTGCGTGGTGGCCCGCTCACCGTAGAGCCGCGAGTGCAGGGTGCCACGGACGAGGTCGACGCCCTTCTGCGCCGCCAGGGCGGCGAGGACGGCGGGGGGCACGTCTGCGGTCAGCTCGCGGCCCCGCATCCTCAGGTACGCGGCGCGTAGCGCCTGGTCGGCCGACTTCACGTCAACGCCTCGCAATCGGTTCGAGGGCCTCGCGGATCGCGTCGACCGTGGTCGACCAGTGGTAGGAGGCCGCTGGGGGTGAGGCTGGTCCGACGGGGGCGGACAGGCAGTCGTCCATCGTCGCGGCGATGGCCTCGACGTCGGTGGGGTCCACGTAGGTGGCGTCCTCGCCCATCGTCTCGCGCAGGACGGGGATGTCACTGGCCAGCACGCGCGTCCCGCACGCACGGGCCTCGATCGGAGGCAGGCCGAAGCCCTCGTCGAGGGAGAGGAAGACGAACAGGTCGGCCCTGCGGTAGAGCCAGGCGAGCTCGTCGTCGGAGACGTGCCCGAGGAAGCGCACCGTGCCCTCCGCGACGGCCCGCTCCACGGCGGGCGACGTCTCGTCCGCCTTGCCCTGGGCGGCGCCCACCACGAGCAGGGGGCGCTGGGGCGTGATCGAGGAGCTGAGCCCAGCCGCCTCGATGGTCCGGGCGAGGTTCTTGCGCACGTTGAGCCGCCCGACGGACAGGACGAAGGGTTCGTCGCCCGACACTGCGGCCGGCCTGGTGCCCGGGCTCCGCATGATCAGGTCGGCCACGCCCAGCCCGACCGGCACGGCCTGCACGGCGGGCACGTTGTCCGCGATCCGGGCCGCCTCCGACCTCGAGGAGGTGAGGACCAGGTCGGCCCGGGCGGCCAGCGGGGCCATCGGCCAGAAGTACGCCCGCTCGGCCCGGGTGAACCAGTCGGGGTTGGTCATGAAGAGCACGTCGTGCAGGAAGACCGCCCGGCGTCCGAAGACGGGGGCGTAGTTGTGGGCCAGGACGAGGTCGGCGTGGTGCCGCCGGGCCAGGACCGGGAGCTCGAGGGCCGCCGCCACGGCCTGGGGACGCAGCCGCAGGGGAATGACCCGCACCGCGGCGCCGAGCTCCGCCCTGACCTCGGCCACCTCGGCGCGCGGCACGGCGAGGAGGAGCTCGTCGGCGGGCCAGCGCTCGATCCAGGTGCGGACGATGGACTGGAGCACCAGCCGACCCGAGGGCGGGCCCGACTTCCACCAGAACCCGTCGAGGAGCAGGCGCACGTCAGACCCTCCGTCCGGTCGGTGCGGCCTCGGTCAGGGCAGGGCTGTCCCGTTCGAGCCGGTGGGCTTCCTGGGCGTCGCTCGCCCGGGTCACGCCTTCGGTGGCCAGGCTCGCCAGGGCGAACAGGATGAAGACGGTGCTGGCATCGAACATGCCGCTCTCGAGCAGGCTGCGGGGCACGATGAAGGCGAGCAGGCCGGTCCAGAGGATGCGCCACGAGCGCTCGCTCGACAGGGCGGCCCAGGCGGTCGAGACGACCCAGAGCAGGACGACGACCAAGCCGAGGCGCCCCGCCTGGACCAGGGCGGACACCCAGGAGCTGTCGAGGATCTGGTCCTGCCAGTACTGGCCGCTCACCGGGATCCGCTTGAGGGTCAGGCCCCCACCGAACCACCGCTGCATGCCGCCGGCGTCCATCGAGGCGGCGGCGTTCCACGCGATGGTGCGTGAGCTCAGTGTGGTGACGTTCTCGGTGCCACCGCGCAGCAACAGGTTCGAGATGGTCGCGGTCGCCGTCGCGACGTAGGCGATGGCCGGGACGGCGAGGACCATGGCGAGGAACGCCGCGATGGAGAAGGTGCGGGCCTGCAGCACCATCACCACGATGGCCAGCACCAGCGTCGCCGTCGTGGTGCGCGACCCGGTCAGCCACATGACCCCGAAGAGCCCGATGGCCAGCGTCGGCGCCCACGGTCCCGTGCCCAGCATGATCCGGTGCACCAGGTAGACGACGAGCCCTCCGCAGATGAAGGCGATCTCGTTGGGGGCCAGCGGCGGGATGCCCCCTTCCCAGCGACCCGACGTCACCGACCCGATGCCGGTGGCCAGGGCCACCATGGCCACGACGCCGAGGGAGGCGACGAGGGCGGTCGTGACCGCCCGGGTCCCGAACGCCATGAGCAGCAGGGCGACGGTCGCCAAGGTCATCGCGACCCGGGTCGCCACCACGAGTGAGGGCAGCACCGTGCCGGCGGCCCAGCCGCCGATGACGGAGATGGTCAGGTAGCACGTCGCGAACGTGATGGTCCGGCCGCCGATCGCCACCTTCGGGGGGCGCCGCAGGGTCTGGATGCCCGAGAGCGCGAGGGCGGCGAGCCCGATCACCGCCTTGGCCGCGACCACTGGGTCCAGGCCGCCGGAGAAGTAGGTCTTCTGCCGCCACGGGATCGTGCACACGACGAGCAGGAGGCCGCAGAGGTAGAGCTGCCACCGACCCTGGCTGGAGCCCGGCACCCACGTCGTCGAGGGGGTCGCCCGCGGCGGTTCGGGCGACTTGGCCCGATCCGTCGTTGGACGGGTCATGGTGTGGTGGTTTGTCGGGTTCATGACGGTTCCGGTCCGTCGGATGACGCAGACCGCCTCGCCCGATTGCTGGTATCTGCCCCCGGATGCCGCGACCCATACTGGGTGGACGCGATGACCCGTGGGGACGAGGTGGGTATGGAGACGACGGTGCTTGTCATGTGCGCGAACGACCAGTGCCTGGCCCCGGCGGGGGCGACCATCTTGCGCTCGGCGCTCCAGGCCCACGGCGAGTGGCAGGTGCAGGTCGTCTCTGCGGGGATCCGCGCCGAGGTCGGTGCCGGGTGGTGCCCGCAGATCAGCGACCAGCTCACCAAGGACCACGACCTCATCATGCGCCCACACCGCGCGCAGCAGGTGACCAGCGAGCTGGTGCGGGCCGCTGACCTGGTGCTCGTGTCAGAGCGCAAGTTCCGTGGCTCGGCCAGGCTCCTCGACGCCGGTAGCGCCGACCACACCTTCACGTTCCTGGAGGCGGCTCTCCTGGCCAAGGAGGCACTGGCCCGCACCGTGGCCGAGGGTGCCGCGGTGCCGGCCGAGGGATCCGGGACGGCAGGCACGGGACGCCTGGGCACCCGCGAGCGGCTGGTCTGGCTGCTGGAGGAGATGAATGCCATGCGCGGCCTCGTGGCGCTGCCGCCCGAGCAGCCGCACGGCTGGCGTCGACGGTTTGCGAGGAACGTCGAGGTGGTCGGGCACGACATCCTCGACCCCCATGGTGAACGCGGCTCGCACCGCAAGGCAGCTCCTGCCCTGCGCGAAGCGCTGGACTCGTTCGCGTCGAGCCTGGCCGACGCCTCACCGAGGACCGTTCCAGCCTGACCGAGCGGGGCGGTGCGTGCCACGTCAGTGGACTCTGCCGCGCCCCGAGGGCTTCATCGTCTTGGAGAAGCTGGTCCCGACCACCTTGGGATCCAGTGCGACCGGTCGTTCGTGGCGGCCGTCGCGGTCGCGGTCACCGTTGCGGATGCCACCACCGTCGCGGTCGTCGTCGTCCCGGTTGCCGCCACCGCTGCCGCCACGGCCGGCGTCGCGGTTGCGGTCGGCGTCAGGGCCCTCCTTGCCACCGGGCTGCTCCCGGGGCTGGTCCGACGACGTCGCCACCCGGTCCTCGACGACGGCAGCCGCCGTCGGGACGGCCTTCGGGGCCGCGGCCGGCTCGGGGGCGGACCCGTCGCCCGACGAGCCGGGCAGGGCGGCAGCCCAGTCGCTCTCGGACACGGCGGCCAGGGCCGCGTAGTCCTCGTCGTGCCCACGCAGGTCACGCTGTCCACGGGCGGGCACCATCGTCAGCGCGGTGCCGATCAGCCGGGCCTTGACCGCATCGAGGTCCGCGATGGCGCTGGTGAGCTGCTCGCGGCGGGTCTTGCCGTAGCGGGCCACCAGCACGGCCCCGTCGGCGCTGCGGGCGAGCACGGCGGCGTCACTCACCGGCAGGATCGGCGGGGCGTCGATGATGACGAAGTCGAAGTCGGCGCGCAGCGTCGCGAGGACGGCCGCCATGTTCTTCGACCCGAGCAGCCGGGTCGGGTCGGGCGGCGTGGTGCCGGCCGGCAGGATCGTGAGCAAGCCGCGGTGCCACGGCATGAGCGCGTCGGCGAGGTCGATCTGCCCGGCCACGACGTTCGACAGGCCGATCGAGCCGTCGACGCCCATCAGGGTCGACGCGTTGGGCCGGCGCATGTCGGCCTCGACGAGGCAGACCCGCAGGGAGGACTGGGCCAGGGCGATGGCCAGGTTGCAGGCAGTCGTCGTCTTGCCCTCGGCGGCCAACGCCGAGGTGATGACGATGACGCGCGGCGGCTCGTCGACGTCGACGAACTGCAGCGTCGTGCGCAGGGAGCGGAACTCTTCGACCCCCCGGCCGTGACCCTGCATGGTGATCAGCGGGTGCGTCTTGACCTGCTGGTTGAGACCGATCAGGGCCAGAGCGGGTCGCCCGGTGAGGTCCTCGAGCTCGTCGCCCTTGACTGTGGTGTCCTGCTGCTCGCGGATCACCGCGACGACGACCCCGAGCGCGAGCCCGGCCAGCAGGCCCAGCGCCATGTTGAGGGGGATCCGGGGGGAGATCGGGAACTGCGGCCGCTGCGAGGGCACGGTCGTCGTCACCTTGACGGGGGACTGACCGCCGTCGCGCGGGGTCTCCAGCCGCTCGATGACCACGCCAAGCTGGTCGCTGACGGCGTTGGCGATGGCCTGGGCGCGGGCCGAGGAGCCGTCGGTGGCGGTGACCGTGATGAGCACCGTGTCGACCGGGTTCTCGGCTGTGACCACTCTCCGCAGGTCACGCACCGTCATGGGCAGGTCGAGGTCGTCGATGACCGGCTGCAGCACGTCGGGGCTCTTGACCACCTCGGTGTAGGACTTCACCCGTTGCATGGCGAACTGCGAGCTCTGGTAGATCGAGGCGTCGGCGGTGCCGGCCGAGCTGATCGCGACGAAGGCCGTTGCGTTCGCGGCATACGTGGGTGGGGTGAGGTAGGTGAGGGTGGCGGCGGCGCCGACCACGAGCACGGTGCACGCGACGACGATCCGCCAGCGCTTGAGCAGGATCCGGAGGTAGGCGCGCAGGGTCATCGGCTACCCCTCCTTCCGTTCCTGCCATGGGTGCGTGGGTCGGTCATCGTGGTTCCATTCTGCGTTCCGGAAGTGGCCCAGCCACTCGTCCGAAAGGTGGAGAGCGTCACCGGGGGACCGGTGCCCAGCTCTTCTCGACCAGGGACCTCGTCGAGGCGATGTTGCGGCGGCTGGAAGCGCCGAAGACGATCGACTCGATGTTGGGCTGGGCGCACACCCAGTCGATCGCTTCCTCCGGAGGGATGGCCCCGGAGGCGAAGACCGACATGGCGATCGCGCGGAAGCGACGGTCGCGCAGGGCGTTCTCGTAGGCCTCGAGGCCACCGGGCATCCGGAAGCCGATCTTGTTGATGTTGGAGCACACGATCGGGTTGTCGATGCCGAGGCGCTCGAGGGTGTCGAGGAGGCGGGGCAGGTTCATCGTGATGAACCCGGGCTCGGCGTCGTACTGCCTGCGCACGTGGTCGGCGAAGATGACGAACGCCTCGTCGAAGCCCAGCCCCAGCAGCAGGTCGACGACGACGTTCTGGAGGAAGACCACCGGGGTCCGCAGCCCGCGGAACATCGACATCTCGGCGTCGATCAGCAGCCGGGTGATGCCATCGATGTCCTTGCTGGCCAACGACTTCGTGCCGGTCAGGGCCGCGCTGAACACGCTCTGGTCGGGCAGGAACCGTCGCAGGGCGCCCAGCGGCCCGTCCTCGGTCATCGCGTTGGCGTACTTGTGGGCGTAGGGCATGCAGGGGAAGAACTCCATGCGCGCGTAGCGGTCCTGGTCTGCGCGCACGAGGTCGCAGATCTCGGCGACCCGGTCGTGCGTAGTGCACATGAAGGTCGTGACGCCCTCGTCGTAGGCGGCGTCGAGGACCTGCATGATGGCGCCGAGGTCCTGGAAGCGCATCTGCTGGCTGCGCGCCTTCTCCTCGGACATGTGGTTGACGCCGAAGAACTGGTTGTCACCGAACAGGAGGCGGTCCATCAGGCAGCCCTCCCTCGCCAGAAGGCCAGTCTCCGGCGATGGCGCGGGGCCACCGTGGCGGTCGAGCCGGGGCGCTCCCGGGGGGAGCTGGTGCCCTGCGCGTCGGCCGAGATCATCGAGAGGATGCGGTCGGTGGCGGCGGCCGAGCTGAACACGTTGGGCCCCTCGGTCGCGCGGCTCGCGACCCGGTTGACGAAGGTGTCGGCCTGGGCGCTGTACTCCTCGCCGCGCAGGTAGAACCACGGCTGCTCGGTGAGGTCGGTCGTGTAGTGGACGTTCCAGCCGGCGCGGTAGCCCTCGGGGAGCGTCGCCGTGTCGCGCAGGTAGACCTGCACCTCCTGCCGGTCGGCGACCGCACGACCCGTGGTGCCCCAGACGCTGATCTTGGTCGACATCTTGCGCTGCGACTCGTCGGACCAGTTCACCGAGACCTGCGCGGTGACGTCGCCGGGGTACATCAGCGTCGACACGACCTCGTCGTCGGTCTCGGCGGAGAAGATCCGGTTGAGCCGGCTGCCCTCCACCCCGGTCGGCATGCCGAGGTACCACTGCACGAGGTCGATCGGGTGGGCTGCGTAGTCGTAGAGGCAGCCACCGCCGGACGACCGCCGGCTGCGCCAGGTGCCGCCCTTGGGCGCCAGGACGACCGGTCCGTAGGCCTCGGCAAGGACGTGCGTGACCTCGCCGAGGGCGCCGCCGTCGATGAGGCGCTTGAGCTCGGCGAAGGCCGCGACGAACCGGTTGTGGTAGCCGACCTGCGTGACGAGCCCGCGCTCACGGGCCAGGGCGGTGAGCGCCTGCCCGTCGGCGTCGTCGAGGGTGAACGGCTTCTCGCAGAACACGTGGACGCCGGCCTCGAGCGCCGTCCGCACCATGGGTGCGTGCAGGTGCGAGGGCGTGGCGATGACCACGGCGTCGAGCTGCTCCGCGGCCAACATCGCGCTGAGGTCCTTGTAGGTCCGCAGCCCCGTGTACTTGCTCAGGACGTCCAGGACGTACCCGGTCGAGTCGCACACGGCGACCAGGTCGACCTCCGGGTGCGCGCGGAAGATGGACAGGTGGGAGAGGCCCATCTTGCCGAGCCCTACGACCCCCATGGTGATCACGACGACTTACTCCGTATCTCTGGCCCCCATCCACCTCGTTGCCGGTCCGCGAGTGTGACCGACAGCGCCCCCTCAGGCGCGGTGCATGAGTCCTGCATGGAAGCGCGCGAGGACGGCTTCGTACTGGCCGGCCACGTGCTCCCACGTGAACTCTTCCGCATGCCGCACCCGGGCCGCGTCGTGCATTTGGTGGAGAACGTCGGTGTGGAGGACGTCGGTGTGACCGCCGTCAGCGTGCAGAACGTCCCCTGAGGGGAGCCCGGCGTGAGGGACGTCACGGGGAGCCAGCAGCTCGTCGAACTGCGCCGCCAGGTCCTGGGCGTTGGTGAAGTAACGCTGGCCCGGTCCGGCGACCCACCGGTTGTAGACGTTGTCGTGCGCGATGACCGGGTTGCCGGCCGCCATCGCCTCGACGAGCGAGGGGTTCGTGCCCCCCACGGTGTGGCCGTGCACGTAGGCGAGCGAGTGGAACCGCAACGCCTGTACGACCTCGGGGTCGTAGATCGCGCCCGGGAACACGACCTCGTCGCTCGCGGCCGCGAGCACCTGGCGGTGGTAGTCGTCCGTCGCGGCGTCGAGGTTGCCCAGCACCACGAGGGTCCGCTCCCGGGGCTTGGCCGAGAACGCCTCGACGATCTCGAGCAGGGAGTTCTCGGGGATGGGGCGACAGATCACGGTGAGGTAGCCACCCGGGGTGAGCCCCATCGCCTCGACCGGGCCGGGGGGCGCCTCGGTGACCGCGTGCGCGCCGTAGGTGATCATGCTGATCCGGCTCCGCCGGGCCCACCGGGCGAGGTAGCGCTCGATCTCTGGGTGGTCGGCGATCAGGTGGTGCCCGAACAGGCTGGCGAACCGCTCGTTGGCCAGCAGGATGGCCTGCCGCGGGATGCCCCACCGCCGCCGGGTCCACTCCATGCCGTCCATGTTGATGACGTTGGGGATCCGCTTGACCCGCTGGAGGATGTTGAAGACGCCGGTGTTGTAGCCGAAGGTGAGGCAGACGTCGTCGTGCTGGATGGCGTGCCGGATCGAGGTCCAGTCGAAGGCCGACGTGCCCAGCCAGCCCTCGCGGTGCTCCGGGATGGTGACGCGCTCGATGCCCCGCCAGGTGTCGTAGGTGATGGGACCCCTGCCCTCGGCCTGGCAGTAGACGACCACCCGCCAGCCCCGCTCGACGAGGAACAGCCCGATCTGCTCGGCTGCCGTCTCGAAACCCCCGTATGCCGCGGGCACACCGTGGGTGCCCAGGATCCGTACCGTCCGCGTCATGCGTCCTGCCCCCCGTCGTCAACGTCCCGGTGTGGCCCCACGAGCCGGCCCCGGCGCGCCCCGGGCGTCCCTGCGCCGGCCGCGGGCCGCGCCGAGGCAACCCTAGAGGGCGCGCCGGCCACCCGGCATACCAGTCGTGCCACTGCGACCAGGCTCGCTCAGGCCACGCGGGACAGGTCGCGGTACCACTTGCCGAACGCCGCGACGAGCAGGACCACGCCCATCAGGGCGAGCGCGGAGTAGGCCCAGATGAAGGCCTGGTGGAAGCCGAACAGGACGAACGTCACGCAGAGCAGGCCGTAGTCGAGGGGCAGGACGAGCAGCGAGGCGAGCACCGGCGGTCGCCCGTCGTCCGTGGCGGGTGGCGCGCTCACCGGCGGGGCCTCCGCGACCGGGTCAGCCGAGGCGGCCCCGACGGCCGCCGAGGCCCGCAGCTGGTCGGTGAGGATCTTGCCGAAGAAGAACGCGGACGCCTGGATCCCGAACGCGATGGGGACGAGCAGCAGCGCGTCGGAGACCTCGTAGGAGCGGTACCAGGCGATCAGGACCGCCGCGTGCAGCGACCCGATCTTGAGGCAGTCGACGACGTGGTCGAGCCACTCACCGGTGCGGCTGCCGCCACCCTGCATGCGCGCGACCTGGCCGTCGGCCGAGTCGAGGGCGTAGGCCAGGGCCAGGAGGAAGGCGACCAGGAAGCCGACCGGCACGGTGGCCGGTGCGATCGCCAGGACCGCGATGCCGACCAGGCTGGTGAAGCCGGACAGCAGGGTGACCTGGTTGGGCGACAACCCGATGCGGAAGGCGAGGATGGCCAGCTGGCGGCCGGCGGGGCGGTTGATCCACCGCGAGTAGCCGGGCGCCCCGCGGTTGGACTTTCCGGCACCGGCGGACAGGGCCCGGGCCTGGGCCATGCGGCGGACAGGGGGGCTGAGGGTCTCGTCGGACATCAGGACGCGAACTGCTCCAGGGCGGCACGCAACAGCGTGCTGGACGTGTGCATCGTGTAGGGGAAGTAGGCGACCTCGACCCCCACGGTGGCGAGGTCACGCTCGAGCCGCTCGCCCTTGGGGGTGCCTCGCCAGTCGTCGCCCTTGAAGATGACGTCGAACGGGTGGTCGCGCCACACGTCGAGCTTGCTCGGCTGGTGCTCGACGATGACCTCGTCGACCAGGGTGATGTGCTCCAGGATGGACACCCGCTCGGCGAGGGGGATCACCGGCATCTTGGACTTGGCGCGGTAGGCGTTCTCGTCGGTGACCACCCCGGCGATCAGCCAGTCGCACTGCTCGCGGGCGCTGCGCAGGATGTTGAGGTGCCCGATGTGGAAGAGATCGAAGACCCCGGGAACGTAGCCCCGAACCATCGTTTCGCCTCCTCCGGGACCCGGCGCCCCTTCGCCCGGCCTCACAAGCTCTCGCATTCCTGGTTCCCCCTACAGCTGTTTCTTACGTTGTCGTATGCAGTTACCCAAGTTTGTTGGACGGCGACCCCCGGCGACTCATGCAAACGACTGACGACGGGTCACCCCGTATGCGGGGTTAGGGTGGACTCCCACCCCACCAGCCGTTCGCTGTGGGGCGTTTGTGCTGTCTGCACCCGGTCCGTCACAGGAGCTCCGTCATGACCCTCGCCCCGCTGCTCGACCTGCTGGGCACCGATCCCGCGGTCGCCCGTGCCCTCGCGGTGGCGCGGGCCGGGGAGCCGGTCGCCGACCTCGCCGTGCCGGCGGGCGCCCGACCGGCGCTGCTCGCCGCCCTGGCCCGCGAGAGTGGTCGTCCGATCCTCGCCGTCACCGCCACCACCCGGGAGGCCGAGGACCTCGTCGCCGCCCTCGGCTGCTTCCTCGACCCCGACCGGGTGGCCGACTTCCCGGCCTGGGAGACGCTCCCGCACGAGCGCCTCAGCCCCCGCAGCGACACGGTCGGCAAACGGCTCGCCGTGCTCCGTCGGCTCAAGCACCCCGATCCCACCGACCCCACCTACGGCCCGCTCGACGTCGTGGTGGCGCCGGTGCGCGCCGTGCTGCAGCCGGTGGCCCAGGGGCTCGGCGACCTCGCGCCGGTGGCGCTGAAGGCCGGGGACGACGCTCCGCTGGAGCGGGTCGTCGAAGACCTCGCGGCCGCGGCATACGCCCGCACCGACCTGGTCGAACGGCGTGGTGAGTTCGCCGTGCGAGGCGGCATCCTCGACGTCTTCCCGCCCACCGAGGACCACCCGGTGCGCGTGGAGTTCTGGGGCGACACGGTCGAGGAGATCCGCTGGTTCAAGGTCGCCGACCAGCGCAGCCTCGAGGTCGCCGAGCACGGCCTGTGGGCCCCGCCGTGCCGGGAGGTGCTGCTCACCGAGTCGGTGCGCTCCCGCGCCGCCGCCCTGGTCGACCAGCTCCCGGGTGCGGTCGACCTGCTCTCCAAGCTGGCCGAGGGGATCGCCGTCGAGGGGATGGAGTCGTTGGCGCCGGCCCTCGTCGACGGCATGGAGAGCGTCCTCGACACCATGCGCGACGGCACCGCCGTCGTGCTGTGCGACCCCGAGCGCGTCCGCACCCGCGCCCATGACCTCGTCGCCACCAGCCAGGAGTTCCTGGAGGCCGGCTGGGCCAACGCCGCCGTCGGCAACAGCGTGCCGATCGACCTCCAGGGCATCCTCGGCACCGCCTCGTTCTGGAGCCTCGCCGACCTGCGAGCCCACGCCGCGCAGTCGGGTATGCCGTGGTGGGACCTCGGGCCGTTCGTGGCCGACGAGGAGCTGGCCGATGGCGACTCGGTCGTCGTCAACACCGGTCTGGAGGAGGCACCGCGCTACCGCGGCAGCACCCCCGACGCCGTGGGCGACCTGCAGGGCTGGGTGGCCGACGGGTGGCGGGTGGTCGTCGTGACCGAGGGCCCCGGTTTGGCCCGACGCGTGGCCGAGGTGCTCGCGGGGGAGTCCGTGGCAGCCCGGCTGGACGCCGACCTCACCGACCTCACCGACGGTGTCGTGCACCTGACCACGGGCACGGTCGGCAGCGGGTTCCTCGCTCCCGCAAGCAAGTTCGCGCTCATCACCGAGACCGACCTGACCGGCACCCCGGGCCAGGGTGGCTCGACCAAGGACATGCGCAAGATGCCCTCGCGGCGGCGCAACCAGGTCGACCCGCTCCAGCTCAAGCCAGGCGACTTCGTGGTCCACGAGCAGCACGGTGTGGGCAAGTTCGTCGAGATGGTGCAGCGCACGGTCGGTGGCGCGACGCGCGAGTACCTCGTCATCGAGTACGCGCCGGGCAAGCGTGGCCAACCGGGTGACCGCCTGTTCGTCCCGACCGACCAGCTCGACCAGGTCACCCGCTACGTCGGGGGCGAGATGCCGGCCCTCAACAAGATGGGTGGCAGCGACTGGGCGAAGACCAAGGGACGGGCGCGCAAGTACGTCAAGCAGATCGCCGCCGAGCTGATCCAGCTCTACTCGGCGCGGATGGCCACGGCTGGCCATGCCTTCGCGCCGGACACCCCGTGGCAGCGCGAGCTCGAGGACGCCTTCTCCTACGTCGAGACCCCCGACCAGCTCAGCTCCATCGACGAGGTCAAGGCCGACATGGAGCGCACGGTGCCGATGGACCGGCTCATCTGCGGCGACGTCGGCTACGGCAAGACGGAGATCGCGGTCCGGGCCGCCTTCAAGGCGATCCAGGACGGCAAGCAGGTGGCCGTGCTGGTGCCGACCACGCTGCTCGTCCAGCAGCACCTGCAGACCTTCACCGAGCGCTACCAGCAGTTCCCGGTGACCGTGCGGGCCCTGTCACGGTTCCAGAGCGACAAGGAGGCGCGCGAGACCATCGAGGGGCTGGCCGACGGCAGCGTCGACCTCGTCATCGGCACCCACCGGCTCCTGGGCGGCTCGATCCGCTACAAGGACCTCGGGCTGGTCGTCATCGACGAGGAGCAGCGGTTCGGGGTCGAGCACAAGGAACAGCTCAAGACCCTGCGCACCGCCGTCGACGTGCTGGCCATGTCGGCGACGCCGATCCCGCGCACGCTCGAGATGGCCGTGACCGGCATCCGTGAGATGTCCACTCTCGCAACGCCTCCCGAGGAGCGGCACCCGGTGCTGACCTACGTCGGCGCCTACGACGAGAAGCAGATCGTCGCCGCCATCCGGCGCGAGCTGCTGCGCGAGGGGCAGGTCTTCCTGGTCCACAACAAGGTGTCGAGCATCGAGCGCGCCGCAAGCCGGATCCGTGAGCTCGTGCCCGAGGCCCGCGTGGCGACCGCCCACGGCAAGATGGGCGAGCACAAGCTCGAGCAGGTCGTGGTCGACTTCTGGGACAAGAAGTTCGACGTCCTCGTCTGCACGACGATCGTCGAGACCGGTCTCGACATCTCCAACGCCAACACGCTGATCGTCGAGCGCTCCGACGTGCTGGGCCTCTCGCAGCTGCACCAGCTGCGAGGTCGGGTGGGGCGTGGGCGTGAGCGGGCCTACTGCTACTTCCTCTACCCGCCCGAGAAGCCGATGACCGAGACCGCCCACGACCGGCTCCAGACCATGGCCAGCCACACCGACCTCGGCAGCGGCATCCAGATCGCCATGAAGGACCTCGAGATCCGCGGGGCGGGCAACCTGCTCGGCGGCGAGCAGTCCGGCCACATCGCCGGGGTCGGCTTCGACCTCTACGTGCGGCTCGTCGGTGAGGCGGTGGCGGACTTCCGTGGCGACGAGGCCCCTCCGGGGGAGATCAAGATCGAGCTGCCGGTCGACGCCCACCTGCCCCACGAGTACGTGCCGGGGGAGCGGCTGCGGCTCGAGGCCTACAAGAAGCTCGCCAGCGTGGTCGACGAGCCGGCCCTGGCCGAGATCGAGGCCGAGCTGGTCGACCGCTACGGCCCGCTGCCCGAGCCGGTCCGCAACCTCATGGAGGTCGCGCGGCTGCGCACCGTGGCCAGGCAGGCGTCGGTGGCCGACATCTCCGTGCAGGGCAGCTTCGTGCGGTTCGGGCCGGTCGACCTCCCCGAGTCCGCGCAGCTCCGGCTGCAGCGGCTCTACCCGAAGTCGATCGTCAAGGACGCGCTGCATACCATTCTGGTGCCGAAGCCGATGACGGCTCGGGTGGGTGGCCAACCGCTGCGCGACACGGCAGTCTTGCAGTGGGCCACCGACCTCATCCGGTCCGTCCTGCTGGGCAGCGTCGCCGACGCCGCCCGGGTGGGCACCCGTCAGGGTGCGGACTCGGCTCGATGAGCGTGGAGCCGAGCGTGGCGCCGAGCGTGGAGATGACCAAGGTGGCGACGAGCACGGTGGAGACGACCAAGGTGGAGACGAGCAAGATGAGAGGGCTGTACATGACGAAGGGCCATCCCGTGAAGGCATTCAGCGTCCTGCGTGGGGCCGTCGTGGCAGCCGGCGTCGCCGGAGTCCTGGCCGTGTCCGGCTGCGCCACCGCCGACACCGCCGCCGTCGTCAACGGCCACCGGATCACCGAGCAGGAGGTCCAGGAGGCCACCAGCCAGATCACCAAGGCCTACCCTGACTCCTCGCTCAACACGGCCAACGCGCTGTCGAGCCTGGTGATGGCCGGCTTCATCAACCAGATCGCCGACGAGTCGGGCAAGGGCCTGTCCGACAGCGCCGCCAAGGCCGCCGTCACCGAGATCGAGGACCCCAGCCCGGCGACCCTCGAGCTGGTGAAGTCGAGCCTCGCCTCGCAGCAGCTGAACACCATCGAGCAGGGGCACGTCGTGGCGCTGGCCAAGAAGGCCAAGGTCACGATGAACCCGCGCTACGGCACCTTCGATGCCAAGGCCGTCCGGTTCGACGTCAGCCAGCCCAACTGGATCAAGGCCGAGCCCGCGCCTGCCGAGCCGGCTCCCACCACCCCCGCGGGCTGAGCCACCGGTGACGGGACGGCTGACCCTGCTGGTCGGCAGCCCTCGCATCGCGCCCGGGCTGTTCACCCGCACCGCCTGGCAGACCCTCGACGCCGCCGACGCGATCCTGGCCCGCGACGGGTCCGAACCGCTCGCCGACGCCCTGACGGAGTCGGGTGTGCCGGTGGGTCACCTCGGCGAGCTCACCCCACCGTCGCTGGCCCGCACGCTGATGGACCGGGCGGCCGAGGGCGACGTCGTGTGGGTGTCGTCGGCCGACGGTGACCCGGGGCTCACCGACGCCATCGCGTCGGAGGTCTCGCGCCTGGGGGCGCCCCCCGAGGTCGAGGTCCTCGTCGCCTCGTGGGACGTCCCCGGCTCGCGGCTGCTCGACCTGGTGGCGGTGATGGACCGGCTGCGTTCTCCGGGCGGGTGTCCCTGGGACGCCGAGCAGACCCACGAGACCCTGGTGAAGTACCTCATCGAGGAGAGCCACGAGGCCGCCGAGGCGATCGAGTCGGGCGACCGCGACCACATCCGCGAGGAGCTCGGTGACGTGCTCCTCCAGGTGGTCTTCCAGGCCCGCGTGGCCCAGGAGCACGCCACCGAGCCGTTCGACGTCGACGACGTCGCCGGCGCCATCATCGAGAAGCTGGTCCGCAGGCACCCGCACGTCTTCGCCGACGGCGACGCCTCCACTCCGGCGGAGGTGGAGCGCGCCTGGGAGCAGATCAAGGCCGCCGAGCGAGCGGCCAAGACACCGCACGGCGGGGGCGAGGACGGCCACCCGGGCCTGCTGCACGGCATACCGAGGTCGTTGCCCAGCCTGCTCGCCGCCGAGAAGGTGCTGGCCCGCTACGACCGCACCGGTGGCGACCTCGCCACGGTGGCGGCGGGGGACGACGACCTGGGCATGGCCATCGTGGCGCTCGCGGCCCGGGCGCGCGAGCGTGGTGAGTCCGCAGAGGCCTTGGTGCGGCTGGCCCTGGCCCGGCTGGACGCGGCGGCTCAGGACGAGCAGACCGACCGGAAGGGCCGTTCCGGCAGGTAGTTGTGCCACTCCTCGGCGGTGAGCGGCCGCCCCGCCAGCCGGCAGGCGGCCGCGACCCAGGTGCGGACGTCGAGGTCCCAGGTGAGGATCGAACCCTTCTGGCCGGCGTAGACCAGACGCTTGTCGTCGGCCGAGAAGGCCGGCGCCCCCTCGTAGTCGACGATCACCGTGCCGAGGTAGGTGCCCGTGCGGGCGTCCCACCGGCTCATCCGGTTCTCGTTGACGCTCGCGACCAGGGACCCGTCCGCGCTGAATGCCGAGACCCAGCCCATCAGCCCGGCCTGGGCCGCGTCCGGCCGCGAGATCCACTTCATGGTCCCTGCGTCGAGCAGGCCGACCCCGCTGGTGCCGGTGTCGACGAGCAGCCGGCGGCCGTCGGGTGAGGCGGACACGTTCGACACCCGGAAGCCGAGGGCGGGCATCGGCCGGACCGTCCCGGCGACGTAGTCGACGATCTTGTCGTACAGGTACACGGTGTGGCCGTCTCCGCTGATGCTGAAGTTGTCGACCTCCTTCGGGCTGGGCTTGTCCTTGGTCGGTGCGTACACCTGGATCGGTGCACGAGCAGGGACCAGGGTCCGGGCGTCGAGCACGTGGAGCCGGCCTTCCGTGCTGCCTACCAGCAGGTACTTGCCATCGGGCGTGAAGAAGGCGATGGCCGCCCCTTCGCTGGACGGGCGAGGAGCCAGGCGATGCTCGGCGATCTGTCGTCCCGTGGTGCTGTCCCACGTGGCGACGATGGGGTCCCCGGAGGTGATGTTGAGCGTCGTGCTGTCCGGGTGCCAGGCGATGTCCAGGTACCGCCCCTGTTCTATGTGGGGGGCCACCACCGGTCCGAGCTTCCCGGTGGCGACGTCGCGCACCCGGAACTGCGGCGTCAGCGCGACGTAGCCGATCTTCCGACCGTCGGGAGAGATCCTGACCCCCGACTCCTTCCAACCGAGGGGGTCGACGTGCCGGGAGCGCAGGAACTGGCGGTCACCGGAGAGGTCCCACTCCTGCACCAGGCCGGCAAACGTGCGGGTGTAGAGCGTCGCGCCGTCCGCGCTGAAGCTCGGGTAATCGGGCGTGCCGTCCTGGGCCAGGATCTCGACCGGGTCTGGCCCGGAGATGTCCCACACCGTCAGCCGCCCGCCGCTGGCCGCGACCTTGGTGCCGTCCCGGGAGAACGCCAGACCCGAGGTCCGACCCTGACCGGAGAGGTAGGTCCGAGGACTCAGCGTCCTGGTGTCCACGAGCACGGCCTCCGTCCCGGCGCCGAGGGCCAGCGTCCGGCCGTCCGGGCTCAGCACCAGGAGGTCGTCGAGCTGCCGGACGCCCAGGTCCTTGGCCGTGAGGACGCGTCGGGTCTTGCCGCTGGGGAGGTCCGTGACCCGCACGCCCGCACCCTCGGTGCCGACCGTGTAGAGGGTGTGGCCGTCCGGGCTGACGGTCGGCGCGCGCAGGTCACCGAGCGGCAGCGCCGCCACTGGCCGCTGGGGCGACCTCAGGTCCCAGACGACGGTCAGGCGGGCGTCCTTGTCGTCCAGTCCCCACAGCGCGACACCGAGCCACCGGCTGTTGGGGCTGAACTGCATGTTGTGGCGGTTCGCCGGCCCGAATCCCTCGTTGTCGAAGACGAAGTACCTGCGCGGGAACCCACCGAGCTGGACCGCCGACCTCGCTCCCGAGGGGTCCAGCAAGACGACCGGCGGCTCGACCCCGTGCTCGACCAGGTCGCTCGCCGCCGACATCGCGTAGTGCCGGCCGTCCGGGCTGGCGAAGATCGAGCCCGCGGACAGCTTCTTCGGCAGCGCCACCCGGTGCAGGGTCCGGCCGTCGTAGAGGTCGACACCGGCGCCGAGCCCCTCCACGGCCGCCACCTGCCCGGTCGCCGGGTTGACCGCGATGCTCACGATCGACCCAGGGCTCCGGGCGCTGGTCACCAGCGCCGGGGCGCGGCCCAGGGTTGCCAACAGGGAGTTCCGGGTGTCCACCGAGTCATCCAGCGAGACGCCGGCCGCGGCGAGCAGCAGGGATCGGTCGAGCGCCTCGGACCGCAGCGCCTCGGCCCCGAGCCGGCGCGCATCGGACTTCAGCGCCTGCTCGTCAGCCCGGTCGGCGGCCGCCTTGGCGACCGTCCCGGCGACGATCGCGACAGCCAGGAGCAGTGCCACCGCCCCGAGCCCAGCGCGCAGCCGCTGGTTCGAGCGGCGCTCGCGCCGGACCTGCTCCTCGGTGGCCCGCTGTTCGGTCTCCGCCAGAGCGGCTCCTGCGGCCAGGAAGTCGCGCTCCACCGGCGTGAGGAACGGGTCGGCGCGGTCGCGCCACTCCGCCGCCCTGGCCTGCCGCACGCCGCGGTAGAGCTCGCTGTCCGGACGGCCCAGGTCGTCCCAGCTGGTCGCCGCCACGGAGAGGTGCCGCATGATGCGCAGTCCGTCGACGTCGTCGTCCAGCCACGAACGCAGACGCGGCCAGGCCACGACCAGTGCCTCGTGGGCGATCTCCACGGTGTCGCCGTCAGTGCTGAGCAGGCGCGCCCCGACGAGCCGCTCGATCAGCAGGCTGTGGTCCTCGTCGGTGGCCACCGTGCGACGGGGGATCCGCTGCCGGACCGGCTCGCCGAGGTCGTCGGGGGCCACGAGCCGCACCATGAGGTCGCGCAGCACCTCCTGCTGGCCGGGCGGGAGCTCGCGGAACAGCCCCTCGGCGGACTGCGAGATCGCCTCGCGGACCCCTCCCGTCGCGGTGTAGCCGGCGACGGTGAGGGTGCTCCCCTCGCGTCGTCTCCAGGTCTGGCGCAGGACGTGCGACAGGAGGGGGAGGGCGGCCGGTGCGCCCTGGACCTCGCGCACGAGCAGGTCGACCAGGCCGGGCTCGAGGCGCAGACCGGCCTGGGTCGCGGGGCCCTCGATCGCCCGCCGCAGGTCGGGGCCGGTCATGGCGCCGAGCAGGTAGAGCCCGGACTCGACGACGCGGGCGAACTCGGGGTGGGCGGAGAGCTCGCCGAGACGATCCGCCCGCACCGTGATCACCAGGTCGCCGCGGCCGCTCGTCACGAAGGCCACGAGCCGGTCGAAGAACTCGGTGCGCTCCGTCGAGTCGGGGTCGAGGGCGAGGGCTTCTTCGCACTGGTCGACCACGAGGACATCGGTCGCGCGGGGGTTGGCGGCCGAGAGGGCATCGGACGGCTGGGTGCCCGGCGTGATGACCTTGACCCGGCGCCCGTCCCTCTCCAGGGCAGCCCCGACGCCGGCCCGAGCCAGCGACGACTTGCCGTATCCGGACGGTCCGACCACGGCCAGGACGTGGCCCTGGTCGAGTCGCC
This sequence comes from Pedococcus bigeumensis, assembly GCF_039531795.1. Lineage (NCBI taxonomy): Bacteria > Bacillati > Actinomycetota > Actinomycetes > Micrococcales > Intrasporangiaceae > Pedococcus > Pedococcus bigeumensis. The sequence goes on along the minus strand of NZ_BAAAQS010000002.1, from coordinate 68,579 downwards.
GCAAGCACGCGGCGACATCGGCTTCGCGGCCGAAGAACGCCTGGGCCTCGGCGATCCCGTAGGCGACCAGACCGAGGTAGGGGCACTCGACGCTGGGTGGGGGGAGGACGGTCTGGGCCACGAGCGACGGGTCCTGGCGCAGGATCGCCTGCTCCAGCTGGGCCAGCTCGGGCCCGGGGTCGAGCCCCAGCTCGTGGGCGAGGGTCAGCTTGCCGCGGTGCAGCGTCTGGAGGGCATCGCCCTGCCGTCCGGCCTGGTACTGCGCCAGTGCCAACAGGCCCCAGCGGCGCTCGCGAGTCGGCTGCTCGGCGACCATCCGCAAGGCGTCACCGAGGACCTCCTGGTAGCGACCGGACCGCAGGGCGGCTTCGGCGTGGAGGTCCTCGGCGTCGCGCCGCAGCTCGACCAGCCGCTCCGCCTCGACCCGCGCTGGGCCCCAGTCAGCCAGGTCGACCAGCGGATCACCTCGCCACAGCTCGCGGGCCTGGCCGGTGACGTAGAGGGCACGCTCGGGCTCGTCGTTCGCCAACAGCTCGCGGGCCCGGGTCAGCAGGTGCTCGAAGTGGAGGTGGTCCACCTCGTCGTGGTGCAGGTCCAGGCGGTAACCGTGCGCTGTGGTCTGGATCGCCTCGGCGCCCAAGGCCTTGCGGATCCGCACGATGCAACCTTGAACGACCTTCTGCCACGTCCCGGGCAGGTCCTCGCCCCAGAGCGCCTCCGCAAGGGCCTCCGCACTGAGCTCCGTGCCGGGGCGGGTGGCGAGGGCCTCCAGGACGACGCGATCGCGCGGGCCGAGGGTCGTCCGTCCGTCGTTGACCTGCAGTGATCCCAGCAGCGCAATGCGCATGCTTCGACAGTGATCCTCGCCCGTGACGGCGTCAACAGGCCTGACACCGGACTGACACCGGACTGACACCGGCACCGCACGGCAGTGACACCGAGACGGGTCTCACGGCAGGTTGACGAGGGGCCAGCGCCGGCCGGTGCCGCTGTCGATGAGGGCGGCACTGACGGCAGTGCCCTCCAGGGGCAGGACGTCGAAGGCGCGCACCGCTGCCGTGGCCAGCAGGTCCTGGTGGGTCCCCGTGGTGAGGCTGCAGTGCGGGATCCACCGGCCGGGGCGGTAGTGCCAGTGCAGGTCCGCACCAGTGCCGGTGACCGCGTCGACCACGGCCTGCTGCCGCATGAGCAGCGGCTGGGTGGCCGGCAGCAGCAGAGCGGCCCGGCCACGGGGGAACAGGCCGACGGCGTTGAACCGCACCTCCAGCGCAGGGCCGCCCACCAGCCCCTCGACGGCCGTGGCGACCACCTCGGCGTCGAAGCTGCGCAACACGGCATACGAGAGGTGCGGCACGTGGCGCCGGTGGGTGTGGCTCAGCAACGTCCCGATGCCGGCCTCCTCGAGGGCCGCCCACAGCCGGCGGACGGCCCGGTCGGTCTCCGGGTCGAAGAGCAGGCAGACGGCAAGCGCCACACGGGCATTCTGCCCCCAGGGCATCGCACCCGCTCCGTCACCGTCGGGGCACTCCGTGCGGGGATGCGCAGGGGTTCAGGACGCGCAGACCGGCTCGAACGGACGGTCGGGCAGGTAGTTGTGCCACTCCTGCTCGGTCAGGGGACGGCCAGCTCGCCGACAGGCTGCTGCCACCCACGAGCGGGGGTCGAGGTCCCAGGTGAGGACGGAATCGTCGGCGGCGACGAGGAGCCGCTGGTCATCCGGCGAGAAGGCCGGGTCGCCTCCGGGGACTGCCGTGGTGGTGCCCCGAAGATCACCAGTGCGCCCGTCCCAGTAGGTCACCCGGCCGTCCTCGTTGACACTGGCCACCAAGGTCCCGTCGTCGCTCCACGTGGTCGAGAAGTATCCAACGAGCCCGGCCTGGGCGGCACTGGGCCGGGAGATCCAGCGCATGGTGGTCGCGTCGAGGAGCCCGGTACCGGTGGGGCCGGTGCCGACGATGAGGCGCTTCCCGTCGGGCGACGGGTAGAGGTCCACGACCGGGAAGCCGAGGTCCGGCATGGGTCGGACGGTCCCCGCGACGTAGTCCACGATCGCGTCGTTGAGGTATGCCGTGTGGCCGTCGCCGCTCGCGACGAAGCTCCAGACGTCGTCCGCCTCAGGCTCGCCGGCCTTCACCTCGTGCACCTGGATCGGCTGACGGGCGGGGACCAGGGTGCGGGCGTCGAGGACGTGGATCCGACCCTCGGTGGTGCCGACGAGCAGGTACTTCCCGTCGCGGCTGAAGTAGGAGGCGGCAGCGGACTCGTCGGAGGCGGCGGGGGCGATTCTCCGGGCAGCCAGCTCCCGGGCGGTGGTGGCGTCCCAGGTCCGGACCCACGGGTCTCCCGACGTCATGCTGACGATGGTGCTGTCCGGGTGCCACGCGACATCGTTGTAGCTCCCCTGTGCCATGGCCTTCGGTGCGACCTCCGGACCGAGCCGGCCGGTGGCGACGTCGCGGATGCGGAGCTTGGGTCCGTTGGCCACGTAGGCGACCTTCGACCGATCCGGGGAGAACTTGGGCCAGTAGTCCGGCCAGTCCAGGTGCTGACCACGCCGGGCGGGGAGGAACCGTCGGTCGCCGCTGAGGTCCCACGCCTGGACCAGACCGGCGACGGTCTTCGTGTAGAGCGTCCTCCCGTCGCGGCTGAACGCCGGGTCCTCGACCTCTCCGACCTGGCTGAGGACCACGACCGGGTCGTCGGCGCTGAGGTCCCACACTGTCAGGCGGTCGCCGCTCGCGGCCAGTTGGGTGCCGTCCGCCGAGAACGCCAGTGCCTGCGTCGCGCCCTGTCCGGAGAGATGCGCGCGCGGCTTCAGCGTGGCGGTGTCCACCAGGACGACCTCGACGCCGGCCCCGACGGCGAGGGTGCGCCCGTCCGGGCTCTGTGCCAGCACGTCGTCGAGCTGGCGAACGGCGAGGTCGGCGGGGTCCAGGGCGCGACGCGTCGTACCGGTGGGGAGGTTGGTGACGAGCAGCTGGCCCTTGCCACCGGGCACGAGGTCCAGGCCGTAGGCACCTGAGTAGAGCGTGCGCCCGTCGGGGCTGATGGTGGCAGCGCTGCCGACCCACCCGAGCTCGAGCCTGGCCGCCGGTCGTTCCGGGGAGTGGAGGTCCCAGACGAACGTCAGCGTCTTGCCGTCCTCCGGCATGCGGACCAGGGACGTGGCAAACCAGCGGCTGGTCGGGGAGAAGCCGAGGTACCAGCGGCGGGGGAAACCCAGGTCGAGGACCTGGTAGCGCGGCGGGAGACCCCCGAGCTGGACGGCAGACCTGGCGCCGGTCCGGTCCAGCAGCAGGATGGGCGGCTGACCGCCCTCCACCAGGTCGCCCGCGATCGAGATGGCATAACCCTGGCCGTCCGGCCTGGCGACGACGGTGCCGCCGACGAGCTTCTTCGGCGCAGGCAGGGGGCCGAGGGTCCGTCCGTCGTAGAGCTCGAGCCCGACGCCGTCCGCGGCCATGACCGCCACCTGGTCCGTCGCGGGGTTGGTCGCCAGGTGGTAGATCCGGCCGGCGCTCCGGGCGCTCCCGATGAGGGCCGGGGTCCGGTCGAGGGTCGCCAACAGGCTCGTCCGCGTGTCCAGCGAGTCGTCCAGCCCCACCCCTGCGGCAGCCAGCAGCAGCGAACGGTCGGTCTCGGTGGCGCGTAGCGCCTCGGATCCGAGCCGACGGGCGTCCGCGGCGCGCGCCTGCCCAGATGCTGTCGCCGCAAGACGGTCGGCCTGCTCGCGAGCGGCGAGCGCCACGGCGCCGGCGATGATCGCGACGGCGAGCAGGGCGGCGACTGCTGCGAGCCCACCCCGGAGGCGCTGGTTCAGTCGGCGTTCCCGTCGCACCTGCGCCTCGGTCGCGCGCTCCTCCTTGTCGGCCAGGAGGGCCGACTCGTGCAGGAAGTCGCGTTCGGTGTCGGTCAGGGAGGCGTTGGTCCGCTGGTGCCACTCGGCCGCCCGCGCCTGGCGCACGCCGCGGTACAGCTCGCTGTCGGGGCGGCCGAGCTCGTCCCAGCTCTCGGCCGCGACCGTGAGGTGGCGCAGCGTGCGCAGCCCGTCGACGTCCTCGTCCAGCCACGACCGCAGTCGCGGCCACGCCACCGCGAGTGACTCGTGCGCGATCTCGACGGTGTCGCCGTCGCTGGCCAGCAGCCGAGCCGCGACCAGCCGCTCGACGAGCTCGAGGTGGGCCTCGTCCCCGGTGACCGACCGCCGCGGGACCCGCGTGCGCACCGGGTCGCCGCCCTCGTCCGGCGTGACCAGCCTCAGCATCAGGTCGCGGAGCATCGCCTGGTGTTCGTGGTCCAGCGCGCGGAACACCCCTTCGGCGGACTGCGCCACCGCCTCGCGGACGCCACCGGTGGCGGCATACCCCTCGACGGTGAGGGTGCCGCCCTCCCGGTGGCGCCAGGTCTGGCGCAGCACGTGGGAGAGCAGCGGGAGGGCAGCGGGCTCCCCGGCCACCTCGCGCACGAGGAGGTCGACCAGCCCTGGCTCGAGCCGCAGGCCCGCCTGCGCGGCCGGGCCCTCGATCGCCCGTCGCAGGTCCGGTTCGGTCATCGGGCCCAGGAGGTAGAGGCCTCTCTCCACGAGCCGTGCGAACTCGGGGTGCGGAGCCAGCTCCCCGAGCCGGTCCGCACGCAGGGTGACCACCAGGGGATGCTGCGGGGCGAGCTCGACCAGCGTCGCGAGGAACTCGGTCCGCTCCGCAGACGCCTCGTCGACCGCGAGGGCCTCCTCACACTGGTCGACGACGAGCACCGTGCCAGGACGCGCCGCAAGGCGGCCGAGGGCCGTCATCGGACGACTGCCCGGCGTGAGCACGTGGACGACCCGGCCGTCGCGCTCGAGGGCGGCTGCGATGCCGGCTCGGGCGACGGAGGACTTGCCGGAGCCCGACGGTCCCACCACCGCGAGCACCCCGGCCTGGTCGAGGCGGCGCAGGCAGGCTGCGGTCACCTCGTCCCGGCCGAAGAAGGCCGGTGCGTCGGCGACGTCGTAGGCCACCAGCCCCAGGTAGGGGCAGGCCGACGTCGTCCCGGCGGTGGCTGCGGCCACGGCGAGCGAGGGGTCCTGGTTGAGGATGGCTCGCTCCAGCGTCACGAGCTCGTCGCCGGGGTCCAGCCCGAGCTCGTCGACCAGCACCCGCCGCGCCTGCTGCAGGGTGTGCAGGGCGTCGCCCTGACGTCCGCCCTGGTACTGCGCGAGGGCGAGCAGTCCCCACCGTCGCTCGCGCATCGGCTCCTCGTGGACGAGCTGCAGCGCGGGCGCGATGGCCTCGCGGTGGTGCCCGGCCAGCAGCTGCACCTCGGTGAGCAGGTCCTCCGCGTCGTGCCGCAGCTCCACCAGCCGCTCGGCCTCCGCCCGACCGGGCGCCCAGTCGACCAGCTCAGCCAGTGGCTCGCCCCGCCAGAGCTCGAGGGCCTCACGCAGCAGGTATGCCGCGCGGTCGGGTTCTCCGCTCGCCTGCAGCCGGCGGGCCCGCGCCAGGAGGTGCTCGAAGCGCAGGTGGTCGAGGTGGTCCCGGTGGACCTGGAGCCGGTAGCCCTGCGTCGAGGTCTCGATGGCGTCCGCGCCGAGCGCCTTGCGCAGCCGGACGACACAGCCCTGCACGACCTTGGTCCACGAGGTCGGTGGGTCATCGCCCCACAGGGCCTCGGCAAGGGCGTCGGGGCTGACCGGCATCCCGTGGCGCACGGCGAGGGCCTGCAGCACGACCCGGTCACGGAGGCCGAGGGCGGACTCCGTCCCGTCGAGCTCCAAGGGTCCCAGGACGCCGATACCCATACGACTGACGGTCGACCTGTGCGGGTTCGCCGTCAACTCCCGTGTTACCGCCGTGATACCGCCCTGCTCGTGGGGCCGAAACCGGCTGGTCGCAACGGATCTGGGGCGATCCTCGCGAATCGCCCAGGCCGCACGAACCGCAAGAGGCTCAGCAGACCTTGCGGCGTTCCCGGTCGGGGAGGTACTTGCGCCATTCGTCGTCGCTGAGCTCACGCCCCGCGATCCGGCAAGCAGCCCTCCGGGCGGCCTCGGGCCCGGGGTCCCAGGTCGAGATCCGCCCGGTCGACGACACGAGCGTGATGGTCGAGCCGTCCGCCCTGAACGCCGCGGCCGCGAGCCCTTCGGACCGCAACGACCCCACCAGGCCGCTGCGCCGGTCGTAGACCCGCACCTGTTCGTCCCCGACGGTCGTGAACCGGCTGCCATCTGGGGAGTAGGTCGGGAAGTCACCGCCGGCCTGGGGCCCGACCACTGACCAGATCGGGGCCAGGGTGGCCGCGTCGAGCGCGGCCGTCGCCCCGAAGAAGGCCTGCGCAGGGGCGACACCAGTGGCGGCGATGGTCCGGCCGTCCGGTGACCAGGTGAGACCCACGGCCACGAAACCGAGGTCGGCCCTGCGCTGCACCTCGCCGGAGTGGAGGTCCAGGAGGACGATCTGCTCGCCTGTGGTCGCGAGGGCGTGCCGACCGTCCCTGGCCACGGCCACCGCACCGGCCGGCTTCTGCGTGCTGATGCGGATGTCCGGGCCCGATGCCCGACCGCCCACTCCGAACGTCCTCACCCAGCCGTTCCTGGTGCCAACTACCAGGCTGGAGCCATCGGCGCCGAAGGCAGCCGCGAAGACGCCGTCTCCGGGCACCCGGTGCTCCTCGAGCAGGTTTCCTCCGTCGCGGGCCCACACCCTGACCCACTCGTCATCGAGCAGCGTGGCCACCGCCCGGCTGTCCGGTCGCCACGCCAGACCGACGTACCACCCCTCCGTCTGCCTGGTGGGAGTCGCCGGAGCCAGGGTGCCGGCCGGCACGTCGCGGAGCTGGAGCGAGTCCCCTCGTGCGGTGCGCACGAAGTGGGCGACCGTCCGGCCGTCGGGTGACGCGGCTGCGACGAGGGGCTCACCGGCGAGGTCGTGCTCCACCGAGGCGCGCACGGGGACGTATCGGCGGTCACCCTCGAGGTCCCAGGCCAGCAGGAGCCCGTCCGCGCGCCCGCCATAGAGCGTCGTCCCGCTCCGTCCGAAGACCAGCGACGCCGCTGCTGTCTGGTCGCCTGTCGGGTAGCGCACCCCCGGGAGGTCGGGCGCGCCCAGGGTGCGCACGACCGTCGTGCCGTCGACGACGTAGGCCACCCGTTTTCCCTCGGGGTCGAAGGCGATCGGGTGGTCGATCTGTCCGTCCTCGCGCAGGGTGGACACCGTGGTGAGCCGCGCAGGGTCGAGGACCCGGATCTGGTTGCCGTCGCGAATCGCCAGCAGCGACCCGTCCTGGCTCGACGCGAACCCCTCCGGCCGCTCGGCCCGGACGGAAGCCAGCTCTCGTCCCGACGAGGACTCGAAGACATGGGCAGCGTCGTCGGAGGTGACGAGGACCCGTCGACCGTCGGCACTGACCACGGGCGGGGTGCCGAGGACGAACGGGACGGAGAACGCGGCGACCGGTGTGCTGAGGTGCGCTGTCTCCCACACCCGGAAGACCGTCCTGCCATCCGCCTCGCGAGGGTGGATGAAGCCAGCGGCAAGCCACTTTCCGTTGGCGCTGTAGGCAAAGCTCTCGTGGAGCACTCGCCCCGCCGGCATGTCACCGAGCTGGGTCGGCAACAGCTTGGCCGTCCGCGGGTCCAACAGGCGCAAGGGAATGGCATGCACGGGTCGTGCTCCCGTGGGAGTCCAGGGATTGGCGCTGGCCGCGAGCTGGGTGCCGTCAGGGCTGAAGCGGACCGACCGGGTGGTGACCTCGTCGTTGCGGGCCACCTCGGCCAGCGTGGTCGCGTCGCGGATCGTCACTCCCCCCAACGGGTCGGCAGCCGCGATGGTCGTGCCGTCCGGGTGCAGGGACAGCGAGATGAACCCACCCTTGTTCCGGGCGGCGCCGATCAGCTGGGGTGCCCGGTCGAGCACCTGCGCCAGTGCGAACCGGGTGTCGGCGGAGTCGTCCAGGTCAGTGCTGGCCGTGGCGAGCAGCAGCGAGCGGTCGATCTCGGTGGATCGAAGCGCTTCCGCACTGAGCCGACGGGCGTCGGCCACCAGCGACTGTCGGTCGGCGCGGTCGGCAGAGGTCTTGGCCAGCGCCCCCGCGACGATCGACACCGCGAGCAGCACCGCGACCGCGGCGAGCCCCGTCCTGAGCCGCTGGTTCGAGCGACGTTCCCTACGGACCTGCTCCTCAGTGGCCCGCTGTTCGGACTCGGCCAGCTCGGCCGAGGTGTCGAGGAAGGCTCGTTCCGCGGGGGTGAGCTCGGGATCGTGGCTGCGCCGCCACTCGGCGGCCCGGGCCTGCCGGACCCCGCGGTAGAGCTCGCTGTCGGGCCGTCCCAGCTCGTCCCAGCTCTCGGCGGCCACGGTGAGGTGCCGCATGGTCCGGAGCCCGTCGACGTCGTCGTCCAACCACGAGCGCAGCCGGGGCCAGGCGACCGCCAGGGACTCGTGCGCGATCTCCACCGTGTCGCCGTCGCTGCTCACGAGGCGGGCCCCGACGAGCGCCTCGACGACGGCGGTGTGCTCGTCGTCCGACGTGAGGGCGCGTCGCGACACCCGCGTGCGCACGGGCTCACCCGCGTCGTCCGACGAGACCAGGCGCACCATCAGGTCACGGAGCATGCCCTGCTGGCTGGGGCTCAGCCCGCGGTAGAGCCGCTCGGCGGACTGGGCGACCGCTTCGCGCACTCCGCCTGTCGCGGCATACCCCTCGACGGTGAGGGTGTCGCCCTCGCGGCGACGCCACGTCTGGCGCAACACGTGGGACAGCAGGGGCAACGCTCCTGGCGAGCCCTCGACGTCCCGCACGAGGAGGTCGACCAGCCCGGGCTCGAGCCGCAGCCCGGCCTGCGCCGCGGGACCCTCGATGGCGCTGCGCAGCTCGGCCGGACCCATCGCGCCGAGGAGGTAGAGCCCCTTCTCGACCAGGTGGGCGAACTCGGGGTGGACGGCGAGCTCGCCGAGACGGTCGGCGCGCAGCGAGAGGACCAGCCGACCCCGGGCCGCGAACCGGACCAGTCCGGCGAAGAACGCCTCCCGCTCCGGGGAGCTCTCCGGGAGGGCCAGGGCCTCCTCGCACTGGTCGATGACGAACACCCCGTCGTCGCCGGGTGGCGCCTGCGACGGCACCTCCTCCGGATGGGCCCCGGGGGTCACGACCCGCACCGCCCGGCCGTCGCGCGCCAGTGCGGCGGCGACGCCTGCGCGGACGAGCGAGGACTTGCCGCACCCCGACGGTCCGACCACGGCGAGGACGCCGGCCTCGTCGAGGCGGTCCAGGCAGGCGGCGACGTCCGCTTCGCGGCCGAAGTATGCCGGTGCGTCACCGACGTCGTAGGCGACCAGTCCGAGGTAGGGACAGATCGCGTCCGTCGCGGGCGCGGCCCCCAGCGTGACGAGCGCGGGGTCCTGACGAAGGATCGCCTCCTCGAGCTCAGCGAGCTGGGGTCCGGGGTCGAGCCCGAAGTCGTTGACCAGGGTGGCCCGGGCGCGCTGGAGCGTGCCGAGGGCCTCCGCCTGACGGCCCGCCTGGTACTGCGCGAGGGCCAGCAGCCCCCAGCGGCGTTCGCGGGTGGGCTGTTGGGCCACCATGCGGTGGAGCTCGCCGAGCACGTCGCGGTGCCGCCCGGCGCGGATGGCCGACTCGGCATACAGGTCCTCTGCATCGCGGCGGCGCTCGCCGAGCCGCTCCGACTCGATCCGCCCGGCCTCCCACTCGGTCAGCCGCTCCAGCGGGTCGCCGCGCCACAGGCCGAGCGCCTGCCCACTGGCGTAGCGCGCCCGCTCCGGCTCACCGGTCGCGAGCAGCTCGCCGGCCCGACGCAGCAGGTCCTCGAAGCAGAGGTGGTCGAAGTCGTCGCGGTGGAGCACGAGTCGGTAGCCCGCGCTGGAGGTCGTGATCGCAGCGGACCCGAGCACCTTGCGCAGACGGGAGACACAGCCCTGGACGACCTTGGGCCAGGACGGGGGCAGGTGCTCACCCCAGAGGGCCTCCGCGATCGCTTCGGCCCGCACGGTGTCACCGGGGCGGGCGGCCAGTGCCTCGAGGACCACCTGGTCCCGCGGCGCCAGCAGGATCCGTCCCTCGTCGACCTCGAGGGGGCCCAGCACGGCGATGCGCACACCTCGAATGTGACCCTCCGCCGGCACCCCGTCAACGGCCCTGATACCCGGCTGATACCCGCTCGGCGCTGTCCCGGTACCGGTCGGTGCGACAACGGTCGTGGACAACCCGTCCGGCACCAACCACCAGCTCGAGCAAAGGACCAGGACCATGTCGCACACCACCACCATCCGCCGGTCGGCCACCATCCTCGGAGCCACCGGACTCGTCGCCCTCTCGATGGCCGGACCGGCCAGCGCCCGTCAGGTCCCGGGGAACGGTGACTGGGCGGACCAGCACTGCTCGGTCAACTGCTACGAGGGTCCGTCGTCGGGCGGCGGCCGGCCGACCCTGACCAACCCGACCGACGACAACGGGGTCGAGGTGCTCCAGCTGGGCGCCGGACTGCTCGCCGGTCTCGCCCTCGCCGGTGCGGGTGCCGCGGCGTTCTCGCGCCGCACCCACAGCCAGGCCCACGGCCACGCCACCGCGTAGGCCCCCACGACCCGCCTGACGGGGGCCACGGGTCCGGTGCACCGCTGGTGCATCGGACCCGTGTTGGCGCCCGGAGGCCGAGGGAAGTGGTGGTGCGTCGATCTTCTGCCCTGAACCTCTTGTTTTGGAATTCCAAGTGCCTTTAGAGTTCCAAGCATGAGCCTCACCGATCGTGAGCGGGACATCGTCGACCTGCTCCGTGCCCAGCCCCTCCTCGACGCCGCCGCGCTCGCGGAACGGCTCGGGTCGACCAAGGCAGCCGTGTCGGTGCACCTGTCGAACCTCACCAGGAAGGGCGCCATCCTCGGTCGCGGCTACATCGTCCGCCCTGACGCGCACTCCGTCGTCGTGGTGGGGGGCGCGAACATGGACATCAAGGCCCACTCGAACCACCCGATCGAGCTGCACACCTCGAACCCCGGCGTGGCCATGAGCACGCCGGGCGGCGTCGGGCGCAACATCGCGGAGAACCTCGCCAGGCTCGGCAGCCCGACCCACCTGGTGGCCCCCGTGGGTGGCGACTCCTTCGGCGACGAGATCGTGGCGGCGACCCGCGCTGCCGGCGTCGTCGTCGACCACCTGATCGCCTCGGACGACCCGACCGGCACCTACCTGGCGGTGCTGGACGCCAGCGGCGAGCTGGTGGTGGCGGTGTCGAACATGCGGGCCACCGACCGGCTGACCGTGCGGCAGCTGATGGGCTCGCGCGACCTGCTCAGCCACGCGACGCTGCTCGTCCTCGACGGCAACATCCCCGAGGCGCCGGCCGCCTGGCTGCTCGACTTCGCCGCGGCGGTCGAGGTGCCGGTGGTGCTCGACCCGGTCAGCGTCGCCAAGGCGCGACCGCTCGCCGCCCTCCTCTCACCGCAGCGACCGGTGCTGGCCCTCACCCCCAACCTCGACGAGCTGTCGGCCATCGTCGGCGAACCGGTGGCCCAGACCCGGGTGGCCATCGCCCGGGCAGCCCGCCGGCTGCACGACGTGGGCGTCCGGAACGTCTGGGTCCGCCGTGGCACCAGGGGGAGCCTGCTGAGCAGCCTCGGTGACAGCGGACGCGCCACCGTGGTCACCCTGCCCGCCCCGCCCGTCACCGCCGTCGACGTCACCGGGGCGGGCGACGCGATGACCGCCGCGTTCGTCCACGCCCTCATGCGTGGCGACAGCGCAGTCGACGCAGCCCGGTTCGGCCAGATGGCAGCCGCGCTCACCGTCGCCAGCCCCGAGACCGTCCGACCTGACCTGACTCCCCGACTCATCGACGCCGAGCTCCGCAAGGCAACGACCCACAGCGACACCAAGGAGAACGCATGACCACCCCGCACCCTTCGCTCCAGCTCACGACCGAGGTGGCGGAGGCGCTCGCCGCAGGCCACCCGGTGGTGGCGCTCGAGAGCACGATCATCAGCCACGGCATGCCCTACCCCCGCAACGTCGAGATGGCGCTCGAGGTCGAGCAGATCATCCGTGACGGTGGTGCCGTGCCGGCCACGATCGCGGTGCTCGACGGCGTGCCGCGGGTCGGCCTCACCCGCGACGAGCTCGAGACCCTCGCGACGCACCCCGACGTCGCCAAGGTGAGCATTCGCGACCTGCCCTACGTCATCGCCCGGAAGGCGCACGGCGCCACGACGGTGGCCAGCACGATGCGGCTCGCGGCCCTGGCCGGGATCCGGGTGTTCGTGACCGGTGGCCTCGGCGGGGTGCACCGGGGGGCGGAGACGAGTTTCGACATCTCGGCCGACCTGACCGAGCTGGGCCAGACCGACGTGGCCGTGATCAGCGCGGGGGTGAAGTCGATCCTCGACATCGGCCTGACCCTCGAGTCGCTGGAGACCCTCGGGGTGCCGGTCGTGGTCGTCGGCTCCGACGAGTTCCCGTCCTTCTACTCGCGCGAGAGCGGCCACCCCGCGCCGATGCGGCTGGACGGCGCAGACGACCTCGCGGCGATGATGCGCGCCAAGTGGTCGCTGGGACTCTCTGGCGGCATCGCCGTCACCAACCCGGTGCCCGCCGAGGACGAGATCCCGGCAGCCGAGATCGGGGTGCTCATCGACCAGGCGCTCGCCGAGTGCGACGAGCGTGGCATCCACGGCAAGGACATCACCCCCTTCCTGCTGGGCCGGATCGTCGAGCTGTCCGGCGGTGCCAGCCTCGAGACCAACATCGCCCTCGTGCGCCACAACGCGCGGCTGGGCGCCGCGCTCGCCACGGCATACCAACGCCTGCTCGCCTGACCACCCCCGGCGCAAGCCGGAGGTATGCCGCGGGGCCGGCTCGAGGGGGTGCGTCCACGGTGCGGGTCGGTCGTCGCCCGGCGGGGTGCGGGCGGGTAGCCTCGGTTCGTATCTGTCCGGCACCGTCTGTTCAGCAATCCGATGGAGATGTCTGTGGCCACCATTGACGCAGTAGGCGCTCGCGAGATCCTCGACTCGCGCGGCAACCCGACCGTGGAGGTCGAGGTGGCGCTCGACGACGGCACCATCGCCCGGGCCGCCGTCCCCTCCGGCGCCTCGACGGGTGCCTTCGAGGCCGTCGAACGCCGTGACGGCGACAAGAACCGCTACCTCGGCAAGGGTGTCGAGCAGGCGGTGGACGCCGTCCTCGACGAGATCAACCCCAAGCTCGTCGGTTACGAAGCCAGCGAGCAGCGCCTCATCGACGGCGTGATGCTCGGCCTCGACGGCACCTCCACCAAGTCCAAGCTCGGCGCCAACGCCATCCTCGGCGTATCGCTCGCCGTGGCCAAGGCGGCCGCGGAGTCGGCCGGCCTGCCGCTGTTCCGCTACCTCGGCGGACCCAACGCCCACGTCCTGCCCGTGCCGATGATGAACATCCTCAACGGCGGCAGCCACGCCGACTCCAACGTCGACGTCCAGGAGTTCATGATCGCGCCGATCGGCGCCGAGACGTTCCGCGAGGCCCTGCGCTGGGGTGCGGAGGTCTACCACGCGCTCAAGGCCGTGCTGAAGGAGCGCGGGCTGGCCACGGGGCTGGGCGACGAGGGTGGCTTCGCGCCGAACCTCGAGTCCAACCGCGCGGCCCTCGACCTCATCCTCGAGGCGATCGAGAAGGCCGGCTACCAGGCCGGCACCCAGATCGCATTGGCTCTCGACGTCGCCGCCAGCGAGTTCCACAACAACGATGGCACCTACCAGTTCGAGGGCGCTGCCAAGTCGTCGGCCGAGATGGTCGACTACTACGCCGGGCTGGTCGACTCCTACCCGCTCGTGTCCATCGAGGACCCGCTCGACGAGGAGGACTGGGACGGCTGGAAGGCCATGACCGACCGCCTCGGCGACCGCGTGCAGCTGGTCGGCGACGACCTGTTCGTCACGAACCCGGTGCGGCTGCTGCGCGGCATCGAGTCGGGCACCGCGAACGCCCTCCTGGTCAAGGTCAACCAGATCGGCTCGCTGACCGAGACCCTGGACGCCGTCGACCTGGCCCACCGCAGCGGCTACCGCTGCATGATGAGCCACCGCTCGGGCGAGACCGAGGACGTCACCATCGCCGACCTCGCCGTCGCGACCAACTGCGGCCAGATCAAGACCGGTGCGCCGGCTCGGTCCGAGCGGGTCGCCAAGTACAACCAGCTGCTGCGTATCGAGGAGGAGCTCGACGACGCCGCGGTGTACGCCGGCGCCGGCGCCTTCCCGCGGTTCGTGGCGCGGGCCTGACGGCGGGCCGGCAGGGACAGACGATGGCCGACTCGGGACACGGCACGGACGGGCAGGACAAGCCCGTCCGGCGGTCCAGCGCGCCTGCCACCCGTGCCGGCACCGGGCGTGGCGGCGCGACGCGCTCCACCACGTCGACGCGGACGCCTGCCGCCCGCACCGGGTCCGCGCGACCCGGCACGGCCCGCGCTGCGTCGGCCCGCCCGGGGGCCGGCCCCGGGCGCTCTCGCGCCACGGCCTCCGGAGCCGCCCGCAAGGTGGCCGGGTCGCCGGTCCCGCCCGAGCGGCGCAGCTCGCGTGGGGTGATGCGGGTCGTCGTGCTCGCCTCGATCTTCGTGCTCCTGGCCGTCACGCTCGTCCCGACCCTGCGGTCCTACCTGCGCCAGCAGGGTGAGATCGACGCCCTGCGCGGTCAGGTCACCGAGCAGCGCCAGGGCGTCAGCGACCTGCAGAAGGAGCAGGCCCGCTGGAACGACGAGGCCTACGTGATGCAGCAGGCTCGCGAGCGGCTCAAGTTCGTCAAGGTCGGCGAGAAGTCCTACACCGTGATCGACGGCAAGCCCTCGGCCAAGGCACTGCCCGGGGTGGCCACGGCGCCGGCCGCCTCGAGCGACCACCCCTGGTACGGCCAGCTGTGGGAGTCGGTGCAGGTCGCCGACGCGGGCCCGACGACTGGCGCCAGCACCGGCACGACGTCCGGCCCGGCGTCCGGCACCAGCGGCGGCACGACCTCCGGCACCCCGGCCAAGTGAGCGACCAGCCGACCCAGGCCGACCTCCACGCCGTGCAGGCCCAGCTGGGTCGGGTGGCGCGCGGCGTCGCCGCCGTCGCCCACCGCTGCCCGTGCGGGCACCCCGACGTGCTCAAGACCGAGCCACGCCTGCCCGACGGCACGCCGTTCCCCACGACCTTCTACGCGACCTGTCCCAAGCTCACCGGGGCGATCTCGACGCTCGAGTCCACCGGGCTGATGAAGCAGATGAGCGACCGTCTCGCCGACGACCCGGAGCTTGCCGCCGCCTACGCCGCGGCGCACCAGGACTACCTGACCCGCCGCGCGGAGCTCGGTCACGTCGCGGAGATCGAGGGCATCTCCGCCGGTGGCATGCCCACCCGCGTCAAGTGCCTCCACGTGCTGGTGGGCCACTCGCTCGCGGCCGGGCCCGGGGTCAACCCGCTCGGCGACGAGGCCCTGGCCCTGCTCGACGACTGGTGGGCGTCGGGATCCTGCGTGCCCGACCCCGGCACCGACGGCGAGGACTGAGCGCGGCATGGGTGCGGTGACCCGCGTCGGGGCCGTCGACTGCGGCACGAACTCGATCCGCCTGCTGGTCGCCGACGTCGACCCCGAGGGTGGCACGCTCGTCGACGTCGTGCGTCGCATGGAGGTGGTGCGGCTCGGCTACGGCGTCGACCGCACCGGACGGATCGACCCCGTCGCGATGGAGCGCACGCTGGCGATGGCGGGTGAGTATGCCGCGCAGTGCCGCGAGCTCGGAGCGACCGGTGTCCGGTTCGTGGCCACCTCCGCCTCACGGGACGCCTCGAACGCCGACGAGTTCGTGGTCGGGGTGCGGGAAGCCTTCGCCCACTACGGGATCGCGCCCGAGGTCATCTCGGGCGACGAGGAGGCAGCGCTCTCCTTCCGCGGCGCCACGGGTGAGCTGCGGGCGCGCGGCATACCCGGCCCCTATCTGGTGGTGGACCTCGGTGGTGGGTCGACCGAGTTCGTCCGCGGCACCGAGTCGGTCGAGGCGGCGCGCTCGGTCGACATCGGGTGTGTGCGGATGACCGAGCGGCACCTGCAGTCCGACCCGCCGACGCACGCGGAGATCGCCGCGGCGGTCCGCGACATCAACGCCGCGATCGACAGTGCCGCCCAGGTGGTCGACTTCGCCGGGGTCGGGGCGTTGGTCGGCCTGGCCGGCAGCGTCACGACGATCACGGCCCACGCTCTCGGGCTGGCCGCCTACGACCCCGCGCGGATCCACCTCACCGAGCTCGGGTCGCAGGACGTGCTGCGGGCCTGCGAGTCGCTGCTGCACCTGACCCGCGCGGAGCGGGCTGCCCTGGGGTTCATGCACCCCGGCCGGGTCGACGTCATCGGGGCCGGGGCCCTGGTCTGGCACGAGGTGGTGCGCCGGCTGGACCGTGTGGGTGTCCATCGGGTGATCACGTCGGAGCACGACATCCTCGACGGGATCGCGCTCTCCGCGGCCGCGCCGACGACGCCTCGCGACGCGCCTGTCGCCGACTGACTCAGCCGCGGGGGAGCAGGGCGTCGAGACCGGTCCACACGGTCGACACGACGATGTCGGTCGCCTCCTGCGTCGAGACGCCGGGCCTGCGGGTGCGCCACACGGCGACCCGCTCGCAAGCGCCGATGATGACCTCGACGTAGCCCTCGAGCTGCGGGTCGGGCACGCCGGCGAGGGCCGGTGCCTTGCGGAAGGTGGCCATGGTGGCCGCCGACTGCTGCTCGCGGATGCTCTCGATGAGCGGGCTGGCCTGCGAGGCGACGGCGCCCTCCTGCTGGATCAGCACGAAGGCGTTGGCGTGCTCGTCGATGAACTCGAAGAACGCGCGGACGCCGGCGCGGAAGACCACCTCGAGCGGTGCCGCACTGCCGACCTCCTGCCAGGCTGCCTCGGTGGCCACCCTCAGCTGGGTGCGCGCTCGGGTGATGCAGGCGGAGAGCAGGCCCTCCTTGGAGCCGAAGTACTCGTAGATCAGGGGCTTGGTGACCCCCACCCGTTCGGCGATGTCCTCCATGGTGGTCGCCTGGAAACCGCGCTCCGCGAAGACCTCCTCGGCGACCCGCAGGATCTGCTCCTCGCGCTGGGCACGCGGCATGCGCACGCGCGGTGCGGGAGGGGCGAGGGGCTGCTGGGGACTCGGCGGCACGCGGCAACTCTACCCCGGGTGCGGCCGAACTTACTGATGGTAAGTTGGCGCCATGGCGACACCTCACCACCGGGTGGTCATCGTCGGCACCGGGTTCTCCGGGCTGGGCATGGCGATCCGTCTCGCCCAGCGCGGCGACCACGACTACGTCGTCCTGGAGAAGGCCGACGAGGTCGGCGGCACGTGGCGCGACAACCGCTACCCCGGCTGCGCCTGCGACGTGCCGTCGCGGCTCTACTCGTTCTCGTTCGCCCAGTACCCCGGGTGGTCACGCGACTTCGCGACCGCCGGCGAGATCTGGTCCTACCTGCGCCGGGTCGCCGACCGGTATGCCGTGCGCGACCGGATCGAGTTCGGTGCCGACCTGCGCGCGGCCGAGTTCGACGAGGCGACCGGGCGCTGGACCCTCACGGCCGGCGACGGGCGACGGTGGACCTGCGACGCCCTGGTCCTCGGTGCCGGGGCGCTGCACGAGCCGAAGCTGCCCGACCTCGACGGGCTCGCGTCGTTCGCCGGGGAGCTCGCCCACACCGCGCGGTGGCCCGAGGGCACCGAGCTGACCGGCCGGCGGGTCGGTGTCGTCGGCACCGGGGCGAGCGCCGTGCAGCTGGTCCCCGAGGTCGCGCCGGTGGCGGCCCACACGACCGTCTTCCAACGATCCGCGGCGTGGACGATGACCAAGCACGACCAGGAGTGGAGCCCCTCGCGGCAACGGCTCTTCGCGAGGTGGCCGGCGCTCCAGCGCCTCGTGCGGTGGCGCACGTACTGGTCGCTGGAAGCGCGGGCGCCCCTGTTCGTGCGGCTCCCGGGGCTGGCGCGGTTCGTCGAGCGGATCGCGCTGCGGGAGCTGGCGGCCGCGGTGCCCGACCCCGTCACGAGGGCCGCCCTGACCCCCGACTACCGGATCGGCTGCAAGCGGATCCTGCTGTCCAACGACTACTGGCCGACCTTCGCGCGCACCGACGTCAGCCTCGTGACCGACCCGATCGTGCGGGTCGAGCCCGACGCTGTCGTCACGGCTGACGGCACCCGGCACGAGCTGGACGTCCTCGTCCTCGGCACCGGGTTCGACGTGAGCGGCAGCACCGACCGCATCGACATCCGCGGTCTCGGCGGTCGCTCGCTCGCCGACGCCTGGAGCGGCGGGATGCACACCAACCTCGGCATCACCGTGGCCGGCTTCCCCGAGCTCTACCTCCTCCTGGGCCCCAACACCGGGCTCGGCCACAACAGTGTCGTGACGATGATCGAGTTCGCGACCGACTACGTGCTGAAGGCCCTCGACCGGGGCCGGACCGGCCCGCGGGTCGCCACCCAGCGGGCCCAGGACGCCTTCACGAACGAGATGGTGCGGCGCTCCCGCCACACCATCTGGGCCACTGGGTGCCGCAGCTGGTACCTCGACAGGTTCGGCCACAACACCGCCCTCTGGCCGGGCTCGACCGTCGGATACTGGCTGCGCACCCGCCGGCTCGACGACTCCCAGTTCGCGCCGGTGGCCCGTCACCCCGCGGCCACCACCACGGCGACCGCCCCGACCACCGTGGCGACCGCCCCGACCACCGTGGCGACCGCCGCCCCGGCCACCACACCCACCAGCACCCCGAAGGAATCCGTTGATGCGCAAGGCGTTTGAGCCCCAGGTGTCAATCGTCACGGGCGCTGCCTCCGGCATCGGTCGCGCCATCGCGGCGGAGCTCGTCGCCCGCGGCAGCCACGTCGTGGTGGCCGACCTCGACGGAGCCGGCGCGGTGCGAGCCGCAGAGAAGCTGGGCCCGTTGGCCAGCGCGGCCACGCTCGACGTCGCGGATGCGGCCGCCGTCACGGCCCTGGTCAGGAGCGTCGCCGCCGAGCACGGCCGTCTCGACGTGATGGTCAACAACGCCGGCGTCGCCATCGGTGGCCTGCTCGAGGAGCTCGACGAGCGGCACTGGTCCAAGGCCCTCGACGTCAACCTGCGCGGCGTGATCCACGGCGTCACGGCGGCCTACGAGGTGATGCGCCCGCAGGGCAGCGGGCACATCCTCAACACCGCCTCGCTCGCCGGGCTGATCCCGGCTCCGGCGATGCTGCCCTACACGACCACCAAGCACGCGGTGGTGGGGCTCTCGACGGCGCTGCGCGCCGAGGCCGCGAGCCAGGGCGTGCAGGTCAGCGTGCTGTGCCCGGGCTTCGTCGACACCCCGCTGCTCGACGAGGTGTATGCCGCGCCCGCCAGCCTCGGCGGCAGCAGCGTCCGCGCACGGGTCCGGCTGCTGCAGCCGAGGTTCCTCACGGCGGAGCAGACCGCGAGGGCGGCCGTCGAGGGCCTCGCGGCGAACAAGGCGATCATCCCGGTGGGGTTCCTCGCGCACGTCACCTGGCGCCTGCTGCGCTACGCACCGCCCGTGGCCCGCGCCGTCATCCAGGGGCAGGCGACCGGTCACCGCCGCCTCAGCGACCGGGCCGCAGCCAAGGCTGCCGGACACTGACGGATCAGGAGTTCGGGTTGCTCAGCCCTGTCAGCAGGACGATGCACGCACCGGCGGCCAGGACGAACAGGATCGCCAGACCCGCCAGCATCCCGACCACGACGAACCGCGTCCCCTCCCGCACGAGTCCCAGGACCGCCGTGGCCAGCAGGCCGACGCTCATCCCGAAGGTGGCAAGGGAGCTGAGCCCGCTCGGCAGGTTCACTGCGCCGCCCACGGTGCTGGGGAGCGACACCAGCACACCAGCGAGGAAGAGCGCGGGGAGGCACAGCGCCACCCCGATCCAGAACTTCGCGACGTTGGAGCGTCCCCGCCGCCGGGCTGGCTGTGTCATGCGCGTTCCCCTCAGTCGATCCAGACGTAGATGCCGACGCACGCCGCAGCGGCGAGCACGGTGAGGTAGAGCAGGACCAGCCGGGTGTCGCCGAGCTTGCACCGTGAGCGCAGCAGCCCGCCCCGACGGGCCTTGGCATAGCCGACGATGGCCAGCACCGCGAACCCGAGCAGGGCGACGGGTCCGAGCACCCAGCCGAGCAGCGCGACGGTGGCGAAGACGCACAGTCGCAGGGGGTCGTAGGGCGCAGCCGGCTCGTGCTCGCCCTGCGCGGCGTGCGGCGGCGCGACCTGGCGCGGGTCCGGCCCGGTCATGACGTGGTCTTCCCGGCCAGCGGCAGGCCGACGGCGGTCGAGATGCGTTGCCTCGACAGCGGCGCCCAGGCCTGCACGGCGCAGAACGGCGCGCACTGGTGCCCGCCCGAGTCCGCGACCGTGGCGACGTGCACGCAGCACTGCGTCAGGCGCTCCTCGATCATCGTGTTCATGTCCATGAACGGCTTCACCGTGATCCGCAGGACCCGCTCCCCGAGCAGGGCGCGCAGCTTCTCGCGCTGACCGGGGAGGCGGCCGGCCGCCAGCGTCGCGAGGGTGCTGATCCCCAGGTCGCACCCACTGCAGACGTCGCGCCAGATCCCGGCCATCGACGGGTGCGACAGTGACGACTGCTCGGACAGCAGGTCGAGCAGCGACTGCTTCACCGTCGACCGGAGCGATGCTGGGAGCGCATCGTCGGCGATGCGGTTGGCGAGCACGTGGGGCTCGAGGTCGAGCCACTCCTTGAGCCGCTCGTGCCCCACCAGCGAGACGAGCGAGCGCCAGGTGCCCGAGTCGTCACGCAGGAGGTAGCCCACCGAGCAGCAGTGCGGGTGCGAGCAGGGCAGGGCGGTCAGGTCGCGCCAGGTCACCTGTCCGGCGGTCTGACCGTCGAGCCGGGCGAGCACGCCGGTGTGGGTGAGCCGGTCGTGCGGGTCGATGCCGGTGCCGCGGCCCGAGCCGAACACCGGCTGGATGGTCACGCCACCGATGTAGGGGGTGTCGAGGGCGCGCTTCACCACGAACCCGATCTCGTCGTCGTTCACCCCCAGCGCGGCGGTCATCGTCAGGGTGGTGAAGATGCCGGCCCCCGACAGGCGGTCGATCGCCCGCTCCTTGAACCGGCGGATGTCGGCGCCCCGGTGGTGCGTCGAGGCCCGCGCCGACTCGCCGTCGTACTGCAGGTAGACCTCGACGCGGTCGCGGTGGCGGCGCAGGAGGTCGAGCAGGGCGTCGTCCTTGGCGATCGCGATCCCGTTGGTGTTGACCAGGATCCGCACGATGGGCCGGGCAGCGACAGCCTCGAGCAGCTCGGCCAGCCACGGGTACAGGGTGGGCTCGCCTCCGCTGAGCATGAGCACGTCGATCCGGCCGTTCTCACGCGCCAGCCGGGCGTCGACCGAGGCCAGCACCTGGTCGAGCGGCACCACCGACGCGAGGGCCGGCGCCGACGCGGCGAAGCAGGTCGGGCACTTGAGGTTGCAGTGGTCGAGCAGGTCCTCGAGGAGGATGCAGGTGTGCTGGGTCTGCATCTCGGGGAGCCCGTCGGCATAGGCCGCCGGCACCGGCGCGAAGTTGCCGGTCAGGTCGGGGGTGTGCACCTTGGTCGGGGCGGTCCACCCCTCGAGGTAGCTCAGGATCTCGGGCGACTCGTCGTAGAGCGTGCGCACCAATCCGTGGGAGGCGCACCCGCGCTCGAGCCAGATCCGTCCCTCCCGCTCCACGAGCCACCCCGACAGGCGGTGCACCTCGGTGAGGGGTCGGTCCGGCTTCTCCTCGTGGCACAGCGGGCAGAAGGCGTTGACGTAACGGTGGATGCGGTCGCCGCGCAACGGCATACCGGGTCCGGTGCGGGTGCTCACGCGACCACTGTCTCGTGCCGCAGCCCGCGGTAGGCGCCGCGACGCGCCTGCATCGCCACCCGCGCGAGGATCAACGGCACCGTCACCGCGAGGAAGAGCTGCGGACGGGTCAGTCCCAGCCAGGCGACCTCGTTGCCCCTGACGTACTCGAGGAGGAAGCGGGCGATGCCGTAGGCGCCCAGGTACCAGACCAGGAGCTCACCGCTCGGCACGGGGCGGTGGCGCAGCCACCACCAGATGACGGCGAAGGCCGCGAGGTGGAAGACGATCTCGTAGCCGAACGACGGGTGCAGCGCCATGCCGGCCGGCGCGCCCGTGCGCGCGGCGGCGGCAGCGTCGAGGGTCACTCCCCACGACGTCCCGGTCGGGCTGCCCGGTCGCTCGGTGAGCAGGCAGCCCACCCGGCCCACGGCCATGCCGAGCGCGACCGCCGGCGCGAAGAGGTCGCCGGTGCGGGGCCGGTAGCCGCTGAGGCGCTTGGCGACGTGCACCCCCGCCCAGGCGCCGACCAGCCCTCCCAGGATGCTGCGGTTGCCATAGGCCCACTGCTCCGCGAGCGAGGCGTTCTGGCGCAGGTCGAGGTGCTGGAGCCAGGTGCCCAGCCGCATGAAGACCGCGCCGCCGACGAGACCACCGGTGACCACGGTCAGGAGGCGCTCGTCGGTCGCCCCGCGCCGCCGGGCCTCGGCCGCGAACACGGCGACGGCGGTCACGACGCCGAGCGCGACGAACACCGCGTGCGCGTCGACCCCGAACACCGTGGGAACCACCCCGACACCCCGCCTTCCCCAAGCCCTGGTGCGCCACCTGCCGGGGAGACGTCGTCCCTCCCAGGAGTGCAGCGTGGCACGGCAGAAGCGTGGCACGTCGGCGACGCGCGCGCGGCATACTTGGCCCGCCCCCGTGGCCCAACTGGCAGAGGCAGGCGACTTAAAATCGCCACAGGTGCGGGTTCGACCCCCGTCGGGGGCACCAGTGCGCTCGCGCGGCCAGGTACCCGCGGTCTGGGGCCGGGTCCCGGCCCGGGCGCAGCGCATCCTCAGTCCAGGGCGCGGGAGCTCCTCAGTCCAAGGCGCAGCGGATCTTCCTGGCCCGGGCAGCCGCCTGCTCGTAGGCCACGAGCTGGCGCTGGCCGGTCTTCCAGTTCTTGTGCCAGGCCGCCGTCGCCTGGGCCGGCGTGAGCTGGCCCATCCGCAGCATCTCCATGTCGTGGACGTGGTGCTCCCAGGTCGTCACGGCAGTGCGGGCGCGGGCCAGCGCGGTCGCGCGGGCGGCGATCGCGCTGACGCAGCTCTTCAGCGTGACCACCTGCCCGTAGGGGGCGGCGTCGGCCAGCGCAGCGTCCGGCTCCGGGCAGCTGGTCCCGCTGGCAGCCAGCTCCTGGTCGGCCCGGCGGAAGGCCGCGGCGTTCTCGACGGCCTTGACCCGGGTCTGGTCCCAGAAGGTCGTGGCGACCGCGAGCGAGATCTTGCCGGCGACGAGCAGGTTCATCGCGTCGATGTGCTTGTCGAACTGGGCCAACGAGACGTCCGCCGCGCTCAGCGGCGCCTGCTGTCGCAGGTTGGCCAACCGGCACCGCTCGGACACCGCAGCCAGGGAGATGGGCGTCCCCAGGGTGCCCCTGGGTGCGGCGCTGCTCGTGAGCGCGGTCGAGTCCTGCGTGGTCGCGCCCCGTGTCGTGGCCCGCGTCGTGGCCGTCGCTGGGGCTTGCGGGGACCGCGGGCCAGCCGAGTCGCTCCCGAAGATGTCGCGCGTCAGGACGAACGGGAGGACCAGCGCGAGGATGCAGGCCAGCACCAGGAGCAGGTCCCGTGCGACGCTGATGGTGGGGTGTTCGCCAGTGAGGTTCATGACCTCTCACCTGCCTACGTCTGCCACCTGTCGACCGAGGTTCACCTCGAGTCTGTGCCTGCGGCCCTTCGCTGCACGTCGACCAACGGGACTAGCGTCCGTCACCCAAATGGTGGAAACGGCACCAACCGTGACTCGGGCCCCCTTCTGGACCTTCCACCCGCAGCCCAGCCGGCCTCGAGGGATCCGGCCCAGCGGTCAGAGGTCGACGTCGGCCCAGATCGCGGCGTGGTCGGAGGCGGCGTCCTGCTCGCGCGTCAGCGTCGGGTACATCTCCCAGCGACCCGAGGCGGTCCACACGCCCTTGCGGAAGATGCCCGACGCCGTGACGGCGTCGAAGACGGCCGGGGAGCACAGGATGTAGTCGATCTTGTTGCCGGCCCGACCCGTCGTGTACGTGCCCGGCCAGCCGCCGTCGTCGAAGCTCGGATGGGTGACGATGTCCTTGAGGTCGGTGGGAGCTGCAGCGGATCCCACGAGCAGTGGCGCCAGGGGAGCGGAGTCCGGGGTGTCGTTGAGGTCGCCCAGGACGACGATGTTCTCGACGCCCTCCGCCCGACGGGCCCGGTAGATCTCCGCCACCCGCTCGGCCTGACGCTGCCGACGGCGGTTCGAGTCGGTCGCGGCGCCGTAGCCCTTGGACTTGAAGTGGTTGACCATCACCAGCAGGGTCGCGCCGCCGGCGAGGGTCACGGTGTACTCGGGACAGTCCCGTCCGAAGATCGGCCCGGCCAGGTCGGCGTCGTCGACGTGGCTCACGATCCGCTCGATCTCGTGGTCGCCGCGGGTCATCAGCCCCACGTCGATGCCGCGGTCGTCGTTGCCGTCGATCAGCATGATGTGGCCGTAGATGCGGTCGCTGATCGGTCGCAGCAGGTCGACGTTGAAGCGCTGCAACGCGATCCGGCTCTCCGCCTCCACGACGCCCAGGACGTCGGCCCCGACGTCGTGGACGACCTGCGCCGTGTGGCGGACCGCGAGCTCGGTCACCGCCTGCGTCTTGAGCTCGAGCCAGCCGACCCAGTCGGGGCGACCGTCGGCCACCACGGTCAGGCCACCGGCCTTCGGCCGGGTGATCAGTCGGCCGCGGTTCTGACGGAGCACGACGTAGGTCCCCGAGTCGGCCTTCTCCAGTCCCAGCGCGACCAGCCACTTCACGATGTTGGCCTTGTCCGTGGCGGAGTATGCCGCGTGCTGGAGGGTGCGGGTCAGCTTGGCGTAGGTGTCGAGGAGGGTGCGGTGGGTCGACCAGTCGTCGGCCGCGAGCAGCCTCGCGCGGTCGAACAGGTTCTCGACGTTGAAGCTCGCGATCCGCACGACTCCAGAGTCCCGCGCCGCGCGTCCGTGCACCAGTGGTCAGCCCAGGCGAACTTCACCGTCCACACGCAGGCGACGCGGGAACTTTCACCCCCGTTCCGCACGTAGTCTGGGGTGAGCGGCCGACCGCAGGGCCGCCCTACGCCTCCAAGGAGACCCGCATGGCCAGCAACCCGGTGTTCGACCGGATCGAGAAGGAGTCCAGGCAGGGCTATGCCGGGTTCGGTCGCAGCGGTGCGCCGGCCCAGCAGCCGACGGCAGGCATGGCGTCCACCGACGGCATGACCAGCCAGCAGCTCCAGGACCTCTACAACCAGCCCTCCGCCGGGCCGGTCCAGACCAGGCGCCTCACCATCGACGACGTCGTGATGAAGACCGCTGGGCTCTTCGCGATCGTGCTCGTGCTCGGCGCCGTCGGCTGGGCCGCCATCGAGCGCGCCCCTGACGTCGGGATGGTCCTGCTCCTCGGCGGCATCGCCGTCACCCTCGTGCTCGGCCTCGTGATCGCGTTCAAGAAGACCATCAGCGTGCCCCTCATCGTGCTCTACGCCGTGGCCGAGGGCCTGTTCGTCGGGGCCGTGAGCCGGGTCTACGCCGACGCCTTCCCCCTGCGGGACAACGAGACCATGTTCCAGGGCATCGTCCCGCAGGCGGTCATGGCCACCCTCTGCGTCTTCGCAGGCATGCTCATCGCCTACAAGACCGGCATCATCAAGGTCACCGCGAAGTTCCGGCGCATCGTGACGATGGCGGTGATCGGCTACGCGATCTTCGCGCTGGTCAACCTGCTCTACGCGGTCATCGGCAACCACGCCTTCGGCATCGGCGGCACCGGCGCCCTCGGCATCGGCATCTCGCTCTTCGCCATCGGCCTGGCGTCGGCGATGCTGGCGGTCGACTTCGACTCGATCGACCGGGCCATCGCCGCAGGCGCGCCGGAGAAGTACTCCTGGCTGCTCGCCCACGGCCTGATCGTCACCATCGTGTGGCTCTACCTCGAGATCCTGCGTCTGCTCGGGCGTCTGCGCAGCAACTAGCGTGACCCCGAGATCGCCTGTTCCGCAGGAGGTTTCGGCCGAACTGCAACGCGTGGTCCGGCGGTGGCAACAGCTGCCGCTGGACCACGCGCTGTCCTGTGCGCCGACCGTCCGCAGCCTGCTCGACGACCTCGCGGCGCCGGCCGGTCCGGTCCCCGACCTGGGGCCGGCCGTGCTCATGGACCAGCTGACCGTCCTCGTCTACGACGCGTGCGCAGCGGGCGGCGGAGCGTCGCACGGCCTCGCCGCTCGCCTCGGTGAGCTGCGCCGCGAGCTCGCCTGACCGGCATACCCGATCGAGGTGGGGTCCCACCGGATGCGGTCGGACCCCACCTCGATCGGGGAGGGACAGCGACTAGCTGAGGCGCTCGTAGATGATCGCCATGCCCTGGCCACCTCCGACGCACATCGTCTCGAGGCCGAACTGCCCGTCGCGGGCCGCGAGGCCGTTGAGCAGGGTCGTCGTGATCCGGGCGCCGGTCGAGCCGAAGGGGTGCCCGAGGGCGATGGCGCCGCCGTGCACGTTGAGCTTGTCGAAGTCCATGCCGAGGTCGTCGGCCGACGGCAGCACCTGGGCGGCGAAGGCCTCGTTGATCTCGTAGAGGTCCATGTCACCGATGGTCATGCCGGCGCGGGCCAGCGCCTGGCGCGACGCCTCGACCGGGCCGAGGCCCATGATCTCCGGCGAGAGCCCGGAGACACCGGTCGACACGACCCTGGCCAGCGGGGTGAGCCCGAGCTCCTTGGCCTTGGTGTCGCTCATGACCACCACGGCAGCGGCGCCGTCGTTGAGGGGGCAGCAGTTGCCCGCGGTGATCGTGCCCTGCTCGCGGAAGACCGGGTTGAGGCCCTGCAGCGCCTCGAGCGTGACCCCGGCTCGCGGGCCGTCGTCCTTGCTGACGACCGTGCCGTCACCGAGCGTGACCGGGGCGATCTCGCGCTCGAAGAAGCCGTCGGCGATGGCCTTCTCGGCGCGGTTCTGCGAGGAGACGCCCCACTCGTCCTGGCGCTCACGGGAGATGCCGCGCAGGGTCGCGACGTTCTCGGCGGTCTGGCCCATCGAGAGGTAGACGTCGGGCAGCAGGCCCTGCTGGCGCGGGTCGGCCCAGGTCTCGTTGCTCTTGGCGATCTGCTCGCTGCGCGCGGCGGACCCGGCGAACTTGGGGTTCTGGTCATCGCCCGAGGAGCCGCCGGCGCCCGCCCAGTTGGTGTACTGCGAGACGCACTCGACCCCGCCGGACACGAAGATGTCACCCTCGCCGGCCTTGATCGCGTGGTAGGCCATCCGCGTGGTCTGCACCGAGGAGGCGCAGAACCGGTTGATGGTCGACCCCGGCAGCCCGTCGAAGCCGGCGAGGACGGCGACGACCCGGGCCATGTTCGACCCGTGCTTGCCGGACGGCTCGGCGCAGCCCCAGTAGAGGTCCTCGACCAGCGTGGGGTCGAGCTCGGGGAGCTTGGCGAGGGCCGCGGAGATCACCTGCACCGACAGGTCGTCGGGGCGGATGTCCTTCAGCGAGCCCTTGAACGCGCGCCCGATGGGCGTGCGGGCGGTCGAGACGATGACGGCTTCGGTCACGGGATCCTCCTCATGCAACAGCTGCGAGGGGCCGCGAGATGAGCGGCCGCTTAGTCAGCCTCGATGGTATGCCGTGGGGCCGGGTCGGCGACTGTGGCGTTGCTCTCGTCGGGGACGGCCTCGCCCCGGCCCGCCTCGCCTCGACCGGACTCCGCGGCCGGGCCGGCCGGCGGCGCGCTCTCGCCTGCCGGGCGGGGGTTGGCCTGGGGCCCGGGCACTGAGTCGTGCGGGCGGCGCAGCAGCATCGCCCAGCGACCTCGGGGGCCGCGGGCCTGACCCGCGATCTTCGTCGCCGAGACCTCCGTACCGGGGTCGCGGACCGCGTACTGGGCGGCCACGGCCACCGGGCCCACACCCTCACCGCGGCGGGTGTCGGGGTGCGGCTCCTCGCTCGGCTCGCCGATCCGGACCCCCAGGGCGGCGTAGACGCTGGGGAGGAGCGCGGCGGCGGCGCGCGCGTAGCCGGCGGGGGAGGGGTGGAACCGGTCGGCGCTGAACATCTCGTGCGGGCGCTCGGCGAACTCGGGGCCGAGCAGGTCGCCGAGGGACACCGTGCGTCCGCCGGCCTCGACGACCGCGACGGTCTGGGCCGCGGCCATGTCACGCGACCAGCGGCGTCCGATGAGCCGCAACGGCTGGGGGATCGGCTGGATGGTGCCGAGGTCGGGGCAGGTGCCGACGACGACCTCGGTGTCGAGGGCGCGCAGGGCTCGGACCGTGGTCTCGAGGTGACGGACGGCGACGGCCTTGTTGATCCGGTGGGTCACGTCATTGGCGCCGACCATGATGATCGCGACGTGCGGCCTCGGCACCTGGTCGAGCGCGTTCGCGAGCTGGAGCTCGAGCCCCGAGGACTCGGCGCCCACGACGGCGGTGTTGGTGAGCCGGACCGGGCGACCGGTCAGGGCGGAGACGCCGTTGGCGATGATCGCGCCGACCGTCTGGTAGCGGTGATCGGCACCCATGCCGGCGGCCGAGGAGTCGCCCAGGACGACGAGCTCGACCGGGTCGCCGACGCCCGCGCCGTAGACGCCGTTGTCGTCGGGGGAGCCGTCGAACGGCTGGCCCACGATGCGCCGCGCCACCACGGCCTCAGCCTTGAGCACGCCGTAGCCGAGCGCGCCCAGCACACCGATCCCCGCAGCGAGCCCGCCCCCACCGTACGCGGCGGTGGCGGCGATCTTGCGGGCGCGTCGTGCCCGACCCATGGGCCATCCCCTCTCGTCCGTGGTCTCTCTGACGGTAACGCTCGATGCCGACATGGTGATCCCCTCCCCCCTCGATGGTGCGCCGGGGGCGTGTGCTTGGGATCCATCAGTTGGCGGAGGGGCACGGGACGGCGTCACCGGAGTCAGTGGGGCGTCGCCGGGACCGCCGGGGCGTCCTGCCGGGTGTCCACCATCTGAGAGGATGGCGGGGTGAAGTACGCAGAGCACATCTCCGACCTGGTCGGGAACACGCCCCTCGTCAAGCTGAACTCGGTCACCGAGGGGATCGCGGCCACGATCCTCGCGAAGGTGGAGTACCTGAACCCCGGCGGGTCGGTGAAGGACCGCATCGCGCTGAAGATGATCGAGGCGGCCGAGGCCTCCGGTGAGCTGAAGCCGGGGGGCACCATCGTCGAGCCGACCTCCGGCAACACCGGGGTCGGGCTGGCCCTGGTGGCCCAGCGCAAGGGCTACAAGTGCGTCTTCGTGTGCCCCGACAAGGTGAGCCAGGACAAGCGCGACGTGCTCAAGGCGTATGGCGCCGAGGTCGTGGTCTGCCCGACCGCCGTGGCGCCCGACCACCCGGACTCCTACTACGAGACGTCCGACCGCCTGGTCCGCGAGATCGAGGGCGCCTGGAAGCCGAACCAGTACGCCAACCAGAACGGCCCGGCCTCCCACTACGAGACGACCGGCCCCGAGGTGTGGGACGACACCGAGGGACAGGTCACGCACTTCGTCGCGGGCGTCGGCACCGGAGGCACCATCACGGGCACCGGCCGCTACCTGCGCGAGGTCTCGCAGACCCGTGAGGGCGGACGCGTGCGCATCATCG
Organism: Pedococcus bigeumensis; assembly: GCF_039531795.1. Classification (NCBI taxonomy): domain Bacteria; kingdom Bacillati; phylum Actinomycetota; class Actinomycetes; order Micrococcales; family Intrasporangiaceae; genus Pedococcus; species Pedococcus bigeumensis. The sequence continues at coordinate 38,903 of NZ_BAAAQS010000002.1, read as the reverse complement.
GCGCCGACCCGGAGGGCTCGGTCTACTCCGGGGGCACCGGACGCCCCTACCTGGTCGAGGGTGTCGGTGAGGACTTCTGGCCGACCGCCTACGACCCCGAGGTGGTCGACGAGGTCATCGCGGTCAGCGACGCCGACTCCTTCGAGATGACGCGCCGCCTGGCCAAGGAGGAGGGCCTCCTCGTCGGCGGCTCGTGCGGCATGGCGGTCGTCGCGGCCCTGCGGGCGGCCAAGGACCTTCCCGCCGAGGCGGTCGTCGTGGTGCTCCTGCCCGACAGCGGCCGTGGGTACATGTCGAAGATCTTCAACGACGACTGGATGAACTCCTACGGCTTCATGCACACCCACACCGAGACGACCGTCGGCGAGGTGCTCCACAAGAAGGCCGGAGACCTGCCGGCGCTCGTGCACACCCACCCCACCGAGACGGTCCGCGACGCGATCGAGATCCTCCACGAGTACTCCGTCTCGCAGATGCCCGTCGTGAAGGCCGAGCCGCCCGTGATGGCCGGCGAGGTCGCCGGGTCGGTCAGCGAGCGCGCCCTGCTCGAGGCGCTGTTCAACGGCAGCGCGCACCTCACCGACCCCGTCGACAAGCACATGGAGCCGGCGCTGCCGCTGGTCGGTGCCGGTGAGCCCGTCACGGCTGCGCGCCACGAGCTCGAGAAGCACGACGCGATCATGGTCGTCGAGGACGGCAAGCCGGTCGGGGTGCTGACCCGCGCCGACCTGTTGATCGCCCTGGTCGACTAGGGCCGCGACGTCACCGCAGCCGTCGCGCCATGTCCTGGCGCGGCGGCCGCGCCGTGTCCGGGTGCAGGATGCCGGCCAGCGCCTCGACCCCGTCGACCAGCCGAGGCCCGGGGCGGGCGAAGCTGGCGTTCGCGTCGACCGCCCAGACGGGTATGCCGTCGGGCAGCTCACCGTCGTCGATCGCCTTGCGCGCCAACGCCGTCGACCCCTGGAGGTCGTAGCCGCACGGTGCGCAGACGATGACCTCGGGGGCGCTCTGACGCACCGCCTCCCAGGTGACGCGCACCGACTTCTCACCAGCCGTCCCGAGGGTGTTGACGCCCCCGGCCCGGGTGACCATCTCGGGCACCCAGTGGCCGGGCGCGAAGGCCGGGTCGGTCCACTCGAGCACCAGCGTGCGTGGGCGGGAGGCCGCGCGCACGGCTGACTCCACGGCATGGAGGCGGTCGCGGAGGCCGGCCACGACGGCGGCCGCGCGCTCGGCGGTGCCCGTCGCGGACCCGAGAGTGGTGATGGAGGCGAGCACCTCGTCGAGGGTGTGGGGGTCGATGGTGAGGACGTCGGCACGGCAGCCCAGGAAGGCCAGTGCGTCGTCGACGACCGAGACGTCGACGGCGCACACGGCGCACAGGTCCTGGGTGACCACGAGGTCGGCGTCGAGGCCGCCGAGGGCCCCGGCGTCGAGGTGGTAGAGGTCCTCCCCGGCCGCCATGGCCCGGCTGACGAAGGCGTCGATGTCGCTCGCCGAGAGGCCCTCGGGGATGGCGGTCGTGGAGACGATCGTGCGCTCCCGGGCCTCGGCCGGGGTGTCGCACTCGAACGTGACCCCCACCACCTGGTCACCGGCCCCGAGCGCGAACAGGATCTCCGTCGTCGAGGGCAACAGGGACACGATCCGCATGCCGCGACCCTACGCGGGCCCGTCCCGAGCCCGAGCCTGGAGTGACCCCGGAGGGCTGGACGGGCCTGGTCCGGGCGCATCACTGCAGGTCAGGTAGGTTTCAGCGCGCACATCGGACAAACCCGGCGTAGGTTCGCGCGTTGGGTGCCCAGCGCAACTACAGACACGGACCGAGGAGCGCACGATGACCACAGCAGCACCGCCGACCGACCCGGCGGCCGTGAAGAGCCTGATCCCGTTCCGGATGGACCGGCTCCCGTGGGCGCGGTTCCACTGGATGGTGGTCGTGGGCCTGGGGGTCTCGTGGATCCTCGACGGGCTGGAGATCCAGCTGGTCTCCAACGCCGGCTTCCAGGACAGCCTGGGGATGAGCGCGAAGGAGGTCGGTCTCGCGGGCACCATCTACCTCATCGGGCAGGTGGTGGGTGCCCTGACGTTCGGGCGGCTGACCGACACCCTCGGCCGCAAGAAGCTGTTCATCATCACCCTGGCGATCTACCTCGTCGGCTCCGGCATCGCGGGGCTCGCGTGGACGCCGTGGTTCCTCTACGTGTGGCGGTTCGTGGCCGGCCTCGGGATCGGGGGCGAGTACACGGCCATCAACTCGGCCATCGACGAGCTGATCCCCGCGAAGTACCGCGGGCGGGTCGACATCGCCATCAACGGCACCTACTGGGCCGGCGCGCTGCTCGGGGCGTTCGCGAGCTTCTGGCTGCTCGACACCGACCACGTGGCGGCGAACGTCGGCTGGCGCATCGCCTTCTTCATCGGCCCGGTCATGGGCCTGGTCATCATCTGGCTGCGCCGGCACATCCCGGAGAGCCCGCGGTGGATGGTCACGCACGGTCAGGGCGAGGAGGCCGAGCGGATCGTCGACGACATCGAGGCCACCGTGCAGTCGCACGGCCACGAGCTGGCCACGGTCGACGAGAGCAAGGCCATCAGCATCAAGGCCAAGGAGTCCATCCCGTTCAAGGACCTCATGCACGTCTTCATCAAGAAGTACCCGTCGCGGACCGTGCTGGGGCTGACCATGATGATCACGCAGAGCTTCCTCTACAACGCGATCTTCTTCACCTACGCGTTGGTGCTGCAGAACTTCTACGGTCTGGAGAAGTCCGACGCGGCGATCTACTTCATCCCGTTCGCGATCGGCAACCTGGCCGGGCCCCTGATGCTCGGGCACCTCTTCGACACCATCGGCCGTCGCAAGATGATCTTCTCGACCTACATGATCGCGGGGATCGTGTTGCTCGTGTCGGCGTTCCTGTTCAAGGCCGGCGCACTCAACGCGACGACCCACACGATCTTCTGGTGCGTCTCGTTCTTCTTCGCCTCCGCCGGGGCGTCCTCGGCCTACCTCACGGTGAGCGAGATCTTCCCCCTCGAGGTCCGGGGCCAGGCGATCTCCTACTTCTTCGCCATCGCCCAGGTCTTCGGCGCCATCGGCCCGGTCCTGTTCGGCTCGTTCATCCCCGAGGACGGCAAGGACCGCAACCCGCTGTTCTGGGGTTACGTCCTGGCCTCGGCGATCATGTTGGTCGGCGGGCTGGTCGCGATGAAGATCGGTGTCGACGCCGAGGGCAAGGGGCTCGAGGACATCGCCGACCCCCTCAGCAAGGTGTCGGACGAACCGCCGGTCGAGCCGGCCCGCGCGTAGGAGGCGGACATGGCAGACGAGAGCCAGCCCTACACGATCGTCGTCGGCGTCAGTGCGACGTCGAAGTCGCCGACCGCCCTGCACTGGGCCACCGAGCTGGCCGCCCTGCGCGGTGGTCGGGTCGTGGCGGTGCGGGCCTGGCGACCGACGCCACCCCAGACGGCCTCGCGGGTCACGCCGTCACCGATCGCCGAGGACGTGCCCTCGGCGAGGGCCCAGGCGCTCGCCGACCTGCGGGCCGACGTGGCCGAGGTGCTCGGGGGCCAGCACGAGGTCGACGTCCAGCTCGTGCAGGGCGGCCGGCGCAAGACCCTCCTCGCGGCGGCGGAGCACGCCGACCTCCTGGTCGTCGACGCGCCCCGGCGGCTCGACCGGGGCGCACTGCCGGGGTTCGCCCAGCGCCTCGTCCAGACTGCGCGGTGCCCCGTCGTCGTGATGCCGCCGAGCGTGTCCGGTGCCCCGCGCACCCCGCTGCAGCGTGCGGCCAGCTCCATGGCACGCAACGTCACGGAGGCGGCGGGGCGCGNCGACGGTTTGCCGCGGGCCCTCCCCCGCGCCATCCCTTCGCCTGCGCCGCGCGGGTTAGGTTGGCACCATGGAGAACTGGGAATCTCCGGTCGAACGGGCCATCCGCGAGGCGCAGGAGCGTGGGGACTTCGACAACCTGCCCGGGACGGGCAAGCCGCTGCGCAGCCTCGGTGACCCGGAGCGGGAGGACCCGGACTGGTGGGTCAGGCAGCTGGCCGAGCGGGAGCACCTCGACCTGTCCGGCGCGCTGTCACCGCCGTTGGCGCTGCGCAAGGAGGCGGCCACCTTCCCGGGGTCGCTGCTCGACCTGCGCACCGAGGCGAGCGTGCGTGCCGTGCTCGACGACTACAACCACCGGGTGAAGACGGACCGGCTGCGTCCCGGGGTCGGTGCGAGCTTCCCGATCTGGGCACCCCTGGTCGACGTCGACGACATGGTGGCGCAGTGGCGCACCCTCCGCGAGGCCGCCCAGGCCGAGCGGGCCTCCCGGGCCGCGCACGAAGCCACCACCGTCACCTCGGCGGCCGGTCAGGAGGCTCCGTACCGCCAGGGGTCGTCCTGGCTCGGTCGGCTGCTGCGCCGGTCTCGCGGGTCCTGACGGGTCAGCGGTCAGCGGTCAGCCGCCGAGGTCGCTCGAGTCGTTGACGCGCAGCACGCTCTCCTGGCTCGGCAGCTGGTCCTGCTTCACGAGGCCCACCGGGCAGGTCATGCCGTTGGGCCCGTGGTTGCAGTAGCCACCGGGGTTCTTGTAGAGGTACTGCTGGTGGTAGTCCTCGGCGTAGTAGAACGGGCCGGCGTCCTCGGCTGACCGCAGCTCGGTGGTGATGGTGCCGAAACCGTTGTCGGCCAACACCTTCTGGAAGGCCTCACGGGTCGCCTCGGCGGCGCGCTGCTGGTCGGGGGTGGTCCAGTAGATCGCCGACCGGTAGGCCGTGCCGATGTCGTTGCCCTGCCGGTTGCCCTGGGTCGGGTCGTGGTTCTCCCAGAACTCCTTGAGCAGCAGCTCCGGGCTGGTCTGCTCGGGGTCGTAGGCGACCAGCACGGCCTCGGCGTGGCCGGTCAGGCCAGTGCAGGTCTCCTCGTAGGTGGGGTTCGGGGTGAGGCCGCCCATGTAGCCGGCCGCCGTCGTGACGACCCCCGGGAGCCGCCAGAAGATGCGCTCGGCGCCCCAGAAGCAGCCCATCGCGAGGTAGAGCACCTCGGTGCCCTCAGGCCAGGGACCCTCGAGCGGGGTGTGCAGGACGACGTGCTCGTCGGCGATGTGGAAGGGACGGGTCTCCCGTCCGCGCAGGGCGTTCTCGGGGGTGGGCAGGGTGGTCTTGGCGCGCGATCCGAATATCACGACTCGTCCAACGCGGCCCGCCCCACGACTGTTCCGTGGCCGGACCTTACGGCCCGATGACACCCCGCCCACCACGCCGGCAAACTCGCTGGCACAGACCGGCTCGCTCGGGAAGGGTGAGGCCATGGTCACCATCACCCTGATCAAGGACCCGGACCACACCCAGCGACAGCTCTTCGACGACTGGGCCGGGGTGCTCGCCGCCGACGGGCGGCACCAGTTCGGGCCGGACCACACCGCCCACTCGGCCGACGAGCTGCGCGAGATGAGCCACAGCACCGACCGGCGCCGGGTCACCTGGGCCGCCGTGGACCCCCAGGGCACGGTGGTGGGTGCCGCGGCCCTCGTGATGCCGCAGCACGACAACCGGTCGCAGGGGCTGCTGATCGTCATCGTCCACCCCGACCACCGCCGGCGCGGGGTCGGCACCGCCCTGCTCGAGCACGTCGAGTCCGCAGCGCACGACCACGGCCGCACCGTCCTTCTCGCCGAGACGCAGTGGCCGGTGGGCGTCCGCGACGAGAGCGGCGAGCACTTCGCCGCACGACACGGGTATGCCGGTGCGCAGACCGTGCTGCGCAGCTCGCTGTCCCTGCCCGCGGACCGCCGTCGGCTGGACGCGGTGCTGACGGCGGACGACGCGGACGGCTACCTGGTGCGGACCTGCTGGGACGGCATACCGGAGGCCTGGCTGGCGGGGCGCGCGGAGCTGAGTCGGCGGATGAGCACCGACATCCCGACGGGCGACCTCCAGCTCGAGGAGGAGCGCTGGGACGTGGAGCGGGTGCGGGCCGACTACGAGCGGATCGCGGCCATGGGCAGGCGCGTCATCGACGCGTTCGCCCTCCACGAGGAGAGCGGGGAGCTGGTCGGGTACACGCAGGTGCAGGTGCCGCAGGCGCACCCGGAGGTGGCTTTCCAGCAGGACACGCTCGTCCTGCGCGAGCACCGGGGCCACGGCCTGGGCCTGCGGATGAAGGCCGCCGGCACGGTGGCGCTGATGGAGGGTTCTCCGGCGACCACGAGCGTGCGCACCTGGAACGCCGACGACAACGCCCCCATGCTCGCGGTCAACCACGCCCTGGGCTTCGTGCACGACGGCATGATGCGCGAGTGGCAGAAGGTGGTGGCGCCGTGATGGACGACCCGCTCGACGTCGACCTGGGCACGGTGCTCTCGAGCCACGTCGCGAAGGCGACCAAGCTCCCCATGCGGCCGGTCGAGTCGGTCGTCGCCGAGGCCGGAGTCGGCCTGGTCGGCGACCGCTACCACGGCTCCAGGCACCGCCACGTCACAGTGCAGTCCGCCGCGGCGCTCGCCGAGGCGAGCGGGGTGCTGGGCGCCGAGGTCGAGCCGGGAGCGACCCGCCGCAACGTCACCGTCTCCGGGGGTCCGGTCCCCAGCCGGCCGGGCACACGGGTGCGGATGGGCGAGGCCCTGCTGGAGGTCGTCCGCCCCGCGGCACCCTGTCGGTTGATGGACGACCTCATCGCCCCCGGGGCCATGAAGGCGCTCCACGCGCGCGGGGGCACGGTCTTCCGGATCCTCGAGGGTGGCGTCGTCCGGGTGGGCGACCCGGTGGTGCGGGAGGGCTCCTGAGCGGGGACTAGCCTTGCCGCCATGACCGAGCAGCACAGCACCGACCACGGCTTCTCGACGCGTGCGATCCACGCGGGGCAGGAGCCGGACGCCGGCACCGGAGCGGTGATCACGCCCATCTTCCAGGTGTCCACCTACAAGCAGGACGGGATCGGGGGCTTCCGCGGCGGCTACGAGTACAGCCGCTCGGCCAACCCGACCCGCACCGCCCTGGAGGAGTGCTTCGCGGCCCTCGAGGGAGGCGCTCGCGGGTTCGCGTTCTCCTCCGGGCTGGCCGGCCAGGACACCGTGCTGCGGGCGCTGCTCGCCCCGGGTGACCACGTGGTCGTCCCGAGCGACGCATACGGCGGCACCTACCGGCTGTTCAACAAGGTCCTGACCACGTGGGGTGTCGACCACACCATCGCGCCGATGGGCGACCTCGACGCGGTCCGGGCCGCGATCCGCCCGGGCAGCACCAAGATCCTGTGGGTCGAGACCCCCACGAACCCGCTGCTCGGGATCGCCGACATCGCCGCCCTCGCCGAGGTCGCGCACGGTGCCGGCGCCCTGCTGGTGGTGGACAACACCTTCGCCTCGCCCTACCTCCAGCAGCCGCTCGCCCTCGGCGCCGACATCGTCACGCACTCGACGACGAAGTACTGCGGCGGGCACTCCGACGTCGTCGGCGGCGCTGTCGTCGTGGGCCACGAGATCACCGTGCCCGGATTCGAGGACGCGGTGGATCGCGTTGCGTTCCATCAGAACTCGATGGGTGCGGTGGCCGGGCCGATGGACGCCTGGCTGGTCCTGCGCGGGTTGAAGACGCTGGCGCTGCGGATGGAGAAGCACAGTGACAACGCCGAGCGCGTGGTCGAGTTCCTCACCGCCCACCCGGCCGTCAGCGCGGTCCACTACCCGGGTCTCGAGAGCCACCCCGGCCACGAGGTCGCCAAGCGCCAGATGAAGCGCTTCGGCGGCATGATCTCGTTCCAGGTCAGGGCCGGGGAGGACGTCGCCGTCAAGGTCTGCGGCGAGACCCAGCTGTGGACCCTTGGCGAGTCGCTCGGCGGCGTCGAGTCGCTCATCGAGCACCCCGCCCGCATGACCCACGCCTCGGTCGCCGGCACCGAGCTCGAGGTGCCGGCCGACCTGATCCGCCTGTCGGTCGGCATCGAGGACGTCGAGGACCTCATCGCCGACCTCCGGCAGGCCCTCGACCGGCTCGGCTGAGGCGAGCGGCCCGCTCGTGCAGCTGCTGTGTGTCGACTTCGGGTCGACCTTCACCAAGGCGGTGCTCGTCGACGGCGAGGGTGCGGTGGTGGCCACCGTCTCCACGCCCACCACCGTCGGCACCGATGTCCTCGACGGCTACCGCACGCTCCGCGCCCGGCTCGCCCACCACGGTGCGGTCGACGAGGTGCTGGCCTGCTCCAGCGCCGGGGGCGGGCTGCGACTGGCCGTGGTCGGGTACGAGCGCGACGTCACGGCGCAGGCCGGCTACCGCGTGGGTCTCAGTGCCGGGGCGCGCGTCGCCCACGTGACCTCCGGGCCGCTCTCGGGCGCCGAGGTGAAGGCCCTGCGGGACAGCCGCCCCGATCTCGTGCTGCTCGTGGGCGGCACCGACGGCGGCAACGCCGAAGTGTTGCTGCACAACGCAGCCCGGCTCGCCAAGGCGCGGATCGGCGCGCCCGTGGTCGTGGCCGGCAACGTCGACGCTCGCGCCGAGGTGGTGGCCGTCCTGACCACCACCGGCCGCTCCGTCGCCGTGGCCGACAACGTCCTCCCGTCGATCGGCGTGATCGCCCCGGAGTCGGCGCGGGCCGCGATCCGGCGCGTCTTCCTCGAGCACGTGATCGGCGGCAAGGGGCTGTCGCGCGGGCCGGAGTTCGCCGCGATGGTGCAGGCGCCGACTCCCGACGCCGTCCTCGACGGGGTCGCCGTGCTCGCCGAACACCTCGACGGCGACGTGCTGGTCGTCGACATCGGTGGGGCGACGACCGACGTCTACTCGGCGCTGCGCCCTCAGGGCGAGGACTCGGGGCTGGCCAAGGACGTGGTGGCCCCGCTCTGGCACGCGCGCACCGTCGAGGCCGACCTCGGGATGCGGTGGAACGCCGAGGGCATCGTCGAGGCGGCCAGCCGCGAGCACGTGGCCCTGCCCGAGGGTGCCGACAGGTATGCCGCGAGCCTGGTCCGCGACACCGGTCACCTCCCGGCCGACGAGCGCGAGTGGGCCCTCGACCTCGCCCTGGCCCGGGCCGCGGCGGTGGTGGCCGTGCGCCGTCATGCCCGGCCCCCGGCGCCGGGGGCCGGGGCCCGACCACTGGCCGACGTGCAGGTCGTGGTGGGTTCGGGTGGCGTCCTGCGGCACGCCACCGACCCCGGTCGGGACGAGGTGCTGCGCGCGGTCGCGAGCGACCACGCGGGGGGCTGGAAGGTCCCCAGGGAGGCCGCCCTGGTGACAGACACGGCATACCTGCTCTTCGCGGTGGGGTTGCTGCGCTCCGCGCACCCTGCCGTGGCTCGGGCGCTCGCCCGGACGGTGGTCGGAGGGGCTGTCGGTGCCCGGTCCTAACGTCGGGGCATGAACGACGACGCAGCCCCGACCAGCGACACCTCCCTGACCGGCCGCGCAGTCTCGAGGGCTTGTGCCGCTCGGGCAAACGCGATACAACGTGTTCTGACAGACGCGATATAACGTGAATGGAGTGCCGGAAAATGGATGGTCGAGCCCCCGCCACGGAGCCTAGGGTCGAGCGATGACCTCCCTCGCGATCGAGGCCGAGCACCTCGTCAAGAAGTTCGGCGACCAGCTGGCCGTCGACGACGTCTCCTTCTCCGTGCCCGAGGGGTCGGTGCTGGGGCTCCTCGGCCCCAACGGTGCCGGCAAGACCACGACGGTGCGGATGATGACGACCCTGGCCACGCCGACGAGCGGCACTGCACGAGTGGCCGGCCACGACGTCCTGCGCGAGCCCGACGCGGTGCGCCGGTCGATGGGCCTGACCGGGCAGGCCGCGACGGTGGACGAGCTGCTGACCGGCCGCGAGAACCTCCGGCTCATCGGGTCCCTCTACGGCCTGTCGTCCGGCTACGTGAAGTCTGCCGGGGCAGACCTCCTCGAGCGGTTCTCGCTCACCGAGGCGGCCGACCGCACCGTGAAGACCTACTCGGGCGGCATGCGACGCCGGCTCGACCTTGCGGTCAGCCTGATCGCCACCCCGCCCGTGCTGTTCCTCGACGAGCCCACCACGGGTCTCGACCCGCGCAGCCGCGTCGAGCTGTGGGAGGTCCTGCGCGGACTGGTCAAGGACGGCACCACGCTGCTCCTGACGACGCAGTACCTCGAGGAGGCCGACCAGCTCGCCGACCGCATCGTCGTCATCGACCGTGGCCAGATCATCGCCGAGGGCACGCCGCTGGAGCTCAAGGACCGCAGTGGCAAGGCCAGCCTGGTGCTGACCGTGTCGCGCGCCGAGGACCTGCAGACCGCGGCCGCCATGCTGCGCCAGCGGGTCTCCGAGGTGCACGTCGACGAGGCCGCCCGGCAGCTGACGGCGCCGGCCGAGGGGCTGCGCGACATGACCCGCATCGCGGCGGTCTTCGAGGACAGCGCCATCGAGCTCGACGACCTCGGGCTCAAGCGCCCGAGCCTCGACGACGTGTTCCTCCACCTCACCGGCCACCGCGCCGAGGACTCTTCGACCAGCGCCACCGAGCCAGAGCAGGAGCAGGCGTCATGACCACCGACACCACCACCCGGCAGTCGGCCAGCGGGATAGCCCGTCCCGAGATCAGGCCGACCGGTCTGCTGCGCCAGTCGCTGGCCATCACCCGGCGCAACCTGATCCACATCAAGCGGATGCCCGAGATGCTGATGGACGTCACCATCCAGCCGGTCATGTTCGTGCTGCTCTTCGCCTACGTCTTCGGCGGCTCCATCTCGGTGCAGGGCTCGCCCGCCGGCTACCGCGAGTGGCTGATGGGCGGGATCATGGGGCAGACGATCGCCTTCGCCTCCTTCATCGTCGCCGTCGGGCTCACCGCCGACATCGACAAGGGCATCGTCGACCGCATGCGCTCCCTGCCGATCAACCCCTCGGCCGTGCTGGTGGGCCGCAGCATCTCCAGCCTCCTGCACTCCAGCATCGGCATCCTCGTGATGTCGGTGACGGGGCTGTTCGTCGGCTGGCGGATCCGCGGCAACTTCGCCGAGGCGGTGCTGGCCTATGCGCTGCTGTTGCTCTGGGGCTTCGCGATGATCTGGATCGGCATCCTCGTCGGGTCGGCGATGCGCTCGGTCGAGGCCGTGAACGGGCTGATGTTCACGACGATGTTCCCGATCACGTTCCTCGCCAACACCTTCGCGCCGACCGACAACATGCCGCACGTGCTGCGGGTCATCGCCGAGTGGAACCCCATCTCGTCGCTGGTCCAGGCGGTCCGGCAGCTGTGGGGCAACGACATACCCGTGCCGGCGGACGCGCAGCTGCCGCTGCACCACCCGATCATCACCACGCTGATCTGGACGGTCGGGCTCACCCTGGTGGTGGCCCCGCTCGCGATCCGGGCCTTCGCCAAGCGCACCCAGGGCTAGCCGCTGGCGCGTCGGTGGGCCGGCTCTGGAGGGACTAGCCTTCCGGCCATGGCATCACCGACGCTGTCAGTCACCCTGGCCGACGTACGCGCTGCGCAAGACCTGCTCAGCGGCGTCGTCCGCCCCACCCCGCTCGAGTACAGCCGGGCCCTGTCCGACCGGGTCGGCGCCGAGGTGTTCCTCAAGTGCGAGAACCTCCAGCGGGCCGGCTCCTTCAAGATCCGCGGCGCCTACACCCGCATGGCTCGCCTCTCCGACGAGGAGAAGGCCCGCGGGGTGGTCGCGGCGAGTGCCGGCAACCACGCCCAGGGGGTGGCCCTCGCCGGCCAGCTGCTCGGCATCGACGTCAAGGTCTACATGCCCTTCGGCGCCCCGATGCCCAAGCTGCTGGCCACCCAGGCCTACGGCGCCACCATCGAGCAGGTCGGCACGACCATCGACGAGTGCCTCGTCAAGGCTCGCGAGTGGGAGTCGACCAACGGCGCGGTCCTGATCCACCCCTTCGACCACCGCGACATCGTCGCGGGCCAGGGCACCGCGGGTCTGGAGATCCTCGACCAGTGCCCTGACGTCCGCACCATCGTGGTCAGCACCGGCGGTGGCGGGCTCCTCGCCGGCATCGCCGTGGCCGTCCGCGCGGCGCGGCCCGACGTGCGGATCATCGGCGTGCAGGCCGAGCAGGCCGCGGCCTACCCGTTGTCGCTGGCGGCGGGCAAGCCGGTGGCGTTCGAGAACATGCAGACGATGGCCGACGGCATCGCCGTCGGGATGCCCGGTGACGTGCCCTACGCGCTGGTGCGCGACCTGGTCGACGCGATCGAGACGGTCAGCGAGGAGGAGCTGTCCAGGGCCCTGCTCTTCGTCCTCGAACGCGCCAAGCTCGTCGTCGAGCCGGCCGGTGCAGCAGCCGTGGCCCACCTCCTCGAGCGAGCCGGCCGGCAGCACGTGGACGGCCCTGTCGTCGCGGTCCTGTCCGGCGGCAACATCGACCCGCTGCTGCTCCTGCGCATCATCCGGCACGGCATGGCCGCCGCCGGTCGCTACCTGCAGTTCCGGGTGCGGATCTCCGACCGGCCCGGCCACCTGGCCCGGCTGCTCGCCGACTGCGCGGCTGTCGACGCCAACGTGCTGGAGGTCGAGCACATCCGCACCGGCACGACGATCACGGTCGACGAGGTCGAGATCGGGCTGCAGCTCGAGACCCGGGGCAAGCAGCACTGCGAGGAGGTCCTGCGGACCCTGCGCGGCAAGGGCTACCAGCTCAAGTTCGGCTGACCGGCATACCGCGCTGACCGGCATACCGCTGCGTGTGGGGTGGGCCTGCCGCACGCCACACGAAAGGGCCGCCCCGAGGGGCGGCCCTTCGTCGTGCGGTGGTGGTCCGGCTCAGCCGCCGTGCGGCGTGGCGCCCTTCACGGACACCTGGATGACCTTGCCGTTGGGAGCCTTGTAGGAGGCCTTGTCGCCGACCTTCTTGCCGTTGATCGCGGCGCCGAGGGGTGACTTCTCGCTGTAGACCTCGAGGTCGCTGTCGCCCGCGATCTCGCGCGACCCGAGCAGGAACGTCACGTCGTCGCCGAACATCTCGACGGTGACGACCATGCCGGGCTCCACGATGCCGTCGTCGGCGGGCTTGGCGCCCACGATGGCGTTCTCGAGCAGCTGGGTCAGCTGGCGGATGCGGGCCTCCATCTTGCCCTGCTCCTCCTTGGCCGCGTGGTAGCCGCCGTTTTCCTTGAGGTCGCCTTCGTCGCGAGCAGCCTCGATCTTCTTGGCGATCTCCGTACGGCCTTCTCCGGACATCTGGTCCAGCTCGGCCTTCAGACGGTCGAAGGCCTCCTGGGTCAGGTAGCTCGCGGTGGGGGTCGCGGTCTCGCTCACGGTGATACTCCTTGCTCGGGTCCCCGTCGGACGCGGTTGCGTCTCGGAGAGGGTGGTACGCACAGCGGCCCGGACCCCGACCACGTTCGCTGTGATGTCGCAGTGGCTGGTCCAGACCGCTCGGTGAAAGGACAAGACTACCTCGCCCCGCACGAACCCGTCGATTTCAGCGAGCATCTGGACAATCCCGAGGTATGCCGCGTGGCTGGCTCCCCGACGTGGCAGCACCCTGGCGAATGCGCAGGTCAGGCCGGGATTCGCAGGACCCTCGGACGGGGCCTGGGCGCCCCTTCGAACCGACCCCTAGCCAGTCCCAAGTGGTGGGAGGCACCCTCGTCGCAGACGCCCACCCAGGACGTCCCGACCCGAGGAGAGCACCGCATGTCCACCACCGCCCCCGACCGCCGGGCCGACGCCTCGACCGGCCGAGCACTGCGGGTGATCCCGCACAGCACGACCGGATCGCTCCGACTGGCGATGGGGGTGCTGCTCGTCACCGACGTCGTGGGCGGGCTGTTGGCCGTCCGGGCCGGGGTGAACACCTGGGGGCAGGCCTGGGGCCCCGAAGCCCTGCTGGCCGCCCCGGTGCCGATGATCCTGGTGCAGCTGCTGCTGGTCTGGCTCGCCACGCGCCGCGCCGGCCGTGGGGCGGCGGTCGCTGCCGGGCTCCTGGCGACCGCCTGCCTCGTGAGCGTGGTGTCGGGGTTCTTCGACGGCGGCCTGGGCAACGCCGAGCTGTCCGCCGGGCTGGCTGCCTACCAGTACTTCCTGCTGGCGGTCACGACCGTGGTGGGTGCACTGGGCGTGCGACGCGCCGTGGCCGCCCTCCGGGACGGGACGCGCTGAGCCGCGAGCGGTCCCTGCTCGCCGACGGCGCCGCCGGGCTCGGTGCCGGCATCCCCGTCAGGAGTCGCGCGCGCAGCTGCGCACGCTGCCGCCCACCGCGCGGGAGGCGGTGCGGACGACGACCTGCTGGTGCACGGACCGCTCGTTCGACGGGGGCACCTTGACCTCGAGCACCCCGACGACACCGTGGGCCGTGTCCTGGGCCTGCACGGTGCAGGTGACGGAGTCGCCGGGGGAGCGGTGCACGTCGAACCCGACCTGCACGCTGCGGTCGTCGATGACCTTGTAGTCCGTGTCGGTGAAGGTGACGGCCCCCAGGCTGTTCGCCAGGCCGAGCCACACGGCCAGCGCGATGCCGATCGTGCAGCCGATCGTGCCGATGACCCACCAGCGGCCGGTGCCGGGGGCGGGACGGGGGAGCGGCATGGGTGACCTTCCGCGGGTGAGAGGATGGCTGGCGGTCCGGCTGTACGTCGCCGGACGGAACCATTGTCGGCGATGGACGAGTGAGGTTTGCAGGTGGCTGACCGGTTGCGGCTCATGGCGGTGCACGCGCACCCCGACGACGAGTCGAGCAAGGGCGCGGCGACGATGGCCAAGTACGCCAGGACGGGGTACGACGTGCTCGTCGTGTCGTGCACGGGCGGTGAGCGCGGTGACGTGCTCAACCCCAAGCTCAAGGGCGACCCCCACATCGAGCGCGACCTGGCCCAGGTGCGGCGCGACGAGATGAAGCAGGCCCAGGAGATCCTCGGCGTCGACCACACCTGGCTGGGCTTCGTCGACTCCGGCCTCCCCGAGGGCGACCCGCTCCCGCCGCTGCCGGACGGCTGCTTCGCGCTCGAGCCGATCGAGGTCACGACCGAGGCGCTGGTCCGCGAGATCCGGCGCTTCCGGCCCCACGTGATGACGACCTACGACGAGAACGGTGGCTACCCGCACCCCGACCACATCATGACCCACACGGTCTCGATGGCAGCGTTCGCGGCGGCGGGTGACGCCGCGGCATACCCGCACGCGGGCGAGCCGTGGCAGCCCCTGAAGCTCTACTACAACCAGGGCTTCTCCAAGGCGCGCATCATCGCCTTCCACGAGGCGCTCACCGCCCTCGGCGAGGAGAGCCCGTATGCCGAGTGGCTGGAGCGCTGGGAGGACCGGCCGGAGCGCGTGATCACCACGCGGATCCCCTGCTCCGACTACTTCGACGTGCGCGACCAGGCGTTGCTGGCGCACGCGACCCAGATCGACCCCGACGGCACCTGGTTCAAGGTGCCGCGGGAGGTGCAGGCCGAGGTCTGGCCGACCGAGGAGTACGAAGCGGCGCTGTCGTACCTGCCGATCGAGCCGGTCGAGGACGACCTGTTCGCCGGGATTCCCGACGTGGCGACGGGTGACGAGCTGGCCACCGGCGGCGACCTCGAGATCGCCTACGACGGACGCAAGGAGACGACCACGTGAACGGCGCACCATCGGCGATGGTCTCGCCCGGGCTCTGGGGGTTCGTGGCGTTCTTCGTGCTGGCCCTGGCGCTCTACCTCTTGATGCGCAACATGAACGCGCGGATGCGGCGGATGTCCTACGCCGCCCAGGAGCGCGAGCGGGAGGCCGACGCGAAGGCGGGCCGACGCGACGCCGAGGCGGACGACCCGACGGCGGGCGACCCCAAGTCGGGCGACCCCAAGTCGGGCGAGCGGGGGCCGGACGGGGCTTCTGCGGACGACGACGAGGGCCGGACCGGGGAGTCCGGCACCTAGCGGCAGCGGTGCGTCAGCTGGCGGAGCCGGCGCCGTAGACCGACATCGACGCCGCGATGTAGTGCACGGTGAACGCCGCGACGGTCAGGGTGTGGAAGATCTCGTGGAAGCCGAACCAGCGCGGGGAGGGGTTCGGGCGCTTGATGCCGTAGACGAGCGCGCCCACGGTGTAGAGCAGTCCACCGACGGCGATCAGCGTGACGATCGCGGGCCCACCGAACTTCAGCAGCGGGCCGAGGTAGAAGACGGCGACCCAACCGAGCGCGACGTAGACCGGCGTGTAGAGCCAGCGCGGTGCCCCGACCCAGAACACGCGGAACAGGACGCCGGCGACGGCGCCGATCCAGACGATGAGCAGCATCGTGCGGGCGTCGTCACGCGGCAGCAGCAACGCGAACGGCGTGTAGGTGCCCGCGATGATGAGGAAGATGTTGGAGTGGTCCATCCGCTTGAGCACACCGGCCACCTTGGGCGACCAGTTGCCGCGGTGGTAGACCGCTGAGGTGCCGAACAGCAGCCAGGCGGTGATGCTGAAGACGGTGGCGGCGAGCCGCGCAGGAGTGGTGGGGGCCAGTGCGATGAGGACGATGCCCGCCACCACGGCCAGGGGGACCATGCCCGCGTGCAGCCAGCCGCGCAGGTGGGGCTTCACTGCAGCGACGACAGACTCGAGGGGTCCCTGCGTGGTACCGGGGTCGGGTGCTGTGGTCATGGGCCCACTCTAACCTACGGTTGCGTAGGTTACTAGCGCGTAGGTTGTGAGGATCGCCTCACGAGGGCCGGGAACCAGCCCACCTGCCCCACCCGCCCCGGCCGTCACGCGTTCCCGGTCGCAGCCCCGTCCGTGTCGACCGACAGGAGCTCGAGCGGGAGAACGCCTCGGCGCTGGCGACCTGGTCGTCATCCTGCCTGACCGCGACCGCCGGACGGGGGTAGCGTGGTGCCCGTGGCGCTGTCCGACCTCCTGTATGCCGCGTACGAGCGGCGACTGAGTCGTCGCCTCTCCCGGGAGACGCTCCCGCGACACGTCGGCGTGATGCTGGACGGCAACCGCCGGTGGGCCAAGGCCCGGGGCCACGGCACCAAGGAAGGCCACCAGGCCGGGGCGGACAACATCGCCGGGTTCCTCGACTGGTGCGAGGAGGCTCGGGTCGAGGTCGTCACGCTGTGGCTGCTGTCCACCGACAACCTCAACCGGCCACCTGCCGAGGTCGTTCCACTGCTGTCGATCATCGAGACGACGGTCACCGACCTCGCCCAGACCAAGCGGTGGGTGATCAACCCGGTGGGCTCGCTCGACCTGCTGCCGGCGGAGACCGCCCGACGGCTCAAGGAGGCCGCCGACCTGACCGAAGGCGTGCAGGGGATGACCGTCAACGTCGCGGTCGGCTACGGCGGTCGCCAGGAGATCACCGACGCCGTCCGCTCGATGCTCATCTCGCACGCCGCCAACGGCACGACGATCGAGGAGCTGGCCGAGAGCCTCCAGGTCGAGCACATCGCCGAGCACCTCTACACCAAGGGCCAGCCCGACCCCGACCTCGTCATCCGCACCTCGGGGGAGCAGCGACTCTCCGGGTTCCTGCTCTGGCAGAGCGCCCACAGCGAGTTCTACTTCTGCGAGGCCTACTGGCCCGACTTCCGGCACGTCGACTTCCTCCGCGCGCTGCGCGCCTACGCCGAGCGCAACCGCAGGTTCGGCGGTTAGCTGACCGACCCAGGGCTCAGGGGCGGCTGACCGACGCGAGGGTCGGGGCCCTTCCCGGGGCACGCGGCATACCAACGTCTGAGGGGCCCATCGGGCCAACGGGTTAACTCTGGATGACACGCCGCGAGCCTGCCCTCCCCGGGGTCGGGTGAGTCGTACCGTCCGTAGTGACGCGGGGCACCCGTCCCGCGTTCGGGGAGGCCAACCTATGGAGCAGATCCAGCTCCGAGCGGAGGGCCGGAACCGGCGCTCCCGCGGTGGGAAGGCCTGGTCCCGGCACCTCGTTCGCGAGTAGGCGCACCGCGCCGAAGCGCGCGCTGTGCCAAGGAGAGACATTGGCCTCGAACCACGACACCACCCGTCGTACCTCCTCAAGCACTGCGGCCGCGCCCCGCGCCATGCCGGTTCCGAAGGCCACGGGCAAGATCAAGGCCCCCGCCTTCCGGACGTTCGTCCTCGACACGTCCGTCCTCCTGTCCGACCCGCGCGCCATGCTGCGGTTCAAGGAGCACGAGGTCGTGCTGCCGGTGGTCGTCGTCACCGAGCTCGAGGCCAAGCGTCACCACCCCGAGCTGGGCTACTTCGCCCGGCAGGCGCTCCGACTGCTCGACGACCTGCGGATGAGCGAGGGCCGGCTCGATGCGCCGGTCGCCGTGGGCGACGACGGCGGCACGCTGCGCGTCGAGCTCAACCACACCGACCCGAGCTCGCTGCCGGCCGGGTTCCGACTGGGGGACAACGACACCCGCATCCTGTCGGTCGCCAAGAACCTGTCCGACGAGGGCTTCGCCGTGACGGTGGTCAGCAAGGACCTCCCGATGCGGGTCAAGGCGTCGGCGGTCGGCCTGGAGGCCGAGGAGTACCGCGCGGAGCTCGCGATCGACAGCGGGTGGACCGGGATGGCCGAGCTCGACGTCACGGTCGAGGAGATGGACTCCCTCTACGAGCACGGGCGGATCGAGCACGAGACGGCGGCCGAGATGCCGTGCCACACCGGGTTGGTCCTGCTCTCGCCGCGGGGAAGCGGTCTGGGGCGGGTCGGCGCCGACAAGCAGATCCGACAGGTCCGCGGTGACCGCGACGCGTTCGGCCTGCACGGTCGCAGCGCCGAGCAGCGGATCGCGCTCGACATCCTGCTCGACCCCGACGTGGGCATCGTGTCGCTCGGCGGGCGGGCAGGCACCGGCAAGTCGGCGCTCGCGTTGTGCGCCGGCCTCGAGGCGGTGATGGAGCGTCGCCAGCAGCGCAAGGTCGTGGTCTTCCGCCCCCTGTATGCCGTTGGCGGCCAGGAGCTGGGCTACCTCCCGGGCAGCGAGTCCGAGAAGATGGGCCCGTGGGCCCAGGCGGTCTTCGACACCCTCGGCGCGCTGGTGTCGCACGAGGTGGTCGAGGAGATCATGGACCGAGGGATGCTCGAGGTCCTGCCCCTGACCCACATCCGGGGCCGCTCCCTGCACGACGCGTTCGTCATCGTCGACGAGGCCCAGAGCCTCGAGCGCAACGTGCTGCTGACCGTGCTGTCACGGGTGGGCCAGAACTCGCGGGTCGTGCTGACCCATGACGTGGCGCAGCGCGACAACCTCCGGGTGGGGCGGCACGACGGTGTCGCAGCGGTGATCGAGGCGCTCAAGGGCCATCCGCTGTTCGCCCACGTCACGCTCACCCGCAGCGAGCGCAGCCCGATCGCGGCGCTGGTGACCGACCTGCTGGAGGGCCTGGAGGTCTGACGCACCCTCGACGGGTGGCCCGGAGTTCGGCGGCCGACGGCGGCCGCCGTGCTCCAGTGGGGAAGCGCGGCATTTTCCCCCTGGATCGCGGCGGCGCCTCAGCCGAAAGGATGACTCTGGGGTCACATCCGTCACAGCAGCCACAGAAACGCCAGGACGATTTCAGTTCGCGTCACCCGGTCGGGTAAGGTCTCGGTTTCATAACGTGCCGGGACGCTGTTCTGTTGGGCTGTTTTCGAGCCTGTTGGGCGACTTCGGCGAGATACACCCAAATACACCCCCCGGCACCGATTGAGGCCACCACACGCGAGGTGGCCTTTCCTTTGGAGGAACCCGTATGAGTCAGCCCTACCAGGGACGGCACCGCCATGCGTCGTCCCACGGCAGGAAAGCCTCTCGCTCCTCCGGTCTGACCAAGGCGATCCGTCGCCCCGCTGTCACCTCCAGCGTGCTCCTCGCGGTCATCGCGACCACCGCCGCCGGCTACCAGGCCGCCGACCAGCGGCAGACCGGCGCCGCCGCCTTCACGGTGAGCACCGAGGCGATCGCCCAGGCGAACGAGCTCGCGGACGCCCAGATCGAGGACACCGCTCGTCTGGCCGCCGACCGCAACAACACCAACGCCAGCATCGCCGCCGCGCAGGAGAAGGACCGCGTCGCTGCCGTCGCCGCGGCCCAGGCCGCCGCCAAGGCCCGCCGTGAGGCTGCGCAGAAGGTCGCCCGCGAGAAGGCCCGCAAGGCCCTGGCCGCCAAGAAGCAGGCCATCCTGGCCAACGCCCAGGCCGACCCGCGCGCCGCCGCCCAGGCGCTGCTGCCCGAGTTCGGGTTCGGCGAGGGCCAGTGGAGCTGCCTCGACAACCTCTGGATGGGCGAGAGCGGCTGGCGCTACACGGCCGAGAACTCCTCCTCCGGCGCCTACGGCATCCCGCAGTCGCTACCCGGCTCGAAGATGGCCACGGTCGCCTCCGACTGGCGCACCAACCCGGTGACGCAGATCCGCTGGGGCCTGCAGTACATCCGGAGCTCCTACGGCACCCCGTGCGGCGCCTGGAGCGCGTGGCAGAGCCGCTCCCCGCACTGGTACTGAGCCCCACCACCTTCGTCAACAGACTGCCGCGTGCGCGCCCCTGACGGGGGCGCGCACGCGGCAGTCTGCTGATGTGGTGCGCGCGCGCCGTGGGGTCAGCGGGGCGGGCGGGTCATCGCCAGCACGTCGAGCGCCTCGTCGAGCTGCTGCTCGGTGAGCTCGCCGCTGGCGACGTGCCCACGCTCGATGACGACCTCGCGGATCGGGCGACGCTCCTTGATCGACTGCTTCGCCACGGCCGCTGCCGCCTCGTAGCCGATGTAGCGGTTGAGCGGCGTGACGATCGACGGCGACCCCTCGGCCAGCTCCCGGGACCGCTCGGCGTCGGCCTCGATGCCGGCCACGCACCGGTCGGCCAGCAGCCGGGTGGCCGTCGACAGCAGCGTCGCCGACTCGAGGATGTTGCGGGCCATCACGGGCAGCATCACGTTGAGCTCGAACGCGCCTGACGCCCCGGCCACCGTGATGGCCGTGTCGTTGCCGATCACCTGGGCGCAGACCATGAGGGTGGCCTCGGGCAGGACCGGGTTCACCTTGCCGGGCATGATGCTCGACCCGGGCTGGAGGTCGGGCAGGTGGATCTCGCCCAGCCCCGACCGGGGCCCGGACGACATCCAGCGCAGGTCGTTGCAGATCTTCGTGAGGCTCACGGCCACGACCTTGATGGCCCCGCTGAGCTCGACGACCGCGTCCTGGGCGGACTGCGCCTCGAAGTGGTCGGCCGCCTCGCGGAAGCCCACCCCGGTGCGGGTGCTCACGCGGTCGATGACGGCTGCCGCGAAGCCGGGGGCGGCGTTGAGGCCAGTGCCTGCTGCCGTCCCGCCGAGTGGCAGCTCCGCCGTGGCCCGGGCGGCGGCCAGCACCCGCTCGGCCCCGAGCTCCACCTGCCGCGCGTAACCGCCGAACTCCTGGCCCAGCGTCACGGGCACGGCATCCATGAGGTGGGTGCGCCCCGCCTTGACGACGTCGACGAACTCGGTCTCCTTGGCGCGCAGGGCCTCGGCGAGGTGGAGCAGGCTCGGCGCCAGGTCTCGGTGCACGGCGAGGGTGGCGGCGATCCGCAGCGCGCTGGGGAAGGTGTCGTTGCTCGACTGGCCGGCGTTCACGTGGTCGTTGGGGTGGACGGCCTGGTGGGTCGCGAGGTGGGCGATCCGAGCGACCACCTCGTTGACGTTCATGTTGGTCGAGGTCCCCGAGCCGGTCTGGAAGACGTCGATCGGGAACTGGTCGTCGTGGCGGCCCTCGGCGACCTCGGTCGCAGCGGCGGCCACGGCGGCGGCCATCGCCTCCTGCAACACGCCAAGCTCGGCGTTCACCTCGGCGGCGGCCGCCTTGAGCAGGGCCAGGGCGTGCACGACGCCGACCGGCACCGGCTGGCCGGAGATCGGGAAGTTCTCGACGGCCCGGGCGGTCTGGGCGCCCCAGAGGGCGTCGACCGGCACCTCCACGTCTCCCATCGAGTCGTGCTCGGTGCGGGTGGCTGGGACGGTCGGGTGCTCGCGGTCGGAAGCAGACGGCATACGCCCATCATGCGCTGTTCCCACCCGCAAAGGGGTGACAGGCGGGGTATGCCGCGTGGCCGGCCAGGCGGCCCGCGCCCGGTCAGAGCTTGCGGAGCCTGATCCGTCTGACGCTGTGGTCCTTGCCCTTCGCGAGCACCAGGGTGGCCCTGCTGCGGGTGGGCAGGACGTTCTCACGCAGGTTGACCTCGTTGATCTCGCGCCAGATCCGGGCGGCCGTCTCGCGGGCCTCCTCGTCGGACAGCACCGCATAGCGGTGGAAGTAGGAGTGGGGGTCGGCGAAGGCGGTCTCGCGCAGGCGCAGGAAGCGGTCGACGTACCACTGGCGGATGTCGTCGAGGTGGGCGTCGACGTAGACCGAGAAGTCGAAGAAGTCGCTGACCGCGAGGCCGCTGCGACCGTCTTCCTGGAGCCGCGGGGCCTGGAGCACGTTGAGGCCCTCGACGATGAGCACGTCGGGCTGGCGGACCACGATCTGCTCGTCGGGGACGATGTCGTAGGTGAGGTGCGAGTAGACCGGGGCGCTCACCTCGGCCACGCCGGACTTCACCTCGGCCACGAAGCGCAGCAACGCCCGCCGGTTGTAGGACTCCGGAAAGCCCTTGCGCTGCAACAGGTTGCGGCGCTCGAGCTCGGCGTTGGGGTAGAGGAACCCGTCAGTCGTGACCAGCTCGACCTCGGGAGTGCCGGGCCACCGGGACAGCAGCTCCTTGAGCAGCCGCGCGGTGGTGGACTTGCCGACCGCCACCGAGCCGGCCACGCCGATCACGAAGGGGGTCTTGGCCGGGCTCTCGCCCAGGAAGTCGCCGGTGATGCGGTGCAGCCCGGCCGTCGCGGCCACGTAGAAGTTGAGCAGCCGGGACAGCGGGAGGTAGACCTCCTCGACCTCGGTCAGGTCGATCCGCTCGCCGAGCCCCTGGAGCCGGGCGAGATCGGCGGCGTCGAGGCTGAGCGGCTGGTTCTCCCGCAGGCGGGCCCAGGCGGCTCGGTCCAGCTCGACGTAGGGCGAGGGGAGGGCGCCGTTGCCGTTCGCGGGGTGGCTCACGGGCGCCATTCTTGCTCACGCGCCCGCTCGCCCTCTGATGCCGTCCTCGGACCGGTCGACGGTTAGGCTGCGTCCCATGTGCGGAATCGTCGGATACGTCGGCCCGAACGCCGATGGCAAAGCCCTGGACGTCGTCATGGAGGGCCTGGCCCGCCTCGAGTACCGCGGGTACGACTCCGCAGGGGTCGCGCTGGTGACCAGGGACGGTGTCGCGAGCGAGAAGCGCGCCGGCAAGCTGGTCAACCTCGAGGAGGCGCTCGACGCCCACCACCTGCCGGGGTCGACCACCGGCATCGGCCACACCCGGTGGGCCACCCACGGCGGCCCCACCGACCAGAACGCCCACCCGCACCGGGCCGGCGCGGACGGCAAGCTCGCGCTCATCCACAACGGCATCATCGAGAACTTCCACCAGCTGAAGAACGCCCTGCTGGCCGACGGTGCCTCCTTCACGAGCGAGACCGACACCGAGGTGGCTGCCCACCTCGTCGCCCGCGAGTACGAGGCGACCGGCGACCTCACCCAGGCCATGCAGAACGTCGTGAACCGCCTCGAGGGCGCGTTCACCCTGCTGGCCGTCCACGCCGACAGCCCCGGCGTGGTCGTCGGCGCCCGCCGCAACAGCCCCCTCGTGGTCGGCCTGGGCGAGGGCGAGAACTTCCTCGGCTCCGACGTCGCGGCCTTCATCGGCCACACCCGCCACGCGCTCGAGCTCGGCCAGGACCAGATCGTCACGATCACGCCCGACTCCTACACGGTCATCAACTTCGACGGCAGCCCGGCCGAGGGCAAGCACTACGAGGTGACCTGGGACGCCGCCGCGGCCGAGAAGGGCGGCTACCCGACCTTCATGGAGAAGGAGATCTACGACCAGCCGCACGCGGTCGGCGACACCCTGCTGGGTCGCACCGACGTCGACGGACGGCTGGTGCTCGACGACATGTCGATCACCGAGGACCAGCTCCGCAACGTCGACCGCATCATCATCGTGGCGTGCGGCACCGCGGCCTACGCGGGCATGGTCGCCAAGTACGCGATCGAGCACTGGACCCGGATCCCGGTCGAGGTGGCGCTGGCCCACGAGTTCCGTTACAGCGACCCGATCGCCACCGAGCGCACGCTGGTCGTCTCGATCAGCCAGTCCGGCGAGACGATGGACACGCTGATGGCCGTCAAGCACGCCCACGAGCTGGGCGCCCTCACGCTGAGCATCTGCAACACCCACGGCTCGACCATCCCGCGCGAGTCCGACGCCGTGCTCTACACGCACGCCGGCCCCGAGATCGCGGTCGCGTCGACCAAGGCGTTCCTGGCCCAGATCACGGCCTGCTACATCCTCGGCCTCTACCTCGCCCAGCTGCGCGGTGGCACCTTCGCCGACGACGCGCAGTCGGTGATGAAGGAGCTGCACGAGATCCCGGCGAAGCTCGAGGAGCTGCTCGGCCGGATGGACCGGGTCAAGGAGATCGCCCGGTTCATGGCCGACACCCGCTCGGTGCTCTTCCTCGGTCGCAACGTCGGCTACCCGGTCGCCATGGAGGGCGCGCTCAAGCTCAAGGAGCTCGCCTACATCCACGCCGAGGGGTTCGCCGCGGGCGAGCTCAAGCACGGGCCGATCGCGCTCATCGACGCCGGCCAGCCGGTCTTCATCATCGTGCCCGGCCCCGGCACCCCGCACGAGCTGCACAAGAAGGTCGTCTCCAACATCCAGGAGATCCGGGCCCGTGGCGCCCGCACGATCGTGGTGGCCGAGGACGGCGACGAGGACGTGCTGCCCTTCGCCGACGAGGTCATCCGGGTGCCTGCGACCTCCCCGCTGCTCGCCCCGCTGCTGACGGTCGTGCCGCTCCAGGTCTTCGCGCTGC
Organism: Pedococcus bigeumensis; assembly: GCF_039531795.1. Classification (NCBI taxonomy): domain Bacteria; kingdom Bacillati; phylum Actinomycetota; class Actinomycetes; order Micrococcales; family Intrasporangiaceae; genus Pedococcus; species Pedococcus bigeumensis. The sequence goes on along the minus strand of NZ_BAAAQS010000002.1, from coordinate 14,109 downwards.
ACCTGTCCACGGCCAAGGGCCTCGACGTCGACCAGCCGCGCAACCTGGCCAAGAGCGTCACCGTCGAGTGACCGCGGACATCCGGTGATCGTCGGGGTCGGGATCGACGTGGTCGACGTGGAGCGCTTCGGAGAGTCCCTCGAACGGACCCCCGGCCTGCTCGAGCGCCTGTTCACCGACGAGGAGAGGTCGCTGCCGCTGAACTCCCTCGCCGCCCGGTTCGCCGCCAAGGAGGCCCTCGCCAAGGCGCTCGGCGCGCCGGTCGGGCTGCACTGGCAGGACGCCACCGTGCGCCGCGGCGACGACGGCCGCCCGCACCTCCAGATCACCGGCACGGTCGAGGCCAGGGCCGAGGCGCTGGGAGTGCACGCGATGCACATCTCCCTGTCCCACGACGCCGGGATCGCCTCGGCCGTCGTGATCGCTGAGGGCTGACCGGTGCTCCGCGCCTGGTCCGCGCAACGCGTCCGCACCGCCGAGGAGCAGGTGATGGCCGGCCTCGCCGAGGGCGAGCTGATGGCCCGAGCGGCCGAAGGCCTCGCCGAGGTGTGCCGGGCCCGCCTCCGGGAGTCAGGTGGCAGCCGGGTCGTCGTGCTCGCCGGCGCCGGCAACAACGGCGCAGACGCCTTGTATGCCGCGGTGCAGCTGTCCGCTGACGGCTTCGACTGCGTTGCGTTGCAGGGAGACTGGCCGCTGGCCATCGGTGACGCAGCCTCGTGGGGCGCTGACGGCGTGGCCGTGGTGCCACCCGAGGGCGACTGGCAGGGCGCCCTGGCGGCGGCCGACCTGGTCGTCGACGGCGTGCTGGGGATCGGTGGGCGGCCCGGCCTGCCCGAGCCGGCCCAGGCATGGGTCGACGCCATCCCCGAGACGGCCTACGTCGTCGCGGTCGACCTGCCGTCGGGCCAGGACCCGGCCGGGCGGGTGGCCGTCCAGGACGGCGTCTTCGCCGACGAGACGGTGACGTTCGGAGTGGCCAAGCCGGTGCACCTGCTGCCCGCGAGCGAGGCGGCCGTCGGCCGACTCACCATCATCGACATCGGGATCGCGCCCGACGGGCTCCCCGACGTGGAACGGCTCGACTTCGCCGACGTCTCAGCCCTGTGGCCCGTGCCGGGAGCCGGTGACGACAAGTACTCGCGCGGTGTCCTCGGGGTCGTGGCCGGCGGCGAGAGCTACACCGGAGCGGCCCTGCTGTGCTGCACCGCTGCGGTGGGGGCAGGGGTGGGCATGCTCCGCTACGTCGGCACCCCCACGCCCACCGCGCTGCTGCGTGCGGCCGTCCCCGAGGCCGTCCACGGCGAGGGCAGGGTGCAGGCCTGGGTCGTCGGGCCCGGCCTCGACACCGCGTCCCGCGCCAAGGGTGCCAAGGCCCAGCTCGACGTCGCTCGCGCCGCGCTCGCCTCCGACCTGCCGGTGCTGGTCGACGCCGGAGGCCTCGACCTGGTCGACGGACCGCGCGGCGGACCGACCCTGCTGACCCCCCACGCCGGTGAGCTGGCCCGGCTCCTGACGAGGCTGACCGGCGACGAGACCAGTCGGGAGTCCGTGCAGGGCGACCCGGTCGGCCACGCCCGGCGGGCCGCCGACCTCACCGGCGCCACCGTCCTGCTCAAGGGCGCGACCACCCTCGTCGTCCCCCCGACCGACGACGGGCGACCGGTGCGCTCGCAGAACGACGCGCCGCCCTGGCTCGCGACCGCCGGTGCGGGAGACGTGCTCGCCGGTGTCTGCGGGGCGCTGCTCGCGGGCGGGCTGGGGCCGCTCGACGCCGGCAGCCTCGGCGCCCTCGTGCACGGGGTCGCTCCCGACCTGGCCAACCCGGGTGGCCCGGTGCGCGCCCTGGCCGTGGCGCACGGCATACCGCCGGCTGTGGCCCACCTGCTCGCTCGCTGAGCGATGCGCTCGTGAAAGACTGGACGACGATGAGCACCGCCCCGAACAGCACCACCCCAGCCCCGGCCCCGCCGGGGCTGCCCGCGTGTGCGCAGGTGGACCTGTCCGCCATCAGCAGCAACGTCGCCGCGCTCAAGGAGCGGGCTGGCAGCGCCGAGGTGATGGCCGTCGTCAAGGCCGACGCCTACGGCCACGGCCTGGTGCCGAGTGCGCAGGCCGCCCTGCGCGGTGGCGCCACCTGGCTGGGCGTCGCCCAGCTGCCCGAGGCCGTCGAGCTGCGACGAGCCGGGGTGGCGGCGCCGCTCCTGTCGTGGCTGCACGTGCCGGGCCAGGACTTCGCCCAGGCCCTCGAGCTCGGCATCGACCTCGGCGTCTCGACGACGTGGTCGCTCGACCAGGTGCTCGCGGGGGCCGCCGCGACGGGACGCACTGCGCGGGTCCACCTCAAGGTCGACACCGGGCTGGGGCGCAACGGCGCGTGGGACGACGACCTCGCGACCCTGCTCACGCGGCTGGCCGCGGCACAGGCCGACGGCTCGGTCGAGGTCGTCGGGCTGTTCAGCCACTTCGCCTACGCAGACGCGCCGCAGCACCCCACGGTGCGCGCGCAGCAGGAGCGCTTCGAGGGCATCCTCGAGCAGGCGGCGCGGGCGGGTGTCGAGCCGAAGGTGCGCCACCTCGCCAACTCCGCGGCCACGCTCACCAACCCGTCGGCGCACTACGACCTGGTCCGACCGGGAGTCTCCGTCTACGGGTTGTCGCCCGTCCCCGACCTGGGGGCTCCCGAGGACTTCGGGCTGCGCGAGGCGATGCGACTGCTCTCGCGACTCTCCAGCGTCAAGGATTCACCTGCGGGACAAGGCATTTCCTACGGTCACGTCTACACCACCAAGGAGCCCACCAAGCTCGGCCTCGTGCCGATGGGTTACAGCGACGGAGTGCCGCGGCATGCGACCAACGTCGGGCCGGTGCAGGTGGGCGGTCGTCGGTATGCCGTGGCAGGCCGGGTCTGCATGGACCAGTTCGTGCTCGACCTCGGCGCGGACTCCGCGGCCGTGGCCGGCGACGAGTTGGTGCTCTTCGGCGTCGGGGCCGCTGGTGAGCCCACCGCGCAGGACTGGGCGGCGGCCATCGACACCATCAACTACGAGATCGTCACGCGAGTGGGTGCGAGGGTGTCGCGGATCTACCTCGGGGGCGAGCAGTGAGCCCCACCAACCGCAGCATCGCCGGCCTCGGCATCGGGCTCGCCGCCGCTGGGGTGGCCACCGCCGCAGGCATCGCGGCAGGACGGGTCAGCAAGGAGCGGCACGCCCGGCTCTCGGTCCTCGCGCCGGCCGGGGCCTACTCCCACACGCCCGACAAGGAGTTCGTGGTCGTCGCGGACGACGGCGTTCCCCTGCACGTGGAGATCGACGAGCCCGCCGGCGACACGTCCTCGGGTGACAAGCCGACGGTCGTCTTCTCCCACGGGTTCTGCCTCAGCCTCGAGAGCTGGGTCCTGCAGCGCAAGGCGCTGGTCCGTGACGGCTTCCGGGTGGTGACCTGGGACCAGCGCGGCCACGGTCGCTCGGGGCGGGGGAGCGAGGAGTCCTGCGACATCGACCAGCTCGGCCGCGACCTCCACCGCGTGATCGAGGAGGCCGCCCCAGACGGACAGCTCGTGCTCATCGGGCACTCGATGGGCGGCATGACGACGATGGCGCTCGCCGACCAGCACCCCGACCTGGTGCGCGACCGCGTGGTCGCCACCGCCTTCGTGGCCACCAGCGCGGGTGGCGCGCAGCTGGTGTCGCTCGGCTTCGGGCAGTACTTCGGCAAGCTCGTCGGCCGGTTCGGCCCCTCGGTGCTCGACCGGCTCTCGTCCCGCCCGGGACTGGTGCGGACGGCCCTGCGAGCCGGCCGCGACATCGAGGAGTTCCTCGTCGAGCGCTGGAGCTTCGCCTCGCCCGTGCCGCCGGCCGCGGTCCGGCTCACCGGCGACATGATCTTCGGCACCCCGCTCGACGTGATGGCCGACTTCCTGCCGACCTTCGACCAGCACGACAAGCGCGACGCGCTGGTGCACTTCCACGGCGTGGAGGTGTTGGTGCTCAACGGCGTCCACGACGTGCTGACCCCGCCCGACCACAGCGAGGAGATCGTCCGGCTCGTGCCGGGCGCCGAGCACGTGGTGATCGAGGAAGCCGGGCACATCATCATGCTGGAGCACCCCGAGGTGCTCAACGAGCAGTTCGAGGGCCTGATCGACCGGGGCATGCGAGCCGCGGCCGAGGGCGTCAAGGTCGACCGCAAGCCGCGGGTCCGGCGCACGGTCACCGACCTCGCCAAGCGGCGCAAGGTCGCCAGGGCTCGGCGCGGAGAAGGCCGTGCCTGACCTGACCAGTCCAGACCTCCCCACCGCGGAGGACACCCGGGCCTGGGGCGCCCGCTTGGGTCGCCTGCTGTCGGCCGGCGACCTCGTGGTGCTGACCGGTGGGCTCGGAGCCGGCAAGACGACCCTGACGCAGGGCCTGGCCGAGGGCGTGGGGGTGCGCGGCCCGATCACCTCACCGACCTTCGTGATCGCGCGGGTCCACCCGTCGGTGGTGGGCGGCCCGGCGCTCGTGCACGTCGACGCCTACCGCCTCGGCGGGTTCGCCGAGCTCGACGACCTCGACCTCGACGCGTCCCTGGAGGAGTCGGTGACCGTGGTCGAGTGGGGACACGGGCTCGTGGAGGACCTCGCCGACGACCGGCTCGAGGTCACCTTGGTGGGCGAGGACACCCGACGGGCCAGCGTCCAGACCCATGGCCGGCGGTGGGCCGACGCCGACCTGTCCGCACTGGAGGTCCTGGCATGAGCCGCGTCGTCCTGGCCATCGACACGTCCACGTCGGTGAGCGTCGCCGTCTCGGCCGGCCCTGACTGGGCCCTCGGCGGGTCCGATGACCCCCGCGGCCACACCGAGAGCGTCGCACCTCTCATCCACGACCTGCTGGGCAGGGCTGGAGTCACCCCGGCTGACGTCACCGACGTGGTCGTGGGCAACGGCCCGGGCCCCTTCACCGGCCTGCGGGTCGGCATCGTCAGCGGGCTGGTCTTCGCGCACGCCCGCGGGGTGCCCGTCCACGGCGTGTGCAGCCTCGACGCCCTCGCGCAGCAGGCGGTGGAGCAGGTCCGCGAGGGCGAGTTCCTGGTGGCGACCGACGCGCGGCGCAAGGAGGTCTACTGGGCCCGCTACCGGGTCGACCCCGACCGTCCCGAGCAGGACCGGGCCGTGCGGCTCACCGACCCGGCGGTCGCCCGCCCGGCGGACCTGCCCGACGAGGTCCGGTCGCTGCCCACCGCGGGTCGTGGCCCGGTGCTCTATCCCGAGCTCTTCCCGCAGCCGGTCGACGTCCTCGACGTGTCGGCCGGGGTGCTGTGCGTCGTTGCGCTGCAACGGCTCGACGCGGGGGTCGACCTGCCGGTGGAGCCGCTCTACCTGCGACGGCCCGATGCCCTCACGACGGCGGAACGGGCCAAGCCGTGACGACGACCCTGCGCGACCTGCACTGGACCGACATCGACGACGTCGTCGCGCTCGAGACGGAGCTCTTCCCCGACGACGCCTGGACGCCCGCGTCGTTGTGGGCCGAGCTGGCCGCCCGTCCCCGGCGCTCGTACGTCGTCGCGCAGGAGCCCGACGGCACGGTCGCCGGATACGGCGGGGTCGACCTCGGCGGTGAGGTCGCCGACGTCATGACCATGGCGGTGGCGCCCAGCCAACAGGGGCGTGGCCTCGGCCGCCGGCTCCTCGAGGAGCTGGTCGGTCGCGCGGTCGCCGACCACGCGGCATACCTCATGCTCGAGGTGCGGGCGGACAACGCTCCGGCGCGAAAGCTCTATGAGACAAGGGGTTTCGAGACCTTGACGGTCCGGCGACGCTACTACCAGCCGGGTGACGTGGATGCCCACGTGATGCGGCTGACCCTGCAGGAGGAGGCGTCGTGAGCGCGACACCCAGGCGCGGGGACCAACCGCTCGTGCTAGGTCTCGAGACGTCGTGCGACGAGACCGGCGTCGGGATCGTGCGTGGCGAGACGTTGCTGGTCGACGCGATCGCGAGCAGCGTCGACGAGCATGCTCGGTTTGGTGGTGTGGTGCCCGAGGTGGCCAGCCGCGCGCACCTCGAGGCCATGGTGCCGACCATCGAGCGCGCCACGCGAGAGGCCGGGGTGAAGCTCTCGGACCTCGACGCGATCGCCGTGACGTCCGGGCCCGGGCTGGCCGGCGCGCTGATGGTGGGGGTGGCGGCAGCCAAGTCGCTGGCGGTCGCCCTCGGCGTGCCCCTGTATGGCGTGAACCACCTCGCGTCGCACGTCGCCGTCGACATCGTCGAGCACGGACCGCTGCCCGAGCCGACGCTGGCGATGCTCGTCTCCGGGGGCCACTCGTCGCTGTTGCTCGTGCCCGACGTCACCGACGACATCCAGTCGCTCGGGTCGACGATCGACGACGCGGCGGGGGAGGCCTTCGACAAGGTCGCCCGGGTGCTGGGGCTGCCGTTCCCCGGCGGGCCGCACATCGACCGGATGGCCCGTGAGGGTGACCGGGTCGCCATCGACTTCCCGCGGGGACTCACGACCGGGCGTGACATGGAGCGCTACCGGTTCGACTTCTCGTTCTCCGGGCTCAAGACCGCAGTGGCGCGCTGGGTGCAGGCGCGCGAGGCGGCCGGGGAGCCCGTGCCGGTCGCCGACGTCGCCGCGTCGTTCCAGGAGGCAGTCACCGACGTGCTCACCCGCAAGGCCGTCCTGGCCTGCAAGGAGCACGGCGTGATGAACCTGCAGATCGGCGGTGGCGTCGCTGCCAACAGCCGGCTGCGGGCGATGGCGCAGGAGCGCTGTGACGCCGCGGGCATCACCCTGCGCGTGCCGCGGCCCGGGCTGTGCACCGACAACGGGGCGATGGTCGCCTCGCTCGGCGCGCAGATGGTGCTCAAGGGACGCGCGCCGTCCGAGCTCGACCTGCCCGCGGACTCGTCGATGCCGGTCACCTTGGTGCAGGCGTAGGCCGCCGCAGGCACCCTGGTGCTCGCGCCTGGCGTGAGCGCGTTTCTGCACGCCCACGCGTCCTCGCGCAAGGCGATGCCGATCTTCGGGCGCTCACCGGGCTGACGCGGCGGCATACACCTGGCCGGGTCACACGCGTCTGGTGTGGTAGGCCCAGATGGCGATCTCGACGCGGTTGCGGACCGCGAGCTTGGCCATCAACGAGGCCACGTGGCTCTTGACCGTGCTCAAGCCGATGAAGAGCTCAGCGGCGATCTCGGCATTGGTGCGGCCCCGGGCGACCAGCAGGAGCACCTCCTCCTCGCGCTCGGTGAGCGGCTCGACGGGTTGGGTCACCGGTTCCGGGGCTCGGTCGACGAAGGTCTCCAACAGCCGCCGGGTGACATTGGGGGCGACCAGTGCGTCGCCGTTGGCTGCGGCGTGGATGGCCTGGACGAGTAGTGCCGGGCCGGCGTCCTTGAGCAGGAACCCGCGAGCACCTGCACGAAGGGCGCCGAGGATGTACTCGTCGAGATCGAAGGTCGTGATGACCACGACCGCCATCGGGTCGGCAACGCCTGGCCCGGCCAGGCGCCGCGTCACCTCCACGCCATCGAGCCCCGGCATCCGGATGTCGACGAGCAGGACATCGGGACGCAGCCGGGTCGCCACGTCGAGCGCACCCGGCCCGTCAGCTGCCTCACCCACGACCTCGAGGTCGGGTTGGGCGTTCAGGATCATCACGAGCCCGGCCCTGACCAGGTCCTGGTCGTCGGCCACCACCACGCGGATGGTCACGTCGGTCCACCGGCTGGGAGCACGGCTTCGACCACCCAGCCACCCTCGCTCCCGGGTCCGGCGGAGAGGAACCCGCCGAGGAGCTGGGCACGCTCGGCCATGCCGGTCAGACCGAAGCCAGGCTCGGCCCCCTGGCCGGGATGGGTCAGCCCATCATCGGCGACACGCAGCCTGACCACGTCGCCAACGCGGCGCACGTCGATGCAGACGCGGGACGCGTTCCGCGCATGCCGGATGGCGTTGGTCAGGGCCTCCTGCGCGAGCCGGTAGATCGCGGCGTCGACCGCGCGAGGCAAGTGCGTCAAGGACCCCGCGAGCGAGACCTCGACCGCAGGGCTCGCGTCAGTGCGCGCCAGCGCTGACAGGCTCGCGACGCCCGGCTGGGGTGCGTAGGCGTCCCAGCCGTCCTCGCGGAGCACGCGCACCATGCCCCTCATCTCCGCCAAGGTGCGCGACGCCTCGGCCTCGATCGCGGCGAGGATCTCGGCCGCCCGCTTGGGCTCCGTGCCAACAACCACACCGCCGGCTTGCGCCTGCACCGCGATGGCGGAGACATGGTGGGCCACGGTGTCGTGCAGCTCGCGCGCCAAGGACAGGCGCTCCTGGTTGCGGACCTCGAGCTGGTGGCGCTGCCAGAGGTCGGCGCGGTAGCGGAACACTGCCGCGAGGGCGACGAAGAGCAGCAGGAACAGGCTCCCGCCCACGACGTCGGCCAAGCCCGCCGAGGCGACGTACATGCCCAGCAGGACGACCGCCATGACGAACAGCATCCCGATGACGACCTCTCGCCCCGATCCCCAACGCACCAGGGAGTAGAGCAGGATCAGGACGGCCATCATGGAGTAGAGGCCAAGGTCTGCGCTCCGGGTGGACAGCTGGAGGACCGAAAGCATCCCGGCGACGCCGAAGCCGACCACGCAGGCCAGCAGTGGACGACTCCGGCGCCAGAGGAGGACGGGCATCAGGGCCAGGGCGAGCGCGGTGACGAACGGCCGCCAGCTCAGGCCCGGGCGGGCGATGCCCTCCACCAGCGCGGCGGCTTCGAACACTCCGACGAGCAGCCAGTCGAGCCGACCCACTGGCGAGCGGTGGCCAGGCCGTGGCTCACGCCAGATGGAGCGCCAGGCAGCAGTCACTGCTCAAGGGTAGGGATCGGCACTCGTCGGCGCACCCGCCGAAGGAACGACCCGATCGCCAGCCATCGGGGGCGGCCCGACATGGGTCTGGCGTCCCGTCCGGACCGGCGACCGATGAGGTGCGCCGTGCTCTGGCATCGACGCCGATGGCGTGCGGGGCCAGGCCCACGCAGAGCGCAGGATGAACGCGAGGATGACCACTTCGAGCACGAGGCCGAGACCGTAGTAGTACAACCAGGACCCGCCGGCCAGGTTGAACGCCGAGTACGGGATGTAGAGGGAGGCCACCACGAGGTTGACCGTGCGGTTCGCGCGGGCGGGCAGCGTCGTGGAGAGCAGGATCATGAAGGTCGGGATCGCCACGCTCGCGAGCGCACTCACCGCGAAGGTCTGGCTGATCTGGAACTCCCAGACGACGCCCTTCAGGATGTCGTCGACAACGCCGGGCTTGTACAGGTGGAGGTAGTCGACGTAGATGTAGAGGAACATGAAGCTGGTCCACGCTGCGGCGAGCTTCGCCTGCACGGGGACCTGCGGGTCCTTCAGCGCGGTGAGCGCTGGTCTCTGGGTTGCCATGTCGTGGGTCCTTCGCGTCAGTCGGATGATCGGTGCGACCACGATGACTGAGCTCACTGGCCGGGCACATCAGCCCGCGGACTCGCGTTGACCCCCCCGAAAGAACGGATTCCCGGCCATGCTTTCGGCCCTCCAGGCGGACAGCCGTGCAGCGGTCCATGGCTCGGGCCACGCGTGACCCTGAGCACCGCGGGCCACCCGGTCGAGCTCGCTGAGCGCTACGACTTCATCACCCAGTCAACGCCCGCCCCAGACTCCTGACCAACGGCTCTCGCAGCTGGCAGCTCTCGCAACTGGCGGCTCTCAGGCTGGCGGCTCTCAGGCTGGCGGTGACGCTGGGGACGTTCGACTCTGGAGGCTGAACCGAAACCCGCATAGAGGTGAAGCCATGAGAGCACCATCGAGCAAGAGGTCAGCCGTTGCTTCGGCTGCGGTCGCGGCAGCTGCTGTCGGCGCCGCTGTTGCGGTCACGGTGCGGGCACGGGCACGGGCACGGGCACAGGCACAGCGTCAAGCGGCTACGGAGTGGGTGACCGGGACGTCGGCCAACGGGATGGAGTACGCGCGGCTCGGCGACGGGGACAAGACCCTCTTGTTCATCGGGGGCGGCCCTGGCAGCGAGATCCCGTCCGGGCTGATGGCGAAGGTGATGTCGGCCCAGCACAAGGCGTTCGTGCGCGCCGGGTACACCGTGTGGAACGTCACCCGCCGACGGAACATGCCTGCCGGGCACACCATCGCCGACATGGCGGATGACTACGCGGTGTTCATCACGCAGATGCTGGGTGGGCAGGTCGACCTGGTCGTCGGGGAGTCCTACGGGGGCATCATCGCCCAGTACCTCGCCGCCAACCACCCACCACTGGTGGGGGCAGTCGTGCTCGCGCTGTCAGCCGGAACCATCACGGAGTGGGGCAAGGACGTGGACCTCCGCTGGGCGACTGCGCGGGCGGAGGGACGTGATGACGACGCCGGGGCGGTGTTCCTGGAGTACGTGATCCCGGGCGCGCACCGTGCCGGCCTGCGCAGACGCCTCGGACCGCTCGCCGGACGCCTGTTCGCCCACTCAGCCGTCCCCGCGGGCGACCTCTTGGTCGAAGGGCAGGCCGAGGCCGCCTTCGACGGACGGGGCGTCCTGCCGAGCATCCAAGCCCCGGTCCTGATCCTCTGCGGCGACGAGGACCAGTTCTTCTCCCGTGGCAGCGTGGAGGAGACCGCTTCGCTCATCCCCGATTGCACGGTGGTCTGGTACGAGGGCATGGGACACCTGCGCGCGGCGATGAGTGGTCGTATGCCCACCGACGTCCTGGCCTGGGTAGGCACCAAGGGGCGACAACCAGCGTAGGGACGCGTCCCGCGACCCAGCCATCTCGGCTCGGACCTTGCGGAGGGGCACCGGGCGCGGGCGAGGTCTACGGCTGGCCGTGCGGCTCGCGGAGCACCGCCAGGGCTGCGAGGGATACCAGTGGATTGCTGCGTCGCCGGCCTGAGGGGCCCCAGTCGGCGTAGCTGCCGCGACTCACCACGTGGTCAGCGGTGACCGTGTTCGGCGCTTCGAGCGGGAAACCTGCGTCGGGCAGCTGCTTGCACGCCACTAGCTCCAACGCATCGGCACAGCGCGGGTCCCCGAGGCGGCCAAGGTCGGCCATCACCTGGAGTGCAAACAGCACGTCGAAGAACTGGATCGGGTAGTGGATCCGGTCGGGGCCCGGCTTGCCGGCCCAGTCGGGCACGATCAGGCTGCCGTCGGACCGGTGCCACAGCAGGCGCCGCTGCAGCACCAGGTCTGCCACCCGCTGCGCTGCTTCGAGGGCGGGCTCGTAGTCGTGGGCGCGCCCGTAGGCCCAGAGCCCGCGTGCCGGGATCAGCGACTCCTGGAACGAGGAGTGGGTGGCCCCCGGGCGCTTGTCGCAGTTCCAGCCACCGTCGGGCCATTGCCAGCCGATCAGCCGGTCCACCACCTCGCGGGTTCGTTCCTCCTCCAGGCCCAGCCGGACGGAGTACCAGATGGCGTTGCCGTCCATGGACGCGCAGTGCCGGACTCGGTCCTCCTGGCTGGGGAGAACGGCCGTGAGGGGCGGCTCGAGGAAGTGGTCCGAGAACAGCCAGTCGTGTACCCGGCGAACCAAGGGTCGAAGTAGCTCGTCGCCGGCTGGGTAGTCGATCGTGGCCAGGCAGGTCAGAGTCCAGTGAGGGCCTTGCCACTTGCGGTACGTGTGGTGCAGCGTCTTGGCGTCCTGCTCGAAGACCTTCAGCAACGCCCGAGCCGTCGAGGAGCTCCGCACGCGATCCCGCATCGATCGGGCCTTCGCTGAGTCGGGGTCCAGGCCGGCCAGCAGGCTCGCCTTGTAGGCCAGGACAGGATCGGGCGAGGCCGCCAGCTGCTCGATCAGGGCGTCCGACGCACTGCGCCGTCCCACGAGGACCTCAGGTGCGTCCACGTCTTGGATCGTAACGCTGCCCGCGCCCAGCATCGGGCCTCCCGGCAGGCACGATGGGACCTCCTAAAACGCCTACGGGCGCCGAGACTTCCCCATGTCTCCACGCGGCCGTACGCTCCTCATACGACGTTCGGGCGTGAATCCTCAGGGAGGTCACGATGGCTGCTCCTTCACCAGCAGGTCCAACGAAACTGGGCATGATGGCTCCCTTGGACCTGGACGAACATCCCACGCACCACGTGCGCGACCACTTGGAGACCCTCGGGGTGCTGGTCCTCTTCCTTGCGATCGCGGTGATTCTCAGTCGCTAGTCCTCGCTCGACTCGTTGACCGCGTTCACCTGTGGGCGGAGGATGGTCATCAGAAGCCACGCGGTTCTGGTGGTATCGCCGAGCCCGGAAGGGGGCGCAGGAGATGGCCTCACGCAAACCATTCCTGTGCCGGACGAACCTGCACCACCGGTGGGAGCTGGCAAAGACCAGCGACGGCAACGCGTACGTCAGGTGCGCTCGATGCCTCAAGGAGCGGTGGAGCAGCCCTGGCGGTGACGGGACAACGGCCGCAACCGTGGTCACCAACTACGGCAGCAACCACTGAGACGGTCGCTCCAACGGTTGTGAACGGATCACGCAGTGCGGTGCGCGACTTCCGCGTCCGGCTGGCGGCGGCATACCGCGGCTCCTGACCGGCCCCCGCGCGCAGGTTGAGGAAGGCCGCGACCTTCGGCACGCGCACTAGGTTTGGTCCATGGTCGGTGATGATCAGCCAGGAGTCGCAGAGGGTTTCGGCGCGGTCGCTGACGCCTTCCACCGAAACTTCGTCGACCCCGGCGAGGACGCTGCGGCGGTGACCGTCTTCCACCGGGGCGAGAAGGTCGTGGACCTCTGGGCAGGAACCGACGTGGTGAATCGCCGGCCGATGCCACCGGACGGCCTGATGATGGTCGCGTCGTGCAGCAAGGGCATCACCGCCACGGTCCTGGCCATGCTGGTGGAGCGAGGGGCTCTCGACCCCGAGGAGCGGGTGGCCGCGTACTGGCCGGAGTTCGCAGCCGGCGGCAAGCAGGACGTCACCGTCGCCATGGTGGCTGCGCACACCGCGGGCCTTCCCTACCCGCCGTTGGGGACCGGACTGACTGGCCTTGACCTCCATCGAGGGGAGGCCGTCACCGCAGCGCTGGCCGGCGCCACCCCACTGTGGGAGCCGGGCAAGGCGATGGCGTACCACCCGGTCACCTACGGGACACTGCTGGACGAGATCGTGCGCCGGGCCACCGGGACGACCATTGCGCACCATGTCCGGAGCTGGATCGCCGAGCCGCTGAAGGTCGACATGTGGATGGGCCTGCCGGACGAGCTCATACCGCGGGTCGTGCCCGGGCGGTGGGAGGAGACCAGTCCCATGGAGCCGACCACGGAGGGCGACCACGAACCGGGATCGTATGCCGCGCTGCGGCAGGCGTTCCTCGCAGAGAACCCGCCGATGGATCCGGACTTCTCCGACGTGGAGCAGGTCCGCGCGCACTACCGAGCAGAACGCCCCGCGATCGGCGCGATCACGAACGCACGAGCCCTTGCGACGATGTACGCGGCCCTGCTCGGACTCGTCAACGGAGTCCGGCTGATCGATGACCGCACCCTGGGCCTGGTGACCCGGCCCCGCACCGACAACGTGGAGACCCTCATCGAGAGCGGCACTGCGGGGCCGGACATCCGCTTCGGACTCGGCTACCAGCTGGCTTCACCGAGCATGCCCGGGTTCGGGCCGACCACCTTCGGGCACACGGGGGCCGGCGGTCGGCTCGGCATCGCTGACCCCGAGCGCCAGATCGGGTTCGGGTATGTCTGCAGCCTGATGCGCAACATCGGCCCCGAAGGCGACCCACGTTGGAAGGCGCTCATCGAGGCCATCGGTTCGTGCCTCTAGGTAGCCCAATCCGCACCTGGGTGGACTACTTGGCAGGGGATCTGAACCTCCTCGTCCAGCTTGCGGCGGTTGGACGATCCGCCTGAGGCCGCAAACGGCGCTCCGAGTGCACGAACCCGGTCGGACCACCATCACGCAACGGCTCGTGATCCGCGCGAACGCGGACCAGGAGCCGTTGTGGTGACCGACGCGCGACGGCTCGCGTGGCAGTCCTGCTCACCGCGGATCGACGAAGTGCAGGCCTTCGACGAGGGTGGTGAGCTCGGTGAGCTCGGTGGGGGTGGTTGCCGGGCCGTGGGCGGCCATGATCACCAGCGGGTG